>NZ_JBIVGE010000001.1:0-887591 GCF_044748505.1 Microbacterium sp. NPDC089987
CGCAGGCGAAGTGGAACCGTTCGCTGAGTGAGATGCAGCAGCTGCTGACGCAGATCGCGGGTAAGACCGAGGAGATCTCGGGTCAGTATGTGCAGGCCGACCGGTCTGCTGCGGGTCGTTTCGGCGCGTGAGTGCGGGGCGCGGGCCTGGCGCGGTGGCGCGTCGGGCCCGCGCCGTCTGCTGTGCTTTTCGGTGAACTGCCGGACGGTACAGCAGGCGTGACGGATCGCCCTCGTGCTGCTGCTCGTCGGCGGCATCATCCTCGCGATCGTGCTGACGAGATCCTCACGACGACACACCACTGAGCAGAGGGAAGGTCATGGGCGGTAAGTGTGGAGCAGGCCTTTGGTGACCGCGCATAGGCGGCGAATGATCGCGGCGACGTTCGGCCTCGCTGCGATGAGCGTTGCCGTCGCGGTGCCCGCGGTGGGTTCGGAGGCGTCTGAGGGCGGGGGTGGAGCACTGATGAGGTGGAGCGCTCGCATACACATGCACGGCCGCCGGATGGCGGTTATGGTCGCAGGCCTCGGTGTCGCGCTCTCGCTCGCAGGGTGCTCTTTCATCGCGGCGGACCGAGCGGATGACCAGGTCGAGGAGATCCCGGCGGCGCTGCTCGCATCTGATGTCGGCGCGACTGACGCATACGCGGAGAAGGGTCTGAACGGGTTCACCCACTACCTTGCGGTCGGGGTGGACCTCGATGATCACGATCTCACCGATTCCGACCTCGCGTCGGTGCTGCAGATCGTCGTGGACGAGAATGATCTTCCGCTCGACCAGATCAAGCTCAGCATCCACGACGTCGATGGCGAGCCCATCGCTCTCGAATCGATGATGGAGCAACTGGTGCCCGGCGTGGTGGTCGTCACGTCATACGAAGACGTTCGAATCACGATAGACGGCGCACGTGAGATCATCGACGCCGTCAGCGCACAGCGATGAAGATCTTGCGGGGCATCCCGGGAACGGAACACGCTCCATACAGTCGATAGGGTTCAGGTGTGACAGTCGAGATCGCAGAGCGACGTCGGATCGTGCTCCAGACCGAGGATCGCCGCATCGATCTGTCCCTTCCCCTCGACGAGACCCTCGACGACGCTCTCACGCTAAGCGGGCTGTCGTCGGCTGATCGCTTCATCACGGTCGGTCCCGGTGGCTTCGAGGTGCCGGGCGACACCGAGTGCGAGGACCTCATCGACGGCGGCCTCTATGCGCTGATCGACCGCGCCGCTCTCGCGCCGCAGATGCGCTCCGCCCAGTCGACCGATCGCCCCACACGCGCCGACCACGGAGCCCGCTGGTGGCTGCTCGCGGTGAGCGGCCTGCTGCTCGTCGCGGTCTTCGCGCTGGGATCCGCCGAGCCGCTGCTTCGGCTCGTCGTCGCTCTTCTTGCCGCAGGCGGCGCAGTCAGCGGGGCGGTGGCGTGGGCGCACCGCGACTCCGATGCAGGGGCGCGCGGCGTTCTCGGTGTGCTCGCACCGGTGCTGCTGTCGTTCGCCGCCGGTGCGCTCCTCATTCCGGCCGGGCTCGAATCCGGCGCGCACCTGTCGGCCGCGACCGGCTTTCTCGCCGCAGGCACCACCACTGCTATCGTCGCCGTCACCGCACGCCTGCGTCCGATGCGAGCCGCCGCAGGCACCGCGACGGTGCTGCTCGTGGCGCTCGCCGCGGTGTGGGGTCTCGCTCTGCTGATGCGCTGGGGGCACGTCGAAGCCGCGGCGATCTCGCTCGGACTCATCCCCCTCGGTCTTCGTGCCCTGCCGAGCAGTCTGGTCAACCTCCCCGAGGGCTACTTCATCGACTACAAGCACTTCATGACCAGCCGATGGACGGTGCGCGGGGCGATCCCCGAGCCCGTCGGCGTACTGCAGCCCGAGCGCATCACCGCCGTCGTCGACGACTCCTCTGCGCGACTCATCGCCGGAACCGCCGTGCTGAGCGTGGTCGCCGCGCTGATGGCCCCGATCGCCTTCCTGCGCCCCTGGCCGGCTGACCCGGTGGTGGTCTCCGGAGGCATCGGGCTGCTGTGCTGCCTGGGTCTTGCTCTGCTGCTCACACCGCGTCACACCACCTCACGCATCCTCCGGTGGTTCCCGCGCGCAGCGGCCGCGGTCGTGTTCGTCGTCGCCGGCATCCAGATCGCCGCTGCTCTCGAGTCGGGATTCCACCTGCTCGGGGCCGCCCTGCTGTTCGTCGTGGCACTGGTCGCCGTCGCCGTGGTCATCCCGATCTCACGCGGCGCGAGCTCGCTCATCTGGTCGCGGATCGGCGACGCCTTCGAGTGGCTCGCTGTCGCTCTCGCGCTGCCCGCTGCGCTGCTCTACGCGAATGCTCTCTCGCTGGTTCGTGGAATGATGGCCGGATGAGCGGGAACCGCCAATCACAGTCGCGTCCGAGCGGTGACCCGGTCCCGCCGATGGCACCGGGGGGAGCCCGACCCGACGACATCCCGGCTCTGCCGCCCGCCCTGATCGCCGCCGCCCCGGGAGTGGATGGAGCGCCGCTCAGGCAGACGCCCCCTCCGCCTACCCCGATCGTGTCGTCGAGGCGCCCGGCGCAGAGCAACGATGACGGGCTCGGACCGGCATTCGCCGGCGTTCCCGCGGGAACGGTGCAGCAGATCGCGGCCTTCACGCTCGACGCGGCGGTCGTCTTCCTCGCCGCGGCCCTCGTGCTGGTGTTCTCTCAGAGCCCGCTGCTCGCCGGCCTCACGGTCTTCGAACTCGCGCTCTTCCTCTGGGTGCTCGAAGCCCGCACCGGCCTCACCCTCGGCAACGCCGTGCTGCGCCTGCGCAGCGCCCGCGCCGACCGGCCGTTCTCACCCGGAGTCGGACGCCAGCTCGTGCGTGCCATCATCACCGGCGCGGGCTTCATCGTCGCCGTGGGCAGCTGGGTGGTCGTGGCCTCCAGCGCCTGGGATCGCGGCGGGAAGCGACAGTCGTGGGCGGATCGCATCGCCGGAACCGTGGTCGTGGCGGTGCCGGCACGTGCTGAGGTCGAAACGGTGCCGCAGGCGGCCGCAGCTCCGGATGCCGGTCCGCTCGCTCCGCCCCAAGTGGTGCCCCTCGGCGGCCACTCCGCGCTCATCGATGAGGACTCCGAGCCCACCGACGCTCGAGCGGCGTCGCGCCGCACCGAGACGCCCGAACAGGCGACCCCTGCCGCCGACCGGCCGCTCTTCACCGTCGCCCCGGCGCCGGCAGCAGCCCAGACGAACGTCGACGCCGCCTCCCCGGCATCCGAGACCGGCGCTCTGCTGCTGATCTTCGACACCGGGCAGCGCGTGCAGCTCGCCCTGCCGCTCGCCGCGAATCTCGGGCGCGCTCCCGTCGCCAGCGCGCACGACGACAGGCTCATCGTCGTCACCGATCCGGACTCGTCGGTGTCGAAGACCCATCTGCGCATCGAGCACTCTCGCGGCCGCACGTGGGTGACGGACTTCGGATCGACCAACGGCTCCGACATCCGCGCCGACGACGGCCAGCTGACCGAGCTCGTCGCCGGGGAGCGGGTGCTGCTCGACGACGCGGACCGCGTGCGGATCGGCAACCGCAGCTTCACCATCAGCCTCCTGCTGGGCACCGACAGCAGCGCCGGAGAGAGAGCATGACAGGACCCCGCCTCGCCCCACCTCGCGTCCCCGCAGGGAGACTCCCGGTTCAGGCGCCGCCCGAGCTGCAGCCGAACGACGGCGGGATGGGCGTGCTCGGATCACTCCTGCCCATGCTGGGAAGCGTCGGCGCGATCGTCATGGTGACCATGTCGAATCAGTCGGTCACGGGGCTGCTGACCGGCGGCATGTTCCTGCTCTCGTCGCTCGGCTTCGTTGCCGTAAACGGCTGGCGGCAGCGCTCACAGCGCCAGGCCGCGACTCTCGGGGCTCGCCGCGAGTACCTCGCCTACCTGAGCGAGCTGCGCCAGACGGTGCGGGTCGCCGCACGTCAGCAGCGTCGCTCCGGGAACTGGCATCTGCCGGCACCCTCGACGCTGCCGTACCTCGCTGAAGAACGCACCCGGGTGTGGGAGCGCGGTGTCAACGATGCCGACTTCCTGTCGGTGCGCGTGGGCACGAGCGATCAGCCGCTGTGCGTCACGCTCGAGGCGCCCGAGCTGCCCCCGCTTGCCCAGCTGGACCCCGTGGCGGCGTCCGCCGCACACCGGTTCATGCTGACGCACGAGGTCCAGAAGGACCTTCCCCTGGGCGTCACGCTGCGCGACTACGCGCGCATCGAGGTCACTGGCGACGAGGACGAGACGCGAGCGCTGGCGCGGGCGATGCTGCTGCACGCCGCCGCCATGCACGACCCCGAGGTGCTGCAGATCGTCATCGCCGCCGACAATGCGGTGCTTCCGCAGTGGGAGTGGGCCAAGTGGCTCCCGCACACGCATTCGCGCACGGTGCGCGACGGCCTGGGCGCGGCGCGGATGATCGGCTCGCAGCTGTCGGAGCTCGAGGAGATGCTCCCGGCCGAGGTGCGGGAGCGGTCGCGCTTCGCCCGGGACGGCTCGCCGGCGAAGGTGCCGCACATCGTGATCGTCACCGACGGCGCGACCACCTCGTTCACCGACGCGCTGGTCACCGGTGACGGCGTGCAGGGCGTCACGGTGATCGACCTGCCCGCTCGCTGGGGCGATCTCGACGACCCGAACGCCCTCCGTATCGCGTTCGAGACGGGCGGCCAGGGCGTGCGTGCGGAGCTCGTGAGCCTGCAGCTGCCCGCACGACCGTTTGAGCCAGACGCGATCAGCATCGTGGAGGCCGAGGCGACGGCTCGGCGACTCATCGCCCTGTATTCCGGCGGGACGACGATCGCCAAGAAGAACAGTGCGACCGGCCAGGCAGAGCTCGTCGAGCTGCTCGGGCTGCCGGATGTGCGAGACCTGGATCTCGACGCCGCCTGGGCGCCTCGCCTGGAACGCGACCGGCTGCGGGTTCCCATCGGTCAGACCGAGGACGGCAGCCCCCTGATCCTCGACATCAAGGAATCGGCGCAGCAGGGCATGGGGCCGCACGGCCTCATCATCGGCGCCACCGGCTCGGGCAAGTCGGAGGTGCTGCGCACGCTCGTGTTGGCCCTGGCGATGACCCACTCGCCCGAGCAGCTCAACTTCGTGCTGGTCGACTTCAAGGGCGGAGCGACATTCGCGGGTATGGCCGACATGCCTCACGTGTCGGCGATCATCACGAACCTCGGCGAGGAGATCTCGCTCGTCGACCGCATGCAGGATGCGCTGCAGGGCGAGATGGTCCGCCGGCAGGAGCTGCTGCGCGCAACCGGACCCTTCGCCAACGTGGCCGACTACGAGAAGGCGCGCCGCGGTGGTCGCACGGATCTCGCGCCGCTGCCCGCGCTGCTGATCGTCGCCGACGAGTTCTCGGAGCTGCTGTCAGCCAAGCCGGAGTTCGTCGACACGTTCGTCAACATCGGCCGTCTGGGCCGCTCGCTCCAGGTGCACCTGCTGCTGTCGTCGCAGCGCCTGGAGGAGGGCAAGCTGCGCGGTCTGGACACGCACCTCTCCTACCGCATCGGTCTGCGCACGTTCTCGGCGGGCGAGTCGCGCACCGTCCTCGGCGTTCCGGATGCCTATCACCTGCCCACGCAGCCTGGCGCGGGCATCCTGAAATCCGATACCGAGACGATGACGCAGTTCCGTGCCGCGTACGTGTCAGGGCCGCCACCGCGTCGGCGTCGACGCGCCGCGTCGGGCACCAGCCAGAGCACCGGATCGACCGCCGCGGTCGAGCTGTTCACCGCCGCACCGGTGTGGCGCGCTGAGACTCCCGTCGACGAGCCGGAGATCGTCGTCGACGCCGAGCCGGAGGAGAAGCGGAACACCTTCGAGATCGCGGTCGAGTCGATGAAGGGGCGGGGCCCCGCAGCGCATCAGGTCTGGCTGCCGCCGCTGGTGACACCCGCGACGCTCGACCAGCTCTTCGGCGACCTCGTCGAAGACCCGTCGCTCGGTCTCGTCTCCCCGCGCTGGCGGGCGGCCGGGGCGCTCACCGTCCCGCTCGGCGTCGTCGACGTGCCACTCGAGCAGCGCCGCGAGAACCTGGCGATCTCGCTGGGTGGCGCCGCCGGCCACATGGCGATCGTCGGCGCTCCGCTGAGCGGCAAGAGCACTCTCGCGCGCACCGCCGTGGTCGCCCTGGCCCTCACCCACACCCCGCAGGAGGTGCAGTTCTTCGTCATCGACTTCGGTGGCGGCAGCTTCACCGGCCTGCAGGACTTCACCCACGTGAGCGGAGTTGCGACGCGTTCGGAGCCGGATGTCGTGCGACGCACCGTCGCCGAGGTCACCAGCCTGCTCAACGCCCGCGAGGTGTACTTCCGGCAGAACGGCATCGACTCGATCGACGCCTACCGGCAGCGGCGGGCGCAGGGACTCGCCGACGACGGCTACGGCGACATCTTCCTCATCGTCGACGGCTGGGGCACGCTGCGCGCGGAGTTCGAGATGCTCGAGCCGCAGATCCAGGCGATCGCCGCGCGCGGTCTCACCTACGGCGTGCACGTCGTGATCACTGCGGCGCGCTGGATGGAGATCCGCGCCAACATCAAGGACCTCATCGGCACGCGCATCGAGCTGCGACTCGGCGACCCGACCGACTCCGAGGTCAACCGCAAGGCGGCTGAGAATGTCACGGCGATCCCCGGCCGGGGCCTGAACGATCGCGGTCTGCAGATGCTCACGGCACTGCCCCGCGTCGACGGAGTGGATGACGCGTCGAGTCTCGCCGACGGCATCGACGACCTCGTCGCGCGTGTCGCGGCGGCATGGCACGGTCCCGCCGGGCCGAAGCTGCGCCTCCTGCCCTCGCGCATCGGACACGCCGACCTGCGCGCGGTCGCCGCTGCGCAGTCGCCCGACGGCTCGGAGCCCCGCGAGCTGCTGCTGGGCATCGACGAGGCGAATCTGGCGCCGTTCTCGATCGATCCGATCGGGGAGCCGCTGCTGTACCTCTACGGCGACGCCGACTCGGGCAAGTCATCCATGCTCCGCGGGGTCGTGCACGAGATCACACGCCTGTACGGGCCGACCGAGGCGAAGATCTTCGTGGTCGACTACCGGCGCGCGCTGCTGGGCGAGATCCCGAAGGACTACCTCGGGGCCTACCTCACCTCGCACGAGATGACCGACGGCGGCATGAACGAGCTGGCGCAGTTCTTCCGCAGCCGCATCCCCGGACCGGATGTCACCCCGGATCAACTGCGCACCCGGTCGTGGTGGAAAGGCGCGGAGGGTTTCGTGCTCATCGACGACTACGACCTCGTGGCGACGTCGCAGGGCAATCCCGTCGCGGTGCTCGCCCCGCTGCTCGCCCAGGCTGCCGACCTCGGGCTGCACGTGATCCTCACCCGCCGCACGGGCGGCGCGAGCCGCGCGGCCTACGACCCCATCATCCAGCGCATGACCGACCTCGGTGCCACTGGCATCCTGCTCTCGGGCAGCCCCGAGGAGGGCCAGCTGATCGGCAAGGTCAAGGCCGTGCCGGCGATCCCCGGTCGGGCCCAGATCGTGAGCCGCGATCGCGGACTGGTGTCCGCGCAGCTGCTCTGGGTGCCGCCGAGCTACGAGTAGACGGTGTCTGACGACCGACGCGACGCGGTCGCGCGGAGAGGAGTGCTCGGTTGGACCAGCATGCGACGGCGCCCGTCGAGACGATCTGGGTTCGCGGCCATGTCGGCTGGCAAGGTCAGCAGCGAGCGACGACCGGGCTGGTCGTCTTCGCGGCAGCGTTCAGCGTCTTCGCCCTCCTGTTCAGCCTGATCCTGTTCGCCGAACCGGCACCGGCGCTGAAGCTGGTGGGCGTCGGCGTCGTCGCCGCGGTCGCGGTGGGGATCTGGCTGCTGGTGGCCCACATCCGAGTGACCCGCATGCGTATCGTCCGGGTGTCGGTAACCGGACGCCCGCTCCGAGATCGGCCCCGCCACCCTCGAGCGACTGCGCTCCGGAGAATTCTGACGCGAGGGCGAGTCTCCGCCTCGACCGTCGCCGATCACGTGGCCTGCTCGCCGTTGTGCTGGGCTCAGGGAGCGTCGGCCAGGTGGCGGGCGTGGTGCCCGAGCACCTTCACCATGATGCCGCGCCGGCGCAGCTCCGAGATCGTGCGTGACTCCTCGTCGCGATCACGTCCCAGAGCGTGCGCGTTCGCGACGACCAGCACGTCGCCCGGGCGCAGCGTCTCGATCAGGCGTGCGAGGCGGTCTCCCCAGCTCTCCAGGATCTCGGGGGCCGGATGACGGAAGCCCTCGATCGGCACGCCGAAGCGCGTGAGATCCTCGCGCTGCTGCGTGACCGACGGCATCCCCTCGCGGGAGACGACGAGCCCCACCAGCCGCGCGCCCTCGGGACGAGCCGACCACCAGTCGTGATCGGCGTTCGCCAGGCACTTCGGGCACGTGGCAGCCGCGTGCGGCAGGTGCAGCGGACTGGTCAGCGCCAGATCGACACCGGCATCCGCCTGATTCATCGCGTCGCTCATCGTCGCACCTCCAGCATCCATTCTGCCCGAGTCCGGCGGCTGCGGCGGCCGGACTCCGGGCTGCGGAGTGGGCGCGGGCGCGTTCAGATCAGTGCGAGGGAGCGCACCGTCTCGCGTTCGTCGACCAGCTCGGCGACCGACGCGTCGATGCGTGCTCGCGCCCAGGCATCCGCCTCCAGCCCTTCGATGATCTGCCACTCCCCACCGGACGAGCGGACGGGGAACGAGGAGATCAGACCCTCCGGCACGCCGTACTCGCCATGCGAGACGACGCCGGCGCTGGTCCAGTCCTCTGTGCCGTGCACCCAGTCGCGCACGTGGTCGATGGTCGCACTCGCCGCGGATGCCACCGACGACGAGCCGCGCACCTCGATGATCTCGGCGCCGCGCTTGGCGACGCGGGGGATGAACGTCTGCTCCTGCCAGGCCCGGACATCGCCGACAGCGGCCTGGAGCCGCTCGGCGACCGGCTCACCATCGACCCTCGCGTGCGAGATGTCGGGGAACTGCGTGGCCGAGTGATTGCCCCAGATCGGCACGCGGCGCACGCTGGCGACCGGGGCGTCGAGCGTCTGGGCGAGCTGCGCCCGTGCGCGGTTCTCGTCGAGTCGCGTGAGCGCGGTGAAGCGCTCGGCGGGAACGCCGTCGGCCGAGGAGGCGGCGATCAGCGCGTTCGTGTTGGCGGGGTTGCCGACGACGGTGACGCGGATGTCGGATGCCGCCGACGCGGCGATCGCGCGGCCCTGCGGGCCGAAGATGCCGCCGTTGGCGGCGAGCAGGTCGCCGCGCTCCATGCCGGGGCCGCGCGGACGCGCGCCGACGAGCAGGGCGAGGTTTGCGCCGTCGAACGCGACCTCGGCGTCGTCGGTCACCTCGACGGCATCGAGCAGCCCGTACGCGCCGTCCTGCAGCTCCAGCGCCGCGCCTTCGGCGGCACGCAGTCCCTGCGGGATCTCGAGCAGCCGCAGCCTGACGTGCTCGTTCGGTCCGAGCATGTCTCCTGCCGCGATGCGGAACAGCAGCGCGTAGCCGATCTGTCCGCCAGCACCTGTGATCGTGATCGTCGTCGCCATGACCCGAGCCTATGCCTCCAGTCCTGCCCAGATGAGAGCCGGGCGCCGATTCGTCAAGCCCTCGGCGCCGGATGCCGCGGAACGCTACCTTTTCAGCATGACTTTCAATCCGGATGCGGACATCTCGGGCAACACCACGCGTCGCCGCGGGCGCGGCGCTGCGATCGCCGGCGGTGGTGCGGGCGTGCTCGGCCTGGTCGCGCTCGTCGTGGCGATGCTCGGCGGTCCCGACCTCACCGGCCTGGTCGGCGGAGCGCCCGGTGGCGGGAACGCACCCGCCTCGAGCGGTGAGAACACCCTCGCTGAGTGCGACACCGGCGAAGACGCGAACACCAACGACGACTGCCGCATGGCCGGTGCCGAGCTGGTGCTCAACGAGTACTGGGAGAAGCACGTCGACGGCTACCGGCCGCCCAGCCTGACTGTGGTCGAGGGGCAGACCTCCACGCAGTGCGGTACGGCGTCGAACGCGGTCGGGCCGTTCTACTGTCCGCCCGAGCAGGGCGTCTACATCGACACGACGTTCTTCCAGCTCATGCGCGATCAGTTCGGTGCGTCTGCGAATGAGCTGGCGCAGCTCTACATCGTCGGGCATGAGTGGGGCCACCACATCCAGAACATCACCGGCACGATGGACAAGTACCCGAACAACGGCACCGGCGCCGACAGCAACGGCGTGCGCACCGAGCTGCAGGCCGACTGCTACGCCGGCGCCTGGCTGGGCGACATCACCGAGCAGAAGGATGACAACGGCGTCGCGTACGTGCAGAAGCCGACGGAGGAGCAGATCACGGATGCTCTCAACGCGGCGTTCACGGTCGGCGACGACCACATCCAGGAGCAGCAGGCGGGACGCGTGAACCCGGAGAGCTTCACCCACGGCACCAGCGAGCAGCGCCAGGGATGGTTCGCCGACGGCTACAAGAACGGTCTCGGCGTCTGCGACACCTTCGCGGTCTCCGGCGCCGACCTCTGACCCACGCTGACACCCCCACCTGTCGCCGAGACCCCTACCTGCGGACGTGTGCAGGTAGGGGTCTCGGCGGAAACTGGGGGTGTCAGCGAATGAGCGGGGTCAGGCGCGGAGCGCCTGGACCAGGGTGCGGACGAGCACCGCGATGCTCCCGTGCGCCCGGAACCGGGTGAGCCCCTCGCTCACGGCCGACCCGGTGCGCGAGGAGACGAACCACGGGGGCTTGGGGAGGATCGTGCCTCTCGACAGGCTCAGGGACCCAGGGGCGAGCCACCGCGGGAACGGGCGGAACGGCCCGCGCACCACCGAGCGCTCCACACCGTCGAGCAGCAGCGCGTTGTGCACCACGCCGATGCCGCTGCCCACGTCGTCGAGGGTGTTGCCCGGGAACGCGCCCCAGGTCAGCGTCGGCGTGATGAACCCGAACGCCGTCCACGAGTTGATCGCGATCGACCCGTAGCGCAGCTCGGCGATCGCCCGCTCGAACCCGGTGCCGAGCGATTTCTCGGTGGCCGGATCGATGATGAGGTTGGCCCCGAGGGTGCCCTGCAGCTGGTCGTTCGCGTGTGCGATCGCGGCATCCAGGAATTCCTGCCCGGTGCCGGGCAGCTCCACGATCCCCAGCACCGGGGCGAAGTACTCGGTGGACTGCAGTGCCGTGGCATCCTGATCGTCGCCGACATCGACCAGCAGACGATCGGCCAGCACCAGGGCATCCGGATAGTCCTCCGCCGCCTGCTGCATGCGCGACGCCGAACCGGGGTACCAGATAGGCCGCTCGGGAGCCGCGGCGTAAGCGCGCCGCAGAGCGGTGCGGAACTGCTCGGCCTGAGCCCACTCCGACGACATGACCACGACCTGGCCGGCGATGCAGTTGTGCCCCGAGTTCTGCAGCCGCATGGTCGCGACGTGCTCGGCCTGGAAGGCGATGTCGGCGTCGCTCCATTCGCCCGGCACCAGGATGATCGGCGAGACGCCGCCCAGCTCAGCCGTGATCGGCTTGTGCAGCAGCGGACGGTTCTCCTGTCGACGGAGCGCGGCTTTCTGAGCCTCTGAGCCCGTCGAAGCACCCCACACGATGGCGTCGAAGGTGGCCGCAGAGCCCGTGATGTGCACGTGCACCAGGTCGCGATGCGCCGTCAGATACGAGCCGACCTCGGGGCCGCCGCGCACGATCCGCAGGAACCCGGGGGCGATCAGCGGCGCCAGGGCGCGCTCGTACACCGGCACGAGGGCATCCTGCGTGGGGTTCACCTTCAGCAGCACCACGCGATTGTGCGCGAGCAGCTCATACAGCACATCGAGCACCGGGATCGAGGTGATGTTGCCGGCGCCCAGCACCAGGCCGACCCCGCCCGCGGCATCCGACGACCGCTGTGCCAGCCCTGCGTTGGCCCGGGCCGTGTTCGGGGTGATGCCCGGCTGCAGCCACACCTCGCCACTGAACCCCGAGAGCAGGAACCGGTCGAGCCCGGTCAGCGGGAACGCGCTGACCCTGGTGCGGCCCCCGGGGGCACGACCGACCGTCACTCCGTCGAGAGGAGAGCGCCCGTCGGCGAGCTTGGAGAGGGTGTCCACATATGCGTCAAGCGCGCCGAGAACCGAGTACGGCCCGCTCAGCCACTCCTCGCCGCGCAGCGGATGCCTGCGGTCGAGGCCCTTGGAATCGGCGGCGGTGTTCGCCCAGTCCTCCGCGGCGGAGGCGACGCTCGTCCGCAGCGCTCGCAGCAGGGTCGCGCGCTGACCGACGGTGAGGTGCGCCCACGTGCGTGCACCCTGCTGCAGCACGTCGACGTCGGCATCCAGCGCGACACGCTGCGCCTCGTCGAGTTCGGCGTCGAGAGCCGTCTCCTGAGTCATCGTCGTCTCCTGGTGGCGGGGGGAGCGGAACCGCGTCAGATCAGCGAGAGGTCGCGCAGCTTGGCCTCGACGTCTGCGTTGCTCGGCTCGACGTGGTGGCTCGAGTCCGGGTAGACGACGACGGGGATGTTCATGCGGCCCGAGATCTCCTTGGCGACGTCCGCAGCTGCCGGGTCGGCGACGAGGTCGATGTAGGTGTACTCGATGCCCAGGTCGTCGAGCTGCCTCTTGGTGCGGACGCAGTCTCGGCACCAGTCGGCGCCGAACATGGTGATGGTGTCGGATGCGGGGGTGCTCATGCGTCCAGCCTACGACTGCACGCCCGGACGAGCGCCGTATGGCGTCGAGGCGAAGCGACCCGTGAAACGATGGATGCTGCATCGCCGAGACACCGCATCTCAGAGGACACCGTGGAGGAGAACCCGTGAGCGCCCCCTCCCTCCCTCCCGTGACCGTGATCGTCCCGACCTTCAACGAGCGCGACAACGTCGCCGAGCTCGTCGCCCGCACCTCGGCGGCGCTCGCCGGGATCACCGCGGAGATCCTGTTCATCGACGACAGCGCGGACGACACGATCGACGAGATCGCGCGCGTCGGGGCATCCGCCGCTCTCGCCGTACGCGGCATCCACCGAGACCGCAACACCGGCGGGCTGAGCGGCGCCGTCGCGCTGGGCCTCGCCGAAGCGGCATACGACGTGTGCATCGTCATGGACGGCGATCTGCAGCATCCGCCCGAACTGCTGCGCGCCATGCTGACGCGCTACGCCGAGGGCGGGGCAGACGTCGTCGCGGCCTCGCGCTACATAGGCGGAGGCGATTCGGCGGGCCTGGGCACCGCCGTCCGCTACGGGGTGTCGAAGGCTGCCACGGTCGTCACCAAGGCGATGTTCCTGCGGCGCCTGTGGCACAGCACCGATCCGATGACCGGGTTCTTCCTCGTCGACCGCTCGCACATCGACCTCGACGAGCTGCGACCCCAGGGGTTCAAGATCCTGCTCGAGATCCTCGTGCGCGGCGGGGAGCGACGCGAGCTGCGCATCGCCGAGGTGCCGCTCGAGTTCGGTGCGCGGCGGCACGGCGACTCGAAGGCGAGCCTGCGGCAGGGCGCGACCTTCCTCGCCCACCTGGCCCGTCTGCGTTTCGGCAGGATGGGGCGCTTCGCGCTGATCGGCGGCGTCGGCGCGATCGTGAACATCGGCATCATGTGGGCGCTCACCCACCTCGGCGTCGACTACGTGCTCGCCGCGATCGTCGGTGCGGCCGTCACGATCGTCGGCAACTTCGTGCTGCAGGAGCTCTTCGTCTTCCGCGACGACCGCGAGGACGCTCCGCGGCTGTGGGTGCGCTTCGCGGCATCCGTCTCGTTCAACTCGGTCGAGGCGGCGCTGCGCATCCCGCTGATGGCGCTGATGGTCGAGACCTGGCACATCTCCAGCGTGATCGCCACGGCGATCTCGCTGGTGGTCGCGTTCTTCGCCCGCTTCCTGTTCCACGCCCTGGTCGTGTACGCGCCTCGGCGGCGGACGGATGCCACGGACGAGCCGCCGACGGACACCGCGGCGCTGCGGGTCATCCGTGCGATCGATGCCGAGGCGATGCGACCCGGAGAGCTCTGAGACTCAGACGTTCTCGATCGCGGCGGAGTCGTCGACCTGAGCATCCGACTGCTCGTCGTGACCGACGCTGCGGGCTTCGAGGAACGAGCACAGCTCAGCGGCGACCGCGAGCTCGCTGGCGAGGGAGTGCAGCTGGTGGCTGTTGAGCACGGTGTTCTTGTCGCTCGGCTCGAGCGTGACGTTCCACCGCGCCTCGCCGATGTGGATCGGCTGCATGAAGATGCTGACGGAGGAGTTCTTCACGGGGACGATCACCAGTCCGGTATCGGAGCCGTCGGAGCCGTCCTGGATGATGACCCGGATGAGATCCCCGGCCTCGCGCGCGGAGCGGAACTCGTCAAGCCAGCCCTCCAGGGTCTCTTTGCTTCGAAAACTCACAGATGTCCTCCCTCAGTGCGATCCGACTGCTCCCTCGGACAGTGCGGATCCATTTCTCCTCTCCTATCATTGCTTACGCGGGCTGTGCAGGCGCTCGCTGAAGGAGTGAGTGTGGCGCAATCACAGGCAGACGGCTACTGGTACGACGAGCGAAGCGAGCGCGAGCGTGCGCGCGAGGTTCTCGAGTCCCTGCGCATGTACCGGGCCGCCGAGCGGGCGATGCGTCGCCGTACGCGCGACAAGATGTCGATGGGCGAGAACGAGCTGCTCGCACTGCGCTACCTGTTCCGCCAGCCCGGGCACACCGCGCAGCCGGCCGCTCTGGTCGCGTATCTCGGCATCTCGCCGGCCGCGACCTCGGTGCTGATCGATCGTCTCGAGCAGTCGGGTCACGTGCAGCGGGAACGGGACGCCGCCGGCCAGCCGATCGCGGTTCGGGCGACCGCGCACGCCGACGAGGACGTGCGCCATACCCTGGGTCGCATGCACGATCTGATGTACGGGGTGGCGGCGAGGATGAATGCCCGGGCGCAGGCGCATGTCACGGAGTTCCTCCGCGCGATGGCCGACGCCGTCGACGGCGTCGAGCCCGCCGACTCCGACCAGCCCCGGCAGAGCTGACGCTGTAACGACTTCGAAGCGGGTCGGCGTTGTCAACCCCGTTCTTCGGCGGGCGTGGGCTTGGGATTCTGGAGCTCAGGCAGGCCGCGCGGCCCGCCGCATCGAAGGGAGCAAGTGATGACCATCGGCACCGGAGTCGTTCTGTTCGTCATCGGAGCGATTCTCGCTTTCGCACTCAACATCGACGTCGGCTGGGCCGACCTCACGATGATCGGCTACATTCTGATGGGTGCGGGTGTCGTCGCCTTCATCGTCGGTCTGCTGCTCATGGCGCGTCACCGTCGCACGGACGTCGTCACTCGCACCGAGGCCGCTCCCGGCGCGTACGAGACGCGTCGCTCCACACGCGCGGCAGGAGACGAAGAGGTCTTCTGACCGGAGGGACGTTCGCGCCCGGGTCCCGAGTGAGGCCCGGGCGCGAACTCTGTCTGCGGGTGTCCGCTCAGCCTGCGCGACGCGCGCTCAGGGGACGATGACGAGCTTGCCGCGGATGTGACCGCTCTGGCTGGCGGCGAAGGCATCCGCCACTCCGTCGAGGGGGAACGTCTCGGCGACCTCCACCCTCAGACGCCCCTCTTCGACGAGAGTCGCCAGGCGGGCCGTCTGCGTGCCGTCGGGGCGGACCCAGATGTACCGGCCGCCGTGCTCGGTGACCGAGGGGTCTGCGGTCGAGACATGCGCGCCTCCGTCGCTGAGCACGTCGAGGGTCACGTCGAGCTGTCCGCCCACGAAGTCTGCGACGGCATCGACCGGGCCGCCGGCGAGTGCGCGGACGCGCTCGGGCAGTCCCTCACCGTAGGTGATCGGCTCGCCGCCGAGCGAGCGGATGTAGTCGTGGTTGCGCTCGGATGCCGTGGCGATGACCTTCGCGCCGCCGGTCACAGCGATCTGCACGGCGAAGCCTCCCACCCCGCCGGCGGCGCCGTGGATCAGCAGGGTGCGTCCGGTCAGGTCGCCGAGCGCGTCGATCGCCCGCAGCGCTGTCCCGCCGGCCAGCGGCAGGGCCCCGGCCTCCTCCCAGGAGAGGGATGCCGGCTTCCGCGCCGCGGTGGAGACGGGAACCGCCACCCGCTTGGCGAACGTGCCCGCACTCACCGTGTCCTTGCGGGCGTATGCCATGATCTCGTCGCCGACCTGGAACTCCGGGGTGTCGAAGCCGACCGCGACGACGACACCTGCCACGTCCCAACCCGGGATCACAGGGAACTGCGTGGGCATGAGAGCGTCCAGCCCGCCCGCCATGACCTTCCAGTCGACGGGGTTCACCCCCGCCGCCCGCACCTCGACCAGCACCGACGCCGGTGGCAGCTTCGGATCCGGCACCTCGCGCACCTCGAGCGCGTCGAGATCCTTGGAATACCGGTCGTATACGACAGCGCGCATGTTGCCTCCTCAGAGCGGGTGCGGATGGCATCCACTCTTCCACGGCGTGCGGCGGCCCGGGCCGGAAGTCGCGGCCTCTCTGAACGCAAGTCTCGCGTTCGTCAGTCGAATGTCGTCGTTGTGAACTCGCGCTTCACAGCCCCTGGCCGGCGTCCCACAGCCGCTCGGTGCGGCCGGCGAGCAGAGCGTCGAGCGAGATCGCCTGAGCGTCGGTGAGCGACGCGACGTAGTCGATGATGCCGCGTCCGCGGCCGAGTGTCTCGACGGCGGTGCCGTCTGGAAGGGGCGCGCCCAGTTGCCGGTGGTCGTCGGTGGCGAGATCGACGAGGTCGATCAATCGGCGCGGTGCGCGACGCGCATCCCGCGGATCCTCGAGCCAGGCGGAGAATCCGTCGACGAGACGCTCGAGCACGCTGGCCTGACCGCGCTGGTAGACGGCGAGGTCGGGACGCTCGAGGATGAACCGCTCGTGCAGGAATTTCAGCACCGCCACCTCGTGCCAGGCCTGGCGATTGAGACTGACGTGCCCGGAGCGGATGTCCGGATGCCGGTGCACCTCGATCGACGACTGCAGCCGGGCGATCCAGGCGGTGGTGAACCGGGCGAGTCCGCGCTCGCTGGCGAGCGACCCGTCGAAGGGCTCGGCGACGAGTCCGTCGATCACCTCGGACGACACCTTCGCGACGGCTTCGCTGAACGCGTCGGGGTCGGCGATCCAGCTGTCCTTGAACTGCATCCGCCGCCAGAGCAGTTCCAGGGAATGGCCGGGAGTGCGGGTGTCGGCGGCGAGGGTGGCCGCGTCGGCAGCGCGAAGCTGGGCCAGGTCGCGGCGCCACGACCGGAACTCGGCTGACAGCGTCGCCGGGTTGAGCAGCCCCGCCCGGTAGAAGTCGTCGAGGTCGTGCAGCGAATAGGCGATGTCGTCGGAGATGTCCATGATCGAGCACTCGACGGTCTGCTGCCCCTCGGTGATCGCCGGATACGCGGAGAGCGCCTGACGGGCATCCGGTTCGTCGATCGCGTAGAAGCTGAACTTGCTTCCGCCGCCGCGTCGTGGGCCGCCTTCGCTGCGCCGCCAGGGGTACTTGAGCACCGCCGCCCGCACGGCGGCGGTGAGGTTGAGCCCCACGCCGGGGCGGTCGTGCTCGTCGAGGCGGGTGAGGATGCGGTACGTCTGCGCGTTGCCCTCGAACCCCTCCACGAGCCCGAACCGGGTGCGGGCGAGGCGGTCGAGCGTCTGCTCACCGAGATGCCCGAACGGCGGATGCCCGAGATCGTGCGCGGCGGCGGCGGCCTGCACCACGACCGGATGCGTCCCTCCGAGCTCTGTGACGATGCGGTTCGCCTCGTCAGTGCGGGTGGAGAGGTGCGTGGCGATGGCGCGCGCGACGGCGGCGACCTTGATCGAATGCGTCAGGCGGTTGTGCACCGCGAGACCGGCGCCGGCCTGGGAGATGACCTGCGTCACTGCCGAGAGGCGCGAGTAGTAGGGCGAGAAGCGGATGCGCTCGACGTCGACCCGGAACTGCGGATGCCCCTCCGCCTGCTGGAACTCATCGAGAGTCTCGGGCAGTCGTCGCGTCTGGCGGGGATCATCCGGCTGCTGAGGCATGACTGTCAGTGTGCCATGGCCGATCGCCCGCTTCGGCTCACAGACGCGCGGCGATGCGGTGCAGCGCCTCGTGCGGCACGAGTCCGGCGGTCACCGTGGCGATCTGCAGCAGCGACATCCCCATCGCCTCCTCGGGCAGCGGGCCGTCGACGATGGGGCCGAGCTCGTCGCGCAGCACGGCGCGGGCCCTCTCGTCGGCGAGCAGCTCACGCACCGAGCGCATCGCCACCGCCGTGTCGCCCAACGTCGACAGGTCGGCATCGGCGGCGGGGCCGGCGGCGCCCTCCGGCAGTTGCCGAGCGAGCACCAGATGCTCGGCGCCGGGAGCGCCCGTCGCCGGCAGTCCGAGCCGCTCGTATTGATCGGCCGGCGCGTCGTTCGTGCGCATCAGCTCGACCAGGAGGCCGATCATACGCAGCTCGAGCTCGTCGTCGACGAGCGGGTTCAGCTGCTGCGGGTCGCTCTCGAGGTCGAACAGCTGCGACCCGAACGCCGCGGGGTTGGTGGGTGCGATGGCCGGCACCTTCAGCACCGGCATCCCCTTCGTGAACGGGAGAGGATCGACCAGCTGTGCGCGACGGAGGGCGTCGGCGCCGAAGCGCCCGCGCATGCTGGTCGGCATGAGCGTGTAGTCGAACAGCGGCTGATTATCGGGGGTCACGCAGGCGCGCATGTACACGAAGCGCCCGTCGGTGACGTTGGCGTGTCCGCCGTGCAGGCCGAAGAGGGCCGCCCCATGCAGCGGGCGGTCTGATGCCAGGACGGGCAGAAGCGAGCGGCCCTGCATGTCTGCGGTCGTGTCGAGTCCGAAGTGATCGAGCAAGGTGGGGCCGAAGTCGATCGTCTGCACCAGGGCATCCCGACTCTCGCCGGCCACGCCCGAGCGCGGATCCCATACGAACAGCGGGGTGTGGATGGTCTCCTCGTAGAAGGGCGGCACGTTCTTGCCGAGCCAGCCGTGCTCGCCCAGCAGTAGACCGTGGTCCGTGCACACGATGAGCATCGTGTCCTGCCACAGGTCATGCTGATCCATCGCGTCGAGCACCCGCCCGAGCGACCGGTCGCACATCGACAGCAGGGCGAGGTAGCGGTCGCGCAGATGGTTGAGTTCGGTGTCGCTCTCGGTGACCTGCTTGTAGTCGGGCCAGTCGAAGTCGACCCCTTCGGTGACCGTGGGCGTGCCGTACAGCTCGTGGTACTGCGCGTAGCTGAAGAACGGCTCGTGCGGATCGAAGGTCTCGATCTGCAGCATCCAGCCGTCGTCGGCGTGGTTGGTCTCGACGAACTCCAGCCCCGCGTCGAAGGTCCGGGTCTGCGGGTGGTCGGCCTCGTCGATCAGGTGCTGCCGGTTGACGGCGTCCTGACGGCGCAGGGCGTGATTGCTCGCGTGCGGCGTGACGTTGGTCATGTCCGGATCGGCGATCTGACCCTTCCACTCATCGCCTTCCTGGCCGCGGAAGAACTCGAAAGTGCGGAACCGCGGGTGGTAGGTGGCGCCGCCGTCGAGCCAGTAGTGCTGGTGGTCGGTGACGAGGTGAGTGTGCACGCCGGCCTCATCGAGTATCTGGGGCACGGAGTCGTCGAACGGCTCAAGCGGCCCCCAGCTGCGGTGCAGGAAGTTGTATCGCCCGGTGTGCATCTCGCGCCGCGCCGGCATGCACGGCATGCTGCCGCCGTAGCAGCGGGTGAAGCGTGCGCTGCGCTCGGCGAGGCGCTCGAAGTTCGGCGCATGCACGCCCTCGGCGCCGTAGGGCGGCAGGAACGCTCGGTTGAGGGTGTCGAACAGGACGACGATGGCTTTCACGGGTTCTCCTTCGGAGGCGGAGGCGATGCTCAGCGGACCGAGCGGATGCGGTAGACGGCCACGCCGCCGAGCGCCATGATGACCGCGGCGATGACGTACAGCTCGGTGTATCCGGCCATGCTCAGCACGAGCCAGCCCACCAGGGCGGCGACCGGGAGGTGCTGGGCGGCGTTGACGATGCCGAGGTCGCGGGCGCGGGTGGTGACATCGGGCAGCACGTCGGTGAGCAGAGCCTGATCGACCGACAGGAACACCCCGTACCCGATGCCGAGCAGCACGGCGGCGACGATGGATGCGCTCCAGGTGGGCACGAAGGCAAGCGTGAGAGCAGCGGCGACCTGCAGGCCTGCGGAGGCGGCGACGAAGAAGCGCCGCGAGCGCAGTCGGTCGGTGAGCGTGCCGCCGGCCCACGACCCGAGACCGCTCGCGACGAGATAGACGAGGATCAGCACGGTGAGCGCCGACTCGGGGTTCGCCAGCCCGAGGGAGTCGGAGAGGAAGTAGAGCAGATAGGTGGTTCCGACGAGATTGCCGGCGTTGACGAGCACGCGCGACAGGCCCGCCCAGCCGAGGTCGTGGTAGGTCCGGGAGACCTGGCGGATGCTGCGGCGCGGCGTCGTCGAACCGGCGGCGCCCGTGCGGGCAGGTGAGGTGGGCCCGGCGGGCTCGGGATGCCCCATCAGGAAGGGGAGCGGCGCGACCAGCGCCAGCGCGGCGATCACCGCCCAGCTCCAGCCGACGTCCTTCACGAGCTCGGTGACGATGATCATGCCGCCCGCGAGGGCGATCACCTGCGGCACACCGGCTGCCGCAGACGCGCGGCCGCGCTGCGCGGGCGGCACCTGATCGGCGATCATCGCGGACAGCGACACCAGCACCGCGGACTGCCCCACCGCCACGATCGCGAGCAGGACGGCAGCCAGCTGCCACGAAGGCTGCACCCCGACCAGGGCGAACGGCACGGTTGCGGTCACGAATCCGCCGAGCGCCCAGGTGCGCCGTCGGCCGAACCGCGGGCTGCTGCGATCGCACAGCCAGCCGATGATCGGCACCGAGACGACGATCACGATCGCCATCTCGGCGATGAGGAACGAGCCGATGCCGATCTTCTCGGCCGGGTCGAGGGCGCTCGCCAGCTGCACGAGCATGAACTGCCCCGGAAGCATCACCAGGAGCCAGAAGCCGAACCAGGCGAAGCTGAACGTCCACAGCCAGCTGCGACTCACGCGGGTCTGCACCGGGGCTGCGGATGCCGTGTCGGGCGTCGCCGGCAGGGCGGCGGCGCTCATGCTGTCATCCGAGGGATGGGGTCGATCAGGTGCGCGTGGAACATCATCGTCTCCTCGGCGGACACCGTCGTCCGCCCATCAGAAGTGGGACAAGTGCCCCACTTCTCAGGATGATACGACCGCCGGGTATCGGATGCAAGCCGGCGGGTGTGTCAGCGGCCGCGCATCAGCATCCGTCGCAGCAGACTCTTCACCCGCCCGCGGTACGGCGGGTACGCGAGGCGCATCGTGTCGGGGTGCAGCGGCTTGTCGAGCACGCTCTTGAGATGGCTGAAGGTGCGGAACGACGCCTCGCCGTGATACGCGCCCATGCCGCTGGCGCCCACCCCGCCGAACGGCAGTTGGGGCGCTCCGAGGTGCGCGGCCGGGGCACCGAAGCTCAGCCCACCCGAACTGGTCTCGGTGAGGAAGGCTCGTCGCACTCGCCGACGACGGCTGAACACGTACGCGGCCAGCGGCTTCGGCCGCGCTCGGATGAAGGCACGTGCCTCCGCAGCCGAGCCCACGTGCACGATCGGCAGGATCGGACCGAAGATCTCCTCCTGCATCAGGGGTGAGTCGGGGCTCACCGCGTCGACGACGGTCGGGGCGACGTAGCGCCCCTCGATCGAGACGTCGCCGCCGAAGGCGGGCTCGACATCCGACAGCATCTGAGCGAGGCGTTCGGTGTGCCGCGTGGTGACGATGCGACCGTAGTCGGCGCTCGCCGCGGCATCCGATCCGTACAGCTCGCGCGTGGCGCGGTCGAGGTGCGGCAGGAGTGCGCGGGCGGTCGCCGGTGTGGCGAGCACGTAGTCGGGTGCGACGCAGGTCTGGCCGGCGTTGAGCAGTTTGCCCCACATGATCCGCCGTGCGGCCGCTGCGAGATCGACCGAGTCATCGATGTAGGTGGGGGACTTGCCGCCGAGCTCGAGGGTGACCGGCGTCAGGGTGCGCGCCGCCGCTGTCGCGACGATGCCCCCCACCTTCTCGGACCCGGTGAAGAAGATGTGGTCGAACCGCTGCTCGAGCAGCTCGCCGGTGACCTCCGCGCCCCCCTCGACGACGGCGATCGCACGCCGGTCGAGGTAGCGCGGCAGCAGATCGGCGAGCACGACGCTGGTGGCGCGGGCCAGCTCGCTGGGCTTGACGACGGCGGTGTTACCCGCTGCGAGGGCGCCGACCAGCGGATTCAGCACGAGCTGAAGCGGGTAGTTCCACGGGCCGATGATGAGCACGACGCCGAGGGGCTCCGGGGCGATCCGGCCGCGAGTGGGCGCGAGCATCAGTGGCAGCGGCACGGTGCGCGCTCGCATCCAGCGGCGCAGGCGCGGCAGGGCGTAGTCGATCTCGGCGATCACCATGCCGATTTCGGTGATCACCGCCTCCATGGGGTGCTTGCCGAGGTCGTCGCGCAGCGCCTGCTCGATCTCGGGCTGGTTCTCGACCAGCATGCGCCGCAGCGCCCGCAGCTGGTCGCGCCGCCAGCGGCGCGACCGGGTGACGCCCGCGTCGAAACCCGCCCGCAGCGCCTGTGTCGTCTGCTGCGCCCGGCTCACGACGCGGCCCCCCGGGTGCGCCGCTCGGACGTGGCCGTCTCATCGTCGTCCGGAAGCGGTTCGGCGAGGCTCGCCACAGCCCGCGCCGCGGCTCGCACGGCCTCCCGGCTGGCATCGTCGTCGCGGTTGACCAGCCAGTTCAGCGTCAGGCCGTCGGTCAGCGCGACCAGCAGATGTGCGGCTGTCGCGAGTGGCACCGTCCACCGTGATCCGGAGTGCGCAGCGGCGAGCGTCAGCGACTCGCGCGCGATACGCAGGTACTGGTCGTACTGCTGCTGCGCGAGAGGACGGCGGGTGCGCAGGGCGTGCTGGGTCAACTCGAGCATGGCCTGTTCCCGGGTCGGCTCGGCCTTCAGGTGCTCGAGGTAGCCGGTCAGCCCGTCGGTGAGCAGCTCGGTGAGACCGCGCCCCTCGAGATCGGCGGGCAGTACCGCCTTCTCCTCCGTGGCGAGCACGTCGAGGATGAGCCGATCTATCAGCTCGTCTCGCGACTCGAACGCGTAGTGGAAGCTCGCCAGAGACATGCCCGCTTCGGCGACGATCGCGCGCGTGGACGCTTCGTGCAGCCCGCGCGAGGCGACCACCCGCAGGGCGGCGGCGATGAGTTCTCGGCGGCGTACATCGACGGGGGTGCGGGCCATGTCTCCTCCTTAGCACGGATGTTTTCGCGCAGGTTGCTCGGCGCCCGGCGCAGATCTACTATATTCGGGATGTGGGACAGTTGACCCACTTTTCCGTTCCGCGGTCGCCGGCGCCCGCGAGAGAGGTCGCACATGACCGTCACGCACACACCCTGGCGCGAATGGGCGCAGGCCACCGCCGACGAGCCTCCGCCCTACGCCGTGCTCGACAGGCAGGCCCTGCTCGCCAACGCAGCAGACCTCACGCGCCGCGCGGGCGGCGTGCCGCTGCGCATCGCCAGCAAATCGCTGCGTGTGCGCCCGGTGATCGAAGAACTCCTCACCCTGCCCGGCTTCGCCGGGGTGCTCGCCTTCACCCTGCCTGAGGCGCTGTGGCTCGCGCGCAGCTGTCCGGATGTCGTCGTCGGCTACCCCACCGCTGATCGCCGGGCCATCGCCGAGCTCGCGCGGGATGAGCATTCCGCGCGCGTGATCACGCTCATGATCGACAGCGTCGCGCAGCTCGACCTCATCGACGCCGTCGCCTCTCCCGCGCAGCGGCTGCCCATCCGGGTCTGCCTCGAACTGGACGCTGCATGGCAGGGTCCTCTTCCGCTCGGTCGCCTCGGCGTGCTGCGCTCACCGGCGCGCACACCGGAGCAGCTGCGGGCCCTCGCCGTCGCGGTGCAGCGCCGGAAGGGGTTCGAGCTCGTCGGCGTCATGGCGTACGAGGCCCAGATCGCCGGGGTGGCCGACCACGTGCCGCATCGTGCGGCGATGAACGCGATCGTCTCGTGGGTCAAGCAGCGCTCGCGCGCAGAGATCGCCGAGCGGCGGGCGTGCGCCGTGGCCGCGGTGCGCGAGATCGCCGACCTCGAGTTCGTCAACGGCGGCGGCACAGGGTCGATCGAGAGTACGGCCGCAGACGCCTCGGTGACCGAGATCGCGGCCGGCAGCGGATTGTTCGCGGGCCACTACTTCGACGACTACACCGCCTTCCGCCTCCGGCCGGCCACCGGCTTCGCCCTCAGCGTGGTGCGCAAGCCCAGGCCTGACTGCGTCACGGTGCTCGGCGGCGGGTGGGTCGCATCCGGGCCGCCGGGGCCGGACCGGCTGCCGCAGGTCGTGCATCCGGCGGGGCTGCGGATGCTGCCGCGCGAGAGCGCGGGGGAGGTTCAGACCCCGTTGAGAGGCAGCGCCGCACGCAGCCTCTCGGTCGGCGATGTGGTCTGGCTGCGCCACGCGAAGTCCGGAGAGCTGAGCGAGCACGTCAACGAGTTCCTGGTCGTCGACGCAGGACGCGTCGTCGACCGGCATCCCACCTACCGAGGCGAGGGGAAGGCCTTCCTGTGACCACCACCATCACCGACAGCACTGACGCGCGACGCGCATGGCAGAACTGGGGACGCACGGTGCGTGCGCACCCTCGCGACGTCGTCACCCCGACATCCGTGGAGGAGGTGTGCGAGATCGTCGCGACTGCGGGCCGGTCGGGTCGGCGGGTCAAAGCGGTCGGGGCGGGGCACAGCTTCACCGCGATCGCTCGGGCAGACGACGTGCAGATGAGTCTCGACGGGCTGAGCGGACTGCGCAGCGTCGATCCGGCGCGGCAGACCGTGACGATCGGGGCCGGTACCCGCCTGCACGAGATCCCGGCCCTCCTGGCGCCGCTGGGACTCGCGATGCAGAACCTCGGCGACATCGACACTCAGTCGATCGCGGGTGCCGTGTCGACCGGCACGCACGGCACCGGCGCGCGTTTCCGGGGCATCGCCGCGCAGATCGTCGGCGTCACCCTCGTCACCGGCCGAGGAGAGCGGATGCGGGTGGATGCCGAGCACAGCCCGCAGCTGCTGCCCGCCGTGGCCCTCGGGCTCGGGGCCCTCGGCATCCTGGTCGAGGTGACCGTGCAATGCGTGCCGGCCTTCGACCTGCGCGCTCGCGAGCGCGCAGAGCCCCTCGCCGCCGTGCTCGACTCGCTCGACGCGCGAGTGCGTGACGCCGATCACTTCGAGTTCTTCTGGTTTCCGCACACCGACGTCGCCCTCACCAAGACGAACACGCGGGTGCGCGCGGGTGACGGTCGTGCGCCCCTGAAGCCCGTGCGGCGCTGGTTCGACGAGACCCTCATGGCGAACGGCGTGTTCCGGGCGACGTGCGCCCTGGGCAAGCTGGTCCCGGCCGCGGTGCCGACGATCAACCGCGCCGCCGCGCGACTGGCCGGCGAGCGAAGCTTCTCGGACGTCTCTTCGCGCGTGTTCGCCACGCGGCGCACCGTGCGCTTCACCGAGATGGAGTACGCGCTGCCGATCGATCAGGCGGTTCCCGCCTTCCTTGAGGTGCAGGAGGCGATCACGAGAGGCGGCTGGCGCATCACGTTCCCGGTCGAGGTGCGCTTCGCCGCCGCCGACGAGCTGTGGATGTCGACGGCCTACCAGCGCCCGTCGGCTTACATCGCGGTGCACCGGGCAGTGGGAGAGGACCCGCAGCCCTACTTCCGGGCTGTCGAGCAGATCATGCGCGCGCGTGGCGGCCGGCCGCACTGGGGCAAGCTGCATGGGCGGACCGCTGCTGACCTCGCCGGCGAGTATCCGCGGTTCGCCGACTTCCTCACCGTTCGGGATGATCTCGACCCGCAGCGAGTGTTCGCGAACGAGCACCTGGAGCGGATGCTAGGCGCCTGAGTGCTTCGCGGAGCGCGAGCGCTGAGAGCCGGCATCCGAAACGGATGCCGGCTCTCAGCGCTCGCCGAATCAGCGCGCGTCTGAGCGCGCGGCGATCAGCTGCTGCAGCCACCGGAACGATGACTTCGGAGTGCGCTCGCCGCTGGCGAAGTCGACGTGCACCAGGCCGAAGCGCTGCGTGAACCCGGCGGCCCACTCCCAGTTGTCCATCAGCGACCACACGAACCAGCCCCGCAGATCCAGGCCCTCCGCGGGGCCTCCGGGAGCGACGGCCTCCAGTGCTGCGGCGAGGTGGTCGCGCAGGAAGGCGACGCGCTCGACGTCGTCGACGGTGCCGTCGGGGCCGACCTCGTCGGGGAAGCTCGCGCCGTTCTCGGTGATGTGCACCGGCGGCAGCGCGTCGCCGTAGCGCTCCTGCACCTCGGCGAGGGAGCGGGCGAAGCCGGCGGGCTGGATCGGCCAGCCGAAGCCTGTGGTGGGCACACCCTCGAAGTCGAGCAGTCGGAACGGCAGATCGGCCATCGCCTGGCTCGTGCCGTCGGGGCTCTCCCCGTCGCCAGCGCCGGCGGCCACGAGGGTGGGCATGTAGTAGTTGAGCCCGTAGAAGTCCAGCGGCTGATGGATCTGCGCGAGATCCTCAGACGGGACGGCGTCGAAGGCCGTCAGCGCGTCGCCCAGGAAGTCCGGTGCCTCGGGGTAGCGGCCGAGCAGCACCGGGTCGGCGTAGACGCGATTGTGCACGAGATCGAACAGGGCGGCCATCGCGAGATCGTCGGGGGAGTCGGATGCCGGGATCACCGGGCTGTGAGTGTTGGTGATGCCGATGCCGCCGGGGACCGCCGCGGCGCGCAGCGCCTGCACCGCCAGGCCGTGACCGAGCAGCTGGTGATGCACGGTGGGCAGCGCGTCGAAGAGCAGGCTGTGTCCCGGGGCGTGCAGCCCCAGCGCGTAGCCGTTGAGGGTCACCGTGGCCGGCTCGTTGATGGTGATCCACGAGTCGACGCGATCACCGAAGCGCTCGCCCAGCATGCCGGCCAGGTCGCCGAGGCGCTGGGCGGTGTCGCGGTCGAGCCAGCCGTGCGCGTACTCCTCCGGCAGATCCCAGTGCGAGATGGTCGCGAACGGGCGGATTCCGGCGCTGTGCAGGCGGTCGAGCAGTCGATCGTAGAAGTCGGCGCCCTCGCGGCTCAGGGCGCCGGAGCCGCCGGGCTGCACACGCGTCCAGGAGAACGAGAAGCGGTACGCGTCCGCGCCGAGCTCGCGCATCAGCGCGACGTCCTCGGCGTAGCGGTGGTAGTGATCGGCGGTTGTGGCGGTGTCGCTGCCGTCGATGATCCGGCCGGGTTCCACCGCGAAGCGGTCCCACACGCTCGGGGTGCGATCGTCGGCAGCGGTCGCGCCCTCGATCTGCGCGGCGGCGGTAGCGGTGCCGATGAGGAAACCCTCCGGCAGCGAGCGGGCGAGGGCATGCGGGGTGGCGGCGGCAGTGGCGTCAGCGAGCATCATCGTCTCCTGGTGGATGGCACAAGTGGGACAGTCGTCCCACTTCGCTCGATCCTAGGGCCAGTCTCGGACGCGCACAAGGGTGGCAGGTGCGGGACGATTGACTGGGACGGTCGTCCCACACTACGGTGCTGGACAGCAGAGCAAGGAGGCTCATCGTGCATCAGGCATCCGTCCGTTCCACACTCTCGCCCCGCGGGAGGCGATTCCCGATCTTCCGGTCCCGACGGCGGCGAACGCTCGGCGCTGCGCTCGCCGCCGCGGCGGTCGTCCTCGGCCTGTCGGTCGCGCCGACCGCGATGGCCGCGCCCGCCTCGGACGGCGTGACGGCGTCGACCGGGGTCGGCTCCCAAACATCCGCTTCGGCGTCGGATGCCTGGTGGGATGCGCCCAACCGTCCGGCGGAGGAGGTGGAGCTCAACGTGGCCGGTGCGCCGCCGACCTCCGGCCCCGGTGAGCCGGTGCCCGGATACATCGACTCGCACACGCACCTGAACTCGAACGAGGGCTTCGGTGGGCGGCTGATCTGCGGCGCTCCCTTCTCGCCGGCCGGCGTCGCCGATGCCCTGAAGGACTGCCCGGATCACTATCCGCACGGCGAGCTGGCGATCTTCGAGAACCTCACCGGCGGTGCGAACGGCACGCACGATCCGGTCGGCTGGCCGAGCTTCGCGCACTGGCCGAGCACGACGTCGCTCAGTCACCAGGCGGCGTACTACGCGTGGGTCGAGCGCGCCTGGCGTTCGGGCCAGCGCGTGCTCGTGAACGACCTGGTCACCAACGGCGTGATCTGCTCGCTGCCGATCCTGGCAAAGGACCGCTCGTGCGACGAGATGTCGGCCATCCGGCTCGAGGCGCAGAAGGCGCGCAGGATGGAGGCGTATATCGACGGGCTCTACGGCGGTCAGGGCAAGGGCTTCTTCCGCATCGTCACCGACCCTGCGCAGGCTCGTGAGGTGATCGCCGCCGGCAAGCTGGCTGTGGTGCTCGGTGTCGAGATGAGCGAGCCGTTCGGCTGCAAGATGATCCTCGACGTCGCGCAGTGCTCGAAGGCCGACATCGACCGCGGACTCGACGAGTTCCAGCGCCTCGGCATCTCGAGCATGTTCCTGTGCCACAAGTTCGACAACGCGCTGTGCGGTGTGCGCTTCGACCCCGGCACGATGGGCACGATCATCAACGTCGGGCAGTTCTACTCGACCGGCACGTACTGGAAGACCGAGGCGTGCCGCGGACCGCAGCACGACAACCCGATCGGCAATGCGCCTGTGCCTGACGGGCTGGAAGGCGCCGACCCGCCGACCTACCCGTCCGGTGCGCAGTGCAACGTGCGCGGGATGACGAAGCTCGGAGAGTACGCGCTGCGGGCGATGATGGATCGCAACATGATGGTCGAGCTCGACCACATGAGTGTGAAGGCGGCAGGTCAGGCGCTCGACGTGCTTGAGGCCGAGCAGTATCCCGGGGTGCTGTCGAGCCACAGCTGGATGGATGCCGGCTGGACCGAGCGCCTGTATCGCCTCGGTGGGTTCAAGACCTCGTACCCGCACGCGGCCGAGGAGTTCGTCGCCGACTGGCGCGACGAGCAGGCGCTGCGCGAGAAGTACGGCAAGGGGTACGGTCTCGGACTGGACTTCAACGGTCTCGGCGGTCACCCCGCCGGCGGCTCGGCGCCGGTCGAGGTGCAGTATCCCTTCACTGCGGCTGACGGCTCGACCGTCGTCGAGCGGCAGGTCAGCGGGCAGCGCACCTTCGACATCAACGTCGACGGCTTCGCGCACACCGGCCTGACGCCCGACTACATCGAGCAGGTACGCCTTGCCGGTGGCGGTGCGGAGATCGTCGACAGCATGATGCGCGGTGCGGAGTCGTATCTGCAGACGTGGGAGGCCACCCGCGCCTTCCAGAGCGCGACGAACATCGCCACAGGCAAGGGCGCGTATGCCAGTTCGAACGAGAACAACCCGTTCACGAGCTACGCAGCGAGCCGGGCTGTCGACGGAAAGTCGTCGACACGGTGGGCGAGCGGCAACTGGGGCACCAGCCCCCAGTGGATCCGTGTCGACCTCGGCGAACAGCACCGCATCGATCGGGTGAGCATCGACTGGGAGAAGGCGGCGGCGAAGGCGTACGAGATCCAGGTGTCCGACGACGCCGTCGCATGGCGGACCGTGTGGTCGACGACGACCGGTGACGGCGGGCTCGACACCGCGACCTTCGACCCGGTGACGACGCAGCACGTACGAGTGCTGTGCATCGAGCGCACGACGACGTACGGCTACTCGATCAAGGAGGTCGGCGTGTACTCCGGCTGAGACTGCGGTCAGTGCAGCCCCGCGGAGATCTCCTCGATCATCTGCGTGATCCGGTGGCGGGCCTCGAGCAGCCGACGGACGTCGGTCTCGAGGCTCGCCAGCCGTGCTTGCGTCGCGTCGTGTCTGCCGGCGATCTGCAGGTTCGCGCGGATGCTCATCGCAGCCCCCGACAGCCCGGCGCTCAGTGCTTCCATCGCGACGGCGAGATCGACCGCGATGTGCGGATTGCCGGCCTCGGCGAGCACCTGCGCATCGGACGTGAGCAGGATGCCGATCGCGCCGACCCGCGCCACTGATTCGGCTGCGTCGACGGCGGCCGCGCTGACCTGCTCATCGCGCTGCGGGTCGTCGGACGGCAGCGCCAGTGCGGCGCCGAACCGCACCGACAGCACGCCGTCCGCCTCGACGGCCTGCAGCACGTCCGCGCGGTTGCGCTCGAGTCGCGCCGCGCAGGCCGATGCGGCGGCGCTGTCGTGCGTGTACGCCGCGACCATGCCCATCAGGGCGGCAGCGACGCCGAGCAGCACGCCCGTCGCCGCCCCACCGCCAGGGGAGCCGTTGGGCTGACTGAGGGCGTCGAGCCAGGCATCCATCGGACGGGATATCGGAACGTGTGCGGAATCGGGATCGGCCATGGGCGCAAGGGTATCTGTGGTGCGGCGTCGATCTCGATGGGTGAAAGGAATATCCGCCCGCTCGCCGGGTTGAGTCCGATATGACGACTCTCGGAATCATCGGTGCAGGACACATCGGCAGCCAGATCGCTCGGGCTGCGATCGGTGCAGGCTACGACGTCGTGATCGCGAACTCGCGCGGGCCAGAGACCCTCGGGGATCTCGTCGCCGATCTCGGCGACCGCGCCCGGGCGGCGACTGCTGAGGAGGCCGGCGAAGCCGGCGACGTCGTGGTCGTGACTGTCCCGCTGCGTGCTCTGCAGCAGATCCCTGTCGGGCCCCTCGCCGGGAAGATCGTGCTCGACACCAACAACTACTACTTCGAACGAGACGGCCACATCGACGCCCTCGACAGGGGACTGACCACGACCTCCCAGATGCTGCAGGAGCACCTGCCGACGTCTCGCGTCGCGAAGGCGTTCAACCACATCCAGGCCGAGCAGATCACCGCAGGCGGCATGCCGGCCGGCACCCCGAATCGTCGAGCGCTGGCGACGGCCAGCGATCATGCTGATGCCGCGGAGTTCGTCACCCACCTGTACGACCAGCTGGGATTCGACACGGTCAACATCGGGCCGCTCAGCGAGTCGTGGCGCGTCGAGCGCGACCGCCCCGCATACGTCGTGCGGCAGAACGCCGAGGAGCTGGCCGAGAATCTCGCGGTCGCCAACAGGCTGCCCTGATGACCGCGAAGACGGTCGTGCTGACAGGTGCCAGCGACGGCATCGGCGCCGCAGCGTCGCGCAAGCTGGTCGCTGACGGGCACACGGTCGTCCTCGTCGGGCGCTCTGCGCAGAAGACCGCAGCGCTGGCCGGCGAGCTCAGTGCCGAGCACTTCACCGCAGACTTCGCGGATCTGTCTCAGGTGCGCGAATTGGCGGATGAACTGAAACGCGCCCATCCGCGCATCGACGTCCTCGTCAACAACGCCGGCGGCATCTTCGGCGACAGGACCAGAACCGTCGACGGGTTCGAGAAGACGCTGCAGGTGAACCATCTCGCGCCGTTTCTGCTCACGAACCTTCTCCTCGACACCCTGATCGCGAGCAGAGCGTCGGTCGTCAACACATCCAGCGCGGCCGCGCGCCTGTTCGGATCCATCGACATCGACGACCTGAACAACGAGCGGGGCTACTCGCCGAACAAGGCGTACGGCGACGCGAAGCTCAGCAACATCATCTTCACCAAGGAGCTCGAGCGTCGTTTCGGCCGACACGGGCTGTCGGCCGTTGCCTTCCACCCCGGCATCGTGCGCACGAGCTTCGCCTCGGACACCACGAGCGTCATGCGGTTCCTGTATCAGACGCCTCTAGCGCGCCTGCTGGGTCTTCTCAGCCCGGAGCAGGGAGCGGAATCGCTGGTTCGGTTGGCGGAAGGTGAGCCAGGCACGGACTGGATGTCCGGCGAGTACTACGAGAAGCACAAGATCGCAGCGACCAGCCCGCAGGCGTTCGATGAGCAGCTCGCCGCCGAACTGTGGCGCCGCAGCGCGGAGTACGTCGGATTGTCGAACGATGGGGCGTGAGGCCGCGACGCGCCGTGGAGGAGCCGACGGCATCCTCACTGAAGTGAATGTGCGTGTTGGTAAGTTTACCAAGCCCCACCGCCGTTGGTAAACTTACCAGCATGCGCCACGCGGTCGACAACCCCTTCAACCCCGGCTCCGACGTCATCCCCGCCGTATGGGCCGGTCGCACCGCGCAGCTGAGCGACTGGCGCGACGTCGTGCGCCCGCGCCGTCTCGCCGGGCTGTACGAGCGAGGCCGGACGATCCTCGGCGAGCCGGGTCTCGGCAAGTCCACGCTGGTGCGGCGCATCGCGAAAGAGGCGGCGGCCGCCGGTGACTGGGTGACCCAGCAGCTGCGCGTCCCCTCGGGCTCCGACCCCCTGAAGCTCGTCGCCACGGCGCTGCTCAAGCTCGCCGACGACGCCGGTCTTCCGGCATCCCGGGAGAGGCGGATCGCCGACGCCATCTCCCGCGTCCAGGCCGTCGCCGTGTCCGGGATCGGCCTCACTCTTCGCGACCGGCAGGGCCCCGAGCCCCATGCTGCGCTCACTGACCTGCTCGTCGAGATCGGCACCGCCGCGGCTGAGCGCGGAGACGTCATGGTCCTTATCCACCTCGACGAGGTGCAGAACATCACCGATGGTGAGGTGCTCTCGCAGCTGCTGATCGCGCTCGGTGACGCCATCGTCCACGAGATCGAGGTGGACGTCCCGGGCGGCCGGGTCGAGCGCACGCTGCCCATCGCGGTGTACCTCACGGGGCTGCCCGACTTCGAGGACATGGCGAGGGCCCGCAAGGTCGCGACCTTTGCCCGGCGGTTCAAGACCGAGACGCTGGCACCACTCAGCGACGACGACCTGGCAGCTGCTCTGCAGGACTTCGTTCTGCGTGGGTGGGACGTGCCCGACGGCTCCGGCGGCACCGTGCCCATCCGGATGGAGAAGCAGGCGGCCGCGAAGATCGTCGACCTCTGCAGGGGTGAGCCGTTCCTGTTTCAGCTTGCCGGTGAGCAGGCCTGGTACGCCGGTGGCACCCGGGTGATCACCACCGACCAGGTGCGTCAGGGTTGGCGATCGGCACAACGAGAAGCCACCGCGCACATTGAGCGTATCCTCGATCGACTTCCGCGTCGCGAGAAGCAGTTCGTCGAAGCCATGGCATCCCTCCCCGTCGCGGAGCGAACGCTCAGCCGCATCGCCGAGATGATGGGGCTCAGCAAGGCCACCGACGCCGGCACCACCTCGCAGAGGCTCGATCGGGAGCGCGGCATCATCGATCGCGGACGCCTGTACTCATTCCGCCACCGCGCGCTGGAGGCCTTCTTGACCACCAGCTGGCCGGAGGTCTGAGCATGTCAGCGCAAGTTCAGCGCCGAGGAGCGCACGTGCCCGCGTGGTCTCCTGGCCGGCACGAAAAGAACCCCCGCAAGTAGAAGCCTTGCGAGGGTTCGGAAGCGGTGTAATCTCCGCTACGTGGCTCCGACCGGCATCGATCCGGTGACCTTTCGAGTAAGAGTTTGGCTCTATCAGGGGTTTCTGCGGACTTGCGGGCGCTTCGAACAGCCCTGATCAGGTCTGCTTTTCGTTACTCCGCGCTGTCTCGCGGTTTCAGCGAATGCGCGGGATAGATGCGGGATTCCGGATTGGCACGGCTTGCCGGTGATCGCAACTGCTGGGCAGCAACAGGACTGGACTATGCCGTGCCGCCGCTGTCGGTTTGGCCCGAGGAACGCGGTCGATTGACATCGTCGGTGTCAGCGGTACCGATGCGGGTCGCCACGGCAAGTCTTCCGCTTTCCGTAGCAGTGATCAACCGACGACGCTGGTCATCGTCGTCGACCGTGTAGGTGAGTAGCCCCAAACTCGCAAGAGGTTGAACCTGGTGCAACAAGGAGGACATCGTCTTATATCCGAACTCACTGTAGTCACCCGGTGTCGTGAAGCCGTCCAATTTTTGCACCAGCGTGGTGAGCACCTTCCACCCGGTTTTCGTGACCCGGTCCGATACCTGTTCGACGACCTTCTTTCCTTCGGCCGCGCGCCACTCCAGGAACAACAGGTCGCGTTCCTCGGCACCTTTCCAAGTCATCGTCGCCGGATCCGTGCGCATCGAGAAGCGCTCCGCAAGGCCGAGCGCCATTCGTAAATTTCGTCCAGTCGCGGTGTACGCAGATTCAAACGCTTCGGGAGAGACGGGTAACTTCGCATCGGATCGAGATCGCAGCGCTAACTCGCGTCGCTGCACAACTTCTTTCACTTGATCGTGCCGAAGCGGTAGGACATCAATTGGCTCTGGAAACACGCCGCTCATCTTTGGCGTGCTAAGCGCGGCCCGCACGGTCCCCTCGGCTCCGCTGATAATCCAGCGGAGACCTTGGCGCTTGAAGACCCTGTCTCGTAGTGATTCAAACAAGTGCACAGCGTTGGGGAAGCGGCGAAGCACCTCGAGGTTATCGAGAAGCAGAATAACGCCGCCGTCCCCCGGTGTTGGGAAAAGCTCCGCTAGCCATGAATCGAGTAGCGTGATCACCCCCGTGTCATTGAAGCCGGAGCCCGTGTTCGGAGTGCTCGATCGTCCTCCCGAGAAGTTAAGGCCAAGCACGCCTGGAAAACTCGCGCCAATGCCTGCCGACCACCCGCCGCCGGCGGGGGTGCTCAGCCAGTGGTGAAACTCGCGAACCTGATTGAGTCTGAATCCGTCTCGGAGGAGACCTTCTGCATGCGACAGGATCGCTCCGGCAACTTGGTGATAGGCGCGACGCTCTAGCTTGGCGGCGGTATCTGACTCTTCGAGCTCTAGGGGGCGGCCCGCGGGTAAGAAGAGCGGATCGATACTTCGTGCTTGTCGCCAGCGAGCAGCCTTCGCGGTCGCGATGGCGGCGAGACTCGATTTACCAACACCGTAGTCACCTTCGAGGGCGACCATTTGTGCACCGCTGGCCAAGTCCCTGAGGACCGTGCGAAGCTCGTTCTCTCGGCCAACCAGCAGGGATTTGTCGGCGTCGGCGATCCTCAAGGCTGTCGTCGAATATGGGGAATCGGAGAAGCCGTAATGTACCCACACGCCGACGGGAATGTTCATAACGGCAACTGTAGCTGGGGTTCACGCCCGCCATTCGCGCGATACTGCGGAATAACATGCCAGTGGGTACGTAGCTTGCGCTTTCGAGCGATGGCGGCGCACCGGTACGCCGCTCAGTAGTGCTTCAGGATGTACTTCCACGCGGACTCCATCGGCTCGCCGGTGCGCGGCAGGCCGTACCTCTTGAAGAGGGCGTTCAGCTCACGCTTGATCGCCTTCATGGAACCCTCCTGTGACGTCCACTGGGGGTGCACGGCATGGCTGACCAGCTGGTCGACTTCGCGAGCGACCTGGCTGACGAGCACGGTCATGCCCTCAGGCTTGTGCTCCTCGAAGATCCGGGTGAGCATCCCCACGTTCGGGTCCGGCAGGTCGGCGAGCACGCCGTCCTCGTCGGCGTCCTCCACGGTCTTCAGGTCCGTGCCGACGGTGAACAGCTTTGTGAGCCACAAGAGCGAGTCCTCGGCGGTGGTGATCATCTGCTGTCGCAGCTGGTCCAGCCGCTCGGCGATCGACTTGTACGCAGCCTCGTTGGCGCCGCCCCCGTCGAGCTTCTTGCGGATCCGCTGGGTGAGCGAGTCCATGATCTCCTGCGCGGACTTGCCTTCGTACTCGGTCGGCACCGGCGGCAGCTGGCCGGCGTCGGTCATCTGCTTGATGGTCTGGGCGTCGGCGATCACCACGGAGATCTGCTTGTCGTCGACCCGGACGTTGCGCATGTGCTGGTGCACGAGTGCACGAGTCTTTGGCCCCAGTCGCTCCCAGAGGATGTCGTCTTCGGAGTCCTCGCTCGGGATCGCGGCATATACCTGCGCGTACCAGCGGTAGTCGCCCTCCCGCTCGGTGAGGTGCTCATCGGGGGCGATCGTCTCCCACAGCCCCTGGGCGTAGAGGTACTCGGCCCTGTACTCGGCGCGGTCTTCGCTGTCCTGAGGGAGGCGCTCGAGAGCCTGCTGCAGCGAGTCCATCGAACCGTCCCGGGTGATGCCCACGAAGCGGCGCCGCATCTCCTTGAGGGCGGCTTCCAGGTTCTCCAGCAGCGTGTCCGTCTCCAGCTCCCGCTGGGCGTGCTCGGGGTCGCTGGGCGCGATCGCGCGCGCGAAGGCACCGCCGAGGCCGACGTAATCGACGATCGTGCCGTAGCGCTTCGTGAACCCGGTATCCGGGTGCCGCCAGGGCCTGTTCGTGCGGGTGATCGTCTGGAACAGCGTGTGCAGCTTCATCGGCTTGTCCAGGTACAGCACCCCCTCGATGGGCGCATTGAAGCCGGTGCCGAGCTTGGCCGTGACCACGAGAAATTTCAGGCCATCGTTGACGTCCCGGAACCGGTCCAGCAGCGCCTCCTCCTCGCCCTCGGTGAGCTTGTACGCCTCGAACTCGCTCTTGCCGGTGGCGGAGATCACCACAGCTACCTGATCGTCCCTGCCCGTGCGCGCAAGCTCCTCCCGCAGCGCCCGCTCGTACAGGATGCACAGCTCCTGGTCGGCGACGACCACCTGCGCCTTCATCCCGTGCGGGTCGATCGAGGCATAGAAGTGCGCGACGATGTCGGCGGCCACCTGTGCGATCCGCTCGGGGTTGTGGAAGATCGCCCGGGCGTTGGCGACCCGGCGCGCGAAAGACTCTTTCTGGCCGTCGCTGAGCTGTTCCTCGTCCGCCAGCGCATCGAACGCCGCGTCGAGCTCGTCCTTGGCGACGTCGAACCGGACGGGCCTGGGGATCACTCTCATTGGGACGGTCGTGCCGTCGGCGATCGAGCGGTCCGAGTCATACGTGTCCAGCGCCCAGCCGGGATCCCGGTCGTCGCCGAACAGCTGGTAGGTGTTGCGGTCCAGATCCGCGATGGGGGTCCCGGTGAAGCCGAACCGGTGCGCGTTCGGCAGGGCCGCGCGCATGTCGGCGCCGAGGGATCCCTCCTGCGTGCGGTGCGCTTCGTCGACCAGCAGGATGACGTTCTCCCGCTCGGTGAGAACACCGGCGCCGGCGAACTTGTGCACGGTGGTGGCGATGATGCCCCGCGCTCCGTCCTTGAGCGTCTGCTGCAGCGAGCTTGTGCTCCCCGCTTTCACCGGCTGCGGGACGCCGGCAGAGGCGAACTGGGAGAAGGTCTGAGTGACCAGCTGCGTGCGGTCCGCCACGGCGACGATGGTCGGGTTGTGCATCCGCGGGTCGAAGTAGAGCCGGGTCGCCACCCAGCTCATCGTGAGCGTCTTGCCGGACCCTTGTGTGTGGTAGATCAGCCCCCGGGAGCCTGCCTGGCTCGTCGCGCGCTCGACGATCTTCTCCACGGACGCGTACTGGAAGTAGCGCGGCAGCAGCTTGATCGTGCGTGCCGCGCCGTCGTCGGACTGCCTGTCGTACATCGCGTAGTGCTCGATGAAGTTCAGGATCACCTGCGGGGCGAGCAGGCCCTGAACACTCATCTCCACGCGCGCCCAGCCCTCGATGGTCGCCGGCACGCCAGCCGAGCCCCACCGCTGCCAGTGATCCAACGGCGTGCGGACGCCCGAGTACCTGAAGTCTTTGCCTTCGGTGGCGAAGGAGAGCAGGTTGGGCGTGAAGAACGCGGGCTGGTGCACTTCGTAGGAGGTGTAGATGTCCTTGGCGCCGTCCTTCCAGCTCTTCACCAGCGACACCGGCGTCTTGGTCTCCCCGACGACGACCGGGATGCCGTTGATCCACAGCACCAGGTCGAACCGCGCACCCTGGTAGGTGACTTCGTCCGAGACCAGCAGAGTGTTCTCGTCGGGGTTGTCAAAGTCCAGCAGCCGGAACGGCTCGTCATGGTTGGTGTCCGGCATCAGCACCGTGCCACCGCCGCGCAGCAGGTGCGTGAACTCTTCGTTGGCGGTCATGAGCCCCTCGGCCGCCGCGCTCAGGGCCACCTGCCGGACCTTCGCCAGCACCGCGTCGGTCCTGCCCACCAGAGCCGGGTTCAGCCGCTCGATCGCATCGTTGAGGTCACTCTCGATGAAGACCTGCTGCGTCGTGCGCGGGAGGTCTTTGCCCTCCACGTGCGTCCAGCCGGCACCGACCAGCAGCTCGAGGAGCGCTTTCTGCACGGTGCCCTTCTCTGTGTACCCGGTCATGCTGCTGCGCCCTCCTCAGCGAGGTTCAGTAGATGGTCGTAGCTCTCAGGGATCTCATGCTCACCGGAGAGCAGCACGGTGAGCAGGTTGCTGCGGAGCGTGCGGAGAGCTTCGGCTGTGGCGTGAGCGGCGTCGGCGGTGGCTGACACCCTGCGGATCGTCTCCATCACTCGATGCTGCTCGACGAGATCTGGCGGCGTCAGCGGGAGTGAGAGGAAGTCGTCGGGCTTCAATCGCTCCCGGCGACCACCCATGCCCTTAGACCTCGACGCCATCAGCTCCCAGAGTTGCGGACTGCGTGTCAGCTCCCGTAGCCAATCGGGAGACACGGTGCCCCCTATCGCGAACGCCGGAAACTCCGCAGACGCGAAAGCACTCTCCATGTCCGCAGGGGTAACAGTCACTGCTCCTTCGAATGCCTTGAGGCGACTGTAGACCAACTGCTCAGACTCAATGACGTTGAGCTTCTCATAACTTGTGTCCCCGCCAAGTTTGGTGCCGCGGTCAAGTAGGCCACGGCCGCGATTCAATACTCCGATGATCCGATAGGCGCGGTCGCTGACTATGGGGATCGTCTTCTTGATGAGAGCGAGGTGCGACGCAAATGATTGTTCACCTGTCAACATCGGTGCGAAGTGGTCTGCTCGAAGCGAGGAAAGCATTGCCAGTGCGCGATTTTCTTCGCAAAGGGCAGCATGAAGAGCGTCGTCCGCCGATGCGATCAGGTTAACGATTCGAAGCCGCTCTGGGCGCGACGGGATCGCAACGGGGATTGAGTACACGCGCTCGCGATTCAGGCCCGGGACTCCGGTCTGCGCGGTGTAGGACGGCAGGTCTACGGATCCGAGGAGCAAGTGGAGAAACGGCATCTCAACACCTTTTGCCTCTGCCCAGTAGGCGGTGTCCGTTACCCACACAGCTTGGTCAAACCACGTGACTGACCCAGCTGTCCCCTTTCGGCCCACGACGATGCTCTGAGCAGTTCCAACGTTGGCAGAGTCGTGAGAGTCGAAAGCGCCGGATGACCCAGCGACCGGCACAACCCCATGTACTCGACTCTTGGCCGGCAGGGCTTTCCCGTAGTGGAGAGTGCATACTTCCCCCAGCCGAACCTCCCGCCACCCCTCACGCATCGAATCCCGCCTCCCGAAGCCGTAGGTCCAGTGCCGCCCGGGCGGCATCCATGCGCTCCTGCGCCTCGCGCAGCGACGCCAGCGCTGCATCGACATCTGCCTCTGCCCGAGTCTCCGTCTGGATGTATCGGCCGATGTTGAGGTCGTAGCCCTGCTCGCGGATCCTCTCGCGGTGAACGAGGGAGAGCGAGAGACCGCCGTCACCGTCGATGTCCTCGCCCCGCTTGTAGGCAGCGTCGATCGCGTCGACGTCGTCGTCGCTGAGGGTGTTCTGGTTCTTGCCGGCCTTGAACCGGGCACGGGCGTCGATGAACATCACGTGCTCGCGACGCTCGGCGCTCTTGTCTGACCGGAAGATCAGCAGGCTGACCGGGATCGAGGTCGAATAGAACAGGTTGTTCGGCAAGCCGATCACGGCCTCGAGCTTGTCGTTCTCGACGACCCACTTGCGCATCTCCGCCTCGCGGCCGCCACGGAACAGCACGCCGTGCGGCATGACCACCCCGACGCGACCGTCGCTCTCGTCCATCACGGAGAGCATGTGCTGGATCCACGCCCAGTCGCCGTTCTTCGCCGGCGGGACGATGCCTCCCAGGGCACGCTTGTGCGGGTCCTTCGCCCAGGTGGATGCCGGCCAGTTGTCCAGCGAGAACGGCGGGTTGGCGATCACCACGTTGAACTTCCGCAGGCGCCCTGCTTCGTCCAGCAGCTTCGGCTCCCGGAACGTGTCGCCGCGCTTGATCTCGAAGTCCTCCACACCGTGCAAGTAGAGGTTCATCCGGGCGATCCCGGCGGTAGTGAGGTTGTACTCCTGGCCGTAGAGGAACAGCGACCGCGGGTTCCCGCCGGAGAGCTTCACGGCCTCGACCGTCTCCACGAGCATGCCCGCGGAGCCACAGGCCGGATCACACACGGAGTCGCCGGCCAGCGGGTCGAGGATCTTCACCAGCAGGTGCACCACCGGCCGAGGGGTGAAGAACTCCCCCGCCTTCTTGCCCGACGCCTCCGCGAACTCTCGCAGCAGGTACTCGTACGCCGAGCCCAGCATGTCGCCGGAGACGTGAGCAGGATCGAGGGTGAGCTTGTCGAAGACCGCCATCAGCGCACGAAGAGCAGCCTGCGGGATCCGCTCCGTATTGGCCCAGTTCACATCTCCGAAGACGCCGGCGAGCTTGCCGGGGTTCGCCTCCTGGATGGCGACGAGCGCCTTGTTCAGGGCTTGACCGGAGTTCTTCGTGACCTCGAAGGTCTCATCCCAGTGAGCGCTGTCCGGGATCAGGAAGGTCTGGTACTCGTGGTCCTCCTGCTCCTGCGACCAGTCCTCACCCAGGTCCTCGACCGCCTGCTCATGGTGGTAGTCGTAGACGTCGCTGATCCACTTGTAGAACAGCACCGGGAACACGTACGCCTTGAAGTCCCCGGGATCGACCGGGCCGCGGAGCGCATTCGCAGCGCCCCACAGGGCCTGCTCGAGCTCTCGCTGCGTGAGGTGGTCGGGATTCGCGGGGGCAAGCGTCATCGAGTCTCCTTCTCACGAGTGCACGGCCTCTCACCGCGCCACTCGATCACTACCGTATCGGCCTCCCCGCGTCCCGATTTTGCTCGCCGTCCGACGGATCCATCAGCGCGGGTGTCGTGGCGCTCAGGCATTTCGTTCTCGTACGACATCTCGCTGATCACCTCGCAGGGCAAGTGGCCGGTGTCGATGGATACCGGCAACTGAACCTTCACAAGCTCGCGCCTCGTCCCAAGTAAGCTCGCGCCATGGATGACCTGGAGCGGCAGCGGGATCTTCGGCGGGCACGCGATGCGATCTTCAACACGCCGAACTGCCCGGATGCCTCACACGCATGGAGCCGCTCGAGGTTGATTACATGACGGTGTGGCGACGCCCTGAGTGTCGGTTCCAGTGCTAGCCGCGTTCGCCGACTGGGCGTTCCTGGTCCTCGCCGATGGTTGGGACTGGTTCTGGGCACTGCCACTCGCCGACCAATGGCCCTCGCCGTACAGACGGCCGGCCGTGTCCGTTGCCGCATTTACGTGGTCTCTTCTAGTCGGGTCGGTGCAAGCTCTGGTGGAGCAAGGAGTGCGACAAAAGACGGGCTCAGCCGTGGTGCTCGTTCCGGACTGGACTCGGTGGCACGCTGACATCGCGGTCGCGGTCTCCGCGGTCGTACTAATGCTCGGTGTCTGCGTGGCAGGACTCGCTTGCGCGGATAGGTTCGCCATAGCGCTCGTCAGCTCGAGCCTGACGATCTTTGCGCTTGCTACCGGCACACTCGCCATACTCGGCGTGTACCGCGCGATCAAGAGCGGAGTCGTGCACCGCCGCTGGTGGTGGACCTGGCCGCTGACGTTGATGTTTTTGGCTGGGATGTTCCTGGTGCTGGTGGATACCGCCGCATCACTCGCTGACTATCAGGTGCCATGGAGCTGTGACTCGTAGATAGTGCCGGGTGCGGAACCGCCCTGCCACCAGATTTGCGAATCGGGTCTACGGCGCCTTTCCTAGACGCCGAGGCCAACCGTCATATCCGGCAAGTTTGACTCCCTAAGCTTGCAGGCGCGGGCTAGAAGTCGTACAGGATTCCGGTGTACTCCCCGGTGTACTGGACCGCGGAATCTCCGACCTTCACCTTTGCCTTCTTGGGATCCAGCTCTTGCTGGACACGGGACTCGTCACTGGCGAGCGTTTCGTGCCGTGTAGTGCCTTGATTGAGATGGCCGAAAGTACCGAAAATGCCGGGCGATGTGTGAGCGCGGAAGGTTCGTGCCACGCTGGACCGAGAGGCCACATGGATCACCTTGACTACCGTCTTCGCGATCCGGATGGAATCGAGGACTTCGCCCGTATCCGGATCCCGAATTTCTTCGCCCGCGTCGCTCAGAACGGCGAACTTCATGCCGACCTGCACGTCATCGTCCTGACCTTTATTGAGGGCCAGATCCGTGTTGTTGAGGACCCGGGCTACCTTCGCGTGGATCAGGTCGTCTTCGTCCGTCATGATTCTTCGCCCTTCGCTTCGGACATCCTGTTAGCGGTTTCGCGGTCGAGCAGGTCCGGATACGCTCTCGTCCAGTCCTCCAGGTTCGCGATGAGGCGATCTTCTACTTCACTCAGCTTGACGCTGATCACCCCAATGTCTTCCCGCGCCTTGCCGCCGGGCCTGCTGTCGAACGCGACTTCCGCCATCGTTCTGACATCGACGACCCGTTCACCAATCGCGGCCAGATGGCGCACGACGATACGCGCAGCGGTGAGGTTGGGGCCTCCGGGACGTCTCGAAACGAGCCAAGCGCCACCCAGGTTGAAGAGGCCCCCGAGTATCACCAGTAGAGCGCTTTGAGAGCCGGTCGGCGGGCTTTCCGCCGATGCAGCAAACGCCAGCCATCCAGAAGCGCTTAGCCCCAAGGTGAAGAGCACCAGGCCGACGCCGATGCGTCGGTGTAGTACCCAGTCCCAGAGGCCGTTCATAGGTCCATCTTGACACTCGGGCAGGGCATCCACCCCCAAGGACAACGCCTGACGCTACAAGTTCTCAGTCAGCTCGGTGTCTGACCTGGTCATACTGGGAGGTGAAGTCGCGGCGGGTAACCTTTCGGCATCGGCCCCCGGTCGAGGCACGACGAGGAACCAGACCTCATCGAACTTGCGAATCCGAGCATCATCACGTATCCGCTCCACTCGAACTCGGCCCTGAACGGCAAGATGATGACTCTCCGACAGTTTCACCATGTCGGGGTTGAGAACGATGAGATTTGCTCCCTCCCCCCAGGTCACTGACCGGTGGTAAAAGTCCGCGAAGGGGTGCGCTTCAAACCACGCGCGATCAGCCGCGGTGACGTCGTCGATACACATTGCGACGGGGCAGAGCGCCGCGTGAGTAATGCGCAGACCGTCGATGTGTGGTTCACAATCAAGACACGGGATCTCCGGAACGTCAACTGGTTTGAGCTTCTCGATCAGCGCGCGATGCTCGTCGCTAATTGCCATACTCAGACCTCGCTCTAGTCCTGGGGTTCGTCGGGCTCATCGCTAGGGTCGCGCATCCCGAGGAGCTCGGCATCGAAAAGCAATTCGTTGAGCATGTCGACGTCTCGCTCTCCAGTGAGTTCCGTTGCTAGGTCCCTCACCCAACTGTCGAAGCCGGTACTCGTCGCCTGGCTGATCACCCCGATAAGATCCTTCTCCCGGAGGACCCCCCGCCTCCTCACTCGATCAATGATCATCCGAAGGCTCCGTATGTCCGCGCTATGCTGCTCAGCCGCATTCGGCCGTAGGGCGCGTCGGACCTCTGAGCGGAGGCGACGGATCTGCTCAATGATCTCCAAATTGCTCTGGGCGATCGGATCGCCACTTTCCTCGATCTGGAGGAACTGCTTAGCCCCTGAGAGTGGTGTCTTCACCTTCGCTGGATGCTCGGATGCGTAAGTCGCGAAATCCCTCAGCGTCTTCACTGCCGTCGCCAGATCCCTTGGGTTGGTTAGGTTGTATCGCACCAACCGCATGTCTTTAAGGTCGAAGGCGGGCCTCTCCGAAGCGATCTGGAGATGGACAGTCGGGCGCTCGTAACCGTGAGCGATTGCTACCTCATAGTAGACATTTGGGTTGAAGCTTGTGAGGTCCGCCACCACGAGGTCAGCTTCGAGGATCGACTCGACAATCTGAGGAGTGATCGCTCCCGGATTTGAATCCTCATCGCCGCGAGTGACCTCATAATTGTCCCCAACTGCTGGCTTGACGAGGTACTCCAGCACCAGGTCCGCATCTTCGCGTTCCTTGCTCCCCGGCTCTCCGATGGTCGACACCACGAAGCACTTCAATTTCGCGCTCTTTTGACCTTCTGCTCCCATGGCAATGAAGATACCGGAGCGAGCACGCTGGTAGAGGCGCGGGCGCTCGCTGTCGTGCGGATGCTCCATTCAGTACGGCGGTAGGTTTGTGCGATGTCGGACATATTTGGCGATGCCAACGACGCGTCGAGTGTAGGAACAGCCTTTGGGCACGGTCGAGCAGACGTAGGTAACTTTGGCCACGAGATCCGCGGCGAGGCAGTTGAGTGGCCGTCTTCGCTGTTCGCGCTCCTACCTGAGGCCGTCAGCGAAGACGCTGCGGCGTGGACCGAGACCCTCCTTGGTGGGCCCGCAGGGCTGTATCCGTCGCTGTCGTCCGACGCGTCGCGACTCATTCTCACCGCCACGGTCAACGATGCCGTGTCGCTGATCTCGCACGTCGACCATCTGGATGGTCGATCTGCGGCCCATTGCGCGAGAGCGCTATTCGAGCATCTCATCAACGCTCAGGATGTCGAGGCGACACCAGCGAACGAGCAGAGGTATATGGACCACCGAGCTGTCACTCAGGAGCGAGTGTCACAGCGTCGGTGGTACCTGCCGCTACTTGACCCAGTAGCTCGCAGGAAGGAGACCGCTCGTCTGGACAAGCTCGGCCGCGGCATGGAACGCACGGTTAGGCGGCTGGTTGCGAGTTATGGCAGCGGCTTTCGCCGGTCGTGGGCCGAACAGAACTTGAAAGATCGAGCCGACAAACACGGCTTCGGCGCCGACTATGACGGATACCGGATTCTTTCGTCCGTGATCCACGGGAGTAGCGGCTCGATGGCGGGTGTTGTTCGTGAGATCAACGGGGCAAGGGTGCACCGCACCGGTCCTGATCTTGATCTCGCGGCAACCGCCTATGTAGAAGGCATGCGAAGCGCATACCAGTACTTCGACCGTATGTTCATTGCGACGGCCCGCCCCGAAGCGGCGGCACTGCGCGATGGAGCTGAACGACTCCTTGCGCACACGGGACACGTGCGCGACGGGCTGGCGCGCATCGACCGGATGCTATGGCCCGCCTACCCGAGCCCACCCCCAGCCGCACTGCTCGCCTTCTACAGAGGAGGCCGAGAACGGTGGTTCGTCTACTACCCCCAGACGCAAACTGTAATGCGCGCCGACAAGCCCAACACCGACGCTAGTCTCCTCGACGAGGTGCGTCGACGCGCCCGAGAAGCTGGATGGGTCAATCCGGACGGACGACCGATCACAGTTATCGTTCCCGGCGTCGCGGTAACCCCTCGAATCGGGGCGCAAGCTGTTCCTGCCGGCTCGATCATGGTCCCTCCGGAGCTCAGGCGGTAGCGGAACGTGGGTGCCTGTTAACCGTCACCAGCTCAATCGATCGCGCCTCGTGGGTTCCCGGACGCCGGCTGCGCTTCAACGAGTCAGACAGCCCAGCGCTATGACGGCAGGGGAGGCGTCCAGATCGAGAAGCCCGCCACTGGCATCGACAACACTTCCGAGCACTCGATACCACTCGCATCTTCGCGCTTCAGACCACTCGCATCTTCGCGGTTCAGACCACTCGGTCATTCGCCGGGGAGAACCCGCTACTCGAATGTTCCCGCCGGAGCTAATGCTCAACCGGGCCAGCGGGGGCGCGACGTCGCTGAGGGAGCCGCGATCGCCAGCGTCGGCAACGAGATCAAGCGCCGTGATGTTCCCTTGGTCGAGGATCACGCCGACACCCGCTGAGCCACGGTTCTCAGTTCCAGTTCATCCCGTGCGCTCGGCTGTCCAGCGCGTTCTTCCAGAAAGACTCGCGGGACAAGATCCTGTCGGCCCGGGTCTTGGGGTCGAAGATCTCCAGGATCGAGTACTGGAAGTTCTCCACGATGTGCGCGTCGCCGAGGTCTGTGCGCAGCTGCTCGAGCTCCCGGTTGCCGCCGGTGAGATTCTTCAGGTGCGCGTAGCTGGACCAGCGCTGCCACAGGCCGTTGGCCTCTCCGGAGGCTGAACCGACGTACAGCCGTCCGTTACTGAGGTCCGTGATCACGTACACGCCCTTCACGCTGGAGAGCGCGTCCCTCCAACTGGGCTCATCGCCGGCGATGATGCGCTGCATCTCGTGATGCCGCAGTCGGACGTTCTGGTATCCGGGGAACGTGCCGAGCTTGACGTCGGGTGCGAGCTCGTAGACCTCCGGGGCGAGCAGGCTCTCCTGAAGCCCCACGTAGTGGCGCAGGTACGGAGTTCGACCGATGGGCCTGTCGAGCTTGATGATCAGGCGCTTGATGTACTCCTCGTGCAGCGGTAGCGGTGTCAGGTCGTAGCCATGATCGTCGAACCGGTCGGGCTTGATCTCGGTCACCTCGTACGCGCCGCCGAAAATGAAGTACTGCGGCCCATAGGGGTAGTACTGGGCGAACGACAGCAGGTAGCGAGCGCCGCCCATGTTGTTGTTCGTCTGCTTGGTGCGCCAGCGGCCGAAATTAAGCCAGCGCTCGTGCTCGTCCATGAGGAAGTCCAAGGCTTCACCGCTGCCGTCGCCGGAGCGCATGTTGAACTTCACCTTCGTGAGCTGCGGCTCGGGGACGGGCAGGAAATCGGCGAAGGTGATCAAGACATGCTCCCGTCGTTCCGGTGGCGGGCGAATGGACGCCCCGCACATCACTCTACGGAGACGCCCGCACAAGCCTGGCACGGGCCGTGCTCGCGCTGATGCGTGCGCTGAGGACCCACCCGACGTGCTGATGATGAGCTGGGGGTGCTCCTCGATGACTCCCCAACGCATTCCTGGGCGGGCTTAGTTCACTTGCCCTGTCGGGGACCAGGTCGATCGTTGTCGCGCTTGCTTAGGCGAGCTGTCGCTTCGAACAGGGCGGCGAAGGATGACTCCAGTTGCTTAATGCCCCCGGCCTGCTCGAGGGAATTGCGCGCTCCGAGGGTCCCGTCCTGATCATGTTTCGGATGGATGGCTGCGTAGTCCGTATGGTCGCCGGCCATGATCAGCGCCATCGCCATTCCTCGGGCGAATGCCACAGCCTCTCTGTACGTGGGGTCGAACCCGATGTACATCCCCGGGCGCTTGATGAACGCACCGGCCATCGACGCCGGTCCGAACGTGCTCAGCAATGAAGGCGCTTCCGGAGTGTCGGGGGTCCGGCTGTCTCATCGATCATGTGCCCACCTTCTCATCGGGGTCGGACACCGCGAGCGGAGCGGAACTCGCATCCAGAAACTGCGTTGGCAGACCTGGATTCCGGGTCAGTCGAAACGCTGCTCCTCGAACGGATCCACCACCGTGTGGACACCGTGCAGAGGGCACACGAACGCGGTCCTCATTCCCTGCTCCGTAGTGAGGGGCGAAGGCTCACAGTCGCGACCGCATTCGGAGCATGTCCGGTACGTCTCGTCACCTTCGCCAACGCTGCCCGGGAGATCGGCATTCATCGTGGCTGCCCGGACTCAGTTCGCGGCATCGTATGCCTCGAGCACGGACGCCGGCACGCGGCCGCGGTCGGAGACTTCGTGTCCGTTCTCGCGCGCCCAGCTGCGCACGGCAGCAAGATCCCGCTTCGCGCCGTCCTGGCTGACCCGAGACTCACGCCGCCCGCGCCCCACCTGATTGCCGCCGGCGGAGACACGGCGCCCTGCCTCGATCCACGGCTGCAGCGCGTCGCGGAGGGCCTGGGCGTTGGTCTCTGACAGGTCGATCTCGTATGCGCGGCCGTCGAGCGCGAAGCTCACCTGCTCGCCTGCGCCGACCTCGAGGACTGCACCGTCGATGTCGTCGACGAGCTGATGGATGATTCTGCGTGCCATAGTGCCGACGGTATCAGCGCCGGCACCTGCGCTCCCCGAGGGTCAGGCCGTGTTCACCCTGGCGATCGAGCAGTCATCTCCCGCACGGCAGTCACCTGCCGATAGTCCATCTGAAGCCCTGACCGACAGGAACTCCATGATCACGAAGACGTCATCTCTCGTAGTGCTCGCGCTAGTGAGCGCCATCGCGCTAACCGGATGCACCGCGGACGCAGCGCCGCCGAAACCTCGCTCGGACGCGAGCGCGCCTGCACAGCCGTCGCCGCCTCCCACTCCGGACGACCCACTCGAGGGCAAGGTGAGCGGTGACCCGATCGACGCGGAGCTTGCTTCGACCATCAACCAATCCTGGTCCGGTCTCGCTGACGATAAGGCGTACCAGATGCCCTCCGGCGAGTGGGTGTACCTCAAGGGCAACGAACCACTGCCGACGAACGTCCACGACGCCGTGACAGGCATCCTGCTGGAAGCCGGACGGCCACAGCTAGTCACATCGAGATACGACGAGAGCGCAACGATCCGCTTCAACGAAGCACAGAAGGCTCAAGCGCAAGCACTCGGACGTCACATCATCATCGTCATTCACGCGATGAACTCCGATCCCAACGGTGGCCCGGACCACCCTCTCTGGTCGACCGGCACCGCTCAGACCGGGGGCTATAGCGGAACGAGCGAAGCTGAGGCGAGAGCAGTCGTCCAGTCGTGGGTCGACAAGAGCCCCGGAACCCGCGCCATGGTCGTCTTGGACGGCCTGGCCGGCTGAGTCAGCCGGCACTACCGCCGTCGCTGCCGTACGGTTCCCGTCCCATCAACGTCCGACGCCACCTCTAGGGTGGGCGGAGACCTTGAGAGCCAGGAGTTCGCAATGACCGCGATGCAGACTGAGATCATCGTCGCCCCTTCGCTCTCGGAGCTGATCGACGAGTTCACCACGGTGCTGCGCGAGCCCGCTCAGGCGGGCATCGCCACCAAAGACGCTCATCTCTCCGTGCTCGCTCACGTGCGCGCTGGCTACCTGAACCAGAAGCAGATCCCGATCACTCCGGACACCTCTGCAGAACGCGGCGCCATGGTGGCACTCCGACACGCTGCCCAGCGGGCGAGCATCCTGCGCGTGCAGCTGCAGGGAGACCTCCAGCCTGCCGACGACGAGCGTCTGACCGTCACGCACGACGAGGCGGGGCGGCTCAACCCCATGGGCCTCTTCGAGACCGAAGGGCTGAGCGCCGGCATCTACCCAGTCAGCGTGCTCGCTCCGTCCCTCGCAGGTGCTGTGCCTGCTGACCAGCTGCAGCAAGCTGTTGGCGACCCTGACACCATCGCGTTCGTCCAGGTCGAGGAAGCTCTCGACTGGGAGACCTGGATGGACACCTTCGCTCGCTGATACGGGACGCCCGATCTCGCAGCAGCGCAGACCCCAAGCCCCTCGCACAACATCCGTTCGAACCAAGGAGAACTGCATGGTCAAGCTCATGACACTCAACGAGCTCATCGGGATCGCCCGTCGCGGCGGCATCACGCTGGAGCGCGTCACCGACGAGCACCAGGAGAACCTCTACGTCTACACCGATCCCGAGGGTCACATCCTCTACATCGGCAGCGCCGCGTCCGCGAAGCGCGGTCGCGACGAAACTCGAATCGCCGGTGAGGGATACATCGACCGTCTCGGTGTCGGCTTCTCCGCGCTCATCACCGAGAACGACGGTGTGCGTCACAGCTTCCGCTACGACCCGGCGAGCTTCGACCCGCAGGTGATCCTGCAGGAGGAGGAGCAGTGGCAGGGCAGCTCGATCACCCCCGTGCTCGAGCGCCTCGCCAACGGTGACGCACCGACGCTGCGCGAGGTCGAACACGTCCTGGTGCGCATCCCGGTGTGCACGGGGCGTCTCATCGGCAACTCGCAGTACGCGTCCCAATGGGAGGGTCCGTCCGGCAGGTTCGAGAACGTGATTGCTGTACTCGCGGCGTCCTATGCGCGTGCGCACGGGGACCTGCCGGGCGGGACTGCCGTCGATGCCCCTGAGGGTGCCGCAGAGCCCGTCTCCAGCAACGCCTGACGCTCATCTTCATCGCCTGAGTCCTCCTCGCTACGACAGCGGCGAGGACTCAGGTGCATCCTCATCACTGAGCCAGCCCCAAGGACGCCATGCCCACCTATGCCATCTCCGACATCCACGGTCACGCCCTGCAGCTGCGGACGGCGCTCGACGAGATCCCGCTGGACGATCCGGCTACTCAGCTCGTCTTCCTCGGCGACTACATCGACCGCGGCCGGGACTCGCAGGGAGTGCTCGAACTGGTCAGGCGGACACAGCAGGATCAGCCGGATCAGGTCACCGTCCTCGCGGGCAATCACGACCGCTGGTTCCTCGACTGGCTCGACGCCGCCGACGACGAGCTCTCCTGGCTTATGAGCGACATGGACCTGGTCACGGTGAAGTCGTTGCTTGAGCCCATGACTCTTGCGCGCGCCCTGGGGCACGAAGATCCGACCTCGGACGCCTCGAGCCTGGACGGGCAGACGATGAACCGCAACATCAAGGCCGCCGTCCGAGCGCAGCACGGCGATCTGATCGCGTGGATGCACTCCCTGCCGCTCGTCCATGAAACCGACTCGCATGTCTTCGTGCACGCCGGCGTGGACGAGGACGCGGGCGAACTCTGGCGCCACGGAACTCCCGAGCATGTCTTCACCGAGAAGTTCCCGGCCACCACCGGACCGGTGCGGATAGGCAAGCGGATCGTTGCCGGCCATGTCAGGACGACAGAGCTGCACGGTGACCCAAAGAACCACACCGTGTTCGCCGATGAGGGGCACATCTACATCGACGGCAGCGTCGAAACCACGGGCGTGCTGAACGTGCTGCGCCTCGAGGACGACGGCTCATGGTCGGAACGCGCGGTGGGCTGAGCGCGCCCGCACATCCCGACGCGGCACGCATGCTGCTCGCTCGATCGCCCTCACAACAAGAGCCGCCGATATCCCCATCGAGCGGCTCTTGCTGTGTCCCCAGCTCTACCTACAGCCGCAGCCCCTCGATGCAGCACGAAGAACGTATACCGGCGAGGCCACGGCTGTCGATAGTGCATCGTGCGCCCCTCGCTACCCGAAGAGCGCACCGCCCGGTGCGCACTCTGCCCGGCTGCCCTGAGCAGCGCGAAAGGAACGACCCGACATGACCACGCCCGAGATCGCCACCGGCACTCCCGCGGCCCCCGCCGCAGTCCCGGTGCCTGCCCCCGGCACGCACCGCCTGCCTCATCTGCAGTTCGGCTTCACCGGCGGCGCCGGCAGCTGGCTCTGGGTCGGCATCGCCGGCTTCTTCGTCACCGTTCTCACCCTCGGCATCTGCTACCCCTGGGCGATCGTGATGACCTACCGCTGGAAGACCAAGCACACCTGGATCAACGGCCAGCGCCTGCGCTTCACGGGATCCGCCCCCGGGCTCTTCGGCCACTGGGTCAAGTGGTTCCTGCTGTGCGTGATCACCCTCGGCATCTACAGCTTCTGGGTGTATCCGCGCCTGCAGAAGTGGATCGTCGAGCATCAGGAGCTCGATCCCACCAGCTGAGCACTTCGAGATGCGAGCAGCACCCCAGGGTCATTCCGACGCTGGGGTGCTTTTCGCTCCCAGGAGGTAACCCGCTCGGCCACAGAACGCTTGTATAGTGCTCTATACAAGGATTCGGGTGAAGGAGGGATCATGGCTGTCACGTCCATCGACATCGACCAGAACGAGCTGAAGCACGCCAAGGAGCTCGCGGGTACGACCTCCAACCGAGAGACCGTGGACCTGGCCCTTCGAACACTGATCGCCGTCCGCCGCCAGCCTGCCGCGGTGGAGCGCATCATCGGCCGTCGCTTCGAAGCTGACCAGATCGATGCGCCGACGATTGATCCGTCCGCCAGTTCCCGGCCCATCAAAGACGAGTCCCGTGAGAGCAACACGCGGCAGAAGAGCCAAGGTGCGGTTAGCACGAAGTCTGCGCCTCAAGGGAAGAGCACTGTTCGAAGCGCGACGTCCGGGCGGTTCATCAGTTCTTCGCGGGGCAAGAGCTCAGCACGGTGAGCACGTACCTCGTTGACAACAGCATCTGGCAGAAGGCCAACACGAGCGCCCGGATCGCAGACCGGCTCAGAGCCCTCTCCCCGAATCATCTGATCATCACCTGCCCTCCGCAGGTGCTCGAATACTGCCACTCGGCGCGCAATGCCCAGGAGTATGAAGAGCTGCGCGAGGACATGGAGCAGCTTCTCCCCGCTTGGGAGCACCCCTCTGAGCAGGACGCCCTGGACATCCAGCAGGCGCTCTGGCGTAAGGGGTTCGTGCGCGCCGCCGCCGCGTTCGACTGTCTCATCGCCGCGTACGCCGTCGTCAATGACGCAGTGATTCTGAACTCCGACCGCGACTTCGGATATCTTGAGCTTGCGACCGAAGGACGGGTTCGCCAGGAGTACGTGCCAGCATGACTGGCGGAACGGTCCCTGACGAGAAGCAGATGCGCCTCCGCTACGACGGCATCTGCCACCTCTGCGGCACGGTTCTGCCGGCAGGTACGCACGCTGTCTACGAGCGCGCTGCCCGCCGGGTGCGCTGTGTCAGCTGCCGTCCAGCCGAGAGTCGAGCACCAGCCGACGTTGCCCCCGCCTGGAGCGCCCCGTTCGAGCAGATCCAGACGGCATCGGAGCGCACGCTCGAGTCTGCCGAGATCGACGCGGGCACCGCGGGCGCGTCAGCGCGCCGTGAGTACGAGCGTCGCCGCGACAGCCGCGAGCAGCGTATCCGCTCGAATCACCCGAAGCTCGGTGGACTGATCCTGGCTCTCTCCGATGAGCCGGCGAGCACCCGCTCCTGGGAACGGGGCGCGATCGGCGAAGAGAAGCTCGCGGCGCGGCTCGAGAGACTGCCTGCACCCGCACGGTCGCTGCACGACCGGCGCATCCCCCGCACTCGGGCAAACATCGACCACATCGTCGTGGCGGACTCCGGGGTCTGGGTCATCGACGCCAAGCGGTACAAGGACAAGCGCCCGGCTCTCCACGTCGAGGGCGGCATCCTCCGTCCCCGAGTGGAGACGCTCAGGATCGGCGGCCGCGACGGCAGCAAGCTCGTCGCCGGCGTGCACAAGCAGATCGCTCTCATGACAGACGCCCTCGGCGACCCCGGCATCCCCGTCCTGGGCGCACTCTGCTTCCTCGACGCCGACTGGCCGATGATCGGCGGCAGCTTCGCCGTCGACGACATCCAGGTCCTCTGGCCGCGACTGCTCCCCAAGCGGATCGCCGGGACCCCCGACGCAGCGATCGACGTCGACGCCGTGCACGCCCGGATCGCGAGAGCGTTCCCCGTTGCCTGAGGGGCTCAGCGCTCCTGCACGAACATCGCGGAGCTGACACCCGCCAGCAGCACGCCCGCATCGACCCCGAGGGCCTCGGCGATCCGCACCAGCGAGTGCACGTTCATCGTCGCGCGCCCCGCCTCATAGCCGCGGATGTTCGACGAGTCGATCTTGCTGGCGACGGCCAGCTCGTCGACGCTCATCGCCCGCTTCTTCCGCTCTGCGCTAATGAGAGAGCCGATGTGCGCTGCTGCTGCCGAAGACGTCCGTGCCATGGAGCCAGGGTACTCGTGCCTCACTCATTGAAGACGCAGATGCGCGCTTCCCGTGCGCCGAAGTAAATAGAGTAAATACGAATCAATACGATTCGCCCGGAGCTTCGGGCAATGGCGGCGTTCTCGACTGTCGGCAGCAGTGCAACGGCACCCAGGCCGTCGCTCAGCGCGGGCACACGACTGTCATCGCCCGGAGCGACGCGTTAGTGCATTGGGTGAAGGAGCATCTCCTCCGTCAACCGCTCGTGAACGCCAGGAGCGTCGGCGCCGAGGTGGGGATCAACGGCGTCACCGCGCAGAACGAGCGTTGGCAGCTCACCGCAGAGCAGGCCGACGGTGTGCGTCACACTTCAGCGAGCAGGCCGGTAAAGTTACCAACCTGATCCATCGTTGGTAAAGTTACCAACATTCGAGACGCTGTCGACAATCCGTTCAACCCGGGCTCTGACGTCATTCCCGCTGTGTGAGCCGGTCGCACCGCGCAGCTGAGCGAACGCTCAGCCTCATCGCCGAGAAGATGGGCCTCAGCAAGGCGACCGACGCTGGCAGGACCTCGCAGAGGCTCGATCGAGAGCGCGGCATCGTTGCTCGCGGATGTCTGTACTCCTTCCGCCATCGCGCCCTGGAGGCCTTCCGGACAACTAGCTGGCCGGAGGTCTGAACCCCACCTCGGGCTCACCTACCTGAGAACCTCTCACGAGCCGCTCCGACATCGCGTCGGAGCGGCTCTTTCGTGCGCCGGCACACCCTCGACCACCCGTGAAAGAAGCGTTCTGACATGACACCCATCTATTCGTCCAACCAGCACGACACAATTTGCCAACGGGTCGTTGGCGAATCCCCAGAGATCGTCGAGTTGCGCCAGGTGATCAACGACATGGACACTGAGTTTCCCAGGCCGGACCGTGCACACCACCAGGAGCCGCGCGATCGGATGGACCCCTATGGCGCTATGCTGACCGCCCGCGAATCGTCATTCCCACCACCCACGCGACTCGAGGCGTTCGACCGGATCGCGACCCTCGTCCAGGAGGGCACGACCTACGGCGACTTTCTCGGATACCCACGCGCGCCGACATGGACGCGGCCGCACGCTGCCAATCGATGTCCACTTCTCCGCCACCGATGCTCGCATCAGCACCTACGCCCACGCCCCGTACAAGGCCCGCAGCACCTCTCGCGCCTGGGAGTTCAGCGATGCAGACGTCGATGTGCTGCGCGCCGAGCTCGAGCGACGATCGCTGAAGGTCCTGACGCACTGGATACCAATGACGGCGTCGCGTTCGTCATCGCCGGCGACAAGCGCTGGAGCGTTCGCCAGCGTGCACCCGAGAAGGAACGTGTCAAGAACCGGCCCGATTTTTCACACGTTTCCTCGACGAGTAAAAGCGCTGCACACATCCGTCTGTCCGACGTGAGCGGCTACCCGTCGCTGGGCGGCTGGTGACGGGCCCGTTCAGCCTCGCCCGTGCCGACCGCCCGGCTTCTTGCCGAAGCGGCGGATGTAGGTCTGCTCCATCTGCCTGAGCTGCTCGCGCTCGAGGTCGCTGATCGGGTCAGCAAGTCCTTCGGCGATGCGTCGCTGGAGGCCGCTGAGATGCGTCGTCTCTTGCGCTGAGGCTCTGAGGCGCGCCGGCAGCGTGATCAGGAAGTGAGCACGACGCTTGCGTTCAGCGCGTATCTGCTTCCGAGCACCCTCCATCGCCCTCTTCGGGTCGTCTACAGGACGCTCGATGTAGCTCGGCTGCGGATCATTCAGCTTGATCTTGCGCATCTCGGCGCACTCCTCCGGCCCGAACACAGCGGCTCGCATCTACAGCAGAGCCCCTGGCCGTTCGGCCAGGGGCTCCATGAAAAACTCAGGCTGACTTCGCCAACTCCAGGATCCACTTCGGAGTCTTCGTCCGAGTTGCCTTGTTGCCTTCGACAACGATCCGGGCCGCGATCCGGCGCTCGGCTTGCGTAGGGGCAGGTCGGCCAGCACGCTTCTCAAGCTCTGCCTGTGTCATCACGCACCTCCCTCTGGGCCTATGTGCTTCAAGTATCCGTCACCATAGCGAGAAAAGTCCACACCAGCACCGGTCATCAAGATCAACGCCCATCACCGACGCGTTCTTCCTTGCTGTCACCGGGAATCGAGGCTGCTGGCGTGTCCCCATTCGTGGTGGAGGACAATTGGACGTCCGCGACAGCCTCCGACCAGTCATCGGTTCCCACGCCGTCACCCTTTGGATCGAAGGTCACGGCCGCCGCAACCTCGGCCAGGAACCGCTTCTCATCCCTTTTCGCGAGCCGACTGCTTTGCAGCGCCGCCACAGCTGCAGCACCCACACGACGTTCCATGTCCTTCGCGTTCGGCTTCGTATACAGATTGAGCGCCCACTCAGCTCGCTGCCACCAGGAGTTCAGGCGCGCCTGATGGCGGGCACCGGAAAACGCCAGGGACGCGGCGACGACGGCCGCGAAGCCACCGAAGCCCGCAGTCGTCAGCCAGTTACTGACCCAAGACCAACCGTCCTTATGCCACCAGCGGCCAACGCCAGTCCACCAGTCCGCGATGCTTTCACCCAGCGCATCGCCCCAGAGCTGCAGAACGACCCCGCCGGCGAGGACGGCGATGAGGCCGACGATCAACCAGACCCATTTCAAGTTGCGCGAGCTCGACTCCTCCTCAGTGGGCAGATCGGACACGATCGCCGACGCAGAGTCGCCGCTCGCCTGCTTGGTGGTGGACACGACGTCATCCTCTCAGAGAGCGCCGACACCTGCTGCAGGGCTCTACGACAGAACGCCAGATGCCGCCCGGCGTGGTCTCGAGTCGACATGCGATCCAGAGCGTAGGTCTGCTCGTTTCCGAGCAGACCCGTGCTTGTGCGTGTTAATCTCAGCTCAGCCCCATCTCACTTCAAGGGGTGTGAATCTAACCGCCGATATTCACAGTTATCCGAACTATCGGCGCCAAGCCCCCTTTTTTCGGGGTTGAGAGCGAAACGGCCTCCGGGAACAGAGCCTGCCGCTGGATCGCGACGCCGAAGCAACCGAGACGCTACAGGCGGGGGCGCTTCAGGCCGATCCGTCTCGGGCTTGCTTCTCGCGCAACGCAATTCGCAGTAGAGCATCGGCGAGTTCAGCCTCGGCATCGGAGGCGCTCAGGGAACCCGACAGGATGCGACGGGCCCGATCCAACGCGTCAGGAGCGACCGGTTTACTCTCCAGCTCGTGCGATTTCTGAATCAACGCGAAGTGCCGCTTCACTTCGTCTTCATCCATGCGTTCAGCGCCTTCCTTCCAAGGACAGGACCAGTAGCGATGTCGACTCTGCCATCGCGATGCGCCGAATCATATAGGGCACCCGCAACGTCTCTCAGAGGTGGACTTTAACTCCCGGCCGGTTGGACGTCGGCATACGCTTGGCAGGTGGACGACTTCGCCGTGCAGCCGCACTGCCCCGAATGCGACATCGTGATGCGCACGGAGCCGCACGCGTTTGTCTGCCCGCACTGCGGCCACCTGCAGCTGCTCGACGAGGTCAAGATGCCGCCGGAGTTCGACGGCGCCGACTTCGACGATGGTCGCCGTCCGACGTAGAATCTATGCTCTCGGCCGGAGGAAGGACACCGGCCATGGGACGACCCAGTGCGCTACGCGAGCACATGATTGAGCTTCGATCGCAGTGGTCGTCCATTCGCGCTGCGGCGAAGCACGGGCCACTGCAGTCGCTTACGGAGCGTGAACTCGCGCTCGAGACCCACCCGCTGACGATCTCCCCATGGGACGCGCAGCGGAAGGCGCGGGCCTGGGTGAGGTTCGGGCCGGAATCGATCCCTGTCTTTGGAAGATCGTGCGCTCTACTCCCATGGCGGCCGGCATTGAGTTCCGATGCGAGGATCAGACCGTGCGGTGCTGGGTGTGGGGCAAAGCCGTGCAACTCGACGAATGACTCAGCGGGGTGGTCACGCGCACCGCGGCCGGCACTCGTGTCGCAGAAGCGGCAGCCCGTTTCCCTCAACAGGGGTACGCCCCATCGCCGTAAACGGTGCACTCGCGATAAATGGCGGCGGTGCCATGCTGCGCTCTCAACACAGGAATTCGACCTCTCTCCCAGGAGCGTCAAGAAGGTTGATGATTCGTGACCAATGGAACTATCTCGCTCCGGAGCGGCGCGGGTCCGTAGGGATGAAGAACGACTCATAGCCTGAACCCTGTTCGGAGTGCAGCCGCATCTCCAACGGCGGCGAGGTGGGCCGTACCGTCTCGAACAAGTCGAGCACTCCCGCCCTCAATTCATCGTCGCGGATCAGTCCCTCGTCCAAGACCACGTCTGCGAAAGAGGACCCGAAATACTTCCATGCGCACAGCATGGCATCCTGTCCGATTGCCGCGCGCGCCTCGTGGTCGAGCGATCTGTCCGCGAGCGATTGACGCAATAGCTCTAACCACAGATGCGGATCGACGTTGATCGTGACAGCGGCGGCAATGGACGCGAAGATGGACTGTTCGCCTTGATCCTCATACACGTTCGCGAGCGTCGAGTGCGCCCAGCCATTCAGCGCGTCCGCGTTGATCGCCGCCATCGCAGCGTCTTTCAGGACGGCCATGTCCTCGGTATCCGGCGGGAAGAAAACTGGTGTCGCGAGGGTCGGTCTGACCTGAGAGTCAATCTTCAGGTCTTCCACGATGAACTCCATCGCTTCGCGTGAGAGACGCCACTGAGCGCCCGCATCGGGAGCAGACCAGATGTCGGCATCGTCGAATGCTTGTCGCGCCTCTCGGTACCTACCGGTTCGCATCAGCACGTCCGCGACGAGAGGGGCAGCCGTCGTGTCGCCGTACTCGATCGCTTTGATATAGCACTCTTCCGCCTCCTCAATATTTCCCAGCGACCAGTGCACCGTGCCCTGTTCTCTCCACCAGTATCCGCGCTCCCTATACCGCGGGTCAGCTTGCGCCGCCTCCTCATAGAGGCGAAGCGCGTCCGCGGCGTCTTCCTCACCGAAGGTGTTCGCCGCGTTATACAGACCCGTGGCTGGCTGGGACCATGTTCGAGCAGCACGGGCAATCTCGTGCGCCACGGCCCGCCTGAGTTCGGGGGTCGGATCTGACGACGAAACCGCAGCTAGGGCGATATTTTGAGCCGGATAATCTTCACGACTAGCTGTGCGCCGAATCAACGTGAGGACCGCTTCGCTTGCGTCATGGCGTGTCAGAAGAGCCATGGCATACCCAAACCCGTTCGCTTCGAGGAGAGTGTGCGTCTCAGGCGCGGCAATCTCCAGGAGCCGGACACACAAGTCCTCGGCACCGACGTTGGCGAGGGAAAGCGATAAGGCAGCTATCACGTCAGATGCGAGTGCTCCGTAGTCTCTCGGACCGTGGAAGCCCCAAGTGATTTGCCGCATCGCGTCGCCGCGCACCCCCGCCATTACTTTCATGTCTTCGATTGAGACTCGGAGATAGGGAAGCTGTGGGTTGCTGTGCACCACCCGTACGAAGGACGGCAGTGAGGATAGCTTCTGAGCGATGGCGCGTTTCAAAGGCGTCGAGCTCTCGCCGTACAATGTGCTTCCGGTCACATGAAGGTCGATAGGTACGTGTCGCGATAGGTCTCGCGCCAGACGCCAAGCCCGCGCCTCCTCCCTCAGTGAAGCCGCCGCGTCGGTGTCGAGCACGTTCTCACAACGCACCTGACGACTGACTGTGTCGGGGTTCTCGTCGTACGCGAGTAGATGCGCCCACCGATACCAGAGTGTTTTGGTGGAGTCGTGACCGATCACGATGAGAGTTGGGTCGGGGGTCTGCTCCCAATAATTCAAGGTCGCGCGCCTGATGGACTCGGCTGGCTGATGACCGCTGCCTCTGTCCGTCGACTTCAACTGAACGTTGAAGAAGATTCCGGTCGTCCGGCCGTTCTCGAACACCTCTACACGCCTGTCGATACCGTAATCCTCTGCGAGCGAGTGAATTACCCATTCGCGCGGCAACACGCCCTCGAACGCACGATTCGACCACGTAGACCGCGAGTGGTTTTGGTGTCTTACGGGCAACTCTTGTGCAGGCAGCATGTTCAGAATTATCGCCCCCTCTGCGCCGCGCATCGGTCAGCGCGCCGAGACCGCTCCGGACTCCGCTACAGTGCGGCCATGAGCAGCGACCGTCTCGATTTCCGACTCCTTTACGCTTTCGGATCAGGCACCGATCCGATGATGCTAGCTTTCGGCGGTGAGCCGGAGGAGATGGCGAGAGCTGTCATCACCCGAGCCTTAGTTCACGTCGGCCGATCCGACGACGGTGACGGCTCGGACTTGAAGCTCTCTCCGGCCGACGTCCTCGGTGACGATCCTCAGGCGTCGGACACACACTTTCTAGTTCTCGACGGCAACGAGACACTGGCTGATCTTCGGCTCGCCATAGGCCCTGAAGACTCTCGGGTCCTACTCCGCCAAGGAAGCTGGGGGGACAGCCAAGGCCCTGAGTACTTTTTGTGGGCCGTGAACGATTTCCTGCCGTTCGCGAGAAATCTCCTGGAGGCGTACGGAGCGGTAGAAGTCATGCGGGCCGCAGGTCGCGCCATTGAGAAGCGACGACACCGAGAAACCCGACGCGAAGCCGAGTACTGGGTGCGGGGAGGATACGGCGAGGTTCATGGCCTGCTTCGCGATCAAGTAGCTCAGTATCGCGCGTGGCCTGTCGCCGACCTTCGCAGCGAGTTTGGGTTGAGCGACGGAGATGCGGCCCAACTAATGAAGGTAAGTGGCTATGACTACGACCCTGCAACCAAGACTTACTATCGTCTCGACTTGTACGGCACCCTCGACCCGAGCTAGACATGCGCGCCCCGCAAGTCAACGCCGCAGGTGGGCAATGGGGACTGCTGCACGTGATCCTCTGTTTGACGATGTCAGCCCCAGCATCCAGGTGAGGTCATCGGCGAGCAGTAGTCGCTGTCGTGGCGCTCACTGTAGTCGTTCATGTTCGCGGTCGGCTTCCCGCATGTTGAGCACGGCCAGTGAGGGCCATCGCAGGTTCGGCTATTGTGGCCATCGAATCCACACTTGCTGCACGTCATGCCGTGAATCGTAACCGAACAGAACGCGGGGATGCCGTGCACCTGATTGTGTGGCGCCAGCACCGTCGCGTCGCTATCCGGACTTCGCGATTGTCACGGGACGTAGCTTGACTCTTGCTTCGAAGACCGACTGCGACACCTAGGCGAAGGGGGACAGCTGGGTCGGCGCCGCGCACCGCGCTATTCGTCTGCCCCCACTGCGGCCACCTGCAACTGCTCGACGAGGTCGAGATGCCGCCCGAGTTCGACGGCGCCGCCTTCGACGACGGTCGCCGTCGGACGTAGAATCTATGCTCTCGGCCGGAGGAAGGACACCGGCTATGGGACGACCGAGCGCGTTGCGCGAAGCGAACGTCGACAGGCGGTCCCAGTGGGCGTCGATCCGCGAGGCGGCGAAGCGCGGGCCGCTACAGACGCTGACCGAAAGAGAACTCGCCCTCGACGAGCAGCCAATGACCGTCTATCCGTGGCGGTTGCAGCGAAAAGTGAAAGCGTGGGTCCGCTTCGGGCCCGAGTCAATCCGCGTCGACGCGAAGATCGTGCGCTCCACTCCCTTGGCGGCCGGCATCGAGTTCCGGTGTGAGGATCAGACGCTGCGGTGCTGGGTATGGGGCAACGCCGTGCAGTTGGCCGAGTGACTCAGCGGCGCCCGTTGTCCTCCAGCCAGTGGTGGTGGGAGCGGAGGCCGTGCGTGACTGCCAACCGAATCACCCAGTACATGATGAGCAGGCCGATGATGAATGCCAGAGCCGCCGCAGCCCACGATGCGATCGTGAACAGGGTGAACTGATCGTTGAAGGTCATGGTGCGACCCTATCCATGGTGACAAGTCATGAAGGCTAGCTGGCGGAGTAGGGTCGCCAGCATGTGTGGACGATTCGCGATGAACGCCAGACCGAGAAGTATCAACATCAGATGCATCACTAGGCCGCGATTAGAAGGCTGAACAGGTGTTTCTCGTCACTGAAGCGTCCTCTGCGGCGGAGGCCCCACGTGAGCACGCAAGCGCATCGAGAGTTCCGCGGCTGTCACCCGCGGCGCCAATGAGGGCGATTGGGCTACCCGGCACCATTTGGGGCCCCGGTGTGGTGTTGTGATAGTGAGCAAACAGCTTCAAGTGGAAGACTATCGGTGGTCATGGTTGCAACAATGATGCATTTATTGCAACCATAGATGCGTGCGCACTGGTTCAGATGACGATGGTCGGTCGTCGTTGCGGTTGACAGGGAATGTCATCGCCCTCGATGAGGGAAAGTACGTCTTCGAGTCGATGCTGGATGGCTGGGGTGACCAGCAAGCGAGCCGCGGGTTGCAGGCGACAACCATCGACGCACGGCGGCGGTTCATCGAGGATTTCGCTGAGTTCTGCGCGACGTACCCATGGCAGTGGCTGCCGCGGGACCTGGAGGACTACTCGGTGCGCGTGCGACACGGCAAGGGGCCTTTGAAGCGGTCGACCATTCGGGGCTACCAGGCGAAGATCCGCCTGTTCTGCGACTTCCTCACGGACCCGCGGTATGGCTGGCAGGCAGAGTGCTTGGCGCGCTTCGGGGAGGCACCTCAGCAGATCTGTCACGACTGGAACACCATCGCGCACTTGCTGGACTATGAAGGCGATCCAGGGAAGCGCGCGCTCACCTTCGACGAGCTGGAGCAGTTCTTCGATGCCGCGGACGCTCGGGTGGAGACCATCGTTCGCCACAGGAGGAAGGGTGCACTCGCCGCGCTCCGCAACGCGCAGATGTTCAAGACCATTTACGCGTTCGGGCTGAGGCGCTCCGAGTGCATCGGGCTTGATATCGCGGATCTGCGGTCGAACCCGATGGCGCCCCAGTTCGGCAGTTTCGGTGCCGTGTATGTCCGGCACGGGAAGGGCAGCCGAGGGACTGGCCCGAAGCGACGGACCGTATTGACGCTGCCCGAGTTCGACTGGATCGTTGACGGGCTCACTCATTGGGCGGACCAGGGGCGGCCGCGGATGATCGGCGACTGGGAGACGGGCGTCCTCTGGCCGACGGAGCGCCGGACGAGAGTCAGCGGCCGCTATCTGAATGACCGTTTCGCCGAGCTGCGTGACGAGGTCGGGCTTCCGGAGGAGCTCACCCTGCATTCGCTGCGGCACACCTATGTGACAAACCTCATCGAGTGGGGTTACAGCGAGAAGTTCGTACAGGATCAGGTGGGCCACGCGTACGCCTCGACGACGGCGATCTACACGTCCGTCGGGGACGACTACAAGAACCGCGTGCTCGCCGATGCGCTGAAGAGGAACACGGAGAACCGCAATGACGACTGAATCCAAGGGGTCCATCGACTGGCACCTGCGCGCCGTGATGGCTGAAGCCGGGATGTTTCAGACCACCGAGCTACTTGCACCGCTGCGTGAACAGGGGGTCGTGCTGTCCCGTGAGCAGGTGTATCGGCTGGTCACCAGGACCCCGGAGCGGTTGAACGTCGAAGTGCTGGCGGCGCTGTGCCGCATCTTCGGATGCCAGCCGAACGATCTAATCACCGTTAAGGCGCAGCCGGCGGTGGCGAGGAAGACGGGCACCGCGCGCGGGCGTGACACGGCGATTGGGGATCTGCGTCCGGTGCGTGCGCGACTTCATCGTCCCGCCGATCCTGGCCGATGATGACGGAAGCTCCCTTGCGGGTCTGCGACCGGTGCGGACGTACGGCTGTGGGTCTGTACTCTCTGCTCGGTGGAAGGATCTGCAACGTCTGCTACAGCGCACTCCGCCGAAACCCGTCCGAGTGCCCCTTGTGTGGGAACATCCGGGTCCTTGCATTCACCACCAAGGAGGGTGTGATCTCCTGCGCGATCTGTGCTGGCCACCCGCCACGATTCGCGTGCCGCACATGCGGTAGCGAGGAGTTCCTGACCGGAACTCACTGCGGCCGCTGCAGGCTGCAAGCGCGTCTAGACGAGCTCATCGGCCCCGCGGAGGAAGCGCCAGTGGAGCTGACCAGGCTCCGCACACACCTCGGGAACGCTCCGATGGACCCGCGCTCGATTGTCCGCTGGCTTCGGCGACCGCATGTAACGGAAACGCTGAGGGGCATGGCAACGGGCGCACTCCCTCTCGACCATTCGGCCCTCGATCACCTGCCACAAGGGGCGGCAACACGCTACTTCCGGCGTCTACTCATCGAAGCCGGTGTGCTGCCGCAGATCCATGTGTTTCAGCACGAGCTCACGCTGCACGTCGCCGCCTTGGCGGCGACGCTCGAGCGCCCAACCGGAAACAAGCTCCGCCGCTTCTACCGATGGGACATCCTGCCGAAACTACACCGACGGTACCGAGATCGTGGTCGAGACCTGTCCATGGAAGCCTTCAACGGGCAGCGCGGCCATCTCGCTGCGGTCGTGAGGTTCCTTGCCTGGCTGGATGCCAGTGATCTGACGGTCGGCGATCTGGACCAGCGCACACTCGACCACTACATCGCCCGTATCAAGACCCGAGAGCCTGTGGAGCACTTCGTGCGGTGGGCGACCCGATCACGATTGTCCGACGACCTCACCACGAACGTCCGTGCTGCGCGAAACACGATGTCGTCCATGACCGAGGATGAGTTGTGGCGCGCTGTCGATCTCCTCCTCTACGACGAGGAGATCGAGCTCGAAGTGCGCGTCGCCGGGCTCTTCGTGCTCCTGTACGCCCAGATACTCGGTCGCGCCGTCAGCATGACTCGCGATCAAATCGACGCCACACCGGACAAGGTGACTGTGCAGTTCGGCGTCACACCCGTCGTGCTCGATGACACGGTCGGCAATCTCGTTCGTCGGCAACTCGAGGCGGAACCCCGACGAGGGTACGCCACAGGTGCATCAAGCTGGCTGTTCGAGGGGCTCTCGCCAGGGACGCACATGACCGCGGCGTACATCCGACTTCGCCTGGGTGAACTCGGGATTCGCCCGCGTGTGTCGCGTGAGACCCGGATGAATCTCCTTGCCATGCGAATGCCGGCCGCCGTGGTCGCAGATGTGGTTGGTATCCGCACCACCACTGCAGACCGTCGCAAGAGTATGGCCGGCGGAACCTGGTCGAACTACCCGGACTTGCGGGTGTGATCCCCATCTCGCGAGGGTCATCGCGACCGCACGGCGCGAGTCCATGTGAATGAGAACGCCAGCGATATCAGGAGAAGCGAGCGAGGCCCAGAGAGACGGCTGCCAGCATCACGGCGCTCAGGGCCATCGCCGTGTAGGAGCCGGTAGCGGCCGCGAGCAGGGGGCCAAGGGCGGGACCGACCGCGCTGATGAGGGTGATGGGTGCGGCGAAGACGCCGTTGATGGAGCCGTAGTTACGGACTCCCCACCGGTCGGCGACAGCGGAACCTTGGACGAGTGTCTGCGCGCCGCGTACGGCACCTGCCGCGATCCCGATGACGATCAACAGCCACGGCGGGCCAGGCACGAGCGCGAGAAGGGCGAGAAACACGACGCTCAGCCCGGCGGTAGCCGCAAGCGGGATCCACGGGGCTGCGGTGTGCGGTATCGCGACGTAGAGGAGCCGGCCGATGACCTGTCCGGCGCCGAGGAGTCCGAGCGCCCAGGCCGCGAGCTCGTAGCTCATGCCTTTCTCGGTGAAGAGAGGGATCAACGCCAGGGTGACGCTGAACAGCGCCGCTGCGAGTGTGAGCATCGATAGCTCGAGCATCCAGAAGCGGCGGGTGCGGATGACGGTGCTGACCGTGTGCACGTGGTCCGCGGCCGGGCCGTGCGGGACCTGGTCCCAACGGCGTTCCAGGCTGAACCAGTGAAGGGGCACGGTGGTCACAAGCAGGAATGCGGCGAGGATCAGGAACGTGGTTCGCCAGTCGGTGACCGTGAGAAGTCCGGCGACGACCGGTGCGAAAACGGTGGAGGCGAGCCCGCCAGCCAGGGGTGAGGATGGTCATCGCCGGGCGCCGCCGGGTCCCGTGGCGGCGGGCGATGACGGTGAACGCGGCCTGGTAGAGCACGGCGGACTGCGCGACACCAGCGATCACCCACCCGGCGGTGAACAGGGCGAGGTTCGGGGCGAGGGCGACGACGACGAGTCCAGCCGGGCCGACGATGCTTCCCAATGTCATGATCAGGCGCGGACCGCGCTCGTCGAGCCAACGGCCGATGAAGACTCCGGCCACGGCGGAGGCGATGAGACCTGCAGAGAACGACAGCGTGACGAGTGTGACCGGCCAGCCGGTGGCGACGGATATGGCCGGGGACGCGACGATGAGGGCGTAGTACAGGATTCCCCAGCTGATGACCTGCCCCACGGACAAGGCTGCCAGCCTCCCGCCGAGCCGGGCCGGGGCGGCCACGTCAGACGTCATACAGAGCGAAGAGCGTCGGCGGCAGCATCCAATGCTCCATCGTTGAGGGCGAAGTACGCCCACTTGCCGCGCTGCTCGCGAGTCACCAGACCCGCATCGGCGAGCAGCTTCATATGGTGCGATACCGTCCCCTGAGAGAGCCCGACAGGTGCGGTGAGGTCGCAGATGCAGGCTTCACCGCCGGGGCTGCCAGCGATGAGGGAGAGCAGCATGACCCGAGTGGGGTCGCCGATAGCCTTGAACACCCGCGCGACGCGCTCAGCGTCCTCTGCAGTGAGGGCAGATGCGATCTGCGGCACGCAGCACGCGGACTTTTCGATGGTCGTTGGCACGCTCACAAGGCTAGTCTGACACGTATTGACAAACTTCGATAGGTGCGCGAATGTTCTCGTATTGAAGTTTTTCGATCCGAGGAGATGTGATGTCTGAGATTCCCGTGCTTCCCGTCGTCGTCATCGGTGCCGGTCCGCAGGGCCTGGCCGCGGCCGCCCACCTGACTGAACGCGGCGTCGATGCCGTGGTCGTCGAGCGCGGCGCTTCGGCCGGCGCTGCGGTGTCCGAGTGGGGGCATGTGCGGCTGTTCTCGGGGTGGCCGGAACTCACCGATGCCGCGGCGCGACGGCTACTTGAGCCGACCGGTTGGACTGCGCCGGCGAGCGGCTACCCGACCGGTGCGGAGTGGGTCAGCGAGTACCTCGCGCCACTTGCGGACACGCTGGGCGACCGAGTCCTCTACGGCACGACGGTGACGGGCATCGCGCGGCAGGGGCGTGACAAAGTGGTTGCGAGCGGCCGGAAGGCACAGCCGTTTGTCGTGCACACCGTCGACCAGGATGGCCGCGATGGCCGCATCCTCGCAAGCTCGGTCATCGACGCGACCGGCACCTGGTCGCTGCCGAACCCTGCTGGTGCCGACGGATACCCCGCGGTCGGCGAGACCGCCGCGGCCGACCGTATCTCCTACCGAATTCCCGATGACGTCTCCGACCTGGCCGGTACGCATGTGGTCGTCGTCGGTGCCGGCCACTCGGCCACGCACACCGTGCTTCGTCTGAGCGAGCTGGCCCGCCGCGCGCCGGGCATCCGGGTGACGTGGCTGCTGCGCCGTGGGAGCGCGACGAACGTGTTCGGTGGAGGTGTGGGCGATGAGCTGCCCGAGCGTGCCGCGCTCGGCTCTCGTGCACGAAAGGTCATTGAAGCCGGCGTGGTCGAGGTGGTCACCGGGTTCCGTGTCGCCGAGTTCCATCAGGACGACGGTGCCCTCACGGTCATCGCCGAGAACGGCCAGGAGATCTCCGGTGTCGCGCGCGTCTTCGCCCTCACGGGGTTCCGGCCCGACACGAGCATCCTGCGAGAGGTGCGCATCGACCTGGACGGGTCCTTGGATGCGGTGGCGGGGATCGCGTCGGAGATCGACCCGAACATCCACTCCTGCGGATCGGTCGGCGCCACGGGTGCCCGCCAGTTGACCCAGCCCGAGCAGGGGTTGTTCATCGTCGGCGCAAAGTCGTATGGCCGCGCGCCCACGTTCCTGGCCCTCACCGGGTACGAGCAGGTGCGCAGCGTCGCAGCTCACCTCGCCGGCGACCCTGAGGCCGCCGACCGCAATGAGCTCGTCCTTCCCGACACCGGCGTCTGCGGCGGCGCCGGCGAATTCGACGCCGAAGGTGCCAGCTGCTGCGGCGCCCCGTCGGTGCTGCAGATCGGTTCTCGACCCGTCAGCGTCTGACGCGCTGACCGATTCCCGAGGGGGCGGCTTCCTGATGGAGGCCGCCCTCGTCGCGTGCCCAGGTGAAGAGTCGGTGAACTGCCTCACCTCCGATTGCGCGTTACTTTGAAGAATGTCAATATAGAAGCATGTCGAATCAAGAGGTTGAGCTGGTCATCATTGGATCGGGCCCTGCGGGTTACACCGCCGCGGTCTATGCCGCTCGTGCGGGGCTTGCCCCGGTGGTGATCGCTGGTTCTGTGACGGCGGGTGGCGCTCTGATGACGACGACGGAGGTGGAGAACTTCCCCGGCTTCATCGACGGAGTGCAGGGTCCGGAGCTGATGGAGTCGATGCGCCAGCAGGCCGAGCGGTTCGGCGCCCGCATCCTCCTCGACGACGCGGTCCGCGTGGACCTGGACGGTCCGGTCAAGACCATCGAGACCGGCGCTGGAGAGACGTTCCGTGCCAGGGCGGTGATCCTGGCCATGGGCTCCGCCTATCGCAAGCTCAGCCTCCCGGACGAAGAGCGCCTGACCGGTCGCGGGGTTTCCTGGTGTGCCACGTGCGATGGTTTCTTCTTCCGCGAGCAGGAGATCGTCGTCGTCGGCGGGGGCGACTCCGCGATGGAGGAAGCCCTGTTCCTCACCCGCTTCGCATCGAAGGTGACCGTCGTGCACCGCCGCAGTGAGTTCCGGGCTTCGAAGATCATGGCGCAACGCGTGCTCGACCACCCGAAGATCGAGGTCGCGTGGAACAGCGAGGTCGCACGCCTCAACGGGACCGCGAAGCTCGAGTCCGTGACCCTTCTCGACACCGTCACCGGTGTCGAGTGGGAGATGCCTGCGTCCGGGCTCTTCGTCGCCATCGGCCACGATCCGCGCTCCGAGCTCGTCACCGGAATCGTCGACACCGACGCGGCCGGTTTCGTTCTGGTGGATCATCCCTCGACGCGGACCAACCTCCCCGGCGTCTTCGCGGCCGGAGACCTGGTGGACCACACCTACCGGCAGGCGATCACCGCCGCGGGTACCGGCTGCGCTGCCGCCCAGGACGCCCAGCACTTCCTCTCCGCCCTCGAGGAAGACGCTGCGCCTCTGCCCCAGACTGACGCCTTGACCGAGACTGAGGAGGTCTTCGCATGAGCACGCTCACGGCTGTCACCGACGCCACATTCCACGACGAGGTCCTCGGCTCCGACATCCCCGTCGTGGTGGACATCTGGGCCACCTGGTGCGGGCCGTGCCGCCAGGTCGCTCCGCTGCTCGAGCAGCTGGCGGCCGAGTACGACGGGCGGGTGAAGATCGTCAAGGTCGACGCCGACCAGAACCCCGAGACGGTCACTGCCGCCGGCGTGACCTCAATCCCGACGCTCGGGTTCTACCGTGACGGTGCCCGCACGGACATCCTCATCGGCGCGCACCCGAAGCCCGTCATCGCCGAGAAAATCGAGGCCCTGATCTCATGAGTACCGCAACCGCATCTTCTGCTCCCGTGGCCGTCCGGCGTCTGTCCACGCTCGACAAGTGGCTGCCGTTGTGGATCGGGCTCGCCATGGTCGCCGGGCTCCTCCTCGGCCGGTTCGTGCCCGCGCTCTCCGATGCGCTGTCCGCCATGGAGGTCGGCGGCATCTCGGTGCCCATCGGGCTCGGGCTGTTGGTGATGATGTACCCGGTGCTCGCGAAGGTCCGCTACGACAAGGTCGCCGCCGTCACCGGAGACAAGAAGCTGCTGGTCTCCTCGCTGGTGCTGAACTGGCTGGTCGGCCCCGCGCTGATGTTCGCGCTCGCGTGGATCTTCCTCCCGGACCTGCCCGAGTACCGCACCGGGCTGATCATCGTCGGCCTCGCACGCTGCATCGCCATGGTCGTCATCTGGAACGACCTCGCCTGCGGCGACCGCGAGGCCACCGCCGTGCTCGTCGCCATCAACTCGGTGTTCCAGGTCGTCGCGTTCTCGCTGCTGGGCTGGTTCTACCTCACGGTGCTTCCCGGCTGGCTGGGCCTGGATACCCAGGGGGTCGAGATCTCGGTCTGGCAGATCGCCCTCAACGTGCTGGTCTTCCTGGGCGTTCCGCTCGTCGCCGGGTTCGCGTCCCGATACATCGGCGAGAAGCGCCGCGGGCGGGACTGGTATGAGCAGAAGTTCCTCCCCGTGATCAGCCCGTGGGCGCTGTACGGGCTGCTGTTCACCATCGTGCTGCTGTTCGCGCTGCAGGGCGACGCGGTCCTGGCCAAGCCCCTGGATGTCGCCCGGATCGCGCTGCCGCTGCTGGCCTACTTCGGGCTGATGTGGTTCGCAGGTCTCCTGCTCGGCAAGGTCTTGCGGCTGAACTACGCCCGCTCCACATCGCTGGCGTTCACGGCCGCTGGCAACAACTTCGAGCTCGCCATCGCGGTCGCCATCGGCACCTTCGGCGCCGCCTCCGGCCAGGCCCTCGCCGGCGTGGTCGGCCCCCTCATCGAAGTCCCCGTCCTCGTCGGGCTCGTCTACGTCTCCCTGTGGGCGGCACGCGCCTGGTTCCACGCCGATCCGTACACCGGCGAGAGGATCACCTCATGAACGTCACCATCGCGGACGCCGCGGACGCCTGCAGCCCCGTCGCCACGCACGCCATCGGCCAAGAGGCGGCATCCGCTGTCGCCGCGACCCTGAAGGCCCTCTCCGACCCGCTGCGCCTGCGCATGCTCTCTGCCATCGCCTCCGACCCGCGCGGCGAGTCCTGCGTCTGCGACCTCGCCGAGCTCGCCGACGTGTCCCAGCCCACCGTCTCCCACCACCTGAAGGTGCTCAAAGACGTCGACGTGCTCACCTCCGAACGCCGCGGGACGTGGGTCTGGTACCGCATCAACCCGGGCCGCCGCGGCGCCGTCACCGCGCTACTGGACTCCTTCGCGCCGGCGACCATGACCGCGCCTGGCGTGGATGGCGACAGCGAAGACCGCGACAGTCGCCCCGACTTCGACATCCGGATCACCCACCTCGCCGACGAACTCGCAGCCGAGGTCCCCGAACTCGCCCCGGAGACGGTGCTGAGCATCGTTCGTGAGTCCTACACCTCGCTCGCCCGCACGGCCAAGGTCACCGGCGCCCTCGTCCCGCTCACCGAACGGTTCGCTCGTCAGCGGCTCGCTGACCTCACCCGTGACCGCGACCAGTCGGTGCCGCAGGTGCTGTTCGTCTGCGTCGCCAACGCCGGACGCTCCCAGATGGCAGCAGCTCTCGTCAACCAGATCGCCGGCGGCAAGGTCATCGCCCGCTCCGCCGGATCCAGCCCCGCCGAGGTCATTCACCCTCACGTGCGCTCGATCCTCGCAGAGATCGAAGGCGATGCCGCGGGCGAGCGGTTCCCCAAGCCCCTCACCGACGACGCGGTCCGTGCCGCTGACGTGGTGATCACGATGGGCTGTGGCGACGTCTGCCCGATCATCCCCGGCGTCCGCTACGACGACTGGGCCGTCGGCGACCCCGCCCTCGCCTCCCGCGAAGGCGTCGAAGCCATCCGCGACGACATCGAAGACCGCGTCCGCGCCCTCATCGACCAGCTCACCCACTGACCGCACCCGCAGGAGCCCTCATGACCGACACATCCGCCAAGCCCTCCGTCCTCTTCGTCTGCGTGCACAACGCCGGCCGCTCGCAGATGGCCGCGGGATTCCTCCGCGACATCGCCGGCGACCGCATCGAGGTCCGCTCCGCAGGATCCATGCCCGCTGACCAGATCAACCCCATCGCCGCCGAGGCCATGGGTGAGCTCGGCATCGACATCACCACCGAGCAGCCCAAGATCCTGACCACCGAGGCGGTGCAGGCCTCCGACGTCGTCATCACGATGGGATGCGGCGACGCCTGCCCGTTCTTCCCCGGAAAGCGCTACGAGGACTGGAAGCTCGACGACCCCGCAGGACAGAGCATCGACGCCGTGCGTCCCATCCGCGACGAGATCCGCGCACGCATCGAGAAGCTGGTTGACGAGCTGATCTGACTCAGATGGGCGGGCGAATAATCCCCGCGGAGCATTTCTTCCGCCGACAGACTGAGAAGCTGGGTTGACCGGGGGCTTACTGGCGGTCACCGCGTCCCCGACTGACTCGCTGCGCACAATCGAGGCCGGGTTGATCACTTCGAGTTCGACTCTCCCTCGCCGTTTGCGCCAGCAGGGTGTCGCGCTCGCCTTGTTCGCGACGCCGATCTAGCGCCCCGGGGGGAGGGGGCGTAGGTCACATTTGCTCGAGCTAGCGTCCGTGGGTAGTCACACAATCCGATGCAACCAGTTGCCATAGACCGCATTAGGTCAGTGAACGCTGTATAGTTCAGTGCATGCTGACTATTGCTTCTCGCCTCGACGTCATGAACCGGCTGGGCCGGGCCATGGCGGACCCGACGCGCTCCCGGATCCTGATGACCCTGCTGAACGGGCCGAGCTACCCGGCCGTGCTTTCGCGTGAACTGGAGCTGACGCGCTCCAACGTGTCGAACCACCTGACGTGCCTGCGCGACTGCGGGATTGTGGTCGCCGAGCCGGAGGGGCGGCAGACGCGCTACGAGATCGCCGACCCGCACCTCGCGGCGGCGCTCACGGCGCTCGTGGACGTGACGCTGGCGGTGGACGAGCACGCGCCGTGCGTGGACGACGAGTGCACGGTGCCGGGTTGCTGCGGGACGGGAGCGGGCGCGTGAGCGCGGCGTGCGGCTGCGACGAGCCGGAGACCCGGGTCGGCGAGGAGGCCGAGGAGGAGCGGGAGCGTCCGTGGTGGCGGGACCGCGGGATCATGGTCCCGGTGTTCTCCGGCGTCGCCTTGGGCACGGGCCTGGTCCTGGAATGGACGGGCGCGGAGATCCCGGCGCTGGTGGCGTTCTGGATCGGCCTGCTGCTGGGCGCGTCGACGTTCACCCCGGGCGCGGTCCGCAAGCTGTTCAAGGGCAAGCTGGGCATCGGGTTGCTGATGACGATCAGCGCGGTCGGCGCGGTCATCCTCGGCTACGTCGAGGAGGCCGCCGCGTTGGCGTTCCTGTACTCCATCGCCGAAGCGCTGGAGGACAAGGCCATGGATCGCGCCCGCGGCGGGCTGCGGGCGCTGCTCAAGCTCGTCCCGGAGACCGCGACCATCCGGCAGGACAGCGCGTCCGTGGAGGTCGCCGCGAAGGACCTCCAGGTCGGGCAGCTCATGCTGGTGCGTCCCGGGGAGCGGATCGCGACCGACGGCATCGTGCATGCGGGCCGGTCGAGCCTGGACACCTCGGCGATCACCGGCGAGTCGATCCCGGTGGAGGTCGAGCCCGGCGACGCGGTGTCGGCCGGGGCGATCAACACCGCCGGTGCCCTGGAGGTCGAGACGACCGCGGCGGGCACGGACAACTCGCTGACCACGATCGTGGAGCTGGTCGAGCAGGCGCAGACCGAGAAGGGCGACCGCGCCCGCCTGGCCGACCGCATCGCCCGCCCGCTCGTGCCCGGCGTGCTGATCCTCGCCGCCCTCGTCGCGGTCATCGGCTCGCTGCTGGGCGACCCGGAGCTGTGGATCACCCGCGCCCTCGTGGTGCTCGTCGCCGCGTCGCCGTGCGCGCTGGCGATCTCCGTCCCGCTCACCGTCGTCGCCGCAATCGGCTCGGCGAGCAAGTTCGGCGTGATCATCAAATCCGGCGCGGTCTTCGAGCGCTTCGGCGTGATCCGCCACGTCGCCGTCGACAAAACCGGCACCCTCACCCGCAACGAGCCCGCCGTCACCACCGTCCTCACCGCCGACGGGGTGGGCGAGGCGCAGGCCCTGGCATGGGCAGCGTCGCTGGAGCAGCACAGCACCCACCCGCTGGCCGCCGCGATCACCGCCGCCGCCCCCGGAGCCCCCGCCGCCCTGGACGTCACCGAGCAAGCCGGGCACGGCATCGAGGGCACCCTCGACGGGGCCCGGATCACCGTCGGCAGCCCACGCTGGCTGGACGCGGGAACGCTCAAGGACCAGGTCGCGGGCCTGGAGGAGCAGGGCATGACCGTCGTCATCGTCCACCGCGACGACGTCCCGGTCGCGGCGATCGGGGTCCGCGACGAGCTGCGCCCCGAGGTCCCCGAGGTGGTCCGCACCCTCGCCGCCCAGGACGTCGGGATGACCATGCTCACCGGCGACAACACCCGCACCGCCCGGGCGCTGGCAATGCAGGCCGGGATCGAGGACGTGCGCGCCGAGCTGCGTCCCGAGGACAAGGCCGCCGCAATCAGCGAACTGGGCAGGCACGGCTCGGTCGCGATGATCGGCGACGGCATCAACGACGCCCCCGCCCTGGCCGCCTCAGACATCGGAATCGCGATGGGCGCGACAGGTTCCGACGCCGCGATCGAGTCCGCCGACGTCGCGTTCACCGGCCACGACCTGCGGCTCCTCCCGCGCGCGTTCGACCACGCCCGCCGCGGCAGGCACATCATCAACCAGAACATCATCCTGTCCCTGCTGATCATCACCGCCCTGCTCCCGCTCGCCCTGTTCGGCCTGCTGGGGCTGGCCGCGGTGGTGCTGGTGCACGAGATCGCCGAGGTCATCGTCATCCTCAACGGTCTCCGCGCCGCCCGGACGAGGAAGACCGCCTCGTGAACGCGCTGGATGCCGTCGTCGAGAGGAACCGCGGGTCGGCTGCGAGCCGCAGGAGGGCGCTCGGTCTCGCGCTCGTCGTGGCCGTGCTCGCCCTGGCCGTGGACCAGGGGTCGAAGGCCCTCGCGGTTGCGCAGTTGACTTCTGCAGGACGGATCCCGCTGATCGGCGACCTGTTCGGCCTGTCACTGGTCTACAATCCCGGAGCCGCTTTCTCGCTCGGCTCCGGGGCCGCCTGGATCTTCACAGTAGTCGGCATCCTTGCAGCCGGGACGGTGGTCGTGTTTGCCGTGCGGCTGCGCGGTGCCCGGTGGGGCATGGCCCTGGGCCTGGTGCTCGGCGGCGCGCTCGGCAACCTCGTCGACCGACTCCTCAACCCTCCCTCGTTCGGGCAGGGGCACGTCACCGACTTCCTCGCCTACGGAAACCTCTTCGTCGGGAACATGGCCGACGTCTTCGTCGTCACCGGTGTCGGACTGGTCTGTCTGCACCTCCTCACGCCGACGACCGTCGGCGGCGCACGAGCGGAAGGCAACTCATGATGATTGAACTGCTGCACATTGTCGGCTGCCCGAACACGGACATCACCGAAGCCAACACGCGCGCTGCGCTGGACACTCTCGGACTCGGGGCCGTACCTATCGAGTCGGTGACGATCCGGACCGAGGCCGAGGCAGTAAGCACTCGGTTCGGAGGCTCGCCCACGATCCTGGTCGACGGGGTCGACCTCTTCCCAACCGCACCAGTTCACTCGCTCGCGTGCCGCGTCTACGCGACTGAGAACGGCTACGCCGGAGCACCGACAGCGTCACAGATCACCGAAGCGCTGCGCTTGGTCTGATCACCTCCTGTCAAAGGTTCGGGATCGAAATGCCGACCCGTTCGATGACCGCGGCCGCGTAACTGCTGCTGTTCGCGCCGATCGCGTTGGACAAGGTGATCGCGGAGGAGATCTCCAGCCCGGTCCGGTGAGGGGGATGGCAACGGGTGAACTGCCTCCCGACCACTCAGCGCTTGATCTTCTGCCGCAGCGGGCGTCAACATGTTACTTTCGGCGTCTGCTCATCGAAGCTCGAGCGCCCCACTGGAAACAAGCCTCGCCGCTTCTACGGCGGCGACCTGCGGATCGTCGGCATCACCGGCCAGGTGGGCCATATTGCTGAAACTGCATCGCCGATACCGAGACCATGGTCGCGCCCTGTCCTTGGAAGCCTTCAACGGACAGCGGGGCCTCTGCGCGTATGAAGGTCGCGCGCGGGTGGGGTGCCACGAGTTGAGACACAGGGTCGTGTCAACGCACGAGCCGACCGATCGCTTCTGAAGCCTCGCGGATCTTGCCTTCGATGTCACTGTCGGCTCGGACAGCGTCGGTGACACAGTGGCGTAGGTGGTCTTCGAGCAGTCCGACGGCGACGCTCTGTAGAGCGCTGGTGAGTGCGGAGATCTGCGTGAGGATGTCGATGCAGTATTTCTCCTCTTCGACCATGCGGTGTACGCCGCGGGCCTGTCCTTCGATGCGCTTGAGGCGCGCGAGGTAGCGAGATTTGTCGGTGATATAGCCGTGTTCCCCGTGCTCACACACAGTTGCTTGGGCGGTGTCGGTCATGGTTGCCTCCGAGGAGTCAGGTCTTGTTGAGGATGGCGCGTGTGGTGGTCTCGGGCCGGAGGTCGAGCCGACGCAGCAGCTGCGCGTTCAAAGCGACGACGATGGTCGACAGGGACATGAGGATCGCGCCGACGGACATCGGTAGGACGAATCCGATGGGTGCAAGTACTCCCGCTGCCAGTGGCACGGAGATCAGGTTGTAGCCGGCGGCCCACCACAGGTTCTGCTTCATCTTCCGATACGCAGCGCGAGAGAGTTCGATGACGGACAGCACGGAGCGGGGATCGTCGCTGGCGAGGATCACGCCGGCGGATGCGATCGCGACGTCGGTACCGGCGCCGATCGCAAGGCCCACGTCCGCTTGGGCGAGGGCGGGGGCGTCGTTGACGCCGTCACCGACCATCGCGACCTTCCTGCCCTCCTTTTGCAGTTCTTGCACCTTGGCGGCCTTGTCTTCGGGGCGGACACCAGCGAAGTAGCGGTCGATTCCGAGGTCCTGAGCAACCGTGTGCGCCACCGCTTCGGCGTCTCCGGTGATCATGACCACCTGAACACCCAGGGCGTGCAGCGCGTCGACGGCTTCGCGGGACTCAGAACGCACCTCGTCGGCGAGCTTCAGCGCACCGATCACTTGCCCATCCTGCGCGACGTGCAGGATGATGGCGCCGTCCTTGCGCCAGCGGCCCGCCACGGGAAGCTCGCTCGCGTTCTCTTCGGTGAGCAGGTGCGGCCCGCCGACTCGGATCGTTGTGCCCTCAACGGTCGCGGTGACTCCGACAGCGGGAGAGGAGGTGAAGTCACGGCTGTGGGGAACCGTGAGGTTCTTGTCGGCTGCAGCGCGGACGATGGCTTTGGCGAGCGGGTGCTCACTGTCAGCTTCCGCGGCTGCGGCGAGGGCGAGCACGTGGTCACGGTCACCACCCTCAGGCACCGATACGTCGCTCACGATCGGCTCTCCCTTGGTGAGGGTTCCGGTCTTGTCGAACAGAACGGTGTCGACGGTGCGCATGCTTTCCAGCGCCAGCCTGTCCTTGACGAGCACTCCGCCACGTGCGGCACGCTCGGTGGCGATCGACACGACGAGCGGGATAGCCAGGCCGAGTGCGTGGGGGCAGGCGATCACGAGGACCGTGATGGTGCGGATGACGGCGGCGTCGGGGAAACCGATCACGGTCCACACGATGGCGGTGATCGCGGCTGCTCCGAGGGCGAACCAGAACAACCAGCCTGCCGCGGTATCGGCGAGGCGCTGGGCACGCGAGGAAGAGTTCTGAGCCTCCGTCACGAGACGTTGGATGCCGGCAAGAGTGGTGTCGTCGCCGGTCGCAGTGATCTCGATACGGAGCCCGGAGTCGGTGGCGACTGTTCCGGCCGTGACGGTGTCGCCGGTTGATCGGGTGACCGTGCGGGATTCTCCGGTGACCATGGACTCGTCCATGGAGGCTCGCCCGTCGATGATGCGCCCGTCAGCGGGGATGCTTCCTCCGGGGCGGACCACGACGACATCGCCCACCAGGAGATCGGCTGGCGAGACGGTGACGACCTGCCCGTTCTCGATGCGCTCGGCCTCGTCGGGCAGGAGAGCGGCCAGTGAGTCCAGTGCGGAAGTGGTCTGGGCGAGGGAGCGCATCTCGATCCAGTGACCGAGCAGCATGATCACGATCAGGAGCGCCAGCTCCCACCAGAAGTCGAGTTCGTGATGGAGCACACCCAAGCTCGCGCCCCAGGAGGCGAAGAACGCGACCGTGATGGCCAGCCCGATGAGGAGCATCATCCCGGGCTTGCGGGCACGGAGCTCATTGACGGCACCGACGAGGAAGGGACGCCCACCCCAGACGTACATCACTGTGCCCAGCAGCGGGGACACCCATGTGAGGCCGGGGATCTCAGGAAGGGCGTAGCCGAGGATCATCGCGAACATCCCGGACAGGGCCACGGTCGGGATGGCGAGGATCAGCATGACCCAGAACAGGCGCCGGAACTGACCGACGTGGTCACCATGCCCGGAGTGGTCCATCCCGGCGTGATCGGCGTGACCGGCATGCCCATGCTCGGCGTGGTTCATGCTGGTGTGGGCAGTGTGGTCGACCTGTTTCGCCCCCTGATGCGCGCTGTGATCCATGTGGCCGGAACCGTGCGCGTCGCCGACGTGTCCGCTGTCCTCGGACCGTGGATCCGTCACCGCCGGTGTTGCGTGCCCGGTGTGGGCCATGTTGTGGTCGTGTGTGTGCGCTTCGCCGTGGGAGGTGGCGTCGGCGGGTCCGTGATGATGGTGGGCGTGCGGATCAGTCATTGCTGGCGTACCTCGTTCGGATCAGGTGTCCCGGCCTGGTCTGGCCTGATGAGGGTAACGATATACCCCTGGAGGGTATTCCGCTACGGTTTTCGGTCCGCGCCGTGGAACCCGCGTCGCTCCCGCGGATCGACTCCTGGTCGGGATTCTCTCGCCTACGGTGGGGCCACAGTCAAACACCGTGGCCCCACCGCGGTGGACTCTTACGCCGGGGTGGCCGCGTACTTCGCCGGGTCGGCGTCGAAGAGCGGGCCGCAGGCTGCGCAGCAGAAGTAGTAGCGGGTGCCTTCGTAGTCGCGGAACAGGCCGGCGGCTTCGGCGTCTGCCTTGACCACGGTGCTTCCGGTCATCACGGGACATTCAGCGAGGTCTTCTGCGGACGGGGCGAGGAGGTCCTTGCGTCCCTCTGCGTCGACGGCGGCGTGGTGGTTGTGGTTGCAGCAGGAGCCTGTGGAGTTCTCAGACATGGTGTTTCTCTTTCGCTATCAGTGGTGTGTTCCGACGGTGACTGCCGTGGTCACGGCTTCCCGCGTTTGGCGGGCCTTCGTCGGAGAGGGGTCCGCCGCCTGGCTGCGGAACGAGCGCAGGCGGAGGCTGTTGCCGACGACGAAGACGCTGGAGAACGCCATCGCCGCGCCGGCGAGCATCGGGTTGAGCAGCCCGAGCGCGGCGAGCGGAATCGCCGCCACGTTGTATGCGAACGCCCAGAACAGGTTTCCCTTGATCGTGCCCAACGTCTTACGTGACAAGCGGATCGCGTCCGCTGCGCTGCGCAGGTCGCCGCGCACGAGCGTGATGTCGCTGGCTTCGATGGCGACATCAGTGCCGGTGCCCATCGCGAGCCCGAGGTCGGCTTGAGCGAGCGCGGCGGCGTCGTTGACGCCATCACCGACCATCGCTACGATCTTCCCCTCTCCCTGCAGGCGGGTGACGACGTCGACCTTGTCCTTGGGCAGCACTTCGGCGATGACTTCGGTGATTCCGACCTCAGCGGCGATCTGCTCCGCCACAGCGCGGTTGTCGCCGGTAAGCAACACCGGGGTCAGGCCCAGGCGTCTGAGCTCGGCGATGGCTTCAGCGCTGGTGGGCTTGACCGTGTCGGCGACGACGAGTATCCCGCGGGCCTGCCCGTCCCAGCCGACCGCAACAGCGGTCTTGCCCCGACGCTCCGCATCCGCTTTCGCCGCGGCGAGGGCGGCGGGGAGATGCTGTGACCAGTCCGAGAGGAGCGATTCCCGTCCGACGAGCACTGCGTGCCCATCGACGACCCCTTGCACGCCCTTGCCTTCGATGTTCGCAAAGTCTTCCGGAGTCGGGAGCGGGCCGACCGTTTGGGTGGCCGCCTTGGCGATGGCCTGGGCGATGGGGTGCTCGGAGGCGTCCTCGAGGGCCCCCGCCAGACGCAGCACGTCCTCACGGTCAACACCGTCAGCTGTGTACACGTCGGTGAGCGTCATCTTCCCGGTGGTGACCGTGCCGGTCTTGTCCAGCACGACTGTGTCGACCTGGCGGGTGGATTCGAGGACCTCGGGTCCCTTGATCAGGATGCCCATCTGCGCGCCGCGTCCCGTGCCCACCAGCAGCGCGGTCGGGGTGGCGAGTCCGAGTGCGCAGGGGCAGGCGATGATGAGCACGGCCACCGCAGCGGTGAATGCGGCGGCCGTGGGGAACCCTGCGCCCAGCCAGACTCCGAGAGTTGCCACGGCGATGGCGATCACGATCGGGACGAAGATCCCGGAGACGCGGTCGGCGAGTCGCTGAACTTCGGCCTTGCCGGATTGGGCGTCCTCGACGAGTTTCGCCATCTGGGCGAGCTGTGTGTCGGCGCCGACTCTCGTGGCGCTTACGACCAGCCGCCCGCCGGCGTTCACGGTCGCGCCGGTGACGGCGTCGCCTTCGCCGACCTCGACCGGCACGGACTCGCCGGTGAGCATGGACGCATCCACGGCAGAGGTGCCGGAGAGGATGATGCCGTCGGTGGCGATCTTCTCGCCGGGGCGCACGACGAACTCGTCACCGGCCTTCAACTCGCTGGTCGGTATGCGGGTTTCCACGCCATCGCGCAGAACGGCGACATCCTTCGCACCCAGCTCCAGCAGGGCACGAAGGGCCGCGCCGGCCTGACGCTTGGAACGCTTCTCGAAGTAGCGGCCGGCGAGGATGAACGTCGTCACCCCGGCGCCGACTTCGAGATAGATGTTCGCGGCCCCGTCGCTCGGGGTGACGGTGAACTCGAACGGGTGCGTCATCCCGGGAACGCCGGCGGTGCCGAAGAACAGCGCATACAGGGACCACAGCAGCGCCGCGAGGGTTCCCATGGAGATGAGGGTGTCCATCGTCGCCGCACCGTGGCGCAGATTCGTCCAGGCCGCTTTGTGGAACGGCCATGCCGCCCACACGATGACGGGGCCGGCCAGTGCGAGCGACAGCCACTGCCAGTACGTGAACTGCAGGGCGGGGATCATCGCCATCGCGACGACCGGAACGGTGAGCGCGACCGAGGCGATCAGGCGGTTGCGCAGGCTCACCAGCTCCCTGTCCTGAGGTTCCTCCTCATCTACGCTCGAGGAGGGTTCGGTCGGTGTGGGGAGCGCTGCGGAGTATCCGGTCTTCTCTACTTCGGCGATGAGCACCGCCGGGTCGATACCTGCGGGCGCGGTGACCTTGGCCTTCTCGGTGGCGTAGTTCACGGTCGCGCTGACCCCATCGAGCTTGTTCAGCTTCTTCTCGATGCGCATCGCGCACGATGCGCAGGTCATGCCACCGATTTCCAGCTCAACGCTGGTGTCGGACCGCGTGCCTGTCATGATGATCTCCTTATCGGCAGTTCGTGCAAAGGGTGAGACGACCTGGACTGGTCAGTGGCCGTCGTGTCCGTCGTCGGCCGTCTCCGATTCGGTGCCGGTGGCGGCTTCTTTGCCCTGCTTGGGCGGTGCGGTATCGAGCACGAATGTCGCCGTGCGGACCTGCCCTGCGACCTGGAAGTCGAGGTACAGCAGGTAGCGCCCTTCCGTGGGCGCTTCAGCCGTAAATGTGATGCCAGGGCCAGCCGTCTCCTCAGGCTTCGGTGCCTCACCGTGTGCATGCACGTGGAGGTAGGCCAGGTCGCCCTCACGCAGCGCGACCAGGTGACCGAAGGCGCCGAGATACGGCTGCAGCTCGGTTACCGGCGCACCGTCCCGGGTGACCTCGAGCGTCAGCTCGCTGCCTTGTCCACCGACGAGGTCGCCGGACACCGTCACATCGAAACCGTCGACGGAGTCACGCGTCCTCACCTCTGTCGGCGGTGATGAAGTGGTTGCTCCGGCGACATCGACCGTTCGCGAGAGGGTGGCGGTGGTGCCATCGGCAGAAGTGAAATCCGTGTAGACGCGGTACGTTCCCGCCGAGTCCCACACCCACGGCATCGACCAGGTGCCGGTGCTGGCATCGAGAGTGGGATGCACGTGCCGGTACTCGGCCCCGTCGCTGCGCACCACAATCAGGTGCAGCTGCTGTCCGTGCGCGGTTTCATACTCGGTGACCGGCGCGCCGGCCGGGCCAAAGATCTCGAATGCGAGTTGTCCGCTGGTGCCCGCCTGCGTCGGCGCGCGAAGCGCGCCGAGCCGGAACCCGGATGCGGCCAGTGATAGTCCGTTCATGCTCGCCTTCTCAGCGGTTGTGTTCACGTCGAGGTCTGCCGCACCATGCGTCTCATGCGGAGCCGCCCCAGAACCCGCCCAGGAGGCGACCGTGCCGTCAGGAATGACAGCGTCGCCGGCGACGTAGGCGGCACCGAACAGCACAACCAGAACCGCGCCGTACGCACTCAACCGGCTTGCGGTGTTCATCGGGTCCGAACCGCCTCATAACCGGCCTCCTCGACCGCAGCGAGGACCTTGGCGTCGTCCAGAGGCTGTTCGCTGGTGACGACCAGCCTTCCGCTCTGGGCACTGACATCGATGCCTGTCACGCCCGCGAGCTGGCCGACCTCGCCACGAATGGCGACCTCGCAGTGGCCGCAGCTCATGCCGGAAACCTGATATTCGCTCGTGTTGCTCATCGCTGATCCTTCCTCGGTCCCAATACCCCGGTGGGGTACTGTTACGCTCAACTGTATACCCTCCTGGGGTATTCCGGTCAAGGGAGAGGGAAACGGGAATGACGGACATTCTGATCGTCGGAGCAGGAGCTGCCGGGCATTCTGCTGCCTCGACGCTGCGGCGCGAGGGATTCACCGGCTCGATTCGCCTGCTGCATGATGAACCCGGTTCGCCGTACAACCGCACACTGGTCGACAAGGGCATCCTCCCCGGCCTGCTCACCCAAGAGCAGGCGGGGTTGCCCATCCGCCACGTGGAAGGCCTGGATCTCGTGCCGGGCCGAGCTGTTGCAGTCGACCCGGCTGAGCGGTCGGTGCGGCTGGAGGATGGACGCGAGCTCGGCTTCCGGCAGTGCCTACTCGCTGTTGGGAGTGCACCGCGATCCGCCCCGGATTCGCCATTGAATGGCGTCTTCCCGTTGCATCGTGCTGCCGACGCACTGCGCATCCGCGATCATGTCGCCGGCGACTTCGCTGGTCGATCCGTGACGGTGCTCGGCGCGGGTCTGATCGGCACGGAAGCGGCGAGCTTCTTCGTCGCCGCGGGAGCGGAGGTGCACCTGGTCGCGCGATCGGACCTTCCACTGGTGGCGACGCTCGGCATCCCGATCGCCACCCGACTGCGGGACCTGCACCGCGAACACACGACCTTCCACGGTGGACGGGCGGTGACCTCGCTGCGCCGCGCCAGCAACGGCGGCGTCGAGGTGCGCCTCGACAGCGGCATCACATGGGAGTCCGACCTCGTCGTCACCTCTCACGGCACGACACCGGCGACGGGGTGGGTATCAGCGGGAAGCACCGCCGGCATCGGCGTCGACAGGTCGCTTCGAGCTGACGCGCTTCCCCGCATGTATGCGGCCGGCGGCGCGGTGTTGTATCCGTGGGGAGACGGAACTCGGGTCCGAGTTGACCACTGGGACGATGCTGTCGCACAAGGTGCTCACGTCGCCCGGAGCATGCTCCACGATCTGAGCATGGGCGAAGATCCGGGGCCCTACCGCCCGGTCAGCGGCTACTCGGTGAGCATGTACGGTTCCTCGCTCACAGGCGTCGGCATTCGTGCACCGGGGACCCGTGCCCGAACGGAGACGGCCGCGGAGGGCGGCCTGGTCACGACGTTCGCCGAGTCCACCGGCGGCGTGACGGGCGCTGTCGGCTGGAAAGCAACGCGGGCGATCCAGGCACTCCGCCAGGGCATCATCGGCGCATAAGTGTTCCCAGCGGCGTGCTAAAGGAGGATGCTACGGTGTGCACCGGACGGAGGTAGAGCATGAATGTCGCGCGCCGCGGCTTGCGCCCGCAGATCTCGCTGCGTGGAGCGCTCCTGCTCGCGACGGCTGCTCTGACAATCATCGTCGGGCTCTTGGGCATGCACACCTTCACCGCCGACGCGGCCGGTCACCGAACCGCCGCACCTGCGCACGCGGTTTCCGAGAACAGCATGCACTCGTCCGGGAACGCGCAAAGCGATGGGACGGCGGCCCCCGCCACGTCGGGGCTCGCCGTATGCGATGACGCCTGCATGTCCGGCCCCGCGGGTGGGCACGCGGACATGATCACCGCATGCGTTCTTGCTCTTCTTGCTGGCCTTGTGCTGCTTCTGCGTCCCGGGTTCTCGTACCGACTCGGGCCTCCCCTGATGTCGATCCTCCCCAGGCTCCGGCCGGGCGCCGCGCGCACACTGAGCCGCGCCCCGTCACTGACCCTTCTTTCGATCAGTCGTACCTGAGCGGTCGACGTCGGCGCCGTGCCGACATGCAGCACCGTCCCGGACGGGCGGCAGCTGCGTCGACCCTTTCTCAGACTGAATCGAAGGAACGATGATGAAGAAGCTCCCCCTTGCGCTGAGCACAGGCGTGCTCAGCCTCGCCCTGGTCCTTACTGGCTGCACGGACGCGTCCGCCCCCACCGGAGAGGCAACCTCGTCGTCCGAGGCACCGAACGCGGCGGCGACTGAAGCGGACGAGATGTTCGTCACCATGATGATCCCGCATCACCAGCAAGCCGTTGAGATGTCGGACATGGTCCTCGCGAAGGACGGCCTGGATCCGCGCGTCGCGGATCTCGCCGAGCAGATCAAACAGGCCCAGGGCCCCGAGATCGACCGGATGCGCGGCTGGCTTGAGGATTGGGGCGTCGAGTACGACCCTGACGCCACCGAAGACATGGATCACGGGTCCATGGGCGGTTCGATGGACGGGATGATGTCCGAGGAGGACATGGCCGCGCTGGAGAGCGCAGACGCTGCCGAGGCCAACCGTCTGTTCCTCGAGCAGATGATCAAGCATCACGAGGGCGCCGTCGACATGGCAGAGACGGCCCTCGAGGACGCGAAGAATCCGGATGTCCTCGAGCTCGCTCAGCAGGTGATCGACGACCAGACGGCCGAGATCTCCACCATGCAGGCACTCCTCAGCGAGCTCTGAGACCGCGGGGTGGGTCGGGCCCGAACCGACCCACCCCGCTCTCACGCCCCTGACGCGCACACCTCATCTCAGCCGCCCGTCACTCTCCTGACGCTGAACCCACGCGTTCGAGTGTTCCGAGATTGACCACGTCGGCGACCATCCGCCCCACGGAGCCCCTCATGAATCGCCCCATCCTCTCCCTGACAGCCCTCTGCATCACGGGCGTCGCACTCACCATCACCGGCTGCACTGCGCAAGCTGACGAGCCCGCCGCCGTCCCGCCGACCATCGGCCATATTCACGGCGTCGCTGCAGACCCGCGAGGCGAGGACCTCTTCATCGCCACGCACACCGGCATCTTCACCCTCACCCCGTCCGGGACAGTCGCTGGACCTATCGGCGGTCACGACTTCGATGCCATGGGATTCACGGTCCTGGACGACACCTTGTTCGCCTCCGGCCACCCCGGGATGGAAACGTCCGCTGAGCTCGGGGCCCCAAACCTGGGGATCATTCGCAGCGACGATTTCGGTGAAACCTGGTCACCTGTAGCGCTCAATGGCAGCGCGGACTTCCACGTCCTCACCGCAGGCCCCGATGGGACGCTCTACGGATTCGCGTCGACCGAGGTGGAACTGCTGATCAGCGTGGATGAGGGCCGCACCTGGACCCCTGGCGCTTCGTTCGCCGCCGCAGACCTCGCCGCCACCGATGACGGTCTCTACGCCGCCACCGAAGCGGGCCTGCAGGTCAGCACGGACCAGGGCCGGACATTCACCCCGGCCACGGGAGCGCCGGTGCTCTACACACTGGATGCGGCCGCGGACGGCTCGCTCGCCGGTGTCGGCACCGACGGCTCCGTGTGGTCGCAGGGCCCGGACGGGGCCTGGCAGAGTCTGGATACCGTCCAGGGTGCCGCGCAGGCGTTCAGCGTTATCGGGGAAGACAGGTTCATCCTCGTCGACGATCGCGGCGTGGTGGAGATCACCCCCGATTCGGCTCGCATTCTCTCCCCGGCCCGCTAACCCACTTACGAGTCCGAGTCAGGAGATGCACATGGACCGTCCCACAAGTCTTCTCAAGAATCCGGCGTTCTTCATCACGGCCGGCACGCTCCTGGTCATCGTGCTGACGATCGCCAGCTACTGCCTGATCGGGGGCATGTTCGGATGAACCGCCTTCCCGTGTGCCAGACATGTTCACCACACGCCGACGACCATGCCCCATCGACGCCCCACCCTGCGAATCGCGGGCACCGAAGGCTCGTGCGTCTCGGGTGGGCGCTGTTGTTCATCGGCCCCGCGTTGACCGTGATGCACCTGATCATCGACGCTCAGCGCGGTGGCGCTGGCACCGTCTGGACGTACACGATCCTCAGTGGCGAGGTGGGGGTCATCGCCACGATCATCGGTGTCGCTCTCGTGTTCCGGGAACCTCGAGGGGCGCGGCATGATTCTCGATGACCTCTGGATCAACGCCCTCTGGTCGATCATCCCGACTCTCGCGATCAGTGCCGTGTTCTGGTTCGTCTTGCGGGGGATCCTCCGCGCCGATCGCAACGAACGAGCAGCGTACGCACGAATTGAGAAAGACCTCCGCGCGGAACGAGCAGCCCAGGCCGCCGCCGCACACAGCGGTATGGCTCCCGGCTCCGACACGGGCGATTCGCAGGCGAAGCCCGGATGACCTCAATGTCGATCCCGAGCCCCAGCACCAACGGTATTGAGCTCGGCCCCTTCACGGTCCGGTTCTATGCGCTGTTCATCATCGTGGGCATCATCCTCGCTGTCTGGTTGACCGCGCGCCGTCTGCGTCAGCGAGGAGCGAAACCAGGAGTCGTCGTCGACATCGCTCTTTGGGCCGTACCGATAGGCATCGCCGGAGGCCGCGTCTACCACGTCATCACTCACCCTGGGGACTACTTCTATCCGGGCGCGAATCTGTGGCGCACCCTGTTCGTCTGGGAGGGTGGTCTCGCGATCTTCGGCGCCATCCTCGCTGGAAGCCTCGGCGCATTCATCGCCTGCCGCCGGGCGGGGCTGCGGTTGCTGTCTTTCGCTGATGCGCTGGCCCCCGGGCTATTGATCGCTCAAGCGGTCGGCAGGTTCGGCAACTACTTCAACCAGGAGCTCTTCGGCACACCGACAGACCTTCCGTGGGGGCTGCAGATCGACCCGACCAGTCCGGCCTTCCCGCCGGGAATGGCGCCGGACACCCTCTTCCACCCTTTGTTCCTGTATGAGATGGTCTGGAACCTCGCCGGCGCAGCCCTCATCCTGACGATCGAGCGAAAGACCCCTCTTCGATGGGGGAGGGCCATCAGCCTCTACCTGGTGATCTACGGCACCGGCCGGGCCTGGTTCGAATCATTCCGCATCGACCCGACGGAGTTCGAAGTGTGGGGGCTCAAGGTGAACATGCTGACAGCCATACTCGTCGCTGCAGGAGGCCTGGCCCTGTTCCTCATCCAGACCCGCCGCCACCCGCATCCCGAGCTCTCGCCGTACCGCCCCGTCGATTTGGAGCACGCCTTCACACCACAAGGAGTACCTGATGACACGATCCAGAGAGAATCCTGATCCCGCACGGAACTATCGACTGCGGAGGCGTTTCCTTCGAGCGGGTCAGGCCGTCATGGTGATCGGCGCGCTCATCGCCATCATCCACTGGCTCAGCCACCTGGAAGCGTTCGGGCCGGGGCAACCCGAAGGGTGGATCGACCTTGTTGCCGGTTACCCGATGGCGATGCTCCTCATCATCGTGGGTGCCGTGGTCTCCAGCCGAAAACCCACATGACCAGCGGTGTGAGCGCGAAGCTGCCGTCGCCGCCTCGACTGCGCCTGATCGGCCGCACGTCCCTGGCAGGGGGAGCGTCGGGCTGGCAGGAGCCTCGTGAGGTGGTTCGGTCACGCCCGGTCATGCCGTGCTGGCTGGCAGTCATCACGGCGGCGGCGGCGGGGGTCCTGATGGACCTCGCTTACCCCGCTGCAGGCGTCTGGCCCGCTGCATACATTGCCACAGCGCTCGTGCTGCTGGCCATGATCGGCCGTAGTGTCGCCGGCTCCCTGGCAGTGGGGGCTGTCTTCGGGCTCGTGTTCTACGCCCTCTTGGTGTTCTGGACATCCCGCTACCTCGGTCCGATCCCCTGGATCGCCTTGAGCGCCTTGGAAGGGCTGTTGACCGCGCTCGGATTGATCCCGATCGCCCTGGCCTACCGCTGGCTGCCTCGAGGGATTCCCCGGCACCTAGGACGCCACGTGCTGTTGCCTGCGCTGGTGGCGGCGCTGTGGACCGGACGCGAGGTCGTGCTCGGAACGTGGCCGTACGGCGGGCTGCCCTGGGCGCGGCTGGGAATGTCGCAATCTGAGAGCCCGGTCGCAGCGATCTCTTCGTGGGTGGGCGTGAGCGGCCTGAGCTTCCTGATGGTGTTCGCCGTGGCCGCAACCATCGAGTGCGCCCGCACTCGTTCCTGGCGGCAGCCTGCGTGGGTTGCCGTTCCGGCGTCCGCAGTCGCGATACTGCTGCTGATGCCGGCATTCCCGACCGCCGCTGCAGGATCGCTGCGGATCGGTGCCGTCCAGGGCAACGGCCCGTCCGGGTACTTCGATGAGCGCAAGCCGTGGGGCATCGTCGATGCGCAAGCGGCTGCCACCGACCCGTTGTACGGAGAGGACCTTGACCTGCTGGTTTGGCCGGAAGGCTTGGACGCCGACCCCTTCCGGAACGAGTACCTCGCCAGCTACCTGACCGGCATCAGCGGGCGTGCTGGTGCACCGCTGCTGGCGAACGCCGCCACCACCGATGGATCTGCGCTCTACAACACCTCCTTCGTCTGGGACCCGAGCATCAGCCCGGCACCTGAACGCGAAGATCTGCAGACCTACGACAAACGCAACCCGGTTCCCTTCGGGGAGTACGTGCCTGACAGGGATTTCTACAACGCTCTGGCCCCGGACCTCGTGGGACTCTTGCAGAGGGACTACGCCGCCGGCACTGACACACCTGCGGTCTCCATCGACGGGGTCCAGGTCGGGCTCGCCATCTGCTTCGACGTCATCTACGACGAGATGATCAGAGAGAGCGTTCGAGCAGGAGCCCAAGTCCTCGTCTTCCAGACCAACAACGCGGACTTCCGCGGCACCGACGAGAACCTGCAACAGCTCGCCTTCGCCCGAATGCGAGCGATCGAAGCCGGCCGCACGGTCGTCAACATCTCGACGGTCGGAACAAGCCAGATCATCCGCTCCGACGGCGCGACGATCAGGTCACTGCCCGCAGGCGTGGAGGGCGTCATGGTCGAGAACGTGGAGCTACGCACAGGGACCACCCCCGGCGTGGCCTTCGGCACAGCCATTTCGCAGCTACTGCTATGGGCCGGGCTGGCCGCCCTCACCGCCGCAAGGTTCACAGCTCGCCGCCGCATCCGAGGCCGCTAGCCGGGAACACCTGCTGACCAGGCCACAGACCGCCGCCGCTGGCTACCATGCCCCTGGAGGGTATTCAAGGCCCTCATGGTCGGTCCCGGTGCGGCGTAACGTCAGGCACTCCTACGAAAGGAGTCCACCATGACTGCGACCGCGGAGATGCTCCGCACCTATCCCCGCGACCTCGGGCACGTCGACCAGCAGGCTCTCGCCGCCTGTATCGACGCGTGCCTGGAGTGCGCTCAGGCCTGCACCGCCTGCGCAGACTCTTGCCTCAGTGAGGACATGGTCACCGAGCTGACCAAGTGCATCCGCACAAACCTCGACTGCGCAGATCTCTGCGAAGCTACCGCCCGAGTCCTGTCTCGCCACACCGGATATGACGCCAACCTCACCCGGGCGACGTTGGAGGCCTGTCGCAAGGCCTGCGCCAGTTGCGCCGACGAGTGCGAGAAGCACACCATGCACGAGCACTGTACCGTGTGCGCTGAAGCCTGCCGGCGCTGTGAACGGGCCTGCTCCGCACTGCTGGAGGCGCTGTGACAAGCCACAACATGCACGGGAGCGACAAGGCGCACACACCCGCGACCAGCGAACAAGAGCATGGCGGAATGGCGAGCTACCTCAAGCTCGCCATCTCGCTCGCATTGAGCTTCGTGGTGATGTACTTCCTCACCTTCGCGATGATCAACGTTCTCGGTGACCTCTTCCTCAACATCAGCAACCTCTACATGGCACTGATGATGGTGTTCCCGATGGGCATCATCATGATCGCAGTGATGTGGAAGATGTTCCCCAACACGGTGCTGAAAATCGGCCTGCTCGTCGGTTTCGTCGTTCTCTTCCTTGTTGCGTTCTTCATGGGGCGAGCAGAAGCATTCGTAGGCGACGACCAGTTCCTGCGCTCGATGATCCCCCACCACTCGCGGGCGATCCTCGTGTGCGAGCAATCGACGATCACTGACCCCAAGATCGTCGAGCTTTGCGGGCAGATCGTCTCGTCCCAACAGCGGGAGATCGACCAGATGAAGCAGATCCTCGAGCGGCTGAACACGCCCTGAACAGAAACACACATGCGTGTTCATCTGCTGGTCGGGGTGACCGTCTGGTCGCTGCGTCTGAGTAGCAATACTTCTCCGATGAATACTTCTCTCCGCCGACAAGACCGACGAGCTCGTGCGCGAGTTCGTCGCCGAGGGCGGCAAGCCCGAAGACTGGTGGAAGTCCTGGAACGGCTCCTACTCGATAGCCCCGACCGACGACGCCCCGATCGTCCGTGACCGCGGCGAGGGACGCATCCTGGAGCTCGTGCGCTGGGACTGGCAGAAGCCCGCCAACCGGCCCAAGGGTGCCCCGATCATCAACGCCCGGATCGAGAAGCTCGCCACCGGGTTCTGGGCGCCCGCGCTCACCGCCGCACGGTGCGTGGTTCCGATGCGCGGCTACTTCGAGTGGACGGGCGAGAAGGGCGACAAGACCCCGCACTACCTTCACGGCGACGGACTTCTGGCCGCGGCCGGCCTCACCTGGTCGATGGACGTGCACGGGGAGCGCATCCGGTGCTTCGTCGTCGTCACACGCGAAGCACGCGATGCCGGCGGCGAGGTGCACGACCGGATGCCGGCTTTCCTGACACCGGAGGCGATGGACGCATGGCTCGAGCCGCTGAAGCTGAACCGAGGCGGACGAGAAGACATGCTCGCCACGCTCGACGGATCATCCGTTGCTGTCGCCGCCACCATTCAGCAGTATGTGGTGGACCGTAAGGTGAACAACTCCCGCGCTGTGGATACAACGGACCCAACCGTCATCCACCCTGCCGCATAGGCTCACGCCCACCGGCGTCGACCTGTTCTGGAGCGTCCCTGGTCCATGCGCGAGCTCTGCCATGCGGTTCGAGTGCACACGAGTTGTGGCTTCTCAGCCTCAGTAACACCGGTAACAGGTAACGCAGTTACTGGCGTTACTTGCCGAGCAGTCCCGGGTCAACGACGTAGGAGCGCATGGTGCCGGCGCGCAGGACAACTCCTTCTCCTGGGTCGTCACCACCGGCCGCGAATAGAGAGGTGAGGAAGAGGGGCGAAGGAAAGCCACTCGAGGTCGAGGACGCCTGCGTTGCCAGCGAAGGTGTCGCGGTCAAGGCTGATCACTCGGCGTCCGTCTGCGTGCTCGACGTCGCCGTAGACGTGCATGTGGCCGTGCAGATGAAGTTCGGGCATCACTGCGTCGCTGACACGTTGCACTCGCTCACGCTGTGCTGCGGACAGGGCGAGTGCATCCGCCGGAAACCCGTGCGGATTGCTCTCGAGAATCGTGCGAGCCTCGGGAACCGCTCGCGCCGGCGACTCATGAGAGAGCAGTACAGCAGCGCCGCCTCCGGCGATGGCCAGCTTCTCCATCTCTTCAGTGATGAGCTCGTCCTCGAACCAGTCTCGTCCAAGTGTGCGATGCGCCTTGTCCACACTGGAAGCGCCGCCGAGAGAGAGGACCTCGCGCCCGGCAATACGGAAGCGGAACGGCCGGGGAAGTAGCCACACGACTTCGCTCACGCGGATCGGCTGACCCGGAGCTGCTTGCTGGGCTGGCGTGATCTTCTCCCACATTTCATGGTTGCCGAGCGTCACCAGTACCCGATCGATGCCAGCCTTCCTGGCCCAGCAGTCCACCACGTGAGTGCCGCGCCTGTCGTGATCGAAGCCGTAGTCGCCGACCTGAAGGATCGTGCGCATCCCTGGGTCGAATCGGCGCATCGCAGGAAGCAGCGTTTGAATCCAGCCTGCGTTGCCGTGCAGATCTCCGACAACCCACACGCGCTCGTCCGGGAGGTTGAACGTAGCAGCGGTCTCCAAGATCTCCATCTCTCTAGCTTTGGCTCAGCGCTCCTCGGACGCCGCGTCGTCATCCTCGGGCTGAGCAAGAAGCATGAGTTCAATCATGTCGACGACGTACGCGCCGTAGTTCAGTCCTGCGTTCCCCGCACATTCCTTGATGAGATGGCCGAACTCGAGTGGCGGCCGCACACTGATCGAATCGCGGCCGTTGGTGACATGAGGGCGTGTGGGGTAACGCTCGGGATTCCGCAGCGACGGCTCTGGCATGAACTGGGGTAGCCCGAAGTGCTGCGCGAGGAGAGACACGACATGTTCCCCCGCCGTCATGAGGTTGCGCTGCCCCTCGCATCGAAGCAGAGCTCCGAGCTCGGGGGTCGGTCGAATGATGATGGCATCGCGGAGGCCCTTGCTCGGGCGTCCCACCGAAGTCATGCCTCTATCTCAGGGGCAGTAGCTCCGCCGCCCGACGTCGTTGCCTCATTCATCAGTGTGAGGATCTTCGTTGGCTTCGAACTCCGCCTCGAGCTCGGCGAACGCTCGGGCTTGCGCAACGAACACTGCGGCCACGGTGTCGCTGAAGTTGCTCTGATGCTGCGGCGTAAGTTCGTTCCAGCTGGGTAGCTCACCGTGACTGGCGCGGGCTTGCTCATCGACGAGATGTCGGGCAGTGATATCGATGAGCCGCACCCGGTGCGCGGGCCACTCTTGACGCCATACGTTCGCGTTCGTGGTCATTCGAGAATCCTTTCTGTCGTCGCTCGGCAGTCAGCGCCAGCGTGTGGAGTTGGTGATCTGCTTGATGTCTTCGAAGCTGCCGCCGTCGAGGAGCCAAGCACGTGGCGTCAGTTTGGAAACGGAGAGCAAGGTCGCTTGGGGCGTTTCCATGAACGCCGCGGCGCTGATCCAGTTCCAGCGGTCGTGAACTGCCTCGATGAACTCGGGGAGATGGGGTAGGAGAGGTTCTGGCCGGCCGATGTTGAACTGGAACACCGGGAACCTAAAGCTCTGCCCGATCTTGGCCGCATAGAGCTGCCCGTCTTCGACGGCCGCCAGAACCTCATTCCTGGATGAGCCCATGTAGCTGACTACTTGCTCGAGAGACCAGGTCGCGTAGAGTGCGGAGAGGAAGCTCTTAGCACCCTCGAGCGCCAAAGATCCGTGCGCGACTCGGCCCCTGATTCGTGAGAGCTGCGTCGGGGTGAACGCACTTGAGCTGAGCAAGTAATCGACTTCGGCTTCCGTCGGTGGGACGGGTGGTCGCATAGCTGTCAGCATCTCGGTTAATGCAGCGATCAGCCATTCCGGGTCGTCAGTCAGCCGGCAGACCGCTCCGACCAGCGCGTGAATAGAGCTCGCAGAAGGCCATGCAGCAGTCGTTGGATCGTCGTCTTGTCGTTCCACACGATATACCGTAATTGTGCGATGGTGATTGTCTGTGAACTGCCGGAAAATTTCGGCAAAGCGCCTGCACAGAATCCACTCATGAATGAACACAAAACATGTTTGTGCTCATTCTTGGTTCGCAGGAGATTGTCAGGTTATCCATTTTCACCGCTGCGGGGACGAGGAGGCTGGTGTGAATCATGACGGTCCCGCGAGCAATGCTCGTTTACGCGCAGAAGCGGTTCGCGATCTCCTCGACAAGACACGCCGCACAACGCGGTGCCTGTATGTCCGGCGGTTCGACGATCGCTCGCGCTGACTCTCGTCGAGGGGTGCTCCGCCACGGTCCGACCACGGCGTTGGCGAGGGCCGGCTGCATCGGTGGGGCGGACGAGTTCGCCCTCGGTTGTCACGCAGACTAACGCTAGGGCGGGTTAGCTCCGCTCGTGTTGAGTGTCCTCTCGACCCTCCCGCCACGGTTCGGGTCATCATGCATTCCTCGCTGCGGCCCGCGTCCCACTACGGAGGAGCGGGTGCGAGATGGTCTCGTGCTGGCCGCTACGTGGCCCCACCGTGGTCCTGCGTTGCCCACTAACACAGCGGCAGAGGCCATATTCTCTCGGCGGGCCACATGATGGTCTCGACTGGGCCTTCCGCTGGGCCCAAAGGGGCCACCGGCTATGAATCGAACGCCGAATCGAGCGGATTCAGCCTGTCTGGTCGCCGGACGGTCTTCGACTGGTCGCATCTCGGTCACACGATGCCCCCTCTTGGCCTCCGTGGGGCCGGGCCATGGCCGCCGAGACAGCTCAAACGATCTGCGCAAAGGCTGTCAGAACGTGAGCGGCAACAGTGCGCTAACGGGTCGAACGGCAGTCGTACTCGCAAGCAGTGGACCACCGCAAAGCGAAGGAAGAGACCACGAGCGGAGCTCCGCTCCTTGTCGCGGGTCGCTGCAGCACCTCCTTCGTCGGCGCCGCAGATGGGGCTCAGCCGCTATGCCCAGAGGCCGGCGCTCCGCTTCGGCCTGCGCCGTTTGATGAGCAATGACGACCGTGCCCGCGGCCGCGTCGGGGTGGAAACTCGGTCGTTCCTCCCTCGGGCCTCGCTTCGTTCGAGGCTTGGGACCACGGTGCCAAGGCACCCAAAACCGCGGTCCCAAGCAAACCCCGATTTTCCAACGCAAAAACATGGCCATGGTCCCAGAGCACCCGTTGGGCCCTTCGGATTCTGCTCTGGTACCAATGGGTCTGGGACCAAGCTTTTCCGCTGATGAAACGGCAATAATGACCTCGTTCGCTCGCTAAGGCTCGCGATTCGAGGGAGAAAGAGAAAAGAGCATAAGGGGAGGTGGCACCGGGCTGCGTTTCTCCTCCGCTTCGCTACGGTTCAACTTGCCCGCTGGTCGGCGTAGCCGACGCCTCTGAGTCAGCCCCTCGGACTCTCGCTTCGCTCGGTCCTCCTGGCTGTCTCACCTTCGACGCTGGCGCGTCTCAGGCCCTGACTGCGGAGCTGGCGCTCCTAGCCCTCTGACGCCCCACTGGGGCGTCCTCGGGTGCTCCCGGCGATGCCCCTCCTCCGCTTCGCACGGCCGGGGCATCGGCGAACGAAAGCGCGCCGACGCCTTCGGCATGAACGTCCTGGCTCGCGAACATTTGCCGAATGGATCACGGAATCATTTCCGCACGTGTAGTCCAGAACGGACGGAGTGGCAGCCGAAAGTTCGAGCGTCCCGAGCAGCTGCCTCGGGAGGCGCGAGTCGTTCCGAGCCGCTCACGGCCGATCGCAATGGGCACCCTTCGCATCACCCCACCCGTGTTCCACCCCGCGCGGTCGCCGCAGGAACTGCCATCATGCTGGGATGCCACACTTCCTGGACGGCGAACGTCTCAATGGCCCTCACGCGACCCGTCTGAGTACCCGACCGCGGCGCGTTGCGGTTCCGGTCCGTAGCGGCGACTTAGCCTCGTTCACAGGCTTGGTCGAACGCGAGTGTCAGCTTTGGGGTGGCGCATCAAACCCGATGGTGCCTCTCGACTCGGACGGCAGTATCACGGAGTTGTATCGTCGGCGCTTGCGTGGTTCGCAGGTCGACTCCGTGCATGGCGCGCCGTATGACCACAGCATGGCCCTCAATGCCGCTGTAGATCCAGGTACCCAGCGCGACATCTCCCGGTACCAGCTCGCTGCCGGACTCTTGCCTTACGGGGGATCGAACGATCTTCCGCCGATCGAGATCGTCTCCCTCCAGGAGGACGATCCGTGGCGGTTGATCTACCAAGCCTGCCTGGGCTCGCTTCCCGAGCACATCGATCCCGAAATTGTCCGGCATGGTAATTGGGTACCGGACGTGAAGTTCGAGGACTTCGTAGAGGTGCAACGAGTGCACACGACGGGGTCGCTCGACGACTTGCTTACACGGACTTGGCCGCGGACTCCCGTCATAACCCCACGGCGATTGTCCATGACGAGCCTTTCATACGCTTCCACCGCCAGCTCTCACATCCGCTCCGCTCAGCCGATCCTCCCCGCAAGCCGGTTCTCCCTCTATGACGCAGGGCCGAATGTTGTCGTGGTGTGTTCTCCCGGATCGCTCGATGATCTGGCGCTTCTGTGGAATCTTCGCGCCGCGCATGGAGATTTCTATGCCACCCCGATCGGCCTACCGCTGAGCGCTCTCTCGCCCGCGTCTCTCAGCAATCTCGCGACAGCAGGGGGACTCGCCCGTCATGGACTCTCCGCCTCCTCTCTCTACGTCACCAGCTGTTCCGTCCCAACCGAGGAACTCGTCGCTGCCGCGGCGAACATCAGTGATGTCTCTGTTGCCACCCCGGAGGACCTATTGATGTTCGGCACCGTTCTGGGTTGGAGCCGCGACGAGGTGCTTGTGTGGGAAAACGGCCACGCGTCCTACAAGGCTCTCGACATGTCACGTCATAGTGAAGTCTTCGAGAAGCGCAACATCAACGACCTGCTGATACTTCACTTCGACGCTCGGGTGGAGGACGCTCCGTTGCCCGTCAGCGACGACTACCGCGTCGAGGGTTTCCACGACGGCGCTTACAGTCACTGGTCGTCTCCGCGTTTCGCTGACAAAATCACCCGTCTCCAGTGGCCCTCTCGCGAGCTGATGGCTCACAGCCTGGCGTCTATCCGCGATCTGGAGGTGAGAGAATCCGCGCCCGGAATCGCCGCTCGTCTCCTCATCACAATGATGGGTGGCCTATGGGAGGCGTACATGCTCTGCCACGCGCCCCTCCTCAGCCTGCTGGAATCGATGTCTGCGCGTCAGGGCTTCAATTGGTACAAGGAACGCCTCCGAGGCGCCGGTATCGTCGTGCAGCCGGGGGAAGCGGTTGGCGCGTCCATCGACGAGCTACCCGAGAAGTCCTTCCACGACTTCAAACGGGTTCTTGGCAACAACGACAAGGCTGCGAAGTACTGGCTCGAATGGGCGGAACGAGCCAGCATCATCATCAAAGGGTTCCCCCTCCAATGCGGAACCTGCGGTGCGAAACAGTGGATCCCGATCGGGTCGTTCGCGCCACCCATCACGTGCCGAGGATGCGCGACTGCGATCGACCTTCCCTTCGGCGACCGCCCCACGATCGATTTCAAGTATCGGCTGAGCGAACCGGCACGCCGCGTCTACGAAGCCGACGCCATGGGGCACATTCTCACTGCGAGGTTCCTCGAGTCCATCCTCGGCTCCGATTCGAACGGACGCCTCATCGGAAGCCATCCCGGGATGAGCATCTTCCCATTCGGTGAGACGAGGGAGCTCGGCGAGGCCGACGTGCTCCTTCTGACACGAGCCGGCGAGTTCATTCCCGTCGAGGTGAAGCGCATGGCAACGGGGCTCACGAGCGCGGAACTTGCCAAGCTCGACACCCTCGCAGGCGCATTGCAGTCCCCGTGGAGCGCCACGGTCGCCTGCCAGTACGCTCAGGAAACGGGAAACGACCTCGACGGCATCGCTGCGCGCTATGACGATGGGACACACCGCCGGATGGTGTTGACCTACGACGCCGTGTTGGAGCCCCACGCGATGTGGTCCATGGGTGCTGACCCGTTCGATGTGCCGGCGTTGTCGGCGGAGCAAATCGGTGAACGCGAAAGAGAATTCGTCGACTCCATCGCGCGACGCGCAACCGACACGCCCCATGACTGGCTCACGTACTCCATGCTCCGTCGACGAGATCGCGATACCTAAACCACCTTGGTAGCGCCCCGTCCACGGATGGGACCGAATCGCGCTGCTGCCAAGCGTCGCTCCCACATCGGCATTGTCGCCGGATCTGACCAGTCTCCCGCCCGCGACAGCGAGCGACAGGACGACTCTCACACCACCGGACCTACGAAACGGAGTCAGCGCACTCCGCTCATGAGGGACTTCCCGTGCCTGTCCTAGGGAGACAGATCGGCTTAACGGAGCTCGGTGCAGGTGAAGCCGATGCACTTGTGCAGTTGATGGCCAGAACTCTCTTTGTTCAACGGGTGCGAGGGGATCTGGGATGTGAATTGCAGAACTGCATCGAGCGGCACGTATGCCGTCCGATGCAGTTCTGCAGTAGTTGAACGTAAGCCTTGTGATGTGCTTCACATGGGGAGGTTTGGGCTTTCAACTGCACAACTGCATAGGGCCGAGCAGGTCGGTGACTCTTCAGATGCTGGCGCGCCCGAGCTCATAATGAGAGGGCGTGGAGCGTGAGATAGTGACGGTTATCGGACGCTGGGAGCACCCCCACGAAGGCCGCGCGACACGCCCTCGTCTCACCCTCAGCCAACGAAGACAGCGCTGGGCGGATCATCGGAACTTTCCCAGGAGGCGGTGGGCGGGTCCGCGTCCGGGGCCGAGACCTCGTGACTCCGGTCGTAAGGATCACTAGAAATCGGAACGCCACCGTTGCCGGCGAGTCCGAGACCGGCGCGTACCATCCCGCGGCTCTTCTTCACGGATGGGAAGCCGAGCCGGTCAAGGGCGTGCCCGAACTCAGTGCGCCCAAGTCTGTGCTCTGCGAAGATGCGCTCTGCGGTCGCCCAGTCGGTGTAGGCGTCGTGAAGCTCCTTCGTGGTGTTGCCACCGGTCGAAGGCGATTCCGTGCAGACAGCTTCGATGAACCTCTTGACGCTGTCCTGAGCGGCGGCATAGCCGCTGGTGGCCACGGTGACGGCTTCAGGCTCTGCGAGTCCCCCGGCCCAGTACTGACGCAAGCCCTCGACGGCCCAGGTGAGGATGCCGTCAGCCTCGTCCTGGAGCTTGGAGGCAAGCCTCGGGTCTCGGTCTTTCTTCTGGATGAAGACGTCGAACATGATGACGCGGACACGTTCCCAGACAGCCGGGTCATCGGCTGGCAGCGTCGGAAGATGGTTGGTGACCAGAAGGATCAGCCAGGACGCCAAGAAGGTGATCGGCTTTTCATACAAGCCACGAGCGGTGACCGGATCGCCACCCGTCAGGCTCTTGAGAAGGGCCGACGCGATGCGCGCCATCTTCTCAGTCTCTGACAGTGCCACGAACCGTGCCCCTCGCAGATCGAACAGCGCGGGCGACGCGGCATTCGCATTGCCCTTCGTGCGCTCGAACAGAGTGGATGGAGCGTAGTGAGTGTAATCGCCGATTGCCCAGCCGAGTGCCTCGTAGGTCACACCCTTGCCGTTGCGGCCAGAGCCGGTCGCGATCACAAGAATGTGTTCCAGCTGCTTGCCGACAAGCGCGAGGCCGAGGACACGCTGTAGATACGCGCGTACTTCGTCGTCGGGCAGGACCTGCTCGAGGAACGTCGACCACCGTTCACGCGGTGCCGTCAGATCGTACGAACCGCGGGTGATTTTGGTAATCCGATCCAGTGGATCGTGTGGTCGAAGTTCGAACGACTCAAGGTCAAGCAGGCCAGACGGAGTGTTCAGTACGAATGGGTCGGCGTCGAGTTCGGATGCGCTCACGGAGACACCGGGGAGGCCCGCTGCGAGTTTGAGCACACCCTTGGCGCCGGCAGCAGTCTGAGCCTTCACAAGATCGGAATACAGGTCCTTGTCGGTGAGCCCATCTGCAGCGAGCCTACGGATGGTCTTCATGACGGCGTTCGTGGCGCCTTTGTCAGCGTCGTCGGCAGCCCAATGGGTCTTGTCGTATCGAAACCATCCGAGACCGGTGACGTGCATGAACTTCAGCTGGAAGTCGGCGGCCACCTCATAGGCGATCCGCATGTGGAGACGATGCTGTTTCGCGCTCTCGCGAAGCCAATGGGTCTGATACTCGATGTCGAGAGCATCCGGACGACCACCGCGGTCGACGAGGTCGAGGTCGAGGTCTGTGGTTGTGTCAAAGCTAGTGTCAGCGTCCGCTGATACGGTCATATGCAGGTCCTTTGGTGAGAAACGAGTTGCCGCTCGTTAGCCGAGATCTGTTGTGTGAAGCGCCCCGGCTTTTCCGGGGCGTTTTGCTTTGCTCGCGCTGTGGGCAGTGTCTCTGCGTCACATCGCTGGTTCCAGCTGCTCCTCAATCCACAGGTCTACATCGGCCTGGCGCCAACGCACCGCAGAGCCGATCTTGACGGCGCGCGGCAGTGACTCGCCGAGCGACCGCTTGCGGTAGATGGTCGACACTGACATGCCGGTGAGTGCGGACAGTTCCTTCACGTCGAGCAGAGTGGGCTGGCGAGCGGTCATGATTACTTCCTTTTGCTTGTGAATACCATAAATGCGTAGCGTGTGCGCAACGTTAGCACAGGTTCTAAATATCTAGTAATCTCTGAGTATGGAGTCGACGACATACGCCGAAGCGGTTGGTCGCTTCTTGCGTGCTTTCCGCCAAGATCGCGGAATCACGATGGACACGGTCGCGCAAGCGGGCCGCGAGTTCGGCGCCAGGTGGAGCCTGTCGAGTGTGCAGGCCATCGAAGGAGGGAAGGCAGCCCCAACTCTTCCGACTCTGCTGACTCTTGCGCTCGTTCTCGGGCGACTCTCGGGGGAGTCAATCCGACTGGCGGACCTGCTGGGGACAGCTGAGTTCCTCGATCGCCCGTACATCCTTAGCTCCGATCAGCCGGTCAAGCGATCGTGGGTCGAGAGGGTGCTCTCGGGAGCTCCAGTCGAGATACTCGCCGAGGATCATGCTCATGCTCCTATGACGAGTCCCACTGAAGACGATTGGGACGAGGAACTGGAGCTTGAGGCGTTGCGTTTGCGCTCCGCCAGCACCGATGCTGCGCGGAGCTATGACCGCGTCGACGCGATGTGGGATGCCGCGATCCAGCCATCTGAGCTCGCCCCGAGCTTGCGCGGGCCCCGACCGCCGGTCAGCCTCGCGGAGTCCCGTGCCGCGAAGAAACTCGGCATTCAACCGCTCCTTCTTCAGCGCCACGCGTCTAAGCTCTGGGGGCACTCTCTCGAGGCTGAAGCGAAGCAGCGTGCGGGAGTGGCGAGCACCCCGCAAGCGCGCGGCCGCGTGACGCGCATCCTCGTCGATGAGATCCGCGCGTCCCTGGAAAGCGAGGACTGATGGCTAGGCCACGGTTGGCGATCGGAACGTACGGCACCATCAACGTGGCTGAGGTTCAGCCGGGGAAATGGCGTGCCCGAGCTCGCTACCGCTTCGCGGACGGGAAGTCTCGCCAGATCGAGAAGCACGCGGCGAGCAAGGCGAAGGCGACGGCCGCGCTGAAGAACGCGCTGACCACGATCGAGGCTGCCCGTGGTGGCGAGCTGAAGCCGGCGACGCACCTTCGTGCTCTTGGGCAGAGGTTTCTGGAGTCCCGTCGGGACTTGGGCCGCTCGGAAGGCACGCTGGAGACGTACGGCTATGCGGTGACCGCGCACATCACGCCGCGGATCGGCGATCTCTCGGTTGCGGAAGCCACGCCTGAGCGGCTGCAGAAGTTCCTCAACGCGGTTGAAAAGGAAGCTGGTCCTGGGGCAGCGAAGAACTGCCGGTCGGCCCTGAGCGGCATGCTCGGCCTTGCGGTGCGGAACGGTGCCTTGTCGCACAACCCCGTGCGTGAGCTCGAGCGTGTTACCCAGAGGAAGAAGAAGGGGAGCACGGCGATTCCGCTGGACGAGCTCCCTACATTCCTCGAGCGCGTTCGTGCTGACGAGAAGCTCCTCGAGTGGGACACGGTCGACCTGATCACGTTCATGCTCGCATCCGGGTGGCGGGTCGCCGAGGTATGCGCGCTCGAAGCGGACGCCATCGATTTCGCCGCCGGCACAGCGTCCGTCGTGGCGCAGAACGTGCGTGTGAAGGGGAAGGGGATCGTGCGCCAGGAGTTTGCGAAGACTGACAAGTCTGCGCGTACGACGCACTTGCCGGAGGCGACGATGAGCCTGCTGCACAAGCGTCACAAGAGATTGTGCGACGATACCGGCCTGATCTTCCCGACCCCGCTGATGCGACCTCGGGACCCATCGAACACGCAGCGCGAGCTACGAGACCGGCGCAACAGCCTGGGTTACCCGGGCTTGTCTACGCACGCTTTCCGGAAGACAGTAGCCACGATTCTCGACAAGGCCGGTCTATCCGCTACGGAGATCGCCGACTACCTGGGCCACGAGAATCCGAGCATGACCCAGGACGTATACATGAACACGCTCAAGGGCTCGACCAAGGCAGCGGGAGTGATGGGCAAGTCGCTGCAGGGGCTCATCTAGGAGGTCGCGCCGTGCTGCTACGAGGTCGGCCCTGGCCGGAGGCGCGCGAGTCGGGGGTTGGAGAGAAGCCCACGGGTTGTCGGTCATCCAAGCGAAGGCAGTGGCGCGGCTGAGTCGACGCACCCGCAACGCCTCAGGATGACTATCGTCGGAGGCAGAGGAGGCTGCTGTCCAGCTTGTGCAGTAGCAGGCCAAGGTAATCTTCGGGAGTCGTCGACAGGGCTAGCGGACGGTGAGGGGCTGTTCTGGATCGGTTTGAAGATCGGCGTTCCGGCAGCGACGTTGGAGAATCTCCTCCAGCGTGACCAGCTGAGCTCGCAGTTCATCGCTCTCGATTGAAGCGCGGCAGTGAGCACCAGAGCGAGCGCGGGCTCCTAACCCCGCATCCGATGGTTCGACTCAGGCCGCGCCTGTCGCATCGTGGTCCGACTCAGGTGCGCGAGGGATGCCGCCGTGCCAATCCGATCGCAGCGCGCGAGCGTGAGCGCGATCGCGTGCTCCGCGAGGTCGCTCAGGTCGCAGTCGGCTGAGCGGTGACGCAGGCCCGACGGAGCAAAAGTACGATCTCCAAAGTGCGGGGTTACTGCGGGGTGCGTGACTGAAGAATCTGGGGGATACGCGGAAGATCTTCACGATTCCATTGGCACGTCGCTGAGTGCGCAGCGCCAGTACCGACAAATCTCCCTGGTCAGCAGCCAAAAAAGAACCCCCGCAAGTAGAAGCCTTGCGAGGGTTCAGCAGCGGTGTAATCTCCGCTACGTGGCTCCGACCGGCATCGATCCGGTGACCTTTCGATTTTCAGTCGAACGCTCTACCAACTGAGCTACAGAGCCGTGCGGCACTTCGAGAACTGCCGCACCCTAGACGAAGAGCCTCCTCGAAAGAAGGCTCGACGCTCGGAGCGACCCTGACGGGACTTGAACCCGCGACCTCCGCCGTGACAGGGCGGCACGCTAACCAACTGCGCTACAGGGCCATAACTTTTCAATTGTATCGGAAGAGTGACCCCAACGGGATTCGAACCCGTGCTACCGCCGTGAAAGGGCGGCGTCCTAGGCCGCTAAACGATGGGGCCGAAGAGATTCCTTGGGGGTTTCCCTTGCCGACGCTCAAGCATAAGGGCTGGGCGAGGCAAAAACGAAATCGGGGGCGCGTCGGCTTACATCCCGGGCGTTTCGGGAGGACGATGGAGTGGCGAGAAGCACGCATCGCGTCTCTCCGCGGGGTCGCGGCGAGGCCGGTACCTGGTGCGACTGTGACGAATGTTGTTACTGTTGCAGCTGTGAATCCGGCGAAAGGAGCCGAGTGAACGAGGACATTACTGCGGATGCCCGATCCGCAGGGGCTGACTGCGGGTGCGCCCCGACGCCCGCAGAACGCGAGGCTCTCTGGTCGCGCTCGAAGCTCACCCGCCGCAGCGCGCTCACCGTCGGAGTTCTGAGCGCCGTCGCACTCTCTGCTTTCGGTGTCTCCGCGAACACGCAGACCGCTCAGGCCGCCGGGTACCCCAGCTGGGATGACGTGCAGCGCGCCAAGGCCAGTGAAGCGGCGAAGGCGTCTGAGATCACGCGCATCGAGGCGCTCATCCAGCAGCTCACCGATGAGGCTGCAGCGGCCGAAGCCGCTGCCCGCAAGGCCGGCGACGAGTTCTACGCCGCACAGCAGGCGTACTTCGACCAAGCGGCCAAGGCGGACGACCTTCAGGCGCAGGCCGACGAACAGGCGCAGATCGCCGCCGACAGCGCTCGCAAGGCCGGGCAGGTCGCCAATCAGCTCTACCGCAGCGGCGGCGACGAGACTGCCCTCGAACTCTTCCTCTCCGAGTCCTCCAACGGAGCCGACGACCTGCTCGCGCGTCTCGGCAGCATGGACAAGCTCGTCGAGTACAACCGGACGGTCGCCGAACGTGCGGCGTCCGCTCGCGACACCGCTCAGTCCCTCAGCAATCAGGCATCCACCGCTCGCGACGAGCGCGACCGGCTGCAGAAGATCGCCGAAGAGAAGATGCAGGCCGCGCAGCGCGCCGCCGACGCGGCTCAGGCTGCGCTCGAGGAGCGTCAGTCCAACCTCGTGACGCTGCAGGCGCAGCTCGCCGCTCTCAAGGACAACACCACCGCGACGGTCGCCGGCTATCAGGAGGGCGAGCGCATCCGGAAGGAAGAGGAGGCGCGACGCCGCGCCGAGGAGGCCGAGCGCGCTCGCAGGGCCGCCGAAGAAGCCGCCAAGAACCATCAGAGCGGCGGCGGCGGCGGCGGTGGCGGTGGCGGCGCCAGCAGCAGCGGCGGTGGTGGCGGTGGCGGCGGAACCGGCGGAAGCGGATCCGGCGCATGGCGTCGCCCGCACGGCGGTCACATCTCTTCGCACTTCGGTCCCCGCCCGCCGGTGTGCACGGGCGGCGTCTGCCGCTCGACCACGCACGGCGGCACCGACTTCGCCAACGGGTGCGGCGCGCCGATCTACGCGGCCTCGAGCGGCCGGGTGGACGCCGCCTTCTACAACAGCGGTTTCGGCAACTGGGTGCGCATCCAGCACGGCAACGGCATCGCTACGAGCTATGCGCACATGTCGGGCTACGCGGTCTCGAACGGCCAGCAGGTCAGCGCCGGTCAGCTCGTCGGTTACGCCGGCAACACCGGCGCCTCCCAGGGATGCCACCTGCACTTCGAGGTGTACATCAACGGCGGCCGCACCAACCCGTACAACTTCCTGGCGGCCCGCGGCGCGATCTGACCCGCACCGGAGCTGAGAACGACAGAACCCCCGGCCGAGAGGCCGGGGGTTCTCGTTTTCGACGGGCTCAGCGGCCCGTCGAAGAGGCTCAGTGCCCGTCGCCGGCGAAGCGCTCGATGGCCTCGTCGAGGATGCGCTGCGCCTCGGCGGCGTCGCCCCACGCGTCGACCTTGACCCACTTGTTGGGCTCGAGGTCCTTGTAGTGCTCGAAGAAGTGTGCGATCTCCTTCTTCGTGTACTCGGGCAGGTCGTCGATGTCCTGGATGTGCGCCCAGCGCGGGTCCTTCGACAGCACGGCCACCAGCTTGTCGTCTCCGCCGGCCTCGTCGCTCATCTTGAGCACGGCGACGGGGCGCACGTTCACGACGACGCCGGGGAAGATCGTGTGGTCGAGCAGCACGAGCACGTCGAGCGGGTCGCCGTCCTCGCCGAGCGTGTTGTCGAAGTAGCCGTAGTCGGCCGGGTAGCCGAAGGTGGTGTACAGGACGCGGTCGAGGTGAACGCGACCGGTCTCGTGGTCGACCTCGTACTTCACGCGGCTGCCGCGCGGGATCTCGATGACGGCGTCGTGTGCGCCCATGTGCTGTTCTCCTTGGAATGACGGTCGGATGCCGCGCACCAGCCTACCTGCGCAGCCGCAGCAGCCCTCGCTCGAGCGGCCCGACCAGCACGAGAAGCAGCAGCGCGAGGTAGCCGATCGGATGCACCCACGCCGCCAGGATCAGCGCGACGAGGAACAGGATGACGGCCGCGATGTCTCCTGCGCAGCCGCGTCGCAGGGCCTCGGCGGGAATGTCGGCGAGATCGCGATGGCGCAGCAGGTAGAGCTTCGCCGTCAGCGTGGCGATCTGGGTCAGGATGAGCGTGCCGATGTACACGGTCGCCTGCACCGCATCCGTCGGCAGCTGGCCCAGCATCGCGGTCGGCACGGGCAGCCAGACGATCGTCAGCAGCCAGCCGATGTTGATCCACAGCAGCGCGGGCGTGATCGCCGCCACCCGGCGATACATCTGGTGGTGCTCCATCCAGAACGTCGCGATGAGCACGAAGCTGAGGATGAAGCTGACCAGCTGCCCCGACGTCTCGTGAAGGAAATCCGCAGTCCGGATGCCGCGTTCGGCGGCGTCCGTGACCGACTCCAGCAGCGGCAGGATCAGCAGAGTCATCGCGATCGCGACCACCGCGTCGGTGAACGCCGTGAAGCGCTCCGGCGCGAACCGGGTCGGCACCGTCCCCTTGTCCACGGCCCCAGGGTACGGCCGCGCGCGCGGCGCGCGCTACCGTTCGCGCCCCCAAGGCCGCCCTGCCGCCTACCGGTTTCTCCCGGGGGTGGTGCGCCGCAGGCTAGCGTGGACGCGTGCCCTCGCTCGATCTCGCCATCGCCGAAGTCCGTCGCGCCGTCCGGGGCGCCCTCCACCTGCTGCCCGACCGCGCGACCGTGATCGTGGCTCTCTCCGGCGGCGCCGATTCGCTCGCGCTGACCGCCGCCACGGTGTTCGAGGCGCGAGCCCGCGACATGACGGTGCTGAGCCTCACCGTCGACCATCAGCTGCAGGAGGGCTCGGATATGGTCGCGGCATCCGCCGCCGTCGCCGCGGAGCACATCGGTGTGCATGACGCGCTGCAGACGAAGGTCCGGGTGGTCAGCGACGGCGAGGGCGTCGAGGCGGCAGCGCGGGAGGCCCGCTATGCGGCCATCGGCGGCATAGCCCGTGCCGAGGGCGCGGCCGCCGTCATGCTCGGGCACACTCTCGACGACCAGGCCGAGACCGTGCTGCTGGGTCTCGCGCGCGGCTCGGGAGCCGCGAGCCTGCAGGGCATGGCGCCGGTTCGCGAGAGCGACGACGGGATGCTGTGGGTCCGACCGCTGCTCGGTGTGCGCCGGGCCACCACGCGGGCGTGCTGCGCGGCATCCGGACTCGAGATCTGGAACGACCCGCACAACCTCGACGACAGGTACGCCCGCGTCCGCACCCGCGAGCGCGTGCTGCCGGTGCTCGAGGCAGAGCTCGGCCCCGGCATCGCCGAGGCGCTGGCGCGCACCGCCGAGCAGCTGCGCGAGGATGCCGAGGCGTTCGAGGAGATGATCCACGAGACCATCGAGGACATCGTCGAGCATGCCGAGGCTGGCATCGCCGTGAGCGTCGCGGCGCTCGCCGCGAATCCGGCTGCGCTGCGCAATCGCATCATCCGCCTCGTCGTCGACAGCGAGTTCGGCGTGAGCCTGACGAGGTCGCAGACGCTCGAGGTGGCACGCCTGGTGACCGACTGGTCTGGTCAGGGGCCGATCGATCTGCCCGCGTGCACCGCACGTCGGGCAGGCGGGCAGATCGTCTTCAGCGCGCGATAGCGGCTACTTCCGACCGCCCAGCAGCCCGCCGAGGATGTCTCCGAGGCCGCCCAGGCCGCCACCCGACGAACCGCTGCTTGAGCCGCCGGAGTGCTGACCGCCGCCGAGCAGCCCGCCCAGGATGTCGCCCAGACCGCCGCCGCCACTCGAGCTGCCCTTGCTCTTGTTCGCGATGATGCCCATGATGATCGGCGCGAGGATGGGCAGCAGCTTGCCGAAGTCGATGCCGCCCGCCGTCTTCTCGCTCTTGTTGAGCTTCTCGGTGACCTCGCCCTTGCGGTCGCCGAAGACGTGCTTCACGATCTTCTCGCCATCAGCCTGATCGACGTCGTCGACCCTCGAAGGGCGGGCGGAGCCGCCGTGCCGGCTCAGTGCCTTCTCGATCGCCGCGGAGCCCTCACTGCTCTCGGCGTTCTTTGCCAGGCCGCCGAGCAGCGTCGCGCCACCCTCCTGCACGGCCTGCCGCGCCAACTCGGGGCTGACGCCGAAGCGCCTCGCGATGTCATCGATCGGCACCTGCTTCAGGATCTCATCGACGTTCATGTCTTCCTTCCCCGCAGGGCGGATGCCCCGCTTCACCGCTCACAGTAGTGGGGAAGCATATGCCGATCGACCTAAGATCGATCCATGCGCGCTGCCGACATCCAAGACGACCTCAGCCAGATCCTCGTCACCGAGGAGGAGATCCTCGCGAAGCTCGATGAGCTGGCAGCGCGCGTCGCCGAGGACTACGCAGGCAAGGACCTCCTCCTGGTCGGCGTGCTCAAGGGCGCAGTGATGGTCATGGCGGACTTCTCCCGCGCGCTGCCGATCGACGCGCCGATGGACTGGATGGCCGTGTCGAGCTACGGCGCGAGCACGAAGTCCAGCGGCGTGGTGCAGATCCGCAAGGATCTCGACACCGACCTGCACGGCAAGCACGTGCTCATCGTCGAGGACATCATCGACTCGGGGCTGACCCTCAGCTGGCTGCTCGAGAACTTCGAGTCGCGCGGAGCGGAGTCGATCGAGGTGCTCGCGCTGCTGCGCAAGCCCGAAGCGGCGAAGGTGGAGATCGACTGCCGGTACGTCGGATTCGACATCCCGAACGAGTTCGTCGTCGGCTACGGACTGGATTACGCCGAGAGCTACCGCAACCTGCGCGATGTCGCGGTGCTGGCGCCCCACGTCTACAGCTGACCCTTCGGCAGGCTCAGGGACCCAGAGCGGCTCGGGGCCCCAGGATGGACTCCGGGCCCTTCGGCAGGCTCAGGGGCCCAGAGCGGCTCAGGGACCCAGAGCGGCTCGGGGCCCTTCGGCAGGCTCAGGGGCCCAGGATGGGCTCAAGCGGCGGGTACGCCCGTGGTGAACGTTCAGCGGACGCCTGAGTGCCGAGCGGTACGCTGAACGCATCATGGACGTCAAGAAGGTCTCCCGCAATCCGCTGATCTACGTCGCGTTGATCGGCGCGCTGCTCTTCGCCGGTTTCCTGCTGATCTCGAACCTCTCGGCGCCGAAGCAGGTGACCGTGCAGCAGGGTCTCGAGCTGCTCGACGGCGACACCGTGACCAAGGTGGTCAACACCGACGGCGATCAGCGGGTCGACCTCACGCTCTCGAAGGAATTCGAGGGCGCGAAGAACGTGCAGTTCTACTACGTCGAGGCGCGCGCCGATCAGGTCGTGGAGTCGATCGACGCCGCGGAGATCAAGGCGAAGGACGCCAACGACGTCGTGCCGCGCGCGACCTGGTTCGACGGCTTCATCTCGCTGCTGCTGCCGCTCGTGCTGCTGGGTCTGCTGTTCTGGTGGCTGCTCTCGTCGATGCAGGGCGGCGGCAGCAAGGTGATGCAGTTCGGCAAGTCGAAGGCCAAGCTCGTCAACAAGGAGACCCCGACCGTCACCTTCGGCGACGTCGCCGGGGCGGACGAGGCCATCGAGGAGCTGCACGAGATCAAGGAGTTCCTGCAGGACCCCGCGAAGTTCCAGGCCATCGGCGCGCGCATCCCGAAGGGCGTGCTGCTGTACGGCCCTCCCGGAACAGGCAAGACGCTGCTCGCTCGCGCGGTGGCGGGCGAGGCGGGCGCCCCGTTCTACTCCATCTCCGGTTCGGACTTCGTCGAGATGTTCGTCGGGGTCGGAGCATCCCGCGTCCGCGACCTGTTCACCCAGGCGAAGGAGAACGCTCCTGCCATCATCTTCATCGACGAGATCGACGCCGTCGGCCGTCACCGCGGTGCAGGCATGGGCGGCGGAAACGACGAGCGCGAGCAGACTCTGAACCAGATGCTCGTCGAGATGGACGGCTTCGACCCGAACGCGAACGTCATCGTCATCGCGGCGACGAACCGGCCCGACATCCTCGACCCCGCGCTGCTGCGCCCCGGTCGCTTCGACCGTCAGATCGGCGTCGACGCGCCCGACATGAAGGGCCGCCAGCAGATCCTCGAGGTGCACGCCAAGGGCAAGCCGCTCGCGCAGTCGGTCGACCTCGAGGTCGTCGCCCGCAAGACGCCGGGCTTCACGGGTGCCGATCTGGCCAACGTCCTCAACGAAGCCGCGCTGCTCACCGCGCGATCGAACGCGCAGCTGATCGACAACCGCGCGCTCGACGAGGCCATCGACCGGGTGATCGCCGGACCGCAGCGCCGCACCCGCGTCATGAAGGACAAGGAGAAGCTCATCACCGCCTACCACGAGGGCGGCCATGCCCTCGCTGCGGCGGCGATGAACTACACCGACCCGGTCACGAAGATCACCATCCTGCCGCGCGGCAAGGCGCTCGGCTACACGATGGTGATGCCCCTCGACGACAAGTACTCCGTCACCCGCAACGAGCTGCAGGATCAGCTGACCTACGCCATGGGCGGTCGCGTGGCCGAGGAACTCGTCTTCCACGACCCGACCACCGGCGCCTCGAACGACATCGAGAAGGCGACCAGCATCGCCCGCAAGATGGTCATCGAGTACGGCATGACCATGCAGCTCGGTCCGGTCAAGCTCGGCTCCGAAGGCGGCGAGCCCTTCGCCGGTCGTGACATGGGGCGCGGACGTGAGTATTCCGAGACGATCGCCGAGCGCGTCGACGCCGAGGTGCGCGCGCTGATCGAACAGGCGCACAACGAGGCTTACAAGGTGATCAGCGAGAACCGCGACATCCTCGATCGTCTCGCCCTGGCGCTGCTCGAGGAGGAGACCCTCGACCACAACCAGATCGCCGAGATCTTCACCGAGGTGCGCAAGCTCCCCGAGCGTCCGCAGTGGCTCTCGAGCGAGGAGCGCCCGGTGTCGACGCTGCCTCCCATCGCGATGCCCCGTCGGGTCGAGGAGGGTGTGGCCGCCCAGACCGCACAGCCGACCGGTACTGCTCGCACGGCGAGCTCACCCGCGACCGGCGGGCAGGCCCGACCGGCGACGGCGTGACGTGAGCGTCGACAGGGCGCGCGTCGAGCGGCTCACCCGCGAACTGCTCGAGGCGATCGGCGAGAATCCGGATCGGCCCGGGCTCACGCAGACGCCGAGTCGCATGGCCGAGCTGTACGCCGAGTTCTTCGCGGGCGTCGGTGAGGACCCAGCCGTGCACCTCGCGCGCACCATCAGCGTCTCGCGGGGTCCTGCACCCGACACTGTTCCCTCCGGTGCCGTGCTGCTGCGCGACATCCGCTTCCGCTCGGTGTGCGAGCATCACCTGCTGCCCTTCGCCGGCGTCGCGCACCTCGCGTACCTGCCGGGCGAGCAGGTGGTCGGCCTCGGTGCGCTGGTGAAGGTCGTGGAGACCCTCGCGAGCCGCCCGCAGGTGCAGGAGCGCCTCGGCGAGCAGATCGCGGATGCCATCGCCGAGAACCTCGACACCCGCGGCGTGCTCGTCGTGCTCGACGCGTCGCACGGTTGCGTCACGATGCGGGGCGGACGGCAGCCGCTCGCGACCACGGTGACCATCGCCGCACGCGGCGCGTTCACCGATCCCGCGGCCCGCGCCGAGCTCATCGCCCTGATCGGCGGCCCTTCGGCAGCCTCAGGGACCCAGGGCGGTGGTCACGGATGACGGGCATCTGGGGCATCCTGAACATCACACCCGACTCGTTCAGCGACGGCGGCCGCTACGTCGAGCTCGACATCGCTCTCGCACGCGCTCGAACGATGCGCGCGCAGGGCGCCAGCATCGTCGACGTGGGCGGCGAGTCCACCCGGCCCGGCGCCGAGCGGATCGGCAGCATCGAGGAGCAGCGCCGAGTGCTTCCGGTTATCGAGGCGCTCACCGCCGACGGCATCCCGACGTCGATCGACACCCTCAACGCCGACACCGCGGCAGCGGCCGTGCGCGCCGGAGCGCGCATCGTGAACGACGTCTCCGGCGGGCTCGCCGACGAGCGCATGCTGGCGACCGTCGCCGATCTGGATGCCGACATCGCGATCGGCCATTGGCGCGGACCGTCATCCGATATGTACGCCCACGCGCAGTACGTGCGGATCGCCCGGGAGGTCGCATCCGAGCTGCGCGAGCGAGTCACGGCGGCGGCCGCCGCGGGCATCGCGCCCTCGCGCGTCATCCTCGACCCCGGCATCGGCTTCGCGAAGTCGGGGGAGCAGAACTGGGAGGTGCTGCGCGGCCTGGACGAGATCATCGGCCTGGGGCACCGCGTGCTCGTCGGCACGTCCCGCAAGCGCTTCCTCGTCGACACGCTCGACGGGGATCCCGGTCAGGCACGCCGCGATCTCGCGACGTCGGTCACGAGCGCGCTCGCCGCGCGGGCGGGCGCATGGGCCGTGCGAGTGCATGATGTCGATGCGACCCGCGACGCCCTCGCCGTCGCAAGCGCATGGGATGGAGTCTGAGATGAGCCAGCTCGACGAGATCACGCTGACGGGTCTGACCGTGTTCGGCTACCACGGCGTCTTCGACTTCGAGCGCCGTCAGGGCCAGGAGTTCAGGATCGACCTCACGCTGCAGCTGTCGCTCGCGGCAGCGGCATCCTCCGACGACGTGGTAGACACCGTGCACTACGGCGAGCTCGCCGACAGAGTCGCGGCGATCGTCGCGGGTGAGCCGGTGAACCTCATCGAGACCCTCGCGCAGCGCATCGCGGATGCCGCGCTCGAAGACGCGCGAGTGAGGAACGTCGAGGTCACCGTGCACAAGCCGCACGCGCCGATCGAGCAGACCTTCGCCGACGTGTCGGTGACGATCCGCCGGGGGCGGCAGTGATGGATCGGCGTCTCACCCACCTCTCGGGCCTGCCTGATCCGCGGCCGGGCCGCGCGCCTCAGGTCGCGGTGATCGCGCTCGGATCGAACGAGGGCGACCGCGGTGAGATGCTGCGCGCCGCGGCTGAGCGGCTGCGCCGGCTGCCCCTGGTCGACGACCTCGTGATGTCGGAGGCGATCGAGACGGTGGCGGTGAAGCCCGACGGGCCCGACCCGAACGCGCCGCCGTACCTCAACGCCGTCGCGCTGATGACGACCCGCCTCGCACCGCAGGTGCTGCTGGGCATGCTGCACGCAGTGGAGGAGGAGCAGGGCCGGGTGCGGGCCGAGCGCTGGGGCGACCGCACACTCGACCTCGATCTCATCGCGTACGGCGACTTCCGCAGTGACGCCGAGCATCTGCAGGTGCCGCACCCACGGGCCGGCGAGCGTCTCTTCGTGCTGGAGCCCTGGCTCAGCATCGACCCCTACGCGGTGCTGCCCGGAGCGGGCCGCGTCGACGAGCTGGTGCACCGACTGCGCTCATCGGACGATCGATGAAGCGCACGTCCGCATCGACGCTGCTCGTGCTCGCGCTGCTGGCCGCGGGCGCCGGCTTCGCCTTCGACCACATGCTGACGGTCACCGGAGGCGCTACCTTCACGCCCTCCGGGTTCCTCCCGGTGCTGCTCGTGCTCATCGCGGTCGCTGTGCTGCTGCTCGCGTGGCCGGTGCGGCGCAGCACCCGCGGCGGTCAGCGCATCGACCCGTTCCGCGCGCTGCGCGCCGCCACCCTCGCACGAGCGTCGAGCCTGCTCGGCGCGATCATGGTCGGCTTCGGCGCCGGGCTGCTGCTCTTCCTCTCCACCCGTCCCGTGCCCGCGCCGGTAGGGTCGGTGGTGGCGATGATCGCCCTCATCATCTGCGCAGCGCTGCTGGTCGGGGTGGCCCTCATCGCGGAACAGTTCTGCACTCTGCCGAAGGATCCTGATGAGCGACAGCCAGACGAACCCGCCTCGTGAACCGAACGTGTTCACCCCGGCTCCTGCGGCGGCCGACGTGCTCGACGAGGGAACATACTCGAGCATCCGCACCCCGCGTGGCAGCGGCGCCCTCGCCCTCGACGGGGCGTGGCACCAGATCTCACCGCGCTACGTGACATCGCAGTTCGTGCAGAACGCGATCCTCATCCTGCTCGTCGCGATCGCGGCTGCCGTCGCGGCCACCGTGCTCGAGATGACGTGGGTCTGGATCCCCGCCGGGGCTCTCGTCGCGATCGACGTGGTCACTCTCGCGATCCTGCCTCGGCAGGCCAGGGCACTCGGGTACATGCTGCGCGCCGACGACATCGTCTTCCGCCGGGGCATCCTGTGGCAGCGGATGGTGGCGGTGCCGTACGGGCGCATGCAGCTGGTCGACATCACGCAGGGTCCGCTCGACCGCGTCTTCGGGCTCTCGCAGCTGAAGATGGTCACCGCAGCGGCCGCCACGGGGGTGCAGATCCCCGGGCTCACGCAGGCCGCCGCCGAGGCGCTGCGCGACACGCTCATCGAGGTGGCTGAGACCAGACGGACCGGACTGTGAGCACCCCCGAGCGTCCCGCCGCTGCGCCGGCCGACGCGCTGCCGCAGGGCGGCTCGTCGTCACTCGCCGACGGCGAGTGGCACCGGATGCATCCGCTCACGCCCCTGTTCAAGGGCGGCCTCGCGCTGCTGGTCGTGGCGGGCATCGTCATCACGAACATGCGCGACAAGATGATCGACTGGGTCGTCCGGCTCTTCGCGCCCGACTCCGGCTTCAGCCCGAACGGCGGCGACCCCGTCGACTGGGTTCTCGAGAACGACCTGGTGCTTCTCGCACTGCTCGCCGTGCTCGGGCTGGTGGTGCTGCTCATCGCCGTCTTCTGGTTCCTCTGGCGCTTCCAGCAGTTCCGCATCACCGGCGATCACGTCGAGGTGCGCAAGGGGCTGCTCTTCCGCTCGCACCGACGCGCCCCGCTCGACCGCGTCCAGGGGGTGAACCTCACCCGTCCCTTCCCCGCGCGCCTGATCGGACTCGCCAAGCTCGAGGTCGTCGGCGCCGGCAATGACGCGAACGTGCCCCTCGAGTACCTCTCGACGGCGAAGGCGGAAGAGGTGCGCGCCGACATCCTGCGACTGGCCGCCGGCGCCCGCAGCGCCCGCCTCGTGGCATCCGGAGCCACGTCCGCGCAGACGGCCCGTGAGGCGATCATCGGATCGATGAATGCGGGGGTGTCCGGACTGATCGAGGGCGTCGATCTGGCAGACGTCGCGCCAGAGAGCGTCGTCAAGATCCCCACCGGCCGGTTGATCGGCTCGCAGCTCATCTCGGCCGTGCTGTGGGTGCTCTTCTTCGGCGCCATCTACGTCTTCTCCGTCGTGGCCATGTTCCTCGGCATGACCGCAGACGGCGAGAAGCCTGCCGACATCGCGCTCGCGACCATCGCGCTCAGCCTCGGCATCGGCATCCCGCTCGCCATCGCCGTGGTCGGCATCACCTGGGCTCAGATCTCGAAATCGCTGCGCTACTCGATCGCGCCCACGCCCGACGGGGTGCGGATCACATTCGGGCTGCTCACGACGATCACCGAGACGCTGCCTCCCGGCCGCATCTTCGCGGTCGAGGTGTCGCAGTCGCTGCTGTGGCGGCCCTTCGGCTGGTGGATGGTGAAGATCAACCGGATGACGGGAAAGAGCGCCGTCCAGCAGAGCTCCGGCAACGCGCAGCAGTTCAACATCGTGCTTCCCGTCGGCCGCCGCGCCGATGTCGAGCGGGTGCTCGCGCTCGTGCTGCCCGGCATCAGCCCCGCCGAGATCGCGGCGATGTGGGAGAACGGCGTGATCGGTCCCGTCGCCGACGACCCGTTCCGGACGATACCGGCGCGGGCCGCGTGGCGCCGACCTCTGTCGTGGAAGCGGCACGGATACCGCCTCACCGAGCAGGCCGTGCTGGTGCGCCGCGGATTCCTGTGGCGGCGTCTCGCGGTGTTCCCCCTCGCGCGACTGCAGAGCGTGTCGATCTCGCAGGGGCCGATCGACCGGCTACAGCGGGTATCGCACGGCCAGATCCATTCGGTCGCCGGTCCCGTCACAGGCACGATGTCGGGTGTCGAGCGCGATGACGCGATCGCGCTGGTCGAGGGCGTCAGTCGGGCAGCCGCACTCGCCGCATCGAGCGACCGCTCGCACCGCTGGGCGGAGCAGCCGTCCGTCGCGCTGTCGGCCGATGCCGGACCCGCACGGCCGGGCGACGAGGCGGCGCAGTTCGAGGCCGTGCAGGTCGACGGCGACGCGGCGCAGCCGCCTGGATGGGCGCGGCCATGACGCGCGACGGACGACTGGGTATCGGGATCATCGGCGCCGGCCGCGTCGGACCGATCATCGGCGCTGCGCTCGCCGGCGCCGGTCACGCGATCACCGGCATCACCTCGGGCTCCGACGACGACCGCGCGGCTGCGGTGCTCCCGGGCGTGCCCGTGCTGGACGCTCTGGAGGTGACCCGCCGCAGCGAGCTGGTCATCGTGGCCGTGCCCCATGACGAGCTGCCCGGATTCGTCAGCGGCCTGGCCGAGCTCGGCGGCTGGCAGATGGGCCAGCTGGTGCTGCACACCGACCCCGCGTACGGCACCGAGGTGCTGCGCCCGGCCGCCGAGCGCGGGGCGATACCGCTCGCCGTGCATCCGGCCATCTCGTTCACGGGCACCACGATCGACCTGCGCCAGCTGCAGGCGGCATTCGCCGCCGTCACCGCACCGGCGGCCGTCCTGCCGATCGCGCAGGCGCTTGCGGTGGAGATGGGCTGCGAACCGGTCGTCATCGCCGAGAAGGACCGGCCGATGTACGCCGAGGCGATCGCCACGGCATCTGGGTTCTCCCGCTCGATCGTGCAGCAGGCGACGGGTCTGCTCCGTGGGGTCGGGATCGACAACCCCGGCGGGTACCTGTCAGCCCTGGTCGGCTCGACCGTCGAGCAGGCGCTGCGCGCGGCATCCGATCCGCTCAGCCCACCCGGCGAGCACTGACCGGTGTCGGGCGGAACGCGTCAGCGGCCGCCCGAGAACCCGCCGCCCCCGCCGCCACCCGAGAATCCGCCACCGGTCGACCCGCCCGACGAACTCGACGCGGGCGTGTAGGTGGCCGCGGTGCTCATCGAGCTCGAGTAGCTCGACAGCCGCGATGCAAGAGAGACGCCGACGTACGTGCTGACCCAGTCGGGGCTCCGCCCGCTGTCGGCGTACGTGGTCTCGAGCACGCTCGTCCAGCTGCGCTCCTCACGGAAGAGCATCGCGTAGGGCAGCAGCTTCTCGTACAGGTGGATGACGTCGATCGAGCCGTCGGCGCGCCGTTCCGCGCCTGCGACCGACTGCAGCATGCGCAGCCGATCGGTCTCGGCGACGCGGATGAACTCCCGCACTCCGAGCAGGTACTCGGCCCGCTCGGCGCCCTCTGCAGTGAGCACCGTATGCCGGCTGAACGCCCCGATCGCAGAGACGCCGACGCCGACGGCGGTGAGGACGAAGGCGATGATCGACAGCGGCAGCAGGTCGCGGTCCTTCGTGGCAGTCCAGATGAGCAGAGCGAGGGTCGCCGCCAGCATCCCGAGCGATGACCAGCCGAGGGCCGTCGCCGCGCGGCTGCGCTCCGAGGTGACCCAGCCTCGGCTCCTCGCCTCGGCGGCGCCCTTCTCGACCAGCTTCCGCATGCGCTTGGCGAACTTCGTACTTGTGCGGGGGATGCGCCGCAGGGTCGTGTCGCCGGTGAACAGGGCATTCAGCATCGCAGTATCGAGCGGATGCCCGGAACGCGTTCTGTCGAGCAGCCGCAGCGCCGGACGGCCCTCGGCCTCGCCCTCGTCCTCGAGGCGCAGCGCGCCCTGCACCGCCAGGTGCACCATCTGCGCCGGAGCGGGGTTCGGAGCACCCGCGATGAGCGGAGCGGCCACAAGCGGAGGCAGGGCAGCGGGCACATCGAACTGGGCGATGACGATGCCCGTCGCGGTGCGGCGTCGACGCCGCATGCGGGCGATCGCGACCCAGACGCCAGCGGCCGTGACCAGTGTCACCCCGCCGGCGACGACCGGCGCGAAGTCCGCCACAGGATCGGGTTGGCGTGCGGCCGGCTGGGTCACCGTCCCCTTCGCGAATCCGATGGCCACCGTGACCCCGTCGCCCGCCTCGCGGGCACCGGAGCGCACCCGGAAGGTCGAGCCGTCGGCTGACTTCTCGATCTCGCAGGCGCGTCGCTCGCCCTGATGGCCCGCGTAGCAGGCGGTGTCGCCGACGGCTGCGGCAGCGAGTGCGGGGGCCAAGCGGATCTCCGCATCGAAGCGCTCGATCGCCTGCGTGCTGTTCAACGGCAGCAGGTTCCAGTAGAACTCGTCGTTGCCCGACTCCGTGCCGTGCACCATGAAGTCGCGCATGGTCGAGCGGATCACGTATGTCATCGAGCCGTGCACGTAGTCGTCGGTGCCGGTCAGCACGAGCACCATGTCGTCCTCGGTCTCGACCTCGAAGGGCACGTCGCGCCCCTCGGCATCCGTCACCGAGACGATGTCGATGTCGAGCCCCGCGCCCAGGTACCGCTGCGGGTAGCCGCGGATGATGCCCTTGTTCTGATCGTGCTGAGGGAACTCGGCGACCAGCGTCTCGGTCACCTGCGCGGTCGCTCTTCCCTCGGCGTCGAGCGAGACGTCGTACTCCGCCGACCAGGACGAGTACGAGAAGTCGTCCACGTCGGCGGCGGCCGGGGCGACGGGCAGCAGCGCGACGAGCAGCCCGACGGCGAGCGCGAGGGCGACGGCGGCCCTCGGCGCGTCGAGCAGGGCGGAGATTCGCTGAGCACGCATGCCGAGAGGCTACCTCGGGAGCCGACGCAGCTCGGGGCCGCGCGGCGCGCGCCGGTAGACTCGAGGGGACTTTCCAAGGAGCCCCACCCATGACTGACGCGCCCGCGCCGACCCCCGCATCCGCCGAGCTCGAAGACGACGTCCGCCGCGCTGAGCTTGCCGAAGCGTTCGAGCAGAAGGCGGTTCGCCTCGCGAAGCGCGAGCGGCTGATCGAGAAGCGGATGGATGCCGGTGGCGGCGCGTTCCCGGTGTCCGTGCCGGTCACGCACAGCATCCCATCGCTGCGCGCCGAATACGGTGAGCTCGAGCCCGACACGGCGACCGGGGTCATCGCCGGTGTCGCCGGCCGCGTGGTGTTCAGTCGCAACACCGGCAAGCTCTGCTTCGCGACGCTGCAGGCCGGTGACGGCTCGCGCATCCAGGCCATGGTGTCGCTGGCGAACGTGGGGGAGGAGTCGCTGGCCGACTGGAAGGCGCTCGTCGACCTCGGCGACCACGTCTTCGTGCGCGGCGAGGTCATCTCCAGCCGGCGCGGGGAGCTGTCGATCATGGCCGATGACTGGCAGATCGCGTCGAAGGCGATCCTGCCGCTGCCGAATGCGTACTCCGAGCTCAGCGAGGAAGGCCGCGTGCGCAGCCGCTTCCTCGATCTCATCGTTCGCGATCAGGCCCGCATCACCGTGCGCGCCCGCGCCGCAGTCAACGCCAGCCTGCGCGCGACCTTCACCTCGCACGAGTTCCTCGAGGTCGAGACCCCCATGCTGCAGGTGCAGCACGGCGGCGCCTCGGCGCGTCCGTTCATCACCCACTCGAACGCGTTCGACACCGAGCTGTACCTGCGCATCGCCCCCGAGCTGTACCTCAAGCGCGCGGTCGTCGGCGGCATCGAGCGGGTGTACGAGATCAACCGCAACTTCCGCAACGAGGGCGCCGACTCGACGCACAGCCCCGAGTTCGCGATGCTCGAGGCGTACCAGGCGTACAGCGACTACAACGGCATCGCCGACCTCACCCAGGAGCTCATCCAGAACGCCGCGGTCGCCGTCGCCGGCTCCACCACGGTCACCTGGGCCGACGGCACCGAGTACGACCTGGGCGGCGAGTGGGATCGCATCTCGATGTACGGCTCGCTGTCGGCCGCCGCGGGGCGCGAGTTCACCCCGCAGGACGACCTGGCCGATCTCATCGCGTTCGCCGAGGCGAACGGCGTCGACATCCCCCCGCACCCCACGCACGGCAAGCTGATCGAAGAGCTCTGGGAGCACTTCGTCAAGGTCGATCTCGTGCGCCCCACCTTCGTGATGGACTTCCCCGTCGACACCTCGCCTCTCGTGCGCGAGCACCGCTCCATCGCCGGCGTGGTCGAGAAGTGGGATCTGTACGTGCGCGGCTTCGAGCTCGCCACCGGGTACTCCGAGCTGGTCGACCCGGTCATCCAGCGTGAGCGCTTCATCGAGCAGGCGAAGCTCGCCGCGGGCGGCGACCTCGAGGCGATGCGCGTGGATGAGGAGTTCCTGCGTGCCCTCGAGCACGGCATGCCGCCGTCCGGCGGCATGGGCATGGGCATCGATCGTCTGCTGATGGCCATCACCGGCCTCGGCATCCGCGAGACGATCCTCTTTCCGCTCGTGAAGTGAGCGGAGCCCGCGCATGACGCCGAACGTCGTCGACCTGTTGATCGCCGTGCTGCTGATCGCGTCGGTCGCGACGGGGCTCGGAGCGGGCCTGTTCGCCGTGCTCGGCTCGGTGTGCGGTCTGGTGCTCGGCGCGCTCGCCGCACCCTGGGTGCTGCCGCTCGTGGCGCGCGCCGTGCCCGAGAGCGGGCCGAAGGGGCTGCTGCTCGTGATCACGGCCGTGGCGCTGCTCGCCGTGGGCGCCGCCGTCGGCTCGGCGATCGGCCGCGTCGTGCGTCGCGGTGCGGACCGGTTGAAGCTCCGCCTCGTGGAGCGGATGCTGGGCGGGCTCACCGCCCTGGTCGCTGCAGCGCTCGCGATCACGATGGTCGGCTCGGCGATCGCCTCTGCGGGTGTTCCCGTGCTGTCGGCGACCGTCGCCTCGTCGAGCGTGCTGCGCACGGTCGAGCGGTACATCCCACCGCCCCTCGCCGAGGCGGCCGCTCGGCTCAACGCGTTCGCGTTCGGTGAGACGGTGCTTCCCACGCTCGAAGGGCTGCTGCAGCCCGGGCAGCTGGACGCGGCTCCCGAGGCGACGCCGATCGAGCTCGCCACTCCCGAGCTCGAGCGCGCGGCCGGCTCGGTCGTCAAGGTGTCTGGTTCGGCGGACGGCTGCGGGGTGATCTCGACGGGAACCGGGTTCGTCATCGCCGAGGACCGCATCATCACGAACGCGCACGTCGTGGCGGGCGTCCGCGCCCCGATCGTGGAGGTGCCGGGCGAACCGGCGCGCGATGCCACGGTGGTGTACTTCGATCCGATCGACGACATCGCCGTGATCGCCGCCGATGTGCAGGCTGAGCCGCTGGGCCTGGCCGAGGCGCTCGCTCCGGGCGAGAGCGGCGCCGTCATGGGGTACCCGTTCGGCGGCCCGTTCCGCGTGACGACCGCTGGAGTCGTCTCGTCGTCGAGCGCCCCCGTGCGCGACATCTACGGCGAGAGCACGACGCCGCGCAGCGTCTACGCACTGCGGGCCCAGGTCGAACCGGGCAACTCGGGCGGCCCGCTTCTCACTGCCGGCGGGCAGGTGGCGGGCATGGTGTTCGCGAAGGATGCCGCTGTGCCGAACGTCGGATATGCGATGACGAACGACGAGCTGCTGCCCGTCGTCGAGCAGCTCGGTGCCGCCGCGGCGCCCGTGCCGGTCGGTGCCTGCATCCCCTGACCGAAGGGCGGTCACGGCCTGCGCAGCGACCACTGCGGCAGCATCGCGGCTGCGAGGATGCTCGAGATGAGTGAGGCCATGCTGTGGCCGGGCTCCAGACGCAGCGCCTCGTCGACGTAGGTTCCGGCGTGCGACGAGCGACCCATCGCCCAGGCCAGCCATGCCGCGGCGGTGAGCGCGCCGGCTTTGGCGTGCCGTGGCGCACGCGCGGCGGCGGAGCGAACGACCTGCAGCGCGCATCCGAGCCGGTCGAGATCCGGTCGCGGGCCACGGCCCATGAACACCTCGCCGATGGCATCCGGCACCGTCGTGCGATCGCTCGAGAAGGCGAGCTGAGCGTCGAACGCGCGATATCCGAATTCGAGGTCGGTGGCCCACTGCACGAGGATCGCGTCCCGCAGCGGCGGGCGGCTCAGGCACCACAGCAGCGCTGCGCACGCGAAGGGATCGTCGTCGAGCGGGGCGTCGAGGAGGTGCTCGACGAAATGCGGCAGGTCGTCGAGCATCACCTCGGCGGCCGCGATCGCGATGGGGTTCTCAGCGCCGATCCCCCTGCCGTGGGTCTGGTGCTCGATCGCCTCTCCGAGGTCGCGCAGGGCCCGACCCACGCTCTCGCGCTCGACGAGGTCGCTGCGCGGCAGCTCGGCGCCGGCGAGCTGATCGCCGCTGACGTCGCCGATGCCCGGCACCGCGGGAGCGGAGGGGATGTCCGCGAGCGGACGGACCAGCGGGGTGTCGTCGAGGTAGTCGCCCCAGCCGTGCGGGGTGACGCACAGCGCTTCGACCACCCGCAGCCCGGCGTGGCTGCACACGTCGACGAGCGCCTCCGCGATGGACAGGTGCGGCAGCAGCAGGCCGTCGGGCACCCGCGCCGGCGCGTCGTCCGTGTAGACGACGACGGCGACCGCGTCGGTGTCGGGCACCTGCAGCAGCGCGCGCAGCGCCACGTCGGCGAAGCGGTCGGGGTCGATGTCGGAGGCGGGCAGGTCGATGCGCATCGCCCCCTGCGTGCGTGTGCCGTGAAAGGGCAGCATGACGATGCTCTGCCTCGGCGTGAAGCCGGCGAGCGCCGGCACGAGCCCGAGGAACTCGGCGGGGTCTGTGGCGTGGATGATCGTGGTCATGAAGGGGAGTGTGCGCGACGCCGCCCACCGCGCGAGCGGCGCCTCGCCCGCCTTCCCCTGCGGCGGTGCACAGACGGGCACGAGGAGCGAGCGGTGCAGGGAGAATGCCGCACATGGGGAGAGGCGGCCGCCTCACAGACGCGAGCGGTACGATGGGAGCGTGGAGAGCTTCTGGGTTGCTGCGGCGTGGTCACTTCTGCCGACCGTCGCCGTGAGCGTCGTCTTCGTGATCGTGCTCCGCGGCATCCTGCGTTTCGATCGCACGGAGCGCAAGGTGCACGCCCAGATCGAGGCCGAAGAGCGCGCTGCTCGCGGTCTGCCGCCGCGCGTCTGAGGCACCGGCTACGCTGAGCCGAGGCTATCGGCAGGGGAGGCTCTGTGCTCGACGTGAACACCTGGCCCTGGTGGGCGGTGCTCGGCTATGTCGTCATCGACCTCAGCGTGCGTGTCTTCGCGGTCATCGTCGTCCCTCGCAACCGCCGCCCCACCGCGGCGATGGCGTGGCTGCTGGCGATCTTCTTCATCCCCGTCCTCGGCATCCTGCTCTTCCTCCTGATAGGGAACCCGAGACTGCCCCGTCTGCGCAGGCGCAAGCAGGAGCGGATCAACCACTACATCGCCGAGACGGCAAGCAATCTGCGTCTCGGCACGCTGCGTCCGGATCCGCCGGAGTGGTTCCCGCCGCTGGTCACCATGAGCCAGTCGATGGGCGCGCTGCCCCTCTCGGGCGACAACAGCGCGCACCTGATCAGCGACTATCAGACGTCACTCGACACGATGGCGGAAGCCATCCGCGGCGCGCAGGACTATGTGCACGTCGAGTTCTACATCCTGCAGTCGGACTCCTCGACCGACAACTTCTTCCGCGCCATGGAAGAGACCGCGGCCCGCGGCGTGCCGGTGCGGGTGCTGCTGGACTACTGGGCGAACCGCTGGAAGCCGAAGTATCGCGAGACCATCCGACGGCTCGAGAGGATGGGGGCCGACTGGCATCTCATGCTGCCCGTGCAGCCGCTGCGCGGCCGCATCCAGCGACCGGACCTGCGCAACCACCGCAAGCTGCTCGTGATCGACGGCACCGTCGGCTTCCTCGGTTCGCAGAACATCACGGACTCGTCGTACAACCTGCCCAAGAACATCCGTCTGGGGCTGCACTGGGTCGACCTGATGGTGCGCGTCGACGGGCCGGTCGTCGCGAGCCTCAACGCCGTGTTCCTCAGCGATTTCTACGCCGAGACCGACAGCGTGCCGGAGGGCATCGACATCACGCGCATCGAGACCGGACGCGGTGATCTGGACTGCCAGATCGTGCCGTCTGGCCCGGGCTTCGAGGTCGAGAACAACCTGCGTCTGTTCCTCGGCCTGCTGTACGCCGCGCAGGACCGGGTCATGATCGTCAGCCCCTACTTCGTGCCTGATGAGGCGCTTCTCGCGGCCGTCACCTCGGCCGTGGACCGTGGAGTGCAGGTCGAGCTGTTCGTCTCCGAGCAGGGCGATCAGGCGATGGTCTACCACGCGCAGCGCAGCTACTACGAGGCGCTGCTGCGCGCCGGCGTCCGCATCTGGATGTACCCGAAGCCGTACATTCTGCACACCAAGAGCCTGACCATCGACGATCAGGTCGCCGTGATCGGCTCGAGCAACATGGACATGCGCTCGTTCGGTCTGAACATGGAGGTGTCGATGCTCGTGCGCGGTGAGGAGTTCGTCGACGAGATGCGCGTCGTCGAGGACGACTACCGCGCGCTCAGCCGGGAGCTGACGCTGGAGGAGTGGATGCAGCAGCCGCTTCGCTCGACAGTGCTCGACAACCTCGCGCGTCTGACCTCCGCGCTGCAGTGAGCGCCGGCGGGCGCCGCTCGCATTGGGACGATCGTCGCTGCCGTGACACCATCAAGACATGAGACTCCTTCGCGCATCCTCCGCCGTCGCGACGCTCGCCGGCGTCGCCCTGCTCGCCACGGCGTGCGCGAGCGCCCCCGGCTCGGACGCGCCGACGAGCTCCCGCACGCCGAGCGGGCTCTCGACCCCGCCGATCGCCGATGGAGTGAGCGAGGTGGAGGTGGCGTGGCTCGATGGCGGTCGAGCGATCGCCGTGCTGACCTGGGGCTCGTCGTCCTGCGTCCCCACGTTGGGAGATGTCGAGGGGGACGGGCAGAGCATCAGCGTGACCCTCGCCGCGAGCAGCGAGAAGGCATGCACCGACGACCTCGCACCGCGGGCGCTCATGGTGCCCGTGCCGGAGGGCGTCGATGTCACCGCGGACGTCGAGGTCGAGATCGTGCACGGACAGCGCACCGACACGTCCGACCTCGAGGCGCTCGCCGAGGCCCCGCAGGGGCAGACCGAGTACCGACCGTCGGCGAGCTGGTTCGATGACGACGGCATCGTGCTGCTGACCTGGGGGTCGAGCTCGTGCCCGCCGATCGTGAACGACGTCCAGGCGACGGACGGCGGTGCGACCGTCACCCTTCAGGACATCGATCGCCCCTGCACGATGGACATGGCTCCCCGCCTGACGCCCCTCGCCGTTCCCGGTGGACATGCAGCTGGGCCGTATGAGCTGACGCTGGTCGGCGGCGGGCTCGACGGGAAGGTCGCCGTCGGCTGACCGCTACCGCCGCGCTCAAAAGCCGGACGTGTCGTGCCCCTCGGGCAGCACGATCGTGAGACCGCCGCGCTGCACACGACACACCATCCGCACCGCGACGCCCAGCTCGTCACCATCGAGCTCGATCGAGGTCGGTCCGATCATCGCCGCTTCGGCCGCCGCTCCACGCAGGTAGCGGATCGACGCATCCCTGCCACGGCGTTCGAGTACACGCCGCCCGGCGCGCGTGCGTCGCAGCACCGAGTTGTCCCACCACACCTTGCGCCAGATGCCGAGCCAGCCCAGCGGGCCGGTCGCCTGGATGAGGGCGATGTCCATCGCGCCGTCGTCGAGTGAGGCATCCGGAAGCAGCGCGATACCCGCCGGCAGGGCGCCGCAGTTCGCGAACAGCATGCTGTGCACCTTCGCGGAGTGCAGTCGTCCGTCGTCGATCTGATAGACGACGCGGAACGGCTTCGCGCCCGGCAGGGAGCGGGCTGCGCCGTCGAGGTACGCCACCCAGCCGACCGAGCGCTTCAGGTCGGGTCGCGTGTTGGCGATCATGTCGGCGTCCAGCCCCATGCCCGCGAGCACGACGAAGCCGTGCTCGGTGATGGTGCCGTCGGGTCGGTTCAGTCGCGCCCATCCCATGTCGACCGGGTACGTGAACCCCGTGAAGACGGCCTGCATCACCCTCTCGGTGTCGACCAGCGGCAGGCCGAGGTTGCGCGCGAAGAGGTTGCCGGTACCGCCCGGAAGGACGGCGAACGGGATGCCCGTGCCGGCCATGCTCTCGGCGACCGCCCGGATCGTGCCGTCGCCGCCCGCAGCGAGGACGGCGGCCGCGCCCGACTCGATCGCGGCGCGAGTGATGCCCTGACCCGGATCCTCGATGGTCGTCTCGTAGACGCGCGGGGGCACCCACCCGTGCGCCCGGGAGAGCGAGACGAGGCCGGAGCGCAGCCGCTCGACATCGACCTTCACCGGGTTGAGGACGAGAGCCGCGTGCGGGTGAGCGCTCCCGGATGCCGACATGCCGCCACTCTACGACCTGCGCCCTATGCCATCGCCGCCCAGGCTCGACCGACGCCGTCGATAGACTTGGCCCATGATCGATCTCGCCCTCCTCCGCGACGAGCCGGAGCTCGTCCGACGCTCACAGATCGCGCGCGGAAACGCGCCCGAAACCGTCGACGCGGCGATCGAGGCCGACCGATCGCGCCGGGATGCGCTGAATGCGTTCGAGACGCTGCGTGCCGAGCAGAACGCCTTCGGCAAGACGGTCGCCAAGGCGCCCAAGGACGAGAAGGCCGCGCTGGTCGCGCAGGCCAAGGAGCTCGCCGATCGCGTCAAGGCTGCCCAGCAGGCGGCGAATGAAGCTGCGGATGCCGCCGCCACAGCGCTCGAGCGCATCGAGAACGTCATCATCGACGGCGTGCCCGCCGGCGGCGAGGAGGACTTCGTCGAGCTGCGCCGCGTCGGCGACGTGCCCGCCTACGACTTCGAGCCTCGCGATCACCTCGAGCTCGGCGAGATGCTCGGCGCCATCGACATGGAGCGCGGCGTGAAGGTGTCGGGCTCGCGCTTCTACTTCCTCAAGGGCATCGGCGCCCGCCTCGAGATCGCGCTGATGAACCTCGCGCTCGACAAGGCGCTCGCGAACGGCTTCACCCCGATGATCGTGCCGACCCTCGTCCGGCCGGAGATCATGCAGGGCACCGGATTCCTCGGCGAGCACGCCGACGAGGTCTACCACCTCGACAAGGAGGACCTGTTCCTCGTCGGCACCAGCGAGGTTCCGCTCGCGGGCTACCACAAGGACGAGATCCTCGACCTCGGCGAGGGCGCTCACCGGTACGCCGGCTGGTCGACCTGCTATCGCAGCGAGGCCGGCTCATATGGCAAGGACACCCGCGGGATCATCCGGGTGCACCAGTTCAACAAGCTCGAGATGTTCGTCTACACGACTCCCGAAGACGCCGAGGCCGAGCACGAACGCCTCGTCGCGCTGCAGGAGGAGATGCTCACCGCTCTCGGTCTCGCGTACCGCGTGATCGACGTGGCTGCCGGCGACCTCGGTTCGAGCGCCGCCCGCAAGTTCGACATCGAGGCGTGGGTGCCCACGCAGGGCACGTTCCGCGAGCTCACCTCGACGTCGAACTGCACGACGTACCAGGCGCGCCGCCTCGACATCCGGTACCGCCCGGCTTCCGATGACGCGGCTGCTGCGAAGACGCGGGCGGTGGCGACCCTGAACGGCACCCTGGCCACCACCCGCTGGATCGTCGCGATCCTCGAGACGCACCAGCAAGCCGACGGCTCGGTCACCGTGCCGGAGGTGCTTCGGCCCTATCTCGGCGGCATCGACGTGCTGCGCCCCCTCGGCTGGTCCGAACCGACCGTCACGCAGGGTACCGAGTGAGCTCGCGGGGCCTGGTCGGGCTCGACGTCGACGGCACCATCCTGCTGCAGGATGAGACTCTCAGTCCCGGTGTCGCGGAGGCTGTCGCCGAGGTGCGCAACGCCGGCTACGAGGTCATGATCGCGACCGGACGCAGCTGGGGCGGCACCAAGCGATATGTCGACGAGCTGGGCCTGACCGCCGAGTATGTGGTCTGCTCGAACGGTGCGGTCGTGATGCGTCGCGCAGGTGAGGAGTGGGAGCGCTGGCGCGTCGAGGTCTTCGACCCCGCTCCCGTGCTCACGCTGCTGCGCGAGACCCTTCCCGAGGCGCGGTACATGGTCGAGCTCGGCTCCGGTGAGCGGCTCTACACCGAGGTGCTCGACGACTGGACCATCGATGCCGGCCGTCAGGTCGAGTTCGATGAGCTCATGCAGCAGCCGGTCTCCCGCATCGTCGTCGTCTCACCCGAGCACGACGAGGCCGACTTCCAGCGCATCGTCGCCGAGGTCGGCCTGAACGAGGTCTCGTACGCGGTCGGCTGGACGGCATGGCTCGACATCGCCCCGAAGGGCGTCGACAAGGGGACCGCACTGGAGCGCGTGCGGGTGCAGCTCGCCGTGCCGCGCGAGAACGTGCTCGTGGCGGGCGACGGTCGCAACGATCTGGGCATGTTCGCCTGGGCACTCGCCGGCGGCGGGCGGGCGGTGGCCATGGGGCAGGCGGTCGACGAAGTGCAGGATGCCGCCGGCGAGCTCACCCAGGCCGTGGAGGACGGCGGTCTGGCATCCGCTCTGCGCACCCTTCTCTGACCGCACCCTTCTCTGGCCTCCGCCCAGAAGATCCCCAGGCGGACGCGTGAGAATGAGTCGTCCTGATCGGCTTCCCCGAAACCGATAGACTCGACGACTGACCGACCGGTGCAAACCGGCGTCGGGAGGGTTGTCCGAGCGGCCGATGGACCTGGTCTTGAAAACCAGTGGGCAGCAATGTCCCGTGGGTTCGAATCCCACACCCTCCGCTTCCTGTTGAAAGGCCACCGAGTGAGCACGTCCGTCAAACGGCGCCAGCCCGTGGCGCGCCATGGTCAGCTGCGTTCGCCCAGTGCCGTGGGACAGCTGCTCAAGATCGTCGGCGTCGTGCTCGCCGTGGTGCTCGTGAGCGGCGTGGGCGTCGCCGGGTACGTGCTCAACAGCTTCACCACGACCGTGGCCGCCAACGCGGTCGAGCTCGAGGACACCAAGGAGCTTCCGCCGGACATCGGCGCGTATCCGGGTGGCTTCGACATCCTCCTCGCCGGCGTCGACACCTGCGAGGAGAAGTACGCATACCTGTTCGGCGAACGCTGCACCGGCAAGGACGCCGGCGGAACGCTCAACGACGTGAACCTGCTCGTGCACGTGTCGGCTGAGCCGCGCCGCGTCACGGCCGTGAGCTTCCCACGAGACCTGATGCTGCCCATCCCCGCCTGCACCGACGCAGAAGGGCGCACGAACTCCGCCATGAGCAAGCAGCCGCTGAACGTCGCGTACGAGCACGGCGGCGATGGCGGCGGATTGAACTGCGTCGCGCAGACCATCTCGAAGCTCACGGGCGAAGACATCGAGTTCGCGGCGAAGGTCACCTTCGGTGGTGTGATCGAGATCACGGATGCCATCGGCGGCGTCGACGTGTGCCTCGCGAACCCCATCAAGGACAAGTACACCGGTCTCGACATGCCGGCGGGCACGCACACGATCCAGGGCATGCAGGCGCTGCAGTTCCTGCGCACCCGCCACGGCGTCGGCGACGGGTCGGACCTGGGCCGCATCGGCAACCAGCAGCAGTACATGTCGAGCCTCGCGCGCAAGATGATCAGCGGCGAGGTGCTCGGCAACGTGCCCACGATGCTGCGCCTGGCCGACACCGGGCTCAACAACCTCGAGGCCTCGACCTCGCTGGCCGACCCGATGAAGATCGTGCAGATCGCACTGGCCGTCAAGAGCGTGCCTTTCGAGGACATCGTCTTCGTGCAGTACCCGACCGCAGCAGACCCCAGCGACCCCAACAAGGTCGTGCCCGACAAGCAGGCGGCCACCGCGCTGTGGGAGGCGATCGCCGCCAACAAGCAGCTGCAGATCACGCACCAGAACACGGCCGACGACGGTGTGGTCGTGCAGCAGCCCGAGACGCCCGCGACGCCCGAGACACCTGCCACCGACGCACCCGATGCGGGCACGACGGAGACCGCTGCCCCGGTGCCCGACGATGTGGCGCAGCTGCCCAGCTCGATCAAGGGCAACTCGGCCGCGGTGCAGACCTGCTCCAACGGAAACGTCCGCCGCTGATTCGTGACTGCCCCGCGGCACGGGTCGGCTGACGGCGCCAGTCGGTAGCATCGTCTGGTGACCACCCTCCCGATCGCTCGCCGCGGCGAGGGCGGCTACGCGCAGTACCGCATCCCCGCGCTCGCCGTGACCACCCGCGGAACTCTGCTCGCCGCCTACGACGGCCGGCCGAACCTCGACGACCTGCCCAGTCCGATAGACCTGCTGCTGCGGCGCAGCGTGGACGGCGGTGCGACGTGGGGGCCGCAGACGGTCGTGCGCACCGGCACCGGACTTCAGGGTTTCGGCGACCCGTCGCTGCTCGTGGACACCGCGACGGAGCGGATATTCATGTTCCACGCGGCCGGCACGCGGGCCGGCTTCTTCGAAGCCGTCGAGGGCACCGAGCCCGTCGATGAGGTGCAGCACGTCGACATATCGGTGTCAGACGACGACGGCCTCACCTGGGAGCACCGGCGCCTCACCACTCAGCTCAAGCGGCCCGGCATCACCGGCATCTTCGCCGCATCCGGCACCGGTGTGCGCCTCGACGAGGGCGAGTACGCCGGCCGTCTCGTGCAGCCCATGGTGCTGCTGGACGACGGGGAGATCACGGCGGCCGCCGCATTCAGCGATGATCACGGCGAGACCTGGATGCTGGGAGCCGCCGTCGGCGGCGGCACGAACGAGTCGTCGATCGCGGCGCTGCCCGATGGATCGCTGCTGCTGCACTCGCGCGGCACGCCGCACCGACTGGCATCGCGCTCCACAGACGGCGGTGCGACGTGGAGCGCGGTCGAGCAGATCGCGGGGCTGCCCGACCCCAGCGACAACGGATCACTGCTCGCCCTGACAGCTACCCCGTCGGCACCGGGAGCACTGCTCGTCACCTCCAACCTCGACCCGGACATGCGCCGCAACACGGCGGTGAGCCTGTCGTTCGACGGTGGGGCTACCTGGCCGCATCAGCACGGGATCTGCGAGGGCAGCTCGGGGTACTCGAACGCGGCCGTGCTGCCCGGCGGCCGCATCGGCGTGCTGTACGAGCGGGAAGGGTACTCCGAGCTCGTCTTCACTGCCGTGAGCGTGTCGCAGATCCAGGATGTCGGCCCCATCGACCCCGAGGCGGCCCGCATCACGGCGCCGTCCGCCCCCACCCTCGAAGTGATCCTGCGCTCGATCACACCTGGACTGCCCGACGAGTGGGTGCACGTCGGCGAGCATCACGTCTACCCCGTCGATGCAGGAGGCGTCGGCGTGAGTGCGTGGAAGGAGGTCGGCCAGGCGTACGGGGCGGCAGGTGGCATGATCCTCGGCACCCGTGAGGCGCAGCTGCGCAACTACGGGCCTCCGCGGCCGGGGCTACGCGCAGGGGACATCCTCGCGTTCCACGTGCGGGTGCGCGTGCCCGCGGATGCGGGGGCACGGAACGTCGTGCTGGAGCATCCGGGTGGGAGCACCGCGCCGCAGGACATTCCCGCCGGCGGAAGGCTGCTGTTCTCGGCGCCCTACCCGGCACTCACCGTCGCGGATGCCGACATCGCCGTGGGCACGGTCACGGCGCGGTTCACGGTTTCCGCGCTCGGGCTGGCGCGTGAGCTGCGATTCGACTGCGCGACGGGCCGCCCGATCTGACCGTACGGACTCGATTCGTGGGGGACTCGTAGAACCCGTTATGATTGCAAGGCGCATCCGGTGGACACTGGATGCCTGGAGACGTCGCATAGTCAGGCCTAGTGCACCACCCTGCTAAGGTGGAGTCCTCGCAAGGGGACCGAGGGTTCAAATCCCTCCGTCTCCGCCAAGAATCCGGATCTCGGGACGAAGTCTCGGGAGCCGGATTTTTCGCTGTGGTGGGTGGAGGGGCCGCGACGGATCAGATCCCTCCGTCTCCGCTGCACGCGCTTCTTCTTCGCCGCCCCGGCCTCGCTCCTCGGTAGAGTGCACCGCATGACTGCGTTGAAGGTGCTGTTCATCGGCGGAACGGGAATCATCTCCTCGGCGGCGAGCGAACTCGCCGCCCGGCGCGGCATGGAGGTGACGCTGCTGAACCGCGGGCAGTCGCACCGAGCCCCGGCGGAAGGCGTCGAAGTGCTCACGGCCGACATCTCCGATGCCGCCGCGGTCGACGCTGCGCTTCGCGGTCGCGAGTTCGACGTGGTCGCCGACATGATCGCCTTCACTCCTGATCAGGTGCAGCGTGACATCGACCGCTTCGAGGGGCGCACCGGGCAGTACGTCTTCATCAGCTCGGCATCCGCCTATCAGAAGCCGGTGGCGCACCTGCCGATCACGGAGTCGACCCCGCTGCGCAATCCGCACTGGCAGTACTCGCGCGACAAGATCGCGTGCGAGGAGCTGCTGACCAGGGCGTATCGCGGCCGTGACTTCCCGGTGACGGTGCTGCGCCCCTCGCACACCTATGACAAGTGGACGATCCCGGCGTTCGGCGGGTGGACCGCGATCGATCGGATCCGCCGCGGCGAGGAGATCGTCGTCCACGGCGACGGCACATCGCTGTGGACCCTCACCCACGCGAGCGACTTCGCGGTCGGATTCGTCGGGCTCCTCGGCAATCCGCTCGCCTACGGGGACACCTTCCAGATCACGAGCGATTTCGTCTACACCTGGAACGAGATCTACTCGATCCTCGGGCGGGCCGCCGGAGCGGAAGCCCGCCTGCGATATGCGCCGAGCGCCGAGATCGAGCGGCTCGCTCCGGAGCGGGCGGGCCAGCTCACCGGTGACATGGCGCACTCCGTCGTCTTCGACAACACCAAGATCCGCCGGCTCGTACCGGACTTCAACCCGACCGCCGCCCTCCACCACACCGCGCGCGAGATCATCGACTGGCATGACGCGCATCCCGAGCTGCAGCGTGTCGACCCTGCTCTGGACGCGCTCTTCACCGAACTCCTGTCCTCCCGCCGCGGCGGCGTCGATCATGGGGACACGCCCTAAGCTCGGTGTCATGCAGCATCGCACTCTGGGTCGCACTGGTCGCGACGTCTCCGTCATCGGTCTCGGCACGTGGCAGCTCGGCGCGGACTGGGGTGAGGTGAGCGAAGCGGATGCCAGGGCCGTGCTCGATGCGAGCGCCGAAGCCGGCGTCACGTTCTTCGACACCGCCGACGTCTACGGCGACGGGCGCAGCGAGTCGCTGATCGGCGCGTGGCGGCGGGACAACCCGGATGCCCCGCTGACCGTCGCCACCAAGATGGGCCGCCGAGTCGAGCAGATCCCGGCGAACTACGTGCTCGAGAACTTCCGCGACTGGACCGACCGCAGCCGCCGGAACCTCGGCGTCGACACGCTCGATCTCGTGCAGCTGCACTGCCCGCCGACCGCGGTCTACTCCGCCGACGCCGTCTTCGACGCGCTCGACACCCTGGTGGCCGAGCAGGCCATCGCCGCCTACGGAGTGAGCGTCGAGACCACTGCCGAGGCGCTCGCCGCCATCGCGCGCCCGAGCGTTGCGACGGTGCAGATCATCCTCAACGCCTTCCGTCTGAAGCCGCTCGACGAGGTCCTTGCCGCAGCCATCGAGGCCGGCGTCGGCATCATCGCACGCGTGCCGCTCGCGAGCGGACTTCTCTCGGGCCGCTACTCCCACGACACGGAGTTCGCCGCGAACGACCACCGCAGCTTCAACCGGCACGGCGAGGCCTTCGACCAGGGTGAGACGTTCTCGGGCGTCGACTACGACCAGGGCGTGGAGGCGGCGCAGGAGTTCTCCGCGCTCGCCGCGAGCGCGGAGCTCGCCCCGGCGACGGCGGCTCTCGCGTGGGTCTCTCAGCTTCCGGGCGTCTCGTCCGTGATCCCCGGTGCGCGCAGCACCGCGCAGGCGCAAGCGAATGCGGCCGCGGGGTCGGTCCCCGAGCTCGGCGAGGCCTTCACCGCAGCTGTGCGGGATCTCTACGACCGCCGGTTCCGCGCGGACGTCCACCCGCGCTGGTGAACAGCGGGATCCCGGCGCAGGGTTTCTACCACCTCCGCTGGTCGGCGGCCAGGGTCTCGCCCGCGCCGCCCGCGCGGGAGATGGTCGTGGCATGAGCGAGAACGATGACGCCATCGACGGCATGACCCACGAGCAGAAGCTGCGCGACCAGTTCCTTCGGGCGGAGCACTCCACTGAGGCCGATGCGGCACCGCGCATCGAGGTGACCGAGCACGACGGCAATGTGCGCATCGACGTCGCCGACACCGCAGCCGTGCGCCCTGGCCCCGGGCCGGGCGTGGACGGTGCCGACGACCCGAGAGACGCACCTCGCTCCGACTGAGCTCGGCGGCGAGGCCAGCCGGCTCCGCCGCACCTCTCCGGTAGCCTCGGAGCATGGCGAATGCAACGACGCAGACCAAGAAGCGCGAGGCCTTCGGCTCGCGCAACGTCTTCATCATGTCGGCGATCGGCTCTGCGGTCGGACTCGGCAACATCTGGCGGTTCCCGTACGTCGCATACGAGGGCGGCGGTGGCGCGTTCCTCATCCCCTACCTGTGCGCGCTGCTGACCGCGGGTATCCCGCTGCTCTTCTTCGACTACGCGATCGGGCACCGCTTCCGCGGCTCTGCGCCACTCGCGTTCCGGCGCATGAGCCGTGCGGCCGAGCCGCTGGGCTGGTGGCAGGTGCTGATCTGCGTCGTGATCGCCACCTACTATGCCGTCATCATCGCGTGGGCGGCCATGTACACCTGGTTCTCGGCGCAGATCACCTGGGGCAAGGGCAACGAGCAGGACTACTTCTTCTCCGACTTCCTCCAGATGGGCGACATTGAGAAGGGCGTCTCGCTCGAGTTCGTGCCCCAGGTCGGCATCCCGCTGATCGGCGTGTGGCTCGTCGTGATCATCATCATGGCGCTGGGCGTCAAGCGAGGCATCGGCGCCGCCAACATGATCCTCATGCCGCTGCTGACGCTCATGTTCGCCACGCTCGTCGTGCAGGCTCTGTTCCTGCCCGGGGCCATGGACGGCCTGAACGCCTTCTTCACTCCGAACTGGGAGGCGCTCGCCGACCCGGGCGTGTGGGCCTCCGCATACGGCCACATCTTCTTCTCGCTGTCGGTGGCCTTCGGCATCATGGTCACGTACTCGTCGTACCTGAAGCGCAAGACAGACCTCACCGGCTCGGGCCTCGTCGTGGGCTTCGCGAACTCCGGCTTCGAGATCCTCGCCGGAATCGGAGTGTTCGCCGCCCTGGGCTTCATGGCGCAGGCCCAGAACACCGACGTCTCGGGCGTCGCATCCTCGGGCATCGGCCTGGCATTCATCGCCTTCCCCACGATCGTCTCGCAGGCCACGGGCGGCTCGATCTTCGGAGTCCTCTTCTTCGGCGCCCTGGTGTTCGCCGGCATCACCTCCCTCATCTCCGTGCTCGAAGTGGTCGTCGCCGCCCTGCAGGACAAGCTCGGCTGGGGTCGCGTGCGCACCACGCTCACGGTGGCGATCCCCGTCGCGCTGATCTCGATCGCGTTCTTCTCGACCACCACCGCTCTGCAGGTGCTCGACGCGACCGACGCGTTCGTCAACGCCTTCGGCATCATGGCAGTGGCCCTCGTCGCAGTCATCCTCGTCGCCTGGATCCTGCGCAAGCTGCCGGTGCTGCGCGAGCACCTGAACAAGCGCTCCAGCTTCGGGCTCGGCTGGGTCTGGATGCTGCTGGTGGGCGCGCTCGCCCCGATCGTTCTCGGCTACCTGTTCATCAGCGAGATCATCACGAAGATCACCACGCCGTACGAGGGCTATCCGCTCTGGTTCCTGGCGATCTTCGGCTGGGGGATGGTGATCGCGCTCATCGTGTTCGCGATCCTCCTGTCGCTGCTGCCGTGGAGCCATCGCTCGCATGCGAAGGACGATCCCGAGTACGACGAGTTCCTCGTCGTGGAGAACTACGAACCGGATGCCGAGACCGGAAGCATCGCCGTGGCGGACGCCCGCCGGAAGGGAGCACGACCGTGACCTCCACCGCTGTCGTCATGATGATCGTCGCGATGGTCACTGTGTGGGGAGGGCTCGCTCTCGCCGTCGTGAACCTGGTGCGTCACCCCGAGGTCGCTGAAGACGAGCCCGGGCCGCCCGTCGAGCTCTGACACATCGACCGCACCGTCCGGAATGCCGGAACACTGGCCGAAACGGCCCGGTGGTGGTTGAATCCGATCATGCCGGTAGGTGGAATGTCGGGCCTCGAGTCGGAGCGCGTCGCCGATGCGCTCCGCGAGGACATCATGTCGGGCCGGCGCCCTCCCGGGTCACGGCTGGTCGAGCGCGACATCGCCGCCGAGCTCGAGGTGTCGCGCCTGCCGGTGCGCGAGGCGATCAAGGCCCTGGTCGCCGACGGGATAGTCGTGGCGCGGCCACGCAGCTGGGCGACGGTCCGAGAGTTCTCGCCGCACGATCTGCAGGGTTTCGCCGAAGTGCGCGAGGCTCTCGAGACGCTCTCGTTCGTGCTGGCGGCGCAGCGCATCGACGAGGTCGGGATCGCGCTGCTCGAGTCGCTGGTCACTCAGGAGGCGGCTGCGGCGGCGCTGGGCGACGTCGAAGGGGCACGGCAGGCGTCGACGGCGTTCCACATGGCCGTCGTGCGGCTGTCTCAGAACGCCATGCTCGTCGAACTGGCGAGCTCTCTCGTCACCCGGCTGCGATGGCTGTTCGGGCAGCACGACGGTCTCGCCGACATGGCATCCACGCACCGCGAGATCCTCGACGCGATCCGCGCGCGCGATGTCGAGGCGCTGCGGCGGCTGATCCCGGAGCATCTGGCCGAGGGAAGGGCGGCAGCTCACGAGCGGCTTTTCGGGGCATCCACTCCGCCCGCGTGAATCCGCCCCACCGCTGTCGGTGGGGTGCCGGTACGCTCGATTCGGGAGGTACTCGTGGGACGAACAGCTGATGCCGTCGCCGAGGGCGTAGCGATCGCCACGGCGGCCGTTCGGCTGACCGTGAAGAACCAGATCCTGGTCGGGACGATCGCGCAGGGAGGCACCTTCGAGATCGACCACTACATGGACGAGGCCCGGGTCGCGCTGCGGGCGATGGCCGACGAGTCCGAACAGGCCGCTGAGCACCTCACTGCACTTCGCAAGCGGGCGCGCGGCAGGCACTCCGACCCGCACGGCACCCACGACTACCGTGATCGCGACGTGCGCAATCTGCGCCGTCGCGCCAAGCAGTCGCTCGGGGTCGCCACCCATCTGCGCGAGATGACCGAAGACCCCGAGGCGCTGCGCGCGCTCGTCGAAGAGGCGAGAGCGGCCGCATGGGCCGATGTGCGCAGCAACCTCGACCGCCGACTGCGCGTCGAGGGGATGCGGGCGGATCAGGATCCCGAGTACGAGCAGATGCGAGAGGCGCGGATGCAGGCGCTCAAGCTCGTCGATCTGCAGGCACTGTCGTCGGAGCAGCGTGCCCGCCGCAAACGCGAGAAAGCGGCCGAGAAGGCGGCGGAGAAGGACCCTTCGCGGGGGGAGCGCGACGGCAAGCGCACCCTCTGGACACGCCGGGCGTGAGCCGGGTCTGACCCGATTCGCTTCTCGGCGCAACGTGTTGTAGGCTGTTCTTCGGCCCGCTGAGCGGGCCCTGCGCCCCTAGCTCAATGGATAGAGCATCTGACTACGGATCAGAAGGTTGGGGGTTCGAGTCCCTCGGGGCGCACACTGTGTTGAGACAGTAGTGAAACCCCCGTCGCGAGAGCGGCGGGGGTTTCGCCTTTCCTCTGGGGGTCTCCCAGCGGCCCGGAAGGCCGGCCTCGGACGTAGGCTGGAGAGGTGACTGCGTACGTCTCGGCTTTCGATCTGTTCTCCATCGGTGTGGGGCCGTCGAGCTCGCATACCGTGGGGCCGATGCGCGCCGGCGTCGACTTCGCCGATCGGCTGCGCGCCGAGGGGCTGCTCCGCGGCGTCGCCCGCGTTCGGTGCGAGCTGTTCGGCTCACTGGGAGCGACCGGGCTCGGCCACGGCACCCCGGATGCCGTGGTCGCCGGCCTGCAGGGGCTGCACCCCGAGACCTGCGAGCCCGCTGACGTGCGCGAGCTCTGGAGCCGCTGGCCCGAGGAGCGCGACCTGCTGCTGGCGGGGGAGCACCGCATTCCGTTCGTGAAGGACGACATCGCCTTCGTCCCGCGCACTCGCCTGCCCGGTCACCCCAACGCGATGACCCTGCACGCGCTCGACGCCGAGGGAGCTGCGGTGCTCGAGCAGACGTACTACTCGGTCGGCGGAGGGTTCATCCGCCGCGACGGCGAAGACGCACGGGTCACCGTGGCCCCGCAGCCGTACCCCTACGACACAGCCGAAGAGCTTCTCGCGCTGTGCGACGAGACGGGCATGTCGATCGCCGAGATCGCTCGCGCGAACGAGATGGCGGTGCGCACCGAAGAACAGGTCGCGGCCGGCCTCGACGCGATCTGGGATGCCATGGCGTCGTGCGTCGACGCGGGGCTGCATTCGGAGGGCACGCTGCCGGGCATCCTGAAGGTGAAGCGCCGCGCGGGCGACATCCGCCAGCAGCTCGAGGCTGCGGAAGCCGACGGGCATGCCGCCCTGCCCGGCGAATGGCTGGGCGCCTTCGCTCTCGCCGTGAACGAGGAGAACGCGGCCGGTGGGCGCGTCGTCACTGCACCCACGAATGGTGCGGCCGGCATCCTGCCCGCTGTCGCCATGTACTGGTGGCGCTTCCTCGCCGACTCCGGTCTGGGCGTCGGCAACGCGGTCACTCCGCACGGTGAGCTCGTCGGCAGCGCCCTGCTCGGCTTCCGCTCGTCTGACAACTCGTCGGCCTCCTCTGGGTCCCTGAGCCTGTCGAAGGGCCCGGCCTCCCCGGACGGTGACGACGCCGCCGTGGCCGACGCGAACCGGCGCCGCGGCATCCGCCGGTTCCTGCTCACCGCCACCGCACTCGGCTCGCTGTTCAAGGCGAACGCGTCGATCTCGGGCGCCGAAGGCGGCTGCCAGGCCGAGGTCGGGTCGGCCTGTGCGATGGCGGCAGGCGGCCTCACCGCGGTGATGGGCGGCACCGTGCGGCAGATCGAGAACGCCGCCGAGATCGCCATGGAGCACCACCTGGGTCTCACCTGCGATCCGATCGGCGGGCTCGTGCAGATCCCGTGCATCGAGCGCAACGCGATCGCCGCATCGACGGCCGTCACAGCCGCGCGTCTCGCGCTGCGCGGCGACGGTCACCACTACGTCTCGCTGGATGCCGTGGTCGAGACCATGCGCCAGACCGGTCTCGACATGTCGACGAAGTACAAGGAGACCAGCGAGGGCGGCCTCGCGGTGAACGTCATCGAGTGCTGACTCGGCGGCTCACTCGCGAGCCGCGCGCCGGCTGGTGTGGCGGGTGGCGGTGGCAACCCAAGGATCCTCGGGCCACGGATGCTTGGGATAGCGACCCCGCATCTCCGCTCGCACCTGCGCGTAGGGTCCTGACCAGAACGAGGCGAGGTCGCCGGTCACCGCGAGCGGCCGCCCGGCGGGCGACAGCAGGTGGAACAGCACCGGCACGCGTCCGCCGACGAGCCGCGGGGTCTCGGCCCAGCCGAAGCACTCCTGCAGCTTGACGGCGACGACGGGCTGCCCCTCGGGTTCATCGAGTGGGGGGTACGCGATCCGGATGCGCGAGCCGCTGGGCACTTCGAGCAGCGAGGGCGCGAGAGCATCGAACTCGGCGGCGGCCGGCCACGGGAGCAGCCGGCGCAGCGGGCCGGCGAGGTCGATGCGATTCGCGGGGGTGCCGCTGGCGAGGGCCGTGACCTCGGGATCGAGCCAGTCCGCAAGGCGCGCCAGCAAGGCATCGTCGAAGACGTCGGGCCAGGGCTCGCGGAGTTCGCGGTGCAGCAGCGCCATCCGTCGGCGCAGCTCATCGGCCAGGCCCGACCAGGTGAACACCTCGAGGCCGTCGGCGCGGAGCGCGCGCTGCACGGCATCCCGACCCTCAGCAGCAGACGCTCGAACCGGCACGGACGAGCGGACGATCGCCCCGACCCGCCGCTCGCGACGGGCGCTGATCCGGCCGTCGATCAGCTGCGCCTCGACGCGGTCGGTGATGAGATGGTCGGCGGCGCGCTCGACCTGCCGCTCGGTGAGGGCCGCGGCGGCGCGGATCACCGCGCCTGAGCCGGCGGCGATGCGGCCGGATGCTCGTGCGACATCCGCGACGGCGAGCCACTCGGCGTCGGCGAGCGGGCCGCTGATCCCCGCTCGTGTTCCGGATGCCAGCAGGAACGTCGCTCCGTGAGACGAGCGCTCGACCCGCTTGGCGATCCGTCCGGGGAAAGCGAGCGCGACGACGAGACCGACCCCGTGCCCTGCTCCGACCGGGGAGCGACCCGACGGCACGAGGCGCACGAGGCGGTCGACCTCGCGGGCCCACCGCTGCGCGTCGGGACCTCGGCCGTGCCGCAGTGCCGAGAGAGCCGAGGCGATGTCGGCATCGCCGAGGCGGATGTCGTCGCCGACGAGCGCGACGACCTCGGCAGCCGCCCGTGCGCCCACGAGTGCCGATCCGTCGCGCAGCGCCCGGGCGAGGCGCGGATCCGTCGGGATGCGTGCGAGCGCGCGTCCCTCGGCGGTCGCGCGTCCCTCGTCGTCGATCGCACCGAGGGCACGCAGCACCTCCGTCGCGTCGCTCAGGCTGTCCGCCGGCAGCGGGTCGATGAACCTCATGCCCGCGCCGCCCGGTGCGCCCCAGCACGCGAGCAGCAGGGCGGCATCGGCGAGGTCGGCCGTCGCGATCTCGGGGGCAGGGCGAGCCGGGGCGGCGGCGTACGTGCGCTCATCCACGCACCGCACGACCGTGCCCGGCCCCTGTCGCGTCGCGCGTCCGGCGCGCTGCACGCACGACGAACGCGACGCCGCTGTCGTCACCAGCCCGGTCATGCCGCGAGCGGCATCGCGCTGCGGCTGCCGGGCCAGGCAGCTGTCGACGACGAGCCGCACGCCCGGCACGGTCAATGATGACTCGGCGAGTGAAGTGGTGACGACGATGCGCGGCCGGTTGTCGGCGTCGCGGCCGCGGATGACCGCGTCCTGGACGGACGACGGCAGCTGCCCGTGCAGCTCGCGCACGTCGAAGTCGGGCGCCAGGTCGGAGATGAGGCGTGCGATCTCGGCGACCTCGCGCGCTCCGGGCGCGAAGACGAGAGCGTCGGCATCCGGCACTTCGCGGACGAGATCGCGGGCGGCGGATGCCGCTGTGCCTGCCACATGATCGAGGAACGACCGGGTGACGCCGCGCTCGTCGAGCCGTGGCGCGGAGCTCGGAGCCCATCGCTGGGTGAGCGGATGCGCGGGGACGCGGTGGTCGACGATCGGCGCCGGTGCCCTGTCCGTGCTGATCACGGAGGCGATCCGCTCGGCGTCGAGTGTGGCGGACATCGCGACCAGCGTGAGGTCGTCACGCAGCTCGCGCACCTCGCCGAGCAGCCCGATCAGCAGATCGGTCTCGAGTGCTCGCTCGTGCACCTCGTCGATGATGACGGCGTCGATGCCGTCGAGGCCCGGGTCATCGAGCATTCGGCGCAGGAGGACTCCCGCCGTGACGAACTCGACGCGCGTCTCAGGGCTGGTCCTGCGCTCGCCGCGGACCGTGAAGCCGACGCGACCGCCGAGCGGTGAGCCGTCGAGCTCGGCGAGGCGGCGGGCGGCAGCGCGCGCGGTGACCCGTCGCGGCTGCGTGACGATCACGCGTCCGCGGGGGCGGGATGCCAGCAGGGGTGGCACGAGCGTCGTCTTGCCCGTGCCCGGCGGTGCGCTGATGACCAGCGCGGTGCTCGTGTCAAGCGCGCGTTCGACATCTTCGAAGGCCGCTGCGAATGACAGTCCGGAGCCGATGCGGGCGAGATCGAACGGGCGGGAGGTCACGGTTCCAGTCTGCCCCGCTGACAGACAGCGAGCCGACACGCCTGTGCGGGGTCGATTGTGCACGCCTGCGGCGCGGAAACCGTACGAAAGTGACCTCGGACGCCGGCTGTATGCGGCGGGGAGACGCGAAGAGCCGCCTCTGGGCGAGACGGCTCTTCGAGAGTGGTGGGTTACGCGCCGGCGTCGGGCTCGGCCCGGTCGTCGAGGGTGCGCTCGACGATGGCCGTCGTCGTGCCGGCGGACGAGGATGCCGAAGGCGAGGCATCCGTCGCCTGCGCGACACCCGCACCGAAACCGCGACCGACGGCCTGGCCCTGGATGATCGCGGCGAGGTCGAGACCGGTCGCGGCGCTCACGCTGTCGAACACTGAGCGCATCGCCTTGGCGTTGTCGCTGCCGATGACGCTGGACGCGCCGTCCTCGCCGTTGCCGCCGATGATCGACACGTTGCCGATGGCGGAGTAGCCCTTGGCGAACTCGGCCATGATCGACGGCAGCACCTCGAGCACGCGCTGCGACAGGAATGCCTCCTGGTTGGAGGCGATGGCCTTGGCCTCGGCCTCGACGGCGGCGGCACGCGCCTCTCCTTCAGCGCGGATCGCCTCTGCCTCGGCGTTGGCGCGCAGGCGCCGGGCCGCAGCTTCCGCGTCCGCCTGGGCGCGCAGCGCGTTGGCGTCACCGTTGGCCTTGGCCTCGGCCGCGGCGGCCTCACCGGCCGCGCGAGCCCTGTCGGCCTGAGCCTGCTGCTCGGCGATGCGGGTGCGGGCCTCGGCCTGCTTGATCTGCTCGATCGCGGCAGCCTCGGCGGCCTTCTCACGGGTGAAGAGCTCGGCCTGCGCGCGGGTCTCGGCTTCGTACCGCTGCGCGTCGGCAACGCGCTTCACGTCGGCGTCCAGCTGGGCCTGCTTGTTCTCGGCCTGCTGCTGCAGGACGGCCTGCTCGGCCTGTGCGCGGGCCAGGTACTCGGCCTGCTCGGCCTCGGCGCGCGCGCGGCCGATGCCGGCGTTGGCGTTGGCCGTGTTGGTGTCGAGTGCGGTCTGCTCGATCAGGTTCGCCTCGTTGTTCGCGATGTTCTTCTGGTTGATCGCACGGTCGGCGTTGGTCTGCGAGATCTCGGCGGCCTGGCGCTTCGCCTGGATCTCGGGCGCGCCCAGCGACTGGATGTAGCCGACCTTGTCGGTGATGCCCTTGATCTGGAACGAGTCGAGGATGAGTCCCTGATCGGCGAGTTCGCTGGAGACGTCGGCGGCGATCTGGTCGGAGAACTTCTTGCGCTCACGCATCAGCTCGACGACCGACAGGGTGGCGACGATGCCGCGCAGCGCGCCCTCGAGCTGCTCGGTGGTGAACTGCTCGATCGCCTTGTCCTGCGAGGCGAAGCGCTCGGCGGCGCGGCGCACGTAGAGCGGGTCGGAGCCGATCTTGACGATCGCGACGCCGTCGACATTCAAGGTCACGCTGTCCAGCGACTGAGCCTCGGCGTTCAGCAGCACCTGACGCGAGCGCAGCGAGATGATCTCGTGGCGCTGCGTGATCGGGTTGACCAGCGACTTTCCGTTGACGATCACCGTGACCGGCGACTCGGCCATCTCCGAGCTGGTGCTGCCGTCGGCGTTGATGACCGCCCGCTGCACCTTCTGCTTGCGACCCGAGATGACGAGCGCCTCGTCGGCTCGGGCCACCTTGATCCAGCTGCGAGCGAACAGCAGCAGGATCAGTGCGATGACGATCGCGGCGACGACCGCGATTCCGATGATGACCAGGATGCCGATTGCTCCGGCGATCTCCATGGTGACCTTCCTTCCCCCTTGTAGGTTTCAGGTACACCCTGCCAGAGTCTCGGCCGTCACACTCCTCGCAGCTTCTGCGTGAGTCGCAGCAGCGTCGCAAGCTCGGCGTCGTCGAGGGGAGACATCTTCTCGGCGATGGTGCGCCCGTGCACCGTCGCCAGCTGGCGGAAGGCCTTGGCTCCGGCATCCGTCGCCGTGATCACCGCTCCGCGACCGTCCTCGGGATCGACCGCCTTACTGATGAGACCGCGCGTGACCATGCGGTCGATGAGCCTCGAGACGCTGGGCTGGCTGATCAGCGACCTGGCGGTGATGTCGCGCAGTCGCGAGGTCATCTCCGGTGCGCGGACGACGGTGAGCAGCACGTCGTACTCGACCTGCGCGAGGGCGGACCCCTCGAAGTCGACGGCCATCTCCGCGAGCAGCTGGTGCTGCGCGCGAAACAGGCTCTCCCACGCCTGCAGGGCGAGCTCGCGGTCGGTCATGCACTCAGCGTACTGTCGCGCACCGACGACCGGCGGCAGCAGTAAGGGCCGGTCGGAGAGGCTTCCGACCGGCCCTTGTCCCTTGCACCAAAGAGAGTCCTGCAATCACATGCGGTGGATGCCACAGCTAACATTCACCGTGTGATGAGCATATAACGGCGCGGTAACGAATGCAACGGTTTGATCACGAAGATTCGATTCCTCTCCGGACTGTTCTTTCGGACAGGGGGATCCCGTGCGGCCGGCCGGGGCGCGGGAGGGCCGCCCTGATGAGGCTGGAGACATGAACATCTCCACCTCCCCGCCGCTTCGGGCGCGCGGACTGCACAAGTCCTTCCACGACCACCCTCGCGTCGACGGGGTCGGCTTCACCGTCGGATCCGGCAGGGTCGTCGGCCTGCTCGGGCCCAACGGCGCCGGCAAGACGACCACGATCCGGCTGCTCCTCGGGCTCGTCGCAGCGGACCGGGGCGAGGCGCTGGTCTTCGGGCGCGCCTACCGCGACCTCGAGCGACCCGCCACGCTGGTCGGCGCCGTGCTCGACGCCGGCGGCCTGCACCCCGCCCGCACGGGACGGCAGCATCTCCGCATCGCGGCCGGCCGCGCCGGCATCCCGCCCGAACGAGTCGAGATCGTCCTCGCCGAAGTGGGCATGACCGCCGCCGCGGACCGCCGGTCCGGCGGCTACTCCCTCGGCATGAAGCAGCGCATCGCGATCGCCGCGGCGCTCCTCGGCGAGCCGAAGCTTCTCGTGCTCGACGAGCCCTCCAACGGCCTCGACCCGGCCGGCATGCGCTGGCTGCGAGACCGCCTGCGGGCATTCGCGGATGCCGGCGGCACGGTGCTGCTGTCGTCGCACCAGCTCTCCGATGTGCAGGACATCGCCGACGACATCGTCGTCATCGCCGAGGGGCGGGTCGTCGCCGACATCACGCTCGCCGAGGCGGTCGCCGCCGCGAGTGGCGACCTCGAGGGCTACTACCTCCAGGTCACCGGAACCGCGGGGGTGCGCTGATGTTCCGCGCAGAACTCCTCGGACTGATCACGACCACCGCCACGAAGGTCAGCGCTCTCGTCGCGGTCGTCGGCCTCATCATCACGCAGCTCGCCTTCGTCACCGTGCTCCCCGCGTTGGCCCGCGGTGACATCGGCCCCGGTGCCGCGGAGCTCGGACCCGACCTGCCGATGCTCGACCTGACATCCGCTGCGGCCCAGCTCGACGCACTCAACCCACTCGGCGCCTCGATGGGCGGCGGCTCGATCGGCATCGCGGTGCTCGCCGTCGTGCTGCTCGGCACTCTCGCCGGCACGAGCGACGACCGATACGGCGGCATGGTCGGCGCAGCTCTCGCCTCACCGCGACGCAGCCGGATCGTCGTCGGCAAGGCCGCCGCTGTGGGACTGGCCGGCCTGGTCATCGGCGCCGTCATGGCGATCGTCAGCCTCGCCGCCCTGCTCGTGGCGCTCGCGACGTCCGGGACCCCTTTCACTGCACACATCGGCGATGCGGTCGCCACGCTGGGTCGCGGTGTCGTCGCGGTCGCCGGCCTCGCCCTGGTCGGCCTCGCTCTCGGCATCCTCGTACGGACGCAGCTCGCCGGCGTCATCACCGCACTGTCGGTCCTCTTCGCCGAGCCCCTCCTCGCCGCGACGACCTCGTTGATCACCGGCGGCGCTCCTGTCTGGATGCAGTTCCTCCCCGTCGCCCTCGCGCAGAACGTCATCCATGGCGGATCGGCTGATATGAACCCCGGTGCGGCGCTGGTCGCCTTCGCCGCTCTCTTCGCAGCGGCTCTCGTCGCGGCATCCGTCGCCCTCACGCGGCGCGACCTCTGACCCTCCGACCGGAAAGGACGCATCATGAATGACACCACACCCCGCAACCCGGCCATTCGCACCAGGGCCAGAACCGTCATCGCGATCCTGGCCGCCGCCGTGCTCGTCGGCGGAGCGATCATCGCCGGAGCCCTCTTCCGTGGCGTCGATCGCCCGCCGGCCTCTGCGGACCCGACCTCCGCAACTGCTCTCGAGACCAGGCTGCAGTCGCTGGTGGATGCCGGTTACCCCGGCGTACTGGCATCCGTCACCTCACCTGACGGAGAGGTGCAGAGCGCCGTCGCCGGCGCAGGCGACATCTCGACCGGCGAAGCGCCTCCGCTCGACGCAGAGGTGCGGATCGCCAGCAACACGAAGATGTTCGTCTCGACGATCGTGCTGCAGCTCGTCGACGAGGGTCTCGTCGACCTGCAGGCCCCGATCGACGCATACCTCCCCGGCCTGATCGAGGGAGCGGGTATCGACGGTTCTGTCACCACCGTGCACCAGCTGCTGCAGCAGACCACAGGTCTGCCCGAGTACGCCGACCAGATCGCGGCCGACGCCTTCGGTGCGCAGGAGAAGTACGTCTCTCCCCGGGAGATGCTCGACATCGCCCTCGCTCGTCCGGCCGTTTTCGCCCCGGGGGAGAAGTGGGAGTACAGCAACACGAACTACGTCGTTCTCGGGTTGCTGATCGAAGCGGTCACGGATCGTGCGCTCGCCGAGCAGATCGATGAGCGCATCGTGCGACCGCTGGGCCTCGAGCACACGTACTTCCCTTCCCCCGGCGAGCGCGATCTCCGCGGAGCGCATCCGGTCGGCTATCACGCCGACGTTCCCGGGAAGCTGCGCGACATCTCCGCCCTGGACCCGTCCTTCGCCTGGTCAGCCGGAGCCATGGTGTCGACCCCGGCCGAGCTCAACACCTTCATGCTGGCGCTGCTGAACGGCGAGCTCTTGAGCGATGAGGCGCTCGAGACGATGCAGACCACCGTCCCCGCCGGCGACGAGCTGTGGCCCGAGGCGGAGTACGGCCTCGGTCTGCAGCGCTACCCACTCAGCTGCGGTGGGTTCGCGTGGGGGCATGGCGGCGACATCCCCGGCACGCAGACGCGCAACGCGGTCGCGCCGGACGGCACGGCTGCGACGATCGCGGTCACCGCGCTGCCCTGGGCAGTGGTCTCTCCGGACGACGAAGACGTGCTGCTCGAGCAGTATCGGATCGTCGTCGAGGCACTGGACGAGACGCTGTGCGACCGGTGAGCAGACCCCGATCCGCGTCGGAGCTCGCCTCCCGAAAGAGGCGAGCTCCGGCGTGGTTGACTGAAGTCATGTCCCCTGCGGCGCACCCCCTCCTGCATGGCAAGCCCGTGCGCCGGGCGATCCCGCCGGTGCTCGTCCTCGCGGCCGCGATCGGCTACCTCGGCGCGGACCTGTGGATCGCCGAGCTTCCTGCCGCCGTGCCCGGTGATGTTCCGCCGTACGTGCACGCCGGCCTGGTGGCACTGCAGGCCGTGCTCCTCTTCTTCCGCCTGCGCGCGCCGGTCGCCGTGTTCGCGGGAACGGTGCTTCTCGACGCGGTGATCCTGGCGACCTCGGCGGGGGAGCTGGGGGTCGGGTCGCTCGGAGTGATCCTGGCCGCTTACGGCTTGGCTCGGCGCAGCCCTCGAAAGGCGTCGCTGGTGGCGCTCGCCGCCGGTGCGCTGGTGACCACCTTCGTCGGTGCCGGCGCGCTGCTCTTCGGGTCGCGCGAATCGCTGCTCGTCCTGATCATCACCGTCATCGCACGCGTCGCCTTGCAGTTCGCGGCTCCCGCAGCCGCCGCGGAGTACTTCCGCGGCCGCGAGCGCCTCGCCGGTGCCCTGCAGGAGCAGGCGCGAATGGCTGAACACGAGCGGCGCGAGCGCGCCGAGCGCGAGGTGCGTGCCGAGCGTGAGGCACTTGCGCGAGAGCTCCACGACATCGCCGGACACCACCTCTCGGGGATCATCGTCAGCGCTCAGGCGGCCACGGCGCTCACCCGCAGCGACATCGACCGCGCGCGGGAGATGATGCAGACGGTTCAGAACGACGCCCGCATCGCCCTCGCCGACCTCAGGCGGGCGGTCGGGCTGCTGCGCAGCGACGATGATGACGGGCTATCCGGTGCTCCGAGCCCGGTGCCCACTATCGCAGGGATCGCAGCTCTTGTCGACGACGCGCGGGAACGGGGCCAGCGCGTCGAACTCGCCTCGTCCGGCCACGCGCATCCGCTGGGCGCGCTCGCCGAGACCACCGCGCACCGGATGGTGCAGGAGTCCCTCGCCAACGCCGCCAGGCACGCGCCCGGTGCGGTCTGCGCTGTGACCGTGCGGTTCGGAGCGGAGGCCGTGGACATCACCGTCCGAAACGAGCCGTCCGCCGAAGGTGGCACGCGAACGACGGCCGAGAGACCTGCCGCCGGTTATGGCCTCTCCGGCATGGCCGAGCGCGCTCAGCTGATCGACGCGCAGCTGTCGGCAGGACCGGATGACTCCGGCGGGTGGACCAATCATCTGCGCATCCCCTTCGACGGACGGAGCGCCGCGTGATCCGCGTCGTCATCGCCGACGACCAGGCCGTCGTCCGTGCCGGTCTCGCCGTCATCCTCGGAGCCGAGCCCGACATCGAGGTGGTCGGAGAGGCGGTCGACGGCGCCGACGCCGTGCGACTCGTTCGCGACCTCCGCCCCGATGTGGTGTGCATGGACATCCGGATGCCGCGCATGGACGGCATCTCGGCCACTCGTGAGATCGTCGCAGACACGACTCTGCACACCGACGTGCTCATCCTCACCACGTTCGACGTCGACGCCGACGTCTTCGCCGCGCTCGAGGCCGGCGCCGCCGGCTTCCTTCTCAAAGGCGCCGATGAGCACACCCTGCTCGCCGCCGTCCGTTCCGTAGCCGCCGGAGACGGAACCCTCGATCACCGACTGACCCGCCGCATCCTGCGCGAGTTCGGTGAGCGTCGACGCGCGAGCAGTGCACCAGCCGGGGTCGCCGGGGTTCCGCTCACAGAGCGGGAGCTCGACGTGCTCAAGCTTCTCGCCGAGGGGCTGTCGAACGCCGAGATCGCCGACCGCCTCTATGTGGAGCCAACGACGGTGAAGTACCACCTCGCCGGCATCCTGCAGAAGACCGCAGCCCGTGACCGCCTGCAGGCGGTGCTGTGGGGCATCAGGACCGGCGTCGTCGACGCGGGCTGACGAGGGATCGCGAAGTCCCAGGGTTGGCTGATTCCGTCGATACACTCAGGCTTCGTGAGCGCAGAATCATCGAGCGGGCGCGGACCCCGTGTCCCGTCGAAGGCCGCCCGTCGTCGGCCCTTCCTGATCGGCCTGATCGCGATTCTCGCGGCCGCGCTCATCGCCGTCATCGCCATCGCCTCCGCGCGCGCTCTCGCGGGCGGTGCACAGGACCTGCCTGAAGCGATCCAGACGACCATCGCACCCACGCCTACTCCGACTCCGACTCCGCTGACCCCCGCTCAGCAGCTTCTGAAGGACGCCCCCGACCCTGCCACCGCCTGCGCGGTGACGTTCTTCAGCGAGGGCGTCGAGCTGACACTGATGCTGCAGACGGAAGGGGCGCTGTACTCCGGGCTGCCCATCCCTGAGCGTGCGGGCGCGGTGTTCGCCGGCTGGTATCCGACGCCCGAGACAGCGCAGGCTCAGGTGCAGACGGACCGTGTGAACGGGTCGCAGCTGGCCGCCTGCGTCGACCACGAGAGCACGCTCTATGCAGCGTGGACCACGCCCGAGCAGAATCTTGCGACCGCCGCGAAGGTTCCGATCCTGATGTACCACCAGTTCACCACCAAGCCCGAAGGCGAGTCCGGATGGCTGCGCGGCAACTTCGTGTACGTCGAGGACTTCAGGGCGCAGATGGACTACGTGGCAGCGCAGGAGTTCTACCTGCCCACGTGGGATGAGCTGGATGCCTTCATCGACGGCAGGCTGTTCCTGCCTCGGCATTCGCTCATCATCACCGACGACGACGCGGATCCGACCTGGCTCGAGCTGGCTGTGCCGATCGTGACCGAGCGGCAGCTCCTCACGACGTCATTCGTGATCACATCTGCCCGCCAGGACGCCACGCCGTCACCGTTCGTCCTGCAGCGCTCGCACACGAGCGACATGCACCGAGCCGGAGACGACGGCAAGGGCCGGATGGTCAACCTCTCTGCCGATGAGGTCGCCGCCGACCTGGAGGAATCAGCGCGCATTCTCGGCAGCAAAGAGGTAGTGGCCTACCCATATGGTCACCACAACCCGACCGCGGAACAGGGTGTCACACAGGCCGGCTACGTGATGGCGCGCACCATCGAGCACGGATACGTGCGGGGACGAACAAGCTCCAGCTTCCCGTCATCCGCATGAACTACGCAGATACGGTCGCGAAGCTCCAGAAGGACATCGGCTGACGCGGCTTCTCACGCCCCGGCAGGACCTCATGTCACGGAGGTCCGACGTCGCTCAGCGCCCGACCACGCCCAGCTCGTAGGCGCGGATCACGGCATCCACCCGGTTGCGCAGCTCGAGCTTCGACAGCACGCGGCCGACGTGGGCCTTCACCGTCGAATCGCTCAGATGCAGGACTGCGGCGATCTCGCCGTTCGTCCGTCCCTGGCCGATCAGCATGAAGATCTCGCGCTCTCGGGCGGTGAGATCGGCGAGGGTGCTCTCGACGTCGTCCGTCTGCCGACCACCGAGGTGCGGTGCTGCGGTCGCGATCAGATGCGCGGTGATCCGCGGTGAGACGACCGCGTCGCCGGCATGCACCGCGTGGATCGCCGCGATGAGCTGCTCAGGGCGAGTGTCCTTGAGCAGGAAGCCCGCCGCACCTGCGCGCAGCGCCGCGAAGGCGTACTCGTCGAGGTCGTAGGTGGTGAGCACGAGGATGCGCGTGCGAGGTCGGCGGGCGAGGATCCGCCTGGTCGCCTCGATGCCGTCGGTGCCGGGCATCCGGACATCCATCAGGATCACATCCGGATGCAGTCGCTCCGCCGCCCCGATCGCCCGTTCGCCGTCGTCGGCCTCGCCGACGACCACGATGCCGGGCGTCGCATCGAGCATGAGCCGGAAGCCGTAGCGCACAAGCTCCTGGTCGTCGACGAGAAGCACCCGGATGTCGTTCGTCATTCTCCCTCTCCCCGTTCGTGCCAGCGAAGGCGAGCGGACACCCGCCACCCTCCGGCATGCGGGCCTGTCTCGATGTCGCCGTCGTACAGGGCGACGCGCTCCTGCATGCCCACCAGGCCGCGGCCCGGCGAGCGCTCGCCGGCAGGCAGCAGCTGCGCCGCGGCCGAGAAGTCCTGCACGACGATTCTCGCCTCACCGTCCTCCCACGCCACGTCGACCTCCACGGAGCGGATCTCCCTGCCGTGTCGAAGGGAGTTGGTGAGCGATTCCTGCACGATCCGGTACACGGTCAGCCCCAGCGCGGGGTCGGCAGGCGCGCGGCCCGTGACGGTGAGCCGCACCGGCAGGCCGGCAGCAGCGAACTCCTGCACGAGCGAGGGCAGCCGAGCGGCGTCGGGTTGCGGAGCGTGCGGCACTGGGGGCTCGGCGTCATCCGCGCGCACGGTCGCGAGCAGTCGTCGCACCTCGCCGAGAGTTCTGCGTCCGGTCTCGGCAACCCGGCCCATCGCCTCCTTCGCCTGCTGCGGCTTCTCGTCGGCGGCGAGGCGCGCGCCGTCTGACACGGCGATCATCACGGTCAGGCTGTGCGCGATCACGTCGTGCATCTCACGGGCGATGCGCTCGCGCTCCTGCGCGCGAGCCGTCTCGGCCTGCTGGTCGCGTTCTCGCGCGAGCTGCTCGGCGCGATGCCGGAGCTCGCCGAGCTGGCGCCGACGGTGGCCGGCGTTGATGCCCAGCAGCGTCGTGATCACGAGCAGCGCGGCGACCAGGCTGAAGAAGTTCAACCAGTCCAGCAGGGTGTCACGCGGGTCGAGCGGGGGCGCGGAGCCCAGCATGGGCGGCAGCCGCGTGCCGCGCAGAGCGAGGGCGCTCGCACCCGCCGCCGCCAGCAGCAGCGCCACGCCCAGCGCTGCCCAGGCCGTGGCCGGCCGTGCCCGCAGCCCGACCAGATACATCGCGCCCACCGCCAGCATCCCCTCGGCGCCCGACCCGAACGCAGTCGATGCCACGGCGAGGGCCATCGCGCCGGCGAAGGCGGCGGCGGGATGCCGGTGCCGCATCACCAGCACGAGGGACCCGCCCACCCCGAGCGCGACCAGCGCCCACAGCGGCGTGACGAAGGGCGGCTCCAGCGAGAGCGCGGCCATCGTGATGGCTGCGCTGAGGTACAGGCCCAGCAGCACGGCATCCGTGATCGAGAACCGGCGCGCCGGACGCGGCGCCTCCGGCGAGGCGCCGCGCAGACCGACCGGTGCGGTGTTCAGACGTCCCCCTTGCGCAGGCGCAGGATCCCGAGCACCAGGAACACGAGCGCCCATGCTGCGGCGATCATCCAGCCCGCACCCCAGCTGATGTATCCGTCGACGAGGTTCACGAGCGCTCCTTGATTCTCGGGGGCGTTGCTCATGGCGTCTCCCGCCTTCGACATGGTCAGCAGCTGCATGTTGCGCACCGTCTGCGAGGCGGGCAGCGCAGAGAGCACCACCGGCATCAGCAGCGTCAGGACGACCGCCCCGGCCACACTGGGTGCGACAGCTCGCAGCAGCGCGCCGATGCCCAACCCGAGGATAGCCGAGAGGCCCAGATAGACCGCGGCGCCGACGAGCGCCGGCAGGACGCCGGGTGCCGTCAATCCGACCGCCAGTCCCAGGGCATCGAAGAACGGCAGGGTCACTGCCCACGAGCCGAACGCGCCGACGAGTCCGGTGGCTGTGGCAGCCACGAACACCACGCACGCCTTGGCCAGCAGCACCGGTGTGCGCGTGGGCACGGCGATCATGGTCGGCTGGATCGAGCCGCTCGCGTACTCGCCGCTGATCGCCATCACGCCCAGCACGACGGCGACCAGCTGGCCGAACAGCACGGTGCCGAGAGTGATCTCATCGAGCATGAACCCGACGGACGGCAGGTCAGGAACCCCCGCGTCGGCCATCGTCACCGCAAGCGCGAGGCTGACGGCCAGGCTGAGCAGCACGATCGAGACGAGCATCGCCCGGTTGGAACGCAGGCTGATGAGCTTGATGGACTCCGAGCGGAGGATGCCGCGGAAGGTGAGCCTCGTAGGGCCGGGAATGAAGGTCGCGCGCTTGTGGTCGATGGTGGTCATCGGGCTGCTCCTGCGTCGTGGGCGGTCGAGGTGAGGGTCGAGCGGTATTCGACGTCGCCGGCGGTGAGGGCGAGATAGGCGTCCTCCAGAGAACCCGACGACGTCACGACCTCGTACAGCACGATGCCTGCCGTCGAGGCTGCGGCCGCGATGAGCTCGGCGCTCATCCCGGTGATCTCGTACGCGTCGTCACCGGCGGACGAGACGGAGACGTGAGCATCGGCGATCGCCGCCAGGAGCCGCGGACCATCCTGGGTGCGAACCCTGACGACCTGACGGGTCACCTGGGTGACGACGTCGCCGACGGTGCCGTCGGCGAGGATCCGGCCGCGTCCGATGACGATCAGCCGGTCAGCCGTCTGCGACATCTCGCTCATCAGGTGCGACGACAGCAGCACCGTCCTGCCTTCGGCGGCGAGGGTGCGCATCAGCGTGCGCACCCATCGCACGCCCTCCGGATCGAGGCCGTTGACCGGCTCGTCGAGGATGACGGTGCCCGGGTCGCCCAGCAGCGCCGCGGCGATGCCGAGCCGCTGCCCCATGCCGAGCGAGAACCCGCCCACCCGCTTGCCGGCGACCGGCTCGAGGCCCGCCAGCTCGAGCACCTGCCGCACCCGGGAGGTGCCGATGCCGTGCGTCGCCGCGATGGCGCGCAGGTGCTGGTACGCGGTGCGGCCGCGATTGGCGGCCTTCGCGTCGAGCAGCACGCCCACCTCGTGCAGCGGCGCCGCGTGCTCGCGGTACGACCGCCCGTTCACCCGCACCGACCCGGACGTGGGCCGATCGAGGCCGACGATCATGCGCATGGTGGTGGACTTGCCCGCGCCGTTCGGGCCGAGGAATCCGGTCACCTGGCCCGGTTCGACCGTGAAGTCGATGCTGTCGATGGCGGTTCTGGAGCCGTAGCGCTTGACGAGCGCCTCGGCGGAGATCACTGGTTTCCCTTTCGCATGTCATCGACAGTACGAACGGGGCTGGGTGCGCCACATCGGACGCGAGTGCAGCTTTCCGGAGCGACCGGTACCTGGGTACTGACTGCTGTCCCGCTCGATTCGCTCAGTCGCGGACGGGGCCGTCGGAGAACAGGCATCCTGAGCAGATATCATCCGCGATATCATGAAGACATGATCGATACCGCGAAGGCTGGGACACTGATCCGGCTCGCCCGCGAGGACGCGGGGATGAGCCAGCGCGCGCTCGCCCAGGCCTCCGGCGTCCAGCAGTCGAACATCGCCGCGGCGGAATCCGGACGTCGTAGCGTCTCCAACGAGATGCTCGATCGGCTGCTCGACGCAGCGGACTACCGTCCTTCTGTCCCGCTCGCCCTGAAGCGTGAGGAGATTCGGCGGATCGGCGACCAGCTCGGAGTTCGCGGTATCCGAGTCTTCGGTTCGGTTTCGCGCGGTGCCGACCATCGCGGCTCGGACATCGATCTTCTCGTCGATCTCGACGCCACAGCTGCAGGTTTCGAACTGGGAGCGTTCGTGGCTGCCGTTCGCGACCTCACCGGTTTCGATGCCGACGTCATCGTCGACCGCGGAGACCGGCCGGAGATGGCGCACATCCGCGCGACGGCGGTTCCGCTGTGAACACAGACGGCTCAGCGAGCTTCCGCCCCCGGGCTGAACGCGCCCAGCCCGACGATGTGAGAGTCGGTAGCGATCTCGACGCGTTCACTGCAGAACTCGACAAGGTGGAACTGCGCGTGCGCGCGGTTGTCGCCGCTGGGCGCGGCAGCTTCTTCGAGGGATCGGAAAGCTACGATCGCGCATCGATGGCGATCATCAGACTCGCGGCACTCTTCGAGAACGAGAAGCGGTTCGCACGCTTCCTGTCAGCGGCGACCGCGATCGAGAGGCAAGGGATCTCGCACACTCGGAACGTCGCCGGTCACGCTGGATACATCGCGATGGACGACGAGATCTTCTGGCGCACGGTCACCGTCCAGGTTCCGCAGTTCATCGCGAAACTGCGCCACGTGAACGCCATCTGACCGGGGCGTCGGCAAGCTCGTCGGATAGGTCAGTCCATGCGCCGGATGATCGCCGCCGACTCCGCGAGCAGCGTCGTGCGCCCTGCGGTCGACGCGGTCTCGCGGGTGGCGAGCAGGACCTCCCCGGCGACGTCGAATGCGACGTCGGCGGAGGTCAGGTTGATCAGGATGCTCAGGCCGCCCCGATCGATGCGGAACGCGCGGTGCTGCGGCTCATCGCTCGGCACGACGAGGTCGACCGAGGGCTCCCGGATGCCCGGTTCCGTCAGCGCCGGACACTCGCGCCGCAGCGCCGCGAGACGGCGGTACAGGTCGAGCAGCTGCGCGTGGGCCGGCGATGCGAGCTCGTCCCAGTCGAGCTTGGAGCGCTGGAAGGTCTCGGGGTCCTGCGGATCGGGCACGACGGCGGCATCCCACCCCATCCGGGCGAACTCGGCGATGCGTCCCTCGGCCGTGGCGCGCCCGAGCTCCGGTTCGGGATGCGAGGTGAAGAACTGCCACGGCGTGGACGCGCCCCACTCCTCGCCCATGAAGAGCATGGGCGTGCCGGGCGCCGTCAGCGTGAGCACCGCCGCGACCGCGAGCCTGTCATCGGAGAGTGTCTCGCTGAGCCGGTCGCCCGTCGCTCGGTTGCCGATCTGGTCGTGGTCCTGCGCGAAGGTGACCAGCCGCCAGGCGGGCACCTCGTGCGGGATGGGGGATCCGTGCACGTGGTCGCGGAACGACGAGAACGTGCCGTCGTGGAAGAAGCCGCCGTCGGTGACCTTCTCGATGGCATCCGGCGCGGCGAAGTCCGCGTAGTATCCTGAGGTCTCCCCGGTGAGGGCGACGTGCACCGCATGGTGCCAGTCGTCGGACCACTGCGCGGTGAGTCCGTATCCGCCGGCCTCGCGCGGAAGGATCAGAGTCGGATCGTTGAGGTCCGATTCGGCGATCAGGGTCAGCGGCCTGCCCTCGTGCGCCGAGAGGGCGTCGACGCGCTCGGCGAGCTCCTTCAGGATGTGGATGCGGCTGTCGTCGTGCAGGGCATGCACGGCATCCAACCGCAAGCCGTCGACGTGCCGGTCGCGGAGCCACATCAGGGCGTTCTCGATGATGTACTCGCGCACGGGCGTCTGATCGAGATCGACCGAGTCGCCCCACGTGTTGCGGCTGCCGTCGCGCAGGTAGGGTCCGAACTCGGGCAGGTAGTTGCCGCTCGGTCCGAGGTGGTTGTACACGACGTCCTGGATCACGCCGAGGCCGTGCGCGTGCGCGGCGTCGACGAAGCGCTGATAGCCGCGCGGACCGCCGTAGCCCTCGTGCACGGCGTACCAGAGCACGCCGTCGTACCCCCAGTTCCACTGCCCGTTGAACGCGTTCACCGGCAGCAGCTCGACGTGCGTGACGCCGAGGTCGACGAGGTGCGGCAGCTTCTCGATCGCCGAATCGAAGGTGCCGGCCGCAGTGAAGGTGCCGATATGCAGCTCGTAGATGAGCCCGCCCGCCAACTGTCGTCCCGTCCATGCGGCGTCGGTCCAGGCGAATGCCGCCTCGTCGAACGCCGCCGACGCGGCATGCACCCCGTCGGGCTGCCTGCGAGAACGGGGATCCGGCCGCAGCTCATCGCCATCGCCGATCACGAAGCCGTAGCGCTCGCCGTCGGCGAGCTCGGCGTCGGCCTGCCACCAGCCGCCGGGACCCGCCGTCATCTCCCGCTCGTCGAGCGTCGAGCCGTCATCGCCAACCCGCCGCAGTCGCATCCGCGACGCGCGCGGCGCCCATACGTCCATCACCGCACCGCCCTTCGTCACCGTATTGGCCTCCATCACCGCACCTCCCGGAGCAGAGCGACGGGGTAGTGCTCGAGCAGTTCGGCCAAGCGCACGGGGCCTCCGGCGAACCGCCGCCCGGTGAGCACATCGATCGAGGGCATCTCCGACCGCATCAGGGTCGTCTCGTCCCAGCCGCCGCGTCTCTCCAGCCCGACCGGCAGACGCGTGGCCACCACGGTCAGACCGCCGCGGTCCACCGCGACGGCGTGGGACGCAGCGGGCCCGGCGACGGTCTCGGGTCGGTACGCGGTGAACAGCTCGGGGTGATCGCGGCGCAGCCGCAGCGCCCGCGAGGTCACCAGCAGCTTCGCCGCTCCTGAGTCATCGATCGAGGGCAGGCTGCCCTCCGCGACGGCAGCGTCGAGCTCGGACAGCATGCGCTCGCGCTCGGCGAAGTCCACCGGCCGGCGGTTGTCGGGGTCGACGAGCGACAGATCCCACAGCTCGGTGCCCTGGTACACGTCCGGCACACCGGGGCCGGTGAGCTGCAGCACCTTCGCCGACAGGGAGTTCGACCGCCCGTACCCGATGATCTCCGCCACGAAGCGCTCCAGAACCGGCTTCGCGGCACCGTCCGCCGCCTCGGCGATCGCCTGGAGACCCTTCTCGAACTCGGCATCCGGATGCTGCCACGCGGTCGATTCGGACGCCTCGCGGGCGGCCTTCTGCGCGTACGCGAGCAGCCGCTCCGACGAGATCGGCCAGGCGCCGACGGCGGCCTGCCACAGCATGCTGTCGAGCGGGCCGTGGCCGGTCGACGCGATCCCGCGCAGCTCGTCGAGCACCTCGGACCAGCGCTCGGGCACCTCGGCGAGCACCGCAAGGCGGGCGCGCACATCTTCGGATCGCTTGGTGTCGTGCGTCGACAGGGTCGTCATCGAGCACGGCCAGGCGGCGAGGCGACGCTGCTGCGCGGTGTGGAACTGCGGCACGCTCAGCGACGCGACCGACGGGTCGCCGCCGACCTCGGTCAGGGTGCCGAGGCGGGTGTACCGGTAGAAGGCGGTGTCCTCCACGCCCTTCGCCATGATCGCCCCCGACGTCTGCTGGAACCGCCGTGCCACGGGCAGAGCCGGATCGGCGAGCAGCGGCGCGAGGTCGTCGATCGCGGATGCCAGATCCGGTCGCCGACGGCTCGCGTCCTCGACCGCATGGCGCAGATGCTCGCACCCTGCCGGCAGGTAGGAGCGGTAGACGGGGAAGCAGGCGAGCAGCTCGGCCAGGGTATCCGCCGCGCCGACGATGCCGAACGGCAGGTCGTGCACCAGCCGGCGCACCTCCGACTGCAGCAGCCCGTCGGCCATCGCGCGCTTGGTGTCGTGGATGAGATCGTGCCAGTCCTGCGCCTCGGGAAGGCCGCTCTGGTCTCGCAGCCGAGCATCGAGCGCAGTGAGCTCGTCGACTCCTGCCGGATCGATCAGCACCCGGTCGATCTCGCCGAGCGCGTCGTACCCGGTGGTGCCGTCGGTGCGCCACCACGGCGGCAGCTCCTCGCCGTACTCGAGGATCTTCTCGATCAGCGTGTATGCGCCGCCGGTGGCGTCGGCGAGTCGCTCGAGATACTCCTCCGGGTCGTCGAGGCCGTCCGGGTGGTCGACCCGGATGCCGTCGGCGAGACCTTCGCGGATCCAGCGCACGATCTCCTCGTGCGACTGCGCGAAGACGTCGGGAAGCTCCACGCGCAGAGCCGCGAGCTCGGAGACGGCGAAGAAGCGCCGGTAGTTCAGCTGGTCGTTCTGGTCTTCCCAGTGGCGCAGCTCGTAGTGCTGCGCACCGAGCAGAGCGGTGAGGTCGTCGCTCAGCCGCCCCGTGCCGGGCGCCAGGGGGAGGACGTACTCGAAATACGACAGCGTGCCGTCGGGGGCATCCGGTGCCGGGGTCGGGTCGACCACGATCTCGCCGCGCTCGATCACCTCGCCCGGAGTGCCGCCGAGGATGGCCAGGCGCACCTTCTCGCGCCCGCGCTCCCAGTCGACGTCGAACGCGATGGCGTGGGCCGAAGCGCGTCCGAGGCGGAGCACGTCCCACCACCAGGGATTCTGCCGCGGCGAGGCCACCCCGACGTGGTTCGGCACGATGTCGACCAGGATGCCGAGGCCCTCGGCACGCGCCGCGGCCGAGAAGGTGGTGAGACCTGCCGCCCCGCCCCGGGACTCGTCGATGCGCGAGTGGTCGACGACGTCATAGCCATGATCCGAGCCCTGCGTCGCCGCCAGAAGCGGAGAGAGATAGGCCCAGTCCGCACCGAGCCGGCGCAGGTAGCCGGTCACCTTCGCAGCCTCCTCGAGCGTGAAGCGCGAGGTGATCTGCAGACGGTACGTGGAATCGGGGCGGCTGGTCATCTCACACCTCGGGTTTCGGCGCGGGCGCGCGGGTCGCGGCGTTCTCGACCTGCATCCGCAGCGAGGCCTCGACGGAGTCGTCGGTCGGCTCGTCCGCGCCGTCGACCTCACGAAGCACGAGCATGGATCCGGCGCCGAGCTGCACGCCCGCCGCGGCCGGCAGCGGGTCGGCGTGGGTGAGCTCGCCGGCCGTGTCGACCACGGCCTCCCAGGTCGCGCCGTGCCTGGCATCCGGAAGCACGACGTCGACGGACTCGTCGCCGCTGTTGAAGTACACCAGGAAGTTCACGTCGTCCACCGGGCGACCCTGGCGGTCCTTCTCGCGGATGCCGCGGCCGTTGAGGAACATGCCGATCGACAGCCCGAAGCCCGACTCCCAGTCCTCGGGCTGCATCGTGCGCCCGTCCGGGCGGAGCCACTCGATGTCGGGCACCGGCGAGCCCTCCTCGACGCGCACCGGCTTGCCGTCGAAGAACCGGCTGCGCCGGAACGTCGGATGCAGGGCGCGCAGCCTCGTGAGCGCCGCCGTGAACTCGACGAGCGGCAGATCCGCCGCCTCCCAGTCGATCCACGTGATCTCGTTGTCCTGCGCGTAGCCGTTGTTGTTGCCGTCCTGAGTGCGGCCCAGCTCGTCACCGTGCGAGATCATCGGCACACCCTGCGACAGCAGCAGCGTCGCCAGCATGTTGCGCTGCCGCATGGCCCGGCGGCGGTTCACGTCGGGGTCGTCGGTGTGCCCCTCGACACCCAGGTTGTCGGAGCGGTTGTGCGATTCGCCGTCGTTGTTGTCCTCGCCGTTGGCCTCGTTGTGCTTCTCGGCGTAGCTCACCAGATCGCGCAGCGTGAAGCCGTCGTGGGCGGTGATGAAGTTGACGGACGCCACGGGGCGGCGCCCCGAGTGCTCGTAGAGATCGGCCGACCCGGTGAGGCGCGAGGCGAACTCGCCGAGCGCCTGCGGCTCGCCGCGCCAGAAGTCGCGGACCGTGTCGCGGTACTTGCCGTTCCACTCCGACCACTGCGGCGGAAAGTTGCCCACCTGGTAGCCGCCGGGCCCGATGTCCCACGGCTCGGCGATGAGCTTGACCTGCGAGACCACCGGATCCTGCTGCACGAGCTCGAAGAACGTCGCCAGCCGGTCGACGTCGTAGAACTCCCGGGCGAGGGTGGAGGCGAGGTCGAACCGGAACCCGTCGACGTGCATCTCGGTGACCCAGTACCGCAGCGAGTCCATGATCATCTGCAGCGCGTGCGGGTTGCCGACGTTGAGGCTGTTGCCCGTGCCGGTGTAGTCGGTGTAGTACCGGCGGTCCTCCTCGAGGCGGTAGTACGCCTCGTTGTCGATGCCGCGCATCGAGAGGGTGGGGCCGAGGTGGTTGCCCTCTGCGGTGTGGTTGTAGACCACGTCGAGGATCACCTCGATGCCGGCGGCGTGCAGCGCACGCACCATCGCCTTGAACTCCTGCACCTGCTGGCCGTGCTCGCCGCTCGACGAGTACGTGTTCTGCGGTGCGAAGAACGACAGGGTGTTGTAGCCCCAGTAGTTCGACAGGCCCTTGTCCTGCAGGGTGCTGTCGTTCACGAACTGGTGCACGGGCATGAGCTCGATCGCGGTCACGCCCAGCCGTGTGAGGTGGTCGACGATCGCCGGGTGGGCGACGCCGGCATAGGTGCCGCGCAGCTCTTCGGGCACATCCGGATGCCGGATGCTGAGGCCCTTCACGTGCGATTCGTAGATGACCGTCTGCGCATAGGGCGTCTTCGGCAGCCGGTCGCCGCCCCATTCGAAGAACGGGTTGATCACGACGCTCTTCGGCGTGCTGGCGGCCGAGTCGTCCTCATTGTGCGAGTCCGGGTCGCCGAAGTCGTAGGAGAACGGCGCCTGCCCCCAGTCGACCTGTCCCGCGACGGCCTTCGCATACGGGTCGAGCAGCAGCTTGCTGGGGTTGAAGCGCTTTCCGTTCGGGGGGTCGTACGGCCCGTGCACCCGGTAGCCGTACAGCTGTCCCGGCTGCACCGACGGCAGGTACCCATGCCAGACGTAGGCGTCGACCTCGACGAGATCGACGCGGGTCTCCTCACCGTGGTCGTCGAACAGGCACAGCTCGACCCGCTCTGCGTGCTCGCTGAACAGTGCGAAGTTCGTGCCCTGACCGTCGAAGGTCGCGCCGAGGGGATGGGCTGATCCGGGCCACACGTCGACGCTCATGCGGCGGTACGACCGTTCTCGTGCAAGCCGTGCGAGCCGTGCGAGTGCGGTGCCGCCTCGCGCACGCGGCGCACCGCCTGCTCGAAGTCGAAGACCTGCGCCACTTCGATCGCCTTCGGGTAGGGGTGGCCCGAATAGCAGATGAACAGCGGCGGGATCACCTCGACGTAGCCGACGGGGCCGTCCTCGAACACCTCGTAGCGATCGATGTCGACGAGCTCGTAGGCGGGCTCGGCGGGCGTGGGCTGGGGCGACGGCTCGCTCGCGATGGCCGGCTCGGCGATCACCGTGGGGTCGGCGGCCTGTGGCGGTGCGGTCGGCTCGGCCGACCGGGCGATCGCCCGTCCGGTGGATCTGGTTGCGGCAGACATGAGGACTCCTGTCTCGACTGCCTTCCGGCTAAGCGCCTCGAGGTCATTGCTGTTGAGGAGAACCTACGGGGGTGACACCTGCGGGGCTACGGGGTTGTCACATGGCGGAGTTCGGGGTAACAGATGGAGTCGCGGCATTCTAAAAGAAGTGATGCTTGCTTTTAGAATCGCTCGGGTGTCTCATGGAAGGAGCAGCACGGGAGGTCGACATGACGATGACAGCGATCCACGATCACGGCGACCTCGCGCCCGCCCCGCGCGCGCCTCAGCGCGTGCGGATAGAGGCCGCTCCGAAGCCGGTGGATCTGGCGGCGGCCGAGCGGGCAGCGCATCTGCTCCTCACGGCGCTGGGAATCGACCCGGATGCGGTCGGCAACCCCGACCTCGCCCGCACACCGCGCCGCCTCGCGGAGGCGTACGCCGAGCTGCTCTCGCCCCAGCCGTTCGACTTCACGACGTTCGCCAACGCCGAGGGCTACGACGAGCTCGTGCTCATCCGCGACATCCCGGTGCGCTCCGTGTGCGAGCACCACCTGCTGCCGTTCACGGGCATCGCTCACGTGGCGTACCTTCCCGGTGAGAGCGTGGTCGGGCTGTCGAAGATCCCGCGCATGGTCGATCACTATGCACGACGCCCGCAGACGCAGGAGCGCCTCACCGTGCAGATCGCCGATGCTCTCGCCGCGCGGCTGCGGCCGCATGGCATCGGTGTCGTGGTGGAAGCCACGCACACCTGCATGACGCTGCGCGGCGCTCGCGCGGTCGGCTCGACGACCACCACGTCGGCGCTGCGCGGCACGCTGCGCGACGACGCCCGCTCGCGGGCCGAGTTCTTCGCCCTGACCGCCGACCGCAGTCGCTGAGAACAATCCATGTCGAAGGGAAGGATGACCATGAGCATCGCCATCGTCGGGGGCGGCCTGGCCGCCGCCACGGCAGCCGCAGAGCTGCGGGAGCGCGGTTACGACGACGACGTCGTGATCTACTCGAGCGAAGACCACCTGCCCTACGAGCGTCCGCCGCTGTCGAAGGACGTGCTGCTCGGGAAGAAGGACATCGATTCCGCCATCGTGCACGACGAGGCCTGGTACACGGCCAACCGGGTGCGTCTCGAACGCGGAGTCACGGTCACCTCGATCGATCCGGCTGCGCACACCCTGCGCGCCGAGCCGACGGGCGGGGGCGAGAGCACGGAGCACGGGTACGATCGGCTGCTGCTCGCCACCGGAGCCACCGCACGCCGCTTCGATCTGGCCGACCGGGTCGCCGATCCGATCTACCTGCGCACCGTCGAAGACAACAGGCGCCTGCGGTCGGCCCTGCGGCCCGGCGCGAAGGCGGTGATCGTGGGAGGCGGGTGGATCGGTCTCGAAGTGGCATCCGCCGCTCGCCAGAAGGATGCCGAGGTGACCGTCTACGAGAGGGCGGATCTGCCCCTGGTCGCCGTGCTCGGCCCCGAGGTCGCACGACTGTTCGCCGACCTGCATCGCGCGCACGGCGTCGATCTGCGGCTCGGCACCGCCGTCGACGAGGCCGCGCTCGCCGCCGCTGACGTGGTGGTCGTCGGCATCGGCGCCATCCCGTCGACACAGCTCGCGGAGCAGGCCGGACTCGCCGTCGACCGCGGCGTGCTCGTCGACGAGCAGCTGCGCACCTCCGACCCCGACATCTTCGCCGTCGGCGATGTCGCCAATCACCAGCATCCGGTGCTGGGGCGCCGCGTCCGCGTCGAGCACTGGGATACGGCGATCGAGCAGGCCAAGGTTGCCGCGCACAACCTGATCGGCGGCGGTGAGCCGTACACGCACCTGCCGTACTTCTTCACCGATCAATACGATCTCGGCATGGAGTACTTCGGCAGCGTCGGGCCCGAGGGGTACGACCGGGTCGACATCGAGGGTGACACCGACGTCGCGAACGGCGGCGCCTTCCGCGCCTACTGGGTGAAGGGCGGCACGGTGCTCGCGGCGATGCACGCGAACGACTGGGACGCCTCCGACGTCGTGCGCGACAGCGTGGGCGCGAAGCGGTGAGGGGGTCAGGGTCGGATGCTCGAGCCGAGCCCGCGATGCGCCGTCGCATCGGCATCCGGGAGTTCGACTTCGCCCGGCAGGTCGCGGTCATGGCCGTCATCAACCGCACACCCGACTCGTTCCATGACCGGGGAGCGACGTTCACCCTCGAGCGGGCGGTCGCGAGTGCGCTGCGCGCCGCCGACCTCGGTGCCGACTGGGTCGACATCGGGGGCGTGCCGTTCGGACGAGGCCCCGCGGTCAGCATCCGCGAGGAGATCGACCGCGTGGTGCCGGTCGTCGAAGCGCTCGCCGCCGAACGACCCGAGCTGATCATCTCCGTCGACACGAACCGCGCCGATGTCGCCGAGCAGGCGATCGCAGCCGGCGCCGCGGTGATCAACGACACCAGCGGTCTCGGCGACGAGCGCATGGCAGACGTCGTGGCGGCCGGCGAGGCGCACGTCATCATCACGCACAGCATCGGCCCGCCGCGGGTCGAGAAGCCGGCGGCTGCCTACGGCGACGTGGTGGCCGAGGTGCGCGCGTTCCTCCTCGAGCGACTGAGGCGGGCCGAGGCCGCCGGCATCGCCCGGGAGCGCGTGATCATCGATCCAGGCCACGACCTCGACAAGAACACACTGCACTCCCTCGAGCTCACCAGGCGACTCGACGAGATCGCCTCGCTCGGGGTGCCGCTGCTGGTCGCCGTGTCGAACAAGGACTTCATCGGCGAGGCGATCGACCGACCACAGGGGGAGCGGCTGGCCGGCTCGCTCGCGGCGATGACCGCGTGCATCCTCGCCGGCGCGCGGATCGTCCGGATGCACGACGTGGCGGAGGCCGTCGACGCGGTCCGTATGATCGAGGCCGTTCTCGGCTGGCGTGCCCCGGCCCGCCTCGAGCACAACACCCATTCGACCCGCAACGTCTGAGAAGGGCATTCCGAGCATGCCGACTCCCATCGATCGCATCTGGCCCAGCCCGGCAGCGGCTCTTGACGACGACGCGCTGCTCGACGCCACGCGCTTTCCCGACGAGGGCACCTGGATGCGGGTGAACTTCATCTCGAGCCTCGACGGCGCGGCCACGCGCGACGGCGCGTCCGGTGGTCTCGGCGACGCCGCCGACCGCCGCCTGTTCGCACTGCTGCGCCGTGCGGCCGACGTCGTGCTGGTCGGCGCCGGCACCCTGCGCGACGAGGAGTACGACGGGCTGCGAGTCGACGACGCCTCGGTCGCCTGGCGTGAGGCGGCGGGGATGCCCGCGCATCCCGCCCTCGCGATGATCAGCCGCGGTCTGTCGGTCGACCCCGACTCGTCGCTGTTCGTCGACGCACCCGTGCGGCCCATCGTCTACACCGTCTCGTCCGCTCCCGACGCGCGTCGGGAGGCGCTGCAGCCGGTGGCCGATGTGGTGACGGTCGGCGAGACGGATGCTGACCCCCGGCGCATCCGCGACGACCTGACAGCGCGCGGCCTGCGGCGCATCCACGCCGAGGGCGGGCCGCACGTGTTCGGGGCGCTGCTGGCGGCGGGGGTCGTCGACGCCCTGCACCTCACGCTCGCGCCGACCCTGGAAGCAGGGGACGCCGGGCGCATCTGCCGCGGGGAGACGCAGGGGCGGCTCCCGACGGCCGCGCGGTTGGAGACGGTGCTGCGCGCCGGAGACGAGCTGCTGCTGCACTACCTGCTCGGCTGAGAGCCGGCATCCGGCTGGCGACCCTCCGACTCAGCGTCCGCCTCCGGCGCGAGCATGAGCAGGATCCGCTGCAGGTGCATCGCGCTCAGCACGCCGGGGCCTGCGATCGCATCCGTCTCGAGCGACCGGGTGTGCACGGCGCGCAGGAGCGCCTCGACAGCCTCGGTTGCACGGGCATGCAGGTCGCCGGCGTCTTCCGCGGCGCCGGCGAGCAGATCGGCGACCGCCTGGCAGGCGGCCGCGAGGGGATCGACGAGCTCCGGATCGAGGGGGAACGCCGACGGGCGGTCGTTGATCGTGTCGCTCAGGCACCCCGAGACGTCCCGGATCTGATGCGCGACCTCGACCAGCATCTCGAGACGGGCGTGTTCTCTGCTCGTATCCGCCCGGCCGCGCCAGGCTCGTGGATTTCCGCGACGACTCTCGTCAGCCTCGGCGACCGCATCGCGCAGCGATCGGCTCGTCTCCGCGAGCGCCCCGGCATCCTGCATCCACCCCGCCCGCTCCGGCGGCCAGGTCTCGATCAACGCGGCGGCGATGTCGTCGAGGTGGGCGGCCAGCCGCTGCTGGAAGGCGTCGATCCGGGCAGCGGCTTCGGACACCAGGGGTGCCGGTGGGATGATGGCGTTCACCAGGAGTCCGACGACCACGCCGACGGCCGTCTGGGTGACGTATCCGAAGGAGTAGTCCTCGGCATCCGCCCCGCCGATGATCAGCACGAACAGCGCCGCCATCGGGATGTACTCACGGCCCGCGCCGAACCAGCCCGTTCCCGAGACGATCACGCCGACACCGACCACCGCGGCGATCGACCACAGACTCGGGCCGACGGTCATCAGCACCAGCGTCGCCAGGCCGATTCCCGCTCCGAGGCCGAGCAGCGTCTGCAGACCGGTCTTCGCCGACGACATGAGCGTCGGGTACATGCTGATCAGGGCGCCGAACGGGGCGTAGTACGGGTACTGGTCGGCGCTGCCGGGCATGTGCGGGGCGATGCTCCACGCGATTCCCACGGCGAGCGCGGTCTTCGCGGCGAAGAGCAGGCGGGCGCGACTGACCGCGCCGCGCGCCGCCGTTCCGATGCCCGCTGTGCGCAGGCGGATCGGTCTTCTCATTCGCACTCTTCTCGATCACTCCATGTGGGTCGCATCCTGTGCTGCGCCGGCGACCTTCTCGATGATGTTGGGCATGTCCGTCGTGCCGTACAGCCTGGCATCCGGACGCGTGTGCGGGGGCATCGGCGCGCTGGTGGTCGGACCTTCGTGGTAGCTGAACTCCCCCTTGCCGTCGGGGGCAGGGCCGGACGCCCAGGTGCCTTCGGCAGCGGCGGGTCCGTCGCTGAAGTTCAGGTACTGGTACGACACCTCGGTGTGCTCCTTCGACTGCGGGAAGTTGCTCGGCACCGGCAGCTCTTCCGCGCCCTCGGCCTTGAGCTCTGCGACGGCGGCCTCCCACTGGTTCTGGTGCATCGTGTCGCGGGCGAGCAGGAACGCGAGCATGTCCCGCACACCGTGGTCATCGGTCATGTGGTAGAGCCGGGCGACCTGCAGGCGGCCCTGCATCTCCGCGTTGGCGTTCGAGGTGAAGTCGGCGAGCAGGTTGCCGCTCGCAGTGACGTACGCGCCCGACCACGGATTGCCGTTGCTGTCGACCGGACGAGCGCCGGCGCCGGAGACGATGGCGTGCTGCACGTCGGTGCCGCCGATGATCGCGGCAACCGTCGGGTCATCCTGCACGGCATCTTCGGTGATCCCGAGCGGCGACTTCTCGAGCAGCTGCGCGATCATCACGGCGAGCATCTCGACGTGGCCCATCTCCTCGGCGCCGATGCCGTACACCAGGTCGCGGTACTTGCCGGGGATGTGCATGTTCCAGGCCTGGAACTGGTACTGCATCGCCACCGTGATCTCGCCGTACTGGCCGCCGAGGACCTCCTGCAGCTTTCTGGCGTACACGGCATCGGGGGCCTCGGGGGTCGCTGAGAACTGCAGCTCCTGCTTATGGAAGAACATCGCGTCGTCCTTTGTCTCGTGGGGTGGAACGGCCCACCTAACGCCTCGATACGGGATCCGAGGAGGGGGTTTCGCTATGCCGTGGCCCCTGCGACAATCCCCGTCGGATCAGGAGCGGAACGTATGGCGACGGCGCCGCCGGGTCAAGCCCCCTTTCCGCCCCGTGAGCCCGGGCCAGACTGCCGACATGGACCCCATCCGCGATCACCTGCACCGGCATCTCGACGAGCTGGCGGAGAGGCTGGCCGAGTGGGTGGCGATCCCGTCGATCGCCGGCGACACCGAGCACCGCGGCGACCTGCGGCGCTCGGCGCACTGGCTCGCCGGTGAGATGCGTGCCGCCGGGCTCGAGGCTTCCGTGCTCGAATCGGGTGACTCGTGGGCGGTGCTCGGCGAGTTCGTGACCGATCCCAGCGCGCCGACCGCGCTGGTCTACAGTCATCACGATGTGCGGATAGTGAAGCCGGAGGAGTGGGCGGAGACCGAGCCATTCACCCCGGTGCGGCGCGACGGTCGGCTGTACGGCAGAGGAGCGTCGGATGCGAAGGGGCAGGCGCTCGCGCACGTGTGGGCGCTGCGCGCCCTGCGCGACCTCGACGGAGGGGCGCCGATCAACGTCAAGCTGCTCATCGAGGGCGAGGAGGAGATCGGCTCTCCGAACCTCGCGGCACTGCTGGAGCGGCACGCCGAGCGGCTCGCCTGCGACGTGATCGTGTTCTCGGACACCGTGCAGTGGCGCGCAGATGCCCCGGCGCCGGTGACCTCGATGCGCGGCACGGTCAACGCCACGCTGACCGTGCGCGGGCCCGACCGCGACGTGCACAGCGGTGTCGTCGCGGGTGCCACGCTCAATCCGGCCGCCACCCTCGCCCAGGCGCTCGCGGCCCTGCACGACGAGCACGGTCGCGTCGCGGTGCCGGGGTTCTACGACGATGTGGCAGAGCTGACCGACGAGCGCCGCGCGGAGTTCGACGCGCTGCCCTTCGACGAAGAGGAGTGGGTCACCCGCACCGAGACGCGCACGATCAGCGGTGAAGACGACTTCACGGTGCTGGAGCGACTGTGGGCTCGACCCACGATCGAGGTGATGTCGCTGCTGGCCGGTGATCCGCTGGGCCTGCCGCGCTCGGTCATCCCGCGCGATGCGACAGCGAGTCTGAGCATCCGCACGGCCGCTGACCAGCGCATCCCCGCGGTCGCCGAGCAGCTGCGCGGCTTCTTCGCCTCGGTGCTGCCCGCCGACGCCGAGTACGAGCTCACCATTGACGAGGCGCTGGGTCAGGAGCCGTATGAGACGCCGCAGGGACCTCTGCTCGACGCGCTGGAGCGGGCGCTCGAGCAGGGGTACGACATGGCGGTGCGCGGGCGGATGGGCAATGCGGGCGGCGGGCCCGCCGACCTGCTGACCCGCACCTTCGACGCCCCGATCCTCTTCCTCGGCACCGGGCTGCCCGAAGACCACTGGCACTCCAGCGACGAGAGCGTCGACCTGCAGATGCTGCAGCGGGGAGCCGCGTCGATCGCGCACCTGTGGCGCGAGCTGGCGGAGGTCCTTCCCACACAGCGGGAGGCAGAGGGCTCCCCACTGGAACGCAACTCGGAGGGTGCCCCATCGTGATCGGTGGCGCAACCCCGTTCGGTCGTGGCCCGTGCGAGTCGTACCGTTCTGCGTATGCGTGATCGAATGGTGCAGCGGACTCGGCTGAGCATCGATGGCTCCAGCTTCATTCTCACTCCGTCGGAGGATATCGACGACCTCGGTGAGCGGCTCACGGCCGCAGTAGCGACGGGTGGCTCGCTGGTCACATTCACGACGACGGACGACCGGCTGGTCAGAGCTCTCATCACCCCGCGCAGCCGGGTGCTGATCATTGACGAGGACGTGGCATTCGAGGCCGAGCAATCCGTGCTCTCGCTGAGCTCGTCGGGAGACTGGGACCTGCTTTAGGAAGCGCTGGCTTCGATTTCAGGAGTGGCCAGAACCTCATCAACCAGCATGATGCCGCCGCTGGAGTTCGCGGTGTGCATGAGCTGCTCCACCCACTTCATATTGATCTGAGGCGGCTCCGATTCTTCGAACACGAATCGCAGCGGGATCGAGGGGTGGATCCAGAGGGTGGATCGCCCACCGGGCTCGCCCTCGGGATGCTTCCAGGAGAGGGTGAAGGACTCGCTGCGACGGAGCTTGGTCGCCACGACGATCTTCAGGTGAGCGAGCGCGCGATCATCGATATGGATCGGGTCGTCCGAGATCCCGTAGTGAAGAGTCGCCATACGCATAACCATAGCTACGACGAGAGGCGTTTCGCACTTGCGTGATGGAGCCGGCTATGACATTCACCCGGACACCGATCAGGGAAGCTGATCGAGGACGAGTTCGCCGCGTCTGCTTAAGTGCTCCATCATCCTCTCGATCCGCTTCGGGTCGATTCGAGGCATCACCGGGTTGTCGAAAGCGAGGATGAGCGGAATGCTCGCGTGCATCCATATCGTGAGACGACCAGCGGCGCTCTTCTCGTCCGGCAGCCAGGTCATCATGAAGCTCTCCTGCCGGCGCAGCTTCGTGCCGATCACGATCTTCAGATATGCCAGCGTCTCGTCATCGACCTCGATCGGAGGGCGAGAGCTGTTGTACTCGAGTCTTCCCATCACATGAGAGTACCCAGCTGACGCAGGATGTCCGTGCGCCCGCGGATCCCGATCCTCTCCGTCGGCGACCCGGGATAGGGTCGGGCGCATGAGCGCAGACGGCGAGACGGCGTGGCTGCGGCGCAGGCATCCGGTCGTCGCCGTGAGCGCGAATGAGGATGCCCCCGAGCCGAGTGAGCGCTGGCCCACGAACATCCCCGCGGTTGCGCAGCTGCTGCGCGACGGGATGCGCCTCTCACCGGGCGTGACGTTCCTCGTCGGCGAGAACGGCAGCGGCAAGTCGACGGTCGTGGAGGGGATCGCGCTGGCGTACGGGCTGTCGCCGGAGGGCGGGTCGCGCAACGCCCGTCACAGCACCCGGCCGACCGAGTCGCCGCTGTCGGACTGGCTGCGCATCCAGCGGGGCATCGGCGCGAGCCAGTGGGGCTTCTTCCTGCGCGCCGAGACGATGCACTCGTTCTACACCTACCTCGAGCAGAACCCATCGTCCCAGGGAGACGCCCCGTTCCACGAGATGAGTCATGGCGAGTCGTTCCTCGCCCTTCTCGACACTCGTTTCGATTCGCCCGGCTTCTACTGCCTCGACGAGCCGGAGGCTGCGCTGTCGTTCGCCTCGACCCTCACGCTGATCTCGGTGCTGCGGCGCATCGCCGACGACGGCGGGCAGGTGCTCTGCGCCACGCACTCACCCGTGCTCGCCTCCCTGCCCGGTGCGAGGATCCTCGAGGTCGGCGAGTGGGGGCTCCGCGAGACGACCTGGGAAGAGCTGGAGCTGGTGCGGCACTGGCGGTCGTTCCTCGGCGACCCGGATCGTTACCTGCGGCACCTGCTGGACTGAACGCTCAGGCGGGTGGCTGGGAGAAGGCTCGAGTGAGCTTGTGCGGGTTGGAGACCTGCCGGATGCCGCGGATCCGGCCCACCTGATCGAATTCCAGCGTGAGCACGTCGGTGCGGCCGCTGTGCGTGAGCGCCAGGGCGAACTCGCCGTTGACCTCGATCGGGCTGACCGAGAACGGGAGGTCCGGAGCGAGCTTCGCTGTCTTCTCCCGCACGCCGACGTAGAAGCGGTGCACCTTCTCCGCTCCGAAGATCGGATTGCGGGTGGCGGCGACGACGCCTCCGCCGTCCGTCCACAGGATGGCCTCGTCGGTGAGCAGATCGCGCAGGGTGTCGAGGTCGCCCTGCTGCACGGCGGTCATCAGGGCGCTGAGCGCCGCAGGGTCGGCCGCGCGCGGGGCGGGGGAGTGCTCATGGATCTGCAACCGCCGCTCGGCCCGGGAGATCAGCTGCCGCACCGCCGCCGGCGACTTCTCGAGGATCTCGCCGATCTCGGCCGCGGTCATCGCGTATGCGCGGTGCAGCACGACCGCGGCGCGGGCGTCGGGGGACAGCTGCTCGGCCAGGTGCAGCAGAGCGAGCGACAGCAGCTCGCGGTCGGCCACCGCGTCCTCCGGCAGCCGATCTGTCGCGACCGGTTCCGGCAGCCAGTGCCCGGTGTACTCCTCGCGCACGGCGGCCAGCGAACGCACGCGGTCGATCGACCGGCGCACGCACGTGGTCGTGAGCCAGGCGGGCCAGGAGCGCACCGCTGCGGCATCCGCCCGCTCCGCCTTCAGCGCCTCGATCGCGACCTCCGAGACGACGTCCTCGGCGTGGCCGAAGTCGCCCAGCATCCGGTACGCGATGCCGATCAGCCGGCCCCGCTCGGCCTCCCAGGCCAGCGCGGCGGACGTGGCGGCGGTCATGTCGCTCACGCTACCCCGCTGCGCTCGCCGACTGCGGTCGGGCTCACACGATCGGGTGCTTGTCATCGAGCGGCGGCGCCATCTCGGTGGCGATCGCGATGCGGTTCCACACGTTGATCGTGCAGATCGCCATCACGATCGCGCCCAGCTGCGCGTCGTCGAAGTGCTCGGCCGCGGCATCCCAGATCTCGTCGGTGACCGTGTCGGGGCCGAGCTTCGTGATCGCGTCGGTCAGCGCGAGAGCTGCGAGCTCCTTCGGCTCGAAGAGGTTGCGGGCGTGCTGCCATGCGCCGACGGCGTGCATCGTGCGCTGCGGGATGCCGTGCTTCGCGCCGGCGGTCGCGTGCATGTCGACGCAGAAGCCGCAGCCGTTCAGGATCGACGCGCGCAGCTTGATGAGCTCGTACAGCCGCTTCTCCACCGAGCGGCTCGAATATGCCTCCATCCCGATCACGGCGGCGTAGCCGAGCTTGTTCGTGCGCATCATGTCGATCCTGGTCATGGTGGTCCTCTCTCCCGGCATCCGATCGACGCCTTCACCTCTGTGTCGGGAGCGGAGGGCGGTGTGTGACAGCCGTCATCCGGCTTCGTCGGGTCGGCGATCCTGCGACAATGGAGACCCCGACGACCCGAGGAGCCCTCGTGCTGTACATCTCCACCCGCGGCGGCATGCAGCCGCAGCCGTTCAGTGAGACGCTGCTCGAGGGGCTCGCGCCAGACGGCGGGCTGGCGGTGCCCGAGCAGCTGCCGCAGGTCGATGCCCAGACGCTCGAGCGCTGGCGTGCGCTCACCTACCCGCAGCTGGCCACCGAGGTGCTGTCGCTGTTCGCCACCGACATCCCCCGCGAAGACCTCGCGCGGATGACGGCGGCCGCCTACACCGATTTCCCGGATGCCGTCGTGCCGCTGCGCTCGATCGGCGGGGGCCTCACGCTGGTCGGCCTGTCGGAGGGCCCGACCCTGGCGTTCAAGGACATGGCGATGCAGTTCCTCGGGCAGGTGCTCGAGTACGTGCTCGAGAAGAAGGACCGCGTGCTGAACATCGTCGGCGCGACCTCGGGCGACACCGGCTCGGCAGCCGAGCACGCGCTGCGCGGCAAGGAGCGCGTCTCGGTGTTCATGCTCTCCCCGCAGGGCCGGATGAGCTCGTTCCAGCGGGCGCAGATGTACTCGCTGCACGACGAGAACGTGCACAACATCGCCGTCGACGGGGTCTTCGACGACTGCCAGAACCTCGTCAAGAAGCTCGCCGGCGACCTGGAGTTCAAGCGCGCGCAGAACCTCGGCGCCGTCAACTCGATCAACCTGGGCCGCATCGCCGCGCAGGTCGTCTACTACTTCTGGGCCTGGCTGCGAGTGACGGATGCCGTCGAGCCCGAGTTCCGCCCCGGGTTCGAGGTCTCGTTCACGGTGCCGTCCGGCAACTTCGGCAACATCCTGTCGGGCTTCTTCGCCAAGGGCATGGGCGTGCCCATCCGCCGCCTCGTTCTCGCCGCCAACGAGAACAACGTGCTCGACGAGTTCTTCCGCACCGGCATCTACCGCCCGCGCTCGGCCGCCGACACGCACGCCACCTCGAGCCCCTCGATGGACATCTCGAAGGCATCAAACCTCGAGCGGTTCATCTTCGATCTCGTCGGGCGCGACGCCGCTCGGGTCGTGCAGGCGTGGGACGCGCTCGACGCCGTCGGCACCATCGACTTCTCGGCGGAGCAGCCTCGCTTCGAGAGCGAGTTCGGCATCGTCAGCGGCACGTCGACCCACGCCGACCGGCTCGCCACGATCCGCTCGGTGTACGAAGAGACCGGTGAGATCATCGACCCCCACACCGCCGACGGCGTGAAGGTCGCCCGCGAGCACGTCGAGGCCGAGGTGCCGATGCTCGTGCTCGAGACGGCCAGACCCGAGAAGTTCGCCGAGACGATCACCGAGGCGATCGGCGTCGAGCTGGAGTTCTCGCCCGAGCTGCGAGAGATGATGGATGCCCCGCAGCGCGTGACCGAGATGGCCGATGACGAGCAGGCGCTGCGCGCCTTCGTCGCCGAGCACGCGCTTCGCTGACCAGAGGTCAGCTCGGCGTCGAGTGCGCTCAGCTGCGTGAATGCTCGCGCGGATGCACCAGGCCGGAGAGGGCGCCCAGCGCCGCCCCGGCCAGGGTGTCGATCACGCGCTCGACGGCGACCGACATGTCACCGATTCCTCCCGTCGCGGCGCCGAGCAGCAGCAGCACCAGCGGGGTGATGAGCGTCAGCGCGAGAGCGTAGTTGCGGACCACGACCAGTTCGATCGAGAACTGGAGGACGCCCAGCAGGACTGCCAGCCACAGGCCGCTCGGATGCAGCAGCGCGAGCAGCGCGTACACCCCGGCGCCGGCGATCGTGCCCAGCATCCGATGCGTGGCGCGCTGCAGCGCCGCACGTCTGCTTGACGCGACGCCGATCACGGCGACCGCGGCGCCGACGATCCAATAGGCGCGCGCGGGGTCGAGGAACAGGCTCGTGAGCGTGCCGAGCACGCTGACCAGCACGACGCGCAGCACCAGCATGCGGGCATCCGCATCCCACGACGGGCCGGGGAACAGCTCCCGCAGCGGGCGGGCGTGATGGGCGCGCACCCGCGCGATCACCAAGGGCGACATGGCGACCAGGTACGAGAACGCGCAGCCGGCGCTGATCGCGGCGATATAGCCGGCCGGTGTGATCGGAGCGGATCGCATCACCGTGGCCGACAGCCCGAACACCAGGACGAAGAACAGCGGGCCGGGCGGACCCAGCCGGAACCCGAAGGCGAGGGCCGCACTCACGATCGCGACCAGCACGATGCCGATGCTCACCAGCAGGGGAGCATGTGCGGCGGCGACACCGAGTGCCGCGCAGACGATGAGAGCTGCAGCCACGAACGGCAGCATCCGGGCCCGCTCGACGACCGGCAGGGATCCGGCGAACAGCACGGTGAACGCTCCGGATGCGGCGATGTAGCCCAGCATCGGCTGCCCGAGCAGTGTCATGGCGGCGATCGGCACCGCGATGCCGAGAGCCGCCTGCAGTCCGAGCTGCCAGCGCGGGCCGCGGGAGGGGCCGAAGGCGAACAGACTCACCGCACCATTCTTTCAGGCAGCGGTGCGCGGCGGCGCTCAGGCCGGCGGGTTGTGCTCCACGAACCCGGCGTCGTACCGCGCGCGGATCGCAGGACTTCGCATGAAATGCAGGAGGGATGCCCGGCATCCCTCCTGCATTTCGGGAGATCTCCTGCGTTTCGCGAGATCCTGCGCTTCGCGCCGCGCTCAGTGCGGGGCGTGGTACTCGGTCTCGTCGCGCTTCCAGTAGCCCTTCACGACGGCCTTCGCCACGTCGACGTCCCAGCGGGCGAGCAGCGCGCGGCCGGGCTTGACGATCGACTGCTCGGCGGCGATGAAGACGAAGGGGTCAAAGCCCACGGCATCCGTCTCGCCCAGGCCGTCGAGGAACGACATGAGCGCCGATCCGGCCGAAGCCTCCCCGCGATGCAGCCACTCGACAGCGACCGGCGCATCGATCTCGACCTGGTCAGCCTCGGAGACGACCTCGATCACGATGCGCGCTGGCGCACCGGCAGGGATCATCCCCGCGAATCGACGGATTGCGGGGATGGCGGTCTCGTCGCCGACGAGCAGCCACGATCCCGGCTCACCGGTCAGCACCGCCGACCCTCGCGGGCCGCCGACGCCGACGAAAGAGCCGAGCGGAGCGGATGCCGCCCATCGGGCGCCGACGCCCTCATCGCCGTGCACGGCGAACTCGACGTCGAGCCAGTTCTCGCCCCACGCGAGGGGCGTGTACTCCCGGCTCGGCGAGGCACGCAGCTCATCGACCGAGTCGGTCGCAGACGCGGCGAAGAACAGCCGCATGTGGTCATCTGCGCCGAGCGATTCGAAGCCGGCGAGATCCGCGCCGGTCAGGCGCACGCGCACGTAGTTCGGTGCGAGCCACTCCCGCTCGGCGAGGGTCGCGGCACGGAAGTGCAGATCGAGTCCCTGTCGTTCGATCGAGAAACCTGATTTCACATCGCTCATAAAGTAAGGCTAACCTAAGTCCCGGCGAGATCGAATTCGCCCTCGCGCAGCTCGCGCACCACACCGCAGAACAGGAGACTCTCCATGTCCATGCCCCGAATCCTCGGCGGAACCGCCCTCGGTCTCGTCAGCGTCCTCGCGCTCGCCGGCTGCGCCGCGGGCCCCGCTGCCGAAGCCGAAGGCGCCGCGCCTACCAGCGCCACCGTCACCGTCGAGGACAACAACGGCACGCACAAGATCTCCACCCCGCCGAAGTCGGTCGTCGCCACGGACAACCGCACCTTCCAGACGCTCAGCGACTGGGGCATCGAGCTCAGCGCCGGCGCTGTCGCCCTCATGCCCACCACCGTCGGATACAAGACCGACGAGAGCATCATCGACCTCGGCAACCACAACGAGCCCGACCTGGAGTCGATCGTCGCCGTCGAGCCCGACCTGATCATCAACGGCCAGCGCTTCACCCAGCACCACGACAAGATCGCGAACCTCGTTCCCGACGCGACCATCATCGAGCTCGACCCGCGCGAGGGGGAGCCCTTCGACGACGAGCTCAAGCGCCAGGTCACCGTGCTCGGCGAGATCTTCGGCAAGCAGAAGGAGGCCAAGAAGCTCGTCGACGACTTCGACGCCGCCGTCGCCCGCGCGAAGGACGCGTACGACGACGCCGAGTCGGTCATGGCCGTCACCACGTCCGGCGGCGAGATCGGCTACATCGCGCCCACGGCCGGCCGCACGCTCGGCCCGATCTTCGACATCCTCGGCCTCACGCCGGCACTCGAGGTCGAGGGTGCCACCGACGACCACCAGGGCGACGACATCTCGGTCGAGGCCATCGCCAAGTCGAACCCCGACTGGATCCTCGTCATGGACCGTGACGCCGTCTTCGCCGACCAGGAGCCGACCTACGTGCAGGCCGCCGAGATCCTCGAGAGCTCCGAGGCGCTGGCATCCGTCACCGCTGTCAAGGACGACCAGATCGTCTACATGCCCACCGACACGTACCTCAACGAGAGCATCCAGACGTACACGACCTTCCTCAACGACTTCGCCGACGCGCTCGCGAAGTCCGCGAAGTGACACCCGCGCGGTGGCATCCGATCGATCCCGGATGCCACCGCGCATTCGCACCATGACACGCACTCTTCCTCTCTCTGAACCCGCTCCCGCCCGCGCCGTCGCGGGACGCGGGAACGCGGCGACCCGCGGCAGGCTCTTCGACGGCAAGCTGCTGATCGGCATCCTCGTCGTCGCGGCCCTTCTCGTCGCGTCGCTGTTCACCGGCGTCTACGACATCGCAGGAGCCGCCGACGGCGCCGAGATGTTCCAGATCACCCGCATCCCGCGCACCATCGCGCTCGTGCTCGCGGGCGCCTCGATGGCCATGGCCGGTCTCGTCATGCAGCTGCTGACGCAGAACCGCTTCGTCGAGCCGACCACCACCGGCACGACGGAGTGGGCGGGGCTCGGCCTGCTCACCGTCATGCTCATCGTTCCGCAGCCGTCCCTTCCCCTGCGGATGGCGGGCGCCGTCATCGCCGCGTTCATCGGCACGATGATCTTCTTCCTCTTCCTCAAGCGCGTGTCGCTGCGCTCATCGCTCATCGTGCCGATCGTCGGCATCATGCTCGGGGCGGTCGTCGGCGCCGTCTCGACCTATCTCGCGCTCGCCACCAACACCCTGCAGAGCCTGGGCGTCTGGTTCGCCGGCAGCTTCACCTCGGTGCTGCGCGGCCAGTACGAGATGCTCTGGATCGTGGCAGCGGTCGGCGTCATCGTCTTCATCGTCGCCGATCGGCTGACCGTCGCCGGCCTCGGCGAGGAGATCGCCACCAACGTCGGTCTGGACTACGACCGGATCATGCTGCTCGGCACCGCGCTCATCGCCGTCGTCACCGGCGTCGTCACCGTGGTCGTCGGCAACCTGCCGTTCCTCGGACTGATCGTGCCCAACATCGTCTCGATGATGCGCGGCGACGACCTGCGCAGCAACCTGCCGTGGGTGTGCCTGCTGGGCATCGGGATCGTCACGGTTTGCGACCTGATCGGCCGCACCATCGTGATGCCCTTCGAGGTGCCGGTCTCGCTCATCCTCGGCATCGTCGGCGCTGTCGTGTTCGTGCTCCTCCTGCTCAGGCAGCGGCGCCGTGCTTAGGCGGGTGGACGCGCCCGGCCGGATGCAGGCAGCGCCGTCGACGCCGGCGCGAGCAGCGTTGGGCTGGTTCGCGGATGCCCGTGCCAGGCGTCGATACCTCATCGTGCTCAGCATCCTGATCGTGCTCTCGGCCGGGTTCGGCATCGGGCTGCTCGCCTGGGACAACCCGATGCCGTTCGGAACGGTCGGGTTCTGGCGCATCGCGGAGCTGCGCTTCACCAACGTGCTGGTGATGATCATCGTCGCGGTCTGCCAGGCCGTGGCGACGGTGAGCTTCCAGACCGTGGCGACCAACCGCATCGTCACGCCGTCGATCCTCGGATTCGAATCGCTGTACCGTGCCGTGCAGACCTCGTCGGTGTACCTGTTCGGGATCGCGGGACTCGTCGCGATACAGGGGCTGCTGCAGTTCAGCATCCAGATCGCGGTCATGGTGGCCCTCGCCATGCTGCTCTACGGCTGGCTGCTCACCGGACGCTATGCGAATCTGCAGGTCATGCTGCTGATCGGCATCGTGATCGGCGGCGGCCTCGGCGCCATCTCGACGTTCATGCAGCGGCTGCTGACGCCCAGCGAGTTCGACGTGCTCGCCGCGAGGCTCTTCGGCAACATCTCGAACGCCGATGCCTCGTACCTTCCGGTCGCCGTGCCGCTGTGCGTGGTGGCATCCGCTCTGCTGTGGATGCGCGCCCGCCGCCTCAACGTGATGGCGCTGGGCGCCGACACCGCGAACGCGCTCGGCGTGAATCACCGGCGGGAGCTGATGATCACGCTGTTCCTCGTCGCCGTGCTGATGGCGACCTCGACGGCGCTGGTCGGGCCGATGACGTTCCTCGGGTTCCTCGTCGCGACGCTGGCGTACCAGTTCGCGGGCTCCGACGATCACCGCCTGGTGTTCCCGGTGGCGGTGCTGACGGCCTTCACGATCCTGTCGGGCGCGTACTTCGTCATGCGCAACATCTTCTACGCGCAGGGCGTCGTCTCGATCATCATCGAGCTGGTCGGCGGCGTCGTGTTCCTCATCGTCATCCTCAAGAAGGGCCGCCTGTGATCACCATCGAGAAGGTTCGCCGGGAGTACGCGACCGACGTGGCGATCGGGCCGCTCGACCTCGTCATCCCCGAGGGCGGCATCACGGCGCTGATCGGTCCGAATGGGGCCGGCAAGTCGACGCTGCTCACGATGGTCGGCCGGCTGATGGGGATGGATGCCGGTTCCATCGCGATCGCAGGACTGGATGTCGCCTCGACGAAGTCGGCGGACCTCGCGAAGGTCGTGTCGATCCTGCGCCAGGAGAACCACTTCGTGACCCGCCTGACGGTGCGGCAGCTGGTGGGGTTCGGACGCTTCCCGCACTCGAAGGGCCGGCTCACCAGGGCGGACGAAGACGTCATCAGCCGCTCGATCGACTTCCTCGATCTCGGGATGCTCGAGCACCGCTACCTCGACGAGCTGTCGGGCGGTCAGCGCCAGCGCGCGTACGTCGCGATGGTGCTCGCGCAGGACACGGATGTGGTGCTGCTCGACGAGCCGCTGAACAACCTCGACATGAAGCACGCCGTGACGATGATGGCGCAGCTGCGGCGCGCCGCCGACGAGCTCGGACGCACGATCGTGATCGTGCTGCACGACATCAACTTCGCCGGCCACTACGCCGACCGCATCTGCGCCATGAAGGACGGGCAGGTCGTTGAGTTCGGCACCCCCGCCGAGATCATGACCGACGAGGTGCTCACGCGCGTGTTCGAGACCCCCGTGCAGGTGATCGACGGCCCGCACGGACCCCTCGCCGTGTACTACTGAGCGGATCGTCCCGCCTCGCCGACCCGCCTCGCCGAGGAATCATGTTCTGCGTGAGAAACCAGGTTGTGCGCGAGAACCCACGTTCCGCGTGAGAAACCATGTTCCGCGTGAGAAACAAGGCCTGCGGGTGTTTCTCATGCGCGATGTGGTTTCTCAGCGGCGAGGGGCGGGCGCGAAGGCGGACGGGACGGGCGCGGACGGGCGAAGGCGCGCGGACGCGCCGGGACGGGCGCGAAGGCGGGGCGCCGCGCGGTCAGCGGTCGCGGTGGTCTTCGGGGGCGAGGCGGGCGCCACGGCGCGGCTCGCGGGAGCCGGATGCCCAGATCAGCCGGATCACGCGCTGGCGATGGCCTGCCCACGGGGCGAGCAGCTCGAGCATCCCGTCATCGTCGGTGCGGTGACCGGTGAGGGCGAACCCGACCTCGTGCGCGAGGTGATAATCACCCACGCTCACGGCATCGGGATCGCCGAGCGCCCGGATGCGCGTCTCCGCGGAGGTCCACACGCCCACGCCGTGCAGGCTCGTCAGCACCCGTTCTCGGTCGGCCCCGTCGACCGCGGCGAGGGCCGCGCGTTCGATGCTCGCCCCTCGTCGCGCTGCGGCGACGATGGTGCGTGACTGCGGCGGCTCGACGGCCGCGCGATGCCACTGCCACGACGGGATGCTCCGCCACACCTCGTGCGAGGGGGAGGCGAACATCGGTCGCGGCGTCGGGCCGGGCGCGCGTTCGCCGAAGCGGCTCACCAGGTACCGCCAGGCGCCGAACGCCTGCATTCCGGTGACCTTCTGCTCGATGATCGCGCACGCGAGGGCATCGAAGACGCGGTCGGTGCGCGCCATCCGGATGCCGGGATGCCGGCGTGACACCTCTTCGAGCAGCGGGTGGTCGATGACGAACCCGGCGTCATCGTCGTCAGCGCCGCACAGCCGGGGAACGACGTCGAGTGCCTCGCCGGCGCCGGGCCCCCAGGCCGAGGCATGGACCCCGTCGGAGCCCTGCCGAAGGCACAGCGTCGCGATCCCGGCATCCGTCCGGAAGGTCATCCAGATGCGGGGTCCGTCGATGACCATCGTGGGATCTGTTCCGCCGCGGCGCAGCATCCCGACCGTGCGACCGAGATGCAGCGGGTGCGGCGGACGATAGACGGATTCGCGCGCCGGGGCGGGCGCGACGGCATCCGTCATCAGGGTCATGCCAGCACCCTACGCGCCGTCCCTGACATTGCCTCCCGGCCGGGGCACTCTGACCGCCGACACCCCTATCTGTCGTCGACACCCCTGTCTGCGGACGTCCACACCTGGGGGTGTCGGCAGGAAGTGGGGGTCTCGGCGAGAGAGCGAGCGGCGAGAGAGCGAGCGGGGCGGGCTCAGAAGCGGTCGGGGGAGGGGGTGCCGTGGCCGTAGCGGATCGACACGTCGGCGTGACGATCGAAGCGGTAGCCGACGCCGCGCACGGTGCGCACGATGTCCTCGTGGCGGCCGAGCTTGGCGCGCAGGCGACGCACGTGCACGTCGATGGTGCGCTCGCCGGGAGCCTCGTCATCGGCGGATGCCTGCCACAGCGCCGAGACCAGCTCGCTGCGCTCGATCGTGCGGCCCTCGCGCAGCACCAGGTACTGCAGCAGCTCGAACTCCTTGTAGGTGAACGAAGCGGACTCGCCGTCGAGCAGCACGCGCTTGCGGGAGATGTCGACGACGACACCCGACTCCTCGTCCTTCTCCTCCTCGACAGCGGCGTTGGCGCGGGCGATGGCGCCGGGCTCGTGCAGGGCGAGGCGCACGACGTCCAGGTCGCGGCCGCCGGCGGACTGCGGGGCGAGGGCGACGGTGGCGTGCGTCTCGGCGGTCGGGGCGAGCTCGGCGAGCGTGCGGCGCAGCGCGTCGACGAGCACCGGGAGGCTGATGCCGGCGGATGCCGCCTTGATCTCGTCGATGCCGACGTAGAGGGCGAACCCGCGAGGTGAGCGGACGGAGGGGAGGTCTGCGGCGGCGTCTGCGGGCGAGACCACCCGGACAGGGGCGGTGACGGGACGCTCGAGGAGGGCGGTGTTCGACATGATGATGGATCCTTGCGTGAGCCGAGGAACTCGGGATGCGTTGCACGAATGACCGGGCGGAGCCGGTGGGAGATGAGCGCGAAGGGTGGGCGCTCAGAGACTCGTCCTCAGATCGAGGAGAATTCAGCGAGTCAGGCTGGGTGGTTGCGCCTTAGCAACACATTCGGCAACACATGCCAACGCGACCGGGCATCATCATCCCGGCAGTCCCGTTCGCCTCCTGGGCGGACAGAGGGCTTGCGTTGGTGGTCATGGGGGTGATTATTTCCCACGGAGACCTCCCATGTCAAAACGTGACAATCCCGGCAATGAAACACGACGTAACGTTGTGGGGTGAGTTCAACCGCCGATGCCGCTGATTTCGTGTTCCTGGATGAGAAGGATGCATCGCGCTGCACCCTCACGCGCGACGGCGAGCTGCTGAGCGTTCTCGACTACCGCGACGACGGCGCGACCGTCGCGATGACGCGCGCGTACACGATCCCGACGCACCGCGGGCACGGGTACGCCGCCCGTGTGGTGGCGGGAGCCGTGGCCGACATCGAGGCCCGAGGAGACCGCCGCATCGACGCGGTGTGCTGGTACGTCGCCGACTGGTTCGACGCGCATCCCGACAAGCAGCATCTGCTGCGCCGCCGCTGATCGCGGCACGCCTCGGACGCGATGTCGGAGGCAGTACGTACCGTGTGAGTATGCGCATCCTGCACACCTCTGACTGGCACATCGGCCGCACGTTCCACGGGCACTCCACGCTCGCGGCGCTGGCTGAGGTGCTCGACGCGCTGGTCGTGCAGGTGCGTGAGCACGCGGTCGACGTGGTGATCGTCGCCGGTGATGTGTTCGATTCCGCCACGCCCGGGGCATCCGCCTACACGCTGCTCGACGACGCTCTGCTCGCGCTGCACGAGACCGGCGCCACCGTGGTCATGACCAGCGGCAACCACGACTCCGCCGCTCGCCTGGGGTTCCACTCCCGGCTGCTGCGCGACGGCATCCACGTGCTCACCGATCCGCTCGCCATCGCCACACCGGTGACCGTGCACGACGAGCACGGCCCGGTGCACTTCTTCGGCATCCCCTACCTCGAGCCCGCGATCGTCCGCCGGCACTGGATCGACGACGAGCGCTCGCTGCGCACGCAGGCGCAGGTGATGCAGCACGCCATGGACCTCGTGCGCGAGGGCATGGCGGCCAACGCGGGTCGATCGGTCGCCGTCGCGCACTGCTTCGCCGCCGGGGTCGACGCGACCGTCGGGCTCGAGCGCGAGGTGCGCCAGGGCGGCCTCGACATGGTGCCGCTGGCCGGCTTCGACGGGCCCGACTACGTCGCGCTCGGGCACATCCACGGCCGCCAGCAGCTGAGCGACCGGGTGCGATACTCCGGTGCGCCGCTGCACTACAGCTTCGGCGAGCAGCACAAGCAGCGCGGCTCGTGGCTGGTCGACCTCGACGCCGAAGGTCTGGCATCGATCGAATGGCTCGACCTTCCGATCCCGCGCGCTCTCGTGACGCTCACCGGCTCGCTCGACGACATCCTCAGCGACGAGAACGCCCGCCACGCCGACGACTGGGTGTGCGCCGTCTACACCGACGCCGTGCCGCAGCACGAGCCGATGCGGCGGCTGCGCGAGCGGTTCCCGTTCTGCGCGCTGGTGCAGCACCAGCCCGAGGGGGCGGATGCCGCTGACGAGCGCTCGTACACGCAGCGCCTGCGCGCCGCGGTCAGCGACGTCGACCGGATCGAGGCGTTCCTCGAGCACGTGCGGGCCGGCCAGGGCGCGACCGAGCGCGAGGCCGAGCTGATCCGCGAGGTGCTCGACGACCGGGTGCGCACCGAGGCGCTCGTCTGATGCAGCTGCACCGCCTCGAGATCGAGGGGTTCGGGCCGTTCCGCGAGCGCCAGAGCATCGACTTCGACGCCTTCGCCGACGACGGCATCTTCCTCATCGCCGGACGCACGGGCGCGGGCAAATCGAGCATCCTCGACGCCGTGTGCTTCGGTCTGTACGGCGGAGTGCCCCGCTACGAGAAGGGCGGCGAGAAGCGGCTGCGCAGCGATCACTGCGAACCCGACGACATCACCGAGGTCGTGGTGGAGTTCAGCACGGTCGCGGGCCGGTATCGAGTGACACGCTCACCGGAGTACCAGCGTCCGGCCAAGCGCGGCGGCGGGCTCACCAAGCAGGCGGCCGCCGTCTCGCTGGAAGAGCTCACCGACGCCGGCTGGGTGGGGATCGCGGCTCGCGCCGTCGACGTCGCGAACGAGCTGAACGAGATCCTGCAGCTCACCCAGGAGCAGTTCCTGCAGGTCATCCTGCTCGCGCAGAACCGGTTCGCCGACTTCCTCCTCGCCGACAGCCGCGAGCGTCAGGCGCTGCTGCGCCGCCTGTTCGGCACCGAGCGGTTCGCCGACTATCAGGCCCGGTTCGACGAGCGCCGCCGCGAGGCCGAGAACGCACTGGGCGGCAGCAGGGCGACAGTCGACGCGCGACTCGACGAGGCCGAGCGGATCGTCGGCGACGCCGAGCTGTGGGGCGACGACGCGGACGCCCTTCCGGATACGACGGATGCCAGGATCGAGCGTCTTCGTCGTGCGATCGCCCGCGCCGACTACCGGGTCGAGCAGCTCGGCACCGAGCGCGCGGCCGCGGAGAAGGCGCTTGCATCGACCGACGCAGCGCTCACCGCGCTCACCGAGCAGCGCCGGGCGCAGTCCGACCGCGACCGCGCGCGCTCGGCGCTGGCGGCACTGGAGGCCCAGACGGATCAGATCGCGGATGCCACCACGCGGCGTGATCGCGCCCGCGCGGCCGACGCGCTGCGCACCCTCATCACCGCCGCGGCACGGGCATCCGCCGCTCGAACCGCCGCAGCGCAGGCCGAGGAGAGCGCGGTCACCGCTGCTGCCGGCCTCATTCATGCGGATGCGCCCCGGCCGGGCACGGGGCCCGACCGCACGCGAGCGGCCGCGTATCGCGAGCTCGCGACTGAGCGCACACGCGAGTGCGGCGCGTGGGATCAGGCAGCCCAGCTCGAAGCCGGCGCAGCGCGCCGCGCGGCCGAACTGAAAGCGGCGCAGGTCGCGGTGAGCACCGCCTCGGACGCTCTCAGCGCTCTCGACGCCGAGCGCGCGACGCTCCCCGCCCAGATCGCCGAACTGACCGCCGAGCGTGACCTGGCCCGTCGCGATGGCGATCGCCTCGACAACGTCACGCAGAGTGTCGCGCTTGCCGAGAAGCAGCACGCGGGCGCCCTGGATGCCGAGCGCCTGAGTTCCGCGGTCGCGGCGGCGGCGTCCGCCGAGTCCGACGCCTCCGATGCGCACACGCGTGCCCAGGCCGAGCTCGCGCTCCTGCGACGGCGCCGCCTCGACGGATACGCCGGCGAACTCGCGACGGCGCTCGTCGACGGTGAGCCCTGCGCCGTGTGCGGTTCCACCGCGCATCCGGCCCCCGCCGCGCACGCCGATCCGGTGTCGGCCGACGACATCGAGGCCGCCGAGATCGCACGCGATGCCGCGGCAGCGGTCGAACGCGCGGCTTCGCGGACCCTCGCTGAGCGCACCGCCGAGCTCGCCGCCGCTGTCGAGCGCTCCGGCGGACTCAGCGTCGCCGACGCGAGCGGCCAGCTCACGCAGGCCATCGCCGCCCGCGAGGCGGCCGAAGCCGCCGTCTCTCGCGCACGGCAGCTGAGCGTCAGCGTCGAGGAGCTCCAGCGCGGCCTCGTCGACCTCGAGCAGCGCCGCGCAGCGGCATCGGATGCCCTCGCCGCCTCCCGCACAGAGCTGTCCCTCATCGAGCAGCGCATCACCGACGCAGATGCCGCCATCGCACAGGCACGAGGCGAGCACGACACGGTCGCCGCCCGGCTCGTCGAGGCACGTGAGCAGATCGCGCTCGCCACCGCTGCGGCCGAGGCGATCGAGACGCACGCCGACGCCGCCGGGCGAGAGCGTGGCGCGAGCGCCGAGCTCCACGAGGCTCTCGACGCCTCCGTCTTCGACGAGGTCACGGAGGCCGAGCACGCCATGCTCAGCGCGGCAGAGCTGGCGGCTCTCGACGAACGCATCACGGCCTACGCGGTCGACGTGAAGAAAGAGCGCGCGCTGCTGCTCGACCTCGAGATGCGGATGCTGCCGGAGGAGCCGATCGACCTCGCGCCCGCCGAGCAGGCCGCGCAGCACGCTCGGGATGCCTGGCAGGGCGCGGTCGACGCGGACAGCCATGCGCGCAGCGTGCAGAAGGGGCTCACGGCGACCGTCGACTCGGCCGCGCGTGCCCATGAGGCATCGGCGGAACAGGCCGCCGAGTTCGAGGTGCTGCGGGGTCTCGCCGACGCGCTCGCCGGCCGATCGGGGAACACGCACAAGATGAACCTCGAGACGTTCGTGCTCGCCGCTGAACTCGAAGAGATCGTTTCCGCCGCCAACCTGCGGCTGCACGACATGTCCGACGGCCGCTATCAGCTGCGCCACTCCGACGCGCTCGCAGCGCGCGGCGCGGCATCCGGCCTTGGCATCGTTGTGTTCGACGCCTTCACCGGACAGACGAGACCCGCCAAATCGCTCTCCGGCGGCGAGACGTTCCTGTCGTCGCTGGCGCTGGCGCTGGGACTGGCCGAGGTCGTCACGGCGCGCGCCGGGGGCATCCGGCTCGACACGCTCTTCATCGACGAGGGGTTCGGGTCACTCGACGCCGACACGCTCGAGACGGCGATGCGCACCCTCGACGAGCTGCGCCAGGGCGGGCGCACGGTCGGCGTGATCAGCCACGTCGAGGCGATGCAGGAGCAGATCCCGGCTCAGCTGAGCGTCCGCACGGTTCCCGACGGGCACAGCGTCATCGACGCACCGCGGCGCGCGAGCTGAGGCGCGCCGGCTGCGGCGCGCCGAGGCGCGCGGGCTGATCAGAGCGGGTATTCGCTGCGCATGTGCTCCCAGAGCTGCGCGCTGCACGCGGCGACGACGTCATCCCACACCTGCGTCGCGCCGTCCTGAGCGCGATCCGAGACCACGCGCATCACCCGGATCGGCACGTCGAACTTCTGCGCCACCCAGATGAACGAGAACGTCTCCATGTCGACCAGCACGCCGCCGAGACCGCGGATCCGCGCGACCGCGTCCGCGTCGTCGACGAAGATGTCGCCCGTCGCGATGGTCACTCCGTCGCGGCCGGTCTCCACGCGCGCAGGCAGCGACACGTGCTGCCCGATGATGCCGTCGAGATCCTGCACGTCGTGCTGGATCGCCGCGCTCACGTCGTAGATCCCCGACTCGACCGAGTCGTCCACGGCGCCGGCGGTGCCGACCACGACGATCTCGTCATATCGCTTGGCGTCGAGCGCGCGGGTCAGCCCGTACGCCGCCATGAGCTTTCCCGGACCCGTCACCAGCCGGTCGAAGCCGGGAAGCTCGGCGGGGAAGGCCTGAAGTTCGGATGCCAGGGCGGCGACGAGAAGTCTCACGCCCCCATCCTCTCAGCTGGGGGAGACTGGTACCGACGAAGGAGGCCCCATGACCATGCAGCAGCAGATCATCGAAGACCTGGGTGTGAAGCCCGAGATCGACCCCGCGGCCGAGAACGAGACGAGGATCGGATTCCTCGTCGACTACCTGCGCACCACCGGAGCGAAGGGGTACGTGCTCGGCATCTCCGGCGGTCAGGACTCGACCCTCGCCGGTCGCCTCGCGCAGCTCGCGGTCGAGCGCGTGCGAGCAGACGGGGGAGAGGCGACGTTCCTCGCAGTGCGTCTGCCGTTCGGCGTGCAGGCGGATGCCGCCGACGCGGAGGCCGCGATCGACTTCGTCGGGGCCGATCGCTCGGTGACCGTCAACATCCAGAACGGAGTCGACGGCCTCGAACGCGACCTCGAGGAGGGGCTCGGCGACAGCATCAGCGACTTCAACCGCGGGAACATCAAGGCGCGGCTGCGCATGGTGGTGCAGTACGCGCTCGGAGGCCACGACGGGCTGCTCGTCCTCGGCACCGACCATGCCGCCGAGGCGGTGACCGGCTTCTACACGAAGTTCGGCGATGGAGCCGCCGATGTCGTCCCGCTCGAAGGGCTCAACAAGCGTCAGGGGCGGGCGATGCTCAAGCAGCTCGGCGCTCCCGAGCACCTCTACACGAAGGTGCCCACCGCCGACCTGCTCGACGGCATGCCGGGCCGCTCCGACGAGGACGAGCTCGGCCTCACCTATGAGCAGATCGACGACTACCTCGAGGGCAGGGAGGTCGAGCCGGCCGCCGCCGCGATCATCGAGCAGAAGTACCGGGCATCCCGGCACAAGCGGCACCTTCCCGTCGCCCCCTCCGACGGATGGTGGCGCTGAGAACCCGCCCCGAGCACCGGCGCCCCGGTGATGTCCGAGCCTGCGGATAGTGTCGAAGGCAGGCAAGGGAGAGGGGCATCGTGCGGGTCATCGCAGCGGAGAACCGGGTCGTCTGGAGCGCCAGCGACCTGAAGCTGGCAGCGGAGTGCGAGTTCGCCTGGGCGCGCGCCCTCGACGCGAAGCTCGGTCGTGTTCCCGCGGTGGAGGAGCCGGAGGATGCCACGCTCGAGCGTGCCGCCCGGCTCGGTGATCGCCACGAGGAGAAGGTGCTCGAGCGGTACCTCAGCGAGCTGGGGGAGTCGGTCGACGGCGGCCCGGGCGTGGTGGTGCTGCCGAAGGTGTCGTCTGCGGATGCCGGCGAGCTGGCCGCCACGGTCGACGCGACCGAGCGCGCGCTGCGCTCTGGCGCCTCGCTGGTCTTCCAGGCTGCCTTCTCGACTCCGGAGTTCGTCGGCTTCGCGGACTTCATCGCTCGCGACGAGCCGCTGCCCGGGGAAAGTGTCGGGCGCTGGCGGGTGCAGGACTCGAAGCTCGCTCGCACGGCACGCGCGACCGCGCTCATGCAGCTCGGCGCATACGTCGATCAGCTCGACCGGCTCGGCATCCCGCGCTCGGACGAGGTCGACCTGATCCTCGGCGACGGAACGACGAGCACGCATCGCGTCGACGACCTGCTTCCCCTGTTCCACGTGCGTCGTGCTCGCCTGCGCAGGCTGATCACCGACCGGCGGGTGGCCGACGGCTCGGCGGGCGAGCCGCTGGCATGGGGCGACGACCGCGGCGACCTGCAGATCACCGCATGCGGGCGCTGCGCGACGTGCGACGAGCAGGTGACCGCGCACCGCGACCTGCTGATGGTCGCCCGCATGCGCCCGGTGCAGCGACAGCGACTGCGCTCCGCGGGCATCCACTCGCTCGACGATCTCGTCGCCGCCGCCGATGCGCCTGACGGCATGAACCCCGATACCTTCACCGCGCTGCGCGCGCAGGCCCGGCTGCAGGCAGGAGTGGCGTCGGAGCCAGGCGCCGTGCCGCCGTTCGAGCTCGTCTCACCGAACGCGATCGGCCTCATGCCACGTCCCAGCAGGGGGGATCTGTTCTTCGACTTCGAGGGCGATCCGCTCTACACCGAGCCCGTGGCGCCCGGGGAGAGCCCGCGGTGGGGCATCGACTACCTGTTCGGGTGGACCGATAACGCCGAGCAGTACTCGGCTCTCTGGGCGCACACCTTCGCCGACGAGAAGACGGCGCTGCTCGACTTCCTCGAGTTCGTGAAGCTGCGTCGGCAGACGCATCCCGACATGCACATCTACCACTACGCCCCGTACGAGACCTCGCACCTCTCGGCGATGGCGGCACGGCACGGAGCGGAGGAGGCCGACGTCGACCGCCTGCTGCGCGAGGGCGTCTTCGTCGACCTGTACCCGATCGTGCTGCGCTCGGTGCGCATAGGATCGCGCTCGTACTCGATCAAGAAGCTCGAGCCGCTCTACATGGGCGACGAGGTGCGCACGAGCGACGTGCAGAAGGGCGACGACTCGATCGTCCAGTACGTGCAGGCGCGCGAGCTGCGCGCATCTGGTCGGGATGCCGAGGCGCAGGCGATCCTCGATGACCTCGCCGACTACAACCGCTACGACTGCGTGTCCACCAGGCGGCTGCGGGACTGGCTTATCGGGCTGGCGAGAGGAGCTGGAGTGGTTCCCGCTCCGCCGGACGACCCCGAGACCCGTGCCTACGAGCCGTCGCCGCTGTCGCTCGCGCTGCAGGCCGAGGCGAGTCGTGCCGGCGACGAGACGAGCGCGTCGTCGTACCGGGTCGCCGCCGCGGCGATCGACTACCACCCGCGTGAGGCGAAGAGCTTCTGGCAGGGGCACTTCCAGCGGCTGCGCGAACCGGTGTCGATCTGGGAGTCGACCAGAGACGTGCTGCGCGTCGACCCGACCGCGAGCCGCGTCGACGCGGACTGGGCAGTCGACGAGGGCCGCCGTGCCCAGACGCGCCTCGTGCGACTGCGTGGCGAGGTCGCGCCGGGCAGCACCCTGAACGTTGGCGGACGCCCGTTCGCGCTCTACGCGGTGCCGACGCCGTTCGACGCTCCCGCTCCCTCGCGCGTCATCCATGTGCCCCACGAGGTCGAGATCGTCGAGGTGCTCGACGATGGCTATGTGGTGCGCGAGCGCACAGTGCAGGGCCAGGTGTGGGACGAAGTGCCTGTCGCCCTCGCGCCTGCGGCGCCGCCGAACGTCCAATCGCAGCAGGGTGCCATCGAGGAGTGGGCGGCATCGCTGCATCACGCGGCGCCGAAGTTCCCCAGCGACGCCGCCACGGACATCCTGCGCCGCATCCCGCCGCGCACCGTCTCCGGCGCTCCGCTGCCGCCGACCGGGGCCGGCGACGACACGGTCGACGCGATCGTTCACGGAGTGCTCGACCTCGACGACAGCTACCTGGCCGTGCAGGGTCCTCCGGGAACCGGCAAGACCTACACCGGCTCGCAGGTCATCGCGCGCCTCGTGCGCGATCACGGCTACCGCATCGGCGTGGTCGCGCAGTCGCACGCGATCGTCGAGAACCTCCTCGAGCGCGTCGTCGCCGACGGGGTTCCGGCGGCGCAGGTCGCGAAGGCGCCGAAGGACCCGGATGCCGCGGAGCCGGCGTTCACGGTGATGCGCAAGGACGGCATGGCGGGCTTCCTTGCCGAGCACGCGCACCACGGCGCGGTCGTCGGCGGGACGGCGTGGGACTTCAGCAACACGAGGCGGGTCGACCGGAAGGGTCTTGATCTGCTGGTGATCGACGAGGCAGGCCAGTTCTCACTCGCATCCACCATCGCCGTCGCCGCGGGCGCCAAGCGGCTGCTGCTGCTCGGCGACCCACAGCAGCTGCCGCAGGTCAGCCAGGGCACGCACCCCGAGCCGGTCGACACCTCCGCGCTGGGCTGGGTGATGGACGGGTCCTCGGTCATCGACCCGCGATACGGCTACTTCCTCGCCGAGTCCTGGCGCATGCATCCGGCGGTTGCCGCGCCCGTCTCGCGCCTCTCGTACGCGAGCAGGCTGGCATCCGCCGCCGGAGCCGAAGGCCGCGTCGTCGAAGGCGTCGAGCCTGGGCTGCACATCGTGCCCGTGCGCCATCGCGGCAACGCCACGCAGTCGGTGGAGGAGGCTGCCGAGGTGGTGCGCATCGTGCGCGATCTCGTCGGCCGCACCTACGTCGACGGCATGTGCGACGACCCGCCCCGCCCGCTAGAGCAGCGCGACCTCATCGTCGTCGCCCCCTACAACGCGCAGAAGCAGCTCATCCACGACGAGCTGTCGTCGGCCGGGTATGACGGCGTCGCGGTCGGCACGGTCGACAACTTCCAGGGGAAGGAGGCGGTCGTCTCGATCACGTCGCTCGCCGCCTCCAGCGGACGCGACGCTCCGCGCGGACCGGAGTTCCTTCTGCTGCAGAACCGTCTCAATGTCGCGATCTCCCGGGCGAAGAGCGTCGCCTACCTCGTGCATTCGCCTGCTCTGCTGGACGACCTGCCCTGGACTCCCGAGGGCGTGGCGCGGCTGAGCGCCTTCGCGCACCTGGTGGGTGCGGACCGCGAGTGACCCGAGGTCGCCCCTCGCTCAGATCGCGAGGGGCGGCAGGCGGCGTGTCACCCGTGTGGCCCGGGAGCGGATGCCCGGGGCGCGGTCTCACGGAGTGACGTGATCACATCGAGACGTCGTTCTCGATGTCCTCTGCGAGGTCGTCGATCGCCTCGGGCCGCAGCCGCACGCCGGCCTCGTCGAAGCGCTCTTCCAGGACGTTGCTGACATCGTCATCGACCTGACCATGCCGGATCTCGTCGCGAACCTCCTCGACGACCTGCTCCACAGCCTCGGTGTCGTCGTCCGTGGCTGCCATGTTGTGCTCATCATCCCGTGTCATGTCGTGATGATCGGATGCGACGCTCGCCGGCGCCAACCCCCTTGACGCCCGCCGTCGCCGACGTGTCGGACGCCGGCTGCGCGCTCACGGTCTGAGCACGAGAAACCACGTTCGGCCCGAGAAACCACGTTCCACACGAGAAACCACGTTCCGCATGAGAAACGCGCGCTCGGCTGGTTTCTCACGCTGAATGTGGTTTCTCGGCGGGGCGGCCGTGCGCGGCCGAGCGCGGCCGAGCGCGGCCGAGGGCGTTCGAGGCCCGCGAGGGCCCGGACGGGCTCAGACCGTGCCGTAGAGGCGGTCGCCCGCGTCGCCGAGTCCGGGCACGATGTAGCCCTTCTCGTTCAGACGCTCGTCCAGAGCACCGAGCACGAGGGTCACGTCCGCGTCACCGACCATCCTCTCGATCGCCGCGACGCCCTCGGGGGTGCCGAGCAGGCAGATCGCCGTGACGTTCTTCGCACCGCGGTCGAAGAGGAACTGGATCGCCGCCGCCAGCGAGCCGCCGGTGGCGAGCATCGGGTCGATGGCGAAGCACTGGCGGTCGCTGAGATCGTCAGGCAGCCGCTCGGCGTAGGTGGTGGGCTCGAAGGTCTCCTCGTCGCGCACCATGCCGAGGAACCCGACCTCGGCGGTGGGGATCAGCTTGACCAGGCCCTCGAGCATCCCGAGACCGGCCCGCAGGATCGGTACGACGATCGGACGCGGCTCGGCGATCTTCACGCCGGTCGTCGTGGTCACCGGCGTCTTCACCTCGATCGGCTCGACCTTGACGTCGCGGGTGGCCTCGTAGGCGAGCAGCGTCACCAGCTCCTCGGTCAGCTGACGGAAGACCGGCGACGAGGTCCTCTCATCCCGCAGCACCGTGAGCTTGTGAGTGATGAGCGGGTGATCGGCCACATGAACGCGCATGGGTACAGATTACTTGGCGACCGTGTGCCCGCCAGCACGGGCCGCACGTCGTTCGCGCGCGGCGGCGTTGATGCGCTTGGCGTTCGCTGCGACGACGACCGATCCGATCAGGGCGGGAAGCGTGATCAGGATGATGATGAGTGCGGGAGCGTTGTCCATGCCCCCACGCTATGCGCACGCGAGCACAGAAGTCATCCGTCGCGCGGGGGAGATCGTCGCCTCCGTCGTCCGGCGGACGGATGCCAGGGATTCGACTCAGCGCCGGGTCTCGAAGAACGCTCGCAGCTGCGCGGTCGCCTCATCGGCCCGGATGCCGCCGACCACCTCGGCGCGATACGGCAGGCGCCGGTCGCGCAGCACGTCGTACATCGAACCGGCAGCGCCCGCCTTGTCGTCCCAGGCGCCGAAGACCACGCGGCCGATGCGCGCCTGCAGAATGGCGCCCGCGCACATCACGCAGGGCTCCAGGGTGACGACGAGGGTGTGATCCTCGAGGTTCCAGCCGCCGTGCGCTTCGGCGGCCGCGCGCAACGCGATGATCTCGGCGTGCGCGGTCGGGTCGTGCGTCTGCTCGCGGAGGTTGCGTCCCTCGCCGACGACGGCGCCCCGGGCATCCAGCACCACCGCCCCGACCGGAACGTCGCCGGCCGCTCCGGCCTCAGCGGCCAGCACGAGGGCGCGGCGCATCGCATCGTGGTCCGTGGCGGTCATGGATGCGAGCCTAGCCTCCGGGCCTTCGGTGGTCCCATATGGTCGCTTCGCTCCAGGGAAGGCGGCCATATGGGGCCCCGGAGCGATCCGATCCGGGGCCGATCCCGTCAGTCCGACGACGGGAAGACGAACGCGTCGGTCGAGGGCTCGGGGTCGAGCGATGGTCGGTACACGTCGGGCTCGAGGTAGATCACGCGCGCGGCGGGGACGGCATCCCGGATCCGCCTCTCGATCTCGTCGATGTCGGCGGCCGCCTCGCGCACGGTCTTGTCGGACGTGAGGGCAATCTTCGCCGCGACCATCAGCTCCTCGGGGCCGAGGTAGAGGGTCTTGATGTGGATGAGCTTCTCGACGTCGGGACCGCCGACGATGGCGTCGACGATGCGGTCGTAGTCGGCACGATTCGCGCCCTCGCCGATGAGAAGGCTCTTCGTCTCGATGGCCAGGACGATCGCGATCACGATCAGCAGCAGCCCGATCATCAGCGTGCCCAGGGCGTCGAACAGAGGGTTGCCCGTGATGAGGGTCAGACCGACGCCGAGCAGAGCGAAGCTCAGACCGATCAGCGCCCCGGTGTCTTCGAGCAGCACCACGGGCAGCTCCGGAGCCTTCGAACGGCGGATGAACGAGATCCACGACTGGCCGGGCTCGCGCAGCGCATTGCTCTCCCGCACCGCCGTGCGCAGCGAGGTGCCCTCCAAGACGATCGCGATCAGCAGCACCGCGAGCGGCAGCCACCACCAGGTGTGGTCGATCTCGTGCGGATCGATGATCTTCTGCACGCCCTCGTACACCGCGAACAGGCCACCGAGCGAGAACAGGATGATCGACACGACGAAGGCCGACACGTACCGCTCGCGCCCGTAGCCGAACGGGTGCGCACGGTCGGCTTCGCGAGTGGCCTTGCGGTTGCCGAGCATCAGCAGCAGCTGGTTGCCCGAGTCGGCGACGGAGTGGATCGCCTCGGCGAGCATCGACGCCGACCCCGACAGCGCCCACGCGATGAACTTCGCCAGGGCGATGCCCATGTTCGCCAGGAAAGCCGCGATGATCGCCTTGGTGCCGCCGGATGCGCTCATGGCCAGAGTCTACGACGGCGGCACGCGCGGATCACGAGGGCACGACCCACCGGAGGGCGCGCTCGTAGGATGGGCGGCATGGCCGATACCCTCCCCGCACTCGCGTTCCTCGGAGCAGGTTCGATGGGAGGTGCGATCCTGCAGGGCGTCGTCGCGTCGGGCGTCGAGCTCGATGGCGGCATCGTCGCCACCAACCGCACCCGTGAGAAGGCGGATGCCCTGGCATCCCTCCCCGGTGTCACCAGCATCTCGCTCGAGGAGAACCCCGCCGGCAACACCGAGGCGGCAGCCGCAGCCCGGATCATCCTGGTCGGCGTGAAGCCCGCCATGGTTCCCGACCTGCTGCGCGAGATCGCCCCGTCGCTGCGCGACGACGCGATCGTCGTGAGCCTCGCCGCTGGCGTCACCCTCGCGACCTTCACCGAAGCGCTCGGAGCGAAGGTGCGCACCGTGCGCTCGATGCCGAACACCCCGGCGACCGTCGGTCGTGCCGTCACCGGCATCGCCGCGGGCCCGGCCGCGACGGACGACGACATGGCACTCGTGCGCGCGCTGTTCGAGAAGGTCGGTGCGGTCATCGAGGTGCCTGAGTCGCAGATCGACGCGCTGTCGACGGTCTCCGGTTCCGGCCCCGCCTACGTCTTCCTGCTGATCGAGAAGCTCGCCGTGGCGGCGCAGGGGATGGGATTCTCCGATGCCGACGCCCGCCTCATGTCGGAGCAGACGTTCATCGGCGCGGCGGCCCTGCTCGCGGCATCCGGCGAGGACCCGGCCGAGCTGCGCCGGCGCGTCACGAGCCCCAAGGGCACCACCGAGCGCGCCGTGGCCGTGCTGCAGGATGCTCGTCTCGACGACGTCTTCGCGGAGGCGACCGCCGCCGCGCTCACGCGTGCGAAGGAGCTCGCCGCGGGCGCCTGAGCGCTGCCGACGCTTCTGCGTCCCGTCGGGGCTCATCCGAGGTAGGCGAACAACCCAGCGCAGGGGGAAAGACGGGCGATCCGTCCTACCTCCGCGTGTTGGCCTACCTCCGACGAGGGGACCGGCTACCGGTCGAGGCCCGCGAACCGCTCGATGTCGACGTTGGTGCCCGAGACGATGATCAGGTCGTGGTTGGTGACCACGGTGTTCGCCTCCGCGTAGCGGAACGGCTTGCCCGGGCTCTTCACACCGACGACCGTGACCTTGTACTTCGTGCGGACGCCGGATTCGTTCAGGCGCACGCCGCGGATGAACTTCGGTGGGTACATCTTCGCGAGCACGAAGTCGTCGTCGAAGCGGATGAAGTCGAGCATCCGTCCGCTGACCAGGTGCGCGACGCGCTCGCCTGCTTCGCGCTCCGGGTAGATGACGTGGTTGGCGCCGACGCGCGCGAGGATCTTGCCGTGCGACTGCGACACGGCCTTCGCCCAGATCTGCGGCACCTTCAGGTCGACGAGGTTCGCGGTGATCAGCACCGATGCCTCGATGAGCGAGCCGACGGCGACGACCGCCACCTGGAAGTCCTGCGCGCCGATCTGGCGCAGGGCGTCGATGTTCCGGGCATCCGCCTGCACGGTGTGAGTCACCCGCTCCGACCACTTCTGCACGAGGCCGAGATCGCCGTCGATCGCGAGCACCTCGCGATCGAGGCGGTCGAGCTCACCCGCGCAGGCGGCGCCGAAGCGGCCGAGTCCGATCACGAGCACCGGGGCGTCGCCCCGCACCATCTCAACCAACGATCGGCCTTTCGACGGGCAGCGAGTAGAGCTGCGAGCGGGACGTCGCGGCGACCGCCGCGGCGAGTGTCACTGTACCAACGCGTCCCATGAAGATCGTCGCGGCGAGCACATAGCTGGCGGAGTCCGGAAGCTCTGCGGTGAGGCCGGAGCTGAGACCGACGGTGCCGAACGCGGAGATCACGTCGAAGAGCACGTCGATGATGTCGGCCTTGGTGATCTGGGCGATGATCACCGTCGAGACCGCGACGATGGTCGCGCCCCAGGCGACGACCGACAGTGCGACGCGCTGCACGTCCGACGGGATGCGGCGGCCGAACACCTCGACCGACTGTCGTCCCTTCGCCTCGGACCAGACCGCGATGGCGAGGACGGCGAGAGTGGTCACCTTGATGCCGCCTGCGGTGGATGCGGAGCCGCCGCCGACGAACATCAGCATGCACGCCACGAGCATCGACGACCCGTTCAGGTCGGACATGTCGATGACGTTGAACCCGCCCGAGCGCGTCATCGCCGACAGGAACAGCGCGTTCATGGTCGTCTCGCCGGCGTCCATCGATCCGAACGTGGTCGGGTTGTCGAATTCGAGCAGCAGGAACACCGCCGCCCCGAGCAGGAAGAGCAGACCGGTCGTGATGAGCGTCAGCTTGGAATGCAGCGACCAGCGCTTCACATGCCAGACGTGCTTGGCGAGGGTGTAGATCACCGGGAAGCCGATGCTGCCCAGGAACATGCTCACCATGAGGATGCTCAGCACGAGGTAGTCATCGGCGAAGACGGTGACGCCCCCGGCGTTGGGCGTGAAACCCGTGTTCGTGAACGACATGGCCGCGTAGTACGGCGCCTCCCACAGGGCGGCGAACGGGTCGATGCCCGCCCACAACAGCGCCGGATAGAGCAGCACCGCGACACTCAGCTCGATCACGAGCGTCGACAGCGCCACCGTCGTGAGCAGCTGGCCGACCTCGCCGAGGCGCACGGTCTGGCTCTCGTTCACCGGCCCACCGTGCGCGCGCATCGGGTTGGTGTCCCCGGCGGCGAGCAGCTTGGCGCGCAGGCCGAGGCGCTTCGAGATCACCATGCCCATCACCGACGCGAGCGTCAGCACCCCCATGCCGCCGATGTTCACGCCGATGAACAGCAGCACGTTGCCGAACGGCGACCAGTGGCTCGCCATGTCGACGGTCGAGAGTCCCGTGACGCAGATCGTGGACATCGCCGTGAACAGCGCGTCGCTCAGCTCCGTGATGGTGCCGTCGGCCGATGAGATCGGCAGCGACAGCAGGCCGGTGAACAGCAGGATCAGCGCGGCGAAGATGATGATCGCGAAGCGCGAGGGCGACGAGGTGACCAGATGCTTGACCCGCCTGCCGAAACCGCGCAGCGAGTCCTGCGGGGACGATGCCGACGCGATGCCCGACATCGCTCCCCTCTCCGCCGGCGCCGTTCGCCGAGCCTTCGTCATGGTACTCCCGTGCGGCGCCTACTACCCTGAGGGGATGACCGACATCTTCGACGTGATCGCGGACGGCACGAGGCGAGACATCCTCCAGCTGCTGCTGAGCGAGTCGGCCGAGGGCGACGGCGGCACGAGCGTGACGCAGATCGTGAGCCGCCTGGGCATCAGCCAGCCCACCGTGTCGAAGCACCTCAAGGTGCTGCGGCAGGCGAGCCTGGTGACCGTGCGTGAAGAAGGCCAGCGCCGCTTCTACAGTCTCTCCGTCGGGCCGCTCGAAGAGGTCGACGACTGGCTCGTGCCCTTCCTCGTGGATGCCTACGGCGATCAGGCGCCGCTGATCGACATCCCGTTCGCCCCGCTGCCGCCGGCGACAGCCCACGCGGCCGAGGCCGTCGGCCGTGCAGCCGCCTCCGCCAAGCACGTCGTCGCATCCGCCCTGAAGAAGCTCGGCACGTAGCCGCGAGTCACATCCGTCTCATCTGTTTACAGCCATCGCAGCAACCTCATATGCTGTGGTCAGCAGAAAGGGGTGCTGGGGATGCCCGACGTTCACGATGTTCGATTCCTGACGGTGGCCGAAGTCGCCGAGATCATGCGCGTGTCCAAGATGACCGTGTACCGCCTCGTCCACGCGGGTGAGCTGCCGGCGATCCGCTTCGGGCGCAGCTATCGCGTACCCGAGTCCGCGGTCGCGGCCGCCATGCGCACCCCGAACGCCGATGTCGGCTGACCCCCGATTCGGGCCGCGCCCGACCGTTTGCTAGAATCGTCCGAGGCATTTTTTTCGTGCCCGTACCCGGGTGCCGTTTCCATGGCATCCAACCCCTGACTTAGTGAGGTTTCCGTGGGTTCAGTCATCAAGAAGCGCCGCAAGCGCATGGCGAAGAAGAAGCACCGCAAGCTGCTTCGCAAGACTCGCCACCAGCGCCGCAACAAGAAGTAAGCGGCACGACACCGAGCGCCCCTCATGGCTTCTGAGCCTGTCGAAGGGGCGCTTCGTGTCTGCGCCGACAGGAGGAGAACCATGAAGACGATCACTGTCGACGAGCTCGCTCAGCGAGAGGGCGTGCCCCTGATCGACGTGCGCGAGCGCCATGAGTTCGAGGCGGGTCACGTGCCCGGTGCGATCAACCTGCCGATGTCCGAGCTGGGCGGTCGGCTGGATGAGCTGCCCGGCGAGGCCTTCGACGTGATCTGCGAGCTGGGTGGACGCTCGGCGCGCGTGGTCGACGCGCTCTCGGATCGCGGACACGACGCGACGAACGTCGAGGGCGGCACGGCGGCCTGGGTGGCCCAGGGGCGTCCGGTCGCGCAGTGACCACGCTCACGATCATCGGCAAGCCCGACTGCCATCTGTGCGAGGTCGCGAGCGAGGTGGTCGACGCCGTCGTCGCCGAGATGCCGGATGCCGCTGCTGAGCGCCTCGAGATCGTCGAGCAGTCCATCGCAGATGACCCCGCGCTCTACGAGCGCTGGTGGGAGAAGATCCCCGTCGTGCTGATCGACGGTGAGCTGCACGCGCACTGGCGCGTCTCGCCGGATCGGCTCCGTCAGGCACTCGAGGAGGCCACGAAGTGATCCGTCATGTCGTCAGCTGGAAGCTCGCCACGGAGGATCCCGCTGCACGCGCCGAGCAGGCCGCCGAGGTCGCTCGCCGTCTGAACGCGCTCATGGGCGTGGTCCCTGAGCTGCGCGCGGTGTCGGCAGGGGCGAACGTCGCTCATCCCGATGTCAACTGGGATGTCACGCTGGTCGCCGACGTCGATTCGCTCGAGGCTCTCGAGGCCTACCAGGTGCACCCGGCTCACAAGGAGGCCGGCGCGTACATCAAGTCGGTCGTCGCATCCCGGGTCGCCGTCGACTTCGAGATCTGACGCGCCGCCTTGCAATGCAAATGTGATCGGCGCCCCTCTCGCGCCGCTGTGAGAAGTACCCGTGAGCATGACAAGATGAGTTCACCCGAATCGGGCGTATGCCCCCGTCACAAAGGAGTGGCTATGAGCCGCCGTCCCCTCGTTCTCGGTGCTGCTGTCCTCGCGGTCGCGGCCCTCGCCCTCACCGGCTGCGCCGGCGGAGACTCCAAGCCCGCCGACGACGGCGGGAAGGCGTCGTCCGGCGCCGACTACGGCCTGGTGTCGGAGGGGACCCTGACCGTGTGCTCCGAGGTCCCCTACGTTCCCTTCGAGATGGAGGGCGGCGACAACGGCAGCGGCTACACCGGCTTCGACATCGACCTGGCCTACGCCATCGCGCAGGAGCTCGGCCTCGAGCTCAACGTGCAGGACGTCAGCTTCGATGGACTGCAGTCCGGTACCACCTTGATCGCAGGCACGTGCGACATGGGCGCCTCGGCCATGACCATCACGGATGAGCGCAAGGCCAACATCGACTTCTCCGACCCGTACTACGACTCGCTGCAGTCGCTGCTGACCAGCGTCGACTCGGGCATCAAGAGCATCAAGGACCTCGACGGCAAGAACGTCGGTGTGCAGCAGGGCACCACCGGCGAAAGCTACGCCAAGGAGAACGCCAAGGGTGCGACCCTCGTGCAGTACCCCGGGGATGCCGAGCTGTGGCCTGCCCTGCAGGCCGGTCAGATCGACGCGATCCTGCAGGACCAGCCGGTCAACATCGAGCACGAGAAGACGGATCCGGAGTACAAGATCGTCGAGGAGTACGACACCGAGGAGTCGTACGGGTTCGCCTTCGCCAAGGGCGAGAAGGACGAGCTGCGCGAGGCTGTGAACAAGGCTCTGAAGGACCTTCGCGACAGCGGCGACTACGACACCATCTACGACACGTATTTCGCAGCGAAGTAAGCCCGGCGGACAGACAGGAGCTGCGTACCGATGGCATTGAAGCGGAGGACCAGGAGCAGGCTGTACCGGTACTCGATGTATGGACTGTTCCTGGCCCTGGTCCTGGCGGTCGTGCTGCTCACCGACTGGACCCGGATCGGCAAGCAGTTCTTCAACCTCGAGGTCGCGGCGAAGCTGTTCCCCGACATCATCCTGGTCGCGCTGCGCAACACGGTGCTGTTCACGCTGATCGCCTTCACCGGAGGTCTGCTGCTCGGCATCCTGTTCGCGCTGATGAAGCTGTCGATCATCGCTCCGTTCCGCTGGTTCGCGACGGCGTGGATCGAACTGTTCCGCGGTCTGCCCGCGCTGCTGACGATCTTCGCGATGGCGTTCATCCTGCCGATCGCGTTCGGCATCAAGCCGCCCGGCGGTCCGGTCGGAGCAGGCCTCATCGGGCTCATCCTCGTCGCGTCCGCGTACATGGCCGAGGTGATCCGCGCCGGCATCCAGGCCGTGCCGAAGGGGCAGAGCGAGGCGTCCCGCTCGCTCGGCATGTCGCCGATGAAGACGATGTTCTGGATCGTGCTGCCGCAGGGATTCCGGATCATCATCCCGCCGCTGACCAACGAGTTCGTGCTGCTGCTGAAAGACACGTCGCTGCTGTTCATCGCCGGCACATTCATCTGGTCCAAGGAGCTCACCAGCTTCGCGAGGGACGCGAACACCATGTACGCGAACGCGACACCGCTGATCATGGCGGCGATTCTGTATCTGATCGTGACGATTCCGCTCACGCGGTTCACCGCGTGGCTGGAACGACGGATGGCGAGGGAACGATGAGTACGGATCTGATCGACGTACACGCACCTGCGATCGACATCCAGAGGCTGGGGAAGAGCTTCGGCGAGAACGAGGTGCTCAAGGGCATCGACTTGACGGTGCTCCGCGGCGAGGTGGTCTGCATCATCGGTCCATCCGGGTCGGGAAAGTCGACGCTGCTGCGCTCGGTGAACCTGCTCGAGGACCCGACCCGCGGAAACATCCTCATCGAGGGGATCGACGTCACCGACGAGGAGACCGACATCGATCGGGTTCGTCAGCGCATCGGCATGGTCTTCCAGAGCTTCAACCTCTTCCCGCATATGACCGCGCTCGGCAACCTGACGATCGCGCAGCGTCGGGTGAAGAAGCGCTCCAAGACCGAGGCGGAGCAGGTCGCGCGGGAGATGCTCGACCGAGTCGGGCTGGCGGAGAAGGCCGACGAGTATCCCAGTCACCTCTCCGGCGGGCAGCAGCAGCGCGTGGCCATCGCTCGCGCGCTGTGCATGAACCCCGACATGATGCTCTTCGATGAGCCCACCTCGGCGCTCGATCCGGAACTCGTGGGTGAGGTGCTGCAGGTGATGCGCCAGCTGGCGGAGGAGGGGATGACGATGCTCGTCGTCACCCACGAGATGGGCTTCGCGCGCGAAGTCGGATCTCGGCTGATCTTCATGGACGACGGGCAGATCGTCGAGCAGGGCGACCCGCGCGAGGTGCTCGCGAACCCGCAGCATCCGCGCACGCAGGACTTCCTCTCGCGCGTGCTCTGAGCTCCGTCGCAGACCCCGTCGTGTCCATCGAGGGCGCGCCGATCTGGCATCCTGAACTGTGATGGAGATCGGCGCGTTCCTCGGCCTCGAGCAGCTCACGTGGGGCATGCTCGTCCTCGTCGTCATCGCCGCGTTCGGTGCCGGGTGGATCGACGCGGTCGTCGGGGGCGGCGGACTGCTGCAGCTGCCCGCCGTGCTGCTGATTCCCGGCATCACGCCGGTGCAGGCGCTGGCGACCAACAAGCTCGGCTCGATCTTCGGCACGGCGACGAGCAGCGTCACCTACTATCGCCGGGCGAAACCCGATATCCGAACTGCGCTGCCGATGGCGGCGATCGCGTTGGCGGGCTCGTTCGGCGGAGCCGCCGTGGCCACCGTGCTTCCGGCATCCGCCTTCAAGCCGATCATCGTCGTCGCGCTGCTGGCCGTCGCGCTGTTCACCGCGTTCAAGCCGCAGCTGGGCGCCGCGACGGCGCTGCGGTTCTCGGGGCATCGCCATCACGTGACCGCGGGCGCCGCGGGCCTGGTGATCGGCTTCTACGATGGCCTGATCGGGCCGGGCACGGGGACATTCCTCGTGATCACGCTCGTCGCGCTGCTGGGCTACGACTTCCTGCAGTCCAGCGCGAAGGCGAAGATCGTGAACTTCGCCACCAATGCCGGCGCCCTCATCCTGTTCATCCCGCACGGCGCGGTGCTGTGGCTGCTGGGCCTGATCCTCGGCGTCGCGAACACGGCCGGCAGCTACCTCGGCTCGCGCATGGCGATCTCGCGGGGGTCCGGCTTCATCCGCGTCGTGTTCCTCGGCGTGGTGATCGTGCTGATCGCGAAGCTCGGCCTCGATGTGTGGAATGAGAACGTCGCGCCTATGCTCGCGGCCCGCTGAATCGGAGCATCCGAACCGGCATATCGGAAATGTCGCCCTTACGCGACCCTTGCCATGACGGGTGTCTTCCCGCGTAGACTCCGAATTGCGTCCGGTCGGGCGCGCCAGTGCTCCCACGGAGGAGGGACGATGAGGTCACTAGGCAGGGTGCGGATCCTGGTCGGATTCGCCGGTCTCATGGCGGCAGTGGTCGCGTTGAGCGGATGCTCGGGATCGGGGGATCCGGGTGACGGCGACAAGGTCACCCTCGAGGTGCAGTCGGCGATGGCGGAGGGGACGCCTCGTTACAAGGCGCTCAGCGCGCTCGCCGAGGCATACGAGAAGGACAACCCCGACGTGAAGGTCGACGTCGTCGCGATGGGCAGCGACTACGAAGGCGACATGAAGGTGCGGATGGGGTCGGGCGACCTGCCCGACATCTGGGCCACGCACGGGTGGTCGCTGCTGCGCTACAGCGAGTTCCTCGAGCCGCTCGATGACCAGTCATGGGCCGACCAGCTCAACCCCGTGCTCGACTCGACGATGAAGAACGACGACGGGGAGTTCTTCGCCCTTCCACTGACGACCGATGTCGCCGGCATCCTGTACAACAAGACGGTGCTCGAGGACGCGGGGATCGACCCGGCTTCGCTCGACACCATCGACGCATTCGACGAGGCGCTGGCCACGGTCAAGGGCGCAGGGATCGTGCCGATCTCGAGCTCAGGCAAGGACGACTGGTTCGCCGGCAACGTCGCGGACTGGCTCGGATCGGGATCGTACGACGAGGCGGAATCCGAGAAGCTCGCCGACGGGGAGTTCGTCGACAGCGGCTTCGAGGCCATGTTCACCAAGCTCGATGAGTGGTCGAAGGCCGGGTACTTCAACCCCGACTTCTCCTCTGCCACCAGCGATGACGTCACCACGGCGCTCGGACAGGGCTCGACCGCGTTCGTGATGATCCAGAACACGCTCGCGCTCGGTGCCAAGGACTTCGTGCCAGACGCGCAGATCGGCTTCATCCCGGTGCCCGCCATCAACGGCGACGACGAGTACCTCATCGGCGGCGAGGGTGTCGCCCTGGGGGCGTGGCGCGACGGCGAGCACAAGGAGGAGGCACTCGACTTCCTCGAATTCCTCGCCGAGCCCGAGAACATCGGGCAGTTCGCGAGCGAAGACGGCAACCCCGCGGGCCTCACCGACATCGACGTCGACCTCGGCGACCTCTCCGACAGCTACGAGCAGTTCTTCACACCCGGGGAGGTGCGCATGGTGCCCTACTTCGACCGCGCGTACCTGCCCAACGGCATGTGGAACACTCTGATCTCGACCACGTCGGGCATCGTCACCGGGCAGACCACGGTCGATTCTGCGGTGAAGCAGGTCGAGGCCGAGTTCGGCACGCTGTACGGTCAGCAGTAGGTCACGCGAGAGGTGACTTCACGTTCGACGGGGATCTTCCCGCGCCGACTCAACTGGTTCTACGTGCCGGCGCTCGTGCTGTTCGCCGTGTTCTCGATCTATCCCCTGATCAGCGGCGTCAGCCTCTCGCTGACCAACTGGAACGGGTACAGCCGTAGCAAGGCGTTCGTCGGGGTGGACAACTACCTGCGCCTGCTCGACGACGAGGTGTTCCGCACGGCGCTGGTCAACACGCTCATCTACGGAGTGGGCAGCACGATCATCCAGCAGGTGCTCGGTCTGGGTCTCGCCGTCGTGTTGGATCGCATCGTGCGAGGAGCCGCGCTGCTGCGCGCGGTCATCTACCTGCCGGTGCTGGTGTCGCCGGTGGTGCTGGGCACGATGTACTACCTGATCTTCCGGTACAACAACGGCGCTCTGAACGATCTGCGGGCGCTGTTCGGCGCCGAGCAGGTCGCGTGGCTGTCGGATGCCGGGTTCGCCATCACCGCGATCGTCGCCGTCAACTCGCTGCAGTTCGTCGGCATCTCGATGGTCATCTACCTCGCGGGTCTGCAGGGCGTGCCGACGGAATACCACGAGGCTGCGCAGCTCGATGGCGCGACCTGGTGGCAGAGCTTCCGCAGCATCACGCTGCCGCTGCTGCAGCCGGCGTTCGCGACGAGCATCGTGCTGAACCTGATCGGGGGACTGAAGCTGTTCGACGTCGTGCAGGTGCTCACCGGCGGTGGCCCCGGCGATTCCACCCACTCGGTGTCGACGCTGATCGGCGAGACGTACTTCTCGAATCAGGCAGCCGGATACTCCGCCGCGATCGGCGTGGTGCTGTTCGTCCTCATCGTCGCTGTCACGTTCGTGCTGAACTCGCTGCTGAACCGGAAGCGGGTCGAGCTGTGAAGAACGCCTCCACGCCGTCGAAGGCGCTCATCTACGCCGGTCTCGGCTTCATTGCCCTGCTGCAGCTGCTGCCGTTCTATTTCGGCCTCACCACGGCATCCAAGCCCAAGACCGACCTCTCGTCGCCCTGGGCCTTTCCCGGTGAGATCCACTGGACCAACTTCCAGACCGCGATGCAGCAGGGGAACATCCTGCAGGCGATCGGCAACAGCGCGCTCGTGACGGTCGTGTCCACCGTGCTCGTGTGCGTGCTCGGCGCGCTCACCGCCTACCCGCTCGCGCGGCGGGTCACCCGCGGCAATCAGCTGATCTACGCCTGCATCATCGCCCTGATCATGATCCCGCCGCTGTCGGTGCTCGTGCCGCTGTACACCCTCATGAAGGACCTCGGCGGACTGAACACCCACTGGGGCATCATCGTGCTGATGGTCACCGGCAACCTGCCGCTGGCCGTGTTCCTGTACACGGCGTTCATGCGCAGCCTGCCGTTGTCGATCGAGGAGGCCGCGACCGTCGACGGCGCGGGTCCCCTGCAGGTGCTGTTCCGGATCGTCTTCCCCATGCTCAGGCCCGTCACCGCCACTGTCGCGATCCTCGCGGGAGTCGGGATCTGGAACGAGTTCGCGCTGAGCACGTACTTCCTGCGCACCGACGAGACCCGCACGATCGCTCCCGCCGTGGCCGGGTTCTTCGCCGCGCAGGGAAGCAACCCGGGCGCCGCGGCCGCGGCATCAGTGCTCTCGGTGGTGCCGGTGCTGGTGGCCTACCTGTTCCTGCAGCGCAGCTTCATCAAGGGGATGATCGCCGGGTCGTTGAAGTGAGCTGTCTCACGGGCAACCTCGTCACCGCGGCAGGTGGTATTTGAAGCCGACGTGCGAGCCGACATACCCGAGGCGCTCGTAGAACCGGTGCGCGTCGGTGCGTGCGGCATCGGAGGTGAGCTGGACCATCGCAGCGCCGAGCGCGGGAGCAGCGTCTTCGGACACCCAGCGCATGAGGGCCGACCCGATGCCGCTCGAGCGCAGGTCGCTGCGAACGCGCACCGCCTCGACGAGCAGCCGGCGCGCGCCCTGCCTGGCCATGCCGGGAATCGACGTGAGCTGCAGCGTGCCGACGATCGCTCCGTCGAGCTCCGCGACGAGCAGGTCGTTCGACGGCTCGGCGAGGATCTCGTCGAGTGCGGCCAGGTAGGCCGGGCGGTCGGCATCCGAGGCCTGATCGCCGCGGGATGCGCTGATCGGGTCGTCGGCGAGCAGCGCGATGATCCCGTCGGCATCCGCCGGGGTCGCGCGCCGCAGCACCGCGCGCCCGGCGCGCGAGTCGATCGGGTGGGGAAGGGGAAGGGATGCCAGCATCCGGCCAGTCTCCCAGCATCCCCACCGCGCCGCCCCGCCCCCGGCCGTGGGTAGCGCCGCCCTGGGCAGCGCCGACACCCCCGGAAGACGCCGGCACCCCCAGGTGTGGACGTCCACAGCTGGGGGTGTCGGCGCGAAGTGGGGGTGTCGGCGGGGAGAGTGGACCCCGCCGGGCGAGGGTCAGGCCGGGACGGACTCGTCCTCCGGCTCGGCGTCCACGCCCGCCTCGGCGCGCTGCTCCGGCGTGATCGGGGCGGGCGCCTCGGTCAGCGGGTCGAAGCCGCCACCCGACTTCGGGAAGGCGATGACCTCGCGGATCGACTCCGTCTTCGTCAGGTGCTGCATGACGCGGTCCATGCCCAGCGCGATGCCGCCGTGCGGGGGAGCGCCGAACTTGAACGCCTCGAGCAGGAAGCCGAACTTCTCGTCGGCCTGCTCCTCGGTGATGCCCATGACGTTGAACACGCGCTTCTGCACGTCTTCCCGGTGGATGCGGATGGAGCCGCCGCCCAGCTCCGACCCGTTGCACACGATGTCGTATGCGTAGGCGAGAGCGGACGCCGGGTCGGTGTCGAACGTGTCGGCGAACTCGGGCTTCGGGCCGGTGAACGCGTGGTGCACGGCCGTCCATGCGCCCGAGCCGACCGCGACATCGCCGGATGCCACGGCGTCGCCGGCGGGCTCGAACATCGGCGCGTCGACGACCCAGGTGAACGCGAACACGTTCGGGTCGAGGAGCTCGAGGCGGCGGCCGATCTCGACGCGCGCAGCGCCGAGCAGGGCGCGGCTGGCCTTCGTCTCACCGGCGGCGAAGAACGCGCAGTCCCCGGCCTTGGCGCCGACGAGCTCGGCGAGGCCCGCCTGCTCGGCCTCGGACAGGTTCTTGGCGACCGGGCCGCCCAGCGTTCCGTCCTCGTTGAAGAGCACGTACGCGAGGCCACGGGCACCGCGCTGCTTGGCCCAGTCCTGCCAGGCATCCAGCGTCTTGCGCGGCTGCGACGCGCCACCGGGCATCAGCACCGCGCCGACGTACTCCGACTGGAACACCCGGAAGGGCGTGTTCGCGAAGTACTCGGTCGCCTCGACGAGCTCGAGACCGAACCGCAGGTCGGGCTTGTCGGAGCCGTACTTGGCCATCGCGTCGGCGTAGGTGATGCGGGGCAGCGGGGTCTGCACGTCGACGTCGATGGTCTTCCACATCGCGACGACGAGCGACTCCATCATCTCGATGACGTCCTCCTGCTCGACGAACGACATCTCGATGTCGAGCTGGGTGAACTCGGGCTGACGGTCGGCGCGGAAGTCCTCGTCGCGGTAGCAGCGGGCGATCTGGAAGTACTTCTCGACACCGCCGACCATGAGCAGCTGCTTGAACAGCTGCGGCGACTGCGGCAGCGCGTACCAGCTGCCCGGATGCAGGCGGGCGGGCACGAGGAAGTCGCGGGCGCCCTCGGGCGTCGACCGCGTCAGCGTCGGCGTCTCGACCTCGACGAAGTCGCGCTTGTGCAGCTCATCGCGGATCGCCTTGTAGACGTCCGAGCGCAGGCGCATCGCGGCGGCGGGGTTCGGGCGACGCAGGTCGAGGTAGCGGTGCTTCAGACGCACCTCCTCGCCGATCGGGTCGGACTCGGCCAGGCCGCTCGAGACCTGAAAGGGCAGGGGTGCGGACTCGTTGAGCACCACCACCTCGGCGGCGATCAGCTCGATCTCGCCGGTGGGCAGGTTGGGGTTCTCGTTGCCTGCGGGGCGGCGCGAGACCTCGCCCGTCACCTGCAGCACGAACTCAGAGCGCAGCGGGTGCGCCACCTCTTCGTCGCGGATGACGACCTGGGCGATGCCCGATGCATCGCGAAGATCGATGAACGCGACGCCTCCGTGATCGCGGCGACGATCGACCCACCCGGAGAGGGTGACGGTCTGACCGATGTGCGAGGCATCGAGTGAGCCTGCCGTGTGTGTGCGAAGCACGGAGATTCCTTCTGATCGGGGAAATACGAACCCGCCCAGTCTACGTGGCGGGTCGTGACGCCCGATTCGAGCGAGAGTGGGGGTTCCTTTCGCTTGTCGCCTGGCGCATACTTTCCAGATGGAAAGCAAGCCGGGCATGCCGAATGCCGAAGCCGTGATGGCTCTCCGCGTCGCGGAGGACGTGCGCGAGCGGGCGAGTGGCGTGCCCCGCCGTCATGCCGTGATGCAGCTGCTGTATGCGGTGCTGGTGTCGGCCTACATGGGGGTGTTCGTCTACACCGGTTCCGCCGAGGGAGACGCAGATCGGTCGGGCGGCACGACCATGGCGCTGCTTCTGCCGCCGCTGGTTCTCTCGAGTGCGCTGGTGGAGGGAGCCGCGCAGCGCTTCGGCGGTCGGCTGCGCGCGGCCAGACGGTACTGGATGGCTGCAGTGGCGTTCGGCGTGATGCTCGTGATCTTCCTGCTGTGGTCGGTGATCGGCGGGGGCTACCCGTGGTGGCTGTCGCTCGTGAGCCTGTTCGCCACGCTCGTCGTCTTCGGCGCTCGGCCGGTCGGTGTGCTTCTCAGGGGCGGCGCTGAAGCGGCTCGTGCGACGCTGTCTGCGCCGCTTCCGCGCGGAAGCCGAGTCACGACAGTCGTCATCGGTCTCGTCTTCGGGGCGATCTGCGCGACCCTGTTCCTGCCGGTCGCCGTGTGGGGGACGGTGATGGCGAGCATGGTGCTGATGCTGATCTCCGCCGGCGCGACCTCCACCTGGGGTCTGCGCTCGACGGGCTGGTACTGGGGCACGCCTCAGTGGTGTGCATTCGGCATCTCGACCGGGGCGATGTTCCTGCTTGCAGCCCTGACCATCGCCACCGAACTGATCAGTCCGGTCGTGAGCGCATCGGTGGGGGCCGTGATTGCGGCATCGCTTGCCGTCACCGCCTTCCTGCCAGGACGCGGTGACGACGGGCACGACGGGGAGGGCGCCGATGGCGCATCCGAGGCATGAGCTCGATCCCGCGCTGCTGACTCCGGTGCGCCTCTCGCTGCTCGCCGCGCTGCCCGAGGGGATCGAACTGGACTTCGCCGCGCTGCGCGATCTGCTCGAGGCCGACGACTCTGCAGTGTCGAAGGGCATCACCCATCTCCAGGACCGCGGCTACCTCGACATAACCAAGGGGTACGCCGGCGTTCGCCCCCGTACGTGGGTCGCCTCGACGAGGAACGGCCGCCGCGCGCTCGCACGACACATGGCCGCGCTGCGCGCGATCGTCGGCGACGTCTGAGGTGCGAGCCGCGATACGGTGGGCGGGTGACGGCACGACGACTCCACCTGGTGCGCCATGGCGAAGTGCACAATCCCAAGCGGGTGCTCTACGGGCGCCTTCCCGACTATCACCTCAGCAAGGCCGGGCGCCGGATGGCGCGGGATGCGGCCGAGTATTTGGCATCCCTCGACCGACGCGTGAGCGAACTGCGCTGCTCGCCGCTCGAGCGCACGCAGGAATCCGCGGAGCCGTTCACCGAGCTGTTCGGTCTCGAGCCGACCGACGACGCGCGGATCATCGAGCCCGCCAACGTGTTCGAGGGGCAGCGGATGTCGCGCGCCCTGCGCAACCCGTTCAACTGGCGTCACCTGCGTCGCCCCTCGGTGCCTAGCTGGGGCGAGCCGTACACGTCGATCGCGACGCGCATGCGCGCGGCGATGGATGAGGCGTGGGATGCCGCGGACCGCGCCCCCGCGGTGCATGAGGGCGACATCGTGTTCGTCTCGCACCAGGCGCCGATCTGGATCACGCACCTCTCGGTCGCGGGCATCACCCTGCAGCACGATCCCCGCACCCGGCGCTGCGCGCTGTCGAGCATCACGTCCTTCGAGCGCGTGGGCGACGTCTGGCGCGAGGTCGACTACGCAGAGCCTGCGGGCAAGGGCATCGATCTCGGCGCGGTCTGAGCCGGGAGCCGGCGTTTCAGAGCGCGCATAGGAACCGCGCGTACGATTCCCAGCGTGTCCGTGCCTGCTCGATCCCCTCGCGGCGCCTGGCGCATCGGCGCCGCCGCGCTCGCCGCGGCGCTCACCATCGGTCTGAGCGCCTGCGCGCCCGACCCCATGGTCGAGGCGTACAAGAACGGCGATCAGAAGGCCTACACGACCGCTGATTTCCGGGTCGAGTCGATCCCGGCCGCGAAGCGCAAGGCGCCCGTCGACTTCGGCGGGGTCACCGAAGGCGGCGAGAAGTTCTCGAGCGACGACATCCGCGGCGAGGTCGCCGTCGTCAACTTCTGGTACGCCGGGTGCGGCCCCTGCCGCATCGAAGCCGAGGACCTCGAGGCGACCTGGCAGAAGCACAAGGACGACGGCGTGCAGTTCATGGGTGTCAACATCTACGACCAGGCCGACACGGCGAAGGCCTTCGCGAAGACCTATGGCGTCACCTACCCGAGCCTCATGGACGCCACCACCGGCGACGCCAAGCTCGCCTTCGCTCGAGTGACGCCGATCCAGGCGCCGCCGACCACCCTCGTGCTCGACAGGCAGGGCCGGGTCGCCGCCCGCATCATCGGACCGATCGACGGCACCTCGATCCTGTCGACGCTCATCAAGGATGCCCTCGAGGAGAAGGCGTGACTCCGGATGCCGTGATCGGAGCCGGCGCGCTCTGGATCGCGATCCCGCTCGCTCTTCTCGCCGGACTCGTGTCGTTCCTGTCGCCGTGCATCCTGCCGCTCGTGCCGGGGTACCTCGGGTTCATCGGGGGAGCGGCCGGCACGGCGTCTTCGCCTCAGCCGCAGGTCACGCAGGCCGCCGCTCAGCGCCGTCGGATGCTTCTCGGCGTCCTTCTCTTCATCGCCGGATTCACGGTGGTGTTCGTCGCCTACACGGTGATCGGCGGTGCGGCATCCGTCTTCTTTCTGGAATGGGGCGACCTGATCACTCGCATCCTGGGTGGCGTCGTCGTGCTGATGGGCCTGATCTTCCTCGGTCTGTTCGGCTTCGCGCAGCGCCAGTACAAGATGCAGGTGAGCTCCACTACGGGGCTCATCGGCGCGCCCCTGCTCGGCTTCACGCTCGCGATCGGCTGGGCGCCGTGCACCGGCCCCACGCTCGGCGCGATCATCAGCGTCGGCTGGACGCTGGGCGACCCCTGGCGTGCCGGGCTGCTCGGCGTCGCGTACTCGCTCGGCCTCGGCATCCCGTTCCTGCTGGTCGCGCTCGGCTTCGGCTGGGCTACCAGCGCAACCGCCTTCATGCGTCGCCACATCCGCACAGTGAACATCGTCGGCGGTGCGCTGCTGATCGTGCTCGGCCTGCTGATGATCACCGGCGTGTGGGCCCAGATCATGTCTCGACTCACGGCGGTGATGAGCAGTGTCATCCTCCCCCTCTGATCGCTCCGGCAGCGCTGGCGCCTCCGGCCGCTCCAGCGACTCTGGCCGCTCTGGCGCGTCTGGCCACGATGACGGCGCGGCAGCGGCGTCCGACCCGCTGCGCCCCTCCGACCACATCGATTCCGCACCCGTCGACGAGAACGAGATCAACCAGCCCCAGCTGGGCGTCGTCGGCTGGCTGCGGTGGGGCTGGCGGCAGCTGACCTCGATGCGTGTCGCGCTGGTGCTGCTGCTGATCCTCGCCATCGCCGCGATCCCCGGATCGGTGTTCCCGCAGCGCACGGCCGACCCCAACGGCGTCGTGCAGTACAAGCAGAACAACCCCGACACCTTCCCGGTGCTCGACGCGATGCGGATGTTCGACGTGTACTCGTCGCCGTGGTTCTCGGCCATCTACCTGCTGCTGTTCATCTCGCTGATCGGCTGCATCATCCCGCGGATCAAGCACCATGCGAAGGCGCTGCGCGCGTTGCCGCCGCGCACCCCGGCGCGGCTCGGTCGGCTCGAGCATCACCGCTCCACAGTCTGGGCCCCTGAGCCTGCCGAAGGGGGCGGCGATGCATCCACGGCGATCGACGCAGCCGCCGCGATCGACGTCGCCGAGAAGCAGCTGAAGTCCCTCGGCTATCGCGTCGCGCGCTACGACCGCGGCCGGACGTGGTCTGTCTCGGCCGAGCGCGGCTACTGGCGCGAGACGGGCAACCTGCTCTTCCACATCGCCCTCGTCGGCGTGCTGGTGACGGTCGGCATCGGCGGCGGCTTCGCCTACACCGGGCAGCGCGTGGTCATCGAGGGTGCCAGCTACGTCAACACCCTGATCGACTACAACTCGATCAACCGGGGGCGCTTCGTCGCCGACGACTCGTTCCAGCCCTACGCGCTCACCCTCGACTCGTTCGATGTCACCTACGAGGACTTCGGCACGCCCGGAGCCGGACAGGCGGGCAACTTCGCCGCCAACCTCTCGGTGCGAAACGTCGACGGCTCGGCGAGCAAGGGCACCGTGCGGGTCAACCACCCGCTGCACGTCGGCGGCGACAGCATCTACCTGCTCGGCAACGGCTACGCGCCCACGATCACCGTGCGCAACGCCGACGGAGACAAGGTGTTCAGCGGGCCGGTCGAGTTCCTGCCTCAGGACAGCGCCATGACCTCGCTCGGCGTGGTCAAGGTCACCGACGGCATGCCGGAGCAGCTCGGGATGATCGGCTTCCTCTACCCGACGCCGCTGAAGATGAAGAGCGGCGCGTACACCTCGGTGCACGGTGCGCTGAACCTCCCACTGCTGACGCTCGATGTGTACCAGGGTGACCTCGGCGTCGACGGCGGAAAGCCGGTCTCGGTGTTCGAGCTCAACACCGACGGCCTCGAGAAGCTCAACGGCCGCACCACCGATACGAAGTCCATCGAGCTGCAGCCCGGCGAGACGGCCGACCTGCCCAACGGCCTCGGCACCGTCACGTTCGAGAACGTGTCGCCGGAGGGCGCGAAGGACACCCTGCAGTCGGTCAAGCGCTACGTCTCGCTGCAGATCCACCACGACGCCTCGGCACCGTGGGTGCTGGCGTTCGCGCTGCTCGCCCTCGGCGGCCTGGGACTCGCCCTCTTCGTGCCGCGTCGGCGCATGTGGGTGAAGGCCACCGCCGCCGACGACGGCATCCACCTCGAGTACGCCGCCCTCGCGCGCGGCGACGATCCGACCCTCGCCGCCGCCGTGGACGACCTCGTCCGCGGACACGAGCGGCTTCTCGACGCGGCCGCGCCCGAAGGCTCGACCCCCGCAAAGGGAGACTGACACATGCCCGACCTCGATTCGATCTCGATCCTCACGCTGTGGACGGCCATCGCCGTCTACGCCGGCTCGTTCATCGCCTACGCCTTCGACCTCGCCCGCCGCTCCTCGGCGACGACCGCTGACGTCGCGACGCCGGCCCTGGTCGCGGCCGGGGGAGCGGATGCCCGTGGCGCCGGCGCACCGGCATCCGGAACCGCCGCAGGCGGGAAGGGGAAGAGCGGCAAGCCGCGCTTCATCTTCGCTCGCATCGGCACGGCGCTGGCGATCCTCGGCTGGCTGTTCCACCTCACCTCGGCGCTGACGCGCGGCTTCGCAGCCGGGCGCGTGCCGTGGGCGAACCTGTACGAGTTCGCGATGATCGGGACGCTGCTGATCATGGGCGTGTACCTGGTCGTGCTCACGCGCATCGACCTGCGCTACCTGGGCACGTTCATCTCCGGGCTCGTCGTCGTGCTGCTCGGCGCGGCGGCGGCGAACTTCTACGTCGCGGTCACACCGCTCGTCGACCCGCTGAAGTCGGTGTGGCTCGTGATCCATGTGTTCGTGGCCTCGCTGTCGACCGCGCTGTTCGCGCTCGCCTTCGCGCTGTCGGTCATGCAGCTCATGCAGTCGCGGCGCGAGCGTCGCATCGCGGAGGGTGTCGAGAATGTCGGACCCGGGTTCCTGCGCACACTGCCGAATACGGCGCGTCTCGAGAACATGGCGTACCACTTCACCGTCGTCGGCTTCATCTTCTGGACCTTCACCCTGATCGCCGGCTCGATCTGGGCGCAGGACGCGTGGGGCCGGTACTGGGGCTTCGACGTGAAGGAGACCTGGACCTTCATCATCTGGGTGCTCTACGCCGGGTACATCCACGCTCGCGCGACGCGCGGCTGGCGCGGCAACCCGTCGGCATGGCTGTCGATCACGGGCTTCACAGCCGTGATCTTCAACTTCGCGATCGTGAACGTGTTCTTCAAGGGCCTGCACGCGTACTCCGGTCTGAGCTGAGCCCGCGTTGGGCCCTCTGGCCCTTGCGCGCGCCTGGCCCTTGCGCCGCCGTGGAGGTAGGCGAACACGCGGAGGTAGGAAGATACCCGCTGATTCGTCCTGCCTTGGCGCGTTCGCCTACCTCGGGTGAGTGATCACGTCCGGCGGTGAGGTTGAGCGGATGCTCGGGAGCGGATTGTCGCCGCGGTCGGCACTTCCCCGGTCCTGTGCCTCGTGCGCCCCGGTGCCTCTTGCGCCCGCTTGTGGAGGTAGGCGAACACGCGGAGGTAGGAAAATACCCACTGAATCATCCTCCCTTGGCAGGTTCGCCTACGTCGGGTGAGTGATCAGATCCGACGGTGAGGCTGAGCGGATGCTGGGGAGCCGGGTTGTCCCGGGCGGGCGGACCGTCCCCCGGCCCGGTGCTTCGTGCCCCAGTTGTGTCTCTTGCGCCCGCTTGGAGGTAGGCGAACACGCGGAGGTAGGAAGATATCCGCTGATTCGCCCGACCTTGGCGCGTTCGCCTACGTCGGGTGAGTGATCAGGTCGGGCAGCGAGGTTGAGCGGATGCGGGGGAGCCGGGGTGCCCCCGGCGGGCGGCACGTCCCCCGGCCCGGTGCCTTGTGGGCCCGGCTCTGCCTCTGCGCCCGCGTGGAGGTAGGCGAACACACGGAGGTAGGAAGATATGCGCTGAATCGTCCTGCCTTGGCATGTTCGCCTACCTCGGCGGGCTGACGGATGCCCGGGGAAGCATCGTCGGCCGGGCGGGCGGCCCGGCCCTCAGACCGCGCGCCGCACGGACGCAGGCAAACAACCGAGGGTAGGACGCGGATCGTTGGATCCGTCCTACCCTCGCTTGTTCGCCTGCATCCGAAGAGCGAGGCGGCAGAACCCGGATGCTAGGCCGCGGCCAGCACAGCCTTCGCCGACGTGGTGCGGCGGGTTGCCGCGACGATGGTCGCGACACCGAGCGAGAGCACGGCCCAGACGACCAGGCCCGCGAAGGCGGCTCCGCTCGGCTCGATCAGACCGCTCAGCGCCGGTGCAGTCGGCATCGCGGCTCCGAGGCGGGCGAGCCAGTCGGGAACCGTCGAGATCAGGCTCGTCGCGAATGCCAGCACGCCGACCAGCGCGCTGATCCAGCGACCGATGCCGCCGAGCACGGCGACCAGCGCCTGGTTGATCGCTGCGAACGCGATGCCGGCGGCGACCGCGAATCCGGCGAAGCCCCACCAGGTAGCCGCGTCGTACTGCGTGACGAGCTGCACGACCAGTGCGACGAGCAGACCCTGAGCCGCACCGATCGCCGCAGCCGGCCAGAAGCCGCGCAGCACCATGCCGGCCGACGAGCGCCGCGAGGTGAGCGTGCTGCCCGGGACAGCCCGCAGCACGACGAACGAGGCCAGCGCGCCGAACCACAGCACGACAGCCGACAGCAGCGGAATCGTCGCCGGACCGAAGAGGTCATTCGAATCGGAGTTCGAGGTGACCGGGTCGGCGATCACCGAGGCGAGCGAAGTCGACTGCTCTTCGTCGAACGACGGCAGCGAGGTCGAGGCGGTATGCAGGCCCTCGGCGAGGTCGCCGGTGCCGGATGCCAGTTCGTCAAGACCGCTCGAGAGCTCGCCGGCGCCTTGACCGAGGGCTGTGATGCCGTCTCCCAGCTGCGAGGCGCCGTCAGCGAGACCGGATGCGCCGGTCGCCGACTGCCCCACGCCGTCGGCGAGCTGTCCCAGACCGCCACCGAGCTGGGAGGCCGCGGTACCGGCGGTGCGCAGCTGGCCGGCGATGGTCTTGGATGCTTCGGTGTTCAGCTGCGCGAGCCCGTCCACTGTTCCCGCTGCGGCCTGCGCCGCTCCAGCGGTGCCGGCCTTCAGCGCCGGAAGACCCTCTTTCTCATCCGTCTTGAGAGTCTGCAGAGCACCGCATACCTGGTCCCCAGCGGGGTCGACGCCGGGCGTGCGGGTCGCGCACACGCCGACGAGCTGGTCGATGCCACCAGAGAGCTTCACCACGCCGGCGTTCACTCCGGCGGTCGCGTCCTTGGCGCCGTTGGCAGCACGCTGAAGCTGCGCCGGAACGAGCCCGCCGTTCTCCAGCGCCGCCGCACCCGAGATCAGACCCTGCCCGAGCTGCGTCGCGCCCGAACCCGCCTCGCGCGCCTTCCCGGCGATCGTGTTCAGCCCGCCGGCCAGCTCACCCGCACCGTCGGCGAGCTTGTTCGCTCCGTCGGCCAGCTGTGTCGCGCCATCCGGGATCGCGGCTGCTCCATCCGCGGCCGAGCGTGCGCCGTCGGCGAGCTTGTCGGCGCCGTCTGCGGCATCCCCGATCTTGTCGCCGATGGTCTTGAAGCCGATCAGCACGTTGCCGACCGTCGCCTCGCTGAGCATGGTGCCGAGGGTCGAAGCGGCGACCGAGGCGATCTGCTGGCTGATCAGTCCGTCTGCCACTCGCCCGTCGGGCGGCGTGGTCACGCTGATCTCGGCCTGCTCGGCAGATCCGTCGCCGTCCTGCAGAGCGACGCCCGCCGAGGTCGCATCCTTCGAGAACGACTTCGGGATCGTCACGATCGCCTGGTAGCGGCCGTCGGCCATGCCTTCAGAGGCGTCGTCCTCGTTCGAGATGACCCACGTCAGGTTCGAGTCGAGCTCGTCCGAGCCCTCGACGAGGCCGGCAGCGAGCTGGCGACCGAGCGGGGTGTACTGTCCGTCGATGGTGACCGGCTTGTCGAGGTTGACGACCGCGGCCGTCATCTCCTCGAGGCGGTCGGTCGGGTTGTGAAGCGCTGCGACGAGGATCCCGCCGATCATGGCGGGCAGCAGCAGCACCCCGATGAGCGTCAGCCAGGTGATCGGTCGGCGCGAACGTGCGCGTTCGATGGGGAGGGTCATGCGTTCACCTCGGTCGAGTCGGAGGTCGGGATGTCAGCGCTCTCGCGCAGGTCGGTGACGGATGCCAGGGGCCGGCCGGCATCGGCGAGCAGCCGCCGCGCGGCATCCGGATCCGTCGTCGTGAACAGCACCGCGATGTCGCCGGCGTCACGCAGTCGCGCGGCGAGCTGGTCGCGGGCCGATGCCGAGACGCGCTCCACACCGTCGAGGATCACCAGCGTGGTCTGACCGCGCAGCGCCTCGGACAGCTGGGTGGCGGCATCCGGCTCGTCGAGCAGTGCGACGCCGACATGCGCGCGCACCCACGCCGAGCGGCCAGGCAGCAGATGACCGGTGACGCGCAGCTTCCCGGCATCCGGTTTCACCCGTCCCGACAGGACGAGAGCCAGAGTGCGGAGAGCGCGCGGGGTCGCGCCGGTGACGGCCAGCGACCCGCCGGACGCGAGTCGCAGGTGCGCGCCGTGGATTCCCGTGCCGTCGACGACGAGATCGTCGGCGGCGAGGATGCTGTCATCACCCGGCCACGCGTCGAGTGCGCGCTCGCGCTCGACCGCCTCACCCTCGATGTCGACGTGCGGCAGGATGCGCTGCATCCATCGCGGGATGCTCCATGCGCGGTCGCCGAGGATCGCCATCACCGCGGGGATCAGCGTCATGCGCACGAGGAACGCGTCGATCGCGATGCCCGCCGCGAGACCGAGGGCGATGGGCTTGAGCGACGAGTCGCCCTCGGGCACGAACGCGACGAAGACGGCGAACATGATGAGCGCTGCGGCGGTGACCACGCGTGCGGTGCCGGCGAAGCCGGATCTCACGGCTTCGACGGCTTCGGCGCGGCCCGAGCCCCGAGCGTGCACGAAGTCCTCGCGCATCCGCGAGACGAGGAACACCTGGTAGTCCATCGCCAGTCCGAACAGCACGCCCATCAGCACGATCGGCATGAAGCTGATGATCGGGCCTGTGCGCGCGACGTGCAGGGCATCCGCGAACCAGCCCCACTCGAAGACGGCGGCGACGACACCGAAGGCGGCGACGATCGAGAGCAGGTACCCGATTGCGGCGGTGACGGGCACCCAGATCGAGCGGAACACGATCGCGAGCAGGATGAGCGACAGGCCGATCACGAAGATGCCGAACGGCAGCAGTGCGGCGCCGAGCTGGTCGGAGATGTCGATCGCGACGGCCGTGAATCCGGTGACCTTCAGGTCGATGCCGTATTCGTCCAGCCACTCGTCGTGGTGCGAGCGCAGCTCGCGCACCAGGTCGCTGGTCGCCGGGTCGTCGGGCGCCGTCTTGGGGACGATCTGCACGATGCCCGTATCGGCCGTCTCATTCGGCGTGGCGAGAGCGACCTCGCGCACGCCGGGGAGCTTCTCGACCTCGTCGCCGAGATCCTTCATGAGGTTGAGCGGGTCGGTGGAGGTGACGATCGTGCCAGTGAGGATCAGCGGGCCGTTGAAGCCGGGGCCGAACTCCTCTGCGGTGAGGTCGTAGTTGACGCGCGCCTCCGACCCCTTGGCCAGCACACCCGCGTTGGGCAGGGCGAGGTTGAGGCTGAGCGCGGGGATCGCGACGATGCCGAGCCCGACGACCACCGCGGTCGCGACGACGACGGGGCGCTTCGTGATGGCGTCGACCCATCGACGCGAGAAGGTGGGCCGAGGTGCGGCATCCGCCTTCCGGCGCGCACGACGCGGCCGACCTGCGACGCGACCCTTCAGGAACCCGAGCAGTGCGGGGGTGAGCGTGATCGAGATGGCCACGGCGATCGCGACGGCGACGGCTGCGGCTATACCCATGGTGGTCAGGAACGGGATGCCAGCGAAACCGAGTCCGATCAGCGCGATCAGCACCGTGACGCCGGCGAACACGACGGCGGAACCCGCCGTGCCGACCGCGCGCGATGCGGACTCCTCCGGCTGGATCCCCTCGCGCACCTGATCCTGATGGCGCGCGACGATGAACAGCGAGTAGTCGATTCCCACGGCCAGGCCGAGCATGAGCGCGAGGAGGGGAGTGGTCGACGAGACGGTGGCGAACGCCGTGGCGGCGAAGATGCCGGCCATCGAGATGCCGACCCCGAGCACGGCCGTCAGCAGCGGGAGCCCGGCGACGACGAACGAGCGGAAGGTGACGATGAGCACGAGCAGCGCGATCAGCAGGCCGATCGCCTCGGTGATGGTGACCGTGGGCACTGATGCGGTGAAGAGGTCACCGCCGAGCGCGGTGCGGGAGCCGTCGGGCAGGGATGCCGTCAGGTCCTCGACGACGCGATGCAGTTCGTCCTTCACCTTGTCTGAGACCGTCGAAGCCTGACCGTCGAACTGCAGCCGCACGATGGCGGCGGTGTGCTCCTCGTTGACCATCCCCTCGACGTTCTCGTCGTAGGGCGATGTGGCGGCGAGGACGCCCTTCACATCGGACAGCTTCTCGACGGAGTCCTCGATCTCGTCCTTGTACTCCGCGTCGGTGACGTCATCGCCATCCGCTGCGACGACGATGAACTGCGCATTGGTGCCGCTCACCTGGGGGAAGGTGCGCTCCAGCTGCTCCAGCCCCGCCTGCGACTCGGTGCCGGGAATCGAGAAGGCGTTGTCGGTGCCGGCGCCGAGCCCCAGCGCGCCACCGCCCGCGACGCCGAGCACGATCAGCCAGGCGAAGAGAACGCGCCAGGGGTGGCGGAACGACCAGCGCCCCAGCGAGGAGAGGAAAGTGGACACGCGACCTCCGACAGTCCGATACATGACCGTATTGAATACGTCCCTGTATCGTAAGGCAGAGGCGAACGACGATGCTGTGCGTGGGATGTGAAGAGAGCGCTCGGCTGGACGTGCCAGAGTGAAGGCAGGAGGGCACCATGACGACACCGGCCACCCGCAGTCGAGAGAACACCCGTGCTCGGCTGCTCCATGCCGCCGCACAGGTCTTCGCCGAGACCGGACTCGACGGAGCCACGGTCGAGGCGGTGTGCGAGCGTGCCGGCTTCACACGGGGAGCGTTCTACTCGAATTTCGCATCCAAGGATGAGCTGTTTCTCACGCTCGCGTCCTCGGTCGGTGAGGCCAGGCTGGCTGCGGTGCGCGAGCGGATCACCGCCATGCTCGACGAGAACGTCATCCGCGAGACCGACCCCGGAACTCTCGTGCGCCAGATCATGGATTCCGGAGACGACGACCGGCTCGACGTGATGCTGATGAGCGAGATCCGCCTGAGGGCGCTGCGAGACGTGGAGTTCGGAGCCTCCTTCCTTCAGCAGGAGCGTGAACTCGTGCGCAGCATCGCCGGAATCATTCAGCAGATCGTCGACAGCGGGCAGATCGCACTGCGCGTCGATGCTCAGGAGGCCGCGCGACTGCTCATGGTGGTGTGGGAAGGGATGATCGTCCGTGAGGCGATGGGCGGCGACGACGGTGAGCGGCTGCGGCGTGTGGGCAGCGAGGCGCTCGGCCGCATGGTCGAACTCATGAAGGTCTGATGATCAGGCTCTGAGCCGACCGACCTGACCTGACCTGATGTGACCGGGGCGCTGGCTCAGCGGCTGATCACCGCGTGGCAGCGCTGGAGTCGCGCCAGCCACCACTCGCGTCGGTCGATCGGCGCTTCCAGGCGCGCCAGCGCATCGGCATCCGGCATCACCCGCGCGGCCGACACCGAGCCGCCCACCGGGCGGGCATCGGCGACGTCGTCGGCGAACAGCGAGGCGGTGCCGAGCCCGCAGTCGAATTCGAGCCGGGGGAGGGATGCCGCGAGCGCCGCGCCCTGTGACAGCCCGATGGCGGTGTCGAGCGCACTCGAGACGACCGCGGGCAGGCCCGCCTGCGCGACGATGTCGAGCGCTCGCCGGATGCCGCCGAGCGGCTGAGCCTTGATGACGATGAGGTCCGCGGCCCCGGCGCGGGCGACAGCCAGCGGATCCTCCGCCTTGCGGATGCTCTCGTCGGCGGCGATCGGGATGCCCATGTGCTTCACTCGACGGCGGAGGTCAGTGAGCTCGTCGACTGACGCGCAGGGCTGTTCGGCGTATTCGAGGTCGAACTCCGCGAGGGCGTGGATCGCGTGCTCGGCCTCGTCCACATTCCAGCCGGCGTTCGCATCGATGCGGATGCGGCCCTCGGGGCCCATCTGCTCGCGCACGGCGCGCACGCGGGCGATGTCGTCGGCCAGCACCTGCCCGTGCTCGGCGACCTTGACCTTGGCGGTGCGGCATCCGTCGAATCGGGCGAGCACCTCCGGCACGCGCGCTGCGTCGACGGCGGGAACCGTGGCGTTGACGGGGATGCGGTCGCGTTGCGGAGCAGGCTGCTCGTGCCAGGCGAAGTCGATCGCGGCGTCCAGCCAGGTGGCGGCTTCGGCGTCCGCGTACTCGACGAAGGGCGAGAACTCGGCCCAGCCCTGCGGGCCCTCGAACAGCAGGGCCTCGCGCGCGTCGACTCCCCGGAAGCGGGTGTTCATCGGCAGGGCGACCACACGGGCGGTCGCGAGCAGTTCGGCGAGGGGCGGCGTCATGCGTCCATCATGCCCGGCCGGCCCCGTCTGCATTCCACTTCTTCGCCGACACCCCTGCTTCGCGCCCACACCCCTGGTTGCGAACGCCCGCACGTGGGGGTGTCGACGGGAACTGGGGGTGTGGGCGTCGAGGTCAGCCGATCCGCTTCTGCAGCTCGCCCAGGCGTCCGGTGGTCTGGAAGCCGAGGCGCGTGTTGACCGCCAGCATGTGCGCGTTCGACTCGGCGTTGTAGGTGTAGATGCGCGGCGTACCCGGGGAGTGGCGCTGCAGCATCCGCAGGTTCTCGAGCTTCACGCGCATCCCGAGGCGGTGCCCGCGATCCTCGCGCCGCACGAGAGTGCCCCACTGGTAGGCATTGCCGTCGTCACCCGAGACGACGAGCTGCGTGTACGCGGCGATGCGGCCGCCGGGTGCCAGGGCCACCGTCCCGAACGACCTGCGACCCTGCGCAGCCTGCATCGCCTCGTCGGCGCGATAGTCCTCTACATCGGCCGAAGGAGCCTCGATGTCGAGCTCGCCGGTGGGCGCCTCGATGTCGAGCAGGGCGTCGAGCGCCGCCCACTCGGCGACGTGCTCTGCAGGCACCGGACCGATCCAGCTGTGGGTCTCATATCCATCTCCGGACGCATCGACGAGCAGCTCATCGATGACAGCGTCGTCGACGGGCAGCTCGAGGCGGTTCTGCAGATCGCCGAGAGCGAGCGCGTAGCCGTGGCGTCGCGCGAATTCGATTCCCGGCTCGCCGTTGCCATCAGCGGGAGCGGATGCCGGCCATGCCGTCTCCGCGCGCAGAGTCGAACGACCGGCGGCGGCAGCCTCCGCCTCGACGTGAGCGAGCAGTGCCGATCCGATGCCCTGGCGGCGATGGGCGGGCGGCACCGTAACGCCGACGGTGGCGGAGTGCACATTGTCTTTCAGGCTCAATGCGAGTGATCCACCGCCAAGGACTGCGCCGTCGCGGAGGGCGACATAAGTGCGGCGCGCCGTGGTCGCCGACCGCTGCTGCATCTCGGTGCGGCTTTCCTCGAGAGTCCAGATCAGCGCGTTCTCGCCCATGTCAGCGCGATTCGCCTCAGCGTAGGTCCGCCACCAGAGGTTGTGCTCGGCGGTGTCGAAAGGATCGACGCGACGGATCTGCAGGGGAGACGTCATCGCCTCAGAATACGGACGCGTTGGCGTTCGAATATGTGTCGTTGACAATGGTGTGCGAAGCACAGTAACGTGTGAGACGTGAGCGAGAGTGAATTCGACGGACACCTGCAGGAGCTGCGGCGCGGCACGATCGTGCTCGCCAGCCTCCGGCTGCTGCGGACGCCCGGCTACGGCTACGGGTTGCTGGAACAACTGGCATCCGCCGGATTCCCCACCGATGCCAACACGCTCTACCCACTGCTGCGCCGACTCGAGAAGCAGGGATATCTCGACAGCGAGTGGAACACCGACGAGGCCAGGCCCCGGAAGTTCTACCGCACCTCGAAGGCGGGTGTCCGCCTCGCGACGACACTGACTCAGGAGGTCGCGGCCATAGCCGCCGCGACCGCCGCCCTCCGCGACGAGGAGAACTGACATGACCGCCACGCTGACCGACCGCTACATCGCCGCCACCGTGCGGAGCCTTCCCGCCGACCTGCAGACCGAGGTGGCCGACGAGCTGCGCGCCTCGGTCGGGGATGCCGTCGACGCGCGCATCGAGAGCGGCGAGCCGATCGAGCACGCCGAGCGCGCGGTGCTCACCGAACTGGGCGACCCGGCGGCGCTCGCAGCCGGCTACGCCGACCGGCCACTGCACCTCATCGGCCCGAAGTACTACCTGACCTGGTGGCGGCTGCTCAAGATCCTGCTGGCGATCGTTCCCGCCTGCGCCTTCGGCGGCGTGGCGATCGCCCAGGCGCTGACGGGGGCAGGCATCGGCGAGATCATCGGCGAGGCGATCGTCGTCGCCCTGTCGGTCATCGTGCACGTGTCGTTCTGGGCCACGCTGGTCTTCTTCGTGCTCGAGCGCACCGGCGCCGATACCGGTACGACGTGGAGCCTCGACCAGCTGCCTGAAGACCCGCACGACGGCCCCGGTCGCGCCGACCTCATCGGCTCGCTCATCATGCTCGCACTGTTCGCTGGAGCCCTCCTCTGGGATCAATTGCGGGGCTGGACGCCCTCCGGCGGGGCCCCACTCTCGATCCTGAATCCCGAGCTGTGGCCCTGGGGCATCGGAGCGCTGCTCGCAGTCCTCGTCGCCGAGGCGGCGCTGGCGGTCGCCATCTTCGGCCGCGGTCATTGGACGCCGACCTTCGCGTGGCTCAACGCGGCTCTGGCGGCGGTCGTCATGGTGCTCGCGCTCACGGCCCTCGCTCAAGGGACTCTGTACAACCCGCGCTTCGTCGACGAGGTGTTCTTGAGCAACGGAGTGGGCGACGACGCGGTGATCGTTCTCGCGGTGCTCAGCGGCATCGCCATCGTCGGCATCACTCTCTGGGATGCGATCGACGGCTGGCGCAAGGCCTCCCGCGCTCGCAACGCCCGCTAACCGCCGGGCTAGGAGCGCTAGACAGACGCCCGGGATCAGCCCTTCGTGACGCTCTCGATCATCACGGGCGTCTTCGGGGCTCCGTCGGAGCCGCCGTTGTCGGTGCCGGCCGCGGCGACGTCGGCCACGACCGCGGTGGAGGCTTCATCGAGGTGGCCGAACACGGCGTAGTTCGGCGGAAGCTGGCTGTCGGCGTAGACGATGAAGAACTGCGAGCCGTTCGTGTCGGGTCCGGCGTTCGCCATCGCGAGCGTGCCGGCCTCGTAGGTCTCCGACCCGTCGAGCTCGTCGGCGAACGAGTAGCCGGGGCCGCCCGTTCCCGTCGCGCTCGGGTCGCCGCACTGCAGGACGAAGATGCCATCGGTGGTGAGGCGGTGGCAGGTGGTGCCGTCGAAGTAGCCCTGCTCGGCGAGCGAGAGGAAGTTGTTCACGGTGCACGGCGTCTTCGCGGCGTCGAGCGTCATCTTCAGCTCGCCGACGCCCGTGGCGACGGTGACGGGCACCTCGGCCGTCTCGGTGGGGTCGGCGGCGGGTGCGTCGACGTCCTTCGACGCGGGGCGGCTGCTGGCGGGGTACGAGCAGGTTCCGGATGCCTCGGACGCGGACGACGACGGCGCGGGTGCCGCGGAGCCCGGCTCTGCGGCATCCGGATTCGACGCGCAGCCCGTCAGGGCGAGCGCCGCGGCGGCGGTGAGGGCGAGCACGGAACGGCGAAGGTGAGTTGTCAGGCGCACGCCACGATCGTACGCGAGCCGCCAGCGAGGTCTCACCCGCCGGAACCCATCGCGCGGAATAGGCTGAGAGCCGTGACCGCCGACTTCGTCTCCGACATCTTCGACCCGTCCGAGTGGCAGCTCGCCCCCGGAGCCGAGGACTACACCGACATCACCGCGCACGTGTCGCGCGACGGGGGCGTCGCGCGCATCGCGTTCGACCGGCCCGAGGTGCGCAACGCGTTCCGCCCGCACACGGTCGACGAGCTGTACCGCGCGCTCGACATCGCCCGCCAGGATCCGCGCATCGGCGCGGTGCTGCTCACCGGCAACGGCCCGAGCCCGAAGGACGGCGGCTGGGCGTTCTGCTCGGGCGGCGACCAGCGCATCCGCGGTCGCGACGGGTACAAGTACAGCGAGTCCAGCACCGAGGTCCACGACACGGCTCGCGCCGGTCGCCTGCACATCCTCGAGGTGCAGCGGTTGATCCGCTTCATGCCGAAGGTCGTCATCGCCGTCGTCCCCGGGTGGGCCGCCGGTGGCGGGCACTCGCTGCACGTCGTGTGCGATCTCACGATCGCGAGCGCCGAGCACGGCCGCTTCAAGCAGACCGATGCCGATGTCGGCAGCTTCGACGCCGGCTACGGCTCGGCGTACATGGCCCGCCAGACCGGGCAGAAGATCGCGCGCGAGGTGTTCTTCCTCGCCGAGGAGTACTCCGCGCAGCGCGCGTATGAGATGGGCGCCGTGAACCGCGTCGTGCCGCACGCCGAACTCGAGCGGGAGGCGCTGGCGATGGCCCGCACCATCCTGACGAAGTCGCCCACCGCGATCCGGATGCTGAAATTCGCCTTCAACGCCGTCGACGATGGGCTCGTCGGCCAGCAGGTGTTCGCCGGCGAGGCCACCCGCCTCGCCTATGGCACTGACGAGGCCGTCGAGGGACGCGACTCGTTCCTGCAGAAGCGCGACCCCGACTGGTCGCCTTTCCCGTACCACTTCTGATGAGACTGCATCCGGTCGAGAGCTCCGATCCGCGCGCGGTGCGGGATGCCCTTCCCGCAGCGCTCAACGGCTCTCACCCGCTCGCGCTGGGATTCACTCCGGGCCCGGACGACCAGGCACCCGACGGAACGGCCGTCGTCATCGCCACGTCCGGGTCGAGCGGCGTCCCCAAGCGTGTCGTGCTGAGCGCGTCCGCGCTGCGGGCCAGCGCCGAGGCGACCGCCGCGCGCATCGGCGAGGGCCAGTGGATGCTCGCGCTTCCGGCCGGGTACATCGCCGGCGTGCAGGTGCTCGGGCGCTCGCTGCTCGCCGGCCACGAGCCGGTGCTGCTCGACGGGCGGTTCAGCGTCGACGCGTTTCTCGAGGCGACCGCCCGGATGCGTGACGACGTCGACCACTTCACCTCGTTCGTGCCCGCCCAGCTCGCCACGCTGCTCGACGCCGCGGAGTCGCGACCCGATGTGCGCGGCGCCCTCGCGTCGTATCGGGCGATCCTCGTCGGAGGGCAGGCCCTGCCCGAGCCGATGCGCGAGCGCGCAACCGCGACGGGCGCACGGATCGTGCGCACCTACGGGTCGAGCGAGACCGCCGGCGGGTGCGTGTACGACGGCATCCCGCTGGACGGCGTGCTTCTCGCCGAGGTCGACGGCGAGGTGCGCATCAGCGGACCGATGCTCGCCGACGGCTACCTGGGCGATGACGCGCGCACCGCCGAGGTGTTCACGACCGACGCCGACGGCATGCGCTGGTACCGGACGGGAGACGCGGGAACGGTCGCGCCGGACGGTCGCCTCAGCATCGCCGGACGCCTCGACAACGTGATCATCTCGGGCGGCATGAACGTGTCGATCGACCGGGTCGAGCGGGTGGTGCGCGGCATCCCGGGTCTGGAGCAGGCGGTCGTCGTCGGAATCCCGGATGCCCGATGGGGCGAGGCATCCGTCATCTTCGCCGACGTGGCCAGCGACGACGCGGAGCGGCTGCTCGCGACCGCCCGCACCCGAGTCGAGGCCGAGATCGGCCGCCACGCCAGGCCGGCACGTCTGGAGACTCGCGCGATCCCACTGCTGGCATCCGGCAAGCCCGATCGGCAGGCCGTGCGGCGTCTCGCGCAGGACTGAACCCGGAGCGCGCACGCGTCATGCGTGACGCATGCACGAGCGTCGGCGCCGCCTGCGACATACTGACGAGCATGGCCGTCTACACGCACGGGCACCACGATTCGGTGCTGCGCTCGCACAACACTCGTTCGATCGCGAATTCGGCCGCGTACCTCGAACCGCACCTCGCCCCGGAGGCGCACCTGCTCGACATCGGCGCGGGACCGGGGACGATCACGGTCGACTTCGCGGGCCGGGTCGGTCGGGTCACCGCCACCGAGATCTCCGGCGACGCTCTCGCGCTCTCGCGGGGTCTCGCTGCCGAACGGGGCGTTGAGAACATCGACTTCTCGGTCGAAGACGTGCACGCGCTGAGCTTCGCCGACGACACCTTCGACATCGTGCACGCGCACCAGGTGCTGCAGCACGTGGATGATCCCGTGCAGGCGCTGCGCGAGATGCGTCGGGTCACGAAGCCGGGCGGGATCGTCGCCGCGCGCGACGCGGACTACTCCGGGTTCATCTGGTTCCCGCTGCTGCCCGAGCTAGACGAGTGGCTGCGGCTGTACCGCGAGGCGGCGCGGCGGAACGGCGGAGAGCCGGATGCCGGACGCCGTCTGCTGTCCTGGGCGCGAGCGGCCGGATTCACCGACATCACCGCGACGGCGTCGACCTGGTGCTACGCGACGACGGAGGAGCGCCGCTGGTGGGGCGGGATGTGGGCCGACCGCATCCTGCAGTCCGCGCTCGCCGTGCAGCTCGAGCGCGATGGCCTGGCCACCGGCGCGCAGCTGCAGCAGATCAGCGATGCCTGGCGTGCCTGGGCGTCCGACGGCGACGGCTGGTACGTCGTGCCGCACGGCGAGATCCTCTGCCGCGCCTGACACGCCGCCCGCGTGTGTTGCACGCCGCCCGCGCGTCCGCAGGTCCCGAATGGTCGCTTCTGATGCCGGGAGGCGGCCATTCGGGCCCACTCGGCCGCACGGGATGCCCCTCGGCCGTTCCGGATGCGACTCGGCCGCTCCGGATGCTGACTCGGCCGCCGCGCTCGCGTCCGCAGGTCCCATATGGTCGCTTCGGATGCCGGGAGGCGGCCATTCGGGCCCCGCGAAGCGACGAGGCCGGGATACATCTGCAGGCGGACGCGCCCTGTCACGCGCTCCCGTAGCGTGAAGGGGTGATCCGCCGCATCCCGACGACCTGGCTTGCCCTCGACATCCTCGGGGCGCTCTTCGGCCTGCTGATCACCGTTCCGCTCTCCCTGGCCTTCAGCGCGGGGCAGATGAGCTTCTGGCTGCCTGACTCCCAGGCGACGTTCGCGCTCGTCGTCGTCTCGCTGCTGGTCTGGGGCGCCGTGGCGATCAGCCGCCTCTCGCCCCCGGTCGCGCTCATCCTGGCCTGGGCAGGGGCGCTCCTGCAGATGACCGCAGGGCTGCCCCCGGCCCCGGTCGACGTCGCGATCTTCGAAGTGCTGTTCGCGACATCTGCGTGGGGTACGAAGCAGATGCTCTGGCTCGGCGGCGCCTCGGCCGTCGGCGGCGGAGTGCTCGGCGGCCTCTACATCGGCCTGCTGCAGTACGACTTCGGAACGATCACGGCCTCGGCGCCCATCGAGATGCGCCTGCTTCTGCTGAGCGTGACGATGGGCCTCACGATCGTGCTGTCGCTCGCCCTAGCCTGGGGCGCCGGCCTGCTGTGGCGGCTGGTGCGGCAGAGCAGGGCCAACCGCGAGGCCCAGCAGCGCGCCGAGACGGTGGCAGCCGAAGAGCAGGAGCGGGTGCGCATCGCCCGCGACATGCACGACATCGTCGCGCACTCCCTCGCCGTCGTCATCGCGCAGTCCGACGGGGCGCGCTACGCGGCGGCGGTGAAGCCCGAGCTCGCGCAGGAGGCGCTGGTCACGATCGCGCAGACCGCGCGTTCGGCTCTGTCGGACGTGCGGATGCTTCTGACGCAGCTGCGTCACCGCCAGGGAGACGGCCCGCAGCCGACCCTCGCCGACCTCGAAGCGCTGTTCGCGCAGGTGCGTCAAGCCGGTGTCGAGCCGCGGGTGACGGTCGACCCGATGCCGCCGGCCGAGCCGCCAGGGGCGATCCAGCTCGCCGTCTACCGGATCCTGCAGGAGGCGCTCACCAACGCGATCCGTCACGGCGGCGGCGAGGTCGATGTGCGGCTGTCCTGGTGGGCTGATCGGGTCGACATCGCGGTGCGCAACCGCATCCCGCCCTCGAAGCAGGCCACGCCGGGAGTGCCGCCCGCCAGCACCGGCGGGCACGGGGTCATCGGCATGCGCGAACGTGCGCAGCTCGTCGGCGGTTCGCTCACGGTGCAACATGAACCGGCCTGGTTCACGGTGCGCGCTACGCTTCCGATCGGCCCCTCGGCGAACTGAGTGGCCGAAGACGACCAGGAGGTCAGGATGATCAGGGTCGTGCTCGTCGACGATCAGGCGCTGTTCCGCGCGGGCGTGCGGATGCTCGTCTCGTCGCAGCCCGACATGGACGTGGTCGGCGAAGCCGGCGACGGCAGAGAGGCGCTCGAGGTCATCGGACGCACCCGTCCCGACGTCGTGCTGATGGACATCCGGATGCCCGTGATGGACGGCCTCACGGCCACCGCCGAGCTGCTCGCCCAGCCCGATCCGCCGCGGGTCGTGATGCTCACCACGTTCGACCTCGACGAGGCGGCGGCGCGAGCGATCCAGCGGGGAGCCAGCGGCTTCCTGCTCAAGGACGCCGATCCCGAGTTCCTGCTCGCGGCCATCCGGACGGTCGTGTCGGGATCGAGTGTGATCGCGGCATCCGCCACCCGAGAGCTGTTCGCGCACTTCACCGCCGAGACCAAGCCGGTGCCTTCGGAGTTCGCCGACCTCACCGACCGCGAGCGCGAGATCTTCGCGCTCGCCGCGAGGGGGCTGTCGAACTCCGAGATCGCGGCGCGTGAGTTCCTCAGCGAGGCGACGGTGAAGACGCACATCAGCCGCATCCTCACGAAGCTGCGCCTGCGCGATCGCGTGCAGCTGGTCGTCTTCGCCTTCGAGCACGGCCTCACCTGACGCGGCGTACACCGATCGCCGCTGCGGATCATCCTCTCGATGTATCCGGATGCCACCCCGAGGCCGATGTGCCGGGGCAGGCCCGGAAAATAGCGTCGAAGCATGGAGATCATGACCTCGGACCTCGGCCTCGCCGCTCGCGTCCAGCACCTCACCAAGACCTACGGGGCCGGAGCCGCCGGCGTCCGCGCCCTCGATGACGTCAGCGTCGGCATCCGTCGCGGTCAGTTCACCGCGATCATGGGCCCGTCCGGCTCGGGCAAGTCCACCCTCATGCACATCATGGCCGGCCTCGACGCCCCGACCGAGGGACGCGCCTGGATCGGCGACACCGAGATCACCGGCCTCAGCGACCTCGACATGACGATTCTGCGACGCCGCCGCGTCGGATTCATCTTCCAGGCGTTCAACCTGGTGCCGACCCTCGACGCCCTCGGCAACATCCTGCTGCCCTTCGAGCTCGACGGGCGCCAGCCGACGGCCATCGAACGCGCGCGCATCGATGGTCTCATCGAGCGCCTCGGCCTGGCATCCCGGCTCACCCACCGGCCGCACGAGCTCTCGGGCGGGCAGCAGCAGCGTGTGGCGATCGCCCGGGCGCTCGCCACGGCACCCGACCTCGTGTTCGCCGACGAGCCGACCGGAAACCTCGACTCGCGCAGCGGACGCGAAGTGCTCGCTCTGCTCGCAAGCGCCAGCCGTGAGCACGGGCAGTCGATCGCGATGGTCACGCACGACGCGATCGCCGCGAGCCACGCGGACCGGGTGCTGTTCCTCGGCGACGGCCGCATCACCGCCGATCACCCGAAGCAGAGCGCCGAGCAGATGGCCGCGCACATGCTCGCCGCGGAGGTGGCGGCATGAGCGCGCCCGCCGCGACGATGCCGCGTCTCGAACCGAGCCGCCCGCGCGCGGCCCGGCTCGGCTGGCTGCGCGAGCGGGGGATGGGTGCCAGCATCCTCGTCTCGGCGCTCGCCGCCGCCTTCGGCGTGATCCTCGTCGAGGTGACCGCCTACATCGGCGCCGTGCTGCAGTCCGATCCGTTCATCGGCGACAGCGAGGTGCTCGCGATCGTCGTGACGATCCTGTCGGTGCTGCTCGTCGCCGTCGCGATGTATGTGGCGGCGATCGTCACGGCCAACACCTTCTCGACGATCATCGCCGGCCGCACGCGGCGCATCGCCCTGCTGCGACTGATCGGCGCGTCGGCGCGCTCGCAGCGCTCGGAGGTCACCGGCCAGGGATTCGTGGTCGGCCTGATCGGGGCGGGGGTCGGCCTGGTCGTCGGCATCGGCTTCTCAGCGCTCGGGGTGCTCGTCGGGGATCTTCTGCTCGACGGCGCGTCCGGCGACTTCACCCTGGCGCAGCCCGGTGTGCTGTTCCCCGTGGTGGGCGTGGCGCTGACGACCTGGCTGGCCGCCTGGATCGGATCGCGTCGCGTGCTCACCGTCACCCCGCTGCAGGCGCTCGGCGGCTCGGTCGAGCGCACGCACGACGAGGAGTCGGGCCGCCGCGGCAAGCACGTCGGCGCTCTCGTGCTGATCGTGGCCGGAGCGGCCCTGCTGGCCGGTGGCGTTCTGCTCGGACTGATCACCCCGCTCGGCGTGGTCGTGGCGTTCTTCGGCGGGCTGTTCTCGTTCACCGGTCTCGCGACCGCGTCGCCGCTGTTCATGCCTCCTGTGCTGCGTCTGGTCGGTCGGCTCTTCGGCCGCGGCCCGACCGCGCGACTCGCGGCTGAGAACGCGCTGCGGCATCCGGAGCGGTCGAGCCGCATGGCGATCGGCGTGGTCATGGGTGTGGCGCTGGTGACGATGTTCGCCGTCGCGCTGGAATCGGTGAAGGCGCTGATGATGCGCCAGAGCGAGGGAGAGTTCGTCGACGGCTTCTTCGCCCCGATGGACGCCTTCGCGAGCATCATGATGGTGCTGGTCGCCGTGTCGGCGGTGATCGCCGCCGTCGGGCTGGTCAACCTGCTCACCATCGGGGTGGTGCAGCGCCGCCGCGAGCTGGGTCTGCTGCGCGCGATCGGGCTGACCTCGGCTCAGGTGCGCCGGATGGTGCTGCTCGAGGCCGTGCACATCACGGTCGCCGCGACCCTCACCGGTCTCGTGCTCGGCATCGCCTACGGCTGGATCGCCGCACAGTCGCTGCTCGGATCGGTGCCCGTGCTGCCCGACTTCGAGCCGGCCGGGCTCGTCTACCCGGCCGTGCCGTGGATCCCCGTGATGATCATCGTCGTCGCGACCGGTGTGCTGACCGTCGTCGCCGCGGTGACGCCCACGCGCCTCGCGACGCGAGTCGCGCCGGTCGAGGCGCTCGCCGCCGACTGAGTCGCGCTTGTCGCCGAGACCCCGTGTTGTGCGCGTTCGCAGGCACGGGGTTCCGGCGAGCTCTCGACGGAAGCCGGATTAGGCTGATCGGATGCCACCGTTCGACCAGTCCTCCTACCAGGTGCGCCTCGAATGGGGCACGCAGGGGCTGGCGCGTCTCGCGCCCGCCGACATCGTGATCGTTGTCGACGTGCTGCGCTTCTCCTCGACCCTCGCCGACGCGGTCGCCGCTGGCCAGCGGATCGCTCTGTCGGATGCCATCCGGTGGTCGACCAACGGCGCATCCGTCGTCGCCGCTGCGTCGGCATCGGCTGCTCCGGATGCTGGTGCCCCGACCGTCCTGGTCGGCGGCATCCGCAATGCGGCAGCGACCGCTCGTGCGGTGATGGCCGTGCAGGAGCGGCAGGGCACTCGCGCGTCGGTCTCGATCATCGCGGCGGGCGAGCTCGCCGCCACCGGCGAGCTGCGCTTCGCGGTCGAGGACCAGCTCGGCGCAGGCGCGATCATCTCCGCGCTCTGCGACCTCGGCATCGATCACTCCTCGCCCGAAGCGGCCGCCGCGGCCGAGGCCTACCGCGCGCTGCGGCCCGGACTGCGGCACATGCTCGTCGGCAGCGGTTCCGGTCGTGAGCTGGTCGAGGGCGTGGCGTCCACCGCCCGCATGGAGGCCGCAGGAGTGCGGCCGGCGGCCACCGCCGAGGCAGCAGAACTGGATGCCGTCGACGCCGCCGTCGTGCTGAGCGACGGCGTCTTCGAGCGCTTCAGCTGACCCGGTCGGGAGCCTCAATCACGCGGGGGCGGCGCGCCGCGGGCATCCGGTTTCGTCTGAGATTCCTGACACTGGCGCCGGCACCGCGCGCCATCGACAGCGCCACAAAGCGGCGACATAGGGTCGGAACATGAGGTTTCTCCCCGCGGTCATCGTCGACGCCGTGTTCGTGCTCATCTTCGCGGCGATCGGGCGCGCATCGCACGATGAGAATCCGCTCGGGTTCCTGCTCACGGCATGGCCCTTCCTGGTCGCGCTCGTCGTCGGGCACGCGCTCGCCGCGCTCGTGCCGGCGCGTCCGCGACGTCCGTGGTCGCTCGGGTGGGGTGCGATCGTCTGGATCGTGACCGTGGGCGGCGGGATGCTGCTGCGCATCGCCACCGGCGACACCGCCGAGACCCCGTTCATCATCGTCGCCACGCTGGTGCTCGCCGCCATGCTGCTCGGCTGGCGGCTGATCGCCCTGCTCGCACGGCGATATCGCGCGCCGCGCACCGCTGACTGAACCAGCTCATCCGAAACGCAGGAGCTCACCCGAAAGGCAGGAGGGATGCCGCCCTGCGCTCCTGCATTTCGCGTGAAGTCCTGTGATTCCGCGCGCGCCTGAATGGGCCCCGGACCGCAGCGCAGGGCAGCGCGTTCAGCGGGGCAGCTGCGCGGCGAGCCGGTCGGCGGCGGTGATCTCGCGGCGGTGCCATTCGAACAGGAACCGCCGGTCGAAGCGCCGAGAGCACCTCGCGCACGATGTCTCACGCGCCGGACGGCGATGACGATAGGCGACGTGCCCGGACGGGCACTGCCCGATCCACGGGGCGAGCTCGGTCGCGGTCTCACCGTGGTGAGTGGTGCCGCCGACGTAGCCCAGCGAACGAGCGGTGCGCTTCCAGGCGGGGCCGTGTCCGGCGGCGTGACCTGCCAGGGCGTGCGCGACCTCGTGCAGCAGGGTCTGATGGATCTCGTCGTCGTCGAACCGGGCGGCCAGATATCGCGACACCGAGATGCGCCGGCGCTGATAGTCGCACAACCCGGCACGACGCTTGGCATTGTCGAAGTCGAACGACCACGACTCGTCGAGGTGCATGCGAATCAGAGCGTCGCCCCAGACGCGGACGCGATTCAGATCGGCCATGGCATCAGAGTAAGACCAGCCACAGACATCGGCTCTAGACGAGCGCGCCGGCTTCCATCGCGCTGCGCCGCTCGGCGGCCTCGATGGCGCGCAGCGCCTTCTCGAGATCCGCGTCGTCGGCCCCCGCTGACCGGCGCAGGAACAGCGAGCGCTTGAAGCTCTCGCGCGCCTGCTCGAAGTCGCGCACCTCGTACGCGTTCTTGCCGTGGTGCTGATGCGCGAAGGCGGCGATTCCCGCCCAGCCCTGGCCCTCGGCCTCGTTCGCGCACGTCGCGAGCTCTTGCGCCGCCGCGGCGTTCGCGCCGCGGTTCTGCAGCACCGTGCCGTGCAGCACGCGTGCGCGCAGCAGGTCCTTGCGGGTGCCGGCCATGCGAGCCTGACGCACCGCCTCATCCGCGAGCTCGAGCGCCTCGTCGAGCCGGTCGAGCACCTTCAGCAGCCACACGCGCTCGAGCAGCACAGGCAGGCTGCGCTGGTTCTCGATCTCGGACAACCGGGCCAGGCACTCGCGCGGATCCACCAGTTCTCGGAGGGTTTCTGGGTCATAACCCTGGATCAGATTCACGACTGCTGGCTCCCTTCTGCGACCGTCTTCCCAGTCTGCCTCGCCGACCTGAGAACCGTTCGAGGCTCGCCCTGAGACGGCGTGATCGAACCCCAGCGTCCCGGTTGCGTCAGCGCAGGAAGATGCTCGCGTCGGGGCGGGGGGATGCCACGGCATCCGCGTCAGTGACGATCGCGGCGCCCTTCGCGAAGGCCGCGACCTCGGCATCCTGAGCGATCTTCGCCGGATGTGGGCCGGCGGCCAGCAGCCGCGGCAGCCACTCCGTCGGCAGCGGCGTCCGCGAGGCGGCCAGCACGAGGTTGCCGAACCGGCGGCCCTTCAGCACCTGCGTGTCGGCGAGCAGCGCGACCTCGTCGAACACGCTCATCGCGGTCGCCACCTGGCGCCGGGCGAAGGCCAGCCCCGGTCCGTCGGCGACGTTCACCAGCAGCACGCCCGCCGGCGCGAGCAGCTCGGCAATCTCACGGTAGAACTCCAGGCTGGTCAGGTGCGCGGGGGTCTGCGCTCCCGAGAACACGTCCGAGACGACGAGATCGCAGTGTCCGGTGAGGGCGGGCGGCAGCCGTCGCAGCCCCTCGCGCGCATCGCCAATCCGGATGCGGATGGCCGCCGACCGCGGCAGGGGGAGGTGCTCGCGCACCAGCGCGACGAGGGGGCCCTCCAGCTCGATCACCTGCTGGCGCGACCCGGGCCTGGTCGCCTCGATGTAGCGGGGGATGGTCAGGGCACCGGCGCCGAGATGCACGACGCTGAGCGGGGCGGATGCCGACGAGCCGAGCTGATCGATCACCGCACCCATTCGCACGATGTACTCGAAGTGCAGATGGGTCGGGTCATCGAGATCGACGTGCGACTGCGGGGTGCCGTCGACGATCAGCTCGAATCCGCTGCCGAACTCGCTCGGTGCCACCTCGGCGATACCGCCGTGATCGAGTCGCGCCTGCGGGTTGGCCGCATCGCGCGCGCGTGCTCGTCCCATCCCTCGAGGGTATCCGTCAGCGCCGCTTGCCGCCCGAGCAGGTCTGCTGGTTCAGGTCGATGCCGCTGATCTGCTCCGACAGCACGACCCCCTCGGTCGCGGACGGCGTCGGCGCGTCGGGGGCCGTCGACTCCGGGGCGGCCGGAGCGGACGGCGACGCCGAAGCGTCTTCCGCCACCACACCGCCGTGATTGCTGGCCTCGCCGGTGATCTGCATCGACTCGCCGGTGCGGATCGCCTCCCACATCGGCCCCGCGGCGCTCTCGTCGGTCACGACCCGGTTCGGGTCGGACGGGGCCTCGACGGTGGGCAGCTGGAGGAACTTGAACTCCTCGAACGGGACGTCCTTCAGCGCGAGTGCGAGCTGTGCGAGCCGCACCGGGTTGGCGAGGTCCCTGCTGGGATCGACGTTGTCGGCGATCACGTTCGCCAGGCGGAGCACCTTCGGCACGTCGGTGAGCGTCTCGCTGCTGAGGATCGTCTTCGCCAGCCGCGACATGTACTGCTGCTGGTTGGAGATGCGCGCGAGGTCGCTGCCGTCGCCGATGCCCTTGCGCACCCGGATGAACTGCAGGGCCTCGTAGCCCGACACCGTGCGCAGACCCGGATCCCAGTCGATACCGGTGTGCCTGTCGCGAATGCCCGTGCCGCCGATGCAGATCTCCACGCCGCCGATCGCGTCGGTGATCTCCATCACGCCGTCGAAGCTGAGCTTCGCGGCGAACCCGATGTCGATTCCGCTGGCTTCGGCGACCGACTTGACCACGCACGACAGGCCGGCGCGTTCGAAGACGGTGTTGATCACCGCGGCGGATGATCCGGATGCCACTGAGCCGTCTTCACGTGTGCACTCCGGCACCTCGAGGATCAGGTCGCGCGGCAGGGAGACGACGCTCACCTTGCGCGGTTCGGCCGAGACGTGCACGAGCAGGTTCACGTCGTTGCGGATGCCCTCTTCATCGACGCACCGCTCGCCGAGCTTCTGCGTCGACACCTCGCCGCACTCGTCGGTCCCGACGAGGAGGACGGCGAACTCTCCGGGGTACGCGCCCAGCGATGGCGGAGCGACCTCCGGAGCGTCCTCCAGATCGACGGCATCCTGACCCACCCGCACGGCGAGATCCGCGGCGATGAAGCCGCCGATCCCGAGGGCGGAGACCGCCACCACGGCGGCGCCGATGCCCAGCATCCGCAGGACGGATCCCCAGGCTGAGGGCGTGCGGTGCGGCGCGTGCTGAGCCACGGGGGTGCGCGTCATGGCATCCGACCCTACAGCGCCCGCCCCGGTGCGACCCGATACCGGATCGCAACATGCGAAAGTTTGGCGATCAGCGGCGGCGCTGAGTAGCGTCAAGACATCATGTGCGGATGCGATGGGGCATCCGGTTCATGCGAAGAAGCATTCCACAGAGAGGCACACCATGCTCCACAGCACCCGCAGGCGAGGCTTCGCACTCGCCGCCGGCGCCGCCGTCGCAGCGATGCTGCTGACCGGCTGCGTCGCCAGCCAGCGTGACGACGACAAGGGCTCCAAGTCGTCCGGCGATGTCGACAGCACCTTCGTCTTCGCCGCATCGGCCGACCCGCAGGGCCTCGACCCCGCTCTCGCACAGGACGGCGAGACGTTCCGCGTCTCGCGTCAGATCTTCGAGGGCCTCGTCGGCACCAAGCCCGGCACCGCAGACCCCGCTCCGCTGCTCGCCGAGTCGTGGGAGTCGTCCGACGACGGCATGAGCCACACCTTCGACCTGAAGACCGGTGTGACGTTCCAGGACGGCACGCCGTTCAACGCCGAGGCCGTCTGCTTCAACTTCGAGCGCTGGTACAACTGGACCGACCTGCTGGCGTCCGAGGCGCTCGGCTACTACTACAACAAGCTCTTCCACGGCTACAAGAGCAACGCCGCCGACGCCGTCTACAAGTCGTGCACGCCTGACGGCGACGACAAGGTCACGATCGAGCTGAACAAGCCGTTCGCCGGCTTCGTCGCCTCGCTCTCGCTGCCCGCCTTCAGCATGCAGAGCCCCTCGGCGCTCGAGGAGTTCAAGGCCGACGAGGTCGGTGGCACCGCCGAGGCTCCGGTCCTCTCGGAGTACGCGAAGGGCCACCCGGTCGGCACCGGTCCGTTCCAGTTCGACTCGTGGGCGCCGGGTGAGAACGTCACCCTGAAGGCCTACGACGACTACTGGGGTGAGAAGGGGCAGATCGAGGAGATCGTCTTCCGGGTCATCGGCGACCCGACCGCCCGCCGCCAGGCTCTCGAGGCCGGCGACATCGACGGCTACGACCTGGTCGGCCCCGCCGACACGAAGGCCCTGGATGACAAGGGCTTCAACATGGTCTCGCGTCCGCCGTTCACGGTGCTGTACCTCGGCTTCAACCAGGCCGTTCCCGAGCTGCAGGACATCAAGGTCCGTCAGGCTCTGTCGTACGCGGTCGACAAGGACGCGCTCATCAAGCAGGTCCTGCCCGAGGGCACCGAGAAGGCCACGCAGTTCGTGCCGCCGGTGGTCAATGGCTACAACAAGGACGTCACGACCTACGACTACGACCCTGCCAAGGCGAAGTCGCTGCTCGAAGAGGCCGGCTACACGGCCGACAAGCCGCTGACGCTGACCTTCAACTACCCGGTCAACGTCTCGCGCCCCTACATGCCGGACCCCGAGCAGATCTTCACCGTCCTGGCGAAGCAGCTCGAGGAGGCCGGCGTGAAGGTCAACGCGCAGACCGACGCGTGGAGCCCGGACTACCTGGAGAAGATCTCCAGCACGCCGAACCACGGCATCCACCTGCTCGGCTGGACCGGCGACTACAACGACACCGACAACTTCGTCGGCGTGTTCTTCGGACAGCAGAGCGCGGAGTGGGGCTTCGACAACGCCGAGCTGTTCTCGGCGCTCACCGACGCCCGCGGCATCTCGAACATCGACGAGCAGACCGCCGCGTACGAGAAGATCAACGAGCAGGTCGCCGAGTTCATCCCCGGTGTCCCGCTCGCCCACCCGGCTCCGACGCTCGCCTTCGGCGAGCGCGTGAAGAGCTATCCGGCGAGCCCGGTGAACGACGAGGTCTTCTCGGAGATCGTCCTCACCAAGTGATGCCCGCCACGTCGTCCGCTCTCACTGGATGCGCTTCGGCAGGCTCAGCGTCCCAAGATGGGTCCCTGAGCCTGTCGAAGGGCCCTGAGCCTGTCGAAGGGCCAGTGAGAGCGGGCGACGTGCCCTGACGGAGAACTTCGTGCTGCGAACAATCGGCAAGCGGCTGCTGCTGCTCATCCCCACCCTCTTCGGCCTCAGCATCCTGCTGTTCGCCTGGGTCCGCGCCCTTCCGGGCGGACCGGCGGTCGCGCTGCTCGGCGAGAAGGCCACGCCCGCCGCGGTCGAGCAGGTGAACAAGCTCTACGGCTTCGATCGCCCGCTCATCGAGCAGTACGTGACCTGGATCGGGCGGCTGCTGCAGGGCGACTTCGGCTCATCGATCGTCACCTCCCGCCCGGTCGTGGAAGAGTTCTTCCGCCGCTTCCCGGCCACGATCGAGCTCAGCGTCGCGGCCCTCATCTTCGCGGTCGGCGTCGGCATCCCGCTCGGATACTGGGCGGCGCGGCGCCACGGCAAGTGGGCAGACCACACCGCGGTGATCTCGAGCCTCATCGGAATCACGATCCCGGTGTTCTTCCTGGCGTTCATCCTGAAGTACATCTTCGCCGTGCAGCTGGGCTGGCTGCCTTCCGACGGCCGGCAGAGCCCGCGGATCAACGCGACGCACGTCACCGGCTTCTACGTCTGGGACGGCATCATCACCGGCGAGTTCGACGCGGCCTGGGACGCCCTGCTGCACCTCGCGCTGCCGGCGCTGGCGCTGGGCACGATCCCGCTCGCGATCATAGTGCGCATCACCAGGGCGAGCGTGCTCGAGGTGCAGAACGCCGACTACGTCCGCACCGGCAAGGCGAAGGGCGTGGCACCGGGAACCTTGCGCAGCCGATTCATCCTGCGCAACGCGATGCTGCCGGTGATCACCACGATCGGCCTGCAGACCGGCCTGCTGATCTCGGGCGCGGTGCTCACCGAGACCGTGTTCGCCTACCCCGGCATCGGATCGTTCCTCGCGCAGTCGATCTTCTCGCGCGACTTCCCGGTGCTGCAGGGCTTCATCATCTTCATCGCGATCGCGTACGCGCTGATCAACCTGGCCGTCGACGTGTCGTACAGCCTGATCGATCCGAGAGTGAGGGTCCAGTGATGAGCGCAGTGCTTCCACCCGCACAGGGCGGCGAGGTGCTCGACACCGTCGCCGTCGCACAGGCCGATCTGAAGACCGGCGGCGGATTCTGGCACGACGTCCTCCGGCGGCTGCGACGAAACCCTGCTGCCTGGGTCGGCCTCGCCATCGTGCTGCTCTTCGTGCTGGTCGCGGCGCTCGCGCCGCTGCTGGCGCCGTACCCCGAGCGCGCGCTGCCCGGCACCGAGCACATCACCCCGACCACCATCCCCGGAATCGGCGAGATCGACGGGTTCCCGCTGGGGCTGGACCGCTTCGGCGGCGACGTGCTGTCGAAGCTGATCTGGGGTGCACAGGCCTCTCTGCTCGTCGGCGTCGTCTCGACCGCACTCGGCCTGGTCGGCGGCATGCTGCTCGGCCTCCTGGCCGGCACCTTCGGCGGCTGGGTCGACACGCTGATCATGCGCATCGTCGACATCATCCTCTCGGTGCCCAACCTGCTGCTGGCCGTGTCGATCGCCGCCATCCTCGGGCAGACGCCCTCCGCGGTGATGATCGCCATCGGAGCGTCTCAGGTGCCGATCTTCGCGCGCCTGCTGCGCGCCTCGATGCTGCAGCAGCGCTCGGCCGAGTACGTGCTCTCGGCGCAGACCCTCGGCCTCGGCCGCGGTCGCATCACCATGTCGCACGTGCTGCCGAACGCCATCGGTCCCGTCATCGTGCAGGGCACGCTGACCCTGGCCACCGCGGTGATCGACGCGGCCGCGCTGTCGTTCCTCGGTCTCGGCGGCGGTCGCCCCGAGACGGCGGAGTGGGGGCGGATGCTGACCTACGCGCAGGCCGAACTGGCGATCGCGCCGCAGCTGGCCTTCCTCCCCGGCATCTGCATCGCGGTGACCGCGCTGGGCTTCACGCTGTTCGGCGAGGCGCTGCGTGAGGCCATGGACCCCCGGACGCGTGCGCGATGAGGAACGAGAACATGAACACGAATCCGGATGCCGTGCGCCAGCCGCTGCTGCAGGTGTCGAACCTCGCCGTCGACTTCGGCACCATGGACGGCGTCGTTCACGCCGTCGAGGGCGTCGACCTCGAGATCGCCCCCGGTGAGACCGTCGCGATCGTCGGCGAGTCGGGCTCGGGCAAGTCGACCACCGCGATGGCCGTGATCGGTCTGCTCGCCTCGGGCGGGCGGGTGGCCGGCGGCAGCATCATGCTCGACGGACGCGAGCTGGTCGGCATCTCCGAGAACGAGATGCGCAGGATCCGCGGACGCGACATCGGCATGGTGCCGCAGGACCCGATGTCGAACCTCAACCCCGTCGCCAAGATCGGCACGCAGGTCGCCGAGACGCTGCTCGCCCACGGCCTCGCCAACCGCGGCAACGTGCAGCAGAAGGTCGTCGAGGCGCTCTCTGCCGCCGGCCTTCCCGACCCCGAGCGTCGCGCCAAGCAGTACCCGCACGAGCTGTCGGGCGGGCTGCGTCAGCGCGCCCTCATCGCCATCGGTCTGGCCTGCCAGCCGCGCCTGCTCATCGCCGATGAGCCCACCAGCGCGCTCGACGTCACGGTGCAGCAGACGATCCTCGACCAGCTCGACGAGATGACCCGCGAGCTCGGCACGGCCGTGCTGCTGATCACGCACGATCTCGGTCTCGCCGCCGAACGCGCGCAGCGCGTCGTGGTCATGCACCGCGGGCGCGTGGTCGAGCAGGGCCCGGCCCGCCAGATCCTCGAGGATCCGCAGCACCCGTACACGCAGAGCCTGGTGAAGGCGGCGCCGTCGATCGCCGCGGCGAGGCTGCAGCCGGAGGTGTATGGCACAGCAGACCAGGAGGCGACAGGCTCAGCAACCCAGAATGGGTCCCTGAGCCTGTCGAAGGGTGCTTCGACAGGCTCAGCAACCCAGGAGGCGACAGGCTCAGCAGACAACATCGTCGAGATCGAGGGGCTGCGCAAGGTGTACCCGATCCGCGGCCAGGCGGAGGACTTCGTCGCCGTCGACGACGTCTCGCTCGCGATCCCGCGCGGCACGACCGTCGCGATCGTGGGGGAGTCCGGCTCGGGCAAGACCACGACCGCGCGCATGCTGCTCAAGCTGATCGAGCCCACGGCCGGCACGATCCGCTTCGAGGGCAACGACATCGCCAAGCTCGACCGCGCGCAGTCGCGCGAGTTCCGGCAGCGCGTGCAGCCGGTCTTCCAGGACCCGTACTCGAGCCTGAACCCGATGTTCACGATCGAGCGCCTGATCGCCGAGCCGCTGGAGTTCTACAAGCGCGGCAGCCGCGCCGAGCGTCGCGCGCGGGTGCGCTCGCTGCTCGACGACGTCGCGTTGCCCCATTCGATGCTGCAGCGCTATCCGTCGGAGCTGTCGGGCGGTCAGCGCCAGCGTGTCGCCATCGCACGGGCCCTCGCCCTCTCGCCGGATCTCATCGTCTGCGACGAGCCGGTCTCGGCGCTTGATGTGCTCGTGCAGGATCAGATCCTCACGCTGCTGGGCGATCTGCAGAAGGAGTACGGACTCAGCTACCTGTTCATCTCGCACGACCTCGCGGTGGTGCGCCTGATCAGCGACTACGTGTGCGTCATGAAGGACGGTGCGCTCGTGGAGGCGGCGAGCTCGGAGGAGATCTTCACGAACCCCCGCGACCCGTACACCCGCCGGCTGCTGGCATCCATCCCCGGCAACGAACTCGGCATCGCGTCCTGACTCCGGTGCGGGGGAGTCAGCCTCGCAGTTGCGGGTCGCGCGCCCAGCGCCGCGCGAGCGAGCGCACGCGCAGGGCACGCGCCTGCCAGGAGACCCAGAGCACCGGCCAGAGCAGGACGGCGTTCGGCCCGTCGAAGGTGAGCCGGTCGCGCCAGAGAGTCCGCCCCGCCCGGCCGGGCGCGGGGGAGACCGCCATCTGGTGATCCCACACGTCGAGTCCGCCGAGCGGGCCGGTGAGCGGGATGCCGCTGTCGCGCAGGATCCGCACCGGCCCGTCCGGCCCGTCGACCGTGCGGTCGCTGATGTGGATCAGCTGCGTTCCGACCGGGATGCGTCCGAGCGCGGCGAGGCGCACGGGGACCTCGTCGCCGGGCATCCAGCGCTCCGGCAGGCCTTCGGCCAGCAGTGGCTGCATCTGCAGCAGGGGAGCGTAGAGCTCGCCCACGATGCGCGGCGAATGCAGCGCGCGCCAGGCGGTGTCGGCGTCGCAGTCGATGGTGAACTTCAGCACGATGCGCATACTGCAGTGTCGCTCATACCCCAGCATCCGGCATTGGTCAAGGATTCCGCTTGCCATGTCGTGAAATCGTGCGTATAGTTGGTAGTTGCGCTCGCTTCTCCGTGCCCTCATATGGTGGTCGGCATCCGTTGAGCTCTCGAGCGCGTTCTCCACCGACGTCTAGGAATCGACCAGCCCCTGCACGGGCTCACGGAGGTTACTCCCTTGGCTGCTGCTCGCAACGCATCCACATCCACCACCAACAAGAACGGACGCGGAGTCTCCCGCCTCTCGTTCGCCAAGATCTCCGACACGCTCGACGTCCCGGATCTGCTGGCACTGCAGACCGAGTCGTTCGGCTGGCTCGTCGGCAACGACGACTGGAAGGCTCGCGTCGCCGAGGCCAAGAAGTCCGGCCGCAGCGACGTCTCCGAGGTCTCGGGTCTCGGCGAGATCTTCGAGGAGATCTCCCCGATCGAGGACCTCGGCGAGACCATGCAGCTCTCGTTCACGAACCCGTACCTCGAGCCCGAGAAGTACTCGATCGACGAGTGCAAGGAGCGCGGCAAGACCTACGCCGCCCCGCTGTACGTCGAGGCCGAGTTCATGAACCACCTCACCGGTGAGATCAAGACCCAGACGGTCTTCATGGGCGACTTCCCGCTGCAGACCGGCAAGGGCACATTCATCATCAACGGCTCCGAGCGCGTCGTCGTCTCGCAGCTCGTGCGCTCGCCCGGTGTCTACTTCGACAAGACCCCCGACAAGACCAGTGACAAGGACATCGTCACCGCTCGCGTCATCCCCAGCCGCGGTGCGTGGCTCGAGTTCGAGATCGACAAGCGCGACCAGGTCGGCGTGCGCATCGACCGCAAGCGCAAGCAGTCCGTCACCGTCTTCCTCAAGGCGCTGGGCATGTCGAGCGAGCAGATCCTCGCCGAGTTCGCCGGCTTCCCCTCGATCGAGGAGACCCTGGCGAAGGACACCATCCTCACTCAGGAAGACGCGCTGCGCGACATCTACCGCAAGCTGCGTCCGGGCGAGCAGGTGGCCGCCGAGGCCGCGCGCTCGCTGCTCGACAACTTCTACTTCAACCCGAAGCGCTACGACCTCGCCAAGGTGGGTCGCTACAAGATCAACCAGAAGCTCGGTCTCGCAGCTCCGCTCACCGACTCGGTGCTGACCGTCGACGACATCGTCGCGACCATCAAGTACCTGGTGCGCGTGCACCGCGGCGACGAGACGTTCGAGGGCATCCGCGGCGGCAAGAAGACCGAGATCCGCATCGCGACCGACGACATCGACAACTTCGGCAACCGTCGCATTCGCGCCGTCGGCGAGCTGATCCAGAACCAGGTCCGCACCGGTCTGTCGCGCATGGAGCGCGTCGTCCGCGAGCGCATGACCACGCAGGACATCGAGGCGATCACCCCGCAGACCCTGATCAACGTGCGCCCCGTCGTGGCCGCGATCAAGGAGTTCTTCGGCACCTCGCAGCTGTCGCAGTTCATGGATCAGAACAACCCGCTCGCGGGCCTGACCAACAAGCGCCGTCTGTCGGCCCTCGGCCCCGGTGGTCTCTCGCGTGACCGCGCCGGCGTCGAGGTGCGAGACGTGCACCCCTCGCACTACGGCCGCATGTGCCCGATCGAGACCCCGGAAGGCCCGAACATCGGCCTGATCGGTGCGCTCGCGACCTTCGCGCGCATCAACTCGTTCGGCTTCATCGAGACCCCGTACCGTCGCGTCGTCGAGGGTGCCGTCACCGACCAGATCGACTACCTCACGGCAGCCGAGGAGGTCGACTTCAACATCGCTCAGGCGAACGCACCGCTCGACAAGAACGGCCGCTTCACCGAGAGCCACGTCCTGGCCCGCCCCCGCGGCGGATCGGGTGAGGTCGACCTGTTCCTGCCCGAGGAGATCGGCTACATGGACGTCTCGCCGCGCCAGATGGTGTCGGTCGCGACCTCGCTCGTGCCGTTCCTCGAGCACGACGACGCACAGCGCGCGCTCATGGGCGCCAACATGCAGCGTCAGGCTGTGCCGCTGCTGCGTTCGGACTCGCCGCTCGTCGGCACCGGTATGGAGGGCTACACCGCCATCGACGCCGGCGACGTCATCACTGCGCAGAAGGCCGGTGTCGTCAGCGAGGTCTCGGCAGACCGCGTCGTGATCATGCTCGACGACGGCGGCACGCAGGAGTACCACCTGCGCAAGTTCGACCGCTCGAACCAGGGCACCTCCTACAACCAGCGCGTGATCGTCAGCGCCGGTGAGCGCGTCGAGGTCGGCGAGGTCATCGCCGACGGTCCCGCCACCGAGAACGGCGAGCTCGCGCTCGGCAAGAACCTGCTCGTCGCGTTCATGCCGTGGGAAGGCCACAACTTCGAGGACGCCATCATCCTCAGCCAGGAGCTGGTGAAGGACGACACCCTCTCGTCGATCCACATCGAGGAGTACGAGGTCGACGCCCGCGACACCAAGCTGGGCAAGGAGGAGATCACCCGTGACCTCCCCAACGTCAGCCCCGAGCTGCTGAAGGACCTCGACGAGCGCGGCATCATCCGCATCGGCGCCGAGGTCCGCCCCGGCGACATCCTCGTCGGCAAGGTCACGCCGAAGGGCGAGACCGAGCTGTCGGCCGAGGAGCGCCTGCTGCGCGCCATCTTCAACGAGAAGAGCCGTGAGGTTCGCGACACCTCGCTGAAGGTTCCGCACGGTGAGCAGGGCACGATCATCGCCGTCAAGGAGTTCGACGCCGAGGAGGGCGACGACGAGCTGGGCTCGGGCGTCAACCGCCGCGTCGTGGTCTACATCGCTCAGAAGCGCAAGATCACCGAGGGCGACAAGCTCGCCGGCCGCCACGGCAACAAGGGTGTCATCGCGAAGATCCTGCCCGTCGAGGACATGCCGTTCATGTCGGACGGCACGCCGGTCGACGTGGTGCTGAACCCGCTGGGCATCCCGGGTCGAATGAACTTCGGCCAGGTTCTCGAGACCCACCTCGGCTGGATCGCCAAGACCGGATGGAAGGTGGAGGGCGACCCCGAGTGGGCCGTCAAGCTGCCGGAGAACGGTCGCGACGTCGCCCCCGACACCAAGGTCGCCACCCCGGTGTTCGACGGTGCCAGCGAGTCCGAGATCTCGGGCCTGCTCGACTCGACCCTGCCGACTCGTGACGGCGTGCGCCTGATCGACTCGTCGGGCAAGACGCTGCTGTTCGACGGCCGCTCCGGCGAGCCGTTCCCGGCTCCCGTGTCGGTCGGCTACATGTACATTCTGAAGCTGCACCACCTCGTCGACGACAAGATCCACGCTCGCTCGACGGGCCCGTACTCGATGATCACCCAGCAGCCGCTCGGCGGTAAGGCGCAGTTCGGTGGACAGCGCTTCGGTGAGATGGAGGTGTGGGCTCTTGAGGCCTACGGCGCCGCATACGCGCTGCAGGAGCTGCTGACGATCAAGTCCGACGACATCCTCGGCCGCGTCAAGGTGTACGAGGCCATCGTCAAGGGCGAGAACATCCAGGAGCCCGGCATCCCCGAGTCCTTCAAGGTGCTCATGAAGGAGATGCAGTCGCTCTGCCTGAACGTCGAGGTGCTCTCGGCTGACGGCACCGCTGTCAACCTGCGGGACACCGACGACGAGGCCTTCCGCGCAGCGGAGGAGCTCGGCATCAACATCTCCAGCCGTTTCGAAGCCGCGTCGATCGACGAGATCTGATCTCGGTCCTCGACAAGCGACAGATTTTTTCTACACAGGAGAACTAGTGCTCGAATCAACCACTTTCGATGAGCTTCGAATCGGCCTGGCCACCGCTGACGACATCCGCGGATGGTCCTTCGGTGAGGTCAAGAAGCCCGAGACGATCAACTACCGCACGCTGAAGCCCGAGAAGGACGGTCTCTTCGGAGAGCAGATCTTCGGACCCTCCCGCGACTGGGAGTGCGCCTGCGGCAAGTACAAGCGTGTCCGCTTCAAGGGCATCGTGTGCGAGCGCTGCGGCGTGGAGGTCACCAAGAGCTCCGTCCGTCGTGAGCGCATGGGTCACATCGAGCTCGCCGCTCCCGTGACGCACATCTGGTACTTCAAGGGTGTTCCGTCGCGTCTCGGCTACCTGCTCGACATGGCGCCGAAGGACCTCGAGAAGGTCATCTACTTCGCCGCCTACATGGTGATCTCGGTCGACGAGGATGCTCGTCACCGCGACCTCGCCACGCAGGAGAACAACATCCGTCTCGAGCTGAAGACGCTCGGCGACCGCCGCGACGCGAAGATCGCGGAGCGGATGGCGAAGCTGGAGGAGGAGCTCGCTGCCCTGGAGGCAGAGGGTGCCAAGGCCGACGCCAAGAAGAAGGTCAAGGACGCCGCCGAGAAGGAGATGACCCTCACCCGCAAGGGTGCCGACGAGGCCATCGCCAAGCTCGAGCGCGTGTGGGAGGACTTCCGCACGCTCGAGGTGGGCGCGCTGCGCCCCGAGGACGACGTGTTCCACGAGCTGCAGGACCGCTTCGGTCAGTACTTCGAGGCGCACATGGGTGCCGAGGCGATCAAGCGTCGCCTCGAGACCTTCGACCTTCAGGCCGAGTCCGAGAGCCTGCACCTGCAGATCTCGGAGGGCAAGGGCCAGCGCAAGATCCGTGCGATCAAGCGCCTGACCGTCGTCAGCTCGTTCCTCGAGACCGGCATGAGCCCGGCCGCGATGGTCCTCGACGTCGTCCCGGTGATTCCGCCGGAGCTGCGTCCGATGGTGCAGCTCGACGGTGGCCGCTTCGCGACCTCCGACCTGAACGACCTGTACCGCCGTGTGATCAACCGCAACAACCGTCTTCGTCGTCTGATCGACCTCGGCGCCCCCGAGATCATCGTCAACAACGAGAAGCGGATGCTGCAGGAGGCCGTCGACGCGCTGTTCGACAACGGCCGCCGCGGTCGTCCCGTCACCGGCACCGGCAACCGCGCCCTGAAGTCCCTCAGCGACATGCTGAAGGGAAAGCAGGGTCGTTTCCGCCAGAACCTGCTCGGCAAGCGCGTGGACTACTCGGGCCGTTCGGTCATCGTCGTCGGCCCGCAGCTGAAGCTGCACCAGTGCGGTCTGCCCAAGCAGATGGCTCTGGAGCTCTTCAAGCCGTTCGTGATCAAGCGCCTGATCGACCTCGGTCACTCGCAGAACATCAAGGCGGCCAAGCGCGCCGTCGAGCGCACCCGCCCCGAGGTCTGGGACGTGCTCGAGGAGATCATCCGCGAGCGTCCGGTGCTGCTGAACCGTGCGCCCACGCTGCACCGTCTCGGCATCCAGGCGTTCGAGCCGCAGCTCGTCGAGGGCAAGGCCATCCAGCTGCACCCGCTCGTCTGCGCGGCGTTCAACGCCGACTTCGACGGTGACCAGATGGCTGTGCACCTGCCGCTGTCGGTCGAGGCTCAGGCCGAGGCCCGCGTGCTGATGCTCGCCTCGAACAACATCCTCAAGCCGTCGGACGGCCGTCCGGTCACCCTGCCCTCGCAGGACATGATCATCGGTCTGCACCACCTGACCACGGTCAAGGAGGGCGCTGCCGGTGAGGGTCGTGCGTTCGGCTCGGTCTCCGAGGCGATCCTGGCCAAGGACGAGGGCACCCTCGACCTGCAGGCGAAGGTCCGCATCCGCATCCCGGGTCTGACCTTCCTCGAGGGCGAGGCCCCCGAGGGCTACGAGCGTCACGGTCTCGTCGACGCGTCGCTCGGTCAGGCGATCTTCAACGGCGCGCTGCCGAAGGGCTACCCCTTCGTGCGCGGCCAGGCCGACAAGGGCAAGCTGTCGCAGATCGTGAACAAGCTGGCCGAGGAGTACCCCAAGGTCGAGACGGCCGCCACGCTGGACCGCATCAAGGATGCCGGTTTCCATTGGGCGACCCGCTCGGGCGTCACCGTCGCGCTCAGCGACATCCTCACCCCGCCGAACAAGGCCGAGATCGTCGCCGGCTACGAGAAGCAGGCCGCGAAGGTCCAGTCGCAGTACGACAAGGGTCTGACCACGGATGTCGAGCGTCGTCAGGAGCTCATCAAGATCTGGACCGAGGCGACCGACGAGGTCCAGGCCGCGATGCGCGAGCACTTCCCCGAGGACAACACCATCAACCGCATGGTGACCTCCGGTGCTCGTGGTAACTGGCTGCAGATCCGCAACATCGCGGGTATGCGTGGTCTGGTGAACAACCCCAAGGGTGAGATCATCCCCCGTCCGATCATCTCCTCGTACCGCGAGGGTCTGTCGGTGGCGGAGTACTTCATCGCGACGCACGGTACCCGTAAGGGTCTGGCCGACACCGCTCTGCGTACCGCCGACTCGGGTTACCTGACCCGTCGTCTGGTGGACGTGTCGCAGGACGTCATCATCCGCGAGCAGGACTGCGGCACGTCGAAGGGCCTCGAGCTCCCGATCGCCGCTCCGAACTCGCAGGGTGTGCTGACCCGCGACGCGAACGTCGAGAACTCGGTGTTCGCCCGCACCCTGGCATCCGATGTCGTCACCGAGGCGGGCGAGGTCGTCGCCTCCGCCGGCGACGACGTGGGTGACGTGCTGATCGACAAGCTCGTCGAGGCCGGCGTCGAGACCATCAAGGTCCGCTCGGTGCTGACGTGCGACTCGGCCGTCGGTGTCTGCGCGCAGTGCTACGGCCGTTCGCTCGCGACCGGAAAGACCGTCGACATCGGCGAGGCCGTCGGCATCATCGCCGCTCAGTCGATCGGTGAGCCCGGTACCCAGCTGACGATGCGTACCTTCCACACGGGTGGTTCGGCCTCGGCCGACGACATCACCCAGGGTCTGCCGCGTGTGCAGGAGCTCTTCGAGGCGCGTACCCCGAAGGGTGCATCCCCGATCGCCGAGGCCGATGGCCGCATCACGATCGAGGAGACCGAGAAGGCCAAGAAGGTCATCCTCACGCCCGACAACGGCGACGAAGAGGTGGTCTACCCGGTGCTGAAGCGTGCGACGCTTCTCGTCGAGGACGGCCAGCACGTCACCGTCGGTCAGCCCCTGCAGGTCGGCACGCTCGACCCCAAGGAGGTCATGCGCGTCATGGGTGCCCGCGAGGTGCAGAAGTACCTCGTCGGCGGTGTGCAGGGTGTGTACCGCTCGCAGGGTGTGCCGATCCACGACAAGCACATCGAGGTCATCGTTCGCCAGATGCTGCGGAAGGTCACCGTGGTCGACCACGCTGACACGACGCTGCTTCCGGGTGAGATGGTCGACTCGAAGCGCTACCAGCAGATCAACCGCGAGGCCGTGGCTGAGGGCAAGCGCCCCGCGTCGGGTCGCCCGGAGCTGATGGGTATCACGAAGGCGTCGCTCGCGACCGAGTCGTGGCTGTCGGCGGCATCCTTCCAGGAGACGACCCGCGTGCTCACGCAGGCCGCCATGGAGGGCAAGCGCGACCCGCTGATCGGTCTCAAGGAGAACGTCATCATCGGAAAGCTCATCCCCGCCGGAACCGGTCTGTCGAAGTACCGCGACATCACGGTCGAGGCGACGGAAGAGGCCAAGAGCGAGCGCTACCCGAACCGGATCTTCGCATCCGACGGTGCGTACGCCGACGGCGACTTCGGCTACGTCGACTTCGACGCGTTCTCGACGGACGACATCACGCCCGGCACCTACAACTGAGTGCTGATGTGAGTCGGAAGGCCCCGGCCCCTCTTCGGAGGGCCGGGGCCTTCCCCGTGCCCGGTGGCCGGCGTGGGCGGGGCGGCGCGTGAGCTTTTGGTTGCGAGCATTCGACGGCGAAACTTGCGTTCCAGCACGAGACTTGCGCTCTGAGAGCTCGTCTCATGCTGGAAAGCAAGTCTCGCGGCTGGCAAGGTCAGGGCCAGAGCGCTTTGACGATGCTCGACGTGTAGCCCGCCGGCGCGAGGTTCGAGTAGCGGGTGTCGATCAGCAGACCGTCGCGCCAGAAGAGCGTGCGACCATCGGTGACGGGGTACAGCTCGTTCTGCCAGCTCTTCTCGCAGCGGGTGCCCCCGTCGGGCGTGTAGCAGGTGAAGCCCTCGCTGTCGGCGAGACCGTTGAGCATGTCGAGCGCCGGCCCGCGATCCATTCGCGAGATGGTCGTCGTGAGTCCGGTGGTGTCGGCGGCGGGGTGGCCCCAGTTGCAGACGAGGGAGTCGCCGAGCAGCCCGCTGTCGCCGAAGGCGGGATCGTTGAGCGGCACGCCGTCGAGCTGCGCCAGCACGTCGGCTGAGAGGATCTCGCGGCAGTCGCCCGGCAGCGGCATGAGCGTCGGCGTCGGCGTCGGCGTTGGTGACGCGGCGGTGGACGCCGAACCGGATGCCGAGGGCGCAGCGCTCTTCGACGGCTTCGCCGCATCGTCGGGCCCAGCGGAGGTGCAGCCCGCCAGCAGCGTGACGGATGCCAGGATGAGCGCGACTGCCGCGCCGGCGCGGAGCTTCATGCTGTCAGGGTAGGCCCGCCGTGCCTTCGGCGCGAGCGCCTCGCCGTCATCCAGTCTCGCGCGTCCGCCACTCCCGTTGACGCACCGCCCGCGGTACCCTCACAGCATGACTGCTGTGGTGATCGGGGATGCCCTGATCGATGAGATCCGTGGTGCCTCCGGAGTGCGCGAGCTGGTGGGCGGAGCCGCGTTGAATGTCGCCGTCGGCCTGCGCCGGCTGGGGGTCGAGACCACGCTCATCGCGATGGTCGGCGTTGATGAGGCGGGTGAGCACATCCGCGAGTACCTGCGAGACCACGATGTGCGCCTGATTGAGAGCGCCGCCCCGCTCGGGTCATCGCGGGCGGTCGTGACGCGGTCGCCCGCCGGCGAGCCGCAGTATGCCTTCAACGATGCGGCTCGCGGCCGAAGCATCCGGTACGGCGACGCCGCGCGCGAGGCGATCTCGACGGCCGATGTCGTGGCGATCAGCTGCTTCCCGTTCGACCGGAGCGATGAGGTGGATGCGCTGGTCGACGCGCTGCGGGATGCCCGCATCGCCCTCGACCCGAACCCCCGCAGCGGCATGATGAGCGATGTCGCGGAGTTCGTTCGCGGGTTCGAGCTTCTCGCCGCCAGGGCCGCGCTGGTGAAGGTCGGAGCCGACGATGCGACTCTGCTGTACGACGGTGATCTCGACGCGCTGCGCGACCGCCTCCGCCGGCTCGGAGCCGGCGCTGTTCTCGCCACCGCGGGCGCCGACGGCGCGGTCCTCGAGACCGATGCCGGTGTCTTCCGCGCCCCGATCGCGACGCTTCCCGGCCCGGTGACCGACACGGTCGGCGCGGGAGATGCGACCCTGGCATCCGTCGCCGCCGCCCTGTCGCACGGCGAGCCGAAGACGGATGCCGAGTGGCAGCAGCTGCTCGATGATGCGATGCTCATCGCCGCGGCGACCTGCCGCGCTGAGGGTGGTCTGCTGCGCACGCCGGAGTCGCTGCACGAGGCGGAGCGGGGCGTGTTCGGCAGCTGATCGCTCGATTTCTCACCGCCGCCGGTGACCGGTATGCTTGATCTTCGCGCCCCCGGTTGGCTGAGAAAGCCGGACGGGTGTGCACTGGCAAGTTGCCCGAGCGGCCAAAGGGAGCTGACTGTAAATCAGCCGCGTAAGCTTCGGGGGTTCGAATCCCTCACTTGCCACACCGGGCTATTCCCGTATCTCAGGAATTTCATTCCCGTAACTCGGAAGCCCAGGTCAACGAGAGAAGAGCCACCGGAAACGGTGGCTCTTCTCTTTTCCCAGTTCCTTTTTGCCTTTTCGGTCCTCAGCTGCCGAGCCCTGCTGCATCGGAATTGGTAAGGAACATGCGAGCTGGACGGAGCAGGGTCTCCGTTCAGCTCAACGCTCACGCGTGATGCCAGTCCCACCCCGGCTCGATGGTCGCTTCCGCCGCGATGAGCACGCCATCCGCGGGCACCGCCTCCCAGACGTCGTCCTCATCACCCGCGTGGGGTTCTGCGTCGATGAACTTCAGACAAAGGGCGAGGTCGAGTGGCGGCTGAGGTCTCGCTCGTGGCCGTCGCTCAGGAGAAGCAGCGCGGCCTGGTCGCGCAGACTCCTGGCGAGCATCTCGACCATGCGGTCTCCGGCGTCTGGGGTGGCACGGTGCATCTCGACGATGCTCGCGGCACATCTGGCACCCAGTCGTACGTGTCTTCGTCGTGCCCGACGGTCCGCTGCCCACCGGCGTGTCCGCGTTCACGGCGTCCGGTTGCATCTTGATGCTCCGCTCGGTCATGACGGCTTCGAGCCGCGGCAACATGAGGTGCAGCATCGCCGACCACTCGTCCACAAGCACGCCGTCGCCCTTGTCGAGGGAGTGATAGAGGTCCCACTGTGCGATGCGGCCGGCGTTCATCGCGGCGACGATGAGCGTCGTGATGAATCCGTGGGCCGCCTGTCCGGTGAGTTCCGTGTTCTGGGCCATGAGGGCATCGTTCGCATCCCGGAAGCCGAGCCGGAAAGACGTCTCCTTGTTCACGCTTTCGGTGTACGCCATCTACCACTCGGACGTGCCGTAGGCGTAGATCTGCTCGGACTTGTGGACCGGCACGTTCGGTCGCGGAGCCTCGAATCGTCGGCGAGCGGCGAGGAGGGCGTCGCGTCGCTTCTTGAGCCTGAACTTGTGGCCCGCGTGGAGTGCGCTTTGCCCGTCGGGCTTGCGGTTGTGCATCTGCGCCTCGTGAAAGCCCTTGTTGGCCTGAGGAGAGGCTGGGGGGCCTCCGGGCGGCGCGGCTTCCATCGTCGCCGACACGTGCGGTCAGCGACGGAACGATGGTACTTGGGAACGTGGAGCGCCGTGGGGTAGGATTCAGATGGGCTTTACCCATCCGTGACATATCTCATTCGTGGTATTGTCAGCATGGATCAAGGAGATGACCATGAAGAACATGCAGGGTTTCGTCGCAGCCGGTGAAGTCGTGGCCGACGAGCGAGCGCGCATCGCCTTCGGCAAGACCGGGGTCCGCCGCGACGACCGCTACGCAGTCGCTGTGAACGACGACGGTGAGATCCTCCTCACGCCGCTGGTCTCCATCCCCAAGCGCGAACTCATCGTGTGGGAAAACCAGCTCGTCAGGCAGGACCTGGCAGAGGGGCTGCGCCAGAGCGCCGCCGGCGAGGTCGTCAGCCTCGGCAGCTTCGAGGAGTTCGCCGACGACGAGATCGACGAGGAAGACGACGAGGTCTAGGTTTTGAGCTTTGACCTCTCGTTCACGAAGAAAGCGAAGCAGCAATTCGAGCAGCTTGACACCCCGTCTAGCCAGGTGCGGTTCAAAAAGGTGCGCAAGACTCTCGGTCTTCTGCAGCGCGACCCGAGATACAACGGACTGAACTCACACAAGTACAGTTCCATCTCGGGCGCGAACGGCGAAGAGGTGTGGGAGTCGTACGTCGAGAACCGCACCCCGAGCGCGTGGCGGGTGTTCTGGCATTATGGTCCCGGGGACGGGAAGATCACGATTGTGAGCATCGCTGCCCATCCCAACTAGGGAGGGTGTCGGATGGATGCAGAGTCGCGGCTGATAGCCGAGGCAGTGGTGACGTATGCCGATTCCTGCACACTCCCTAAGCTCACGCCGGGATGCCCGTATTACCGCACTGAGGACGGAACTCCCACTTGCTCCGAAGAGTGCCGCGCTCTGTCGCAGAAACTTGGCGTGCAGAGCCGCGGTGAGTACCAGACGCAGATCGGAGGCCTCATCATGCACGGTCGCGCCATCCCCGTGCGCTCCGCTGGCGGGATGCGGGATTATGACGCCACCCGTGAATACATCACCGACCGTGACAAAGAACCGCGACACCAGAGCACGGCCTCGTTATTGCTGTCGCTGAACAATGCGCTGGTCACGAATGCGCTGACGGGCACAATCACACGATTGGATGACGCACTGCGCCTCTGGGGCGAGGCTGAGCGACGCATCGAAGCAATCGAGTCTGTGTTCCACAGCGGGATCGCACAGCAGGTTGCGTCGGCGGTCATCGTTAGAGTGACGCTTGAGTACCTCAACAGGGAAGGCCGTGTCGACATCGAGGACGTAATTGGCGCTCCTGAATTTGACAGCACCGCGGGCTGGTGGGACGCCGCCACGCTGTCCGCGGAAGATACGGCGCGTACGATTCGGCGCGGTCACGCAGACACCTCGAGCAAGCGACTACTCCGCACGGCCCTTCCGCACCTTTTTGACGACGAGGCCGAGTTGGACGAACTGGTCCAGCATCCCGTCATCGCCCATTCACTCACCTCGACATTCCGACGGCGAGTAGTGCGGTGGCTGACAAACATAATGTCGGTCGACCTTGCCGGAGCTCTCAGCGTGAGACCTCCCCACGCCCCACTCTTCGCCGCACACGAGCCCACGCCCACCACCGATCCAGTGGGTCTCTGGCTTTGGGAGCGTTTTACCGTCACCCGCGTCGAAGAGTGGAGTGCCGGCTCCCTCGCACTCGAGTGGGATTGGGCGTCGAACGGCAGTGATGTGCGGTGCGACTCGCGCGCGATGGCGGAACGAGTGGTTGACGCGGACACAACCAGCCGCCTTGCGATGACGCGCAGCCTCGAACGGTACTCCGGCCCCGTCTACGTTCACGGGTTCGTTTCTTCCGAGTACGCCGAGCGCGCCTCGAACTTGCTGGTCACGGGGCAGTGGGAGGAGGCGAGTCGGATCTTCGAGGGGCTAGTCGAACTGTCTCCGGGAGACGCGGAGGCATGGAATAATCTGGGCTTCTGTAGCCTCGCCGCAGACTCGGAAGACGCTATCGTCATGCTCCGGCGAGCTGAGGCGCTAAGCCGGACGCCGTCTCTGCTCACCGCGGCGAACATCGCGCTCGCCCTACATCTCACCGGCGAGGACGGGGAGGCGCTGAAGACGGCACGAGAAGCACTTGAATGGGAGAGCCCGGTCGGCGCCGGCAGCGCGTGGTTGTGGGAGCACCCCGTCGCGGACGACTACGACGCTGAGCTCGCCCTCGGCGACTTCCCGAATGTCCGTGATTACCTCGAGAATCTTCTTCGCCACATCGAGGAGGCGTCCTGTGACCAGCGTCCGGGAAGCGGTACCGACGTCGCGGTGTCGAACTCCTAGTGCAGTCACGTGCGCCCCATAGCCACTCTCGGTGGGACCATCGATCTCAGCGCCTCCGACACGTTGCTGATGGAGGTCGAGAACGCACTCGCCTTCTGGTACTTCTACGGCAGGCACCCACACCGCGCATTGAGCGGGATGCTGCAGTTCATGATTAAGGCCTCCGACTTCCGATACGTCGACCGCGGCTCTTATTGGCGTTTCACTCGGGAGCAGACCGAAGACATGCTCCGCACGCTGTGGGCCGGAGAGGCCGACGACGTCCTACGGCGCATGCAGAACTAGGGGAGTGTCGTGCCCACTCAGGACGAACTGAAGGTCACTGTGGGGCGTCTGCTGCTGCTCGAGGACGCCCTGTGGATCGGTGACATCCTGGCCAGTGCTCGACGGCACAATGGTCCAGCGCAGGCGATGGTCCCTCTCCTTCTATCGGGGCACGCCGCACGGGTCGTCTACGAGGGCCGTGAGCTGCTGACGTCGCCGAACAAGAATGTTGCGCTTCCCGATTTCGTGGACCTGCTCCGACCGGAGCTTCACTCCTCCATCCCACCCGCTCGGCACGCGACGAAGATGCTCGACAACGCGGTCAAGAAGGGGCAGCCCGTCAACGAATACGAACTCGACATTCACGAGGCGTGGATGTCGCAGCGCACCGAACTGATGTCGAAGGTTCGGAGGGGCTTCTCCTGGCTGCAACCGGATCTCGGTTTCTACACCCTAGGCGGCGCCGTCGTCGGCGCAACGATTCCGCTTCACCTGCGATTCCGGCTCGATGAGGTTCCAGTTGAGAACCGACCGGCTCACTTTCGAAAGCTCGGTCTGGACCTCTACACATCTCTCAAGGTCTTCAGCTACCTGTCCGGCAAGAACGACGCCATCACCCCGAGCTTGGATCTGACGGCCATGGACTCCATCAGGGACAACGACCGTTCCGTCAATCGGTATCTGAAGCGCGGATATGACGGGGTTCGGAGCATAGATCAGCGACTGCTACTTCTGCTCATTGAGTCGGAGGTCAACACTGCTGCAACGCTGATACCGCTTGTGACCGGACCTCACGTCACGGCAGCTTTCCGGGCACGGCTCATCAGCCTTTGGCACGCGCTGTCGTCGGTGAGGAAGATCCTCGCCGCGGACCCGGCGCGCACCTCGCCCGCGGCGACACGCGTCCGCGAGGTAGCGGATTCGGTCGATGCACGGCGCTTGTCTGCCAAGGGAATGGACTTGGTGAGAAACCGAAGCATGCACTACGAGATCAGAGGGAAGACGCAGTTCGCGTTCTCCAACGGGCCGATGTTCGGCATCATCGAGAGTGTGACGGGCGAGACGTTCGGCAGGCTCGACACCGTCGTGCGGGACGTGAGCCAGGACATGAGCGCCGCGCTTCGAGAGTGGCGGAACTCCCGATGGGCCCCGAGCGGAATTCGTGCCCACGTCGGTCCAGCGTCGAGGCTCTCGCGGAAACGCGTCCTTGCACGGCCTCCGCTACCGTGAACGCATCGAGGCAAGTCGTTCCCGGGCTCAGCCGGCGTTGCGAACCAGGATGCGCCAGCGCTCGGGACCCTCGTCGAGGTAGCGCGTGTGGAAGGTGTCGCCGTGCTTGCCGCGCAGCTGGGTGAGCAGCGGGACCGGATCGTGCGTCGCCGAGATCACCAGGGCGCTGCCGGGCCGGAGCGACTCGATCGCACCGAAGATCGCCGCGTGGCGCACCGCGTGTGGGATGGCCTGCGCGTCGAGCTCGGGCAGCTCCTCGTCGTGGCCGCCGCAGGCGCAGCCCGTGCTGCCGGCCATCTGGGTGGTGGCTTCGGAACGTGACCGGTGGATCTCGATGCTTCCCATGATTTTCTCCGTCTCCGCGAGGTGGGGGTGTGCGATCGATTTTATTACACTGGATACCGTGGAAAATATCGAGTCGGCCGGAGAAAAGCCCGTTCGCCGCGGCGCCGACGGCAGCCGGTACTCCTCGACGCGCGAGCGGATCCTCCGCGAGGTGGAGTCGCGCGTCTCGGCGTCCACGTCCGACATCGTCGCCGCCACCCGCCTGCACGAGAACACGGTGCGCGAGCACCTGGAGCGCCTGCGCCTGGACGGCCGCCTGCGGCGGGTTCGCGCCGAGGTGCAGGGTCGGGGTCGCCCCGGCTGGCGGTGGCAGGCGCCGCCGCCTGACACCGTGAACCCCTACGCCGGGCTCGCTCTCGCGCTCGCCGACACACTCACTAGGGTCGCCGCCGATCCTGCCGGGCAGGCCCGCGCCTCGGGTGAGCAGTGGGGCGCGGAGATTGCTGCCCAGCATCCGGATGCCGCAGGCGACCCCCGCACGATGGTCGTCGACCTCATGCGCGAGCAGGGCTTCGCGCCGGCGGACGACGGCGACGAGATCCGGCTGCACCGCTGCCCGCTGCTGTCGGCGGCGGCCCGACGCGCCGACGTCGTCTGCGCCGTGCACGAGGGGATGATCGCGGGCATCCTCCGCTCTCGCGATGCGGCGGCGGATGCCACGCTGCTGCCCTTCCAGGCCGACGGCGCCTGCGCTCTGCACCTGCGGACCGCATCGTGACCGGCGCGCACCGCCCCGCCGCCTCCGCCGAGAAACCACGTTCTGCGCGAGAAATCACCCCGCGCGTGGTTTCTCACGACGGAAGTGGTTTCTCACGGGGGTCAGGGCGCGCCCGCCGCCGCCCCGGCCTGCGCCTGGTGTGGATGCTGCCCGCCGGCCTCGCCCTGCTCGCCGGGCTCGACGCCGGCCTGCTGCTGCTCGGGCTTCCCGCTCCGGTGACCGCCGAGCGGTTGCCCGACGTGCACGGGATGCTGCTCGTGCTCGGCTTCGTGGGCACGCTGATCAGCCTGGAACGCGCCACCGCTCTCGCTCGCCCACTCGGCTACCTCGCGCCGGCCCTGCTCGGCATCGGCGGTGTTCTGCTCGTCGTCCCCGCCGTGCCGCTGGTCGTCGCGAAGATCGTGCTCGCCGCGGGCGCGGCATCCTTCCTCGTCCTCTACGTCCCGCTGTGGCGGCGGCAGTACGACCACGGTCTGCTCACCCAGCTGCTCGCCGCCGGCCTGGCGCTCTCCGGAGCGCTCATCTGGATCGGGCAGGACACGATGACCCGCGTGATCCCGTGGCTCATCGGGTTCCTCGTGCTGACCATCGCCGCCGAGCGGGTGGAGCTGGCGCGCATCACGATGGGGCCGCGGGCGGGCATCCGGCTCCTCCTGCACGGCTGGGCGGTGACCGCGGCGCTCGTCGTCGGACTCGTGTTCCCCGATCTCGGGGCCATCGCACTCGGTCTCGCGCTGCTCTCGCTGACCGGCTGGCTGATCGCGCATGATGTCGCCCGCCGCACCATCCGCGCGACGGGCGTGACGCGGTACATGGCGGCGTGCATCCTCGCCGGGTATGTCTGGCTCGCGGTCGCGGGACTCGTGCTGCTGCTCGGGATGCCCGAGGCGCAGCCCGCCTACGACGCGGTGATCCACGCGATCTTCCTCGGCTACACGTTCTCGATGATCATGGCCCACGCGACGACGATCCTTCCCGCCGTGCTGCGCATCGCCCTGCCGTACCGCCCCGCGTTCTGGGCGCCGATCGCGCTTCTGCAGGTGGCGCTGGTCGTGCGCGTCTGGTTCGGCGACGGGCTGGGGATGCCGGTGGCCTGGCGCATCGGGGGAGTGCTCGGCGTCATCGCCCTGCTGCTGTTCGTGGTCACGGCCGTGGGCAGCGCGGTGCTCGGGCCGGCTCCGGTGGCCGGTCGCGCACGGCCTGCCGGGCCTCGGACGGCGAATCAGGGCGCGCACCCCCGGGAGGAGAACTCCGGCATGGGCGGACGGATGCTGCGCGTCGGCCCTTCGATCAGCGAGATCTCCTCCGCACTGGGGGCGCCGGGAGCACCGGTGGCACCGGGAGCCCCGGGCGCAACTCCCGCCCCTAAGGGAGACACACCATGACGAAGAACCGCGGCTTCTGGCCCATGCGCGACATCCCGACCGTGCTGTGGCTGCTGCTCACGGTGATCGCCGCACTGGCGCACCGCGCGCTGCCCATGCCGGGCTGGCTCATGATGCACCTGCTGCTGCTCGGCGCCGTCACCCACGCGATCCTCGTGTGGAGTCAGTACTTCTCGTTCGCGCTGCTGCGCAGTGCGGCCACCGACCGTGACCGCAGGCGCCAGAGCATCCGGCTCATCCTGTCGAATTCGGCCGCTGCGCTGGTGATCGCCGGCGTGCTGAGCGGCATCTGGGCGGTGACCCTGACCGGAGCCGCCGCGCTGATCGTGGCCGTCGCCTGGCACGCAGCCACGCTCGTCCGACGTATGCGCGGCAGCATGCCCGGCCGGTTCGGGCGCACCATCCGGTACTACATCTCCTCCGCCGCGCTGCTGACGATCGGCGCCGCCCTCGGCGCGTGGCTCGCCCGCGGCGACTCCGCGCCGAACCTCGTGGTCGCGCACGCCCTGATCAACGTGCTGGGCTGGATCGGGCTCACGGTCGCGGGTACGGTCGTCACGCTGTGGCCCACGATCCTGCGCACCCGCGCCGACGAAGGCGCTGCGACCGGGGCATCCCGCGCTCTGCCGGTCCTCGCCGGCGGTGTCGTGATCGCCGCCACCGGCGCCGCACTCGCGCAGCTGCTCGTCGTCGCCGTCGGGCTCGGCGCCTACCTCGTGGGCCTCGTGATCATCTTCGTCTCGCTGATCCGCGCCGCACGGCAGAAGGCGCCGCGCACCTTCGCCGCCCTGTCGGTCGGTGCGGCGCTGCTGTGGTGGGCGGGCGCGGTCGCCGCGGTGGCGGTCGGCGCGGTCCTGGCCGCGCTCGAGGGCAGCGGCTTCACGGCGCTCGACGCCCTCTTGGGACAGGTCGTGCCCTATCTCGCCGCGGGGTTCGCGGCGCAGGTGCTCGTCGGTGCGCTGAGCTACCTCGTGCCCGTGGTGCTGGGCGGAGGCCCCACCCCTGTGCGCGTGGGCACGGCCGGGTTCGACGCGGCGGGCATCCTGCGGGTCACCGTGGCGAACGCCGCGCTCGCCGTCTGCGCCCTGCCGGTGTCGAGCCTGATGCGCGTCGTCGCATCGATCATGTACCTCGTGGCGATGGCGTCGTTCCTCGTCGTGATGTGGCGGGCGATGCGCGCCCAGCGGCGCGCGAAAGCCGCCGGCCCCGTCGGAAACGCCGTTCGCCGTCACGGCCCGATCGTGCCCGAGGGCGAGCAGGCGCCGGGGCGCCGGTCGGGGGAGGCGGTCGCAGGGCTGCTGGCGGTCGTGCTCGTCGCGGCAGGACTCGCCGCGGTCGATCCGGTCGGACTCGGGTGGAGTGCGGCACCGGTGGGAGCGGCGGATGCCCCGGTGCAGACCGTGCAGGTCGAAGCGGCGAACATGCGCTTCACCCCTGACCGCATCGAGGTGCCCGCGGGCACCCGGCTGGTCATCGAGGTCACCAACACCGACGACGAGCAGGTGCACGATCTTGTCTTCGCCAACGGCATCGCCGGCGGCCGCCTGGCTCCCGGCGAGAAGGAGACCATCGACGTCGGTGTCATCACCGCCGATCTCGACGGGTGGTGCTCGATCCTCGGGCACCGGCAGATGGGCATGACCCTGCAGATCGTCGCCACCGGCGCCGAGGCGGGCGCCGCCGCGAATGCGGACGCGGATGCCGGCGGGCACGACATGGGCGGCATGGGCGGCGACAGCGCGAGCGAGCCCGCGGAAACCCTAGACCTGATGGCCGACCCCGGCCCCGGCTTCGAGCCGTTCGATGCCGAGCTGCCTGCGCTGCCGGCATCCGAAGCTCCCGTCACCCGCGAGCTGACCCTGACCGTCCGCGACGAGAAGCGCGAGGTCGCGCCGGGCGTGACCCAGACGCTGTGGACCTACAACGGCACCGCGCCAGGGCCACTGCTGCACGGCAGGGTCGGCGACCGCTTCGTCATCACGCTCGAGAACAAGGGCACGATGGGGCACTCCATCGACTTCCACGCGGGCTCGCTCGCCCCCGATCGGCCGATGCGCACCATCCCGCCCGGCAAGAGCCTCACCTACACGTTCACCGCCACCCGGGCCGGCATCTGGATGTACCATTGCTCGACCATGCCGATGACGGCGCATATTGCCAACGGCATGTACGGCGCCGTGGTGATCGAGCCGGCCGGCCTGCCCGCCGTCGACCGCAGCTATGTGCTCGTGCAGGGCGAGTACTACCTCGGCGATCACGACGGCGGCACGGTCGACCCCGACGGCATCGCCACCCGCGACCCCGACCTCGTCACCTTCAACGGGTATGCGAACCAGTACGACCATGCGCCGCTGCCGGCGAAGGTCGGCGAGCGGGTGCGCGTCTGGGTGCTGGATGCCGGGATCGAGCGCCCCAGCAGCTTCCACGTCATCGGCGGCCAGTTCGACACGGTCTGGGCGGAGGGCGCATACCTGCTCGACCACTCGACCGACACCGGTTCGCAGGCGCTGGCGCTGCAGCCCGCGCAGGGCGGCTTCGTCGAGCTCACCTTCCCGGAGGCTGGCACGTATCCGTTCGTGTCGCACTTGATGATCGACGCCGAGCGCGGAGCGCACGGTCTGTTCGCGGTGGGGGAGTAGCGCCCGAGCCGCGGGGACGATGAACGCGCCGGATGAGAGGGTGGATGCCATGGATGCCATGGATGCCACGGACCTGACCCACCTGCGCCGATGCGTGGAGCTCGCGCGCGAGGCCCTCGACGACGGCGACGAGCCGTTCGGCTCGCTGATCATCTCGCCCGATGGCGAGGTGCTCTTCGAAGACCGCAACCGGGTCGCCGGGGGCGATCACACCCGGCATCCCGAGTTCGAGATCGCCCGGTGGGCGGCGGCGCATCTGTCTCCGCAGGAGCGGGCGGATGCGACGGTCTACACCTCGGGTGAGCACTGCCCGATGTGCTCGGCCGCGCACGCCTGGGTCGGCCTCGGGCGCATCGTGTACGCGACCTCGTCGGCGCAGCTGTCGCAGTGGCACGGGGAATGGGGACTGGCGCCTGGACCTGTGGCCGCGCTGCCGATCGAGGTGGTGGCTCCTGGCATCCGGGTCGACGGGCCCGCCGACGACCTCGTCGACGACGTCAAGGAGCTGCAGCGGCGCCTCGCCGAGCGCTCGTCTTCTTAGACTGGATCGATGCGACCACTCACCGAGACCCAGGTCCGCGAGGCGATCAAGAACGCCGACGCCGATGAGATCGAGCAGATCGGGATGCCGCACGACTTCATCCTGACCGACTGGGACTACATCGACTTCCTCGCCTGGCGAGACCCCGAATCGAGCCGTCGCGCGGTCGTGATCGTCGAGCACGACGGGGATCCGATGGGCATCGTGCTGCGCTCCACCGACCCGGCGCGGGTGCGCTCGGGCATGTGCAACATCTGCCGCACCATGCAGCCGGGCAGCCAGGTGGCGCTGCTGACCGCACGGCGCGGGGGAGCGAAGGGCCGTCGCGGCGACAGCGCGGGCACCTACATCTGCGCGGACCTGTCGTGTCATGACAACGTGCGACTCGCGCATCCGCTCGCGCCGAGCGAGGTGCGCGCCCCTGGTCAGATCGACCAGCGGCTCGACGGCACGAGGCACCGCATGGAGGACTTCGTGGTGCGCGTGCTTTCGGAGGACTGACGGTCGCCGCGCCTGGCGGGGTCACTTGTGTACGGTTTCGGCGCTGCTTCCGTACCCAATTGACCTCGCACCCAGGCCGCGCTCGCGGGGCACCACCCACCGCGTGAACCTCGGTGCCAGGTAGGCTGAAACCCCGTCCTGCGCATCGAAGGAGAGCCATGACCGAGCCGCTTCTGCTCACGATCGGCGAGGGCCTCGCCCGACTCACGCTCAACCGTCCCGCGAGCCTCAACGCCTTCGACGCCGATCTGGCGCACGCCTGGCGCGACGCCACAGCCGAAGCAGTGGCCCGCGACGATGTCGGCGCCATCCTCATCGAGGGAAACGGCCGGGCCTTCTGTGCCGGCGGCGATGTGCTCGCCATGTCGACCGGGATGGCCGGCGGGCACGAGATCACGTCCCTCGCGCACGTCATCAACGCGGGCATCCTGTCGCTGACCACGTCCGCGATCCCCGTCGTCGCCGCCGCGCACGGCACCACGGCGGGCGGCGGCCTGGGCATCCTGATGTGCAGCGACTACGCGGTGGTCGGCGCGAGCTCGAAGATCGGCAGCCGCTACGCGAACATCGGACTGACGCCCGACCTGTCGGTCTCGGCGCAGCTCGCGCGGGCCGTCGGCGAGCGCCGTGCGCTTCAGCTGCTGCTGCAGGACCGGATGCTGTCGGCAGACGAGGCCGTCGAGTGGGGCCTCGTCGCTGAGGCGGTGGCGGGTGCCGCAGGCGAGGCGGGGTCTGATCCGGATGCCGAGGCGGATGCCGTACGCGAGCGCGCCGAGCAGGTCGCGCGCTTCTGGCTGGCCGGTGCATCCGCCGCCTACGGGCAGGCGAAGCGTCTTGTGCGCTCGCAGCCGTCGCGCTCCTTCGAGGAGCAGCTGAGCGCCGAGGCCGACTCCATCGGCGCGGCGTTCGACACGGCCGACGCTCAGGCGCGCATCGCCGGATTCGCGGCGGCCTCGCGCAAGCGTTGACGTTTATCCACAGCATCCGATCGTCCTGACGGGTGCATGGGAGGATGAGATCACCGACCGGGGAGGATCTCACCATGTCCGACGTCACACCGTCAGCCGGGCATCCGGCGAACGCCGATGCGCACAAGCCGATGTCGTCGAAGCTGCTGCGCGGCGCCATCTGGATCGCGATCGGCGCACTGATCGCCGCGGCCCTCGTGTGCGTGGTCTGGGTGCTCGTCGGCGACCAGGACGGCCTCATCGGCCGAGCTTTCCTGACGATCCTGCTGCTCGCCCTGTTCGCGGGTGTCGCGATCGCCGAGGCGCATCTCGCCGAGCGACGTCCTAACTGGCTCGCCCTGAGCAGCATGATCAGCTGGATCATCGTGCTCCTCGTCGGTGCGGTGAAGATCTGGCTGCCGCGCGACGTCGCGGAGTGGTACGGCTGGGTGGGCGTGAGGTTCTTCCAGTTCCTCCTCGTGATCGCGATCCTGCAGCTGGCTCTGCTGCACGTGCGCCTGTTCACGAGCGCCTCCCGCCGATACGTCACGACGTTCACGCGAGTGATCGTCATCGTCACGTTCGCGATGCTCGCCGGCCTGGTCGCGCTGCTGGTGTTCCACCTGACCTTCCCCGATCAGTTCCGATACGACGACCTGTACTGGCGCATCGTGGTCGCGCTCGCGATCCTCACCGCCGTCGGCACCACCCTGATCCCGCTGCTGAACGCGCTGTTCGCGCCGCGTGCGCCCCGCCCCGCGCGGCCCGCTGCCGCAGCTGCCCCGCAGCAGATGTGGCCGACCTATGCCGATGGCCGCACGCCGCTGCCGGCGCTGCCCGACGGCAGCCCCGACCTGAACGCGTACTACACCGGGCGCCCGACCTATGCGCCGCAGCAGACGTCGCCGAGTTTCCCGACGCTCGAGGCTCCGCACGACGCCTACGGGCAGGCCGCCCAGACGGGTGCCCAGACCGGACCGCCGTCGGTGGCGCCGCGGGTCGAGCCGAGGTGGGATGACAGCGCGCCGTTCGCGCGTGTGCCTGAGCACCACGGTGCCGGGTCCGCTCCCGCCGGACCCCCGGCGCCGCCCGCTCCGCCGACGTCGCAGGCCCCGTTCGGCGGAACCGCCGCATCCGCCACTCCGCCGGTTCCGCCCGTGCCTCCAGTACCCCGCGCCGGGGGAGCTCCCGCTGCCCCTCCGGTGCCTCCGGCTCCTCGCGTGCCGCCGGTTCCGCAGTCCGCAGGTCCGGTTCCCCCGACCGCAGCTGCACAGCACCCGGCTCCGCCCGTGCCCCCGGCTCCGCCGACCGCTGCTGGGCAGGGCGGGCCAGCAGCTGAGCCGCACGCGCCCGAGCGGACCGAGGACCAGCCGTGACCGCAGCCGATCTCGGCACGCTCGCCGCGGAGATCGCGCGGGAAGCCGGCGATCTGGCTCGGCGTCGGCGCTCCGAGGGAGTCGCGCTCGCCGCGACGAAGTCCACCATCTCCGACATCGTGACCGAGGCGGATCGTGAGGTCGAGCAGCTGATCCGTGAGCGACTGAAGGCGGAGCGACCCGAAGACGGATTCCTCGGTGAGGAGACCGGCGCGGAGCGCGGCTCGAGCGGGCGCACCTGGGTGGTCGACCCGATCGACGGCACGGTCAACTACGCCTACGGCATGCCCGGATACTCGGTCAGCATCGCCGTCGTCGAGGGTGAGCCCGATCCCGACCGCTGGCGCAGCATCGCCGGTGCCGTGTGTGCGCCCGCGCTGGGGGAGCTGTTTACCGCTGTTCGCGATGAGGGCGCGTGGCTCGACGGCAAACGTCTGGTCGTCACCACCGAGACCCCGGCCGGAGCACTGCTGGGCACCGGGTTCGGGTACGACCCGTCGACCCACGACGGCGATCTCGCCACCGTCAGACGCGCGATGACGATCGCCCGCGACGTGCGACGCATGGGGTCCGCGGCGATCGATCTCGCCTACCTCGCGGCCGGGCGCCTCGACGGGTTCTTCGAGCGGGGCCTGAAGCCCTGGGACTTCGCCGCCGGGGTGCTTCTCGTCGAGGAAGCCGGGGGAGTGGTGACGCGCCTCCACCCCGCCGCCGCCCGACCGATGCTGGTCGCCGGAGGCCCAGACGTGCACCGACGGCTGTGCGAGCTGCTCGCCGACGACGGCAGATGATGAGTATGTTCGGACTCATGGCTTTTTCAGCCGGAGCACGATAGCGTTTACCTGATCGTTACTTTCGTCGCCCGAACGACGTGAGTGATCAAGCCCTTCTTCAGCTTGACCCGAAACCCGAGAGATCCGTTTTGCCCCCTGAGCACACTGAGAACGCCGCTGCCACCACGCGTCGTTCGAATCGACTGCGCGCCGCCACGACGGCCCCCGCCGATTCCACAACTCCGAACGCAGACCAGGTCGTCCCCTCCGCGGCATCCGCTGTCGCCGCTGCTGCGGCCGTGACCGCCGCCGCTGTCTCGGCTGCCGCGACGAGCCGTCGCGCCCGTCGGATGGCCGCGGGCGGAAGCCCCGAAGCGCAGACCGTCACCGAGCCCGAGGCCGTCATCGCCGCGCCCGCTGCAGTCATCGCCGAGATCGTCGCATCCGTGGCATCCGCTGCCTCTCCCGCTCCCGCTCCCGCTGTGCGCGAGGAGCCCTCCGAGATCGTGGATCCCGTCGCTGTAACGGTCGACGCAGACGCGTTCACGGTGGCGTCGGAGGCCTTTGGCTTCCGTCCCGTCGATGACCAGTCCGTCGACGAGGTGCCCGTCGCCGACGAGCCTGTGTCTGCGGGCATCGTCGTCTCTCACGTCGCTCCTCGGCGTCCTCGGGTCGCGCGATTCGTCGCGGCCGGTGCCAGCCTCGGCGTCATGGGCGTCGCCGGCCTCATCGCCGTGTCGATGACACTGCCCGTATCGGCCGTGGCCGCCAGTCAGGGTGGCGCGTCGACCTCCCTCGTCGCCGGCGCTGCCGCTGCCTCCTCGGCGAAGGTCGACGACGGCCAGATCCAGGCGTTCGTCGCTCCCGCCGATGCGCAGGGCGAGTCGCTCGCCCGCTCCGACTCGTACTCGACGATCTCGCTGGCGCAGGTCGCAGCTGAAGAGGGCATCAAGTTCTCCGAGAGCCTGTACACGAACGACCCCGAGGCCGCGATCCAGTGGCCGTTCAAGGTCGGTGTGGCGATGAGCTCCCCCTATGGGGAGCGCTGGGGCCGGCTGCACGCCGGCATCGACCTCGTGCCTGGAGAGGGCGCGCCGATCCAGGCCATTGCCGACGGCACCGTGCGCACGGCCACCGAGTCGGGCGGCGCGTACGGCGTGACGATCTACATCGATCACGTCATCGACGGCCAGGTCGTGACGAGCCACTACGCGCACATGCAGCACGGCTCGATGCAGGTCAAGGCCGGCGACACGGTCAAGGTGGGCGACGTCATCGGACACGTTGGAAACACGGGCCGTTCGTACGGTGCGCACCTGCATTTCGAGATCATCATCAACGGCTCGACGGTCGATCCGCTGCCGTGGATGCAGCGAAACGCCGGGCGTTACGAGTACTGAGCCTCGATTTCGCGCGAGACACCGTGAGGTGATAATCTCATCTGGTTGCCCGGAAACGGGCAGCACGCCCCGATAGCTCAGTGGCAGAGCACTTCCATGGTAAGGAAGGGGTCGTCAGTTCAATCCTGACTCGGGGCTCGCAGCATTCAGATTTCGATCGGATGCCCTGCGGCAGGGTAGCTCAGTTGGTGAGAGCGCACGACTCATAATCGTGAGGTCGCGGGTTCAAGCCCCGCTCCTGCTACAGAATGAAACCCCCGGTGAAGCCGGGGGTTTTGTCGTATCTGGTGGCGATCGAAGCGGCCGCCCGGCCCCGAGACTTCTGTTCGAGCACGAGACTTGCCTGGCGAAGGTCGGTCTCATGCTGGAACGCAAGTCTCGCGCGGCCGGCGGGGAGACGGACGGCGGGCGACAGGAGCGCCGAGCCCGCCCGATAAACTGGAGCGTGTGACTGGCGCGCGTGCCGAGGCGGCATACTCTCGCTCCCTCGCGGCTTTCCGAACGCCGACGCTGGGGCTGCTCCATGGTCGCCAGGCGCCCTTCGTCATCGCAGCCTTGTCGATGCTGTTCTCGGCTGAGCGCCCCTCCGTGCCCGTCGCCGATGCGCACGCCGAGGTCGCCGAGGCGCTCGACGAGCTGCGCTCTGCGGGACACGACGATGACGACCGCCGTATCCCCGCGGGCAGCGGACGGGAGGTCTGCCGCACCTGGGCGAAGCAGGGCTGGCTCGTGCAGCAGATCGACGACGACGTCGAGGTGTACCGGCTCTCAGCGCATGCCGTCGAAGCACTCGAGATCACCGGCCGCACCGGCGGCGGGCGCACCCGGGTGTCGAACTCTCGGGTGCGCACCCTGCTCGACGCGGTCGAGCGCCTGGCCGATGAGGCCGAGGCCGACCCCGTCAAGCGCATCGCCCGGTTGACCGCCGAACGGGATGCCCTCGACGCCGAGATCCTGCGGGTGCAGGCGAACGGCACGGTTCCCGTCGACGACGAGGAGCTGTACGAAGAAGCCGAGAACATCCTGCACCTGGCGCGCGAACTGCCCGCCGACTTCACCCGCGTCGCCGAGTCGCTCAAGGCGATGCAGCGTGATGTCGTCGCGCACCTGCGCCGTGACGAGCGCCCGACCGGCGAGGTGCTGCGCGAGTACCTGCAGCGCGCGAAGGACGTCATGCAGTCCACCCCCGAGGGGCGGGCCTTCGCGGGTGCCCTCAAGCTGATCGGCGACCCCGAGCGCATCGACGCTCTCGCCGAGCAGCTGCACGATCTGCTCGCGCACCCTTTCGCCCGGCACCTCGATCAGGCCCAGCGGGCGGAGTTCGATGCGATCGGCCGCCGGGTCGAGCTGGGCGTCGAGGAGGTGCTGGCCGCGCAGCGTCGCGCCTCGCACGTGATCACCGGGCAGGTGAAGACGCACGATCCGCTGCGCGATCGGCAGATCGACGACCTGCTGCGCGATGTCATCTCGGGCCTGCATCACTGGGCGCAGGCGGCTCCGTCGAATGCGACCGTCGACCCGGTGCGCAGCCTGCCGCTCATCGACCTCGGACGCCTCCGTCAGACGGTGGGCGACGTCCGGACGCCGGGTGCTCCAGCGCCGTTGACGGATGCCGACGACGTCGAGTACCTCGAAGCCGACTCGCGCTCGTGGGGCGGGCCGCGGTACGCCGAGCTCGAGACCTACGTGGCGGGTCTCGGGGAGGGGTTCGACCTGGGGGATGCCTTCGCGCACGCTCCCGACGACACGCGGCGCCCGGTGGACCTGGTCGGTCTGCTCGAGATCGCGCACCGCAACGGCATGAACGAGACCGACGGTCTGTCGACCGTCGAGACGCTGCGCCCCGACGGCACCACGAGACGCTTCGCGTTCGTCTCGGCCACCGCCCGCGCGGCCAAGGAGGACGACGATGACTGACGAGACTGCTGCTTCCGGCCCGGCTGCGGATCGGGCATCCGGGCGGGAGATGAAAAACGCGGGTGCGGATGCCGCGGAACCGGCGTTCGGCATCCCCGAGTCGACGGCCGCGGATCGGGCACCCGGGTCAGGGATGGAAAACGCGGGTGCGGATGCCGCGGAACCGGCGCTTTCCATCCCTGAGCGACCCGGCGACCGCGCAGACGCCCAGACCGACGCGCCGTTCATCGCCCCGGTCGCGATGGAGGACGACCTCGACGAGCTCTTCCCCGGCGACCGCGGCACGCTCGACTCGGAGGTGCGCCGCGTGCTCGTGCACGTGCTGCAGCGGCGGTTCCTCAGCGCCGACAACCGCGCCGAGTGGGCGCTGCTGCTCGAGCACCAGCAGCTCATCGAATCGCGGATGCACGACATGTACCTGCGACTGGTGGTCGACCTCGGCCGCGGCGTGGCGTACAAGCAGCAGGTGCGCTCCGACGAGTTCGAGGTGCCGATCCTGCTCAAGGACGCCCCGTACAACCGCACCGAGACGCTCGTGCTCGTGCACCTGCGCACGGTCTTCCAGCGCGAATCCGCGGCGGGGGAGCCGGCCCCGCGCATCGACATCGAGGACATCGAGCAGACCGTGCTCAGCTATCTGACGGATGCCGATGGCAGCACCGCCCGTCAGCAGAAGGCGATCCGCGCGGCGCTCGACCGGCTCGACCGCGAGGGCGTGATCGACGAGGAGACCCTCGGCCGTTATCGGATCAGCCCGCTCGTCGAGGTGGTGCTGAGCGCCGAGAGGCTCGCCGAGCTTCGCGCATGGCTGCGCGAGCAGGCGGCGCAACAGGCATCCCGAGCAGAAACCGCCCGAGCCGCGACCGCCCAGAAGGAGACGACGCTGTGACGATGCTCGACACCCTCTTCGGGCTCATCCCCGCTGACTCCCGCGGCCAGCAGTGGGTCGCCGAGGATCTGCAGCTCATCAACTGGGGCGGTTACGACGGCGGCCCGCACCGGGTCCGGTTCTCGCCCAACGCGACCATGCTGTGCGGCGGCTCGGGCTCCGGCAAGTCGACCCTGATGGACGCCTACATCGCCCTGATGATGCCGCACACGACGCCGTTCAACGGCGCCTCGAACGGCGGGATCACGGGTCGCCCTCGAGGGGATGAGCAGCGCAACATCCTCTCGTACGGCCGCGGCAAGATCGACGAGTCACGCACCGACGAGGGCACCAAGCTCCGTGTGCTGCGCGGCGATGGTGAGGACACCTGGACGGCCATCGCGATGACGTGGCTCGACCACGACGGCTCGCGCTTCACGGCGCTGCGGGCCTGGTACATCCCGGCGGGCGCGCGCATCCTCGAAGACACCGTGCGGGTGCGTGCGACGACCGATGGATTCTTCGACCTCGCGCGCCTCGAAGAGGTCGCCTCGCAGCGGCTCGCCGACTCCGCGCTGCGCTCCCTCGGGCTGGAGACCCTCGCCACCGACCGCGAGTTCTCCGCACGACTGCATGCCGTCCTCGGCATCGGCGCGGCGGGTTCCGGCGCGAAGGCGATGAGCCTGCTCGCGCGCATCCAGGCCGGTCAGCAGATCACGACGGTCGACGACCTGTACAAGCGGCTGGTTCTCGAAGAGCCCGAGACGATGGCGACGGCGGATGCCGTGGTCGCGCACTTCGACGAGCTCGAGAGCACCCGCACGAGCATGATCACCGCGCGCCAGCAGGTGAACGCGCTCGAGCCGATCCAGGGCATCCGGGAGAAGATCACGGCAGCCGCAGAGCAGGTGCGGCTGATCGACGAGGTGGGCGATTTCGCCTCCCCGGACTCGCGCGCCGCGCTGTGGCGGGCCGAGCGCCGCCTCGACCTGCTGCGCGAGGTCGAAGACGAGCTGCGCGAGCGCACGCACGCCCTCGACCTGACCCTGCGCGAGAAAAAGGCGCTGGTCGACGCCGCCGAGGCCGAGCGCGACGGCCTGCTCGACCTGCTGCGGCAGTCGGGCGGCGACCGGCTCGAGACCGCGCAGCGCGAGCTGCGCGCGGTCGAGCGACGCCTCGCCGACGTGCAGCGCGAGCGCGACCGGTTCGACGCCGTGCTGGCCGAGCTCGGGCTGTCGGCGACGACGGCCGAGGAGTTCGCCGAGGTGCAGGCGGCCGCCCGGGCGGCGCAGTCGGACGCATCCGCTCGCCGCCAGGCCAGGGCGACGTTCGCCGAGGCGGAATCCGCCCGGCAGGCGCTCGCGAAGCGCCGGCGTGCGCTCGCCGAGGAGCGCGCGGAGGCGGATCGGCTGCGCGGCAGCATCCCTCCCGCCCTCGACAGGGCGCGCATGCTGCTGGCCGAGGCCGCCGGTCTCGACGCCGGCGACCTGCCCTTCGTGGGCGAGCTGATCGAGGTGCGGACCGAGTTCGAGCCGTGGCGCGAGGCGTTCAATCTCGCGCTCGGCGGTTTCGCCACGACGCTGCTGCTCGACGATGCGCACATCGACCGGTTCCGCGCGGCGATCGACGAGGTGCGGCTGCCGATCCGCCTGCGCTACGAGGGTGTTCAGACGGGGCTGGCGTCGACCGATTCTGCCGATGCCCGCACGCTGCCGGGCCGTCTCGACTACCGTCCCACGCCGTTCACCGGCTGGCTGCAGCAGCGCCTCGACGAGCGCTTCGGATTCGTGTGCGTCGACTCGTCGGCGCAGCTGGGCGCGCACTCGACGGCGCTCACGATCACGGGCCAGATGTCGCAGGGCAGCCGCGGCGCGCACGGCGGGCATGGCCGCGAGAACGTGATCGGATTCTCGAACGAGCGGCGCCTGCGCGCGCTCGACGAGCAGGCCGCCGCCCTTGAGACGGAAGTCGCGGCGGCGACCGCCGCGGTGACGGATGCGGAGGCGGCGATGGATGCCATCGAGCAGCGCTCGACGGCCTTCGCGATGATCCATGACCTGAGCTGGGAGCAGATCGACGTCGCCTCGCTGGCGGCGGAGGTCGAGCGCTGGCAGGCCGTCGAGGCCGAGGTGACGACGGCGAACCCGGAGATCGCGGATCTGCGGGAGCGGGCCGAGGGCCTCAAGGTCCGTGCCGCCGTGCTGCGCGACGAGATCGGTGCGCTCGGCGCGCAGCGCGCCGACGCCCAGGAGCGCTGGGGCGCGGTGACCGACGACGTCGACGAGTGCCAGCGGGTCGTCGATGATGCTGCGGAGATGTCGGTCGGCGATGCTCAGGCGGCGTTCCTCGATGAGCGGTTCATGCTCGAGCACGGCGAGGGGGAGGGTGCGCCGGCGAGCGACCGGCTGGCCCGTCTCGACCTGGCGTTGAAGTCGGCGGCGGCGCGCTTGGCATCCGACCGCCGCGCGGCCGAGGAGGCGCACGCCGAGCGGCGGGAGCGGATGCGGCAGCTGATGGCGTCGTTCCTCGAGCGGTGGCCGAACCTCAACCTGCTGCCGGATCCGGATGCCTCGGTGCCGGAGTTCCTCGGCATCCTCGAGGCGCTGCGCACGAACGGCCTGCACGAGCTCGAGAACGAGTGGCGCGACAGCCTGCTGGGGCTCTCGGGCAACGACCTGACCAGCCTCGATTCGACGCTGAGCCGCTCGGTGCGTGAGATCAGGGAGCGCATCGAGCCGATCAACAGCATCATGCGCGAGCTGCCGTTCTACGACGACCGGCATCGCCTGCAGATCTCGCCGCGCGAGAACCAGTCCGAGGCGCGCAAGCGCTTCCGCCGGGAGCTGCGCGAGGTGCGCGGCCTGATCGAGGCGGCCTCGACCGACGACGAGCGCGAGCACGCGTACAAGCGGATGAGCCGGCTGATCGGGCGCATGCGCCGCACGGCTCCCGACTTCGCCGAGCTGATCGACGTGCGCAACCACGTACGGGTGTCGGCCGAGCGGGTGCTCGCCGAGACGGGCGAGCACGTCGCGCTGTACGACCACATCGGCGAGAAGTCCGGTGGCGAGTCGCAGGAGCTGGTCGCGTTCATCGTCGGCGCGGCTCTGCGATATCAGCTGGGGGATGCCGGCGCTTCGCGTCCGCGCTACGCGCCGGTGTTCATGGACGAGGCGCTGATCAAGGCCGACGCGCACTTCACGAAGCGGGCGATCGGCGCGTGGCGAGGGCTGGGATTCCAGCTCGTGATCGGCGCGCCGAACGACAAGTACAGCGCGATCGAGCCGCACGTCGATGTGGAGTACACGATCCTCAAGGACACCCGCGGGCGCTCGTGGGCGAAGCCGAAGGTCGCGGTCGACTGACGGGTGTGGCCGTTGCCCAAATCGGCTCCACGGTGCGGTATGCCCCCCGGCGCGGCATCCCCGCGTCGATAATGTGAGGGAGCCCCTACACCGCAATGATGCCGTCAAGGAGATCCCATGGCTTCCTCCCGAGAATCCCGCAGGGGCGCCGGCGCGTCCGTGCACGACCCCGCACTGCCACCTGTCGCCGTTCCTGAGGCTGAGCTCGAGCGGGAATCCCGCATGACCGTGCCGAAGATCGTGCTCTGGGTCGCGGTCGCCCTGCTCGGCGGCGTGGCGTGGACCATGCTCGCCATCGTCCGCGGCGAGACCGTCAACGCGATCTGGTTCGTGTTCGCGGCGGTCTGCACCTACGCGATCGGCTACCGGTTCTACTCGAAGGTGATCGAGCGGTACATCACCCGCCCGGATGACCGCCGTGCGACCCCCGCCGAGATCCGCGAAGACGGCAAGGACTACGTGCCCACCGACCGTCGCGTGCTGTACGGCCACCACTTCGCCGCGATCGCCGGAGCCGGCCCGCTGGTCGGTCCGGTGCTCGCCGCCCAGATGGGCTTCCTCCCCGGCACGATCTGGATCATCGTCGGCGTCGTGCTGGCCGGTGCCGTGCAGGACTACACCGTGCTGTTCTTCTCGATGCGACGCAGCGGACGCTCGATCGGGCAGATGGCACGCGACGTGCTCGGCAAGGTCGGCGGAACTGCGGCGATCATCGCCTCGCTGCTCATCATGGTCATCATCATCGCGATCCTCGCGCTGGTGGTCGTCAACGCCCTCGGCGAGAGCCCGTGGGGCGTTTTCAGCGTCGGTATGACGCTGCCCATCGCGATCTTCATGGGCCTGTACCTGCGCTTCCTGCGACCCGGTCGCATCACCGAGGTGTCGCTGATCGGATTCGTGCTGCTCATCGCCGCCATCGTCGGCGGCGGCGCCGTCGCCGCGACCGACTGGGGCCAGGCGATCTTCCACCTCGATCGCAGCACCATCGCATGGGCCATCATCGTCTACGGATTCATCGCCGCCGTGCTGCCCGTCTGGCTGCTGCTCGCCCCGCGCGACTACCTGTCGACCTTCATGAAGATCGGCGTCATCGTGATGCTCGCCGGCGCCATCGTGCTGGTGCGCCCCGAGATCGAGGTGCCCGCGTTCACCGAGTTCGCCGAGACCGGCTTGGGGCCGGTGTTCTCCGGAACGCTGTTCCCGTTCCTGTTCGTGACCATCGCCTGCGGGGCCCTGTCGGGCTTCCACGCGCTGATCTCGTCGGGCACGACGCCGAAGCTCATCGAGAAGGAGCGCCAGACGCGCTTCATCGGCTACGGCGGGATGCTGATGGAGTCGTTCGTCGCGATCATGGCGCTCGTCGCCGCGATCTCGATCGACCAGGGCATCTACTTCGCGATGAACTCGCCGGCAGCGCTCACCGGCGGCACCGTCGAGGGAGCCGTGACCTTCGTCAACTCGCTCGGCCTCACGGGCGTGAATCTGACTCCCGAGATGCTCACGAGCACCGCGACGGCGGTGGGCGAGGAGACCGTCGTCTCGCGCACGGGCGGCGCTCCCACCCTGGCGCTCGGGCTCGCGCACATCATGCACCAGATCGGCGGCGGCACCGCGATGATGGGCTTCTGGTACCACTTCGCGATCATGTTCGAGGCGCTGTTCATCCTCACCGCCGTCGACGCCGGCACCCGCGTGGCGCGCTTCATGCTGCAGGACTCGATCGGCGCCTGGATGCCCAAGTTCCGTGACATCAGCTGGCGTCCCGGGGTCTGGATCTGCACGGCGATCATGGTCGCCGGGTGGGGCTACATCCTCATCCTCGGCGTCACCGACCCGCTCGGCGGAATCAACACCTTCTTCCCGCTGTTCGGCATCGCCAACCAGCTGCTGGCGGCGATCGCGCTCGCCGTGGTGTTCGCCATCGTCGCCAAGCGCGGTCCGAGCTACGTGCGCTGGCTGTGGATCATCGCGGTGCCGCTGGCCTTCACCGCCGTCATCACGATCACCGCGTCGATGTACAAGATCTTCTCGCCGGTGCCGGCCATCGGGTACTGGGCCAACAACGCCAAGTACCGTGCCGCGCAGGCGGCCGCCGACGGCAGCCTCGGCGAGCCCGAGGTGGTCGAGGCGGTGATCCGCAACACGGCCGTACAGGGCACCCTGTCGATCGTGTTCGTGGTGCTGACCATCGTCGTGATCGCCGTGGCGGTCATCTCGGGAGTGAACTCGATCCGCAGGGGCATCACCGACGACGGTGAGGACGAGCCGACTCCCTCGCGCCGCTTCGCCCCGGCCGGCTTCATCGCCACGAAGGCCGAGCGCGAGATCGAAGAGCAGTGGCGCGAGCACGACAGCGCTACCGGTACGGCCCGCACTCGAGGCGGCCACTGATGAGCGCGTCCGGCCTGGAGCTCCGCTCCGCATCCGTCGCCCTCTGGCGGCGGATGCGGGGTGCGGCCTCGGGCATCCGGTGGTACGTCACCACGCTGATGGGTGACCGGGCGTACGAGACGTACGTCGCTCATCACCGGGCGCAGCACCCGGATGCGCCGGTGCTCACCGAGCGGGAGTTCTGGCGAGAGCGGATGGACGAGCAGGACCGCAACCCCGGGGCCCGTTGCTGCTGACGTCCGGCCCGCCCATTTAGGCTGAACGGGTGCGCATCCGTCTCGACATCGCCTACGACGGCACCCACTTCCGCGGCTGGGCGAAGCAGCCCGGCCTGCGCACGGTGCAGGGCACGATCGAGGCGGCGCTGGCGCGCATCCTCGGCTCCGACGCCCAGTTGGTGGTCGCCGGGCGGACGGATGCCGGTGTGCACGCCTCCGATCAGGTCGCGCACCTCGATCTCGACGAGCTCCAGTGGGCTCGACTCCAGACGCGCCACGGGCACGCGGCGTCAGATCCTGCGGGATCTCTCGCCCGTCGCATCCGAGGGGTGCTCGGCAACTACCCCGACGTGACCGTCACTCGCACGAGCCTCGCGCCCGAGGGGTTCGACGCGCGCTTCTCGGCGGTGTGGCGGCGGTACGGCTATCGGCTCGCCGACGCGACGGTCGGCTACGACCCGATGCGCCGCAACGACACGACGACGATCCGCGCCGCTCTCGACGTCGAGCGGATGGATGCCGCCGCGCAGACCCTCATCGGCCTGCATGACTTCGCCGCGTACTGCAAGCCGCGCGAGGAGGGGACCACCATCCGCACCTTGCTCGACTACCGCTGGGCGCGTGACCGCGACGGCGTGCTCGTCGCGGAGGTGAAGGCCGACGCGTTCTGCCACAGCATGGTGCGGGCGCTGGTCGGCGCGTGCGCCGCGGTGGGGGAGGGCAAGCTCGAGGTCTCCGACGTCGCCCGGCTGCGCGATGAGCTGACCCGCACCAGCGCCTTCAAGGTGCTGCCGGCGAGGGGGCTCACGCTCGTCGAGGTCGGGTATCCGGCCGACGAGCTGCTGGCATCCCGCGCCGAGCAGACCCGCGCCCGACGCGACCGCGACGAGGAATAGTCCCGCGCAGGTCTCGTGCGCAACCCCGGTCTTGGCACTGCGGCACGGCGGTAACGTGGCGGGTATGAGAGTGATCTCGTACAACCTTCGCAAGCATCGCGCCGCAACGGAGCTGACGGCGCTCGTCGACGAGCACGATCCCGACATCCTCTGTCTGCAGGAGTGCGACACCACCGCCCTTCCGGATGTCATCGGCGGGCTGTCCCTCGTGCACACGACCAGCGGCAACCGGCTGGGGCTCGCGATGTACCTGCGGCGCAACACGTTCGAGGTCGAGCAGGTGCGCACGATCGGGCTGAAGAAGTCGCTGCACGATCGGGTGCTGAAGCCGGCGCACGAGCGCGTGCTCGGCGCGCGGCTGCGCGACATCGACACCGGACACGGGCTGATCGTCGCGTCGTTCCACGCCGCGCCGCTCACCGCCCTCAACTCGCTGCGCCGCAACCAGATCAGGGCGGGGCTGGATGCCCTGCAGGAGCTCGGGCCCGGAATGCCCGTGCTCATGGTCGGCGACTACAACTACCCCGTCTTCAAGGAGCGACTCGGCCAGACGGTGCGCGATCACGGGTACACCCTCACCCTCAGCGACGACCGCACGTACACGCGCTACCGGGTGTTCAAGGGGCACTACGACTTCGCGACCTCGGTCGGCTTCGACATCTCGAAGATCACGACCCTGCCGCAAGCCACGAGCGATCACCGCCCGATCCTGGTCACGGCCGAGGCGGAGTAAGTCGGGGGCGGGGGCTCGCCTGGCCTGGCCCCGGCTCGCTGTTCGGGTGGTCCCATATGGTCGCCTCGGCGTGGGGGATGCGGCCATTTGGGCCCACTCGTCGAGTGGCTCGGGCCGTGTGACCTCGCCCCCCTTTGCTCGGGTGGTCCGATATGGTCGCCTCGGCGTGGGGGATGCGGCCATTTGGGCCCACTCGTCGAGTGGCTCGGGCCGTGTGACCTCGCCCCCCTTTGCTCGGGTGGTCCCATATGGCCGCCTCGGCGCGGGGGGTGCGGCCATTTGGGCCCACTCGTAACATGGCTTGGACCTGTGACCTGACACCCTTGCTCGGGTCGTCCCATATGGCCGCCTCGGCGCGGGGACGCGACCACCTGGGCCCACTCGTCGAAGGGGCGAGCGCACGGTTCAGAGGTCAGGGCGCCAACCCCGCCGGATCAGGACTTCGCGCACGATGCGATGGCCCCTCCGCAGCGTCCGGATGTCGTATGCGGTCAAGCGCACGACCTCCCAGCCTGCGTTCGCATAGTCTCGGTACTTCTGCAGGTCGCGATTCCATTGATGCTTCGACGAGCGGTGGTGATCGCCCTCAACCTCGACCACGACGCCGTACCGCGGGTAGGCGAATTCCGAGATGCCCAGTCGCCGGCCTCGAGCGTCGCAGATGTCGGCATCCAATTCTGGCTCGGGCAGGCCGGCGTCCTCGCTGTCGAGCCGGTACTCGGTCTCCAACGGCGATGCGCAGCCGACCCGGATCCGGTCCAGCGCGGCGCGCAGCTTCTTCAGCCCGGGTCGTGAACCGGCGTCGATCGAGGCCTGCAACTGCTCGATCGTCGCCCCGGCCCGCTCCGGATGCTTGATCCCTCGCTCGTCGCGGGGAACTCGGACGATGGCATCCCCGAGGATGATCAGCTTTCGCACACTGAGATCGCGTCCGAGCATCGCCCACGTGCTGGCTGGAGAGGAGGTCGGGATGCCGTCGACCACCTCGACGTCGACCAGATGCACTGCGATTGTGCGTCCTTTGACGCCCCGCCCCTTCGGCGCTCGCCGCGGCGCGAAGACCGCGACGTCGAGGTCGTTCGGGGGATTCACCGGGTAGCCGTGCAGCACGGCGGCGCTGGCGCCGCAGATGAAGCTGCCGGGGGTGGCGACCTGCAGGTACGACAGTGCCTTCGAGCGCATGCGGCGCATGCTCGCGCGCGTCGGGGCGAGCGGCTCGGTGTCTCGGGCGATCTCGTCCTGCTCTGCGGCGATGTCGGCGACCGTGCGACGTGCGCCGTGGAACGGCCGGACGAGATCCTTCGCGCGCATCCGGCGGCTCGTGAGGCCGGCTTCTCGACCCCTCCCGACGCTGAAATGCGCGCCGACTGTCGTCGGCAGGTCGCTCGGTGTCGTCGGCATCCGTCTACTCTCGCCTCGACCTGGGACTGGTGAACAAGCCAGACGCACGGACGGTGGAGAACCCGAAGCAGACAGCGCATGTGCAGGACGATCAGCGCTCGCGGGGTGGGCCCATATGGCCGCCTCACTCGCGGGGATGCGGCTATTTGGGACCTGCGGCGGGAGGAGGGGAGAGGCCGAGGAGGGAGAGTACGGCGCTCAGCAAGCCGGGTGGTCCCATATGGCCGCGTTGCGCGAGACGACGCGGCCATTTGGGACCTGCGGCGCGAGGAGGGGAGAGGCCGAGGATGGAGAGCACGCCGCCAAGCACACCGAGTGGTCCCATATGGCCGCCTTGCGCGAGACGATGCGGCCATATGGGACCTGCGGCGGCAGGAGGGGAGAGGGCGAGAAGGGAGAGCACGCCGCCAAACACACCGGGCGGTCCCATGTGGCCGCCTCACCCGAGTCGATGCGGCCATATGGGACCTGCGGCGGGAGTAGGGAAGAGTAGTTCGTCGCACCAGCCCGGATGCTGTAAGCTTGACCCTTGGTGTGTGATCAACTGCGGTCGCACCCGCGAACGTGAGCCCTCCACTGGCGCGTGTTTCTTCTCGGATCCTCGAGGCGGAACCCACCCCGGAGTGGGATTCACGAACCTCTCCGTTCGAATCAAGAAAGCAGCACTATCGTGACGCGCACTTACACCCCGAAGGCCGGGCAGGTCCAGCGTGACTGGATCGTCATCGACGCCACTGACGTCGTTCTCGGTCGCCTCGCCTCGCACGCCGCAGCGATCCTGCGCGGCAAGCACAAGGCCACCTTCGCTCCCCACGTCGACACCGGTGACTTCGTCATCATCGTCAACGCCGAGAAGGTCGCCCTCACGGGTCAGAAGCTCCAGAAGAAGATGGCCTACCGCCACTCGGGTTACCCGGGCGGTCTGACCGCCACGAGCTACGCCGAGCTCCTCGAGAAGCACCCGGTTCGCGCCGTGGAGAAGGCCGTCCGCGGCATGCTCCCGAAGAACACCCTGGGTCGTCAGCAGCTGTCGAAGCTCAAGGTGTACGCAGGTGCCGAGCACCCGCACGCCGCTCAGCAGCCCACGCCGTACACCCTCGACCAGGTCGCGCAGTAAGCGCCCCTCAGATTTCAAAGGACATACTCGTGGCTGAAATCCAGGACACCACCGAATTCCCGCAGAACTTCTCGACCTCCAGCCCTGAGGCTGAGGTTCAGGAGTCGGCTCCCCGCCCCGTGCTCTCCGTTCCCGGCGCCGCTGTCGGCCGTCGCAAGCAGGCCATTGCCCGCGTGCGTCTGGTTCCCGGCTCGGGCACCATCACGATCAACGGTCGTACGCTCGAGGACTACTTCCCGAACAAGCTGCACCAGCAGCTGATCAACGACCCCTTCACGGTGCTGAACCTGCAGGGTGCGTACGACGTCATCGCCCGCATCTCGGGTGGCGGCGACTCGGGCCAGGCCGGCGCGCTGCGCCTCGGCATCGCCCGTGCGCTGAACAACATCGACGCCGAGAACAACCGCCCGACCCTCAAGAAGGCCGGCTTCCTCTCGCGCGACGCTCGCGTCATCGAGCGCAAGAAGGCTGGTCTCAAGAAGGCCCGCAAGGCTCCTCAGTACTCGAAGCGCTGATCCGCGCAGTTCCTCTTATGGCACTGTTCGGAACGGACGGCGTGCGGGGGCTGGCCAACGGTCAGCTCCTCACCGCCGAGCTTGCGCTCCACCTGGCCCAGGCGACTGCTGTCGTCCTGGGCCAGGGCCGTATTGCCGACGCGCGTCGCACCGTCGGCAAGCGGCTCACCGCCGTCGTCGCGCGTGATCCGCGCATCTCGGGGCACTTCCTCAGCGCCGCCGTCGAGGCGGGTCTCGCCTCGTCGGGCGTGGATGTGCTGGATGCCGGAACCCTGCCCACGCCGGCCGCGGCCTTCCTCATCTCAGACGTCGACGCCGACTTCGGCGTGATGATCTCCGCCTCGCACAACGCGGCACCCGACAACGGGATCAAGATCTTCGCCCGCGGCGGCGTGAAGCTGCCCGACCTCGTCGAGCAGCGCATCGAGGAGACCATCGCGTCGCGCGAGAAGCTGCAGCCCACCGGCGGCGACGTCGGTCGCGTCATCCGGTTCGCGGATGCCGAGGACCGCTACGTCATGCACCTGCTGGCCTCACTGCCGCACCGGCTCGACGGCATCCACGTCGTGCTCGACTGCGCCCACGGCGCAGCATCCGGAGCATCGCCCGAGGTCTTCGCCGCGGCCGGCGCCAAGGTGACCGTCATCGGCGCAGATCCTGATGGCCTGAACATCAACGACGGCGTCGGATCGACCCACCTCGACAAGCTCGCGGCAGAGGTCATCCGCGTGGGAGCCGACATCGGCATCGCGCACGACGGCGACGCCGACCGCTGCCTCGCCGTCGACGCCGACGGCAACGTCATCGACGGCGACCAGATCATGGCGATCCTCGCCGTGGCGATGAAGAGCCGCGGCAAACTGGTGAATGACACGCTCGTCGCCACCGTGATGAGCAACCTCGGTCTGCACGTCGCCATGCGCGAGCAGGGCATCACCGTGCGCCAGACCGCGGTCGGCGACCGCTACGTGCTCGAGGACATGAACGCCGGCGGCTACTCGCTCGGCGGCGAGCAGTCGGGTCACGTGATCATGAGCGAGTTCGCGACCACGGGCGACGGCGTGCTCACCGGTCTGCACCTGGTCGCCGAGATGGCGCGTCAGAAGAAGTCGATCGCCGAGCTCGCCTCGGTCATGACCGTCTACCCCCAGGTGATGATCAACGTGAAGGACGTCGATAAGGACGCGGTCTCGGATCACACCGGCGTGCAGGACGCGATCAAGGCCGTCGAGTCGCAGCTGGGAAAGACCGGCCGGGTGCTGTTGCGCAAGTCGGGCACCGAGCCGCTCGTGCGTGTGATGGTCGAGGCGGCGGATGCCGAGACCGCGCACTCCCATGCGTCGTCTCTTGCCGAGGTGGTGCGAGAGCACCTCGCGCTCTGACATCTGCGACAACAGAAGAAGGCGGTCACCTCCGGTGGCCGCCTTCTTCGACTCGGAGCGAGAAAACGGGTGCGGCCCCGCGAGTGGGGACTCAGCTGGGGCCGCTGACACGGGCCGCTGGGGACAGCTCCGCATCTGACGCGTGGCACTGGGGATGCCGTATCGCGCCAGCGACGCGTATGACAGCGTCGCGCTTCGACTCTACTGCGTCAGCGTATGAATGCGCTCTGGTTCCAAAGGTTCTGCGGCTCCGCAGAATACGAGCTGTCTGGCTCGAGGCGACCTTGTCTTTGGTGGGACGGGCGTCCGCTCAAGGAGCAAGGCCAGCCGCTCCCGTTCAGCGCTCAGCGCACAACGGTGAGTGTGAACGACACGTCGTCCGCCTCACCGGTCGGGTCGCTGAGGACGACTTCTGTCTCTCCGGGGGCCCTCCCACGTATTGAGGGGGCAGTGCCACCGGACTCGTCGGTTCCCTGAGTGAACTCCGCAACGGCAGAGTCAAGGAGCACCGCGCGGAGTGCATGAGTATCATCTGCGGGCGTGATCACGAGCACTTCTCCCACAGAAAGCGTGATCGACTCCTCGTCGGCGTCTTGAATGTCGAGGGACACGTCCGGCTGCCCCGAGCGCGTGGGACCTGGCGCTACGTCCGCGGTGCATCCGCTCAGCACCGCAGCAATCACCACGGTGATGAGCACAGTCGAAAACTTAGAGAATCGCATGTGGGCCTCCAGGGATTCAGCATTCAGGGCAGCGCGATCGTGGCGATCGCTTTATCGACGGCGGCTGCGAGTGCGCGATAGCCATTCGGATTCGGATGCACGGAATCGTCCGCCACCAAGTCACTCATGCCCGCGAGGGGCTGCCCTGCGTCGACGAAGACCGCACCCTTCTCGTCGCTCGTGGCCTTGAGTGCCGGAGCAAGCTCAGAGAACTGCTGAGACGGAGCATCGTCGTCCTGCCAGGGGGCTAGTACGACGACTATGGCCTTCGGATACCGCGCCTTGAGGTCGTCAACGAGCGTTCCGAGAGCTTCTGCGATCTTCGATGTGGCGTTGCCGATGTCATTGCGGCCACCACTGATGAAGATCGCGCGAGGTGCACCGACAATCTCGGCACTTGTTTCCGCATACGTGCCGCAGTGGCGCAGGCCGCAACCCTCGGTCCCAGCGGTGGCCAAATACCCGGTCCCGCCTCTTCCGAGGTTGGCCACGTCCCAGCCTCGTTCCGCACCAATCAGGTCTGGCCACGTGATCCCCTCGCCTCCGATCCCCTGGGTGTAGGAGTCACCGAGGAAGACAACCAGCGGCATCGGCGCCGGAGGGGTCGGGGAGTCCATGCCGATCGGCTCCACGAACTGAGCAGGCTCCGCTCGCTTCGCCGACGCCGTGAAAGCCAGCGCTACGACAATCAACGTGACGGTCGATATCAATACCCAAACTGGTAGCCCCCCGATCTCGCGCGTCATGACACGCCAGATCGCCCCATGTTTCCCCATGGGATCATGCTAGTGCTCAGATGCGGTTCTGAGAATGGAGGACGGGCGACTCGGGCGACCGCCGGCCGCTGGGCGGCGTGTCCAGGATCGTTCTGTACTGTGGTCGACAGTCGATCCTGCTACCCTAACGCGGCAACGCGGGCAGATCGCTCGGCGCTGTGCATTCGGCTTCACGAATGGCAGCGCAGCCCCTCTAACGATCCACATCAGGCGAAACGCCAACTAGGAACATGTCTGTGACTCGAAAAACATCTGACACTCGAAGACGAATCCCCATGATTGCCACTCTTGTGCTCGCGTTGACAGCGGCCGCATTCCCCGCCGCCGGCGTGGCACAATCAGCAGAAGCCGCTGCGCCCGTACCCACCACGCAGGAGGTCGTTCTCACGGCTGTCGATACGGCATGGGCGACCGACCGGTCGCTCAACACAGTGCAGAAGCACGACTATCTCAGTGCAACGAAGAGCGCCGACACAACCTTTCTGAAATTCTCCGGCGACGCTCTCAAAGGTCGGCAGGTGACGTCGGCATCCCTCGACTTGCGCGTGCGTTCGACCACGGCGACCAAACCCGGTCTGATGGCGTACAACTCATCCTCCAACTGGTCATCCTCGACTCTCACTTGGGCAAACAAGCCCAGCCGCGGAGCCGTCGCCTCCGGCCAAAGCACGACGGCTGTGGCTGGGCAGACCGTTCGAATTCCGTTGAAGATCGAATCGGTGCCCACATCGGGCGTGTTCGCACTGAACCTGAATTATCTGGAAGGTGGAATTCGGCTCCTGATGGAGCGAAGCGGCGAGTACGCGCCGAAGATCGTCGTCACTACGACGGCGAGCGGCGCGACTGAGGCTCCCGACACACCCTCGGGCAATGAGACTAAGCCTGAGGCGCCCGCCGCGAAGCCTAGCGGCACACCGCGCGTGTTCGCGCACTACTTCGTGCCCTACCCGTTGTCTATCGACAACAAGACCGCGGATTCGGACTACTACGCCAACAATTACCTCAACCCGATTGGTGAGAACGGCAAGTTCGCAGCTCAGGGAGGTCTGCTGCGTGACCGACCGTTGTCTCCGGCACCGCAGACGGCATCGGATTGGCGTGTGCGGAACATGGCGACCGAGGTTCGTCAGGCACAGTCAGCCGGTATCGACGGCTTCACTCTCAACCTCATGAGCAGTTCGGGCCAGAACTGGGAAGCCGGCATCAACATGATGAAGGCTGCAGGTTCTGTCGGAGGCTTCGTCGTCATCCCCATGGTCGACGGCTCGTCCGGCTTCGTGAAGAACACCCCTGCGCAGGCTGCCGCGCTGCTCAATCAGTTGTACCGCTCCGGTCCTGCGTACAAGGTCAACGGCTCGTACCTGCTCTCCTCGTTCAAGGCTGAGGGCGCCTCGGTGTCCTGGTGGACCCAGGTGATCGAGGCCCTGGAGAAGACCTACGGACTGCCGATCAGCTTCCAGGCTGTGTTCCTCAACGCGAGTGATGCGAACATGAAGGCGTACGCTCCGATTGCCGACGGATACGGCAACTGGGGAGCGCGCACGGAGCGGAACTCGCTCGCACGTCCGAACTATGACGCCAAGGCCGCGTCATACGGCAAGACGTGGATGGAACCCATCGCGGTTCAGGACGTTCGCTTCAACGCGTCGAACTGGGCGGAGTCGAACAACACCGCGACGGTTCGCACTCAGTGGCAGCGGGCGATCGAGGACAAGGTCGACTACGTGCAGCTAGTGACGTGGAATGACTACAGCGAGTCCACACAGATCGCGCCCTCGCAGGCACACGGTGACTCCTTCTTGGACCTTACGCGCTACTACACGTCATGGTTCGAGAACGGCAAGGCTCCGGCGCTCACAGCGGACGAGATCGTGCTCACGCACCGTAAGCAGTTCGTGGGAGCCAAGCCGAGCCTCTCCCACCAGCTGATGGGCGCTCCGACGCTCGACGGCACGTCGACGCCTGCACGTGACACTGTTGAAGCCGTTGTATGGCTGACTTCTCCCGCCACGGTGAAGATCACAGTGGCGGGCAAGACGACGACTGTGGCCGCCCCTGCTGGTATGTCCGTGCACACCGTGCCGCTCGGCATCGGGGCGGTCTCCGCCTCCGTAGAGCGATCCGGTGCGGTGACAGCGAAGCTCGCTTCGCCGTACACCGTCGTCCAGACACCCCCGGTGCAGGACCTGCAGTACTACGCGACCAGCACCTGGTGAATCATGCGATGAGGTGTCGGACGAGTTGGTCCGACACCTCATCCATCAAGGTCCCGGCACGCACATACGCGCGCCGGGACCTTCTCCATGGGTCGAGGATGTCATCTTCCGCGGTTGACGAGCCTGCGTTTCCACGTGCGCCGTTCGCAATCACCACCTGATCGCGCACCGACAGCGTCGAACGAGGCTCGGTCACCTCCAGCAGCCGAACGAATTGAGCGGCGGTGAAGACACGATCCGCCGCTTCGGGAAGGAGCTGGGAGACCATTCGACGCTGATTCCGCGTTGCCGTGAGAATGAGATCTGCCTGTTCTACGTGCGCCTGGACCAGTTGACGAGCACGATGCCGTGCAGCATCGATGTTCACGGTCTGCAGCCTCTTGGCGAGCGGTCGGCTCACCGGATGCCCGACTAAGGCTTGCAGGCCAGCGGAAGCGGTGAGGATGTCCTGACGTCCGAGTCGAGCGAGACCAGCTCTGAGACGCAGCTCCAGGTACGGAGATCTGCAGATATTCCCCGTGCAGACGAACAGCACCCTTTCGACGTCGGCGGTCACGACACCTCGCGCCCGTCAGCGGGCGAGAATAGCTCTCCTGACTCGCGATCCTCCGCGGGAAGGGCGCCGCGGCGGCGGCGGACGCCGGGAGCGTTCGCAGGTGCCGTGCTGCTGGTACGCGTGGAGTCGTAGCGATAGCGGCTGCTTGAGCGGGTCCGAGCGAAGTTGAAGATCGCCCCTTCGACGGTCGCACCGACACCGGACAGCCGCTCGGCTGCCCTGCGCAGGTCGCGCACCCGAAGCGTTCCCGACGCCCCGACGAAGATGACGCTCCCGAACATTCGCGCCACAACGGCCGCATCCGAGACGGGGTTGAGCGGAGGGCAGTCAATGACGGTCACGTCGAAATGGGAGCGAATCTGTCGCAGAGCCTCGGCAGCCATGCTTGACTCCAGCAGCTCACTTGGGTTCGGTGGGATGGTGCCGGACAGGAGTACACTCACCCCATCGTCCCCCCACGGAACTAGCGCATCCATCGCAGAGACATCGCCCGCGATGACGTCACTCAGTCCCCTTCGCTCCGGGAGGTCGAGAATTCCGCTGAGGGTAGGACGACGCAGGTCTGCCTCGACGAGGCAGGTTTTCAGCCCGGAAGCAGCCAGTGCCGCCGCCACGTTCGCGGAAGTCGAGCTCTTGCCTTCCCCCGGATTCGCCGACGTGATGGCGAACACCTTGTGGCGCTCTCCCGACTGCAAGAATCTGAGGTTCGCTCGAATCTGTCGGTACTCCTCAGCGCGAAGGGACCGACCGTCCTTCATCGCGACTGGCTGTCGGCTCGCTTTCCGGTCATAGCCGACAGAGCCGATGACTGGCGCGCCGAGCAGTTCGGACAGCTGCGTCGAGGACCGCACGCGCGCATCGAGCACCCCTCGCACGACAACCGTCGCGGTCGCCAACAACACACCGCACAAAAGTCCCATGATGAGCATGAGGGGAACGTTGGGCGCTGAAGGTTTTACCGGCGGAACGGCGGACTCGATGACCTGCAGCCTCACCGGCGAATCCCCCTGAACACGCGGAGTCAACGCAGGCACCACTTCGGACAGATTCATCGAAACGGAGTTCGCTATCGCAGCCGCGCGGTCGCGAGATTCGTCACTCACCGAAATGGCGATGACGCTCGTGTTCAAACCGACGGATGCGGATACCTGCTGACGCAGCTGACGCACGGTGGACTCGAGCTTCAGGTCTTTGACCACCGGTGCCAAGACCACTTCACGCGTTGCGATGGCGGCGAAGTTCCGCGCCTGCTGCTGAGAGAAGTTCGTGGACTGCGCGATCTCACCCGTGTTCGCACCGCCGGTAGCGGTGACGAAGACGTCAGCGCTCGCCGTGTACTCTCGAGGCGTCGTCTGCGCCGCCACCCATCCGCCGGTCAGACCGACGACGAGGCACAGCACGACTACGCCCCAGTGATAGCGCACCAGTCGCAGCAAGCTGTTGGATTCCATGCGTCGCCCCCCACACCGATGTTCGGCATCGCCCCTACGAATGTCCGCGGGTGCCTCCCATGATATCTTTGGCCGCTGACGCGGCGAGACGCCGACACTCAGCGCACTGAACGGTACCGACACAATGCAGACTCACGGCAGCGATGTGCGAGTGGCCAGCGCCAACCGACCAGCCTCCAGTCTCCGGAGATCGACAGGCATGCACTGGGTGCTGCTGGTGATGTCCTTCTCCGTGCTGTCTGTCGGCCTGCCAGCCTTCCTCATCGCGGATGTCGAGGACGTGGCACGTAGTGAGGCGTGGATCGTCACGCTCGCCATCATGGTGTGGGCGGGAGTGCGCCTCTCACTTCTCTGGGTTGCCGGTCTTCCGCGCTTGTTCGACTTCTTCTTCTGGCTGTTCACCTACATCTTCATGGGCATCGCGCCAACGGCACAGATTCGCTCCGGCCTCACCTCGACGACCACACCCGGGGTCGATCCAGGCCTCGACCTTCCCGCCGCCGGGGTCGTGGCGCTGGGGATCGTATGTTATGAAATCGGACGGCTCGCCTGGATGCAGCGTGAGCATGTACGCCGACGACGAGAACAACTGAAGCCTCGAACAATTTCGAAGTGGCGCACGATGACGCTGTTCTTCGTGGCCATGGCCTTAAGTGCTTTCGTCGTAGCTCGGCTCGGGGTGACCATCTTCCAGGGGAGCCGGGATGGGGCGGCCGCAGCCCGGGCCGCGGCTTGGCCAGATCCCGCTGTTCGCAGCCTCATCTACGCAAGCGGAATCTATCCCATGGTCGTGGCAGTGGGTGCGATGATTCAGTGGCGCCGGTCCAGCAGAACACCGCTCAGTCGACAGCTGACTCTTGCCGCAGCGATAGCGGGAACATGTGTCCTGCTGCTCATCGTCAACCCGGTGACAAGCGCGCGTTATTCGTTCGGCACAATCGCTTTTGCCCTGGCTGTCTATGCAGGAGTCCTCGCCAACCAGCGTCGGGCGCGCATCGCGATGCTCGCGGTCATCGCGGGCTTCCTCTTCGTATTCCCCTTGGCCGACGCTTTCCGCAGAGTGGACGGGGGCGTCGCAACGCGTACGGGATTCTTCACCGAATATCTGTCGAACCCCGATTACGACGCGTTCTGGCAGGTGGCGAACTCCATATCCTTCTGGGTCGATGGATTGGTCGTCCCGCTTCGCCAGTTCGCCGGCAGCGTGCTCTTCTGGGTCCCGAGGGCGCTCTGGGCCGACAAACCCACAGACACCGGCATCATGCTCGCCGAGTACCGCGGTTACTCATTCGACAATCTGTCCGCACCGATTTGGGCTGAGGCCATCGTGAACGGGGGAATCATCGCCGTGGTTCTGGCGTTCCTCGCCTTCGGTCTCGGCGCGCGAGCCATGGATTCGCGCATCGTGGTAGCGCTTCGCATCAGCGGCTCCTGGGCGATCGCAGGCGCGATCCTGCCCGTCTTCACGACCATCCTGCTCCGGGGCTCGCTCCTCCAGGCGACAGGGCCGCTGCTGCTCACAGTCGCCTGCCTCGTGTTTGTCAGCGCCAGGGGTGCCGACGAACACGAGACAGTCGACTCGTCAGCGCCGAACCTCTCGGGCGTGAGCGCGATACCAGTCGATCGTGCTTCGCAGTCCATCCCGCAGACTGATATTGGCGGTCCATCCGGACGCAGCGAGCTTGGAGACATCGAGTAGCTTCTGAGGCGTGCCGTCAGGCTTCGTCGTGTCCCAATTCGTCTCGCCGTTGAAGCCCATGAGATCGCCGATCGTCTCAGCGATCTCCCGGATGGTGACATCGCTGCCAGTCCCGACGTTCACGTGCTCGGGAGCGTCGTAGTTCTCAAACAGGTGCAACAGGGCGGACGCGAGGTCGTCAGCGTGCATGAACTCCCGCCGGGGGGAGCCCGTGCCCCAGTTCGTGACCGCTTGTCCCCCTTCGGAGACGGCTTCGTCGTAACGTCGGATCAGCGCCGGGAGAACGTGAGAGCCGAGCGGTGAGAAGTTGTCGTTCGGGCCGTAGAGATTCGTGGGCATCGCCGATATCCAGGGCAGCCCGTCCTGCTTCCTCACTGCCTGTACCTGCAGGATGCCGGCGATCTTTGCTATCGCATAGGCGTCATTTGTCGGCTCGAGGTGGCCGGTGAGCAGAGCATCCTCGCGGATCGGCTGTTGCGCCAGCTTCGGATAGATGCACGAGGAGCCCAAAAACAACAGCCTCTCTACACCTGCTTCGCGTGCGGCGTCCATCACATTCGTCTGTATCCGCAGATTGTCGCTGAGGAAGTCGACGGGGTAAGTGCTGTTCGCCAGGATCCCCCCGACTTTCGCGGCCGCGAGAACAACGTACTTGGGCCTGCTCTGACGGAAGAACTCGAAGACGGCCTCGCGGTTCTTGAGATCCAATTCGCTGGACGTGCGCCCGACGAGGTTAGTGAAACCAGCGATCTCCAAAGCTCGCCACATCGCACTCCCTGCGAGACCGCGATGTCCGGCCACATAGAAGGGTGCTTCCCGGTCGAGCCGCGTAGGCGAATAGTCGATGGAATCGCTCATTAGGCTGCTACCCACCCGGCGAGCGACACACGATCGATCCACGGGTTTCCTGCGTGCTCCAGCGCCTCGATGTCCGCGTCGACCATGAGGCGCGCGAGCTCCAACGGTCCCACGCTCGCCTTCCAGCCGAGCTTCTCCTCGGCCTTTCGCGGATCACCGATCAAGGCGTCCACTTCCGTCGGTCGAAGGTAGCGTTCGTCGAACCGAACGTGATCCTGCCAGTTGAGACCAGCGTGTGAGAAGGCGGTTTCGAGGAATTCCCGCACGGTGGTGCCGGTGCCCGTCGCGAGGACAAAATCATCAGGCTCGTCGGCTTGCATCATCCGCCACATGCCCTCCACGTACTCTGCGGCGTACCCCCAGTCGCGTACGGCATCGAGATTGCCCATGTAGACATGGTCCTGCCGTCCGGCCTTGATTGCTGCGACGGCGCGAGTGATCTTCCTGGTGACGAAAGTCTCGCCGCGTCGCGGGGACTCGTGGTTGAACAGGATGCCGTTGGACGCGAACATGCCATAAGCCTCGCGATAGTTCTTGGTGATCCAGTAGCTGTAGAGCTTCGCAGCCGCATACGGCGAACGCGGATAGAAGGGCGTCTCTTCGTTCTGCGGCGGCGGAGTAGCCCCGTACAGTTCGGAGGAAGACGCCTGGTAGAAGCGCGTCTCGATTCCTGACATCCGCACAGCCTCGAGCAGACGGATCGAACCGGTCCCGGTCGTGTCCGCGGTGTGCTCGGGCTCGTCGAATGACACGCGAACGTGAGATTGCGCAGCGAGATTGTAGACCTCGTCAGGGCGGATACTGGCGAGCAGCGTGGTCAGGCGTGCGCCGTCGCTCAGGTCGCCGTAGTGCAGGAAGAGCTTCGCATCGTCGCTGTGAGGATCGACGTACAGGTGATCGATCCGAGATGTGTTGAACGTCGAAGCTCGGCGAATCATGCCGTGTACTTCGTATCCCTTGCTGAGAAGCAATTCGGCAAGGTAGGACCCGTCCTGGCCCGTGATCCCCGTGATGAATGCGCGTTTAGTCACTCTGTTCCCCTTAACTTCGGGCGGCACGCTGCTTCGCTGCCCACTCCGTGTCGGGCGTCCCCATCTGGCCCCGACACGAGTGATCCTATAGGTAGAGTTGCTCCAGTCGACGCGCTATGGCGGCCATGCTCCGCTTCTCGCGTACTGCACGGCGGCCGCGACCACCGATTATCGATGCCCGATCCGGGTCTGCGATCAGCTCGCGCATGGCATTGGCGAGGTCCGACACCGAGTCGCTGATGACGGTTCCCGCATCGTTCTCGGTGACGAACGACGCGAGCCCGCAGGTGTCTGTCACGATCACTGGCAACCCCGTAGACATCGCTTCCAAGACAGACATCGGGTAGGGCTCGTCGACACTGGGCAGAACGTAGACCGTGGCCTGGCGCATGCGTGACATCGTGTCACTCATGCTGACCGCACCCTCCCAGCGGATGCGATCGCTGTAGCCGGAACGCTCGATGGCCGCCCGCACGGACTGGCCTTCGCCCTCATCGGGCCCGATCAACGTGAATCGGACCTCGGGGAATTCAGCAGCAAGAATGGCTGCGGCCTGCACGAAATGCGTAGGTCGCTTCCTCTCGGCGAGCCTGGCCAGATACAGCACGTGGGGGGTTTCCGCGCGCCCCGTCACACCGTCGGCCTCCGGAACTCCATTGGGCAGGTCGATGAGCCGTACCGACCCTCGAGCGACTGCCTCAAGCCCCGTTCTCTCGACCTGCGTCAGGTACGTCACAGCGTGAGCATGCTCGAGTACCGGTCGTGTCAGCACCGCATCGAGGGGGACGGCCAGCGGGTTCGAGGAATGATCGATCATTCCGTGCGTCTGAAGCACAACGCGAGCTCCGCGTCGCTGAGCGATATAGGCCGCCGGCAGAGTCACCAGATCCCTTGCGGCGTGCACGTGTATGACGTCGAACTCCTGGTGGTGTTGGTGGACAGCACGCCAGAGCCCAGGAGAGGCGAGGCCCGCGAAACCGGAGCGAGGCAGGGCGGACACGACGGGAAAGAGCCGGGCGGGTACGCCTTCCAACTCGGTCGGAGGACCGTCGGGGAACCCGCGTTGCCCCCCGGCCAGGACCACTTCGTGACCGAGCGCCCGGAGGGCCGCGAGCTGGTTGATGGCGACCCGCGTAGGACCGCCGTATTCCCCGTGAGGGCTGACCAGCGTGACTACGCCGAGCACCTTCATGGCCGCGGCTCCGTGGAGTGGGCTCGGGGGGCGAGGACTGTCTCACCGTCGGGAACGTTTCGCGTGACGAGCGCCGTCGCGCCGACGAGCGCTCTCTCGCCGATGGTCACGCCGCGAAGGACCGTGGCCCGCGCGGCAACCCACGCGCCACTCCCGATCCGGATAGGTGCGTTATCGAACTCGAACGTCGGGGAGGTTCGATCGTGGCTGCCGGTGCACAGCAGCACGTCCTGCGATATGCACACGTCGTGGCCGACGGTCACGGGCTCCAGGTTGAGGATCCATACCCGCTCGCCGATCCAACTGTTGTCGCCGATTGTGAGCTTCCAGGGCCAGTGCACTCGCACTCCGGATCGCAGGTTCACCCCGCACCCTATGTTCGCTCCGAAAGCTCGCAGGACCGCTATCCGCACCGGCACCGGGACATACCACGGCATCACGAGCATGCCGGAGAACAGCTGCCAAGCCGCCTGCCACACGCGTCCCCGACCCTTGTCATAGCCAGCTCCGGTGAACCCCGAGAGACTTCGCATCCGCGCCATGGCGACATACTATGCCGCGGTGCCGGAGAGCCGTGCCGCATCGACAGCAGGCGTGAGCGATAGGATCACTCGGAGCATCTGCGCCCTGCGCGCCGATGCATCCATACCGGCCTGTGGGAGGTCATATGATCGCGGCATGCCCGCTTCGTGTCAGCTGGGTGAGCGGTGCCTTCGGCTACGGCGATGAGCTGGCGTACTTCCGTCAGGTGTTCGACGAGATGCGGAGGCGCATACCGGGGACGGCGATCTTCGTACGGGAGGGATTCCCTGTCGAGCGGTATCCCGAGCTGCCGCTACGCCCGGAGCTCAGGTTCTGGCGCCGGGCGCGCGATCGCAGAGTTGGGGACTTCGTCTACACCGGGAACATTCGGGTGCCGACACCTCGCGCTCTGTTCCGATTGGCGCGGCATCGTGCAGACGTCATGATCGTCGTCGAGTTCACTCCGACGGCGCTCCTGACGATCGCGGTCGCCCTCCTGCTTCGACGGCGTGTTCTGCAGCTCATCGAATCGCACCCGCGCTTTCGTGGAGGTGCCGACAATGGTGCAGTCCGATGGACAAAGGGGTTCGTTGCACGGCGCTGCCACGCTCAACTCGCCAGCAACCAGGCGACGGCCGACTACCTTGCAACTCAGCTTCGCATACCCGACGAACGCGTTCATGTTGGTCCATATTTGACGTCGGACCCGGGCGGTGCCCTCCCAGCCCGTGACGACGGCGGTCCGGTGCGCTTCCTGTTCCTCAACAGCCTGCAGGAGCGCAAGGGCCTGCACTTGCTGATGGAGGCGTTGGCTGAGGCATCAGGTGACGGGCAGCGTGAGTGGTCCCTCGACGTTGTCGGCGATGGACCCGCGCGTGCGAGCTTGGCGGAACGAGCTGAGCGCCTGGGGATCGCATCTCGAGTGGTCTTCCACGGTTCGGTGTCCCACGGCGACGTGGGAAGCCACTACGAGCGCAGTCACGTGGTGATCTGTCCTACTCAAGGTGACTATCGGTCGCTGGCGGCGTTCGAGTCAGTCAATGCGCGACGTCCCGTGGTCCTGTCGGTGCATGACGGCGCAGCGGAGGAGATCGTCGCAGCGGGCGCCGCAGCCACCGTGATAGATCCGCTGGACGCCGACGCTTTCGCTGCTGCCCTGTCACGCTTCCTCCACCAGGACGACTATCTGGCATCGCAAATGGAACTCGCTGCAGAACCTCCGTCGGCGTTCAGTCTTCGGTCTGTCGGCGAGAACCTGGAGCAAGCCGTGCGCCTCGCCGCGGGCCGGCGATGAGCCTGCGCTTTCGAATACCGCCACTCACGCTTGCGCAGGCGTTCGCCAGTGCCGCCGGCGCCATTCCAATGGTGGTCGGAGCAGCGCGGATGCAGGGTCCCGAGTTCGCCTCGTTCTCGGTTCTAGTGCTCGTCGTCACCCTGGCGGTCGGGGGCGTTCGAGCGGCGCTGCTGCAGCCAGCACTCATCCACCAGCGCGTCGCCGTCGGAGCACTCGTCCGTGCGCGCCATGCGTGGACAGCGTTCATTTTGGCATTGTTGGTCCTGGCGCCTGGCGCATGGCTCATCGCATCCATGCCCCCCGCGGAAGCGATCACGGCGGGAGCAGCGGGGGCGACGCCTGTCCTGTACGAGTGGGTGCGGTATCGAGCGATCGGTACATCCCGCCGATGGCTGGTGGCAGGCGGCGACGGCGCCCGAGCAGTTCTGACGCTCACCACGCTTCTGCCGCTGATGCCGGCCACCACCTTCGCTTTCTTGATCGTGATCGGTGTCTCCACGGCCGTTCCGGCGTTCGTCATTCTGGCGTCGTGCCCGAGGCCGTCCTCCTTTGCTTCTTATCGCGACTTTCGAACGTCAGCAGGTTGGCAGGCCATCGACTTCGCAGTCGGACAATTCATCGTCTCCGCCCCGTTGATCGCCCTCTCGGGCGTCGGCGCTGATCGCCTCATCGCCGGTGCACGTCTCGCGCAGACATTGCTCGGCCCACTGAACCTCGCTTTCTCAGCAACCAGCACCAATATCCTGGCCGACGGCGCCACGGACAGCGCGCATGCTCGTGCCGCCGCAGTGATCAGCCGAGGGTGGCGAGCCAGCTGGCAACTCGTCACGCTCGCGACGAGCGTGGTCGGAGGACTTGTGCTCTTCGTGTGGGTTTCGGGGTTCTCGCTGCGTGGAGTGGACCACGATTCACTGCTCTGGGGCCTGATCTTCGTAGGCTCTGGGACGGTGCTCACCGGCTGGGCCGGGATCCACGGTATCGTCCTCAGACTGCTCGGGCATCAGGCGAGCGTCACCGGGGTGCGGGTCGGGATCGCCGCCATCACTGTCGCCGCTTTTCTCGTGGGCTTCAATGTTGGAGGCGGCGAGGCGAGCCTGGCCGCTGGCTTCATCGCGAACGGCGTGTCTGCACCATTGCTCTTCGTGCCGGTGGCACTCGCGCACTATCGACGCGATACGCGAGAGCCTTGATGTTCAGCGCAGCGCAGACAGTGAGCGGAACCATTTGGCCAAGAGAAGACCGGTGATTGCCGCGGTCGCGGCTCCAAGTACTACGTAGGCAGTGAAGAACGCGGAGGAAAACCCCCAGGCGGTGAACGAGAGTGCAAGGACGCCGTAGTCGGCGAAAAGGAGCACGACGGCCCGCGTGGTCGAAGGCCTGCTCCGCTGGGACGATCCCTTCACGCCTGCAGCTCGCATGAGCAGGTCGAAAAGCGTCATACCGCAGAACATGAGGACCACGACCAGCATGTACGCCAGCGGTATGAGCAGCCAAGCGGAAGTGAGCAGCTCATTCCTGTAGGCCGCGATCAGGACAGCCGCGTGGATGGCAACCATCTTGCCCGCATCGACGACGTGGTCGAGCCATTCGCCAGCAGGGCTGCCACGGCCGGTCAGGCGGGCGACTTGGCCGTCAGCTGAGTCGAGCGCAAAGCCCACAACCAGGCAGAGCGCGACCACTATCCCGCAGCCGATCGTGACCGGGGCCACCGCAAGGACGATCAGTCCGGTGGCGGTCATGGCGGCCGACGCTGCCGTCACCGCATTCGGAGTGAGACCTGCAGCGGCCGCTGCAGCCGCGAACACGCGCCCCACCGGTCGGTTGACGTATCGCGAATACAGCGAGATTCCGATGGGTGATTTCTGTGACGCCCGCAGAGCGCCCAGCGCAGCGGTGAAGGTCAAATCTGACAAAGCCATCCCCTCCGCAGTCACGCCGGATCGCGACCGCGTCTCTTGAGGAACCATAGTGCGAGGAGCGACCAACGGTGTAAGCGGTAATTTCTTTCCTGAATGGCCGCGTCCCATGTATGCTGACCCTGCGCTGAGGTGGAACGCAGGGGAAGAGCCGAATCCGAGGGAGGGTTCGGGTCGCGACACCTTCTCAGCGTCACTGGGGAATTGCATCTGCTGAGCGGGTGCATCAAGGGATGGGGATCCCGTGGGGAAACGATCTTGGGCTGCCTGTGCAGCCGTCGTCGCACTTGTCGCTGGTCTGGTCGGCGTGCAAGCGTCAGAGCAGGCTTCGGCGCTGTCGCCCGGAGTGCACTTCAGTGCGGACGATCTGCCTACCTGGCAGACCAACGGCACGGTGTACGCGCTCGCCGCGTCCGGTGGCAAAGTGGTGGCGGGAGGCACATTCACGCAGCTGAGACCACCGGCTGGTGTCTCTGGCACGGTGCGGGCGCAGACAGCACTCGCTGTCTTGAATGCCGACACCGGTGCGCCTGACGCCTGCCAGTTCGCTGTCACCGCGAGCAGCGGCACCGCCTCGGTGCTCGCACTGACCACGAACGCCGACCAGTCTGTCGTCTATGTGGCAGGCAATTTCTCCAGCATTGGCGGCGTCAACGTTGGGCGCGTCGCTGCGCTCGATGTGAACGCCTGCGTGGTCAAGCCGTTCCGACCAGCTGTGTTCTCCTCGACCGCCACTGCGCTGGCTCAGCACGGGAACGTGTTGTACGTCGGAGGTCTGTTCAACACTGTGGGCGGGCAGACCCGCCGCGGCTTCGCTGCGCTGAATGCCACGACGGGGGCCCTGCTCGATTGGGTGGCGGACGCCGTGCGCACTGTCACGAACCTTCCCGCCGACGTCGGCCAAGGACGTGCAGTGGCCGTCTCACCTGACGGCCAGAAAGTGGTCGTCGGCGGCGACATGTTCGAGATCAATGGCCAGTACTCGCACTCGATCGCGATGGTGAGCGGCGCAACCGGAACGAATGGCGCCGGCGGCGAGGTTCTTCGCACCTACCCGTCCGGATTCATTCCGAACTCATCCATCACCAAGAGCATCTGGTCGGGAGACGACGGTCGCTTCTACATTGGAAACGAGGGTACGGGCGGTGGCGTGTTCGACGGTCGTGCCGCGTTCTCTTGGGAGACCGGCGACCAGGTATGGCGCGACACCTGTCTCGGGGCGACGCAAGCCGTCCTGCTCTACGAGCAGACCCTCTACTCTGCCAGCCACGCGCACGACTGTGCCGGCATCAATGCGTTCAACGACGGGGTACGCAACTACTTCCTCGCGCAGGATTCGAACACAGCTGAGCTGCGCGGATGGTTCCCCGCAGCCAATGACGGCATCGGCGAGGGCATCGGACCGCGTGCTCTCACAGTCGCCGAAGGGCGTGCGACGGGCAAGAAGTACATGTGGACGGGTGGCGAGTTCACCCGCATCAACAACAAGGCGCAGCAGGGGCTGACTCGCTTCGGACCGGATGATGTTGGAGCTCCGCCTGCTCCCGTGGTGTCGGCCGTCGCTACCAGTGATGGCACGATTCAAGTGCGGTTCCGCACTGTCGTCGATTCCGATGACAGCGACCTCACCTACAGCGTGTACCGGAACAACAGCGCGACACCGGTTTGGACCGGCAAGGGAAGCTCCATGTGGTGGCAGCGCCCCCAGGTCACCTTCGTCGACAGCGCGGTGAATGCAGGCAGTACCTATTCGTACCGGGTCACTGCTTCGGATGGGACGAACACTTCCGGCCTCTCCGCTACCGCAAGTGCACGAGCGGTCGCAGCGACGACGGATTGGGACTCCACAGTCCGAGCGGCAGGGGCGACCGGTCTGTGGTCGGGGCAGGTGACCTCCGGCGTGTGGGCCCTCGACGCTTCAGCGAACACCACACGTGCCGACGGTGCGGCGATGCAGATGATGGAAGGTGCTACGACGTCCGCCTCGAGTGCAGTGTCCTCGAATTCGCAGTCCTTCTCGCTCGATGGCGTCGACGACTACCTGGTGACCGACCAGTATCGTCCTGGACTGACGACATACAGCGTGTCGGCGTGGATCAACACCACGACGGACCGTGGCGGCAAGATCATCGGTTACGGCAACGGGCGTCCACGCACGGGCACCAACACGCCGAATCTGAGCGGCAGCTACGATCGCCACCTCTACATGCAGAACGACGGACGCGTCCGCTTCGGGGCATACAATGGCAGCACCGTGACCGTGACGTCGCCGTCGGCGCTCAACGACGGTTCGTGGCACCTCGTCACAGGAACTCAGGGTCCTGAAGGCATGCGCCTCTACGTCGATGGGAAGCGAGTCGCGTCGAATGCCGTCTCGAACCAGCAGGCGTACTGGGGCGTCTGGCGCATCGGGGGTGACAACCTTTCCGGCTGGCCGTCTCGGCCCTCGAGCAACTTCTTCAGCGGCTTGATCGATGAGGCCGCCGTGTACCCGAGAGCTCTGACGGCGCGCGAGGTAGCGACTCAGTACGTGGCAGCTGGTCGCGACCTGGTGACCAACCCGGTTCCTGCTGACGACTACGGCAAAGCAGTTCACGAAGGCGACCCGCTGCTCTATTGGCGTCTTGCCGACTCCACCGCCGAGGTGAAGGACTCCTCCTACTTCGGCACAACGCCCGGAACGGCGCTTTCTGGTGTGGTCCAGGGCGTGACGGGTATCGTCGAAGGCAACGCTGCGGTACGGGTTCCCGGCTCACCCAGTGGGACCATTGCGACCAGCCAGAGCCTGGCTCCGTCGGCCACTGTCTCGGCTGAGATCTGGTTCCGCACGACGACGACGTCCGGAGGCAAGATCCTCGGATTCGAGAACACGGCGACCGGCAACGGATCTGGGTACGACAAGCACCTGTACATGACCAACGATGGGCGTCTCATCTGGGGTTCGTACATCGGAAGCGCTGCCACCGTAACCAGTGCCAACAGCTACAACAACGGTGCGTGGCACCATGCCGTCGGAGTGATCGACTCCACGGGTCGGCAGCTCTACGTCGATGGGCAGATGGTGGCGAGCAGCGCCGTCACAGGTGCGGAGACTGGAGAGGGGTACTGGCGCTTGGGCGGAGGCAACCTGAGCAGCTGGCCGAACCAGCCGTCTGATTTCTACTTCAACGGAGACCTTGACGAGTTCGCCGTCTACTCCACTTCGCTGTCACCCGCAGTCGTCGCCGAGCACTATGCCATCGGTTCCGTGGACCGTTCTGCTCCGTCATCGCCGGCTGCAGTCACTGCAAAGCAGGCGGCCGACCGGATTGAAGTCAGCTGGGACGCGGCGACCGATGACGTAGGCGTTGCGCACTATGAGGTGTATCGCGGCGCATCGCCGGACTTCGCAGTGGACAGCAGCACTCTGCTCGGCACGACGACAACTCTTAAGTTCACGGACGTGTCCGCACCCGTGGGTGAGGTGTCGTACAAGGTTGTTGCGATCGACGCGTCGGGCAACCCGAGCAAGCCGTCAGATGCGACTACGTTGACAGTTGCAGATGAACTGGCTCCTTCCATACCTGACGGGCTGGCCGCTCAGACCGCGGGCACGGATGTCTCGCTCACTTGGACGGCAGCGGAGGACAACGTCGGTGTGGCCAGGTATGACATCTACCGTGGTCAGGAGTCCGGCTTCGATGTCTCTGCGTCGACGAAGATCGGCGAGAGCGTGCAACCTGCGTTCATCGACGAGGGCCTCGATCCGGGCACGTACTACTACGTAGTGGTAGCGGAGGACGCAGCGGGCAACCGCAGTAAGGCGTCCATCGAGACGAGCCTGGGTCACCGCCTGGTGGATGCGATCGCGCCCACGCAGCCGGGCGCCCTCAAGGCGGCTCTGTCGGACGGGAACGTCCAGCTCAGCTGGGATGCTTCCACGGATGACATCGGCGTCACCGCTTACCAGGTGCACCGAGGTTCGGCGGCCGACTTCGCCCCCTCGAGCAGCACTCTTCTCGGCCAGACGGCGGAACTGGAGTACGTCGACAGCGCTGTCCCAGCAGGCACCTGGTACTACAAGGTGATTGCGCAGGACGCTGCTGGCAACTTCAGCGCCCCAGCATCCGCCTCTACCGTTATTGATGATGAAACTGCGCCGACCGCTCCTGTAGACGTCGTGGCAACGGTCTCCGGGAGCAACATCACGGTCTCGTGGTCGCCCGCGACGGATGATGTGGCAGTTGTCGGATATCGGGTCCATCGCGGTGCATCGGCGGACTTCACGCCGACTGCGAGCAACCGAGTGACGACGGCAGCGCCCACGACTTTCACTGACGTGAGCGTGACAGCGGGTACTTACTACTACAAGGTGATCGCCGAGGACGCGGCAGGAAACGTCAGTGTCTCCAGCGACGCCGCATCCGCTACGGTCGTCGCCGCGCCTCAGGACCCGGTGACCATGTCCGTTGTCGCCACCGCGGATGCGATGGCTGCAGCGATCAACCCCAACAACGCCTACGGGACCTCCAACCAGCTGTCGTCCCGTTTCGACACGCCGATCGTGTCGTTCCTGCGGTTCGACCTGCCGGCGGCGCCGTCGGGCATGGTGCTTGACAGCGCCCAGCTCCGAGTACGGACTTCTACCGATCCCACTGCCGGCTCGGCGAACGCTCACCAGTTGCGCCTCGCGTCCGGTGCGTGGTCGGAGTCCCAGATCACCTGGAACTCGAGGTTGACGAGCGTCGATCCTGCCGTGCTGGGGGAGCTGTCGGGCGCGACGGCCGTCAACACGGCGTACTCCGCAGGACTGTCTGCGGCAGGGCTGTCTGGCAGCCTCGGTACCTCTGCGACTCTGCAGATGTCGAGCGCGGCTGGCACGGACAACCTCCGGCTCTGGTCTCGCGAGTCCGGGACTGCGGCCTACAGGCCAACTCTGGTGCTCAACTTCGTACCAGGCGCTGGCCCGGGGCCGGACCCTGACCCTGAGGTTCCGGACGTGACGGCACCTTCGACACCAGCTGGCGTCACAGCGACCGTGAACGGTGCGACGGCAACGGTCTCGTGGTCGGCGTCGACGGATGATGTCGGAGTAGTGGAGTACCGGATCCACCGCGGATCTGCCGCTGACTTCGCTCCCGACGCGGAAAACCGGGTCGGTGTGGGACCATCGGCTCCCTTCGCCGATGCAGGGTTGGCGCCCGGAACGTACTACTACCGGGTGGTCGCGGCTGACGCGGCGGGTAACGCCAGCAACGCCAGCGCGGCTGCCAGCGCTGTCGTCGCAGGGCCCGGACCGGATCCGGTGAAGCCTGTAACGATCTCGCTCAATGCCACCTCCGATTCGATGGTCGCGCAGATCGCCCCGACGACCCTCTACGGTACGACGAATCAGCTGTCCTCCCGGGGGACAACCCCGATCGAGTCGTTCCTCCGCTTCGACCTGCCTACAGCTCCTCCCGGGACGGTTCTCAGCGGCGTCGAGCTGAAGGTGAGAACTTCCACTGATCCGACGGCAGGCTCGGCTGACACCCACGACTTCGCTCTGGCTGATGACCGATGGGACCAGGCCACGATCAATTGGAACAATCGGCCGACGCAGGCGGGATTACGGATCGGTCAGCTTACGGGCGCGACCGCGATGAACACTGCGTACTCCGCGCAGCTCGATGTAGCAGCCATCCAGTCGGTGCTCGGGTCGACCCAGACGTTGCGGATGTCCAGCGGGGGAGCAGACAATGTGCGGCTCTGGTCTTCCGAAGCGAGCTCGGCCGGGTACCGTCCGACCCTGGTGCTTCAGTTCACCCCGGCGCCATGACGGGCCCAGGCCAGCTCTCACGTAGGGCGGTGCTCGCGCTCGGCGGCGTAGCGCTCCTCACCGCGTGCTCGCCATCGCCTGTGAAACATCGGCAGCAGCCGACGTCAACTCCGTTGGCGTCGGCTGCTGCCGTCCCAACCACTGTGTCCCAGATGCTGAGTAGCAAGAGCTTCTTCGTCGCGCACCGAGGCAGCGGTGACAACTGGCCGGAGCACACCCTGACCGCCTACCAGTCCGCACTGGAAGCCGGAGCAGACGCGGTGGAGGTGTCCGTGTGCGCGACATCGGACGGCGTGCTGGTGTGCCACCATGACCTCTCCGCTTCCAGAACACTCGGTGTACAGCGCAACATCGGCGAGATGACGTGGAACGAGATCAGCCAGCTGCATGTGGATGCAAGAACGTGGCTGGGGCCCGACACCCCGCTCGAACCGGTGAGCAGATTGGAGGATGTCTTCGCCGTTTTGAGGAAGGACGTACTGATCTTCATCGAAGACAAGCAGGGCAGCAACACCCGGGCACTGCTGGACATGATGGATGCACAGCCGAGATCCACTGAGCGCTTTGTGTGGAAGCAATGGGCGCCGGCGAAGCAGATCGCCATGGTGAAGGAACGAGGCTACGCAGCCTGGGGCTACTTCGACTCAGAACAGATGGGACGACTGGATGAGTTCGCCGCTCGCTTCGATGCTCTGGGTGTTCCGACCCAGATCAGTGACGACGAGCTGACACGGGTCGTTGCGACCGGCACACCGGTGATCTGCTGGGAGGTGCACTTCAATTCAGAGGTCGCCCGACTGAACCGGATGGGAGTCGCTGGAAAGATGTGCTCCAACATCCCCTACCTGACAGGCGACAAGCGCAGCAGTTCTGACGACTTCCGGTCCGGACGCCGAGCCGCCGGTGACCTGCCTTCGGGATTCCAACGGCTGGGCTGGCACGCGCAGCCCGCCATCATTCCCGAACGCGGTGCGGTCCGTGTGCAGAGCGGTGGGCAGCGCAGCTACCTGATGGGATCCCTGGCACGTCCGGGGCTCACTCTGGCCAGCATGGAACTCACGATGCGATGGCCGGATAAGGCGCCCGACGCAGGCACGGCCGGTGTGGTGTTCGGACTGACGGCGGATGCTCCGGGCGGCGAGAGTGAGCGAGGAGATTCGAGCGGATACGAAGTGCACCTGGGCGCTGATGGAACCCTGCGTGTGCTGGAACGCGATGCGGGCCGGGTGGGCACGGTGCTCGGCGAGCAACTGGGAGCGGCACCGCGCGCCGGCGAGAAGGTAGTTCTCCGGATTGACGCTGAGGGGGCCCGCATCCGCATTCGGCGGTTGGGATCGCCGGCCTCCATCGACGTGACTGACGCCAGGTGGCGAGGCCCGTGGATCCGGCTCTTCAAAGACTACGAGTCGTCGCTGGCAGTGGAGTTTTCGGACATCACCTTCAAAGCAGCGTAAGCTCTGGCACCCGATCAGCTGGCCGTAGAACTCAGCCGGCGATGGCCTGCGTCAGCGTGCGCTCGAACGCATCTATCGCCGCCGAAGGTGTGAGGTGCGCGGCTCGATACGCTCGACCGGCAGCGCCGTGTGCAGCGGCAGCCTCCGGACGAGCAGCCAGCGATTCAATGGCGTCTACAAGGGCTTCCGGGTCACCGGCTGGAACAACGGGACCCGCTCCCGACGCAAGGATCTCGTCGTGGGTAGTGCTGGAAGAGTCGACGGCGGCCACCACCGGCAAGCCGGTTGCGAAGTAGGTCGTCAGCTTGCTCGGAACAGACATCTCCGTCAAGCCGGGACGTTCGTTCGCAAGCAGCACGTCAGCGGCCGCGAGAGTGCTGAGAAACCGATCATCCGGAAGAGGATCCACGAATTCCAGGCTCGGGTCCGCGCCGAGAGATTCCAGATGCGCTCGTTGGTTGCCATCACCGAGGAGCACGAACTTCACCTTGGAGCCTCGCTTCGTCGCCTCGCGCGCTGCGTGCACGACGTTCTCAAGACCCTGTTTGGCGCCCATGGCGCCGGCGTGCAGAGCTATCACTTCGTCGTCTCCCCATCCCATCGCGCGGCGGGTCTCGGAGCGCGCCGCACGAGGGATGTCGGGAACGTGCGACCAATTTCGAACCACGTCCAGGGGAGAAGCCGTTCCGATGCCCTCAAGGAACATGCGACGGAACCGTTCGTGGATGACGACCACTCGGGCGGAAGCGTCCGCGAGCTTCCGCTCCACGCGCGCGATCAGGCGACCGCCCCTCCCAGTGGAGGCTTCGCCCACGCCAAGCGTATAGATGTCCTGCACCCACGTGACGACCGGAATGCCTCGGAGCTGAGCCTTCAGCGCCAGTATTCGGGACGCTAGTAGAGCCGGTGAGATCAGCACCACCACATCCGGTCGACCCCATCGCGCTAACACTGCGCGCAGCCCGAAAGCGAGCTCCAACGCGGCCCGACGCACGCTGTTCGGACGCCGTGGGATGTAGTGCTTCACGCGGCGCACGCGTACCCCGTTGATCTCGCTCGACCTTGGCAGCGAACGGTGGGCAGTCGGCACGTGCCACCATGGGTAATGAGGGTAGGACGTCACGACGGAGACACGGTGGCCGCGCTGTGCCAGTCCCTCTGCCATCCCCGTTGTGTAGGGGCTGATGCCGGTCGGTTCGGGTGTGTAGTTGATTCCGATGATGAGGACGGAGTGGTCCGATGGTGCAGTCGGCATGGAATCAGTATGCCCCGCTCGGTCGCAGCATGACCTTCGCTGTCCGCCACATGATCTGCAGGTCGCTCATCACAGACCAGTTCTCGACGTAGCGCAGGTCGAGTCGCACGCTCTCGTCCCACGACAGGTCGCTGCGCCCCGAGACCTGCCAAAGCCCCGTGATGCCGGGGTTGATGTAGAGCCGGCGGAACACCTTGCCGTCATAGCCTGTGACCTCACTGGGGAGCGGGGGACGCGGTCCAACGACGCTCATGTCGCCGATGAGCACATTCCAGAACTGGGGCAGCTCGTCGAGCGACAGCTTGCGCAGCACCCGGCCGACGCGGGTGACGCGCGGATCTTCCTTCATCTTGAAGAGGAGTCCCGAACCCTCGTTCTGCTCACGTAGCGCGGCGAGTTGCTGCTCGGCATCCGTGCGCATCGAGCGGAATTTCACCATCTTGAACAGTCGTCCGTCACGCCCGACCCGCTCCTGGAAGAAGAACACAGGGCCGGGGGAATCGAGCTTGATCAGCAAAGCCAGAACAGGGTAGACCAGAGCGATCGGGATGAGCGCACAACAGGCGACCACGATGTCGAGTCCGCGCTTGAGCAGATGCTGTCCACCGGAGTAGGTCGGTATCTGCAGGCGGATGAGGGGCAGACCGTCGAGCGCCTCGAAAGACAGGCGCGGTCCCGCGACATCGGCGAGTCTGCTCGAGAGGACCAGTTCGGCAGCCGTTCCTTCGAGTTGCCAGCTCAGCCTCTTCACGAAGTCGGCGTCGCTACGTGGACGGCTGGCGACGACCACGGTGTCAGCACCGAGTTCGCGGGCGATTGTACCCACCGAGTTCACGTCTCCCAGAACGGGATAGGCTCCGTCACCCACGACGAGCTCTTTCGCGTCGCCGTCGAGCAGCGTGACTCCAACGACCCGCAGCCCCGCTGAGTTCGGCCTGCTGAGGTTTGCGATCACGTACTCGACGTCATCGCGATGACCGACGACCAGGGTGCGAGAGGAGAACACTCCCTGCGCGCGCTGCGCCATCAGCCACCGACGCCACGACCACCGACTCAGCACCAGCAGCCCCAGCCCTGAGGGGAGGGCGACGAGCAAGAGCAGCTGCATTCCATGCAGGCTCATGAGCGCGTCGCCAATGGCCAGAGCGCCGAATGCTGAGCCGGTGGCGCGCGCGACGCCACGGTACTCCACCGCACTCGGGCGGAAGAGAGCGGCGTCGCGTGTATGGGTGCCCCCGAGCATCGCCAACCACAAAATACTCAGGAGGGAGGCCCGAGCGGCGGAGTCGAGCAGGCTGGCACCCAGCTGGATCTGGATGCTGACGGTCAGCCCTACCGTGAGGGCGATCGCGCTGGCATCCGTGGCGTGGAGAAGCATGCGGTAGTGCCGTTCCCAGCGGCGCCTCTGCTCCAGATTGGTTGTCGCGCGCGGTGCCACGACGAAGTCGGGCACCGCGCGCAGAGCTCGTGGAGCAGCGACTGCAGGACGATCGATCCCAGTGCCGCTCAACCCCAGAACGTCTTCGACGGAAGTCATTCCGAGGCTCCCCGAGCCGTTTTCGTACGCAAACCCCAGTGCGTCATTTCCCCAGACTTTCCCCAGTATCTGCCGTCGAAACAGCAGGTCGTTACCGAACCGGCCCCCCGGTTCGGATCCCGTGACCCCAGTTCACGGAGCGGATGCGGCTCCCCAGCCACATCCACGTTCAAAAGGCGAGACGATCAGACCGTCAAGCCGGCGGACCTCGCGACTCATCGCCGTTCACACCGTCACCGCCATCGGCGTCTCAACCAGCGCGGCGAGTGCGCGGCGCAGTATCGAGCTCGAAGTGTGCACCGTGTACGGGAAGTAGACGACTTCCACGCCGACGGTCGCGAACTCGCGCTCGAGAGCCAGCCCCTTCTCGGTGCCTCGCCAGTCGTCACCCTTGAAGAAGTGAGTGAACTGCACGTCGTGCCACGCTTCCATCTTCGTGGGCCGGGTCTCGATATAGACCTCATCGACGTACGAAATGTGCCGCACGATCTCTGCGCGCTCGGCCGTCGGAACGACGGGCTCGATGCCCTTCACGGTGCGAAGCATCTCGTCGCTCACAACACCGGCGACGAGCACATCACAGTGCTCTCGCGCGTGACGAAGGATGTTCAGATGTCCGACATGGAACAGGTCGAAAGCACCCGCGGCGTAGCCAATACGCGTCCCCATGATCTCCCCAGATCAAAAATTCCCAGTGCGAATCCCCATCCGCACACGGCTCCCCAATGGCCGTGTTTGTGACTCTACTAGTGGTTACGCGCGTAACGCAACAAATAGTCTTCGAGAGTTTCCAAGAATGACGAAAGACGCTGGCTGCCTGCGAAAAACACAGGGCCAGCGTCCTTAAAAGCGTAGGCTCAGCGAGCCCCCGCCTTCACCCGCCCGCGCCGCTTCGGCTTGGCTTGCTTCGCGCTCAGCTCAGGCTCCGCCTGCTCCACGATGTGCGTCGAACCGTACGTGTACGCGCCGTACCCGTAGCTGTCCGGCCCCTTGGTCGGCAGCATAGTCACGACGGTGCCCAGCAGGTCGACGCCGGCGGTGGCGAGGCTGCGCACGGCGCCGACAAGCTCCTGCTTCTTCGTCTTGCCCGATGCCGCGACGAGGATCACTCCGCGCGTCTTCTTGCCCAGCACGGCGGCGTCGGTCACGAGCAGCAGCGGGGGAGCGTCGATGAGCACGTAGTCGAAGTACTCGCCCAACGGCTTCAGCACCTGATTCATCGCCGACGAGCCGAGCAGCTCGCTCGGGTTTGGGGGAACGCGTCCGCTGGTGAGCACGAACAGCTCGTGCGTTCCCCACTTCTGCAGGGCGTCTGCGACGTCGACACGGCCGATCAGCACGTCGGTGAGGCCGACGCCGCCCTCGAGGCCCATGTAGTCGGCCACGCGCGGCAGGCGCAGGTCGCCATCGACCAGGGCCACGCGGGCACCGGTCTCGGCGAGCGCGATCGCCAGGTTCGCCGTCGTGGTCGATTTGCCCTCACCCGGGCCCGCGCTCGAGACGACGAAGATGCGCGGTCCGCCTTCGACATCGAGGAACTGCAGGTTGGTGCGCAGCGTGCGGAACGACTCGGCTCGCGGGCTGCGGGGGTCGGCGTGCACGATGAGCGGGCGCTTCTGCGCCTCGGGGTCGAAGGCGATGCCGCCGAGCATCGGCCGGTCGGTGATGTCTTCGAGGTCGTGCAGGGTGTGGATGCGAGTGTCGAGCACGGTGCGCAGCATCGCGAGTCCGACGCCGAGCGCCAGACCGAGCAGACCGCCGAGCAGGATGAGCATGCGCACGTTGGGTGCGCTCGGCGCGGTGGGTGCGACGGCAGGCTCGGTGACCGTGACCGACACCGGGCTGCTCGCCCCTTCGGCGGTCGGGCGCTCGAGCGTGCTCTGCACGACGCCCGCGAAGCTGTCGGCGACGGCGTTGGTGATCTTCGCCGCCTGCTCGGGGTCACCGTCGGTGACCGAGATGTCGATGAGCACGGTGTTGAGCGGCGTAGTGGCGCTGACGCGCGAGGCGAGCCCGGCGACGGTCGTGTCAAGACCCAGCTCGTCGATGACGGGGTCGAGCACGAGCGCGGTGTTGACGACGTCGACGTAGCTGGTCACCATCTGCCGTGCGAAGGTGGTGCCCTGCACGAGATCGCCGGTGGCGGCGCCCTCGGTGCGCACCGACACGTACAGCTGGGTGGATGCCACGTACTTCGGGGCCTGCAGGGCGGCGTATCCGGCACCGCCGGCGAGACCCAGCACGAGCAGGATCAGTATCAGGATCCAGTTCTTGTGCAGGATGCGGACGTAGTCGCGAAGCTCCACGCGGGTCTTCTCCTCAAATTCCAGCCAGCCCAGTTCAGGCAACTTTTCGATTCTCCCACACGGGTAACCGTCTGCCGGATCACGCCTTGGCGAGTGCCCCGTAGCCGTAAGTGCCGTAGGCGGTCTTGTCAGCCCCTCGGATGGGCAGCATCGTCACGACGGTGCCGAGCACCCGACCCTCGGCGGCCTCGACGCGCGCGGCGGCGGCGGTGAGGTTGTCGGTGGTGGTCGCCTCGGCGGCGGCCACCAGCAGCACACCGGTGGTCAGGCGCGACAGCACCGCGGCGTCGGTCACCGGCAGCACCGGTGGCGCATCGATGATGACGACGTCGAACGCGGCCTTCAGATCATCGATGAGGGTGATCATGGCATCCGACCCCAGAAGTTCTGCCGGGTTCGGGGGGATCGTGCCCGACGGCAGCACGAAGAACGTGCCTCGGCCCCAGCGCTGCATCACGTCGTTCACCGCGACGCGGCCGATCAGCACGTCGGAGAGGCCGATGGCGCCCTCGATGCCGAAGAGCGGGGCCACACGCGGCTTGCGCAGGTCGGCGTCGACGAGCGCGACACGGTAGCCCGCCTCGCCCAGCGCGATCGCCAGGTTCGCCGCGGTGGTCGACTTGCCCTCGCTGGGCCCCGCGCTGGTGACGACGAACACGCCCGTCTCGTGCGGCGGGAAGAGGAAGCGCAGGTTGGTGCGCAGGCTGCGGAACGCCTCGGCTCGCGGATCGAGCGGTGCGTTCGCGACGATGAGTGGGCGGGCGGATGCCTGCGGGTCGAACGCCACGCCGCCCAGCACGGGTGCGGTGACCGCCTTCTCGACATCGATGAGGGTGCGGATACGGCGGTCGAGCACTTCGCGCAGCAGGGCGATGCCGATGCCCGCGCCCAGCCCGAGGATCGCGCCGAGCGCGATCGAGAGCGGCAGGTTCGGCGCGGCGGGCCGGGTCGGCACGGTGGCGGGCTGCACCGGCACGATGCGGATCTGGTACGACGTGTTCTGCTCGCGGCGCTCGAGCCGGTCGGTGATCATCGTGGCGAAGCTGTCGCCGATGGCGTTCGCGATGCGCGCGGCCTGGCCGGGATTGGCGTGGCTCACGGTGGCGGTGATGATGACGCCGTTGGGCGCCACACTGGTGCTCACCGATCGAGCGAGGGTGTCGGGGGTCGCGTTGAGTCCCAGGTCGTCGATGACCGGCTGCAGCACGAGCGAGCTGGTCAGCACGCTGCGATAGCTCTCGACGACCTGCTGCGCATAGCTGCCGCCCTGGGTGAGCTCGACCGCGGTCGAGTCGCCTCCCGTGTCGACGTTCACCATCAGCTGGGTCGATGCCTCGTACCGCTGCGGCGTCGTCAGACCGACGACCGCACCGCTGCACAGGCCGATCACGACGGCAGCGACGATCACGACGAGGTGTCGCCGAAGCACACGGATGAAGTCGCGCAGATCCATGGGGCTCCTGTGGGAAGACACGGAGGACGACCCCCCGGGTATCCTTCGAGGGTATCGGTGCCCGGCCGAGGCGACGTTCGCCGCGCGACAGGAATGATGATGAGCACACTCGAAGACCTCTTTTCCGGCGGCGCGCGCCGGAGTGAGACCCCCGCCGCTGTCGACGACCAGCAGACGAGTCAGCGACTCGAGCAGCTGCTCGGTGACCGCCGCGAAGAGCTCGACCGCACGCACCGCGCGTCGGCGCGGCCCGCGCTCGTGGCCATGGTCGACTCGGCGGTGGCGGATGCCAAGCCTCTCGGCACCGTGCCGCCCGCATCGCTCGCTGACACTCGGCGCCCCCGGCGGCGCCGCGACCTCATCAACGTGGCCGCGGCGGGTCTGGCCGTGGTCGCCCTGGCGGCAACCGGAATCGCGGGTGGGGTGCAGGCGGCGACGGCGAGTCCGGTCACCGATGCCCTACGCGCGCTGAAGGCCGACGAGAAGACCATCGCGAGCGCGAGCGCCGGTCTCGACGCGGCGCGCGAGCGCCTCACTGCGTCGATCGCCGATGCCGATGCGGCCGCTGCGCAGCTGCGCCCCGCCCTTGAGACCGTGCGCACGGCGACCGATCCGGCAGACATCCCGCCGGGCGAGACCGAGGCGCCGCGAGACGCGCGCACCATCCCCATCGCCGATGGCAAAGCTCTCGACGACGCACTCGCCGCGGTCGACGCATACCGCGCAGATGTCGGCGCAATGAGCGTGCCTGCCCCGACGACGGCCTATGCGCGCGCCAGGACCGACGAAAGCTCGCTGACCGATGTGGCTGCGGCGATCGACGCCGCGCAGCTGCAGCTGTCGGAGATCGATCGGGCGGCAGCGGAGGTGCGAGCTCAGCGCGCGGCGCTAGATGCCCGCACCGCGACGTTCACAGCACAGCTGGCGACGTTCGCGGCCACCTTCCCGAAAGCGGCGCAGGCGAGTGTCGACGGCAATCCGGATGCCGACAAGAAGCTGAAGGATGCAGTTGCGGCCGCGGCCCAGGCCGTGGCCGCAGCTGACCTGCTCAGCGAGAGTGGCGCCGTAGCGCTCTTCGCGTATCGAGACGCCGTCGTCGCGCTCGAGGCTGGTCAGGTGTATGCCGACCGCGTAAGCGAAGAGCGGGCACGACGAGAGGCAGAGGCTGACCAGCCTCGCACGCAGAGCCCCCGACCACAGCCTCAGCCATCACCGACGCCCTCCGACCCGGCGCCGTCTGATCCGCCGCCAGCCGACCCGACGCCGACGGATCCACCCGCGAACTCGGAGGGTTCCGACAATCTCCCCTCAGAGTGATCGGAGGCCTTGACGCATGAGCCACCACAGATGTATGCGAACATGGGGTGGGAAAAAGCCGAATGAGGGGGATCCATGACGGCTGAGAAGGTGGATATCGTCGCGCCTGCGACCGGAGAGATCGACATTCTGTCGAACGCACCGGTGATGCGCCGACGCCGGCGAGTGGCGGCGGCGGTCGTCGACGCCGCGGCCTGGGCGATCGGGGTCCTGCTCGCCGTCTCGCTGCGATTCGAGTTCGCGACGCCGATCGACGGCTGGCTCGCAACGCTGAGTCTTGCCTTCGTGGCAGCTGGTGTGCACGTCGTCGCGGGCTTCGTGACCAAGCTGTACCGCGGTCGCTACCCCTACGGCTCTTTTGACGAGGTGCGTCTACTCGCGTTGATCGTGCTGAGCATCACCGCCGCTCTCGGTCTGATCGTCGTCACCGTGGGCACAGTCGTGAGTATTCCGCGCGGAACGATGTTCCTCGCCGCGCCGATCGTGCTGCTGCTGATGTTCGGTGTGCGATACATCGCTCGTCTCGTACTCGATCGCTCCCGCAAGCCGGGGGAAGATGCCGAGCCCGCACTCATCGTCGGTGCCGGCTTTCTCGGTGACAAGCTGCTGCACAACATGACGACCGACCCTGCATCGCCGATCCGTCCGGTCGGGCTGCTCGACGACGACCCGGCGAAGAAGAACCTGATCCTGCGCGGGGTGCCGGTCGTCGGTCCCACCTCGGAGGTGGCCGACGCGGTGCGACGCACTGGAGCGACGATGGTCGTCGTCGCCATCGGACAGGCCGACAGCGTCGTGTTGCGCAAGATCAGCGACCGCGCGGCCCGTGCAGGCGCGCGTGTCGCGGTGACGCCGTCATTGAACGCCCTGATGAGCGGCGAGCAGGCCGCCACCGACGTACGCGACATCAGCATCGAAGACCTCATCGGCCGGCATCCCGTCGACACAAACGTCGAGCTGATCGCCGGCTACATCACCGGCAAGCGGGTACTCGTCACCGGAGCCGGCGGCTCGATCGGCTCAGAGCTCTGCCGCCAGCTGTCGAAGTTCGGCCCGAGCGAGTTGATCATGCTCGACCGCGACGAGACCGGACTGCAGATGGCCCAACTCGGAACCGCAGGCCATGGGTTGCTCGACACGAACGACGTCGTTCTCGCCGACATCCGTGACGTCGAGCAGCTGCACGCGATCTTCGACGAGCGTCGACCCGAGGTCGTCTTCCACGCGGCTGCGTTAAAACACTTGCCGATGCTCGAGCAGTACCCCGACGAGGCCTGGAAGACCAATGTGCTGGGCTCGTTGAACGTGCTGACCGCTGCGATGGGCGTGGGCGTCACTCACTTCGTCAACGTGTCGACCGATAAGGCTGCCAACCCCACCAGCGTGCTGGGGCACTCGAAGCGCGTCGCCGAGAAGCTCACGGCCTGGGCCGCAGAAGAGAGCGGCATGCGGTTTCTCTCAGTGCGCTTCGGCAACGTTATCGGCAGCCGCGGGTCGATGCTGCCGACATTCCAGGCCTTGATCCGCGACGGCAAGCCGCTCACCGTTACACACCCTGAAGCGACGCGCTACTTCATGACCATCCCCGAGGCGTGCCAGCTCGTGATTCAGGCCGGCGGCATCGGCCGACCGGGCGAGGTGCTGATTCTCGACATGGGCGAGCCGGTCTCAATTCTCGAAGTCGCCAAGCGGATGATCGCCATGTCAGGCAAGCAGATCGAGATCCGCTTCACTGGCTTGCGCCACGGCGAGAAGCTGCACGAGGAACTCGTGGGTTCGCGCGAGAACCTAGAGCGCCCGTTCCATCCACAGATTTCTCACACGACGGCCGACCCAATCACGCCGCAACGCCTCGACAAGGCGGGTTGGGAAGCGCGGATGGCCGCGGAGCCGCGGGACAACGAGACGGCGGTAGTCGAGCCTCTCACACTTCAGAAGGGCACGGTCAATGGCTGAGCGCATCTACATGTCGTCGCCCGACGTCACCGATCTCGAGGAGAAGGCGGTTGTCGCGGCGATGCGTTCTGGGTGGATCGCGCCGCTGGGGCCTGACGTAGACGCATTCGAAGCCGAGTTGGCAGCTCGAGTCGGCGTCATTCATGGAGTTGCTCTGAGCTCCGGCACCGCAGCATTACACCTCGGCCTGCTTGCGCTGCGCGTCGGCCCGGGTGACATCGTCGTGACATCGACGATGACCTTCGCCGCGACTACCAACGCCATCGTCTACACCGGAGCTGAACCCTTTTTTGTTGACGCTGACATCGCGACAGGCAACATGGATCCCGAGATGTTGCGGCAGGCTTTGAGCCAGCTGCACAGCGCCGGCGAGAAGGTGGCTGCTATCGTGCCCGTCGACCTGCTCGGCAAGGCGGTCGACTACACCCGCATCATCGCGATCGCCGAGGAGTTCGGCGTGCCGGTGCTCGCCGACGCCGCGGAGTCGCTTGGTGCGACTCACAACGGCAAGGCGGCCGGCAGCTTCGGCCGAGCGTCGATCGTGTCGTTCAACGGCAACAAGATCATGACCACTTCTGGGGGCGGCATGCTGCTCACCGACGACGCCGAGGTTGCCAACCACGTGCGTTATCTGGCTACACAGGCGCGTCAGCCGGTCGTGCACTACGAGCACTGCGACATCGGGTACAACTACCGCATGAGCAACCTGCTCGCTGCGCTAGGACGAGCCCAACTCTCGCGCCTCGACAGTATGATCGCGAAACGACGAGAAATGCGCGAACTCTATAAAGAACTCTTCCGAGCTGTTGACGGAGTCGAGGTGTTCGGTGCTGCCGATGACGCGGATGATAACGTGTGGCTGACTTCAATCGTCGTCGATCCGGAAGTGGCTGGTTGGGAAACAGTGGAGCTGGCCGACGAACTGGCGAGGCATAATATTGAGAGCAGACCGCTGTGGAAGCCGATGCACTTGCAACCCGTGTTTGCACACCTGCGAGGTACGTTCAATGGAAGCTCTCAGCAGCTGTTTGAGCGTGGGTTGACGTTGCCAAGTGGCTCTGCCCTGACTACCGAGCACCGCGCGAAGGTGGATGAAACCATCACCACCTTCTTGGCGGGCCGCTGAATGACCGTGGAGCCTCGACCGTACGATGTGCTGAAGCGCGCGCTCGATTTCGTTGGCGCCGCTTTGTCGCTAATCGTCTTGAGCCCGGCGTTGATAATCACGTATTCCATCGTGTTTGTTGCGCTCGGTAGACCGTGCATCTTCGCCCAGCAACGCCCGGGCCGGAACGGTCGGCCGTTCCGATTGCTGAAGTTCCGCACAATGCGGCCGTTTGATGCTGCGAAGGGCTGGGTGTCCAACGCCGATCGTATGACGCGCGTCGGCGGACTTCTGCGAGCTACGAGTCTCGATGAACTTCCTAGTATTTGGAACATTCTGCGTGGTGACATGAGCTTCGTGGGACCTAGACCTCTACGAATGTCATACTTGAGCCGATACTCGTCGGACCAGGCCCGCCGCCACAGTGTGCGTCCTGGCTTGACGGGACTGGCGCAGGTACGCGGACGTAACGCCTTAGCGTGGGACGATCGGTTGCAGCTCGATCAGGAATACGTCGCCAAACGGTCATTCGCCCTAGACGCGTGGATCCTCTTGGCGACGATTCGCACGGTATTGGTCCGCAGCGGCATCTCCGACGGTGAGGACGCCACCATGTCGGAATTCTTCGGACCTGAGCGAACGAATCGAGTTCGGCTCGTCGACCTGGAGGCCGACCATCTTGCAACTAGGGTCGCTTGGCTAACTGACGATCGCGTTCGCCGAGGAATTTCCATTAGCTTTCAGCCCGAACTTTCCCGCATGCGCGAATGGTTCTCTGGAGTGGCTGAAGATGCATATCGTAGCGATTGGGTTGGACTCGATATTACAACGAACCAACCGGTCTCTATGTGCGGGCTTCTCCATTCTGCGTCTGGTGCGGCGTCGCTATACATATACGTTGACCCCGACAGCCACGGCCGCGGATACGGTAGAGAAACGATGACGTTGTTGATATCGCGCGCTCGGCGAGCCGGCGTGACGTTGCTCGAATTGGAAACTCCCGCATCGAACTTGGCGGCACAGCGGATGTATCTGAGTCTAGGTTTCACGGTCGCGGCCAGGACAGAAGGAGATCGGAAGCTGATCATGACTATGCCGATTTCGTCGGGGCATGACGATGCCTAGCGCTCAACGAGTAAAGCCTTTGAGGATCGTGGTCGGTTCTGCAGGGCGTCGAGTCTACATTGTCGACTGGTTCCGGGACGCATTCAAACGGTTAGGTGTTGACGGCGAGGTGCACGTCACTGATGCCGACGCTCGGTCAGCCGCATATCTTTCTTCAACGCACCGACACCTCGTGCCACCATACGGCGACGCAGCGTACGCAACAGCAATGATCGACCTGTTCGACCTGATCGAGCCACGGCTGTTCGTTTCGCTCAATGACTACGAGCTGGCAGTGCTGGCCATGAGCGGACTGGCTCAGCGGCTCGAGGAGCGGGGGACGACCGTGTTAGTGCCGCGGGGAAGCATTCACGCGAGTCTGCACGACAAGTACCAGATGTATGGCGCATTGACTGAAGCGCGAGTGCCAACGGTGGAAACGGTGCTCGCTTCAGATAATCTCGGCATCGCGCGTCTCACTGCGCGCGAGCCGAATCTGATCATCAAAGACCGCTACGGCAGTGGCTCGTCGGGACTTGTGCACGTGCCGAGCAGCGAATTGGAACTGGCGCTAAGGTGGGTGAGTCGTCCTTCAGCGGGCAAGGACCCATCAAGCTTCGTCGTTCAGCCCGCGCTCGAGGGTTCGGAGTTCGGGCTGGACGTGGTCGCACCTCTCACGGCTGGTGGACATGACGTTCGGGTGCTGGCAAGGCGGAAACTTCGGATGCGGGCGGGCGAGACGGATCAGGCTGAGACCGTCGACCCGGGACCGTTCAACGAGCTCGCCCTTCGCCTAGCTGCCTGGACAGGACATCGCGGAGGAATCGACGTAGACCTCATCGGAGAAAGCCCGGCGTCTGCCAAGGTGATCGATATCAATCCGAGATTCGGTGGGGGATATCCGTTCTCCCATAGGGCGGGCGCAGATATACCTGCTCTGATTGTCGATCAGCTCGTGCGCGGGCGAAGCGATGCAACCGCGTTTCTCCGCTACCGGGTAGGGACGCAATCAAGTAAGTTCGAAGCGATCACGAATTGAACTCGCGTATCGCCATGACGCATAGCGTCGCCGCGCGGTCACGGATTAAGTTGGAACGAGTCGCACAACCGAATGGCTGTCCGAGTCGAGAGGACGTATAGGGTGGGCACTCCTTCACAGAGGCTCTGTTTTGTCGTCACTGCTGAGAGCACCGCCATGACGTTCCTCCAGGGTTACTTGGAATATCTCAAAGAAGATGGATGGAATGTCACGCTTGTCTGTAGCCCAGGGCGGCGTGTCGCTGAGTACTCTGAACGGGAAAATATTCCTTTCGTGCCGGTGAAAATGCGGCGTGGTCCATCGCCGATTTTCGACGTGCTCTCTTTGTTGCGACTCATCCGCGTGCTACGGCGTGTACGGCCTGATGTGCTGGTTTACGCCACACCGAAGGCCAGTCTGCTGGCGGCATCAGCTGGCGCGCTCCTTGGGATCCCTGTCCGGGCATACGAACTTTGGGGCTTGCGAGCAGAGACCGTGTCGGGGCTCAGGGGTCGTGTACTCGCGGCGCTAGAATGGACGACCGCCCGGCTGTCCACGACCTACATAGCCAACAGTCACAGCTTGGCGCGGCGGGCCCGAGAATTGGGCGTAGCCGGTGGGAAGAAGGCGCGCGTGCTCGGAAAAGGATCGTCGCACGGTGTGGACGCTGAGCACTTCAGTCGTGAAGCGACGAGTCACCAGCTTCTCCCGTCTGACGATCACGTGGAGGGGAGAGCTTCCGTACCTGTCGTTGGGTTCATTGGTCGTTTGCATCCCGACAAGGGGATAGATACCTTGTTCGCCGCACTCGAAGAGGTCGCGTTGTCCGGCGTTCCCTTTCAGGTCGTCTTAGTCGGGCGCCATGACGGAGTGGATGCCGGGCCCCTGCTGTCGCGGTTGCAGGAGCGCGTGCCGGTACACTTCGTAGGGCAAGTGCAAGATGTCAGGCCCGCGCTCGCTTCCATGGACGTGTTGGTTCTGCCGAGCCGGCGCGAGGGGTTTCCAAACGTGGTTTTGGAAGCTGCCGCAATGGAGGTGCCAGCGATCGTCTCCGATGCGACTGGGTGCGTCGACTCGGTGCTCGACGGCAAAACCGGATTCGTCACTCCGGTTGGAAACGTGACGCGGCTTGCTGCGGCGCTAGACAGACTATTGACGGACGATACCCTACGACGGGAAATGGGGCGAACGGCCAGGCAGCAAGTGTTAACGGACTTTGTCCCCCGCCAAGTGTGGGCCAAGCACTCGATAGCCTGGCGCAACGCGCTCGAAAGTCGGGAGTAACAGTAAGACAACGATAGTGGAACAGCGACGAACGGCCACCAACGTTCGACTTGCTTCGACGATTAGGTGTTCAAGGTGATGAGTAGCGTTTCGGTTGTTATTCCCTTTTACAATTCTTCAGCAACTCTTTCGCGGGCCTTGGCCTCGGTGGCAGCGCAATCGCATGCTGTAAGAGAAGTTATTGTGGTCGATGACGCTTCCCGTGCGACGGAACGTTCTCGCGCGAACGCCATAGTTGAGCGATACCCGATCGCCCGGCTGATCTCTCTGGAGCAGAACAAGGGTCCAGGGTTTGCGCGAAATATCGGATGGAATGAGTCTGGAGGTGCCTGGATAGCGTTCCTCGACAGTGACGATGCATGGCATCCTCGAAAGGTGGAAATGCAACTGTCCGCGGTTTGCGCGTCCAGAATGCCTCTACAGATGGTGGCGTCTCGCACTCTACGTTTAGAGAGTGTTGCTGAACTCGACGGCATTGCGATCTCCGATGGTGTGCCGACAAGAGAGGTTACAAAACGTGCGTTGATAAAGCGGAACAGAATGGCGACAAGTTCTGTCATGGTGCGTCGGGATGTTAAACCTCGGTTCGCGCCCAACCGCCGTTTCTCTGAAGATTACGAATTGTGGCTCACAATCGCCGGAATGCATGGCGGCGTCGCGCTCGTGAACTTGCCACTAGTCGCGCAGTTCAAAGCGGCGTATGGTGCGTCGGGGTTGTCGTCCCGGACGTGGTCAATGATCTTTGGCGAGTATCTGGCGTATTGGGGCGCGCGGCGCGCCCGCGCGATGTCGCCGTTCGAGTTGGCCTTGGGTCTCTCGTGCTCGACTGTCAGGGCCCTGATCCGTTTGTTGCGATTGACGTTTCGCTCGCGGCGGTCGCGGTGACGAGATGGCGAGGCGCGATCTTCGCGGTCGGCTCGCTGAGTTGGGCGCTCGCTCAGTGGCTGCTGGTTTGGATGTTCGCTCGCTTCGGCGGGGGTGCGGCAGTGTTGGGGGAATACTCCCTAGCACTTTCAGTGGCAACTCCCGTCTTCACCATCTCGCAGTTTGGTTTGCGAACTGTTCAGCTGAGCCTCCGCGAAAGGTTCCCTTGGCGCACATACGTAATGCTGCGATCCGTAGGTGTGTTCCTGGCAGTGGTCGTGGTCTCGCTGTGGGGGATGATATCTGAAAGCGGGGCAACGGCGATCTGGTGGTCGGTACTCTTTGTCAAGAGCGCGGACGCGTTTGTAGATCTCTTGCAGGGGCGAATTCAGCGCAACAACAAGTTGATGTTGCTTGGCGTTTTCACTCTCGCCAACAGCGTTCTCACCGTTATTCTCGCGGCCGCGTTCCTTTTCCTTTACGGTTCGGTGGCGCTTGCGGTGTTTGCTTCCGGTGTCGTATCGCTGGCCATTGCTGTCGCGATACAAATCCGTACTTTCAAGATGACGTTTGAACCGGGTACTTCGTCTTCGGGTGTCCGCGACATCCTGCGTGCGGGATTTCCGACTACCCTGGCCGAAGGGCTGGCGTCTTTGTCGGCATACCTGCCGCTCTTGGTGCTCTCTTGGTCGGCCGGCCCCTCCAGTATTGGAGTGTTTGCCGCCGCCGCGTACCTCCTGACGCTCGCTAACCTCGCGGGATCAATTACCAAGAACATCTTGATAACGCCGTTCCGTCTCCTGCATGATTCGGAAGGATATGTGAAGTTGCGTCGGCGCGCCCGGCGGGTCACGCTCGCTGCCGGTGCTGCTGGCGTGTTCGCCGCTCCCTTCATTATTGTTTTTGGTGGCTCGGTTCTGCGGTTTGTGTATGGTGAGTCTTTCGTCATGGATCACGCACAGTTGGCGTTGCTGGCTGCGGCTTTCGTGCCGATAGTTCCTGCATACGTATATAGCGTCACATTCAACGTCGTGCAGCGCTTTGCAAGCCAGGCATGGATCTGGGCCAGCACTGTTGGATGTGGTCTCGCGGTCGGATTGGCCTTGACCGTAGCCCGAGTCGAGCCACTGATAGCAGCTCTCGTGACAGCCGTCGTCATGAGCTGGGTTCGACTTATCGTTGGGTATTTGACGTTGTCCCACCGCAGCTAGGTCGGAACTGACGATCGCGGGCGAATCGATCCCACGTGGCTGGTTCCGATCTCAAGGCGGAGCGCCGGGATGGCGAGGGCGTTTTCGTATAGAGCCCAGGTTGGTTCATTTCTCAGTTGACCGCTTCGTCAGCCCCGCCTGCAAGTCGGGATTCAGCTCGGTTTCGTCAGTTGACGGATGAGCCCACCCTCACGCGAAGCTCAGACTCGCCCGCATCGATCTTCGCGAATAGATTGTCCGGCATCCCCGATCGATCAGACGCTGGGCGCTCCGCCTCAAACTCTTGGGGTCTGAATCCGCCGGCTTCGAGCAGCGATCTGGCGATTTAGTGGGTGAGGTTGCGGAAGCCGAGGGCGGAGCCGCGGAGGTGCTCGAGCCGCCCGTCGATGGCCTCTGTCGGCCCGTTGGACGTGCCGGGTCGGTCGAAGAACGCGAGGATGTCCGTCACGCGCTGCTTCATCGCGCGGCCGAGCTTGCGCGTCTCGACCAGCGCCGCCGGAACGCCACTGGTGAGCGCGTCGATCACGGCCTACATCGTCTGCTTGACCTTCTTCTTGTCGGGCTCCCGTGGGCGGCGACGATGCGCTGGTAGATGCCCCAGGTCGCTTCGACCGCGACGTGCTCATCGATCGCGAACACCCGCTGACCACCGGTGAAGAGGCTAGCGCCGGTGTGCAGGGTGGGGCGGGCCTTATAGAGAGGGTCGCCCTTCGTGCCGCGGTGCCCTGTGGTGTCTTGCTGGACGCGGCGGCGACAGACATCGAGCGCGTCGCCGGCGAGGCGACGACCTGGAAAGGATCCATGACCGGGACAGCATCGGGGAGTTCATCGGCGGCAGCAGTCTTGAAGCCGGCGAACCCGTCCATCGCGACGACCTCGATCTTGTTCAACCAGTCTTTCGGGCGGGCGGCGAGCCACTGCTTGAACACCGCCTTCGAACGACATTCGACCATGTCCAGCAGTCGGGCGGGTCCCGTCTGGTTGCGGGTTGGGGTGAGGTCGATGATCACTGTCACGTACCTGTCACCCAACTTGTGTGCCGCCAGACATGCTCGTCAACACCGATCGTGGTCACCGCGTCGAACCTGCCCGGGTCGTCGATCAGCCGCCTTCTGCCTTCGGCGAGGACGGAGGCGTTCGCGGCGCTCCAGGACACCCCGAGACGGCCGCGACACGAGTCACGGTGAGATGGTCGACGACGATGCCCCGCAGCGCCCACTCCAGGCCACCACGGGAGATCTTTGCCCTCGGTGCCGCCGCCTTCGTCATGTCCTCCCGCCACGTCCGCCAGCAACGGCCGCACCGGCAACGGCCGCACTGGTATCGGCGCACCCGGACCAGCAGCGTCGTGGGCCGGTGCCCGAACGGCCCGTGCGCGAGCCGTCGCGTCACCTTGTCGCGCGGCACCCTCTCCGCGCCGCACTTGCGACACGGGTCGTCGTCCACGACGCGGCACTCGATCGTTGCCCGGTCTAGCTCGATCAACTGGCCGACAGCGACGAGCCCGAGCTCGTCGAGGCGGCAGAACGCGGTCAGGTCAGGGTCGCGAACGTAGGGTGGAGCACGTCGAGGTCTTTCGGCGATGGTGAGCGTGAAGAACTTCCGTCATCCGGGAGACCTCGAACCGTACCCGCCCACCGAACCGACTACACCCTCATTCGTGACGAGCCCTTTTCGTTGAAAGAGTCCGACACTCGCATCGTCGAGCGTTCACTCTTGGAGCACCGCCGAATTAGTGGCTTCAGGACCCGCTAGGTGCCGGGACAGGTCGTGATACGCCCGGCGCAGGTCTGCGCTACGCAGCACCTGGATGCGGCCGTGGCAGGCCCTCGCGGTTCGCAATCGCGGGAAGGGACGGGGCCACTGCTGGCTATATCAGTCGTGCGCCAGGTGAGCTCGACCTGGAAGTCCTAGCGATAGATGTCGACACATAACATCGTCTTGGCGTGGGCCGGCGGAGATCCGCGGCGAAAACGCCGATTGTCGGCGGCGCTCGAAAACCGGACAGTAGCGGCGCTTGAAGAGTGAACACTCGACGATTGGAGTGTGATCGCTTCGGAGGACTGGGCACTGATTCGCGGGCTTTCGGCGGGGGCGTTACGAAGGCGCAGATCGCGAGAAGGTGGGGGCCTCGCGGACCACGGTGTACGCCGCGTGGCGTCGGATTCGCCGCCGAAATATGAGCGTGCAGCGGCGGTGACGTCGTTCACGCCGTTCGAGGCTCGGGCGACGGAACTTCCGCGGGAGAAGCCGGAGATGCCGGCGACGGTGCTGGCCGAGCGGTGGGCTGGACGGGCTTGACCGCTGGTTCCGTGACAACGTGAAGCGGTTACGGCCCGAGCCGCGACGCGTCGATCCTGCGGACCGGTTGATCTGGGAGCCGGGCGATGTGATGTCTGGTTCCGGCTACGGAAGATCCCGCTCGAGGACGGCAGGGCGAAGCTGCTGCCGGTGTTGTTGATCACGCCCGCGCACCCCAGGTTCATCTTCGGGCGGATGATCCGGACCTGCAAGACGGAGGATCTGCTCCTGGGCAGTTGGGACCTGTTGCAGCAGATCGGTGCGGTCCCGCGCCGGTTTATCCGGGACCACCAGCCCGGGATCGGCCGGGGCCCGAGACGTGCGGAAGATGTTGCGTCGTGCATGGCGACGTTGGCGGCGAAGCTGGTGCTGCTACCTCCACGGGATCGGCAGTCCAAAGGGATCGTCGAGCGGCGCAACGGCTGGTTCGAGACGTCGTTCATGCCCGGCCGCTCGTACGCATCTCCCGCGGGTTTCTAGGAGCAGTGCACTGAGTGGCTTCAGCTCGCCAACGCGCGAAATGTTTGCACCTCGAAGGCTTCCCCGGTCCAGCGCATCGACGCGGCCCCGGCTGCGACGTTGCCGCTGCCACCGGTCCCGTTGCATCTGGGCTGGCGAAACGGGGTTCGGCTGAGGAGGGACTACTACGTCCACACGAACTCTGTCGATCCCCGCGCCGTCGGCTGGCTGTCGATATCGCCGTTGACCTGGACCGCGTCCAGGGTCAGGGCCGATGGCCGCCTGCTCGCCGAACAGCCGGCACATTTGGCGACCGCCAAGGTGCTGCGAGAGCAGTTCTGAACTCCGCACTCGGTCGCAGCGGATGATGATCTCGTCCGTGAGCTTGCCGACTATGACGGCGCCTTCGGCATGGAGGCGGGTGATGATGGCGACCAAGCAGACCGAGGCTGTCAAGCAGCTCACGTACCTTGCCGGCTCACTGAAAGCGCCGCGCATCCTCGAAGCCGTGGGCAGGCTCGCGGAACAGGCCCGAGCCGCGGGCTGATCGTTCGAGGACCATCTCGCCGCGGTGCTGGAACGCGAAGTGAGCGCCCGCAACGCCTCCGGCGCTCGCCCGCGGATCCGCGCAGCGGGGTTCCCTGCGGTCAAAGCCATCGAGGACTTCGGCTGGGAGCAATAGTCCACCGTCCGCAAGCAGGTCGCGAGCCTGGCATCAGGGGCGTTCCTCCTCGACGCCCGCAACGTGTTCTTCTCGACCCGCCCGGCCATGGGGACGACGCACCTGGCCACCGCGCTCGGCGTCGTCGCCGCCCACCAAGGCACCGGGCGCTGTTCGCCACCGCCACCAAATGGGTCACACGCCTCTCCGACGCGCACCGCTAAGGCCGGCTCCCGCAGAAACCCGCCCGGCTACGACGCTACGGGCTGGTCATCGTCGACGAGGCCGGCTACCTGCCGATCGAGTAAGATTTCGCGAACCTGTTCTTCCAGCTCGTGTCGTCCCGCTACGAACACGCCTCCCTCGTGCTCATCTCGAACATGCGATTCTCCGGCCAGGGCACAGGGTTCGGAGACCAAGTGGTCGCCGCGGCGATGGTCGACGGCGTCGTTCACCACGCCGAAGTCATAACCCTAGAAGGCGCCAGCTACCGGCTCCAAGGGCGCGGCATCGACAGCCTCCCCAGCACACGGACCGACATGACCGACCCGGCTGACTAGACTGCCGACAACTGTCCCAATTCGAACGCCGAAACCGTTCGGAATTCGAGCGCCGTTGACACCGCTGCTGGCTTGAGGATCTGGCTCGATCACCGTAGCTCAGCGTCTCACCCTTGAGATGTCGAATCTTCGGCTGGGGATCGGTCGTCACCCGCTCAAAAACCAATGTCGACATGCGAGTGCTCGACCATAGGCGCAACCCCGATCGACGCGCTCGGCTCTGGCGCGTCTCCTCGATTATTTGATCTCGCGCCAACTCTTCCTCATCATCAAGGTCGGTCTAACGCCGAACGAGCGCGCTGATTCACCTGCCTGCCTCACCACCCCACCGACCTCGCACCGAATACGAAAACTAAGCTCACGGCGCGAATTCGTACGGAACCAGATCGCCGAAATTCGTCACGTTCAGCGCCATGAAAATTGCCCCACTGATCAGGAGAACAACCACATGCATTTTCCCCGCTTTATTCTCCTGCATCGCGTTCGGTACTAGTACGCAGAGAAAGACGAGGAAGTAAGCGGAAAGCCTGGAAACGATTAGCGACTGACTACCGATGATCATCCACGCGATTCCTAGGGCTGACCAGGTCGCATACTTCATGTCATCCTCAGTGGGGCGTAGCGCGAGCGCGTAAACCAGGAGTGCGAGCCGAGCGACAATCAGAAGCCAAAGTCCGACACCCGCCTCCAATTTCCAGTCGACATAGACCGCATAGGACGGGTTGAATGCTTCGATGATTGACAGAAGCCAGGGGCTACCCCACAAAGCCGCAGTGAGGCCGATCACCAGAAAGGCCCCGACCCACAGCCGCGAGATCGTGAGATGCCATCGGTAAAACAAGGCAAGAAGTAGCGTGGCGACAAGCGCTGAAGAATGGAAGGATGTCGCGAGAAGCCCAAGCAACGTGTAGATCAGCCAGCCGCGACGCTTGCCAAGGAACGTCGCTCCGAGGAACAAGATGCTTATCGCCATTCCCTGCCGTAGCGTATTGAATTGAATCGTGTACGCGCCGAGCATTACGAATATGGCTAACGCCAAGGTGAAGTTCTTTGACGTACGTCGAAGTGCCCAGTATGCTGTCGTTACCGTGATCGCGGAGGCTGCCCAAAGCAGCGTGGTGAAACTACCGCCTTGCGACTTCACGAGGTACGAGAGCAAGGTGTACCCTGCCTCTTGCGTACCAAATTTTAGCAGTTCTGAAATCGAAGCGGATTTGGGAAGGGCGTCAAAGATCCATCCGTAGACCCGGGTGTCCGTCCCCACGGTCACCGCACGAGAACCGGCTAATGCGGTCAATATGAAAATCGCAATCAGGTCGAATAGATTGCTCTTGCGCTCAGAGAGATAGCGCACATCCGGATTCTTAAGCTCTCCCTGGTGATACGCCTGCGGCCGCCCGGCGTACATAACGTGCCGGGACACAGCCGTCGACATGGATGCGAGGAGAAGTGCCGATATTGCGACCGTGAAATATGCACCCACGCGGTTTGCTCCGCCCTTCAGGTTGTGAGTTCTTCGGAATGGGGTGGGGATCTCCCCACTTTCTGGCCACGATCGGCCTATCTAGTGTGTGGCGCGGGGCGATATGTGATACGTCACACTTGATCGGCTCCCTGATTCACCGGTGTTGCGCAGCCGCGAGAGCCCTGCGGGCGGACTCGACGTATTCCGCTGGAGGGACGCGCCACTCTTGGGGAACCGTCAGTGATTCTACTGCAGCGCGCGTGAGGTCACTGTCCGGTTCGAGTGTTCGTCGGAAGAAGCGAGATGGCAGCCCGATGTCCTCGGCGAAGTCTGTGATCTTCTGGTGGTGGCTCAGGGCAATGATCGGAACGCCGCACAAATAAGCGACGATGAGTCCGTGGAGGCGTTGCGACCACACCGCTCTCGACTGGGCGATCATTTCGATTGTCTGTTCAACGCTCTCGAATCGAGCCACTTCTACGTTAATGCCAAGGCGACGCAAGCGAGACTTGATTGCACCTGCCAATTCGACGTCACCATGGGTGCGGCGGACATTCAGCGCGAGTATTCGCGTAGGTACGTCAACAGTCTCAAGAAGCGGTGCGAGCAGTTTCGTCAGGTCATCTACGCTGGAGTGCGAGTCATTCGAGACGCAGATCGTGAGGTGCGTGCGGGTCTTCTCGGGGATGGAGGGCATGGGATATAACGCTGCGAGATCGCCACCAACGGTGATGCCCGAGTGCTGGCCTAGTCGCGTGGCGGACGCCTGGTCTCGGACAACGACGCGGTCCATCGAATCGATGTATGCGCGAACTCGATCGCTAGCCGCGAGAGAAGCCCACGGGCCGAGTGACACCCCGATGGCCTCTATGGATTTCCGGCCGAAACGCACGGCAGCTCGGACTCGTTCGACTCCTCGCACGTCTTCGAGGACCGATCCCCCGCACAATGCGGTGGTGTTACTCCAAAGCATTCCTGCTGTCGTCTCGAGCAACCTCGTTCCGCGACCGATAATGCCCAAATTCTGGTGAAGCCAGGGTAACGGTGTTACGAACGATCTCACGCGAGCGCCGGGACCCCAGAGGAGTTCTCGATTGAGCTCCACTGTAGCGCGGAACAGTTCGTCTCCGAAATTGTCCCACCCGTAGTAACCGACAGCGTGCACGCGCTTCATGTCCGTCCGTTCTCATCCGATTTGACGTACGCGACTTTCGCGTGCGGCATCGAGGCTTCCGGCGCGGCTCAGCTGGCGAGAGGACTTGCTGCATCACGTGCACCGATCGTCTTACTCGGTACTTCGGTAAGACCAGCCGAAAGGCGAGTCCCTCGGTCCTCACACTCTTGATGCCTTCAACGGCCGCTTACTAGCACCCAGCGCGGGGCTGACCCCTGCTTCAAAACTCTACCGTAGGCGAGTATGGGGCCTCGAACCAGCGCGTACGGGGCGATCCGGGCAGGGTTCCTCAACTGCTTCTTGCTCGCTTCCTAGCTCCAAGAGAGCGGTAACGGTCGCGGGAAAAAGCCAAGCGGTGGTCGGCACTCGTAGCAGCGCCCCCAACAGAATCGGCAGCACCTTGCTCGAGGTTACATTCGTCACTGGCGGGCAGCGCAGCCATCGCTAGGGCGGCGTTCCATACGAAGCGGAGCGGATTTCTAGGCCCCCAATAGCCTTTAGCTGCGACGACAAGCGTCGTTGGACTGGTACCTCGTCGCTCGCCGCAGTTGTGCTTTCAATCGCAAGTCACCGCGCGCTCGGAGAGACGCACAGCGCTACATCATCGGTGCCACGCGCGAGCGAGCGAATCAGCGTCCGAGCTGGTCGAGCGCAATCGGGCTCTCCTATGAACTCAGCGACCAGAACGAACTCCGGGAAGGAACCGAGTTAGTTGGTGAGGCGCCCGCTGCACAAACAGGCGCATGATGAAGCGCCCGATCGCCGTGCCGAGCGAGTTCACTATCACGTCGGACACTATTGAATAGCGTCTAGGTAGAGGTGTCTGCGCGATTTCGATCATGGTGCTGGTCGCGTAGCGTGCGACGAGTCGGCGCTCATGGAAGGTCTCGTTTCGACGCGCTGCGCTCGCTCAACGACCGGGGGGGACTTCATTTCGACTCGCTGCGCTCGCTCAACGACCGGGGGAGAGCGCTGCCCGGACGACACGCGCCGCCTCGGTCACCGCCGGCACGAGCTGCGAGGCGGACAGGTCGTAGGTCTTCTGCGAACGGCGGTAGGGGTCGATCACGTCGTCGTTGTCGGGCTCGGCGGGCACCGTGCCGCGCTGGCTGCCGATGAGGCGCGCCAGCGCCTGCAGCCGCGCTCCGGCATCCGGGCCAGCCGACGCGACACCCGCGCGCACCTCGTCGTCGGTGAGCGTCGCCGCCAGGCGGGCGAACTCGCGCAGCGTGAACGTGCGGTGCAGTAGGGCCGGCATCATCTGCACGACGTGTGAGCGGTGCTCGCGCGCCATCGTCAGCACGAGGTCGGTCTCGGTGAGCAACGGCCCGGTCAGCAGCCGGGCACGGTGGTCGCCCGCGGCCGCGGGATCCGCCCCGTGCCCGATCGCCAGCTGCAGCGCCTGCTCGGTCATGCCCTCGTCGACCAGCGCGTGGGTGCCGGCGCTGTGCACGCGCACCCCGAGATCTGCGAGCGCGGAACGCAGCAGCACCTCGCCCATCGGAGAGCGGCAGATGTTGCCCGTGCACACGGTCATGATCGTCCCGCCGTCACCGCCGGGCGCGATCGGCGGGGTGGGACGGGCGGCGGCAGCCGGCGGAACGGCCGGCGCGGGTGAGACTGCGCCGGGAACGTCGGCCTGGCCTCTCGTCAGAGCCTCGCGCAGGCGTCGGAGATCCGCGCGCCGCAGGCCAGGACGCTTGCTGCTCTCAGAGTCGGACACGGCATCGCCTCTTCGTGAACAGGCTCACGCCTGCGACGCGAAACCATTCGGGTTCTTGACCTGCCACGCCCACGAGTCGCGGCACGCGTCCGCCAGCGAGCGTGTGGTGCGCCAGTCGAGCTGCGCGTTGGCCTTCGCGGGGTCGGCGATCGTGGTGGCGAGGTCTCCGGCCCGGGCTTCGATGATCTCGTAGGGGATCTCACGGCCGCTCGCCTCGGCGTACGCGCGCACGACCTCGAGCACGCTCGAGCCCTCGCCGGAACCGAGGCTATACGCGTCGACGCCGGGGGAGAGGTGCTCGAGAGCGGCGACGTGCCCCTCGGCGAGGTCCATCACGTGGATGTAGTCGCGCACCCCGGTGCCGTCGACGGTCGGGTACTGGTCGCCGAACACGGCGAGCTTCTCCCGCCGGCCCACGGCCACCTGTGCGACGAACGGCATGAGGTTGTTCGGGATGCCCGACGGGTCCTCACCGATCTCTCCGGACGGGTGCGCGCCGACCGGGTTGAAGTAGCGCAGCAGCACAGCCTCGAGCTCGGGCCAGGCGACCTGCACATCGGCGATGATCTGCTCGATGAACGCCTTCGTGCGGCCGTATGGGTTGGTGATGCCCACACCGACCGGCTGATTCTCGTCGAGGCGCTCCACGCCGGCATTCGGTGTGCCGTAAACCGTCGCCGACGAGCTGAAGACGAGCTTGCGCACGTCCTTCTCGCGCATGATGTCGAGCAGGTTGAGCGTGGAGTTGAGGTTGGTGCGGAAGTACCGCGACGGCTGCGCCACCGACTCGCCGACCGCCTTGAGGCCGGCAAAGTGGATGACGGCGTCGAAATCGACGTCCGCGAGCGCCGCATCTGCTGCCGCGCGATCGGCGAGGTCAGCCTCGATCACCTGCACCGACTTGCCGGTGAGCTTCTCGACCCGCCGCAGCGACTCGGGACTGCTGTTCGAGAAGTCGTCGACGACGATGACGTCGTCGCCGCGCTCGAGCAGCACGAGAGCGACATGGGATCCGATGTAGCCGGCACCGCCGGTGAGGAGTACACGCACGACTCGATGCTACCGGGCGGCCGCGCCGGTCACCCGAGCGGCCGCTCCATCGCAATCACTTGGTGGGATGCTCGGCGACGTACTGCGGCACGGTGTCGTTCTTCAGCGCCTGCGACAGGGCGGCCAGGCCGTCCCAGTCGGGGCGCACGATCGACTGGTCGCCGACCATGTCGGTGCCGAGCGTCGGCGAGGTGAGGAAGAGGATCTCGCTCTTGTCGACCTCGCGCAGGCTGAGACCGAGGGATGCTACCGAGCCGGCATCCAGGCCCTCATCCACCGCAAGGTACGGGGCGAGCGCGTCGACCGACGCCGAGATGCGGCCGGGGTCGGTCAGCGTCTCGCGGCTGACCAGCTTGTCGAGCATCCCCTTGATGAACGCCTGCTGGTTGCGCACGCGCTGATAGTCGCCGTCAGTGAACGGGTAGCGGGCGCGCACGTATGCGAGCGCCTGATCGCCACGCAGTTCGATGGGCCCCTGAGCGAAGGAGTACTTGCCTTCCTTGAAGGCGATCGAGTTGTTCACCGTGACACCGTCGAGCGCCTCGCTCAGGCCCTTGAAGCCCTCGAAGTCGGTGATCGCCACGTGGTCGATGCGCACGTCGGTGATGCCTTCCAGCGTCTGCACCAGCAGGGGCGTGCCGCCGAAGGCCAGTGCCGCATTCAGCTTGCCGTTGCCGTAACCGGGGATCTCCACCCAGTTGTCACGCATGAACGAGATCACCTGAACACCCGAGCGGTCGGCCGGGATGTGCACGAGCAGCATGGTGTCGGCGCGCTGCCCGCGGATGTCGGACTGCGAACCGCCCAGACCTTGGCGGGAATCCGAACCGAGCAGCAGGATGTTCATCGCCTCCGGGTTGCTCTGCGTCGGCCTCGCGGCCTCGGTCGGGAACACCTCTGCCGACGGCAGGGTCTCGGCCTTGCCGTATGACGATGCCAAGCTGCCCAGATAGACGGCACCCGTGACCGCGATCGCGACGAGCACGGCGACGAGGCCGAAGACGATGCCCCAGACCCATCGACGCTTCCGGCGGGAGGGGGTCTGAGTGACGGCGGCCCCATCGGGGTCAGAGATCTGCATAGGGTGATTATCCCGTCTCCGGCTGAAAGCGGCCTACGCGCGTCACCGGAACCGTCCAGATGGCCTGGGAAGTTGCGTACGGCCCTCCAGCCCCCAGCTGATCATCTGAGCCACAGGTGGCTCAGCCCCAGGATCATCGCCCCGCCAGAGGGCCGTATCGCACGAGTCACGTTATCCGCCGTTCGGCCTCCGTGGGAGCAGCTGAACGGATGCTTGTGTTTTCTCGCGTAAACGTTGCGCTGATCTTGAGGTTCGGCGTCGACCAGGCTGCAGCCAGCGCATCCCGCCACGCGGAAATGCGGGCCCTCTGGCCGATTACGATGAATCCCGTGACCGCCATCGATCCGACGCTGCCGTTGTCTCCGTATCGAGAGATCGACCGCGCCGATTGGGCGCGACTGGCGGCGGGGATTGATCAGCCCCTCACGGAGACCGAGGTGGTCGGCATTCGCGGCATCGGCGACCGCCTCGACATCACGGAGGTGCGCGAGGTCTACCTGCCGCTGAGCCGCCTGCTCAGTCTCTACGCCAGCTCGACCCGTCAGCTCGGCGCGGCCACCAGCGCCTTCCTGCAGGAGAGCGATGCGACGACGCCGTTCGTCGTCGGGGTCGCGGGGTCGGTCGCCGTGGGCAAGTCGACCATCGCGCGACTGCTGCGCGAGCTGATGAGCCGGTGGCCGGGCACCCCGCGCGTCGAGCTGGTGACGACCGACGGCTTCCTCTACCCGAACGCCGAGCTCGAGCGGCGCGGGCTGATGGACCGCAAAGGCTTTCCCGAGTCGTACGACCGCCGTGCTCTCCTCTCGTTCCTCACCGAGGTGAAGAGCGGTGCAGCCGAGGTGCGCGCTCCGTTCTACTCGCACATGCGCTACGACATCGTGCCCGACGCGCACGTTGTCGTCCGTCGTCCCGACGTCGTGATCGTCGAGGGCCTCAACGTGCTGCAACCGCCGCCGGCGCCCAACGACGTCGCGGTCAGCGATCTGTTCGACTTCTCGATCTTCGTCGACGCCGACACCAGTCATATCGAACGCTGGTACATCGACCGCTTCCTCGCGCTACGGCAGAGTGCGTTCAGCAACCCGTCGTCATACTTCAACGTGTTCGCACACCTCAGCGACGACGAGGCGGTCGCGACCGCGCTCGGGTTCTGGAACCAGATAAACATGCCCAACCTCGTCGAGAACGTGATGCCCACCAAGCACCGCGCCACGCTCGTGCTGCGCAAGGGTGCCGAGCACGCTGTCGAGAGCGTGCAGCTGCGCAAGGTGTGATTCGCTCAAGCCGGGGATCGCGCTGAGTGGGCGGCTTCGCGCTGCCCTTCCCTACGAGCGCGCGCTGCGTTCATACGGCCGCAAGCGGTGTTGCCGCCCTCTTTGCGCGGCACTATGCTGAACAATGGATCATCTGCCTGCACCATTGTTCGGAGGTCAGTGTGCAAAGCCGCACTCGAGTCATCCTCGGCGTCGACGCCGGAACCACGTCGGTGAAGACCGTCGCCTTCGACCTGGAGGGCCACATTGCGAGCGTGTCGCGCTCGAGCGTGCATGTGCGTCACGCCGAAGACGGGCGGGCCGAGGCCGACATGGAGCACGTTTGGGCCGCTGCCGCGACGACCATCTCCGCCGTCGTGGACGAGATCGGCGACGCCGACATCGTCGCCCTCGGCGTGACCGGCCAGGGCGACGGTGCTTGGCTCGTCGACGCCGACGGGCGCCCGGTCGGCCCCGCGGCGCTATGGCTCGACGGTCGTGCTCACAACAGAGTTGACGAGTGGCTGCGCGATGGCCGAGCGCAGGCTGTACAGGATGCGACCGGATCGCCGTTGTTCTCAGGAGCGCTTCCCGTGCTCGTCGATGAACTGCTCGCCGCCGACCCCGACCTGCGCGATCGAACGCTGACCCAGCTGAACTGCAAGGACTGGCTGCGCTTCAAGCTCACCGGGATCCGCGCCACCGACCCGAGCGAAGCCTCACGCACGTACCTCGACACGGCGACGGGCGCGTACAGCGCAGAGCTGTTCGAGGCGCTCGGTCACGAGCACATGCGCGGTATCCTTCCCGAGATCCTCGCCCCGCAGCACATCGCCGGAACGGTGACCCCGCACGTCGCCTCAGCCCTCGGGCTGCCAGAGGGTCTACCCGTCGTGGTCGGCGTGGTAGACACGGCCGCCGCCGGCATCGGGCTCGGCGTGCTGGACGACGGCCGCGGCTATGCGATTCTCGGCACCACCAGCCTCGTGGGCGTCAACCACGCCTCGCGCGCCGACATGCGCACCGAGTCGAGCATCGTGCTGGCCACAGGGCGGGGCACGCAGGTGCTCGAGTCGATGGCGGCGATGACCGGCACGCCCAACCTCGACTGGGTGCGCGCGACGATCGGCTTCGAGGGCGAGGACTGGGTCGTCGTCGAGAAGCAGGCGGCCGCGGTCGCGCCGGGCAGCGGGGGAGTGCTCTATCTGCCCTACGGCGCACCCAGCGGCGAGCGAGCGCCGTTCTTCGCCCCCGACGCCTCGGCGTCGTGGCTGGGCATGAGCGTCACTACGACTCCCGGCCAACTGCTGCGGAGCGTGTACGAGGGCCTAGCCTTCAGCCTGCGCGAATGCGCCGACGCCCTGGGCCTGCAGGGGCGTCTCCTGGTGTGTGGCGGCGGGTCGGACTCCGACCTGCTGTGCACCATCCTGGCGGACGTGACTGCGCGCGAGATCGTGCGTCAGGACGAGCCCGAGGTCGGCGCCCGCGGCGTGGCGACGCTGGCCATGGTCGCTGCCGGTCTCGCCGACGACCTGCATCACGCATCCAACAGGCTCGCGCCGTCGACGACCACTTTCCGGCCCGACGATTCGCGTGTGCCTCTGTACGACGACGCCTTCCAGCTCTTCATCGCCACTCGCGATGCCCTGCGTCCGCACTGGCGGGGCCTGCGAGGGCTGCGCGATGCGACCAGCTCGCACGCCGCGAGCGCGCCATCCCCCATCTGACAGCCACGACGAAGGAGAACAAATGAGTGCACATGCCCGGCCGAAGGTGCTGATCACCTCGTCGTTCGACGACGCGATCGCCGAATCCCTCAAAGATGAGTTCGACATCACGCTCGTCGAGCCCACCATGGACGGCAACTCGCTCACCGAGCGGGGCATCGACGAGGCGCTCGCCGAGGCCGATGTGATCATCGCCGAGCTCGACGTGATCGACGACGCAACCCTGGCCAAGGCGCCCGCGTTGCGGGCGGTGGTGTCGTGCCGTGCCAAGCCGGCCAACGTCGACGTGGAAGCGTGCACCGGCCGGGGCATCCCCGTCTTTACCACTCCCGGGCGCAACGCCGACGTGACAGCTGACCTCAGCTTCGCGCTGCTGCTGGCGACCGTGCGCAAGGTGAGCGAATCGGAGCGCTGGCTGCGCGACGGCAACTGGAGCGGCGACGATGTCTTCGAGCCTTACGAGAAGTTCCGCTCGATCGGCCTGTCGGGCCGCACGCTCGGCGTGCTCGGCGGTGGCGCAGTGGGCCGGCGCGTGATCGCGCGTGCGCGCGGCTTCGGCATGACGGTGAAGGTCTACGATCCTTACCTCGCCCCCGATGCCTTCGGTGACGAGGCGAGCGTGGCCCCGCTCGAGGAGGTGCTGTCGACCTCCGACATCGTCACCGTGCACGTGCCGCTGATGCCCTCGACCGAGGGGCTGCTCGGCGAGCGCGAGCTCGCGCTGCTGCGGCCGGACGCCTACCTGATCAACGCGGGCCGCGCGGCGATCATCGACGAGCAGGCACTTATGTCCGTGCTGCGTGAGGGGCGCATCGCGGGAGCAGGCTTCGACGTGTTCTACCAGGAGCCGTTGCCGCGCGATCACGAGATTTTCAGCTTCCCGAACGTCACCATGACCCCGCACATCGCTGGCGCCTCCGACGACGTCATCGTCGAGCACTCCCGCATCGCCGCAGCGGCACTGCGCGGATGGGTGGCCGGCGACGCCGTTCCCGGCACCGCGAACGCGAAGGCGCTCGCCGCCGCCGACCAGCACTGAGCGTCGAGGCCCGGCCGCCGCTGCGGCCGGGCCTCACGCGAGCAGGCCGGCGGCCGTGTTGGAGTCGGTGACGAGCATGTTCACCATGCCGCTCGAGAGCGCCACGCGCAGCGCGTCGAGCTTCTTGGCTCCCGCGGCGATCGCCAGGCGCGCGGGAATCGCTCGCAGCCGATCCAGCTCAAGCCCGATCAGGCGCGCATCCAGGTCACCGCGCACCGCTGCGCCGGACGCGTCGAAGAATCGGCCGCCCAGGTCGCCGATCGCCCCTGCCGCGAGAAGCTCGGTACGCTCCTCTTCCTTGAGTGAACGGAAGAGCAGTCCGCGGTCGTCGTGCGTGCTGCCGATGCCGGCGACGAGCGCTGTCGCCTGTGCTGCCAGTGCGAGCACCTCCTCGACTCCGGGATCGGCGTACGCGCTTTCGGCCGCCTGCGCCGAGACGGCGACGAGTGGGGCGGGCAGGTGAAAGGCCGATCCGTCGGTGCGACGAGCCAGGGCTAGCGTGAGTTCGTGCGGGTTGGCGCCGTTCACCAGCCCGCTGCTCGATCCGGTGAACGGCACGAAGCGCGCGCCCAGTGAGCGCTGGGGGAAGACATCCACCACAGCGGCCACCGCGGTCGACAGGCCCAGCGCGACCGTGGCCTCCTTCTCGATCACGCTGCTGAGTGCCTCGGCGCCCACTGCGGCGAGTGCCCGTGATGCCTTGCCTGGGTCGTCGACGCTCGGAGCGATCCACGCCTGACGCAGGTCGAAGCGCGTGGCCAGAGCCTGCTCTTCGGCGGCGAACACCGACTCCTCGACGTGCACGATGATCTCGACGATGCCCGCGTCCCGTGCCTCGGCGAGCAATCGCGTCACCCGCACCCGAGACAGACCGAGCGAGTCGGCGATCTCCTGATGGGTCAGACCGAGCTCGTAGTACATGCGCGCGACGCGACCCATCAGCATGCTGACCATCCTTCCACGTAGAGATTCGGCGCGACTCCGCCGCTTGACAATCGCGAAGCGCATGCCAAGATACTGATGGGCATTAGTTCACGTGACTGAACAAATGTACATCTATACCCGAATCGTTTCGCGCTCAACGAGGAGACATCCATGGTCAATCCCGCAACAGCCTCGCCGGAGGGCCGGTTCGCCCGGCTGCTCAGCTCGCAGGGCATCTCACGACCCATCGCCTGGGGTTTCGTGGCACTGACAATCTTCATGATCGGAGACGGCATCGAAGCCGGCTTCCTCTCGCCCTACCTCGACGCGCGCGGCTTCGACGCCGGCCAGGTCGCCCTGCTGTGGTCGGTCTACGGCATCGTCGTCGCGGTCGCCGCCTGGCTCAGCGGCGCCCTCGCCGAAGCCTGGGGGCCCAAGCGCGTGATGATGCTCGGCTTCGGCATCTGGGTCGTCTTCGAGGTGCTCTTTCTCGTCTTCGGTGTCATGGGCGGCAACTTCGAGATCATGCTGCTCGCCTTCGGCATCCGAGGACTGGGCTATCCGATGTTCGCGTTCGGCTTCCTCGTGTGGGTGACCATCGACACCGACGAGAGCGTCATGGGCCGGGCGGTCGGCTGGTACTGGTTCTTCTCGACACTCGGTCTGGGCGTGCTCAGCTCGTACTTCGCCGGCGCCGTCATCCCCATCATCGGAGAACTGGCGACCCTGTGGCTGGCGCTCGCGTTCGTCGTCATCGGCGGTGTCATGGTGCTCGTGCTGCTGCGCAACCCGGCGACGAAGAAGGTCACCGTCGCCGACAGCGTCAAAGGCGTCGTCAGCTCGCTGACCATCGTCGCCACCAACCCCAAGGTCGGCGTCGGCGGTGTGGTGCGCATCATCAACACCCTGTCGTTCTACGCATTCGTCGTGTTCCTGACCACCTATATGGTGCGCGACGTGGGCTTCGACCTCGCACAGTGGCAGATGATCTGGGGCACCATGCTCGCCGCCAACGTCGCCGCGAACCTGCTCTCGGGCTACCTTGCCGACTGGATCGGCCGCGTCAACGTCGTGGCCTGGGCCGGTGGCATCGGGTGCTTCGTGACCGTGCTCGCTCTCTTCTACGTGCCCACGCTCATCGGACCCAACTTCTGGATCACCATCGCGATCGCCATCGTCTACGGTCTCGCGCTGGGCATGTTCGTGCCGCTGACCGCGATCGTTCCTCTGCTCGCCCCGATGAATAAGGCGGCGGCTGTCGCCATCCTCAACCTCGGCGCCGGCCTCAGCCAGTTCATCGGCCCCGTCATCGCCGGTCTCGCCGTGCCGGTCGGCATCGAGGGCACCGTCTGGGTCATCGCGGCGCTCTACCTCGTGGGCTTCGGCCTCACGTTCCTGCTCAAGGAGCCGCGGACCGCGCCAGATGCCGTCGCTGCGGCCTCCGCGCCGGTCGGCGCCGCTTCCTGACCCCCACCGAATCGACAAGGAGCACCATGATCACCTCCGTGGAATCACTCATCGAAGAACTCATCGCCGTCGGCACCGACATCGTCGCCCGCGGACTGGCGCTCGCGTCTGGCGGGAACCTCTCCGCCCGCATCGATGACGACACCTTCGTGGTCACCGGCTCCGGCACGTGGCTCGACAGGCTCACACCGGCCGACTTCTCGGTGATGAGCCTGTCGGGCCAGGTGCTCGACGGGTCGCAGCATCCCTCCAGCGAATGGAAGCTGCACCAGCGCTCGTATCTCGTGCGCCCCGACGTCAACGCGGTCGTGCACGTGCACCCGCAGCACGCGGTGCTTCTCAACGCGCTCGGCCACGAGGTGCGCCTGATCACCCTCGACCACGCGTACTACGTCCGCTCGGTCGGCGCGACGCCGTACTACCCGAACGGATCCGACGAGCTCGCGGCGTCGGCCGCCGAGCAGGCCGAGCGCCACGACTGCGTGATCATGGGGCACCACGGATGCTCTGCACTCGGCGACTCCGTGAGCATGGCGTTCCGCCGCGCTCTCAACCTCGAAGAAGCCGCCACGGCGACATACCGCGCGCTGCTGCTCGGCGACACCGACACGACCTTCCCGGCTGACGCGCTCAGCGCCCTGCACCACGCCTGAACGGAAATCATGACCAGCTCAACGAGCCCCCTCTCGATCAATTCACATCTGAGCGAGGCAATCAAGCGCTTCCTCGCCGCGCCGCCGCGGCTGCTGATCGACGGCGAACTTGTCGAAGCGCACTCCGGTCGCACGATCGACATCGTCGACCCGGGCACCGGAGCAGTGATCGCCCACTCGGCGGCCGCAGATGACGTGGATGCCGATCGCGCCGTGCTGGCGGCGCGGCGAGCCTTCGCGCCGGACGCGCCCTGGCGGCGCATGAGCGCCCTCGACCGAGGTCGCATCATCCTGCGCCTCGCGCGTCTGCTCGAAGAGCACGCCGACGAGTTCGTCGAACTCGAGGTGCTCGACGGCGGAAAACTGAAGAGCGCGGCCGCCGAAGTCGATCTGCCGCTCGCGATCAACCACCTCGAGTACTTCGGCGGATGGCCGTCGAAGATCGAGGGCAACACCATCCCGGTCTCGATCGCCGACGCGATGGTGCGCACCGAGCGCGTGCCGGTCGGCGTGGTCGCGCAGATCGTGCCCTGGAACTACCCGCTGCTGATGGGGGTCTGGAAGATCGCACCCGCGCTCGCCGCAGGGTGCACGATCATCATGAAGCCGGCCGAGAACACGCCCCTGTCGCTGCTGCGGCTGGGTCAGCTTGCCCTCGAAGCCGGGATGCCCAAAGGCGTGCTGAACATCCTCACCGGATACGGCGCCGAGGCGGGGGAGGCGCTCGTGGACCACCCCGGGGTCGACAAGGTGGCCTTCACCGGCTCGACCGCGGTCGGCACCCGCATCGCCCAGCGCTGCGCCCCGATGGTCAAGCGCGTCACCCTCGAGCTGGGCGGCAAGAGCCCGAACATCATCTTCGACGACAGCCCGGTCGACGAGGCCGCTGCGGCCGCCGCCAGCGCGATCTTCTTCAACGCGGGGCAGGCGTGCGCGGCAGGGTCGCGCCTGTACGTGCAGAAGAAGTCATACGAGAAGGTCGTCGACCGCCTCGCAGCCATCGCCACGTCGTTGACCGTGGGCCACGGCTTCGACCCGGCAGCGCGCCTGGGCCCGGTGATTTCAAACCGTCAGCACGAGCGCGTGCTGAGCTACATCGACGGCGCGCAGACCCAGGGCGCCACGGTCGCCGCCGGTGGATCGGCCTTCCCCCAGACGGGCATCCCGGGCGGCTACTACATCCAGCCCACCATCCTCACCGACGTCGACGACACGTTCCCCGCCGTGCGAGAAGAGATCTTTGGCCCGGTTCTCGTCGCCCAGCCGTTCGACGACATCGACGAGATTGCGCGACGCGCGAACGACTCGCCGTACGGGCTCGCGGCCGGGGTGTGGACCCGCGACATCTCACGCGCCAATCGCCTCGCCTCGCTGCTGCAGGCCGGGACGGTGTACATCAACATGTACGGCGCGACGGACGCCGCGGCACCCTTCGGCGGCTTCAAGATGTCGGGCTACGGCCGCGACATGGGCCACGCGAACCTCGAGTCGTACCTCGAGACGCGCACGGTGTGGACCAACCTCGCCCACTGACGCGACCTCTTCTCTCGCCCCACGCTCGCCTGACTCTAGGATTGAGCGTGCTGCCTGCCGGGCGGCGGCAAGGGGAGAACATGCGCAAGAGTGCTGTGCGGGGCATCATCGCCTCACTGGGAGTGATCGGTGTTCTCGCGCTGACCGGATGCGGGCCGGCGCCATGGACGGTCGATGATCCAGAGGCGACGCCTTCGGCATCCGCCACCGTCGCACCACCCGTGCCGAACGATCTCTCCAGTGGCAGCACCCAGAGGGAACTGGTCGCCGGCGCGGTGACAGCGAAGGTCGACTACTGGTCGACGCTGCCGATGGACCGGTGGACGGCGGGAGCCGTGAAACCGCTCAGCGTCTCGCTCGTCACCAGCGTCACCCCGGACGACGGCCAGAAGGTGTATCTGCAGAAGGCGACGGTGACCGCAGTCGCTGCCGCTGGCGATCGGGATCTTGCCCCACTCGAACCCCAGACCGATGCGGCAACCGTCGCCCCCGGCTACCTGGTGCTCGCGCCCTACAGCTACTCGCAGACCTTCAACGTCGGCCCTCTTGACGAAAAGGCGACATCGGTCACTCTGCAGGTCACCTTCGACTTCCTCGTGCAGACCACACCCACGTCGGCCGAATACGCCAAGCAGACCGCGACCGACACGCTTACGGTGGCCATCGCTCAGCCCGAATCCGACGACTGAGCCGGGCAAGCTCAAGATCAGCGCAAGATCACCGCAACGGCGTCCGAAGCCACCAGAAACCCCGATTCGGCGCCGATAACGTACCGACGGGCCTGCACTCCTGCAACGGCCCAGGAGGGCGTTCCATGACTCATCGACGTGCCCGCGGCACGGTACGCGCCGTGGTGGCGATCTGTTCCGTCGCGGCGATCGCGGGCCTCACTGGCTGCGGCCAGATCATCGACACGATGAACGGCGCACAGCCGCCGAGGTCGGTGCTGCCCACCCCGAAGGCGACCGCGACGGACACCGCCGACGACAGCGGGTTCGAGTCCCAGTTCACGCGCGACGGATCGGTCTCGCTCTCGAGCGATGTGGCCGACGGCCTCGAGGTGCGTCTCGACGTGTGGGCGTACGACCCCAAGCGCACCATGGAATGGCATCCAGACGGCGACAAGAGCTTCGGCTTCGCGGTCAACGTCTACGACCACCGCGTCGACGAGAAGGCCGTTCTCGCACAGAAGCGTCGGGTGTATCTGTCGCAGATCGCCATCACCTCGCAAACCGCTCAGACGTCGAACCAGACGTCAGCTCCGTTCCAGTTCACCGCCGACCCGCGAACGCTCGTGCCGACCGACACCCTGCGCTCCGACCGCGGTCTGCTGCTGAACAGCTTCCAGGGCGGCCTTCTCGTGCCCGAGACGACGATCCACCAGCTTCCCGCCGACACGACCGGCATCACTCTGCAGTTCGCGCTGACCATCGCGGTCGAGGGCGCGGCCAACGACGACGCCAGTTTCCAGCAGCAGACGGTGTACCAGGTGCTGCCCGTGCGCATCCATTCGCTCGAAAAGTGACCTCGGCGATCTTCAGCCGACCTTGAGCAGACCCCGTGCTCTCCTCGCGGAGATCCGGCGGTGACTCGATCAGGATGATCGTGTCAGAAAGCGCAGCCACGCGCTGCAGATCGAAAGGCCCCGTCGTGACGACCGAGTACGTGCATTCGCAGCAGAGTATCGCCAGCGGCAGCGAGCTGGCGCCGTCCAGCCACGCTCCGGGCTTCGCCGACGATTTCGCGGCAGTGCTGGAGGGCTCCTCCGGGCACCGCTCGACGATCGGCTGCGTCATCCCCGCGTACAACGAAGAAGACTCGATCGCAGCCGTGATCACCTCGCTGCTCGCCCAGACGCGGGTTCCGGATGTGATCCACGTCGTGGTCAACAACAGCACCGACAAGACGGTGAAGGTGGCCTCGGAGTTCGCCGGCCCGCACGAGATCACCACCGAACTCGGCGACCAGTTCACCGAGGTGTTCGTGCACGACATCGGCAAGAACCCCGATAAGAAGGTCGGCGCGCTCAACTACGGCTACGCGCTGGTCGAAGGTTACGACTATCTGCTCGGCGTCGACGGCGACACGATCGGCGACACGCGAGCCGTGGAGTACCTCGAGACGGAGGCCGTGTCCGACTCGCGCATCGGCGGGATCTCCGCCATCTACTCGATCGACACCGCGCCCATCAAGGGCGGCATCGCCAAGTTCCTCATCACGGGGCAGCGCACGCAGTTCGCGGCGTTCAACCTGCAGAATCTGCTTCGTGGACGCAACATGGCGGTGCTCGGCGGCCAGTTCTCGATCTTCTCCACCACAGCCCTGCGTGACGTCATGGTCGCGAACCGGCAGCGCACCCCGTGGGTGCGCGACAGCGAGGTCGAGGACTCACTGCTGTCGCTGCAGATCAAGAGCGCCGGCTACCTCACCAAGATCAGCCCGTACGCGCGAGCGGATGTCGGCGGCATGACCACCATCCGCGCCTACGACGCCCAGCAGGTGAAGTGGACCTTCGGCGCCATCGAGCTGATGTGGCCGGGCCAGCGCGGCGACACGAAGGGCCAGCCCTTCCACCCGAACCTGCGCCTGCGGTGGTTCGAGAACTTCGGCATGCTCACCAATCTGCTGGTGCGCATCGGCTTCCTCACGCTGCTCGCGGCGTCGCTCTCGATCAACGCGTTCGTGTTCTCGCCGTGGTGGCTCCTGCCGCCCCTCGCGGCAGCGCTGCTGAACGTCCGTATCGCGATGACGATGAAAGACCGCAAGGCCAGCGACATCCTGTTCGCGGCGCTCGTCTTTCCCGCAGAGATCTTCATGTGGATCAGGCTCAGCCACTTCGTGCGATCGTGGTTCCGCTTCCTCTCACGCAAGAAGGTCGACAACTGGGCCATGCAGGCCCAAGCCGAGAGGGGCAGCGGCAGTGCGCACTGGATGCCGCTGGTGATGCTCGTCGTCGTGCTCGTGGGCCTCGCGGTGGCCTGGAACCTGCTGACCCCGGCCATTCAATCGGCGATCCTGTGGGTCGGCTGGCCGATGCTCGGTGTGGTCACCGTCACGCAGACCGTGCTGATGGTTTTCAAGCTGCTGCGGCGCTACCAGGGCTACAAGGTCTGAGCGTGTTGGGTCAGCTGGTCAGCTCGGTGGTGAGCCGGTACCCCACGCCGCGCACGGTCTCGATGTACCGCGGCTGCACGGGGTTGTCGCCGAGCTTGCGGCGCAGGTTCGTCATGTGCGCTTCGATCGCGCGCTTGTCGGCGTCGCCCACGAAATAGCTCGTCACGTACGACTCGCCGCGCAAGACGAGCGTCAGATCGGCCTTGCTGCGCACGCGCCGCTTCGACTCCATCAGCGCGCGGAGCAGATCGAACTCGGTGCGGGTGAGCTCGATGTTCTTCTCCTGCACGAGCACCGTGCGGGTGTCGGCGTTGAGGCGCAGGTCGCGGTGCGACACCCAGGTGCCCTCTTCCAATTCGCCGTGCACGATGTGCGGCACGAGAGCTGTGCCCGGCTCAACCACATGCAGGTACTGGCCGTTCTCGTGCACCACCACGTTCTCGCGAGGCGAGGTGTCGTCCGTGCCCGAAGCGCGCTCGCTCGGACTCACCGCGGCGATGCGCGAACCGGGCTCGCCCGCCCGGTCAGAAGCGGCGCCACCTGCTGAGGCATACCCCTGACCCCTGTCGCGGGGTGCGGGGAATGACCGGCCGAACTGCTCCTGACGCGGCGTCGCCCCGTCCCCTCCGCGTGGGCGGCGCAGCATCGCTTCGATGCGGGCTCGCAGCTCGCGCGGGCGGAACGGCTTGTGGATGTACTCGTCTGCACCGGCGCTGAGCCCCAGCACGACATCCGCCTCCTCATCGAGGGCGGTGAGCATGATGATGTACGTGTCGCTCTGCGCGCGGATGCGTCGGGCGGCCTCGATGCCGTCGATGCCGGGCATGTTGACATCGAGCGTCGTGATCAGCGGCTGATAGGTGAGCACTGCGCGTACGCCGTCGATGCCGTTGCCCACCGACACCGTCGAGAAGCCCGCAGCTTCGAGCACCTCGGCCAGCAGGTGACGCACATCGGGGTCGTCTTCGACGATCACCGCTGTCTTCGGGGGCAGACCGTCATCCAGCATGCAGAACTCTCATTCGGGGAGAAGGGGGAGGCGCGGGGAATTCGTCTCGGTTGGATTCATGCTAGCGCCCGCGCGCGACGGGTTACGCGCGTCACCGTGCGTCGGTCGTCAGCGTCGCCGCGGCCTCCGGCCACCACACCCCGGCATCCGGCCCGCCCTGACACGGGCCGTCGCTCTCGCCCGGTGGCTTGATCCACAGATTCGTGTCGACGACATCGTCGCCGTATGTTCCTCCGGCGTCGCCGATGCGCTGCCCGGCCGGGTTGCACCACTCCGTACCCGCACTCGCCGCACCGTTGCGGGAGGTGTCGACGATGGCGTGCATGCCGTCGAGGCGAGCCGCGACAGCATGCGCGTAGGCGAACTCCTCGTGCGTCGACTGGTAGTTGGAGACGTTGGTCGCGAAGCCGCGCACCTTGCCACCCACATCGACGAGGTCGATGAGATCGGCCATCTCCGTCGGCGCGAGCCAGGCGCTGTGGCCGCCGTCGAGGTAGATCCAGGTGCCGGGGGACTGCAGCCTGTCGACTGCGTCGCGCAGCTGCTCGGCCCGTTCGTCGATGTCGGCGCATTCCGGCGCGAGGGCAAGACTGTCAGGCTCGAGCACGACGATCTTCTGCAGGTCAGGGGCAGCGGACAGAGCGGTTGCGATGTCGTCGATCCACGCCTGGTACTCCCGCTCGCTCAGCCCTCCCGCGGAGTGGTTGCCGCAGTCTCTGCCGGGCAGTCCATAGATGACGACGGCGAGGGCGACGCCCTCATCGCGAGCCGCTGTGGTCAGATGCGACACGGTGCGACCCGCGCGGCCCAGGGGGTCCTGCTCCGGGGTCAGCCAGTATGCGGTCGGCTGCTCGGCCAGGTATTCGGTGGCGCTGCGCTGCTCGGCATCCATGCCGTCTGTCTCGAGCGCCACACGCGCCTTCGAGCTCGTCGGCGCGACGATCACGGTGCCCGTCGCGGGGGGCGCCGCCAATGCACCGAACACCCACCTCTGCGCAGAACTCACCGTGATGACGAGTGCCACGATGATGACGACGAGGGCCGCGACGACCAGCGCGAGCACCACGTGCTTGTTCCCGAATCTCGAGCGGCTGACGCGGGGGCTGCTGCTCGAGATGGTGGTCCGGCGGGCAGGGCGCTCGGACCGTCGTGTCATGGCGGCAATCCTATCGGTGCGACCGCGTTCCGCCTTGGGCGGCGGAGTTCGTACGGATCCCTGCCAAAAACCCGCGCATATTCTTGAGCGCATGTGTGGAATCGTCGGATACGTGGGCCCGCGGCCCAGCCAGGACATCCTTCTCGCGGGCCTCGCCCGCCTCGAGTACCGCGGCTACGACTCGGCCGGCGTGGCCGTCATCGATGAGCAGGGCGACCTGGGCATGCGCAAGAAGGCCGGCAAGCTCGCCGTGCTGCGCGACTCGCTCGCCGACCACCCGCTGGCCGACGGCACCACGGGCATCGGGCACACCCGCTGGGCCACGCACGGCGGACCCACCGACGTGAACGCTCACCCGCACCTGGCCGACGACGACAAACTCGCCGTCATCCACAACGGCATCATCGAGAACTTCAGCGCGCTGCGCGCCGAGCTCCTCTCCGAGGGCGTCACCTTCCGCAGCGAGACCGACACCGAGGTCGCCGCGGCTCTGCTGGGGCGCGAGTACCGGGCATCCGGCGATCTGGCATCCGCCTTCCGCGCCGTCGTGAACCGCCTCGAGGGCGCCTTCACCCTGCTCGCGATGCACCAGGACCAGCCCGGCGTCGTCGTCGGCGCTCGCCGCAACTCGCCGCTGGTGATCGGCCTCGGCGAGGGCGAGAACTTCCTCGGCTCCGACGTCGCCGCATTCGTCGAGCACACCCGCAAGGCGCTCGCGATCGGGCAGGACCAGATGGTCTCGATCACCCCCTCATCGGTCGAGGTCACCGACTTCGAGGGCAACCCCGTCGAGGCGCAGCCGTTCGACGTCTCGTGGGACGCCGCCGCCGCCGAAAAGGGCGGCTGGCCGTCGTTCATGGCCAAGGAAGTCGCCGAGCAGCCCGACGCGGTCGCCAACACCATCCGCGGACGCGTGCAGGGCGACCAGGTCGTCATCCCCGAACTCGACGGTCTCGACGAGCTGTTCGTGGGCATCGACCGCGTCATCATCACCGCCTGCGGCACCGCCTCGTACGCGGCGCTGGTCGGTAAGTACGCGATCGAGCAGTGGGCGCGCGTGCCCGTCGATGTCGAGCTCGCGCACGAGTTCCGCTACCGCGACCCGGTGATCGGCGACCGCACGCTCGTCATCTCGATCAGCCAGTCGGGCGAGACCATGGACACCCTGATGGCCGTGAAGTACGCCCGCGAGCGCGGCGCGCGCACGCTGTCGGTCTGCAATACGCAGGGCGCGACCATCCCGCGCGAGTCGGATGCGGTCGTCTACACCCACGCTGGCCCCGAGGTCGCCGTCGCCTCGACCAAGGCGTTCTCGGCGCAGATCACCGCGCTGCTGCTGCTCGGCCTGCACATGGGCCGGGTGCGGGGCACCCTCTCTGCGGATGCCGCTTCGGACGTGGCCGAGCTGCAGGCGCTGCCCGAGAAGATCGCCCAGGTGCTCGCCGAGGAGCAGGAGCACGTCGCGCAGCTGGCCGGCTGGATGGCCGACACCCGCTCCGTGCTGTTCCTCGGCCGCCACGTCGGCTACCCGATCGCACTCGAGGGCGCGCTCAAGCTCAAGGAGATCTCGTACATCCACGCCGAGGGCTTCGCAGCGGGCGAGCTGAAGCACGGCCCGATCGCGCTGATCGAGCCCGGTCAGCCCGTGTTCGTGATCGTGCCGTCGCCGCGGCACTCGGCGCTGGTGCACTCGAAGGTCGTCTCGAACATCCAGGAGATCCGCGCCCGCGGTGCTCGCGTGATCGTCATCGCGGAGGAGGGGGATGCCGCCGTGCTGCCCTTCGCCGACGAGGTCATCCGCATCCCGCTCGCCGGTGCCATGTTCGAGCCCGTGCTCGCGGTCGTGCCGCTGCAGATCTTCGCGATGGCGCTCGCCACGGCGAAGGGCCTCGACGTCGACCAGCCGCGAAACCTCGCGAAGTCCGTCACCGTGGAGTGAGTCCGGGCGCGGCGGGTCTCGCGCTGACCGACCCTCCCGCCCTTCGCCGAGACCCCCACTTGCCGCCGAGACCCCTAGCTACGGACGTCCGTAGCTAGGGGTCTCGGCGACAGATGGGGGTGTCAACGGATGGCACGGGTCTCGTCGATCCTGGGGGTGAGATCTGGGGTGAAACCCGCGCGAACGCGTGAGACGCGACGCGCGTAGCGGTCACCCTGGCAAGGACCCAGAAAACGCGCTGGCGTGTCGTTCACCCGACGACGTGCCCGGCCGACGATGCCGCTTGCGTTCCCTGGGTCATCCGCGTGCGCGAACGCCGCGGGTTCACACCAGGGGAGACCAATCTTGATACTTCGTGCTGGGCAGGCGAGTCACCTGCCGGATACAGACAGACCACCGCTCAAGGGCCGCTTGCGGCTGGGGCTGAAACGACTTGTCGCCGGTGCGGCGAGCACCGCGGTCGTAGCGTCGTCGCTCGTGATCGGCGGTATCGCCGCCGCTAGTCCCGTAGCCGCGGCCGCGGCGGAGCCGTTCATTTGCGAGGCCGGCTCGGTCTATGTGCAGGGCACCGACCCGGGCAAGGACACCACGCGGGTGCGCGAGTTCACGGTGAACCCGAATGGCACGCCCATCAACGGCGGCACGCTCGACACGAGCGGCACGGGCCTAGGGGCCGATCACCAGAACAACGGCCTCGGTATCTCGTCGACTGGGCGCTACGCCTACTCGATCACGAACACCGACACGGCAAAGTACGTGGCAAAGCACGATCGCGTAGAGAACCGTACGGTCACTTCTGCGCGGATTCCCACCAGCGCCGGACTGGACAAGTCGATCCTCCGCGGCGCGGTGCACCCGATCACCGGCGTCTACTACTTCGCCAGCGGCACCAGCGGCGGCGGTATCAACCTCTACGCCTGGGACGAGAAGCCCGCCACGCCGACGGCCGTGCAGGTCGGGACGCTGAAGCCCGCGAGCGGAAGCACCGCGTTCGGCGCCAACGGCGATATGGCATTCAACGCCTCCGGACAGCTGCTGCTCGTCGCCGACCACGTCATCTACTCGGCCGACCTGCCGAGCACCGGGCAGATTGTGCAGAGCGCCGCGGAGATCGCCGCAAAGCAGGTGTTCGAGATGGCCGCTGCGGTCAAGGGCAACGGCATCGCCTTCGGAAACTACGGTCACATCTTCGTGTCGTCCTCGGCCAACCGCATCATCGAGGTGGACCTCGCCCGCGGCAAGGTCGTCAGCGAGACGAGCATCCCCTTCTCGCCCACCGACATGGCGAGCTGCACCTTCCCCAACACGATCACCCTGAAGAAGGATCTGCCGGCCGGCCGCCAGGCGGAGACCGACCAGTTCGGTCTGCGCATCGACGCCCCCGCGGAATACAAGACCCCGCGCACTGAGGCGACGACCCGCGGCAATGCGCCCGGACTGCAGCCCGACTACGCCGGACCGGTCTTCGTCAACCAGGGCGATACGTTCACGCTCAGCGAGCTGGCATCCGGCACCACCAAGCTCGACCGGTACGCGTCGTCGCTCACCTGTGAGGAGATCACCCCCACCGGAACGGAGCCGGTCGCGGTGAGCGGCAGCACCGTGGTTCAGCCGCGAGGTGAGCTCGGCACCTCGATCGAGTGCGCGTTCAGGAACACCAAGCTCACACCCGGTCTGGCGCTGCGTAAGACTTCCGACCCGGCATCCGGGGCGGCCGTCAGCGCGGGACAGAAGATCACCTACACCGTCGAGGCGCAGAACACGGGCGACACCGTACTGAACCCGGTGAACGTCACAGACGACCTGTCGGCCGTCCTCGCGCACGCCGAGTACCAGGGCGACGTGAAGACGCACATCGACGGCACGGATGTCACCTCCGGCGCCGCGGCGATCGACGGCACGGCGCTGGCGTGGACGGGATCTCTGCAGCCCGCCCAGGCCGTGACCATCACCTACTCCGTCATCGTGAACGACGACGTCGCCGGTGAGACGATCGCCAACCGCGTCACCGCATCCGGCACACCCCCGGGCTCCTTCGAGCCCATCGTTCCCCCTGCAGTGGTCACACAGCACCCCGTCGCCGGCTTCGTCATCGACAAGACCTCGAACCCGGCATCCGGAACCGTCGTGCAGCCCGGTGAGAAGATCAGCTACACCGTCACCGGCACCAACACCGGCGCCACCACGCTGAACCCGGCCCGCATCAGCGACGACCTCAGCAAGGTGCTCGCGGGCGCCACCTACAACGACGACATCGTCACCACGATCGGCAACGCACCCCTCACCTCCGGTGCCGCGACGGTCATCGGCGACGAGCTGGCCTGGACCGGATCCCTCGGCCCCGATGCCACCGTGACGATCACCTACTCGGTGACCGTCGCGCAGACCGCATCCGGCATCGTCATCAGCAACACGGCATCCGGAGATGCGACACCCACCACGCCGAATCCTGGTGACCCGAACGGACCGCAGGTCCCCGGCACGCCCATCACCCCGCCCACGGTCACGACCGAGCACCCGGTGATCGGCTCCGGCTTCACGATCAGCAAGTCCGCCGACCCCGCCTCCGGAACCGCAGTCGAGGTCGGAGACACCATCACCTACACCGTCACCGGCACCAACACCGGCGACACTGAGCTGCGCCCGGCCGAGATCGTCGACGACCTGTCGGCCGTGCTCGACGACGCGCGCTACAACGACGACGTCACGGCCAGCCGCGGCACCGCCGAGGTGAAGAACGACAAGCTCACCTGGAAGGGAACGCTTCCGAAGGGGGCATCCGTCACCATCCGCTACAGCGTCACCGTCAAGGCGGGCGTGAAGAGCGCGGTGCTGAAGAACAGCGCTGAGGGCTCCGCCACCCCGCGGATTCCCACCGACCCGTCCGACCCGCAGAGCCCGACCACGCCGGGCACCGCGATCACGCCGCCGCCGGCGACGACGACGCACCCCGTCGTCGACAACGGCTTCACCGTGAGCAAGTCGGCGACGCCCGACACCCGCACCGCCGTCAGTGCGGGCGACACGGTCACCTACACGGTCGTGGGCAAGAACACCGGCAACACGGTGCTCGACCCGGCCACCCTCACCGACGACCTGTCGGCGGTGCTTGGATCCGCTCAGCTGACCGGTGACATCACGGCCTCCACGGGCACCGCCGCGCTGAACGGTCAGGTGCTCACCTGGACGGGCGCGCTCGCACCCGGCGCCTCGGTCACTCTCACGTATACGGTGACGGTGAACGATGACGCCACAGGCGTGATGCTGCGCAACACGGTCGCGGGCGTGGGCACGCCCCTGATCCCGGCCGACCCCACCGACCCCGAGAGCCCGACCACCCCGGGCACCCCGGTGACCCCGCCGCCGGCGAGCACCGAGCACCCCGTGGTGAACCCCGGGTTCACCATCGTGAAGTCGGCCGACCCGGCATCCGGCACCCGCGTCGACCCGGGCAGCGTGATCGAGTACACCGTGACCGGCACCAACACCGGCGACACCGTGCTCGACCCCGCGACGATCAGCGACAACCTCGACGACGCGCTCGCGAACGCCGCCTACAACGGCGACATCAAGGCGAGCCGCGGCACCGCGAAGGTGACCGGCAGCGCCCTCACCTGGACGGGCTCGCTGAAGCCCGGCGACGACGTCACCATCACCTACTCGGTGACGGTCGACGGCGACGCCGGAGGAGAGACGATCCGCAACTCGGTGACCGGCTCTGCGACCCCGCAGATGCCCGCTGACCCGAGCGACCCCGAGAACCCGACGACGCCCGGCACTCCTGTGGTGCCGCCGACGGTGACGACCGAGCATCCGGTCAACACCCCGGGCTTCACGTTCACGAAGACCGTCGACCCGGCAGCCGGCACGGCCGTCGACCCGGGTCAGGTGCTGACCTACACCCTCACCGGCGTCAACACCGGCCAGACGGCACTGCCCCTGGTCGAGATCGCCGATGACCTGTCGGGTGTGCTCTCGCACGCGTCGTACAACAACGACGCGGTGGCGAAGATCAACGGCGCTCTTGCTGGCGGTCCCGCTGTCGCTGACAGCACACTGTCGTGGCAGGGTGCGCTCGCGGTCGGTCAGACGGTGGTCGTCACCTACTCGGTGACGGTCGGAGCGGATGCCATCGGCGAGGTGCTGAGCAACTCCGCCACCGGCGCCGCCACCCCTCCCGGCGGCGAGAAGATCACCCCGCCGACCGGCACCACCACCAACCCGGTGAACCTGCCCGGATTCTCGGTCTCGAAGAGCGCCGACCCGGCCGGCGGGACCGTCGACCCGGGCAGCACCATCACCTACACGGTGACCGGCGCGAACACGGGCGAGACGGCACTCGACCCGGTCACCATCGTCGACGACCTGTCGGGCGTGCTCTCGGGCGCCTCGTACAACGCCGACGCGACCGCGACGATCAACGGGGCTGCTGCTGGCGTTCCCGCTGTCGCCGACGGCGAGCTGTCGTGGAGCGGTGCGCTCGCGGTCGGTCAGACGGTCACGATCACCTACTCGGTGACCGTGAACCCGGATGCGGGCGGCGCGCAGCTGAAGAACTCGGTTTCAGGCGTCGCCACCCCTCCGGGTGGAGTGCCGCCGATCGAGACGCCTCCGGCGACCACCGAGCACGGGGTCAACGAGCCCGGCTTCTCGGTCACGAAGACCGCCGACCCGGCATCCGGCACCCGCGTCGACCCGGGAAGCGTCATCACCTACACGGTGACCGGCGTGAACACCGGTGAGACCGCGCTCGAGCCCGTCGCACTCAGCGACGACGTCTCGGGTGTGCTCGCCCACGCCGTGTACAACGACGACGTGACCGCGCGCATCGGCGAGGTGGATGCCGAGGCTCCTGTCTTCGCTGAAGGCGAGCTGTCGTGGCAGGGCGCCCTGGCCATCGGCGAGCGTGTCACGATCACCTACTCGGTGACCGTGAACGGCGACGCCGGCGGCAAGACGCTGAAGAACACGGTTTCGGGAGTGGCGGTGCCTCCGGGAGGCGCCGAGCTCACGCCGCCGCCGGCGACCACGGAGAACCCCGTCGGAAAGCCGGGCTTCACGTTCGCCAAGACGTCGAACCCGGCGTCCGGCACGGCCATCGCGACCGGCAGCACCGTGACCTACTCGCTCACCGGCGTCAACACCGGGGAGACGGGTCTGGACCAGGTCGTCATCACTGACGATCTCGGCAAGGTGCTCGCTCACGCGAAGCTCACGGGCGATGTGGTGGCTGTCGTGGGTGGCCGTGAAGTCGCCGCACCGCGGATCGACGGCACGAAGCTGTCGTGGAGCGGCGCGCTGGGCCTCGACGAAACGGTCACCATCACCTACACGGTCGCGGTGAACGACTCGGCCGCGGGGCAGACGCTGAAGAACGTCGCCACGGCTTCGGCCACCGCACCTGGCGGTGTGGTGCTCGATCCGGCGGCCAGCAGCACGGAGCACAAGGTGCTCACGCCGCTCGCCATCACCGGCGGACAGTTGGCGCCCTGGGCCCTCGGGCTCGCCACGCTGCTGTCGCTGGGTGGCGCCGCACTGATGCTGGTGCGTCGACGCCGAGACGCCTGATAGGCGGGTGACGGAGGCCTCGGGCTGCTGGGAGCAGCCCGAGGCCTTCGGCGTACCCGCCGGGTCTTCGCGTGGTGGTTCGTTCGAGTGGGCCCATATGGTCGCCTCACGTGGGGCGAAGCGGCACATTGGGCCCACTCGTGCTGGGGGAGCGCGTGCTGGTTCGGCCGAGTGGTCCCATATGGCCGCCTCGCGCGGAGGGATGCGGCGATATGGGCCCACTGGCGCCCGGGCAAGGCAGAGAAGGACGCGGCTCAGGCGGACGTCGAGACGGCGGGACGCGCGGCTGCCTCGGGGGCGGATGCCCGTCGGACGGCCGGAAGCGTGAGCAGGCTCAGCAGGGCGATCACCGCAGCGGTCGCATAGAGCACGGCATAGTTGTCGGCCGCACCCGAGACCGGGTCGCCCCCGCCGACGCGCAGCAGCGCAGCCGCGGCGACGGGCACCACGACCTGCGGAATCGTCTCGGCGACGTTGAGCAGCCCCAGATAGGCACCCTCTCGCCGCGCGGGCAGCACGCGCATCGCCAGAGCCAGGTTGACGGCCAGGGAGGTGCCGACGGCGAGGCCCCCGGCTGCTGCCGCCAGCCACAGCGCGACGGGCGTCTCGGCCACCGCCCGCAGCATTGCAGCGGCAGCGAGCCCGACACCCGCGGCGGCGAAAAACGGCAGATAGCTGCCACGGCGTGACGCCCACGTTCCGCCGATGATCGCTCCGGCGACAATGCCCGTGCCACCGCACAGCGTCGCGACCATGGCCACGGGCGTCGCCGTCACCGTGTCGGCGGTCATCCGGTCGATGACCAGATAGAGGGTGAACGCCGCCGCGAGCGAGAAGGCGGCCTGCATCGCGAACCGCTGCAGCCACACCGCGACGAACGCGCGGGAGCCGGCGAAGCGAAGGAGCTCACGTCGGCGGGGCCCGGGTTCCGCGGGTGTCGCCTGCAAAGGCATCCGTTCGGGGATCATCATGGCCGCACCCACGACGACGACGGCGAGCGCCGGCATGACGAACGACACCGCGTCCACGTGGCGCGGCAGCAGCGCCGAGAGAGCCAGCGGCGGCAGGGTGCCGACGAAGGCCGCGGCGGTGAAGAGGCCGGACGCCGATCCGCGCTGCTGCTCGGTGACCGAGTCGGCCAGCAGCGCCGTGGAGGCTGCCATCGTCGCGTTGAAGGCGAGCTGAGCGCCGACCCAGCTCGCGGTGACCGCTGTGACGCTCTCGCCGGTGGCCAGAGCGGCGAGGAAGGCGAACCCCGCGAGGACTCCGCCCAGCATCCACGGGCGTCGTCTTCCCAGACGTCCGCGGGTGCGATCCGAGAGGGCGCCGAACAGCGGATTGGCGAGGAGGGCCGCCGCGCTGCCGAGGGCGAGCGCGGTGGCGAGGGCACCGGCACGCTGATCCTCGGGAAGGAGGGCGGCGAACTTCAGCGGCATGACCGCGACAACAGGGGCGGTGAGAGAGCCGAGCGTCACCAGATTCACCGCCGCCAGCAGCAGGACGACTCGTCGCGACTGTCGTGCGGTGGTTTGTGCGAGCAGCATGCGCATCCCTCTCATCCTCGAGCACTCTAGCTACACTGAGGGCATGATGTTCGCGGGTGATCTGAGCCCGCTGCCTCGCCGTCGCCTTCTGGACACCCTGTCGTCATCGCACCCCGTGGTCGCGCTGACAGGCCCGAAAGGAGCGGGAGCCTCCACGACGCTTCGCCAGTGGGCGGCTGACCGCGAAGACGTGACCTGGGCGGTGGGGATGGTGCCGGATGTCGTCGACAGCAGGTTCGCGGCGCACGGCGCCGCCCTCATCATCGACGACGCGGACGACCTCAGCCCCGATGACTGGGCTCGGCTCACGCGCCTGGTCGCGGCCAGACCTCAGCTGCTCGTGCGCCTCGCGGTGCACAGCCGTGCAGTCATACCGGCCTCGCACACGGTCGAGTTCGCTGAATCGATGCTCTTCACTGTCGCCGAGACCGCGGAATATCTCGCCCGGGCAGGGGCGGTGCTCGAGGCGGCGGCTGTGCATCGCGTCACCGGGGGACTTGCCGCTGCCGTCCGAGCGCTCGCGAGGCACACCGTCCTTTCTCCGCCCCTCGTCGACGCGGCTCTTGCCGCCCTCGCCCCGGAACCACTGCCCAGGGAATTCGCCGCCCTCGCTGCGCCGGATGTGCTCACCAACGAAGTCGCCGAAGCGCTGGGTGCGTCGAGCGAGTTCCTGGATCGCTGCGAGCGGTCGGGGATGGGGGAGTGGGTGCCGGGATTCGGGCATCCGCTGTTCGTGCTCTCCGGCCCTGTGCGGGCAGCCACCCGTGTCGCGCACCCCAGCCTCAGCGAACAGGTGCAGATGCACACTCGTCGACGGGCTGCCGAGGTGCTGCTGGCGCAGGGCGCCTGGTACGGGGCGCTGCGCGAAGGCGCGGCGACTCACGCCCTGGACATCGTCGACGCCGCGCTGAAGGGCGGCGGTCTGCCGCTGCTGCGCATGCACGGCGCCTCACTGCCCGAGTATCTCCGCAGCATCCGAGCGCGTGAACTGCGACGCTGGCCGGTCGTCGCCATGGCGCTCGCGTTGGTCTTCAACGCGCGCCGGGAGCATCGCGTGCGTGCCGCCGAGATGATGGGGATCGCGCTGATCGGTGCGCCGGTTGCGCCAGCCGGATCGGGCGAGCGTGCCTTGCTGAAGGTGATCGAGTCTGTGCTTCGGCGCCTGCTCGCGGTCGGCGACGGAGGAGTGAAAGCGGCGCAGTCCGCGGCGCGGATGCTTTCGGAGATCTCCGATGATGAGCGACAGTCGATAGCGGGCGTCCTCTCTGACCTGCACGCCCATGCTGGGATCAGCCTCATGAACGGTGGCCGCGATGCCGAGGCGGCAGCGGAGTTCGAGAACGCGCTGGCCGTGACATCCCGCCCCGCCGCCCGCCTCATCGCCCTCGGTGGACTCGCGCTGGTGCATGCGGATGCCGGTGACATGATCTCCGCGCGGAGTTGGATCGATAAGGCCCTGCGGCAGCCCTGGCACGACGGCATGCTGCAGGAGTACCAGGGCAGCATGCTGCTGATCGCCCACGCTCGCGCGCAGATCGAAGGTGGAGACCTCGACGGTGCGGAAGAGTCGCTCGACGGCGTCTGGCACATCATCGACACGATCGAGCACTGGCCCCTGCTCGTGCATGTGCGATCGATCATCGACATCTGCCGCGGCGATTCTCAGCTGGGGCTGGAGCGGCTGCACGCCGTGCGGCGGCAACGCGGATCGCGCATTCCGCGACGGCAGGCTCGGTTGCTCGATCTGACCGAATCCTCACTGCATCTCGCCGCGGGCGACATGGCAGCAGCCCGTGCACTCACCGTTCACACGCGCGACGCGCCTGCCGTTGTCTGTGGGGTTGCCCGCGTGCGGCTGTTCGACGGTGAGCCGGAGCGGGCGCTGCGTCTGCTGAGCGGCATCGCTGCCGAACAGCCGGCCGAACGCGCCGTCGTGGCGGCTCTGGAAGCCGTCGCGTTGCGTGATCTCGGCCGCGACCCGGCGGGCCCGGCGGCGCGGGCCCGGTCCGTGGCCCACGCCTTCGGGCTTTCGACGCCGTTCCTCCTGCTGCCGCCGGGTGGCCGGGAGGTCTTCGGTGACCAGATGCGATGGCAGGTCGGCGACTCGGTGGCGATGCCCATCGCCTCTCGACCGCGGCTGACCCCGAGGGAACTGGTGCTTCTCGGCCGGCTGGCCGAGACGCCCAATCTGCTCGACATCGCTGCCGAGCTGCACGTGTCGATCAACACCCTCAAGACGCAGCGCAGGAGTCTCTACCGCAAGCTGGGAGCGACGTCACGGGACGAGGCGCTCGCGATCGCCGCGGGATACGGCATGCTGAGCATCCGCCGACCCGCCGCGTCATCACAGGAGCGCAGCACTCGGTAACCGACGCCGGTCGTCGTGGTCGCTCGGCGTCAGCAGATATCGCAGGCCGCACTAGGCTGAGCTTCGGCATCGACCGCTGCGGTCGCTGCGCGCACTGCCATCCGCCGTGGCGGATTGCGCTTCGACGCAGGCGAGTGGAGTGCAGCGCGTGTCTCTCATCATCCTTGTCATCGAGGCTTCCGCTGGATCTCTTGAGGCGGGTGCGTCGTGCTGCTGAGCGCTGAGCAGGCTTCGCGCGGCGAGGTCCGGGTCTACCGCGGGGCGACCGTGGCCGACGGTGGCGACCGCTTCGTCGCCGACGTGGCGGTCGAGGGAAGCCGGATCGTCGGCATCCGCCGGCCGGAAGACGCGGATGCTCTTGTGCTGCCCCACGGCGCCGTCGAGATCGACGCCACGGGACTGCTGCTGGTGCCGGGTGCCATCTCGGTCAGCGGCCGCTCGAGCGAGACCCGCGGGGCCGACGCTCACATCGAGTCGGCGCGTCACGGCATCACGACCGAGGTTATGCCGGTGCCGCTTTCGACCTGGAGCGACGGCTCGTCGTCGAACGCCGTCGTGAACGTCGCGCCGCTCGTGTCGTACGACGAGCTGCGGGGCCTTGCCGGCGTGCTCGCCGGTTCGTCTGCGGCCAGCTCGCAGGTCGCCGAGATGCGGCTGCTGCTCGGCGAGGCGCTGGACGCCGGCGCCTTCGGCCTGGCCGGCGGGATCGAGCCGGCATCTGTCGACGAGGCGGCGCCCGTCGATGAGGCGGCGCCTGTCGACGAGGCGGCGCCCGTCGATGAGGCGGCGATCGAGGCGCTCTGCCGCGTCCTCGCCGAGCGCGGCGGATGCTGGGTCGCACAGCTCGACGATGCCGTCGCGCTCACCGACGCCGCCGCTCACGCGGCGCAGGCGATCGCGGAGCGCACGGGATGCCGGATCCTCCTTCTTCCTGCCCCGCACGGCGACGAGACCGCCGCCGTACCCCCATGGGAGCCCGCGACGCTGTTCGGCTTCGATCGCGACGACGCGCCCCGCGGCGTCGTGCGCGAGGGCGCCCGCGCCGACCTCGTGCTGCTGCAGCCCGACGCGGCGTCGGAGACATGGCCCACGGTCGTCGAGGTGCTCGTGGCCGGCGTGCCGGTGATCGAGGCCGGCGAGCCGACCGACGCCCGACCCGGGCGCCTCCTGCGGCGCCCGCCGGCCCCGCACCGGGCATCCGTTCCGCTCGTGGATCACGAGATCGACCCGGATGCCCCTGCCCACATCCTTCTCGCGGAGTCGACCGTCGTGGCCGAGCCGGGGCTGGAGGGGATCGGACGCATCCTGCAGGAGCGCCTCGGCACGACCGGCGAGCCGGCCGGCGAGTCCGTCGGCACCGGACGAATCCGCCTGCGCATCGACAGTGCTCTGCCGGCCGAGGGTTTCCGCATCACGGTGACAGCCGACGTCGTCGACATCGCCGGCGGCACACCCGAAGGCGTCTTCCGCGGCGCCATGACCTTCCGCCAGCTCTGCGATCCCGAGCATCCCGTCGGCACCCGCGTCCCGGCCGGGGTCTGGACCGGCGCGCCGGCGCTCGGCTGGCGCGGCGTGATGCTCGATGTCGCACGGCACTTCCGGCCGATCGCCGACCTGCGCCGGCTGATCGACCTGCTCGCCGACCACCACCTCAACGTGCTGCACCTGCACCTCACCGACGATCAGGGCTGGCGCTTCGAGGTGCCCAGCATGCCGCGGCTCACCGAGATCGGGGCGGTGCGCTCGGCCACCCAGCTCGGCCACGGCCCGGATGCCACGGTCGAACTCGGCCGGCACGAGGGCTTCTACACGATCGAAGAGCTGCGGCAGCTCGACGCGTACGCCGCCGAGCGGTTCATCACCCTGGTGCCCGAGGTCGAGCTGCCCGGCCACGTGCAGGCCGCGCTCGCCGCCTATCCCGAGCTGGGCAACCTCGACGTCTCGGAGCCTGCGACCGAGCCCTGGCCGAGCTTTGGCTTGAACCGACGCACGCTGGCCCCGACCGATGAGGCGCTGGCGTTCGGCTTCGCCGCCATCGACGCGCTGTGCGATGCATTCGCGTCGCCGTGGATCGGCATCGGCGGCGACGAGGTATCAGTCGACGAGTGGGCGGCGAGCCCCGCAGCCCAGCAGCGGATGCGCGAGCTGGGACTCGCGTCCGCACGCGAGGTGCAGCCCTGGTTCACTCGCGCATTCGTCGCGCACGTGCGCGCCCGCGGCCGCACCGCGCTCGCCTGGGACGAGGTACTCGAGGGCGACGTGCCCGACGGGGTCAGGCTGCTTGCCTGGCGTGGACCGGTCGCGATGCGCGAGGCGCTGCGGCGTGGCATCCCGGTCATCGCCTGCCCGGACCTCGAGTCGTACCTCGACTACCCGCAGGCTGACGACACCGACGAGCCGATCCGCGTCGGTCCGCCGCTGCCGATCGAGAAGACCTACACGCTGCACGTGCCTGACGGTGCCGAGGGCGGGCAGGCGAACGTCTGGACCGAGCACCTGCCCACGCGCGACCGCGTCGACTTCGCCATGTTCCCGCGCCTCTCGGCTCTCGCCGAACGCCTCTGGCAGGGCGGCACGCCGCCGCCGTTCGACGGGTTCGCCGCGCGACTGCCGGTGCAGCTGCGCCGGCTGCGCGCGGCGGGCGTGCAGTACCGTCCGCTCGACGGCCCGCTGCCCCCTCAACGGCGGCTCGGCGTGCCCGGAAAGCCGATGAGCGTCGCCCAGCGCGAGGCCATCGTCGCCGGGCTCGTGGCGAGCCTCCTGCCGGGTTCACCGGGGGAGTAGCGTTTCCCTCGCACGGCTAAGCCGTGCATCCGCATCTCCTGATCACCGAGGTCGCTGACTGACATGCCCGAATCGGCACCCATCCCCTCCGGACGCCCGCACAGCGCGGCGTTCTGGTTCGGCGCATCCCGAGCCCTGCGCTCGCGCGTCAAGGTGCTTCCCGAGCACGCCCGCGGGCACAACCGCGCGCTCGTGCTCGAGACGCTGTACCACGCAGGGCCCATGAGCCGCGCCGACCTCGCCCGCGCGACCGGACTCACGAGAGTGACGGTGTCGGAGCTCGTCGCCGAGCTCATCGACGACGCGATCGTGCGGGCGACCGGCACGCGCGAGGTGACCGGCCCCGGCAAGCCCGCGGCTCTGGTCGACGTCGATCGCGGCGGACACCACATCGTCGGCATCGACATGTTCGCGTCCGATGTGTTCTCGGGCGCGCTGCTGACCCTCGACGGCGAGGTGATCGTGCGCGACACCGTCGAGCGCCCCGCCGACGACGACGGGGATGCCACGCTCGCCGCGGTGCTCGACCTCGCGAAGCGGCTGATCGCAGCATCCGACCGCCCTCTTCTCGGCGTCGGCATCGGCACCCAGGGCCTGGTGGATCCCGACGGCACCGTGCTCAGCTCGCCGAACCACGGCTGGCATGACCTGCCGCTGCAGAGACAAGCCAGCGCCGAACTCGGGCTGCCCGTGATCGTGCGCAACGACGCCAACGCCGCCGCGCTCGCGGAGTACACCTTCGGCAGCGGCTCGGGCGACTTCGTGCTCATCGCGATCGGCCGCGGCGTCGGCGCGGGGATCGTCTCAGGCGGGCAGCTGCTGACCGGCAGCCGCTTCGCCGCCGGCGAGATCGGCCACGTCGTGATCGGCACCGACAGCGGCCCCCGGTGCGTGTGCGGGCGGAACGGATGCCTGGAGGCATGGGTCAACGTCGGCCGGCTCACCGCGGCGATCGCCGAGGCGCCCGAGGAGCGCGATCGGATCCTCCGCGATGCGGGCGAGCGTCTGGGCATCGCGCTCGCGCCCATCCTCGCGGCGCTCGACCTGTCGGACATCGTCGTCTCGGGGCCTGACGAGCTGCTCACCGACGCGTTCTTCCAGGCTGTCGTCGACACGCTGCAGGCGCGCACGCTCGAGGGCGTCTTCGACGATGTCTCGGTGCGCAGGACCGCCCAGACGGAGATCGTGCTGCGCGGTGCGGCGGTGGCGGTGCTGTCGGATCAGCTCGGCATCTCGTGAGCTCTGGCGCCCCTTAGGGTCGGAGCCTCTCGGGCCCTTCGCCTCTTAGGCCCGTCGCCCCGTAGCCCCTTCGCCGACACCCCCAGTTGCCGCCGAGACCCCTGGGTACGGACGTCCGTACCCAGGGGTCTCGGCGTGAAGTGGGGGTGTCGGCGGGGATGGCGACCGGGCGCTGCCCGACGGGGCTACCCGTCGGGGCTACGCGCCGGGGATGTCGTCGATCGCGACGCCCGAGGCACGCAGTACCGGCACCAGGGCGCTGAGGCGCGCGATGTAGGAGTCCCAGGTGCGCTCGGCGCCCTCGCGCGGCGACCATGCGATCTCCGCGTGCGCGGTGATCCGCGGGTACACGAGGGCGTCGATGTCGGCGGGCGATTCGACCGTCTCGGTCCACAGCGGAGCCTCGACGCCCAGGATCGCGCTCTCGGGCGCACCGGGCACGATCGCGGCCGGATCCCAGTCGTAGGCGTCGCGCAGCGGGATGGTCCCCGCCCACGTCAGTCCGAGCGGGAAGTCGGCGTCGGGCTTCATGTCGAGGTACGTGCGGTTCGACGGCGACATGATCAGTCCGCCGTCGCGCTCGATGAAGCCCAGGGCCTCCTCTGCGTGCGAACCGGTCGGCACGGAGTAGCCCCAGTACTGGCCGACGGTGCCGGCGGCCATGCCGGGCACCGCTCCCGCCTCGTGCCAGGCGATCGGGGTCTTGCCCGTCTCGGCTGCGATGCGCGTGGTGCGCTCGATGAAGGTCGCGAAGTCCTCCGCCGAGGTGCCCAGGCACTCGTCGCCGCCGATGTGCAGATAGGGACCGGGGGTCATCTCGGCGAGCTCGCCGAGCACGTCCGCGACGAAGCGATAGGTGCCCTCGTCGTGGATGCGCACCGAGGAGTGCCCCACCGCCCAGCCCGAGAAATGCTCGCCGTGGGCGGGAAGCGGCTGCTGCAGCCGCTGCGCCTCGGCGACCATCAGCTCGCTGATGACCGGCTGCTCGACGAGCTCGGGGTACGCCACCCCGACGGCATGCGTGTGCCCGGGCAGATCCACCTCGGGCACGACGGTCATGTGACGGGATGCCGCGTGCTCCACGATCCGGCGATAGTCGTCCTTCGAGTAGAACCCGCCCGGCCCGCGTCCGCCGTCGCCGATCGAGGCGAGCTCGGTGAGCAGCGGCCACGCGTCGATCTGGATGCGCCAGCCCTGGTCGTCGGTGAGATGCAGGTGCAGGTGGTTGAACTTCAGGGCGCTCGCGCGGTCGATGTACGAGATGACCTCGTCGACGGGGGAGAAGTGCCGGGCGACATCGAGCATCACCCCTCGGTACGCGAAGCGCGGCGCATCCTCGATGTGCACGCGCGGCACCCGGCATCCGTCCCCCGCCTGCGTCAGCAGCTGCAGCAGCGTGCGCGTGCCGTAGAAGAGCCCGGCGGGGGTGGCGGCCGAGATGCGCACGGCGTCGCCGAGTGAATCGAGGACGTAGCCTTCTGCGGCGGAGCCGTCTTCGGAAGCCGGGGTGTCGAGCGAGAGCACGATGCCGGCGGGTGCGTCGGCTGCTGCGTCGGCCGCGTCGCCGAAGCGTGCCGACAGATCTCGCGCCAGTGCGGATGCCGTTTCGCCCGGCCCGCTGATGCGCAGCGAGGGGAGTGTGAGCTCGCCGGCCTCCCGCGTGAGCTGCGCGGGGGCGGGAATCAGGGGGAGAGCAGCGGTCGAGGGGCGGATGTTCTCGTCGGGCGCCGTCGCTTCAGTTAAGACCATGAACAAAACGCTAGCCGGGTCGCGAAGGATTTGCCAGGGCCGCGGAGAAGAGGTTGGGACGCATTTCAACCGCCGAGTCCAGATCGTTATTCAACGACGGGCGACAGAGCTTGTGAGGGCCTGGGGTATTTGTTAGGTTGCTGTCCTAACAAACCTTCCTGGTTTGTTGGGTGGACCTTCCACCGTCCCTCCTGCAATGCAGCACCGAGAGGAAGATCGGAATGATCAGCAAGACCACGCGCAGGTATGCGCTCGCAGCAGTTGCGGGGGCATCCACCCTCGCGCTCGCCCTGACCGGATGCTCGGCCGGCGGCGGCAACAACTCCGGTGACGGCTCGTCCGACCGCGCGCTGCGCGTGTGGGCCGGCAGCCAGACCCCGATCGAGGCGAACTACAACCCGTTCGCGCCGACCGTCCTGCACGGCGCGCTCGGTCCCATCTACGAGCCGCTGTTCTTCTTCAACAAGACCTCCGACAGCGAGCCCGTCGGACTCATCGGCGAGTCGTACGAGTACAACGAAGACGGCACGCAGATCACCGTCAAGATCAAGGACGGTCTGAAGTGGAACGACGGCAAGCCGCTGACCGCTGAGGACGTCGTCTTCTCGTTCAACTACGAGGCCAACAACCCCGAGGGCAACGGCCTGGTCTCCGCAGAGGCCACCGACGAGACCACGGCGGTGCTGACCTACGACAGCGCGCAGTACACCACGGAATTCCAGCGCATGGGCTCCAGCTACATCCTGCCCAAGCACATCTGGTCCGAGGTCGACGACTACATGACCTTCACCAACGAGGAGCCCGTCGGCTCGGGTGCGTACAAGGTCGCGAAGACCACGAAGGAGTCCTACTCCCTCGTCGCCAACCCGGAGTACCGTGACGCGGATGACCTCGGTGTCAAGAAGGTGCAGTACATCGCCGTCGACAACAACCAGACCGCGCAGGACCTCCTCGCTGCGGGCAAGCTCGACTGGGCCGGCATGTTCATCCCGAACCCCGACTCGGTGACCGGCAACGGCAAGGTCGAGTGGATCAACACCCCGCAGGACCCGACCGTGCTCTACACCTGCTCGAACGCCGACCTCGGCTGCACGGGTGCGCAGACCGACGTCGCCGTCCGCCAGGCGCTGAACGTCGCCATCGACCGCAACACCATCAAGGAGAAGGCATTCGTCGGCCTCACCGGCGACGCCTCGCCGACCTTCGCGCTGCTTCCGCGCGACGAGAAGTGGGTCGCCGACGCGGCGAACAAGACCAGCCCGCAGGAGGCCGACCCGGCCGAGGCAGGCAAGATCCTCGAGGCTGCCGGCTACGCCAAGGGCTCGGACGGCTTCTACGCCAAGGACGGCCAGGTCGTCGAGATGAGCCTGACCTCGGTCGACGGCTGGACCGACTACAACGACGCCGCCAAGCTGATCGCCGAGCAGGCCGCTGAGGCCGGCATCAAGGTCAACGCGTCCACCGTGCAGTGGCAGGAGTTCTCCGACTCGCGTCAGACCGGTCAGTACGAGCTGATCATGGGTGGCGTCATCGGCACCTCCGTGGCCGACCCGTTCCAGATCTACCGTGACTGGTTCGGCGGCGAGCAGGTGCAGTCGACCAGCGCCGTCGGCACCGAGATCCCGTCCGGCCGCTGGAACTTCAGCCGCTACAGCAACCCGGTCGTCGACCAGGCTGTGACCGCCGCCGTCAGCACCAACGACGAGGCCGCCAAGAAGGAGCTGTACGGCACGATCCAGACCGAGATCGTCCGCGACCTGCCCTACATCCCGCTGGTCATCAACGCCACCCAGACCTTCTACAACGCGAAGGACTACACCGGCTGGCCGACTGAGGACGACCTCTACGCCTTCCCGCCGTCCTGGGGCGCCATCGCGGCAGGCTACGTGCTGCCGAAGCTGAAGCCCAGCAACTGACGCAATGCATTCGTGGGAGTGGGAAGTTCTGAGGAAGTTGTGACATGAAGTTCTATGCAAGACGGATCGGGTTCTACGCGGTGACGCTGTGGGCCACGATCTCCCTCAACTTCCTGCTCCCGCGGATGATGCCGGGCAACCCTGCCGACATCATGATCGCCAAACTGCAGCGCGCAGGTGGCGACGTGTCGGAGGACACCATCCGCAACATCAAGCTGCTGCTGGGCGGCGACGACCAGCCCATGTGGCAGCAGTACCTCGGGTACTGGGGACGCATGTTCCAGGGCGACCTGGGCATCTCGGTCACCAAGTACCCCGCACCGGTCACCGAACTGATCGCCGAAGCTCTGCCGTGGACGCTGATCCTGGTCGGCACCGCCACCGTCATCTCCTTCATCCTCGGCGTCGGGCTCGGCGCCTGGGCCGGATGGAAGCGCGGCACCTGGGTCGACAACATCATCCCGGCCACCACCGTGCTGCAGTCGATCCCGTACTTCTGGCTCGCGCTGATCCTCGTGTCGGTCTTCGCCGTGGGGCTGGGCTGGTTCCCGATCTTCGGCGGCTACGACGTCTTCGACTTCCCGGACGGCCCGTCGATGGACGGCGCGTTCCTCGCCGACGCCGCGAAGCACGCGATCCTTCCGGCACTGACCATCGTGCTCAGCTCGGTCGGCGGCTGGCTGTTCGGCATGCGCAACATGATGGTGTCGACCCTCGCGGAGGACTACATCACCACGGCCGAGGCCAAGGGGCTCCGTCCGCGGCGCATCCTCACCACCTATGCCGCGCGCAACGCCGCCATCCCCTCGATCGCCGGCTTCTCGATCACGCTCGGCTTCGTCGTGGCCGGCTCCATCGTCATGGAGCAGGTGTTCACCTACCCCGGCGTCGGCAAGCTGATGTTCCAGGCCGTCCTCAACAGCGACTACGCGCTGATGCAGGGAGTCTTCCTGGTGATCACCATCGCGGTGCTCGCTGCCAACTTCTTCATGGATCTCGTCTACGGATTCATCGACCCGAGGGCACGCCAGAATGTCTGATTCCATCACCCGCGACCCCGCCGAACTCGCCATCATCGAAGACGAGGCGCCCGCGCCTGCTCTCCCGGGCACGCAGGCGCTCGTCGTCCAGCCCAAGCGCCGTGGCGGCGCGAAGGCGCTGCTGCCCACGATGAGCCCCAAGCTGATCGTCGGCCTCGTGCTCGTCGGCGCGATCGTGCTGTTCGCCATCATCGGGCCGCTGCTCACCCAGAATCCGCGCAACTCCAAGAACCCCGCTCTGTCGCCGCCTTCCGGTGAGCACCTGCTGGGCACCACGAAGCTCGGCTACGACGTGCTCGCGCAGCTGGCGCACGGCGCGCAGGGCTCGCTGATGGTGGGCCTGATCGCCGGCGGCATCGCGATCGTCCTCTCGCTGATCTTCGGTGTGCTGGCCGGCTACCTCGCCGGATGGCAGGAGGACGTGCTCTCGCTCGTCACGAACATCATGATCGTGATCCCCGGACTTCCGCTGGTCATGGTCATCGCCGCGTTCGCGCCGACCCGCAGCCTGCAGCTCGTGGCGATCGTGCTGGGCATCACCTCGTGGGCCGGAGCCGCGTACGTGCTGCGGCTGCAGACCCGCTCACTGCGCACCCGCGACTACGTCTACGCCGCGAAGGTGGCGGGGGAGCGCTCGGTCCGGATCATCCTGGTCGAGATCATGCCGAACCTGCTGCCGCTGCTGGCCGCGCAGTTCCTCTTCGCGATCATCTTCGCCATCCTCGGCGAGGCCGGCCTGTCGTACCTCGGGCTCGGACCCACCGACTCGATCACCTGGGGCACCATTCTCAACGAGGCGCAGTCGGGCCAGGCGCTCGGCCAGGGAGCCTGGTGGTGGTTCGTCCCGCCGGGGATCATGATCGCCGCGCTCGGCTGCGGCCTCGCCCTGATCAACTTCGCCATCGACGAGATCATCAACCCGCGACTGCGCACCGCGCCGCAGGCGGCGCGCAGCGTGCGCAAGGCGGCCAAGTCGAAGGGAGTGGCAGCATGAGCGCCGCCGAACCGGTTCTGTCCGCACGCAACCTGTCGATCGAGTACGAGGTCGATCCGCCCGTGCGGGCCGTGCGCGACGTCACGATCACGCTGAACCGGGGCGAGATCCTCGGTCTCGCGGGTGAATCCGGATGCGGGAAGACGACCCTCGCGTACGGTCTGAACCGCCTGCTCAAGGCGCCCGCGCTGATGACCGGCGGCGAGGTGGTCTTCCACGACCGCAGCGGCGAGGACATCGACGTCGTCGCTCTCGGCGACGAGCAGCTGCGCGCATTCCGCTGGGACAAGATCTCGATGGTGTTCCAGGGCGCGATGAACTCGCTCAACCCGGTGATCAGCGTCCGTGCGCAGATCTACGACATCTTCGACACGCACCGCCCCGGCATGTCGCGCCGCGCGAAGAAGGAGCGCGCGGAAGAGCTGCTGAGCCTGGTCGGCGTCGACCCGAACCGGCTCACGAGCTTCCCGCACGAGCTGTCCGGCGGCATGCGTCAGCGCATGATGATCGCCATGGCTCTCGCGCTCGACCCGCAGGTGATGATCATGGACGAGCCCACCACGGCGCTCGACGTCGTCGTGCAGCGCGACATCATCCGCGAGATCATGCGTCTGCGTGAGCGCCTCGGGTTCGCCGTCATCTTCATCACGCACGACCTCCCGATGCTCATCGAGATCAGCGACCGCATCGCCGTGATGCTGCAGGGGCAGATCGTCGAGCAGGGGACGGCCGAGGAGATCTACCGCACACCACAGCACGAGTACACGAAGCGACTGCTGTCGAGCTTCCCGAGCCTGCGCGGCGAACGCGGCGACTTCGTGCGCACCGGTTCGCAGATGAGTCAGGAGCTGGCCCGATGACCGACAACCGCACCCTCGAGGCCCGCAACCTGGTGAAGGACTTCACCCTGCGCTCGGGGCTCCGCACATCCCGGCTGCGTGCCGTCAACGACGTGTCGTTCACGCTCGAGGCCGGCAAGACGATCGCCCTGGTGGGCGAGTCCGGCTCGGGCAAGTCGACGATCGCCCGGATGCTGATGAAGCTGGAGACCCCGTCGTCGGGCCAGATCCTGCTCGACGGCAAGTCGACCGGAACGCGAGGCCGGGAGATCGCCCCGTACCGCTCCGACGTGCAGATGGTCTTCCAAGACCCCTTCGCGTCGCTGAACCCGTTCCACAGCATCGCTCACCACCTCGAGCGCCCGCTGCGGCTGCACCACCCCGAGCTCAAGGGGGCGGACCTGCGAGCTCGCGTCGTCGAGCTGCTCGAGCGCGTGCGTCTCTCGCCGGCCGAGAGCTACGCTGATCGGCGTCCGCACGAGCTGTCAGGCGGACAGCGGCAGCGCGTCGCGATCGCCCGGGCGCTTGCGCCGGGAGCCCGCTTCATCGTGGCCGACGAGCCGGTGTCGATGCTCGACGTGTCGATCCGCCTGGGCGTGCTGAACCTCCTCGCCGACCTGCAGCGCGAAGACCACCTGGGCGTGCTCTACATCACTCACGACCTCGCCACGGCACGTCACTTCAGCGACGAGATCATGGTGCTGTACCGCGGCGATGTGGTCGAGCGCGGGCCCAGCGACAAGGTCATCCTCGATCCTCAGCACGAGTACACCAAGCGCCTGCTCGCCGCAGCACCCGAGCCGGAGAACTTCGGCCGGCTGCGGGATGAGGTGCGTCGCGAGCTCGCTGCGGGCTGACCCAGCCGGTGCCGACGAGGGCCGCCGAGTAGGCTGAGAGCGTGATTCACGGAACCGGCATCGACCTCGTCGACATCGCACGGTTCGAGCGATCGGTCACCCGCACGCCGAAGCTGCTGCAGCGCCTGTTTACCGAGACGGAGCAGCGGCTCCGGCTGCCCTCCCTCGCGGCGCGGTTCGCCGCGAAGGAAGCGCTCATCAAGGCTCTCGGCGGCAGCGACGGGGTGCACTGGACCGAGATCGAGATCGGCGCGGAGCCGGCGGGCAAGCCGCTGTTCCTGCTCAGCGGCTCGACCGCCGCGGTCGTCGCCGAACGAGGCATCACGACCCTGCACCTGAGCATGACGCACGACGCCGGCCTCGCCATGGCGTACGTGATCGCGGAGGGCGTCACCGCATGATGTCCCCGTCCCCTTCCCCCTCCCCTTCCCCTTCCTCCTCCGCCGAGACCCCCACTTCCTGCCGACACCCCCACGTACGAACGTCCGCAGGTGGGGGTGTGGGCGCGAAGTGGGGGTCTCGGCGAGAGAGGGCAGGTGCGAACAGCAGAGGAGTGCGCGGATGAGCGTTCCGTTCCGTGAGGCATCCATCGACCTGAGCGCGATCGCGCACAACGTTGCGCGGTTCCGCTCGATCACCGGGGTTCCGGTCATCGGCGTCGTCAAGGCGAACGGGTACGGGCACGGCGCCGCCGAGGTCGCCACGGCGGCTCTCGCCGGAGGCGCGACCCGGCTGGGCACGGCGACCATCGAGGAGTCGCTCGCCCTGCGCAGAGCCGGCATCACCGCGCCGCTGATGGCGTGGCTGCACGCCCCCGACCGCCGCTTCGACGACGCCGTCGACGCACGCATCGAGATCGGCATCTCGTCGTATCAGCAGCTGCTTTCGGCATCCGAGGCGGCGCAGCCACCGGCATCCATCCATCTCAAGGTCGACACCGGCCTGTCGCGCAACGGTCTCGCGCCCGCCGAGCTCGACCGCGTCTTCGCCGAGGCGGCACGTCTCGAGCGTCTGGGGCGCGTCCGCATCCTCAGCATCTTCAGCCACCTCTCGGGTGCGAGCGGCGATGACGACCGCGCGCAGCTGGCTCGGTACGAGCAGATCGTCGCGCAGGCGGAAGCCCACGGCATCCACCCCGAGTTCCGTCACCTCGCCGCGACCGCCGGCGCGATCGACATCCCCGAGGCGCGGCTCGACGCCGTGCGCATCGGAATCGGGATGTATGGCCTCTCGCCCTTCGCCGACCGCACCTCGGCAGACCTGGGCCTCCGTCCGGCCATGCAGCTGCGGGCTTCGGTCGCGGCCGTCCGCCGCGTGCCCGCCGGCACAGGCGTCTCGTACGACTACGCCTACCGCTGCGAGAACGAGACCACGCTCGCCCTCGTGCCGCTCGGCTATGCCGATGGGGTGCCGCGCCAGGCATCCGGTGCCGGTCCGGTGATGATCAACGACCGCCGCTACACGGTCTCGGGACGCATCGCGATGGATCAGTTCGTCGTCGACGTCGGCGACGACGACGTGCGGCCGGGCGACGAGGTGGTGCTGTTCGGCGATCCGGCGGCGGGTCTGCCGAGCGCGACCGAGTGGGCGGATGCCGCGGGCACGATCAACTACGAGATCGTCACGCGCATCGGAGACCGGGTGCCGCGGAGATGGCACTCATGACGATGGATGCTGCTTTCCTCGGTCGGCACGAGATCCGCACGTCGGATGCCATGGAGAGCCTCGGCCTGCGCATCGGCCAGCAGCTGCAGCCGGGCGACCTGCTGATCCTCACCGGACCGCTCGGCGCCGGCAAGACGACCTTCACCCGCGGGCTCGCGGAGGGGCTCGGCGTACGCGGGCCCGTGCAGAGCCCGACCTTCGTGATCGCGCGCACGCATCCGTCGCTGGTCGGGGGAGCGCCGCTCGTGCACGTCGACGCCTACCGGCTCGGCTCAGCGGCCGAGCTCGACGACCTCGACATCGACTTCGCGCGCTCGGTCGTGGTGATCGAGTGGGGCCGGGCGATGGCATCCGCCGTGGCCGACGCGTGGTGGGACATCGAGATCGAGCGGCCCGTCGGGGGCGACGACGAGCTCGACGACGAGGACCTCGACGCTGACGCCCCGAGATTCGTGACTGTAGCGCGCGTCGAGGGCTGAGCGCGCGGGCGGTTTGTTCGGCTCGCGGGTCCCATGTGGTCGCGTCGCGCGGGTTGAGGCGGCCTTTTGGGACCTGCGGGTGCGCGAGGGACGCCTGCTGAGGGCATCCGGTTCGACGTGCGGTCGCTCGGGTGGGCCCATATGGTCGCGTCGTACGGGCTGAGGCGACTATTCGGGACCTGCGGGTGCACGTGGGTCGCCCGCTGAGGGCATCCGGGTGCTTGACCCTGTCGGGTGGGCCCATATGGTCGCGTCGTACGGGCGGAGGCGGCCATTTGGGACCTGCGGGTGCACGCTGGCGGGCGTAGGCGAGGGTGGGCCGGACGCTGACTCTGTCGACAGGGCCCATGTGGTCACATCGCGCGGGCTGAGGCGACCAATTGGGACCTGCGGGCGAGCGCGCGAGCACCAGCGCCAGCGCCGCGCGGGGCGTCAGGAGCTGTCGTCGCGGCGGCGCGTGAGGGCGGCGAGGATGTCTTCTGCGGCGTTCGCGCCGGATGCCGCAGCCGAGACATTCTCGGCCTCGACCGCCTGCACGATCTCGGAGCGCTGGATGCGCGTCTCGCGCGGCGCTTTGATGCCGAGGCGCACGCTGTCGCCCTTGACGTCGAGCAGAGTCACCTCGATCTCGTCGCCGATCAGCACGCTCTCGCCGATACGCCTTGTCAACACCAGCATCAGATCAGCCTAGCGGCGCATGCGGAACCGTGCCGCTGACAGCGGGCTGCGCGGCATCCCGCACCACCCCGACCGTCTCGATGGTGAACGAGCCGCTCGCCTCGGTGTACGACAGTACCGGCAGTCCGTCGGTCTGCGCCGACACCAGCCGCCGCACCGCGGAGCGCAGCGAGGGGGCGCAGACGAGCACGGGCTCCCCGCCGTCCGTGGCTGCAGCGGCAGTGACCGCCTGCCGCACCGATTCGATGACAGCCTCCATACGCTGCGGGTCGAACACGATCTGCGGACCGTCGTCGCCCATGCGCAGGCTCTCGAGCATCGCCTGCTCGAGCAGCGGAGTGATCATGATCACCCGCAGCACGCCGTCTTCGGCGAATCGCGCGGCGATGGCACGGCCCAGCGAAGCGCGGGCGGCTTCGATCAGTCCCTCCGGCTCTGTCGACGTCTTCGCGCGCAGCGCCAGCGCTTCGTAGATGCGGCTGAGGTCGTTGATCGGGACGCGCTCGGCCAGCAGCCCCTGCAGCACGCGCTGCACCTCGGCGAGCGACAGCAGCGCGGGGGTGAGCTCTTCGACGGCCGCGGGGGAGACCTGCTTGAGGGCGTCGGTGAGCTGGCGCACGTCTTCGCGGCTGAGCAGTCGGGCGGCGCCGGCGTGGATCACGCTCGACAGGTGAGTGATCACGACGCTCGCACGATCCACGACGGTCGCTCCGGCGAACTCGGCGCTGTGCCGCATCTCGACCGGGATCCACTTGCCCTCCAGGCCGAAGACCGGGTCGTGCACCGCCGTGCCGGGCAGCGTGTCCAGCCCCGCGCCGAGGGCGAGCAGCCGCCCGGACGGCACGATGCCGCGCCCCGCCTCGACGCCCGCGATGCGGATCACGTAGGTCGACGGGGGGAGCTCGATGCTGTCGCGGGTGCGCACCGGCGGCACGACCAGTCCGAGATCGAGCGCGATGCGCCGGCGCAGCGCCTTCACCCGCGCGAGCAGGTCGTCAGGACCGCCGGTCACAAGATCGACCACGTCGGAGGCGAGCTGGATCTCGAGGGCGTGCACACGCATCCGCTCCATCAGCTCCTCGGTGCTGTCGGACGACACCGGCTGCGCCGTCTGCTCGTCGGCCTCGGCCGCCGCGGCATCTGCCTGCGTCGCCCTGATGCGCTGTGCAGCGAGGATCAGCAGCGCGCCGACCACCATGAACGGCAGCATCGGCATGCCGGGGATGAACGCCATCACGATGGCCGCGCATCCGGCGATGTTCAACGCGTTGACCGACTGCCCGAGCTGGGCGAACGCCTCGCTGCCCATCTCGGTCTCGGCGTTCGAGCGGGTCACGATCATGCCGGTCGACACGGCCATCAGCAGGGCGGGGATCTGCGTGACCAGGCCGTCGCCGATCGTGAGCAGGCTGTAGGTGCTGACCGACTCCTCGATGGCCATGCCGTGCGAGACCATGCCGATCGCGATGCCGCCGACGAGGTTGATGATGATGATCACCAGGCCCGCGATCGCGTCGCCCTTGACGAACTTCGACGCTCCGTCCATCGCACCGTAGAAGTCCGCTTCGGCGGCGACTTCGGCGCGCCGCTCGCGCGCCTGCGCATCGGTGATGAGCCCGGCGTTGAGGTCGGCGTCGATGGCCATCTGCTTGCCTGGCATCGCATCGAGGGTGAAGCGCGCGCCCACCTCCGCCACCCGCTCGGCACCCTTGGTGACCACGACGAACTGGATGACGACGAGGATGAGGAAGACGACCGCGCCAATGATGAGCGAGCCGCCCACGGCGATCGCGCCGAACGCCTCGATCACCTGCCCGGCGTATGCCTCGCCGAGCACGAGACGGGTGGATGCCACGTTGAGGCCGAGCCGGAACAGCGTCGCCACGAGCAGCAGCGACGGGAACACCGAGAAGTCCAGCGGCCGCCGGATGAACATGGTCGTCAGCAGGATCACCAGCGCGAACAGGATGTTCAGGATGATCAGCAGATCCAGCAGCAGCGGCGGCACCGGCACGACCAGCAGCATGATGATGCCCACCACCGCGATGGGCACCGCGATCCGGTTCAGCATTCCGCGCATGCGCTTCTCCTCCACATCGGACTCATCGAACTGCTCGCACGATCTCTCATCAGGCGGTCCTCTCCGGGATCGCGTGCACGCCTCGCGCCGACCCGCGCTTGCGCAGCATGTCGACGAACACGAGAACCCGCGCCACCGCTGTGTACAGCTCCGCCGGGATCTCCTGGCCCAGTTCGCACGCCGCGTGCAGCGCGCGGGTGAGCGCCACATCGCGCACCATCGGCACCCCGGCCTCGGCGGCCCGCTCGCGGATGCGCTCTGCGACGACGCCCTTGCCCTTCGCGACCACCTTCGGCGCAGACCGGCCGATCTCGTAACGCAATGCGACCGCGACGTGCGTGGGGTTCACCAGCACCACGTCCGATCCGGCAACGGCGGCGATCATGCGATTGCGGCTCATCGAGAGCTGGCGCGAGCGGCGCTGCTGGCGGATCAGCGGGTCGCCCTCGGAGCTCTTGTGCTCATCGCGCATCTCGCGCTTGGTCATGCGGGTGTGCTTCATGTTGCGGCGCATCACGACGAACACGTCGATGGCCGCGAGACCGAGACCGACCGCGACAGCGACCTGAAGAAGCGTCGCGGTCCCGCCCGCCGCCGTGCCGAGCAGACGGGTGATCGAGTGCGCGCCGCTGACCGAGAGCACCGGGATCAGCGACGCGATGACGGCCCAGAGGGCCACGCCGATCGCAGCGGTCTTCAGCAGGGCCTTCGCCCCCTCCCACAGCGCCTGCATGCCGAAGAGACGCTTCACACCCGAGACGAGGTTGAACTGCTCGAAGCGGCCCGACAGCTTGCGCATCCGCACGCCGCCCTGCACCACCGCGCCGATCAGGGTGACCACGGCGACGCTGACGAGCAGCGTGCCGAGGGTGGGCAGCACCGATCCGAGGCCGAGCCCCAGCACGCCCAGCGCCGCCTGGGGGGAGGGGTTGCTCATCATCGCCGGCAGCGTGATGAGCTGCTCGGTGCCGGCCGCCGCACCGGCGGCCATTGCGGCAGGAATCGTGATGCCCGCAGCGGCGATGCCCAGCCAGGCGGTGAGATCCTGGCTGCGCGAGAGCTTGCCCTTCTGACGGGCTTCGCGCAGGTGCTTGTCGGTCGCCTTCTCGCTGCGCTCGCCGCTGTCGCTCATCGCCCCACCCCCTGCATCATGCGCATCGCTACGGTGGTGAGAGCGTCGACGATCCCGGGCAGGGCGATGAACGTGAAGCCCGCGAGCACGAGGGTGAGCAGGATCTTGATCGGGAAGCCCATCGCGAACGCGTTCAGCGCCGGTGCGACACGGGTGATGAGGCCCAGACCGGCATCCGCCAGGAACAGCACCAGCAGCAGCGGACCTGCGATCTGCACGGCGCCGAGGAACATCTGCACCACCCCGTCGACGAGCATCTCGGCGGGCGAGGCGAGGTCGAGCAGACCGTCGACGGGCACCGCGGCGAAGCTGCGAGCGAGGCCGCCGAGCACGACTTGATAGCCACCCGAGGCGAACAGCAACGCGAACGCGGTCATGTGCAGCAGTCGGGTGAACTGCGCACCGTTGACCAGCGACTGCGGATCGAACGCCTGAGCGAGCTGGAAGCCGCCGAAGATGTCGATCAGGCCACCCGCGGCCTGCACGGCAGAGAAGCACACGAGAACGAGGAAGCCGAGCACCGCGCCTGTCAGCACTTGCACGACGAGCGCGCCGAGGAATGCCGCGGTGTCGAGGTTCTCGTATCCGGGAGAGACCACGCCCGACATCGCGAGGGCGAGTGCCATGGCCAGCATCGCCTTGATGCGCACCGGGAACCCGCCGTACGAGAAGGGAGGTGCGAGCATGACGAACGCGGTGATGCGCACGCCGGCGAGCATCGTCGCCTCCAGCCAGGCGAAGTCGATCGGGATGTGCACGTCAGCCGCCGCTCAGCAGCTGCGGGATGCGGTCGAACATCATCTCGGTGAACTGCACGATCTCGGAGATCATCCAGTTCCCGGCGATGAGCAGCGCGAGGCCGACCGCGATGATCTTCGGCACGAACGACAGCGTCACCTCCTGCACCTGCGTGATCGACTGCAGCAGCGAGATGGCGAAACCCACCACGAGTGCGGTGATCAGCAGCGGAGCGGCGAGTTTCGCAGCCACCAGCAGTCCTTGCGTGCCGATGTCGAGCACGGCCTCGGGACTCATCCGACACCCCCGTAGCTCTCGATCAGCGTGCGGATGATAAGTCCCCACCCGTCGACGAGGATGAACAGCAGAATCTTGAACGGCAGCGAGATCATGACCGGCGGAAGCATCATCATGCCCATCGACATCAGCGCGGCGGCGACGACGAGGTCGATCACGAGGAACGGCACGAAGATGACGAACCCGATGATGAACGCGGCGCGCAGCTCCGAGATCATGAACGCGGGGATCAGCGTGTACAGCGGCACGCTCTGCGGATCCTCCGGATTCGGGAGCGAGGCGATCCTGGTGAGCAGCGCGAGATCCTCTTCGCGGGTGTAGCGCAGCATCCAGTCGCGCAACGGCGGCTGGCCGAGATCCACTGCCTGAGCGAAGGTCACCGAGCCGTCGATGTACGGCTGCACGGCCGCCGTGTTGATGTCGACCAGCACCGGCCACATGATGAACATCGACAGGAACAGCGCGAGCCCGGCGAGCACCTGGTTGGGCGGGATGGTCGGCAGCGACAGCGCGTTGCGCGTCATGGCGAGCACGACGAAGATCTTCGTGAACGACGACATCATCAGCAGCAGCGCCGGCGCGATCGACAGCAGCGTGATGCCCAGCAGCGTGAGGATCGACGACGACGGCGAGCCGTCGACGCCGTTGATGTCGATGGTGATGCCCTCGTCGCCCGACCCGGGAGCGGTGGGCGGAACGGGCGCCTCCGGGTCGTCGGGTTCATCGACCGTGGTCGGGGCGACGAAGGCGCTGAATCCGGCCGTTGAAGCGGGGGCAGACGCGAGGGCCGATGCCGGAGCAGAGATGAGGGAAGATCCCGTCGGATGCCCGGTGCGGGCGTGCGCGGCGACACCGGTGCCCAGCACCGACGCGACGACCAGCGCGGCGCAGATCAGCGCCAGCGCTGCGGTCCGCCGCGCGATGCTCAGAGCGCTGCTCATCGCGTGCGTCGCAGGAACTCTGCCGTCTGCCGCCAGGTCTGCGCAGAGAGGATCGATCCGCTGAGCGGATCCGGCGAACTGGGGCGGCGGTGGCGACGCAGCGACGGCTGCTCCGCGGCCCGCTCCTCCGCCAGGAGCTCATCGAATGTGACGGCGGCGCCGTCACCCTTCGCCCGCTCCTCCGTGCTGACGTGCACGACGGGGCGGGTGATGTGCTCGGCCGCCGTCCGCTCGATGAGGTTCACCCCGTGCTCGGTGACTCCCAGCACATACCGCGCGTCATCGGTCTCGACGACCACGAGCTGCGCCTTCGCGCCGAGCGCCTGTCGCGCGACCACGGTGATCTTCGACTCGTCGCGCCGCTGCTGCATCCGCTTGCCGACCCGGCGCTGCACGTACCAGAGCAGCCCGAGCACCGCCGCCAGCGAGAGGGCGACGCGCAGCAGCAGGAGCAGCTCGTCCAGATCAGGCCTCGGCGTTCTCGAGGATGCGGGTGATCCGCACCGCGTAGTCCTGGTCGACGACGACGATCTCGCCGTGTGCGATCACGCGGCCGTTGAGCAGCACGTCCGCGGGAGCACCGGCCGAGCGATCGAGCTCGACGATGCGACCCGGCTCAAGATCGAGCACGTCGCGCACCGACATCCGCGTGCGCCCCACCTCGACGGTGAGGTCCATCTCGACCCCAGCGATGCGCTGCAGGCGGCGCGATGCGGCGGGCGCCGTCTGCGGAGCGCGCGTGATGCGCACGACGAGGCGGCCCAGCACGCGGCCGCCGTCATCCTGCAGGTCGAACACCTGCGCCGACGGGTGGGCGAACACCGCCGAGGCATCGCCGAGGGTCGCCACATCGAGTCGGCCCGCGCCCAGCGCGCCGACGGCAGCCTCGAGGGGGCCCTGCAGCCGCTCGTTCAGCGGAGCGTCGGCGAGGCCGTCGATCAGGGCATCCGGCTCGAAGATCTGCACCGCGAGCTGCGCACTCGCCTCGCCGACGTACCCCACGATCACCGCATCGCCGGTGTCGCCTGATGCCTGCGACGCGACAGCCGTCGCGGGCGCCGCGGTGGGCAGACGCGCCGCGAGGGCGGCTGCGACGGCGGATTCGTAGGCGATGCTGCTGGTCACGAAGGCTCCTGAGCGGTGACGGACGTCGTCGCGGTGACGACGCAGGCGAGACGGGCGCCGCTGGCGCCCACGGCGGCCGTGGCCACGGGGTGGTCTCCGACCATGAGATCGAGGGGACGGTCGGCGGCGTGCGGAAGCGTGAGCAGATCGCCGACCGAGAGGTCGAGCACCTCGTGCGGGCGCACCCTGCGGGGCGTGAGACGCAGCGCGATCTCGACCGGCGTCTGCTCGACCTGCCGGTCGATGGCACCGGGCGAAGCCATCTCGGGAACCCCTGTGGCGACCGCCGACAGCGCCCGCAGGATCACGGATGCCGGAAGCATCACGCTCGCACCCAGCGCGCGGCCACCGGAGCGGATCGAGAGCTGAGCGACGATCACGGGCTCGTTGGCGGCGGCGACCTGCGTGAACTGCGAGCTGTGCTGCATGCCCGCGATCGTGATGCCCTCGGGCAGCAGGCCGTCGAGAGCGCGCGTGAGGTGCTCGATGGCATCCTTCATCACCGCGCCGACGAGCGCCTGCTCGATATGCGTGAGGGGGCGGGCCTCGGCCGTGTCGACCGGGCGGCCGCCGACCATCTGCACCACCCACGCGGTGGCGAGTGAGGCGGGGAACTGGATCACCGCGCGGGCGTCGGTGCCCGGCAGCGCGCACACGACGAGCGTCGTCGCGGGCGGCAGCGAACCGCCGTACTCGTCGTAGGTCTGCATCGCGACCGCCTCGACGGCGACGTGCGAGCGTCCGTGCGTGCGGGCGGACAGCTGCGAACCCCACTGCCTGGCGAACGTCTCGAACGACATCTCGAGGATGCGGGCGTGCTCGCGCGACAGGGTCGTCGAACGACCGAAGTCGTACAGCTCGACGCTGCTCTCCGCGCGCACGGCTGAACGCGCGCTGTCCTCGATCACCACGACCCCGACTATCGGGCGGTGATCGGCGCGCGTAAGCAGGACGATCGATCAGCGGGAGGGCGCCTTCGCCTGCAGACCCGGAAGCAGCTGTCGCACCTCCTCATCCGCATTCGAGAGCACGACGACGTCGACTCGCCTGTTCTGCGCGAGAGCCTCGGCACTCGCGCCCGGCATCACCGGCCGTGCGTCGCCGAAGCCGACCGACTGGATGACGGCGGGGTTGATGCCGCCCGCCTCCACGAGGTGGCGCAGCACCTGGGTGGAGCGGCCCGACGACAGCTCCCAGTTGGTCTCGAACGGGGCGACCGACTGCCGGCTGTCGGCGTGGCCTTCGACGGAGATCTGATTCGGGATGCTGACCAGCACAGAGCCGAGAGCATTCAGGATGTCGGCGGCGACGGGGGTGAGCATCGTGCTGTTCGTGGCGAAGAAGGTCTCGGCGCTGACCAGGCTGACTGTCAGTCCCCGGGCGTCGATCGTGAAGGTGGCAGCGTCAGCCAGCCCCTGCTGGGCGAGAGCATCGCGGATGCGGTCGCGCAGCGCCGAGAGATCGTCGAACTCCTTCTGGGCAGCCGAGATCTCGACGTCGGCGAAGCCCTCGCCCTCCTCGTCGAGCAGGTTCGCGGGTACGACCACGCCCTCCGACACGTCGACCTCGTCGGTCTTCTCCTGTCCGAACCCGGTCGCCAGCGATGCGCTCAGCGCCGCGAACTTCTCCTGGTCGACGGTGGACATGGCGAAGAGCACGATGAACATGCACATCAGCACGGTGATCATGTCGAGGTACGACGCCATCCACCGCTCGTCTGGCCCGGAGTGCCCCTCGGGCTCGACGCGCCGGCGGCGCCGGACGCTCACAGTCCGACCTCGGAGAGCGGTGACGTGGTGTCGCTCTCTTCTCGGCCCTTCTTCTCGGCCTTGCCCTTGCTCTTGCCGTCCTTAGCCGGCGTGGCATCCGAGACGAGCGCGCCGAGGCGCTCTTCGACGTGCGCCGGAGCGGCGCCGGCCTGAACGGCCAGCATCCCCTCCATGAGCACGGTCATGCGCTCCAGCTCCAGTTCGCCGAGCCGCTGCAGGCGGCCGCCGATGGGAAGCCAGATGAAGTTCGCCGAGAGCAGGCCCCACAGTGTGGCGACGAAGGCGGCGGCGATCATCGGGCCGAGCGTCTCGGGCTGATCGAGCTTCTCGAGCGTGTGAGTGAGAGATACGACCGTGCCGATGATGCCGACGGTGGGTGCGAAGCCGCCCAGAGTCATGAAGAACCGCGAGGCGGTGCGGTTGCGTGCGGCTGCCGAGGCGATCTCGTCTTCGAGCAGGATGCGCAGATCCTCGGCGTCGATGCCGTCGGCGATGCTCTGCAGCGCCTGGCGGAGGAAGGGATCCTTTTCTTCGGAGACGCCCTGCTCGAGCGACAGGAGCCCCTCGGTGCGCGCTTTCTCGGCGTGACCGACGACGGTGCTGATCATGCTCTGCGCCGTGCGTCGCTCGCCGCGGAACGCCCGCGGCAGCGCCTTCATCGCGTGCAGGAAGTCGCGCAGCGTGCCGCTCGCGATGCCGACGGCGATGGTGCCGCCGAAGACGAGGATCATCGGCGCAGGCAGCAGCAGCGCCGTGATCGACGCGCCCTCCATGCTGATCATGGCGAGCAGCGAGCCGAACGCGAGGGCGAGCCCGAGGATGAGTCCGATGTCCATCAGAGGTCCTCGGCCCGAGCGGCGGCGGAGAGACCGGATGCCTGCGCCAGCACGCCCGCACGGAACGCGGTGATCTGCGCGATGAGCTCTTCCATGGTCTCGCGGACGACGAAACGCGCGCCGTCGACCATGACGATCGTGGTGTCAGGGGATTCCTGCACCCTTTCGATCAGGTCGGAGTTGACCGCGAACCTGCTGCGGTTCAAACGCGTGACGACGATCATGAGCTCCATCCTGGAAGATCAGCCCCGGCGCGAAGCCGGTGCGACGACGGCCCATCCTGGTCCGTCCCTGGGGACTGTCGGCAGTCCCGCTCATCGCGTTAGTGGTGGGCCTGCGTGTGTTCTGCTCGCTGGTCCCATGTGGTCGCCTCGCGCGTGGCGAGGCGGCACTTCGGGACCTGCGGGCGTGCGTGGGGCGCCGAGTGCGGGCATCCGGTTCGTCGAGTGGTCCCAAATGGTCGCCTCGCGCGTGGCCAGGCGGCCTTTTGGGACCTGCGGGCGCGTGTCGGGCGACGCCTGCGGTCATCCGGTTCGTCGAGTGGTCCCATGTGGTCGCTTCGGATGCTGGGAGGCGCCCCTTTGGGACCCGCGGGCGCGCCGCGGCTACGGGCGCTCGGCCGCACGCTTCAGGCGCAGCGCTCCGATGAAGCCCAGCACGAGGAAGACGGTGGCCACCAGCAGCGCACCGCGCGTGGCGTCCGCGAATCCGCCGGTCAGCGCGTCGATCACCGTGGGCGTCTGCTCGCCATAAGCCGAACCTGCACCCTGCGCCCGCAGCTGCGCGATGGTCGTTCCCGCTGACAGCCGCGTGGATTCCGCGAGGCGATCGGCCGCCGGGCCGGTGACACCTGCGTTCTCGAGCGCGGCGGGCAGCGAGACCGCGAGCCACACCGACAGAGCGGTGCCGGCCATCGCCGTGCCCAGCGCGGATCCCACCTGCCGAACCGTGCTCTGCGTCGCCGAACCCTGCCCCGAGACACCCACCGGGATGTCCTGCAGCACCGTCCCGGTCAGCTGCGCGGAAGCCAGTCCCAGACCGAGCCCGTAGACGACCAGCGGCAGCGCGACCACCCAGCCGGCGCTGTCGGCGCGCAGCAGCAGCGCCAGCGCCAGCGTTCCGACGATCTCGAGCCCGAGGCCGAGCAGCACCGTGCCCGGTGCCCCGAAACGCGCCGCAAGGTGGCGGGCAGCGGCGCCTGAGAAGAACGCGCCCACCGCCATGGCGGCGAGCACGAGCCCCGCGCCCATCACGTCCAGGCCCAGCGCGTTGATGAGGAACAGCGGAAGAACGAAGATGATCGCGAACTCGCCGATCGCGACCATCGCGGCGGTGAGATTGCCCCACGAGAAGGTCGAGAACGTGAACAGCCCGAGATCCAGCAGCGCCTCGCGCTGCACCTTCTCGCGGTGCCGCTCCCATATGACGAAGAGCACGAGCGCGATGATCGCGATCGCCAGGGCCGCCGGGACGGCCGAGATCGGGGCATCCTCCGACCACGTCCAGCCGAACAGCGTCAGCTCGCTCTTCGGCGTCCCCCAGCCCAGGTCGGGCCCCTCCACGACCGCGAACACCAGCGCGCCGAAGCCGATCGCGCTGAGCAGCGCGCCGTCGACGTCGACGCCGGGGCGGGTCTTGCGGCCGCGCGTCTCGGGCACGACGATCGCCGCGGCGACGAGCAGCAGCAGGCCGACGGGCAGGTTGACGAGGAAGATCCAGTGCCACGACGCCCACTGGGTCAGGGCGCCGCCGGCGAGCGGACCCACGGCGGCCGCACCGGAGATGACCGCGCCCCAGACTCCGAAGGCCGCGGCCCGGTACCGGCCGCGGAACACGGCGTTCACCGTCGACAGCGTCGAGGGCATGATCAGCGCCGCACCGACGGCCTGCACGGCGCGTGCGCCGATGAGTGCACCCGCGCTCGCAGAGACGGCGGCGAGCAGACTGCCGCCCATGAAGATGACGAGCCCCGCCAGGAAGAGGCGCTTGCGCCCCCAGCGATCGGCCAGGCTGCCGGTCGAGAGCAGCAGCGCGGCGAGCACCACCGCGTAGAGGCTGTTGACCCACTGGGCGTCGGTGAGGTCGAGGCCCAGGTCACGGATGATGGCTGGCAGCGCGACACCGACGATCGTGCCGTCGAGCACGATGAGACCGAGTCCGACCGAGAGCACCGCCAGCGCGATCCACTCCCGTCGGGTGGGTGCCGCGGGCTCCGCCGCGGGAACGCCGCCGTCGGTGCGGTCTGCCTTCACGGTCTCTTCGTCACTCACGAGTCTTCGCCTCCGTTCAGACCTGCACGGTCATCGGCGACTGTACGCCTGCCCCGCGCGCGTCGACGACGGCCTTGCGCAGCGTGACGAACAGCAGGATCAGTGCAGCGGTCAGCAGGATGTGACCGAGACCGGCGATGCCGGCGATCATCTTCGTCGACTGCTCGCCCAGCACGGTGAGGCTGCCGTGCCAGACCATCATCGCGGCGGTGAGGATCACTCCGGCGTTGTACAGCCAGAAGAACCAGGCGAACAGCTTCGGGCTGCGGGAGAGGGCGAACACCTTCTCGAGCACGAGCACGATCAGCAGCGCGATGAAGCCGAGCGTGAGCAGGTGCGTGTGCACCAGTCCGAGTTGCGTGAACGCGCCCTCGGGGAAGTCGTTCGCCTTGGTGAACTCGCGGTAGAACAGGCCGGATGCCACGCCCGCGAGCATGTAGGCGAAGGCGGCGTAGAACAGTTTCGTCATGGACGGTCCTCTCGAAGGGGTGGGCGGGTCACAGCAGACCCACCTGCTGGGCGACGTGGATCGCGCGGGAGCGGCTGTCGACGTCGAGTTTGGTGAAGATGTGGGCGATGTGGCTCTTGACGGTCGCCTCGGTGACGAAGAGCGTCTTGGCGATCTCGCGGTTGCCGGCGCCGGTCGCGAGCAGCCGCAGCACCTCGACCTCGCGGTCGGTGAGCTTGGGCAGCGGGTTGCGCATGCCCTGCAGCACGCGCGCGGCGAGCTCGGGGGAGAGGATCGTCTCGCCCGCGTGCGCCCGCCGGATGCCGTCGATGATCGTCTCGGGCGCGACGTCCTTGAGCAGATAGCCGGCGGCCCCCGCCTCGATCGCCCCGAGGATCTCGGCGTCGCGGTCGAAGGTGGTCAGGATCAGCACCGCGGGGGCGGGGTCGAGGCGGCGCAGCGCGGCGGTGGTCCGGATGCCGTCGATGCCGGCTCCCAGGCGCAGATCGCACAGCACCACATCGGGGCGCAGATGAGCGGCCAGGGCAATGGCCTCCTCGCCCGTCGCCGCCTCGCCGACCACGCGGACGGTGTCGGTGTCGAGCACGCTGCGCAGGCCGCTGCGGACCACCGGGTGGTCGTCGACGAGCAGGACGGTGGTGGTCACGGGGTCTCCTTCGTCTCGGGCGAGGCGGGCTGAGCGGCCGAATCGGTCTGTGCTGGTGGTGCGGTTGGCTCAGGTGATGCCGGTCGAGCGGATGCCGGTGAGGAGGCCGGACCGGATGCCGGTGGCGTCTGCTCTGGATGGATCGGCACCGACACCGAGATGGCGGTGCCCTCGCCCGGCGCGCTCTCGATGTCGAGGCCGCCGCCCAGCTCACGCAGCCGGGCGCGGATGAAGCGCAACCCGTAGCTCGACGAGCCCGCTTCGCGGTCGCGCTCCCAGGTCGAGACGTCGAATCCGACGCCGTCGTCGATCATGTCGAGCCGCACCGACCCCTCGTCGTCGATCAGGCTGATCACGACCCGGGATGCCCGGGCGTGCAGTCGCACATTGGCGAGCGCCGACTGTGCGGTGCGCAGCAGCGCGGCCTCGACGGCGGTCGGCAGCGCCGGCAGCGACTCGTCGACGTGCAGCTCGGTGCGCAGCCCCGCCTCCTGCTGGGTGCGATCCAGCATCCGCTTCAGCGCCTCCGCGAGCCCGTTGCCGTCGAGCTCAGCGGGAGCGAGCGCGGCGACGATGCGCCGGACGTCGCCCAGGCTGTCGCCGGCGAGATCCTCCAGCTGGGAGAGCGTGCGTGCGGCCTCGGCATCGGTGCTGCGCGCGGCTCCCGCGTGGGCGAGCAGCCGGATCGATGAGAGCCCCTGCGCGACGGTGTCGTGGATGTCACGCGAGATCCGGGTGCGCTCGGCGATCGCGCCGGCCTCGCGCTGGGCGAGAGCGAGCTCGTCCTGCAGGTCGGCCATCTCGTGCTGCGCGCGGGTGAGCGAGCTCAGCAGACGCTCCCGCTCCGCGGCATCCCGCAGCAGCTGCAGATAGCCGCGGGAGATGCCGAAGGCGAAGATCCCGCCGATGAGCGGCCCGAAGATGTTCGCGTAGCTGGTGCCGCCGTGGTGCACGATCGGCCCGACGACGACGACCGCGAAGACCACGCCCGAGAACACCAGACCCCAGCGCAGTGGCAGCAGGTGACCGGCGAGCAGCCACAGCAGGAAGGCGACCCACACGAACTCGGGCGACACGGCGACCGCCGCGATCCACACGGCGCCGAAGCCGACGAGCCACCAGATGGCGGCGCTGCGCGCCCGTGACCGCAGGGGCAGCAGTGCTCCGGCCGTGTGCCAGGCGAGGATCGCCACGCCGGCGATGATCGCCGCGGCGATCGGGGTGCCGGCGGCGACAGCGCGGATCGCGCCGATCGCGGCGAGTCCTGCGGCGATGACGTGCTGACCGATCTCCATCGCGCGCACCGTCGGGGCGGCGGAGGCGGGTCCCATCCGGCCGCCGTGCCCGCCCTCACGGCGGACGCGACCCGGCATCCTGCCAGCCGGCGCGTCACCCGGACGGCCGGCCCGGCCTGGCGTCCCGCCTCCGCGACCCGGCTCGTCACCGGGCGACAGCGGCATGCTCACGAGGCTCATGGGTCGATTCTTCCTCCGAACCGGTGCTGGGCGAAGAGCCCGGACGGCTCGGCCACCAGATGCGGTCGCCGACGAGGGCGAAGATCGCGGGCACGATCACCGTGCGCACGACCAGCGTGTCGACGATCACCCCGACCCCGACGATCAGACCGAGCTGTCCGAGAGTGACCAGGGGCAGCACGCCCAGCGCGGCGAAGACGGCTGCCAGCACGATGCCGGCGCTGGTGATCACGCCGCCGGTGTGGGTGACCGCTTCGACGATGCCGGTGCGCGTGCCGTGCTTCCCGGCTTCGCCGCGTGCGCGGTGCACGAGGAAGATCGTGTAGTCGATGCCCAATGCCACCAGGAACAGGAACGCCAGCAGCGGCACCTGCAGGTCGAGAGCGTGCTGGCCGAGCAGCACACGGCTCAGCCAGGCGCCGGCGCCGATCGCGGCGACCGCGCTGGCGAGATTCACCAGAAGCAGCAGCACGGGCGCCACGATCGACCGCAGCAGGACGAGCAGCACGAGGAAGCTGACGGCGAGCACGAGCGGGGCGATCAGCAGCAGGTCCCGCTGGTTGCCGTCGCGGGCATCGAGGTCGGTGGCCACCGCGCCGCCCACCAGGGCATCCGCGTCGGGGACGGCGTGCACGGCGTCGCGCAGCTCGGCGATCTGATCGAGGCTCTGCGTGGTGCTGGGGGCGTACTCGCTGGTGACCATTAGCTTGGTCAGGGAGCCGTCGGCGGTCTCGCCGGCCGGATGCGCGCGCACCACGCCCTCCACATCGTCGATCGCGGCGAGCACGTCGTCGGCGTGGTCGCTGTCGGCGACGATGAGGATCGGCTGCGCCTCACCGGCAGGGAAGTGCTGCGAGAGCACCTCGAGACCCGTCGCCGACTCGGACTGCACGCGGAACTTCTCGATCTGGTCGAGTCCGACCGAGGTGCCGATGAGGCCCATGGCCATGACGGCCAGCAGCGCCACGCCGCCGATGAGGCTCAGCGCGGGCCGGCGCACGACCCGGGTCGCGAGGGATCGCCAGGCGCGACCCTGCACGCGGGTCTGACCGGGGCGCGGCACGAACGGCCAGAAAACGCCACGGCCGCACACCGCCAGCAGCGGCGGCAGCAGGAACAGCACGGCGGTCAGGGCGATCAGCAGGCCGATCGCGCTGGAAACTCCCAGCCCGTGCGTGCCGGGGATGACGGCGAGCACGAGGGTGAGCAGCGCGAGCACGACGGTGACGTTCGAGGCGAGGATGGCGGGCGCCGCGCGACGCCAGGCGATGCTGAGGGCGCGCCGGTGGCTCTCGGTCTCGAGCAGCTCCTCGCGGTAGCGGGAGATGAGCAGCAGCGCGTAGTTCGTGCCGGCGCCGAACACCAGCACGCTGATGATGCCGGCGTCGAACTGCAGGTTCCAGGCCGCACCTGCGGCAGCCGTCATGCGACCGGCGAGACCGTCGGCCAGCGCGACGACGACCAGCGGGATCAGCCAGAGCACCGGCGAGCGGTAGGTGATGATCAGCAGCACCGCGACGATGAGGATCGTCACGAGCAGCAGCGTGAAGTCGGCGCCCTCGAACGCCGATGCGACATCGGCGCCGAACGCAGGCCCACCGGTGACCTGCGAGCTGAGGCCGTCGATGCGGTTGTCGGCGAGGTCTGCGCGGATGTCGCCGACCACCTCCGCCGTGGCCGTGTTCGTCTCGCCGACGGTGATCGGAGCGACGAGCAGCGCGGCCTTGCCGTCTTCGCTCACCAGGGGTCCGGTGGCATCGGCATCCGTCCGCTCGTCGAGCACGGGCAGCAGCTCCGTCAGACCGGCGAGATCGGCATCGGTGAGGGCCGCGCCGTCGTCTCGCGTGGTGACCACGAGCACCGACTGCCGATCCGCGTTCGGGAACTCGTCGAGCAGCGCGCTCGTGCGCGCCGACTCGGAGTCGGTCGGCGCTGCGGCGTTGCCCTCAGGCGCCTTCGCTGAACCGAACGCGCCGAACAGCAGCACCATCACGAGCAGGACGAGACCCAGCGAGACCCAGGCACCTCGGCGCGAGGTCAGCCGGTCGGAGAGGGAGGGACGAACAGCAGAATCTGGCATGACATCCACTCCACCAGCGCGCGATCCGCGGCACATCGCGAGCAAGGGTGAAGTGCGTCTCAGCCGAAAGGATGAGACGCGCGCGGATCCGGGTGGCGCGCAGTCGCTCGTGACCTGCCCGCAGGTCGCGAATGGCCGCCTCGCGCGGGACGAGGCGGCCATTCGGGACCCGCGAGCGGCGCGGCCGGATGCCGGATGCCGGCGAGCCGACGGCCCGAACGCATCAGCGCCGGCGGGGGATCAGCGCTTCAGGTTGGTGAGCTCCTGCAGCACCTCGTCGCTCGTCGTGATGATGCGGGCGTTGGCCTGGAATCCGCGCTGGGCCACGATGAGGTTCGTGAACTCCTGCGACAGGTCGACGTTCGACATCTCCAGTGCGCCGCTGATGATGCCGCCCATGCCGTCCTGGCCGGCCTGTCCCACGGTCGCCTGACCGGAGTTCGCGGTGGGGCGGAACTGCGACGAGCCGGTCTTCTCGAGACCGCCCGGGTTGGTGAACCCGGCGAGCGCGACCCGTGCGAGCACCCGTGATTCGCCGTTGCTGAACGTGCCCATGAGGCTGCCGTCCTCGGTGAGCGCGTACGACGAGAGCGTGCCGGCGGGGCGTCCGTTCTGCTCGGTGACGGCGACGGTGCTCACGTTGCTGAAGCCGGTGAGCTTTGACAGGTCGACGGTGACGTCGCCCGAGGTGATCTGCTTCGGACCGGTCAGCTCGCCGTTCTCGAGCGTGAGAGAGATCGTGTTCCCGCCGGATTCGACATCCCAACCGCCCGCAGTGCGGGTGAAAGTCAGACGCAGCGTGGTGGCCTTGCCGCCCGCGTCGTAGACCTGGATGTCGCGGACGAGCGGTGCCTTCGGGTCGGTCTCGGCCGGAAGGTTGCCCGTCGCAGCGGCAGTGTCGGTGCGCACAGCGGGCACGACCGCGCCCACCGGCAGTGTGATGCTGCCCAGCGCCTGGCCGCCCGTGATCACGCCGTCTTGCGCGGTCCAGCCCTGCACGAGGGCTCCGTCCGCGCTGGTGAGCCGGCCGGCGGCGTCGAACGAGAAGCCTCCGTTACGGGTGTAGAGCGTCTCGCCGCCGGAGCGCACCATGAAGAAGCCGTCGCCGGAGATCATCAGGTCGGTCGGCACGCCGGTGGGCTGCGGGGCGCCGGAGGAGAAGTTGGTGCGGATGCCGGCGAGCTGCACGCCGAGGCCGACCTGTGCCGGGTTCGAGCCTCCGGCGTCGGCGCGCGGGCCCATCGAGTTCTGCACGAGCTGCGAGAGCGAGTCCTGGAACTGCACGGCGGATGACTTGAACCCGACGGTGTTGACGTTGGCGATGTTGTTGCCGGTGACGTCGAGCATGGTCTGGTGGGTGCGCAGGCCGGAGATTCCGGAGAAGAGCGAGCGGAGCATGGTGAGCCTTTCAGGAGGAGGTGAGAGTCAGGCCGGAGAGGGCGTCGAGCGGGACGTTCTTGTCGCCGATCGTGACGAGGGGGACGGCGCCGGCGAAAGAGACCGAGGAGACGACGCCGGTGTGCGACACACCGTCGGCGTCGACGTACTGCGCTTCGCGGCCGATGAGCGCGGCAGCGGTGTGGCGCATGCTCAGCGCGAAGCTCTCGGACGTCATCGTCGTGAGCTGCGTGAGCTGCTCCATCGAGGCGAGCTGCGTGGTCTGCGCGATCATCTCGTTGGTGTTCATCGGCGAACTCGGGTCCTGGTTCGACAGCTGGGTGACCAGCAGCTTCAGGAACACCTCGGAGTCGAGGGTCTTCTTCTGGGTGGCAGTGGGTGTCGTGCTGCCGGTGTGCACGCCGCTGGCGGCCGTGATGGGTTCGACGGAGGTCATCGTGCTCCTTATCTCTCAGGCGTACACGTCGATGCGCGATTGCGACGACGAGGGGTCGGTGGGGGCATGCGTGTGGCCGACGGATGCCGGGACCGAGGCCTGTCTTGCCTCGGCGGCGCCGAAGTGCGGACGCTGCTGGTCGCCGCGGGCCTGGGCGTCGCCGCGTGCCTGCGTCTCAGAGCGTCCCGAGTCGGGTCGCGCCTGCGCATCGGGGGACGAGCCGGAGGAGGTGTCGCGCGCGGACACATCGACGGATGCACCGGGTGCGGCGACGGAGAGGTCGCGGCGCAGGTCGGCGAGGATGACCCGCAGAGCGTCGCGGCCGGCATCCGAGGGGGAGTGCAGTTCGAGACGGATGCTGCTGCCGACGATGTGCGCCCGGACGGTGACCGGTCCAACGTTCTCGGGCGAAACAGTGAGAGTGATGCTGTGCTGCCCCTGCGGTGACCGCGCCAGGGCGATCACCGGCCCGGCGAGCTGCGGCAGCAGGGCAGGGCGGGCAGAGCCGGCGGCGGAGGTCGCCTCGGCCGCAGTCGCGGCGAGAGGAGCGGATGCCCCCGTCGGGGCCGATGGGATCGCTGCGCTCTCGGCGGCTCCCGGAGCTCCTGGCGCGCTCTGGAGGCCGGTGATGCTCGGGCGAGTGCGCGCTGCCCCGTGGAGATCTGTTAGCTGAGCAGGGGAGAGCGCCTTCGCGCCTGATGACTGCGGCATCTCAGCAGCGCCGGTGGACAAAGGAGAGCTCTGAGTCCCCGTGGCCGCCGGCGCCCCGGCGATGACGTCAGCGCCGGTGACCTGGCCGGCCTGACCCTGACCGGCTTGCCCCGGAACAGCCGGCGCCTGGGGCCCGCTGCCGGTGGCAGCACCGGATCCCTGGCTGGCCATCGGCACCTGCCCGGCCGTCTGCCCCTGCCCGAGCGCTGATCCGGCAGCGCCGGCGCTCGCATCGCGGTCCGCGGCGGCCGCAACCCGAGCTGCGTGGCCGGGCGCCTGTGCGGGGCCTGAGGCCCCGATCTCCGCATCTGCCCGCAGAGACCGCTCACTTCCCATGGCCGCGGCGACGGCATCGACGGCCTCTTCAGGTGATGCCGACTGCGGCGACGCCGACTGCGGCGAGGTCGGAGTCAGCGGGCTCTGCTCGAAGAACTGAGCATCCGGAGCCGCCGTCCCGCCGGCGCCAGACGGCAGGTCGGCGGCCGTCTCCGCGGGGGCGATGTCGATCGGCGCGTTCGCGGCACCGGCGTCGGTCGAACCGAGCAGCCCGCCGATCACGAGCTGGGCCGCTGCCGTCTGGTCCTCTCCTCGATCAGAGCCCTTGTCACCTCGCTGTGCAACGGAGAGCTGCGTGCCCGCCGCTGCGCCCGCAGTGCTGAAATCGGTCGGCGCCTCGGCTTCACGGACGGCCGCGGCGAAGTCCTCCGCTGATCCGCCATCGGCGCGCGGCGCGGAGGAGATGCCCCGCGCGGGGGAGGGCGTGACCGCGATGGGCAGGCTCATGCGTTCTCCTCGGCTCCGCGGCGCAGAGCGATCTCGTCGAGCTCGTGCTGCTCGGCGCGCAGCTCGTCGGCCTGCATCCGCGCCACGTGGGCGGCGGCGAGCCGGTCGAGCCCGCGCACCTCGCGGCGCACCTCGCTGTGCGCCGTCTGGGCTTCCTCGACGGCCTGCTGCTGCACCTGTGCCAGTGACTCGAGGTCGGCGAGCATGCTGCGACTGGCCACGCGCGCCGCGGCCATGGCAGCCAGAGAGCGGACGTCGACGGCATCCGAGTCGGTCGCGGCCAGCGCGGCGCGCAGGTGACGCTCGCGTGTGCGGGTCTGGTTCTCTTCGATGACGGCACGCGACAGCTCCTGAGCGGCCGCGCGCTCCTGGATCGACCGCACGCGCAGCAGCCCGGCCAGTGAGAACGAGCGGGTCATCGCGCACCTCCGAGATCTGCGGCGAGTCGCTCCAGCCGCTGCCATGCCTCGGCCGGTGTGGTGATCTCGTCGAGCGGCTGGGTCAGGAAGTTCGAGATCTCGCGCTCGTGGGCGATCGCCGCATCCACCTTCGGGTTGGCCCCCGGCTGGTAGGCCCCGATGTCGATCAAGTCGTTCGCCGAGCGACGCGCGGCGAGCACGGCTCGAAGCGTCGTCGTCGCGGCGCGCTGCTCGGCCGAGGTGATCTTGCCCGCCACTCGTGAGACCGATGCCAGCACGTCGATCGCGGGGTGGTGCCCCGAGAGCGCGAGCGCGCGGTCGAGCACGACGTGGCCATCGAGGATCGAGCGCACGGCGTCGGCGATCGGCTCGTTGTGGTCGTCGCCGTCGACGAGCACGGTGTAGATGCCGGTGACCGAGCCGCCCCGGTCGGTGCCCGCCCGTTCGAGCAGACCGGCGAGGATCGAGAAGGTCGACGGCGGGTAGCCGCGGGTCGCGGGCGGCTCACCGGCTGACAGGCCGATCTCCCGCTGCGCCATCGCGACGCGGGTCAGCGAGTCCATCATGAGGATCGCGTGCGCGCCCTCGTCGCGGAAGCCCTCAGCGATGCGCGTCGCCGTGTATGCAGCCCGGATGCGGGTCATCGCCGGCTGGTCGGAGGTCGACACGACGACGACCGAGCGCGCGAGGCCCTCGGGACCGAGATCGTCTTCGAGGAACTCCCGTACCTCGCGACCGCGCTCGCCGACCAGGGCGATCACCGTGGCATCCGCTTCGGTGCCCCGTGCGACCATCGACAGCAGCGACGATTTGCCTACGCCGGACCCGGCGAACAGGCCCACGCGCTGGCCGCGTCCGACCGCGATCACCGTGTCGAGCACGCGAACGCCCAGCGGAAGCTGACTCACGATCCGGTCACGTCCGAGGATCGACGGCGCGGCGTGATCGAGGTCGACCATCGGCGCCCTGAGCGGGCCCTTGCCGTCGATGGGGCGGCCGAGCCCGTCGAGCACCCGACCCAGCAGGTCCGGCCCGATCGGCACGCGCAGGCGGCCGCCGCGGCTGCGCACCGGCATGCCGAGAGTGAGTCCCGATGTCGATGCGAGCGGCATGCAGCTCAGGCCGTCGGGGCCGGTCGCGACGACCTCGGCGTCCACGTCGTCCCCGAGGCGCACCAGGTCGCCCACGGCGCCGTGAATCCCGCGCACCTCCACGCCGAGCCCGCGCACCCGAGAGACCGTGCCGATCCTCTCCGGGCGGGCGGCGGCGAGCACCGCCGGCCAGGCGCTCATGGCGACACCTCGTCGAGGGCGCGTCGCGCGCGCTCCAGCGCGGCGTCGATCCGGGCATCCACGATGCCGTCGTCGAGCACGACCAGCGCGTCGCCGGCGGTGAGCGTGTCGTCGACCACGAGGGAGACACTGGGCGGCACCGCGCCGCGCTCGTGCACGAGGCGCTGGTCCGCGGCGCTGAGCCGCACCTCGATCGGCCGCTCGCCGTCGCTCGCCGACAGGGCCCTGCGCAGAGCGCTCAGCGCCGCGAAGTCCCGGTCAGCCAGAGCCTCGCCCACGATCGTCTCGGCGAGCTCCACCGCGAGTGCCGAGATCCGCTGCTCCTCCGCCTGCGCGAGGGCGGCGGTGCGGGCCGCCAGTGCGTCGGCGGCGGATTCAAGCGCGGCGAGGGCGGATGCCAGGGCGCGAGCCGCGTCGGCATCCGCCCGCTCGCGCTCAGCGCGCGCGACCGCAGCGGCTGCCGCGGCGTCGGCGGCTGCCACGCGGAAGCCCTCGGCGTGTCCGTCCGCGTAGCCGCGCTGCCGCGCCCGACGGCGCTCCGCGTCGGCGTCGGAGTCGCGCAGACGCGGGAAGACCGCGGGGGCGAATGCCTCAGTAGACATACTCGTCCTCGTCGGTGCGCTGCACCGAGATCTCCCCGGCCGCCTCCATGCCGCGCAGCATGTGCACGATCTCGGCGCGGGCCTCCTCGACCTGCGAGATGCGCACCGGGCCGAGACTGCGGGTCTCGAAGTCGAGGTTCTCCCGGTTGCGCTCGGACACGTTGCGACGGATCACCTCGGCGATGCCCTCGTTTGCGCCCTTCAGCGCGAGGGCCAGTGCCCGGATGTCGACTCCGCGCAGCACGCGCTGGGCGTCGCGATCGTCGAGGCGGACGATGTCGGCGAAGGTGAACATGCGCGAGCGGATGTCGTCGGCGAGAGAGCGGTCGCGGTTCTCGATGCTCTCGAGCAGTGCCTTCTCGATCGCGGCATCCGAGCGGTTGATGATCTCCACCAGCGGCTCGACGCCGCCCAGTCGCTCGGGGGCGTCGCGCGTCGCCAGCAGACCGGTGCGCGCCTTCAACGATTCCGCGACGATCGCGATGGCATCCTGCGTCGCCGTTCCCATCGTCGCGATCGCATGGGCGACGTCGGTGCGAGCGGCCTCGGGGAGTGCGGCGAGCACCGCTGCCGCCCGGTCGGTGGGCAGGTGCGCGAGCACCAGCGCGACCGTCTGCGGAAGCTCGCCGTCCAGCAGACCGGCGACCTGAGCGGGGTCGGCCGCGGTGAGGAAGTCGAATGCGGAATTCGTCGAGCCGACCCGGCCCAGCAGCGCCGCCGCGCGCTCGGAGCCGAACGACGCCTCGAGCAGGCTCGCCGCGATGTCTCGTCCGCCGCGTCCGGGCGGCAGGTGGCCGGCAGCGATCCGCTGGAAGTCGCCGAGCGCGTGCGCGGTCGTCGTGGCATCCAGACTCTGCAGCCCGATGATCTCGGCCGTGATCGCCTCGGCCTCGGCCTCGGAGAGATGCTTCATCACCTCGATCGCGGCGGCGCGGTCGATGTTCATCAGGACGACCGCGGCTTTCTGCCGTCCGCTCAGAGTCTTCATACGCTCGCTCGATCCGAGAGCATCGTGCGCAGCAGCTCGGCGGTGCGCTCCGGGTCGCGACGGCTGAGCGTCTCGATCTCGCCGCGGCGGCGCTCGAGGCTGACCTGGGCCGGCTCCGCCTCGATCTCGAGTTCGGGCAGCACCTCGGTGGCCGGCAGGGGAAGGGGGTCGGGGGCAGTGAGCGGCAGCGGCACGGTCAGCGGTGACTCGAGGGCCGCGGCGCCGGCGTAGGCGGCCACCGACGGAGCACGCTCTCCGAACATGGCGTCGAACTCATCCGGTTCGCGCGCCTTCCGGCGCGCACGCACGATCAGGAAGATGACCACGGCCAGCAGCGGCGCTGCGATCGCGACGACCGTCAGAGCGGTGCCGAGCAGGGCCATGCGCTGCTCGTCTTCGGCTGCCTTCTTCGCGGCATCCAGGGCCGCCTGAGCTGCCTTCGCATCCTGCTGGCTGAACGGCACCATCTCGACGGTCAGCTGATCGCCACGGGTGCGGTCGATGCCGGCGGCGGCCGCGACGAGGTCGCTGAGCTGGCCGGAGCCGATCTCCTCGCCGACACCGGCGTCGACGGCGACCGACACCGATTGCCGGGTGATCGAGCCTGCCGGGGTGCTGGTCGTCTGCGTGGCCTTGTTCACGAGGTTGTTGCGGGTCTCCTCGGTCACCTCGTATGTGCCCGAGCCGTTCGAGGGCACCGCGATGTTGTCGGGCCCGAGCACGCCGGCGCCGCCCTGGCCGCCGTTGCCCGTCTCGGTGCGCGTGTGCTCAGACGACGAGGCGCCTCCCTCGATGGGGGTGTAGGTCTCTTCGAGGCGCTCGTTGACGGAACGGTCGATCTCGGCGACCACGGTGACCGTGGCGTTTCCGGGCCCGACAACCTTGTCGAGCAGCTCCTGCACGCTCTCGGCGACGCGGCTTTCATAATCGCCGGCCTGACGATCGACCCCACCGGTGGCGCCCACGCCGACGGACGAGAGGGTGCGTCCGTTCTGGTCGACGACCGCGACGTTCTGCGGCTTCAGCCCGCTCACGGCCGCGGAGGTGAGGTGCACGATCGCCTCGATCTGGGTCGCGCTCAGCGCCGAACGACCGGTCTCGATGAACACCGAGGCCGTGGGGTCGACGGTCTCCGAGACGAACACGCTCTCCTCGGGGATGGCGAGGCGCACCGACGCGGCGGAGATGCCCTTCAGTGAAGAGATGGTCGCGGCGAGCTCGCCTTCGATGGCGCGCTTGTACGCCACCGACTGCTGGAATTCCGAGGTGGTCACGCCGAGATCGTCGAGCAGCGAGTAGCCGTCCGAGCTGTCACTCGGCAGGCCGGATGCCGCGGCTGCCAGCCGCTGGTCGTACACCGAGGCTTCGGGCACCAGCACCGTCGCGCCGCCGTCGGTGAGCTCGTACGAGACGGATGCCGATCGCAGCTGCTCGACGACCGCGTTCGCATCCGAGGCGCTCAGTCCGGTGAACAGGGGCGTCATGGTCGGACGCGAGGCCCAGCTCAGCAGGGCCGCGATGCCGAGCGCCAGCACGGCGAGACCGATGATCGCGATGGTGCGCTGCGCCATCGTGAAGCCGGAGATCGCACGACGGGCGCGCTGGAAGATGTTGGTGACCGCGGTGGGCATCAGGCCTGCATCCGCATGATCTCGTTGAACGCGTCGACGCCCTTGTTGCGCACGGCGGCGACGAGCTCGAGGGTGACGGACGCGCGGGTCGACGCGATCATCGCCGAGTGGATGTCATCGAGGTCGCCCGTGACGGCGGCGACCTTCAGAGCGTCGGATTCCGACTGCAGACCGCGCAGCTCGTCGATCGCGCCGGTGATGCTCGTGGCGAACGACGCGTCGCCGGTGCTGCGGGTCGGCGCGGTGGTCAGAGATGCGGGCAGCGCGGACGAGAGCGCGTCGATGCCGGAGATCGGGTCCATCAGCTGCGTCCGATCTGCAGGGCTGCCTCGTACGCGTTGCGCACGCGATCGACGGTGCCCGCGCTGGCCTGGTAGCCGCGCTGCGCCATGATCAGCTGGCTCATCTGGTCGCCGAGGTCGATGTCGGGGTAGCGGACGTACCCGTCGGCATCGGCGAGCGGGTGATCCGGCTGATGCACGAGGCGGCCCTCGGCGCTGCCGAGCTCGGTGCCTGCCACGTACACGCCGGGGGAGGAGGCGCTGTTCTCGACCGCGATGTAGCGCTCCTGGAACGCGGGGGCGGCAGGGGTGACAGCGGTGTTGATGTTGGCGATGTTGTCGCTGAGCGCGTCGAGCCACTTGCGGTGCGCGGTCAGTCCGGTGGCGGCGATGCCGATCGCGTCGAAGGTCATGAGGTCCTCATCGCTGCGCGCAGGGTTGAGAACGAGCCGTTGATCGCCTGCGTGGCGAACTGGTACCGCAGCATCGTGTCGATGCTCGAGAGCGTCTCGGTGTCGAGGTTGACGTTGTTGCCGTTGAGGCGGGTCGGCTCGAGCGACTCGCCGACGGTGGCGGATGCCCGGCCGTGGCCGGCCCTGACGGCGTCGGCCAGAGCGTCCTCGAACTGCACGCGCTTGGCGTGGTAGTCGGGGGTGTTGATGTTGGCGATGTTGTCGGCGATCGCGCGCTGGCGCATCGAGAGGCCGTCGAGCGCGCTCGAGAGCGCGGACATGGTCACAGAATCGAACACGAACCGGCTTCCATCCGTCGGTGAGGTGAGGCCTATCCGTGGCCGATTCTTGAGAGCGCTCCCTGCTCGTCAGGCTCTATCGGCTGATGGTGCGAATGCGTTAGGCGGCTCAGCCGACGACATCGAGATAAGCGGATGCGTCAGCACCGGCATCCGGAACGCGACGCAGCGTCACGAGCTGGTGCGCGATGGCATCCTGCTGCCGGCGGATCTCTGCGATCCGGTCCTGCTGCCGCAGCAGCAGGGCGCGGGCGCGATCGGCGAATTCGGCGGGCATCGGCGTGGTGGGCGGATGCCAGGGCTCTATGGCGTTCTCGGGGACGTCGAGCTCGCGTTCGAGACGATCGAGCTCATCGACCCACTCTGCGCTGCTCATGCTCGGGCGGCGACCGTCGGCGCGGCAGGCGCCATCGACTCGGCGGCGGCATGCCAGGCGTCGCGCAGCGGGGCGACCAACTCAGCGCAGGTCCGGGTGCGCTCGGGGTCGCGGCCGATGTTCGCGCCGATCACGGTCTGCGTGAGGAAGGTGTACAGCGACCGCAGTCCGGCGCTGCCCTCCCACGCGTCGGTCAGCGAGGCGGTCAGCTCGACGATGATCGACTGCGCGTGCTGCAGCTGGATGTTCGCCTCGGCCCAGTCGCCGGCGCGCTGCGCGGCCTCGCCTCGTTCGATGTCGAGCAGCAGCCGGTCGTAGAGCATGGTGAGCAGTCGCTCCGGGCCGGCGGAGAGGATGGCGTGCTCGCGGTAGCGCTGCTGCGCCTTGAGGGCTGCGTTCATGTTCACGATCCGTTCTGCTTCGGCGTCAGCGCCGACAGCTGCGAGGTCAGGTACGACGACTGCGACTGCATGCGCGAGAGCTGCACCTCGAGCTGCGCGTAGGTGCGCTCGAGCGTCGCCTTACGCTGCGCGAGGCGGACATCCCAACGTCCGATCTGCTCGCCGATGGCATCGACCTCGCCCTGCTGGCCGGTGATGCGCGCGGTGAGCAGACCGTCGTGTTTGTCGGAGTACGTCTCGGTGACGTCCTGAACCCGCTCGACGACACCGGCGAACAGCCGAGCGACCCGGTCCGGATCCTCCGCCAGCGCGGCCGTGTACTTCGCCTGGTCGAAGGACAGCACGCCATGACGGTCGACCGAGACGCCGATGCTCGAGGGTGAGAGGCCGTCGACGGGGTACTGCACGGCATCAGCGAGCGCGCGACGCAGAGCCCGAACTGTGCTGTCGCCCGTGAAGACGCCGAGGGTGGTCGTCTCACCGGCGCCGCTGGGGACGGTCGCGGTGGAGCCGTTGTCGATGCGGGTGAGCAGCGAGGCGAGCTGCGAGATCAGATCGCCGGATGCCTTCGCCTGTGCCGACGCGTCGCGGGTCACGCCGATCGTGACCGGCTCCGCCGGCTTGGCGGTCACGGTGACATTCACGCCGGTGAAGAGGTCGGCGAAGGTCCCGTTCGACGACGTGACCACCTGCTCGGCGGCGGTGCCGGCCCACAGACGGATCTGCGCGTCCGCGCCCGTCGTGATGGTCGCGGCCCCCGCCTCGCTGGCGAGGTCGATGGAGGTGCCGGCATCCACGGATGCCATATCGCCGCGGTCGACGCGGAACGCGCCCGCGGCGCCGGTCTCGGCGGCCGACAGCTGCAGACGATACAGAGGGGACCCCTCGGCATCGGTTCCGGCGGAGACGGCACGAGCGGTGATGCCGAAGCCCGCGGCGGTGATCGCCTTCGCCACGTCCTGAGGCGATGACGAGGCGGCGGTGATCTCCACTCGCTCGCCGGCGGAGTTCTGCAGTGTGAGCACCGGCGGCTCGTCACGCCAGGCTGCGTAGGCAGCGGTGACGACGGAGTGCCGCTGGGCGACGCGGTCGACGACGATCTCCGCCGTGACTGGATCGGCGTCCTTGGTCGCGGAGACGCTGACGCCGGATGCCGACGACGATGTGGCGAAGCGGGCCATGGCGCCCGGGGCGAGGGCCGCTTTCGCCTTGGTGGCGATGTCCTGCAGCGAGGAGTTCAACGACTGCAGGTTCGAGATGATGACGCCCTTGTCGGTCATCTTCGACTTCAGAAGATTGCGGGGGATGGCGTTGACGTCCATCAACGACTTGATGAGCTCGGTGGTGTTCAGGCCCGACACCAGACCGTCGAGTGCGATTCCCATGGGAGCCTTTCGAAGAGGGTGTCCCCGGGTGAGCGTTCGGGTCGCTCACCCGGGGACTGTCGATCAGCGCAGCAGCTGCAGAACGCCCTGGTTGGCCTGGTTGGCCTGGGCCAGCATGGCGGTGCCGGCCTGCGACAGGATGTTCTTCGCCGTGAACTTGACCATCTCGGACGCCATGTCGGTGTCGCGGATGCGGCTCTCAGCAGCCGACAGGTTCTCTGCCGACACGTTGAGCGAGTTGATCGTCGACTCGAAGCGGTTCTGGATCGCACCGAGATCGGCACGCGCAGCCGAGATCGCGGTGATCTTCTCGTCGATCTTCTTGAGGGACGCTTGCGCGTTCGCAGCGGAGTCGAACTGCAGCCCGCCGGTCGCTGGGGTGCCGGGCAGGCCGGCGGTCAGACCCGTGTTGACGCCTGCTGCCGTTCCGGGCGTGACCTCTCCACCGTTGAGCGCGGACACGACGATGCCAACACCGGCGCCGTTCGCGTCCTTGGTGACCGATACGGAGAAGTTGGCGGAGAATTTGCTGTCGGCGCGCAGCGCGTCAGCATACTTCTCGACGCTGTCGAACTGACCGGCGGTGCCGAGATTGTCGGTCGTGATCGTCGTAGCGACGCCATCCTTCGTAGTGGTGAAGGAAGCCGTGCCACCCAGCAGATCGCGCGCGGCTTTATCCGCAATTGCGAAGGCCGTTCCCTCCGTGCCGAGAGCTTTGCTGCCCAGCTCCTCGGCAATCTCCTTGACATTGGCAGTCCCAAGGTTGACGGTGATCTGGCTGGCGGAGTCGCCGGCGGCGCCGACCTGGAACTTCAGTTCGGAATTTTCCCCCTTGAGCAGGCTGATGCCGTTGAAGTTGGTCGAATCGCCGATGCGACCCAGCTCCGAGAGCAGCTGCTTCGCCTCCTTCGCGATCGCGTCGCGCGACTCCGTGTTGTTCGAGTCGTTACCGGCCTGCACCGCGAGGTCGCGCACGCGCTGCAGGATGGAGTGAACCTCGGTCAGGGCGCCTTCTGCGGTCTGGATGACCGAGATGCCGTCCTGGGCGTTGCGAGCCGCGACGTTCAGACCGCCGACCTGCGAACGCAGGCCCTCGGAGATCGCCAGGCCTGCTGCGTCGTCGGCAGCGCGGTTGATGCGCAGACCGCTCGAGAGCTTCTCGAGCGACTTCGACAGGTCGTTCTGCGTCGACGACAGGTTGCGATAGGCGTTGAGCGCCGACACGTTGGTGTTGATCTGCATACCCATGTTGTGTTCCTCCGTGATGGGATTCGTACGGAGCCCGTCCGTGGGCTCCACCCACACCTATCGGCGGATGAACGCGGGTCGTTAGCCGTCAGGTGGCGAGCGGCTCCGGCGCCGCGAGAGCGCGGGCGATGCGCGCCCCGCCGGTCTCGGCGATCCGGGCGAAGAACCCCTCGCGCACGGATGTCGAGACGCGGGAGGTCGTGATCGCCTCCCCGCCATCGCGGTAGTACCGCTCCAGGGCATCCCGCAGCAGACGAATCGCCTCGGCGCGCTGCTGCGACACGGCGGAGTGCGAGACGCCGAGCTCTTCGGCGATCTCCTTCACTGGGCGCTCGTCGATGTACACGGCGTGCACGATCGACCGCATCCGCTCGGGCAGCGCGGCGATGGCGTGCTCGAGCACGGCGCGGCGCTCGGAGACGACAGCCGACTCCTCGGGCAACGGCGTGACCGACGCGAGATCCGACTCGTAGACCTCGTCGAGCGTCGTCACCGTGCGTCCGGCGTCCGCGAGGGCGCCGCTCACCTCGTCGTGTGAGACGCCCATCGTGGTCGCGATCTCGGAGACGGACGCCTGGCGCCCGAGAGCCGCCGACAGCGTCTCCTGCACGGCGGTGGTCTCTTTGATCCGACGACGGATGCCGCGGGTCGCCCAGTCCATCGAGCGCATCTCGTCGGCGAACGCCCCGAGGATCCGCCGGCGCGCGTAAGCTCCGAACGGCACTCCCAGCGAAGGGTCGAACGCGTCGGCGGCGGTCACGAGAGCGAGAGCGCCCGCCGACGCGAGCTCCTCGCGCGGCACGTGCGTCGCGCGAGCGTGCGTCTCCGATGCGAGATACCCCACCAGCGGCAGGTTCTCTTCGATGAGCCGATTGCGCTCGTCACGCGTCATGGCGGTGGCCTCTCCGTACGAATACCAGGGCCCACTCGGCCCCCAATATGGTCGGTCCCCCATACCACGTTCTGAATAGTAGCGGCATGGGGAGAATTCCTCACACCTTCCGGATAACAATTTCGTTGACGCGGTCGATAGCTAGAAGCTGACGGGTCGCACGGCCCGTCAGCCGCTGGGGACGCAGACTGGGGAAGAGAGCAAATGGGAGCCAACGAATTGTCCATGCAGCTGTGGCGCGAGCGCGAGCTGCTCGAGCTGCTGCTGTTCAAGCTGGAGGAGCAGGAACTGCTCCTCGCCGCCGGCCGATCACGCTGGATGCACTTCGCCACTCGTGAGATCGAGCAGGTGCTCGAAGGTCTTCGCTCCGCGAGCATCGCACGCGTCGTCGAGTCCGAGAGCGTCGCCGAGGAGTGGGGAGCACCAGAGGATGCCAGCATCCGACAGCTCATCGACAGCGCTCCGCAGGGGGCGTGGCGCGACGTGCTCACCGAGCACCTGAGCGCCCTGACCAAGCTGACCGACGAGATCAGCCGACTGCGGGACACGAATTCCGAGCAGCTGCGCGCCGTCATGCGTGCCACGCAGGAGACCATCGCCGGACTCGGAGACGACACCGGCGAATACACCACTCACGGTGAACGCGCACGCGAGGACTCCGCGCGCATCATCGACACGGAGATGTGAGGAACATGTCGACTTTCAGCGGGCTAGGCACCGCAGCCAGCGCTCTCGCAGCCGCGCGTCGCGGGATGGACGTCGTGGGGCAGAACATCGCCAACCAGGCGACCGAGGGGTACACCCGCCAGCGGGTGAGCACGTCGGCGATCGCCGCGGTGGCGCAGTCCGGGCGCTTCAGCATGGGCGCGCTTCCGGGCCACGGCGTCTCGGTCGACGGGATCGCCCGACTGGGCGACGCCCTTCTCGATGCCCGTGTCCGCGACACGGCCTCCGCCGCAGGCTTCTGGTCGGCGCGCGCCCTGGCCGCGACCACCGCTGAGACCGCACTCGCCGAGCCGACCGAGCACGGCCTCGCCGCGCGCCTGACGCAGTTCTGGAACTCATGGCAGGACCTCGGCAACACTCCTGAACAGGGTGCCGCCGCCGCAACTGTGCTGCAGTCGGCCGCCGAGCTGGCGACGCACATCGCCGGGGGATACCGGGCCGTGGCGACGCAGTGGACCGATGGCAGGCAGTCGGCGGAACGCGCCGTCGCGCAGATCAACACCGCGGCGTCGCAGATCGCTCAGCTGAACACCGAGATCCGCCATGCGCTCGGCGCAGGCCGCTCGGCGAACGAGCTCATCGATCAGCGTGATGCTCTCGTGCAGACCACGGCGCGACTCGCCGGCGCCAAGGGCACCCTCGAGGCCGATGGCACGATGACGGTCCGCATCGACGGCAATGCCCTCGTCGCCGGAGGGGATGCCCGGTCGCTGACGCTCACCGGCCCCACCACCATCGGCCAGTCCGGAGCGCTGTCGGTGTCGTGGAGCGGTGCCGACGGCTTCGCTGCGTCGGTCGAGGGCGGAGAGCTGGGCGGGATGCTCAGCGTGCTCGCTCCTGCCGAGCAGGGGGGCACGCTCGCGGGCCTCGCTCAGTCGTACAACGCGGTCGCGAGTTCTCTCGCTGAAAGGGTCAACGCTCAGCACGGGCTCGGCGTCACCGCGTCGGGAGAAAAGGGCGGCGACTTCTTCGCACTGTCGACGGCGGGACCTGCCGCGCTGGGGCTCAGCGTGGCGGTGCAGAAGGCATCCGATCTCGCTGTCGCCAAGTCTGGCGGCGGACCGCTCGACGCGGGCAATGCCGACGCGATCTCGCAGCTCGGCCGCAGACCGGACGGACCCGACTCGAAATGGGCCGATGTCGTCGCAGGCTTCGCGGTCGCCACGGCAGGAGACATCCAGCGGGCCAAGCTCTCGGACGTCGCCTCAGTGGCGGCGTTGGGAGCGCAGCGTTCGGTGGCCGGCGTCGATGGCGATGAGGAGACCATCAGCCTGCTGACGTACCAGACGGCGTACCAGGCGGCGGCCCGAGTGCTGACCGCCGTCGACGAATCGCTCGACGTGCTCATCAACCGCACCGGACTCGTGGGCCGATAGGAGGACGAACATGATCTCTCGCGTGACCGCATCATCCATGACGCAGACGGCCATGCGCCAGCTGCAGGCCAACCTCTCGGAGCTGTCGCGGCTGCAGGAGCAGGCGAACTCGCAGCGGGCTTTCCTTGCTCCCTCCGACGATCCGAACGCCGCCGCCACGACGCTGCGCCTCCATGCCGAGCAGCGTCGCACCGACCAGCACGCCCGCAACATCGACGACGGCATCGCCTGGCTCGCCACCGCGGATTCGGCGATCAGCGCCAGCACCGCGCTGATCGCCCGTGCGCGCAACCTCACCGTGCAGGGCGCGAACGACGGTGCGATGGACGCGACAGCGAAGGAGGCCATCGCAGTCGAGCTCGAGAGCATCCGCGACGAACTGCTGGCACGGGCCAACACCACTGTGCTGGGGCGCTCGGTGTTCGCCGGCACCTCGGACACCGCCGCGTTCGACGAGAACGGCGTGTTCAGCGGGCTCCCCGGGGCGGAAGTGGTCCGTCGTGTCTCGGACGAGGCATCCATCCGCGTCGACACCGACGGGGCCGCGGTCTTCGGCAGCGACGAGGACTCGGTGTTCGCCTTGATCACGAACATCGTGAAGGATCTGCGCGACGGGCGGAATGTCGGCTTCCGACTGAACGAGATCGATCAGCGCCGTGATGCGATGCTCAGCGTGCAGGGCTCGGTCGGCGCGCGGCAGGCGCAGATGGAGCGAGCCAAGGAGGCGACAGTGCAGGACTCGGTCTCCCTCGAGGCTCGACGAGCAGCGGTCGAGGATGTCGACACGGTCGAGGTCCTCGTGCAGCTGCAGGCGCAGGAGCTCGTCTACCGTTCCGCCCTCGCCGTCACCGGCCGCGTGCTGCAGCCCTCACTTCTGGAGTTCCTGCGATGACCGCCATTCTCGATTTCGTCACCCCGCCGCTCGGGCTGGCGCCGCACACGCGGTTCCGGCTCGACCCGATCGGCGGGGCAGACGGCCTCTTCTCGCTCGGCGCAACCGACGACGACGGTCTGCGACTGTATGTGGTCGACCCGCAGACCGTCGTCTCGGATTACGCCCCGATCCTGACCGATGAGCACGTCGACGCGCTCGGCCTCACCGCGCCAGACGACGCGTTGCTGCTCGTCGTCGCGAGCCATACCGCGGAGGGCGTGCACGTGAACCTCCTTGCGCCCATCATCACCAACAAGGCGACGGGCGCGACCGCCCAGATCATCCTCGAAGGGCAGGACTACCCGCTGCGCGCCTCGCTCCGCTGACTAGCACACGTCGCGCGGACCGCAGACGCTGTAGTGTCGTCAGTGCCGACGCGAACGGGTCAGGATGCGAGACAGCTCGACGCGATGACCATTCCGGCGTCCTCACGGACGACGGATAGCGTCGGTTACGCCGGGGGGTTTGTGCAGCGGCGACAGCCGCTCGACGACGCTGGGAGCTGGCTTGCTGTGAATGGTTCAGAGTCGAACGCAGTGATCATCGGTGGTGCTCTCGAGCTCGTTCAGTCGCTTGCTCAGACGTGTCGAGATCTCGGCTTCGTCCCAGCGGATTTTCCGCTGGCGTCGCCCTCATTTGCGGCCATCCGCCGCTCTTCCCCGCTGTTGACTGTGGTGATCGGAGAAGAACCGGGCGACGACGTGCTGGAGATGGCTCGCAGCATCCGAGCTGTGAGCGCCACCCACATCGTCATCCTCTCTGTCCGCTCCGATCCGGACGAGGTCCTGCGCGGCTTCGACGCAGGCGCGGACGACTACATCGTGCTCCCCATCGGCCCGCGTGAGCTGAGAGCACGGTTCGAGGCACTCGTGCGCAGGTTGGCGATCCGGCCACCCTCGATCCCCGCACGTTCCCCGGTCGACCAGCAGCCGGAGAGCGCTTCGACCCACCCTCCGCAAGCAGCGGTTCGCGACCCATCGTCGGTTCTGAGGGGGAGAGTGGCACCCGCGAGCGAGGAACGATGGTTGCGATATGGCGGGCTCGCAGTGAATCCGGAGACCCGCGTGGTGCTCGTCGAGCAGAGAGAGGTCACCCTCGCATCCGAGGAGTTCACCTTGCTGGCCACCCTCCTGCAGTCGAGGCGGCGCGTGCGGAACCGATCCGATCTCGCCCTCGTGCTGCGCGGTGAACCCAAGGGGCAATGGTACGAGGTGAGTGACTCCGAGAAGGCTCACATCGACGAATGCATCGGTGAACTGAGACGGAAGCTCGAAGACGTGCCCGACGGTCCGCGATACATCGAGGGAAGCGCCGAGGAGGGATACCGGCTCTCCGGAGATGATCGCCGGCCCGTAGCCCCGGATGCTCCCCCCGAGCGTTGACACGGGTAACCTATCGACAGGGTAGATCAAGGAAAGAAGCCACACTATGCGACGCAGTCTGTCGATTCTGCGCTGGCAGTTGGTCTGCACAAGCTGCATGGTCAGCGTCGCGATGATCGTGGCTCTGCTCAAGCCATCGGCGTTCGGCCACCCGCTCTTCCTGCTCGGCTTGGCCGTGACGGTGCTCGCGGCCATCGGCGCTCTGCTCGTGCCGTGGTCGCGGGTGTCGAAGGGCGCCACGATGGTCCTCCCCTTCGTCGACATCCTCGCGATCGGCTTCGCATCGTCCGTGCAGGACATGAGGGTCGGCTTCCTCTGGGTGATCCCGGTGGCGTGGCTTGCCACCTACTACTCCGCATCAGCCGTGGCCGGTGCTGTGGCTTTCGTCAGCGGATGCCTGATCCTCTTCGCCGGCTTCCAGGGCACTGCGTCAGACACGGCCGTACGCGTGGTGATCACCGTTCTCGCGCTCAGCTTCCTCGGCACGAGCATTCAGATCGGAGCCCGGCGAAGCCGGGCCACTCGGCGTCTGCTGCGACGGCAGTCTGAGCAGATCAATCGCGCCGCAGAACGCGCCGCGGGTCATCAGCGTCGCGTGACGGACATCATCGATGCGCTCGACACCGCTCTAGTCGTCGTCTCGAGCGACGGCGACATCCTGAAGATGAACGAGGCGTATCGCACGCTCTACGGCAGAGACCGCTACGGAGCAGAGCTTCCTGCTCAGGCTGTCGAGTACGACGACCATCGAGGCGAACCGCTGCGGCGCGGGAACACCGTGCTCGCCCGCGCTGCGCGCGGGGAACAGCTGTGCGCGGAGCGGGTCTGGCTGTACGACACCGCAGGCCGCTGGCGTGCACTGAACGCGACTACCCAACGCACCGCTCGCCTCGATGATGGTGCGGAGAACACCCTGCTCATTCTCGACGACATCACCGAGCAGCTCGAGGCCAGCGAAGAGAGGCGCAGAATGGTCGCCATCGTCTCTCATGAGCTTCGCAATCCCCTCACCGCTCTCATCGGCCACGTGGAGCTGCTCCTCGACCGCGATGATCTTCCTGCTCGCGTGCACCAGCAGCTCGAGGTGATGGCGCACGCCGGCGAACGGATGCAGCGTCTGGCGAAGATGGCTCTCGACACGGGGCGCGCGGCTTTCATCGAACCCGAACCGGTTGACCTGCGCGTGCTGGCGGATGCCGCCGTCGAGCTCTTCCTGCCCACCGCAGCGGGCAAGGGCCTGACCCTGTCGGTGGTGGGGCTCGAGACCCTGATGACGTCCGGTGACGCCTTCCGATTGCGGCAAGCGATCGACAACGTGCTCAGCAACGCCGTGAAGTACACGCCGCGAGGCGGAAGCGTCATCCTCCGTCTGGGGATCTCTCGGGATGAGCGGGCGCAGGTGACGATCTCGGACACTGGTCGCGGCATCGCACCCGAGGATCTGGAACGCCTGTTCGAGCCCTATTTCCGGGCACCGGATGCCGTGCACAGCGGGATCTCCGGCACTGGTCTCGGCATGGGGATCGTCCGCGCGATCGTCGATGAGCATCATGGCGAGGTGACCGTCACCAGTCGCCCCGGCGAGGGCACCCACGTCGAGATGCGATTCCCCGACGGTGCGCAGATCCACAGCGCGGTTCCTCTGTTGACCGCACCCCGAAGCGAGATCTCGATTTAGGAGCAGCTGATGAACGAGAACGCTCAGGTGATCGCCGGGCTGCATGCCGGTCTGCCGCAGGCGCTCGTGGCAGTGGTCACGATCTGCGCGGCGGCCGTCATCGGCCTTGTCGTGCTTCACCGTCCCGATCGCGCCGCGATCACGTGGGCCGCCGCATTCGGGTTGGGCCTGGTGGGTACCTACGCGTGGGTGACTGCTGTCGAACTCGAGCTGCCGGCGATGCGCGCGCTGGCTTCGGGCTTGATGCTGTGCGCCGAGCCGCTGATATGGCTGGGCGTGCGCTTATATGCCGGTCGTCGATCCTCATGGCAGGCAGCGGTCATGTTCGTCGCCCTCGTGCCGATCACGCTCGCCCTGACTGCCGAGAGCGAGGTGTTCGCCGTGTTCTTCCGCATCTGCTTCGCGGGTGCGGGGGTCTTCGCTGGTCTGATCGCCTTCGAGCTGCTGCGGCTGAAGAACGTCCCCCGCGACATCCTGCTGCCGCTCATGCTCGCTTCCGGCGGGTTCGCCATCACAGCTGCCCTGAACGTGCTCTGGACTCTCTCGACCCCGCAACTCAGCGGCGAGGATCAGATCGCGGTGCTGCGGGACTTCAACGTGATCGGCACGCTGATCACGAGCGTCGCAGCGACGCTGACCATCCTGCTGCTTGCCCGGGTTCAACCGCCGAACAGCGCGAGTACGTCCGCCAACCCCGACGCGGTGATCCGCGGGAGGGTGGAGCGCGTGCGCGCGCACCAGGAGGCAGCGTGGTCGTTGCTCGACGTGCGACTCGACGGCCTCGTGGATCTGCGGGAATCGACCGCTTCGTCGGACTTCGCTCTGATAGTGAAGCGGTTCACGGGAAGGGTTGTCGCGGCACTTCCTCCTTCTGCCGACGTCGCGCCGATCGACGACGGTCGTCTGCTCGCGCTGGTGCCCGGCAGTGAGGAGGCGGTCACGCACCACCTGCGCAACCTGCTTGGGCGGGTGTCATCCACGGACGAGCGGCTTGATCCGAGCGCCATCAGGACCTCCGCCAGCGTCGGATGGGCGACCGTGCTGGAGGCGAGATTCGATTACGACACTCTCGTCGAACTCGCCGATGAACGGGCACAACGCGCCGTCGGGCTCGGTGGAGACCGGTGGGAGAGAAACGGGCGGGTCACGGCCGACGCAGACGACGCGACTAATCTGAGAGGGTGATCCTCGCCGTCGACACCTCGCTCGGAACGACCGTCGCCGTCGTCGACGCCGACGGGCGCACCGTCGCCGAGGTCAGCACCCCCGATCCGCTCGGCCACGCCGAGGTGATCGGCGATCTGCTCGCGCAGGTGGCGCGTCCCGGGATCACGCATGTCGTTGCAGGCATGGGGCCGGGACCGTTCACCGGGCTGCGCATCGGGATCGCTGCGGCACGCGCTTTCGCGCTCGGTCGCGGCATCCCGCTCATCCCGATTCCCAGCCACTTGGCCATCGCTCTCGATGCGAGTGCCGAAGGGCCGTTCGCGGTCGTCACCGACGCCCGCCGTCGCGAGATCGCGGTGAGCGTCTTCGACGGGGTGGATGCCGACGGCATCCCGAGCCTGATCCGCCCGACCCGTCTCGAGAAGCGCGGCGTCGAGCTCGACGAGCAGACGCACGAGACGACCGAGCTGTCGGCTGCGGCGCTCGCCCGTGTGGGGGCTGCAGCCATCACCGCCGGGCGCGTTCTGGCGGACCCCGAGCCGCTCTACCTCCGCTCGCCCGACGTGGTGCAGCCGGGCGCGCCGAAGCGGGTGAGCGTATGACCCTGCGCATCGCGACCCTCGACGACCTCGCCGCGATCATGGATCTCGAGCAGCGAGGCTTCCCCACCGACGCGTGGAGCGAGCAGACGATGGGCACCGAGATCTGCAGCCTGCACAACGTCTACCTCGTCGACATCGAGGGCGAGCGCGTCGTCGGCTACGGCGGGGTGCGCGCCCTGCAGGGGTCGGCCGATTCCGACATCCAGACCATCGCGCTCGACCCCTCGGTTCGCGGCCAGGGGAGGGGTCGGGCGCTGCTGCGCGCGCTGATCGCGACGGCCGTCGAGCGCGGCGCGCGCGAGCTGTTCCTCGATGTGCGCGACGACAACGCCGTCGCACGGGCGCTGTACGCCTCGGAGGGCTTCGTCGAGCTGGGCCGGCGGCCCGGGTACTACCAGCCGGGCGACGTGGATGCGGTGGTGATGCGCCTCGACCTGCGGTCGTGGGCGGATGCCGCCTCACCGGAAACGCAGGAGAACGTGCGAAACGCAGGAGCGGATGCGGCAACTGCTCCTGCGATCCGGGAGAAGTCCGGCATTCCGGATGCCCAGGATGCCGCGAACGCGGATGCCGTGGACGCGGATGCCGCGAAGGAGGCGAGCGCATGACCGGCCCTCTGGTGCTCGGGATCGAGACGAGCTGCGACGAGACCGGCATCGGCATCGTGCGCGGACGGCAGCTGCTGTCGAACACGATCGCGTCGAGCATGGACGAGCACGCCCGGTACGGCGGCGTCGTGCCCGAGGTCGCCGCACGCGCGCACCTCGAGGCGCTGCAGCCGTCGATCGAGCGGGCCCTGGCCGAAGCAGACGTGACGCTCGACGAGCTCGACGCGATCGCCGTGACCAGCGGCCCCGGCCTCGCCGGCGCCCTCATGGTCGGCGTCGGGGCAGCAAAGGGCCTGGCCGTCTCGCTCGGCAAGCCCCTGTACGCGGTGAACCACCTCGTGGGGCACATCGCCGCCGACATCCTCACCTCCGACGACCGCGCGACCGCGCCGCTGGAGTATCCGACGATCGCCCTGCTCGTCTCGGGCGGGCACACCTCGCTGCTGCACGTGCGCGATCTCACGACCGACGTCGAGCTGCTCGGCGAGACCGTCGACGACGCGGCAGGCGAGGCCTTCGACAAGGTCGCCCGGCTGCTCGGTCTGCCGTACCCCGGTGGACCGCAGATCGATAAGGTCGCGGCCGACGGCGACCCCAAGGCGATCCGCTTCCCGCGGGGGCTGTCGAAGGCATCCGACATGGCGAAGCACCGCTACGACTTCTCGTTCTCGGGCCTGAAGACAGCTGTCGCGCGCTGGGTCGAGCGGGCCCAATCCCTTCGGCAGGCTCAGGGACCCAATGCGACGGCACTACCGGTGGCGGACGTCGCCGCGAGCTTCCGCGAGGCGGTCATCGACGTGCTCGTCACCAAGGCGCTCGCCGCCTGCGCAGACCGCGGCGTGCCCCGTCTGCTGCTCGGCGGGGGCGTGATCGCCAACCGGCGGCTGCGTGAAGTGGCCCTCGAGCGGGCGGCGGCCGCGGGCGTGGCCGTGCGCATCCCGCCGCTGTCGCTGTGCACCGACAACGGGGCCATGATCGCGGGCCTCGCCGCCGAGCTCATCGCGAGCGGCCGCGGGCCGTCGACCCTCGCCTTCGGCGCCGACTCGACGCTGCCGGTGACCGAGATTCAGGTGAGCCCGGCATGAGCGACCCGCGCATCGAGCAGCCCACCCCCGAGGTCGAGAAGCCCAGCGGCGATGCCGCTGTGCCCGGTGCGTCGAAGGGATACGGCAAGCTGCCGACGGCGCCGGTGCCCGTCGAGCGCACCGCGGCCGCGCATCCGGATGCCGACACGGCGGCGACTCCGGAGTGGGAGCCGTCGACGGGGACGACACCCGTCGACGACGCGCGTCTCGCGCCCTGGGCGCTGGTAGCGGCGATCGTCGCCCTCGCGACCTCGATGTTCGTGGGCTGGGGCATCCCCGTCGCGGTCATCGCGGTGATCGCGGCGATGATGTCGCTGCGGCGTCCGATCGAGAACCGGTCGGTGGCGATCTGGGCGCTGGTGCTCGGATTGTGTGCCACGCTGTTCAGCGCGGGATGGCTGCTGTGGGCCGCCATGCAGTTCGAGAATCTGGGGTGATGGATGCTGAACCAGGCGGAGAGCTCACGACGACGTGAGCTGCAGCGCCGGGCGTTCGCCGCGGGCGGGGGAGCGAGTGAGGCCGAGCTCGCCGAGCTGCGGGAACTGGATGCCCGTGCCGCCGCCGATGCGGTGATCGCGCCGCCTCCACCGGCGGAGGACGAGACCTCGGCGAGACCGGTGCCATCCCATCACGATGCTGCCCCCGAGCCGCTTCCCGTTGCGCCGTCCGCGTCCGCGGCGGCGCCCTCGGAGGCGGAGTCGGACTCGTCGTCCCCGACAGGCGAGGTGTCGCGGGCGCGTCGGCGCCCTGGCATCCCGATGCTCGTCCTCTCGACGCTGATCGCGCTTCTGCTCGGGTTCGGCGGCGGCTGGATGCTGCTCAACCGCGACAGCACTCCATCCATGACCGCCGCCCAGGCGAAGGCCATGGCCGAGATCGAGAAAGCCGCGCGCTTCGACCCCGGCTCGGTTGTCTACCTCGGCGAGAAGTACGACGCGTCGGTGTGGCGCGCGACCTCGGAGGATGGTGAAAAAATCTGCCTGGCGATTCACGTCGGCGACCGCAATCAGCATCAGTGCGTGCCCCCGCCGGACGACGAGATCGCCTTCGCCCAACCGGTCGGCGTCTCGGCGAGTCACTCCGAAGACGATGGCGAGTGGACGTACTGGGCGACGCTGGTGAACGACATCACCGGCCGCGAGGCACTGGTCATCATGCGCCAGAGCATGGCCGACTATGGCTGGGAGTCGCAGTACACCGACGAGGAGCTGCGGCAGATCCGGATGCTCGAAGCCGAGGGCGTCGCCCCGAACTATCTGCAGGTCATCGGCTACGACGGCAGCGTCCCGATCTTCATCTCGCAGGACGCGCGCACCTGCATCTACGTCGTGGATCCTGCGACCGATGCCGTCGTGCAGTCCTGCGACCCGGCGGAAGACGGCCTCTACCTCCTCCAGGTGCAGGACGCGAGGTACGAGGTGCGCGAGACGAGCACCCGCGGGCCGATCCTGACGATCGTGCGAGACGGCGGGTGACGGATGCCTGTGGCGGCGGGCTGATCAGACCCGGTCGGCGAGGATCGCCACGCGGCCCGACGCCGTCCGGGTGAGAATCAGCGTCGCCGCCTTCGAGCCCTTCAGGCTCAGCTTCTTGCGGAACACGGCGGGATCGATGTCCATGCCGCGCTTCTTGATCTCGAGGCGCCCGATGTCGTGCGCGCGCAGCGCCTGACTGATCGTCTTCACGTGCGCCGGCATGGTCTCGCGCACGCGGAACGACTGCACGAACGGGGAGGTGAGCGCCGCGTCGCCGGTGAGGTAAGCGATCTGCTCGTCGACCATCCCCGCATCGAGCATCCGGGCCACCTCGCCGATCAGCCGGGCGCGGATCACCGCGCCATCCGGCTCGTGCAGGTAGGTGCCGAGTTCGCGCACCGGTTCGTCGTCGGCGTCGGCCGCCGCGGTGATCTCGTGCGTCTCACCGGCCTGCAGCACCAGGGCAGCGCGGCGGATGCCAGGACGCGCGAGCTCACCGCTCCACAGCACGAGCTCGACGACGCTTCCGTCGGCGCTGACCCACTGCGCCTCCACGTCGTTCGGAATGAGGTCGCGGTCGAGGCCGGGGCCGAGCTTGATGCCGGTGGGGTGCCGGCGCGCGACCTCGACGCACCAGTCGAGCGACGGCGACCAGTCGGCGGCGGAGGTCCGGGTCGTCTCACTGTGCCCGGCTGTTCGCCGAGCCGGGTCGAGCCAGACCGCGCCTTCTGGAGGGAGGCTGTCCTCGGCGACCCCCTGGCGCACGGTCGCATCAGGGAACGGCGCCAGGTTGTATGCGGCGATCGCGGAGGTCACCTCATCGGCATCCACCGCCTCGACCGAGAGCCCTGCCCCCGCGAAGGCGAGACTGTCGCCGCCGATGCCGCAGCCGAGGTCGCTGACGCGGGTGATGCCGGCGCGGCGCAGCCGCACGGCGTGCATGGTCGCGACGTTCAGGCGCGTCGCCTGCTCGAGGCCGGCCCGGGTGAACAGCATCCGATCGCCGAACTCGCCGAACTTCGCCCGCGCCTTCACGCGCAGGCGAGCCTGGCCGACGACTGCCGAGACGAGGTCGGGGGAGTGACCGGCCACGCGCAGCCGCGACACGGCTCGTGCGACGTCCGCAGCCGACTCGACGGCCCCGACCTGGTCGAGCAGCGCGAGGCCCTCACGCGTGAGCAGCGCGGTCAGCTCAGACATCTCCACAGGAAGAGCCTACGGGGCGGGGCATGCGTTTCGACTCGCTTCGCTCGCTCAACGACCGGGAGCGTCCGCGGGGCGGTGCGTAGTGCGTTTCGACTCGCTTCGCTCGCTCAACGACCGGGAGCGTCCGCGGGGCGGTGCGTGCGTTTCGACTCGCTTCGCTCGCTCAACGACCGGGGGGCAGATGACCGAGAGGCTGGCACTCGCATTGCATGAGTGCCAGCGCTCGGCATAGACTGGAGTTAGCACCCTCACCTCGAGAGTGCTAATGATCTTCTGAACTCAGTCACGAAAGAAGAGGTACACCGTGTCGGTTTCCATCAAGCCGCTCGAGGACCGCATCGTCATCCAGCAGGTCGAGGCAGAGCAGACCACCGCAAGCGGTCTGGTCATCCCCGACACCGCCAAGGAGAAGCCCCAGGAGGGCCAGGTCGTGGCAGTGGGCCCCGGCCGCATCGACGACAACGGCAACCGCGTTCCGCTCGACGTCGCCGTGGGCGACCGCGTGCTCTACAGCAAGTACGGCGGCACCGAGGTCAAGTTCGGCGCCGACGAGTACCTCGTGCTCTCGGCCCGCGACGTGCTCGCGGTCGTCGTCCGCTGACGCGGTTCGACACCAGCTCCCAGAGGGTCCGGATGCATGGCATCCGGGCCCTCTGTCGTACCCCCGAGTCGCCCAACCCCTATCGATCCCCGCATCGGCCCCGCGGATGCCCCCGCCGGGCCCCCACAGCCCTCGGGCCGGCCCCCGATGCCGTGAATGTGCCTGAGTCTCACACTCGTATCAGACGCCACCTGGCACATTCACGATGAAGGGGTAATCGATCATGGCTCTCGACGGCAACGCCAACTCTTCCGGAGCCCAGTGGAACCTGGGCATCGCCAACTCCGGAAACACCGACGACAACTCGGACAACTCCGACAACTCGGTCAGCGACAGCAGTGACAGCTCCGACAACTCGGTCACGGACAACTCCGACAACTCGGTCACGGACAACTCGACGACCGACAACAGCGACAACTCGGTGAACGACAACTCGGACAACAGCGACAACTCGGACAACAGCGACAATTCGGACAACAGCGACAACTCCGACAACAGCGACAATTCGGACAACTCCGACAACTCGGTGAACGACAACTCGGACAACAGTGACAACTCGGTGGCCGACAACTCCGACAACAGCGACAACTCCGACAACTCGACCAACGACTCGTACAACGACAACTCCGACAACTCCGACCACTCGTGGCGGGACAACTCGGATCACTCGGTGACCGACTCGTACAACACGCTCTACGACAACTCCGTCACCTCGGGCGTGCGGCAGTTCAACTCGGGGTTCGGCGACGTCAGCATCGGCGCGGGCGGCGGTGGCATGGGCGCCATGGCCGGCGCGGGATCGCTCAGCATCGACGGACGGACCACGCTCAACGACCAGTCGGTCAACCAGAGCATCTCCTCCGGCGGCGACGTCGGCCAGCACTTCGGGCAGAGCAGCAACATCGCATCCGGAGACGGCTCGGCCGCAGCCGGCGGCGACGCGACGGTCATGAACGTCGACACCGACATCAGCATGGGCGATGTCTGGACGGGCAACACCTGGAACACCGCCTCGTTCAACGAGGACTACTCGCAGGACTGGTCGTTCACCGACTCGTTCAACGACAACTCCGACAACAGCGATAACAGCGACAACTCCGACAACTCCGACAACAGCGACAACTCGGACAACTCCGACAACTCGGTGACGGACAACTCGCAGGACTGGTCCTTCACTGACTCGTTCAACGACGAGTCGATGGTGGACAACTCCACCAGCTGGACGGTCGACGACTCCTACCAGGACAACTCGACCAACACGTCCGACTTCGACATGACGGTGAACGACTCCAATCTCGGCAGCCCCTTCGGGGACGCGTCCGACGTCGCCCTCTGACGCATCGAGCGGCGCACGACCTGCCTGGCCGCCCTCTGGTGGGCGGCCAGGCACACCACTAGGCTCCTGAGCACTCGAGGGGAGTGAGAGCCATGTCTGACGAACCGGATGCCACACCGTTGGACGACGCGCCCTGGGGAGATGCGGGTCTTCTCGATCCGTTCGGCGCCGACGCCTTCACTCAGGAGATCGCGAACATCTCGGAATCCGATTGGGACCTGGACGCCGACGAGATCTGGGGAGGTCTCGCCGGCGGTCTGGATGGCGGGGGAGACCTCCCCGGGCCCGAGCTGTTCGCCTGATCCGCATCGGACGCGACGGAAGGGGACGCACGTGCCGGGAGAGCATCCAGCTGGGGAGGCGAAGATCGTCGACGTCATTCACGACGTCGGCGATCTCGCCGCGTCCGCGGGGAGGAAGGATCTCGCCGCTCGACTCGCGAGCACGAAGCACCGCCTGGAGGATCCTGCGGTGCGCGTGATCGTCGTCGGCGAGTTCAAACAGGGCAAGAGCAAGCTCATCAATGCGCTCGTCAACGCTCCCGCCTGTCCGGTCGACGATGACGTCGCCACGAGCGTGCCCACCACCGTCGGCTACGCCGAGCAGCCCTCGGCGTGGGTGATCGAGCGACCCGCAGGCGCCGCAGCCGAGCCGCAGCGGCGACAGATACCCCTCGAAGATCTCGCGCAGTACGTCTCCGAGCGCGGCAATCCAGGCAACGAGCGCGGCATCCTCTCCGCCGAGGTGCTGCTTCCGCGGGAGATCCTGCGCGGCGGGCTCACACTGGTCGATTCGCCAGGCGTGGGCGGGCTCGAGTCGTCGAACTCGCTCGCCACCCTCGCCGCGCTCTCATCCGCGCATGCCGTGCTGCTCGTCTCGGACGCCTCACAGGAGTACACCGAACCCGAGGTGCAGTTCCTTCGCCACGCGATGCGCATCTCGCCCAACGTCGCCGCGGTCCTGGCCAAGACCGACCTGTACCCGGAATGGCGACGCATCGAGGAGATCGACCGCGCACACCTCAGCGGCGGTGACGACATCCCGATCTTCTCCGTGTCCAGCGACCTGCGGCTGCTCGCCGCTGAACTGCAGGATCGCGCGCTGAACGACGAATCGGGCTTCCCCGCCCTGGTCGCGCATCTGCGACGCGAAGTGCTCGGCAGGGCCGAGACCATCCACGAGCGCGGCGCTGTGCACGATCTCGTCTCCGTGGTCGATCAGTTGGAGATGTCGCTGCGGGCCGAGCTGAACGCCCTGCTGAACCCCGAGGACACGCCCAGGATGATCGCGGAACTCGAGGTCGCGAAGGCGAAGGCGGACGACTTCCGCGGGCGCTCCGCACGATGGCAGGTGCTGCTCACCGACGGCATCGCGGACCTCGTCGCCGACATGGAGCACGATGTGCGCGATCGACTGCGCAAGGTGCAGAGGGAGGCCGAGCGCGCGATCGACGAGGGCGATCCAGGGCCGATCTGGGATCAGATCCGCGAATGGCTCGACCAGCGCGTCACCGCCGCCGTGTCGGAGACGTTCGTCTGGACCGACGAGCGCTCCCGCTGGCTCTCGGAGGAGGTGGCCGAGCTCTTCAGCCAGGATCAGGACGACATCCCCGTCAGCGATGTCTCCGACATCCGCGGCGTGCTCGACCCCGTCGAGGAGATCGCCGGACTCGAAGCGGGTCAGCTCAGTGCCGGCGAGAAGATCTACATCGGCGTGCGCGGCTCCTACGGAGGCGTGCTGATGGTGGGGCTCGTCACCGGGCTCGTCGGCATGGCCCTGATCAACCCGCTCTCGCTTCTCGCCGGGGTGCTCGTCGGCCGCCGGGCATACCGCGAGGACATGGGCAACCGGCTCAGCCGCCGCCAGCAGGAGGCGAAGATCATCGTCAGGCGCTACATCGACGAGGTCACGTTCCAGGTGGGCAAGCAGCTCAAGGACCGTCTGCGTCTGGTGCAGCGCACCGCGCGCGACCACTTCGGCGCGCTCGCGGAGGAGCTGCACAGCTCACTGTCGGATGCTCTGCAGCGGGCCCGTCAGGCGGCATCCGGGTTCACCACCACCCGGGACCAGCGCGTTCTGCTGCTGAAGAAGCGTCTCGGCGAGCTCGAGCGTGCGCGCCGGAGCATCCCGGCGCTTCCGCCGGCTCCGGTCGCGATCGGCCAGTCGCCTCGCGCAGCCGCCAGCACGATGCCGGCGGCGCATCAGCCGATCACCCGGTTCGCACCCGCCAGGCGGGCGGCCGTCGGCGAGAAGGCGGGGGAGTGATGCCCGCCGGGGTCATCGCAGACACGGAGGAGCTGCTGCGCACCACGCGGTCGGTGTACGTCGGCGACCGCGATGCGGTCGCGCTCGTGGACCAGCTGGAAGCGCGGCTGCACGAGCCGCTGCGCCTCGCCATCGCCGGGATGGTGAAGGCGGGCAAGTCGACTCTGCTCAACGCGATGCTGGGGGAGCGGATCGCCGCGACGGACACCGCCGAATGCACCCGCGTCGTGACCTGGTACCGCTACTCGCCCACGCCGCGAGTCACCATGCATCTGCGCGACGGGACCACCGCGCGTATGCCGGTCCGGCGGGAGCGCGGGCTGCTGGCCTTCGACCTGGGCGGACGCACCGCGGAGGAGATCGAGTGGATCGACGTGGGCTGGCCGCTCGAGGGGCTCTCGTCGCTCATCCTCATCGACACGCCGGGCATCTCGTCACTCTCCACCGACACGTCGGCGCGCACCGCGCGCTTCCTCACCCCCGAGGACGCGCCGTCGGCTGCGGATGCCGTCGTGTACCTCATGCGTCACCTGCACGGCTCGGATGTGCGATTCCTCGAGGCGTTCCGCGACACCGCCGCGGGAGCCGGAGCGAGCGTGTGCGCGTTGGCGGTGCTGTCGCGATCGGACGAGGTCGGCTCCGGCCGCATCGACTCCCTGCTCTCGGCCCGCCGGGTCGCACGGCGCTACGAGCGCGACGGCGCCCTCGGCGCGCTCGCTCTGGGAGTCGTGCCCGTCGCGGGTCTGCTCGCCGAGGGGGCGCGCACCCTGCGCGAGAGCGAGTACATCGCGCTGCGCGAACTCGCCGGCCTCGAACGGGCGAAGCGCGAGAGCCTGCTCGTCTCCGCCGACAGATTCGTCCGCGAGAGCACGGCCACCGGACTCAGCGTGTCGGTTCGCGAGGAGCTGCTGAGCAGGTTCGGCATCTTCGGCGTCCGCCTCGCGACGGCGGTCATCCGGGGCGGCGTGTCCAGTTCGTCGGAGCTGTCGGATGCCCTGATCCAGCAGAGCGGGCTCATCGAGCTGCAGGAGTTCGTGCAGCGGCACTTCCGACCTCGCGCGGATGTGCTCAAGGCGCGCAGCGTCGTGCTGCAGCTGCAGGCACTGATCCGCCGTGCGCCGAAGCCGGGATGCGAGGCCGTCCTCGCCGGGATCGAGCGCTTCCGGGCATCCGCCCACACGCTGCGCGAACTCGCGCTGCTCGCCGAGGCCAGGGCGGACGGCCTGCCGCTGCCGGAGCCGCAGGCGCGAGAGGCCGAGCTCATCCTCGGCGCCGCGGGCGTCACGGCATCCGCTCGCCTGGGCCTTCCCGAGGGCGCGACGCCGGAGGAGATCTCCCGACGCGTGCACACGCAGATCGACCAGTGGCGCCGGCTGTGTGCCGACCCGACCGCGGATCGGGCCAGGCGCGACGTGGTGAACGCCGTGCTGCGCAGCCTCGCCGCGGTCGCCTCAGAGACCGTCGCGACCAGAGCCCTCCGGCCCGCGTCGCACGTCGATCCGCCGCGCCGACCAGGCGATCCCGCGGGGCAGGATGCTGCACAGCAGAGCGAGGAGAACGAGGGCGGCCTGCGCCGCAAGAAGCGGCTGCAATGGTTCTCCCTGGGCGCCCAGCGCCACCCACTCGGGTGAGAGCACGACGAGAAGCGCGAGCAGGGCGAAGGTGAGCAGCTGCCACCAGCGCACATTCGGGCGCCGGCCCATGAACGACACCAGCAGAGTGATCTGCAGAAGCAGCAACCCGACCAGCGCGCCGAACACCACCCAGAACACGATGTCGGCAGCCGTCTCGTAGGTCTGCTCGCTGCGGCCTGTCGTCACCGTCTTCGCCGACTCGGTGATGAGGGGCAGCAGATCCTTGCGGATCACGAAGAGGTACACCGCCGTGAACCCGCCGAGGGCGAAGCTGGCGATCCACAGGAACTGGCTGAACCGGATCGAGAACGGCGGGGTCGCCTTCACCATCACCGGCGCCGCATTGGGGTTCGTCAGCGGCGGACGAGCGGGCAGCTCCCGCGAGCGGTACGGCGCGAACGCTCCGCCTGCGGCATCCCGTGTCCGGGGCACCGCAGGCGGATCCGCTCGCCGGGCCGCGTCAGTCATCCTCGACCGGGATGTCGACAGGCTGGTCGTCGAGCGCTGCGCTCGCCGAGTCGGAGTCGTACGCGTCTGCTGCACCGGCGGTCATGTCGCTCTCCAGCAGATCGGCGGGTTCGGGGACGTCGGCCGGAGGAGGCGCGGGCTGGGCCGCCGCGACCGGGGCGGTCTCGGCTCCGGCCTGCACGGCCGTGTCGACCGCCGCCCCCACTGCAGCGACCGCCGCCTCAGGAGCGTCGGAGTCGGCGTCGCCTGCGGAGGAGTCGGGCTGCGAGGCGCCGTCTGCCGCGTCGCCGGGTGCGCCCGGTGCGCCGGCGGTGTCGTCGTCATCGGAGGGGTCGGTGCCGGTCTGGTTGAAGCTCCCGTCGTTGGTCTCGTTCCCGACCGACACATCGCCCACCGTCACATCGACATCCGAGTCCACGACGGTGGCGTCGCCGCCTGCGGCGACGGCGTTGTCGCCGGAGGCGATGACGGCCTCCTGATCGAACACCTGCGTGACGTCGCCGCCCTCGGTCCAGATGTTCTGGTTGACCGACTGGTCGAGGATCGTCGAGCGCGCGTCGATGTGAGTCGTGTACTGCTGGATCATCCGGACGATCTCGCGCACGGCCCCGTCACCGGAGGCCCCGGCGGGGTCGGCGGGCGGCGGAGGCGGCGGACTCGACTGATTGATGACGTGCGGATGGTCGACGATGACCGGCCTGACCGCCGCGACGTCGGCCATGCACACGTCCTCGAGCCCGTTCCGCGCCAGCGCGGCTTCCGGCGAGGACACGAAGCCCTCCGCCGCGTCCGGATCGCGCAGCAGGCTCAGGATGAATGCGATGAGCGCATCCGCGATGGTCTCCACTGGCGATGTCATCTGAAGCCCCTTTCGACTTCGGCCGGGTCAGGCGTCACCGCGCCCCTGCAGCCAAGACCCCCGAGCAGTCGGGAACGATCGGTGAATCGCATGCTATGCGCGGAGGCACCCGCGCGGCATCGGGGGTTTGCCCGATGCCCGGATGGGGGATCACGGGGGTTGTGTCGTCTGCCCCGCGCCCACGTCGTTGTCCCCGAGCAGAAGGCGCAGCCGGGCGAGCATCTCCGAGCGTGAAGCGGCGCCGATGCGCCGCCGGATGTGCGCGATGTGGTGCTCGGCGGTGCGTGGCGAGATGAAGATCGAGGCGCCGATCTCGGCATACGTCTTGCCCTGAAGAACGAGCCGCGCGACCTCGATCTCCCGGTCGCTGAGCACCTCTTCTGCGGCGGTGCGATCGACGGCGTCCGCGTCGCCGCCCGCCGTCGGCTCGGGACGCCTTGTGCCGTCGGTGGGGTGCAGCTCTCGAGCACAGGCGAGCAGCTGGGCGGCGACTCTGCGGTCGGCCGTCCGGGCAGCGCCGTGGCCGGCGAGTCGCGCGGCGTCCCACATCAGCCCGACGGCGGCCAGCTCCTCGGCTGCCGTCGTGACGGCTTCCGCGGCCACGGATCCGGCGAGCACGTCGGTCCAGACGCGGCCGGCTTTGGCCATCCCCGCCGCCACTCGACTGTGCACCGCCGCGGCCACGAGGGCCTTCGCGTGCGGCGTCAGCCGATCGGGTCGACTGAGCAGGATGCCCTGCTGGATGACCGCCCAGCGCAGGTGCGCCGCCCACAGCGGCGGACTGCCCAGTCTCTCGACCATCTGCAGCGCGGCGCGCACCTGCGGCTCGACGCGGTCGGCGTCGCCGGCTCTGGTGCCCGCGGTGATCAGCTCTGCGAGCGGATGAAGCAGGTAGAGGTCGATATCGGTGCGAAGCAGCACAGCCCGTGCGCGCTGCCAGGCGGCATCCTGACCTGACGCGTCCTCGTATCTGCGCGCGATGGCGACGCGCACGGCCTGCAGCATGAACTCATCGCGGGTTGGGAGCCTCGCGGTGCCGGTCGCCTCGACACGCCGCAGCAGCTCGCGAGCCTCGGCCGGATGCGCGCGCTGCACCGCGACCCAGGCGCTCCACAGCAGCAGGCGCCTTCGCGCCCAGGGGCCACCGTGATCGCCGTCGATGGCGTCTTCGAGAACGGACTGCGCCGTGACCAGCCGGCCGAGGTTCAGCGCCACGACCGTCGCGACCACTGCCGGCAGCTCGCACAGGGCGTCGCTGCGCCTGGTTCTGGTGTACATCTCCGCCGCACGAATCAGATCCGCGAGGGCCGACTCCGTCGCATCCGGCCCTGTCGTGGCCTGCAGACCGCTGCGCAGCAGCGCACTCGACACGCCGATCGCTGTGGGCAGTGCGTGCGGCACCGTCGGGACGGGAGAGCCGTCTTCGCCGACACCGAGCGCGGCGACGGCCGCGTTCGCGCGCGTCACCTCGTCGGTCGGCGGAACCACCTGATGCACGCGATGCGCCTCGCGCATCATGGCGCGCGCCGCCCACGTGGCCGCCGCAACCGCGCTGACCTCCGCCGGCACGTCCTCCGGTGCGGAGGAGATCGCGTCCTCGACCGCGATCGCCGCCGCATCGAGGTCGCCGCTCGACCAGGCCGCACCCGCGCGCCGCGCCGACAGGGCGTGCTCCGGGGCACCGCACCGCACCGCGGCGTCGTAGAGCGCGGACGCCTGTCGAGGATCCTCCCGCAGCATCCGATCGGCGGTCGAGATGAGAACATCCGCCACTCGCGAGTCGCGCAGAGCGGGCAGCCCTGCGGGGTCGCGAAGAGACTCCGGGTGGCTGACGCACAGGTCGATCAGGCGTCGCGCCGGAAGCGCCTGCCGCACCGCGGCGCGCACAAGCGGGGCGGCCTCGCCGCTGCGCACCAGCAGCCCGTGCGCGTACCCCTGCAGCGCCCAGTCGTCGGGGTCGCCGTCTTCGGTGCAGATGGCACCGGGGGCGGCGATGCACACCTCCTCGATCTTCCGCCGCAGACCGTCGTCGATGGTGTCGAGGCGGTGGATGATCAGCTCGGCCACCGAGGCGTCGAGACTCTCATGATCGCGATCGTGTGCGCAGTCCCGGGAGTCGTGGTGCTGCACGGCGGCGGCGGCAAGCCAGGCCACGCCCCGAGTGGTCCGAACGATGTGCTCGATGCAGAACTCGGGCAGCCGCTGTCCCCGGGCATCGAGATGGTCGAGGATGTCGGCCCGGGTGACATGCCCGAGCACGATCGCCGGCGCGTGCTGCTCCAGCCGCGCGGTGATGGCACGCAGGGCGGGCCGCGCTGGCCACGGGCGGCGCGCGACGATGAGCGAAGCCTCCGGGTCCTGCGCACGCTCGCCGAGATGCTGCAGCTGCATGTCCGAGAGCAGGTGGGCGTCGTCGACGAGCAGGATGTGCTGCGCGGGGACGTCGGCGACCGCTGCTGCGCTCTCGTGCAGCACCCGGACCTCGCGGGCCTGGCCGGTGAAGAGCTCGTACAGCTGCTGCAGGCCGCTCGATTTGCCGGCTCCGGCCGTTCCGATCAGCGCCGCTCGCGGGATGCGGCGACCGATCGCGCCGCGAGCCGCGCCCATCTGGCGCTCCCAGCTGAGGGGCGACGCGCTCGGGTCGTGCTCGTCGAGGGCTGCAGCGGGCTGGATCATGATCGGGTGCCGGTCTCGGATCAGAGGGCCGCGACCTCGGCTGACGGATGGGATGCCGTGTGCGGCGACTGCACAAGCGAGGCGTCCGCACTCGCCTGCTCGGAGGCGGAGGCGGGAGCCGCTGTCGTCTCCGGTGCGGGTCCCGGTGCGGGTTCCGGTGCCGGCTCCGGCGCTGGTTCCGGCGCGGGCGTCGGCGTGGGTTCCGGCTCCGGCGTCGGCGTTGGTTCCGGTTCCGGTTGCGGGGTCGGCTCCGCTGCGGGCGGTTCCTCCTCGGGCTGCGCGGGCGGCGTCTCGGTGGATGTCGACGGCGGGGTCGGGTCGGTGCGCGGTGCGGGTGCGGCGCCCGACGCGATCGGCCGGGTCGAGCCGTCGAGCGAGCCGGACGGCGGCCGCTCGACCCTCGCCCCGCCGCTGCGTGGCGTCGGAGTCGTCGGGAGCTCGTCGTCGATATCGGCATCCGAGGATCTGCCCGGATGGGAAGGAGCCCTCTCCTCGTCGGCACCGTCGTGGTCGTCGCCGAGGCTCGTGGCGTCCGCCACGGAGAATCCGGATGCCGGTCGCAGTACCGACAGTGCTCCGCTGCCCGCCGTCTCGTCGGCGGTGGCGCCGTCGGCGCTGTCCGCCCCGCCGCCGAGCGGCGTCGTCGCGGCGAAGACCATCCCGGCGGCGATGATCACCGCGCCGGCGGCCAGGGTGGCCGCCGCGCCATAGGGGATGTGCACGCGCACCGGTCGGCGTGGCGCAGCCGGCAGTGCCGAGGCGAGGTCCGGGAGGGGTGCGGCGGACGCCCGCTCCGCCTGCAGACTGCCCCACGACCGGAGCGCGGCGACCATCGCCGCGGCGAGCGCCGGGTCGTCCGGGACGGTGAGGGGCACGTCCAGCCGCGCCGACAGCATCTCCGCCACGAGGGGCACTCGCGCGGAGCCGCCGACCAGGATCACCTCGTCGAGCTCAGCGGCCGTGAGCCGCTCGCTCTCCAGCGCCTGCTCGACCACTTCCACCGTGCGCGCGATGGGCGCGGCCGCCATGGACTCGAGCTCGGCCCGGGTGATGCGCACCGAGGCGCCACGTCCGCCCAGCGACACCGGCACCGATACGTCGGAGCGGTGCGAGAGTCGCTCCTTCGCGTCGATCACCGCGCGCCGCGCGGCCAGGAGCTCGGCGCGCGTGGCGTCGACCCCGGCGGCTCCCGGAAGCATCCCGAGCACGTGCGTCAGCAGCGCGGCGTCGATCTCGACCCCGCCGATTTCGGCGGTCTGCGGCTCACCGAGCATCCGGCCGCCACGCAGCAGCGTCGCCTCGAAGCGCGCGCCGCCGAGGTCGTAGACGCAGACGGTGTGCGACCGCGACCCGGCGGTGGCATGCTGCTGCGCCACCGTCGGAGCTGCGGGGAACAGGGTCACCTCGAGGTCGAGCTCGCGCAGGCTGGCGCGCACGGCATCGGCCCGGTGACCGCACCACGACGTCGGATGCACGAGCGCGATCGCATCCGGACGCCTGCCCTGCTCGTCCGCAACGGTGCCGATGATCCACAGCACCATCCGTGCCAGCAGCTCGTCCGCGCTGACGGAGAAGCCGCTCACCACGAGGGGCACCTCGTCGCCGATCCAGCGCGTGAAGCCGTACACGACGCGCTCGGGCTGATCGCACCCGCGCCGCTCGGCTTCGGTGCCGAAGATCGCATCGCCGTCCTCGGTGATGAAGGCGAGCAGCGGTATGTCGGCCCGCTCGCCTTCCACCGCGAGTGGTGCCGCCTGCAATCCTTCGAGCGCAGCGGCGCTGGCCATGACCGTTCTCACCGTGGTCGTGCCTACGTCGAGCGCGAGTACGAACTCGCCCATCAGTCCCGCCGATTTCCCCAGCATCCATCCCTTGGATGCCGCTCACCATACGCCGATCCGTCACCGAGCGAAAGGGCGATCTACTCGGATGGGCAGAGCGAGATCGGAACCCGCCCGACCGCCGCGCGGCGACGGCAGCCATGGCGCGGAATAGGGTTCTCAGGTGACCCCTGAACTCCCCGCTCGCTCCGCCGGAGCGCGAACTGCACGCGGCGGGATCGCCGACACGATCGGCGCCTACCTGATCTGGGGAGTGCTTCCGCTGTACTTCCTGGCACTCGCTCCCACCGGCGCCTGGGAGGTCGTCGCCTGGCGGGTGCTGCTCTCCTTCGTGTTCTGCTGCATCCTGCTGACCGTCATGCGCGGGTGGCCGGCCCTCATCGCCATCGTCCGCCAGCCACGGCTGCTGTGGTGGACGGCGCTGGCCGGAGTGCTCATCTACGTCAACTGGCAGACGTTCCTCATCGGCACGCTCACCGGCCACGTCATCGAGACCAGCCTGGGCTACTTCATCAACCCGATCTTCACGGTGCTGCTGGGCGTGTTCGTGCTGCGCGAGCGCGTGCGCCGGATGCAGTGGATCGCGATCGGCGTCGCAGCGCTCGCCGTCGTCGTGATCGTCGTCGCCTACGGGGCATTCCCGTGGATCGCCCTGACCCTCACCGCATCCTTCGGCATCTACGGGCTCGTGAAGAAGCAGATCGGCGCGGCGGTGGATGCTGTCAGCGGACTCACGCTCGAGTCGTTCTGGCTCATCCCGATCGCGGCGGTGACGCTCATCATCGTCGCGCAGACCGACGGCATCACGTTCGGCCAGGTCTCGCCGCTGCACACCGTGCTCGTCGCGGGTGCCGGCATCGCCACCGCGGTGCCGCTGCTGCTGTTCGCGGCGGGCACCCGGCGGATCGACCTGAGCCTGGTCGGGATGCTGCAGTTCATCACCCCGGTCATGCAGTTCCTCGTCGGCTGGGCGCTGCTCGGCGAGCCCATGCCGCTCGAGCGCTGGATCGGCTTCATCATCGTCTGGATCGCGATCGCCGTGTTCGTCGCCGACCTGCTGCTGCACAGCCGTCGCACGCGCGCGGCCGCACCCGTCGATCTCGTCTGAGCGGGTGCCGCCACGCCCGCGGTGATCGTTAGGCGACCGAGACAGAAGGCGCGCATGCGAACCAATAGGGTGAGATCACCCGAAGTGGATTTCCACGTTCAGTTACGCAAGGGAGCAACATGAACGCAATGAAGGGCTCGCGTCCCGCGAGGATCTTCGCGGCGGCTGCGATGGTCAGCGCCTCCGCACTCATCATCGCCGGCTGCAGCAGCACGCCCGCCGACAAGTCGAGCGACAAGCCTGCGGGCGAGAAGCCGGCCGCGGCGGACCTCACCCTGAAGCTCGGATCGCTGCTGCCCGTCTCCGGCCAGCTCGCGTTCCTCGGTGCGCCGATGGAAGCCGGTGTCGCACTGGCCGTCTCGCAGATCAACGACGCCGACGCCGGTGTGACGGTCGAGCTCACCAACGCCGACGAGGGCGACCTCGACAACAAGGCGTACGAGACGTCGATCACCAAGCTGCAGAGCGCCGGCATCACCGCCATGATCGGTGCGGCGTCCTCCTCGGTGTCGAAGCTCATCCTCGACAGCAACGTCGGCGCGGGCATCGTGACCGTCTCGCCGTCGAACACGTCGGCCGACTTCACGGGTCTCAGCCCGATGTACTTCCGCACGGCGCCCAGCGACAACCTGCAGGGCGAGGTGCTCGGCAACCAGATCGCTGAGGACGGCAACACGACTCTCGGCATCATCTACCAGAACGACCCGTACGGCACGGGCCTGGCAGAGGCCATCAAGGACACCTTCGAGTCCGCCGGTGGCAAGGTCGTCGCCGAGGCTTCGTACAACCAGGGTGACGGGCAGTACAACGCGCAGGTGCAGACCATCTCGGCCGCCAAGCCCGACGCTGTCGCCATCGTCTCGTACGAGCAGTTCAAGACGATCGCCCCGCTGCTCGGCAACGCCGGTGTCGACACCGGCAAGCTGTACATGGTCGACGGAAACCTCTCGAACTACGGCAAGGACAACCTGCCGATCCAGCTCGAGGGCTCCAAGGGCACGCGTGCCGGCGCCGAGCTTCCCGAGGACTTCCTCGAGCAGCTGAACGAGGTCTGGACCAAGGCCGGCAACGACGAGATCAACGACGTCACCTACTCGGCTGAGGCCTACGACGCGACGATCCTCGTCGCGCTGGCCGCGCTCGAGGCTCGCTCGGTCGAGGGCGAGGACATCGCCTCGAAGATGCGCGAGGTCTCCGGCGGGGAGGGCGACGGCGAGAAGTGCACCTCGTTCGAGGAGTGCGCGAAGATCATCAACGACGGCGGGACCGCCGACTATGAGGGCCTGTCCGGCTCGGTCACGTTCGACGAGAACAACGACCCCAAGGGCGCGGCCATCGGCGTCTACGAGTACGGCGCAGACAACAACAACGCCCGCATCAAGTAAGCAGCGGGCAGAAGGGCTCCGGATGCACGGCATCCGGAGCCCTTCTTCATGCCCGCCTGCCCGCCTGCCCCGCCATGCCCCGCGCCCCGCCGTGCCCAGCCCACGGCCATCGCCGACACCCCCACTTCACGCCGAGACCCCCAGCTGCGAACGTCCGCAGCTGGGGGTCTCGGCGCCAACTAGGGGTGTCGGCGGAAGAGGGAGGGGTCAGGCGGCGTCCTGGCCCAGGGTGCCCAGGTACAGGCCGATCACCTTCGGATCGTTCAGCAGGTCCCGGCCGGTGCCCTCGTAGGCATCCCGGCCCTGATCCAGGACGTAGCCGCGGTCGCAGATCTGCAGGCAGCGCCGTGCGTTCTGCTCGACCATGATGGTGGTCACGCCCGCCTTGTTGATGTCGGAGACGCGGATGAACGCATCGTCCTGGCGCACGGGGGAGAGGCCCGCGGAGGGCTCGTCGAGCAGCAGAACCTGCGGGTCCATCATCAGCGCGCGCGACATCGCGACCATCTGGCGCTCACCGCCGGACAGCGAGCCCGCGCGCTGGTTCAGACGCTTGCCCAGCTCGGCGAAGATCCCGGTGACGAACTCGAGGCGCTCGGCGTAGATCTTCGGGTTCTGGTAGAGGCCCATCTGCAGGTTCTCGGCGATCGTCAGCGACGGGAACACGTTGTTGGTCTGCGGCACGAAGCCCACGCCCTTCGCGACCAGCTTGTCGGCCTTGAGCCCGACGATGCTGGAGCCCCTCACGGTGATGTCTCCGTCGCGCACCTGCACCATGCCGAAGATGGCTTTCAGCAGAGTCGACTTGCCGGCGCCGTTCGGGCCGATGATGCCGATCAGCTCGCCTTTGCGGGCGACGAGGTTGGCGCCGTTGAGGATGTTCACACCGGGCAGATAGCCGGCATGCACGTTCTTCAGCTCGACGACGATGTCAGAAGCATCCATCACTTCTTCTCCTCTTCCTCTTCGGCTTCGAGCTCGGCTTCCGCCTCGGCTTCGATCTTCTCCCGGATGCGCGTCGCCGCGAGGTCGGCGTCGCTGCCCTCCGGAATCACGATGCGCCCGGTGACGGCACCGAGATCCACGTCCTGGTGCGCACCGAGATAGGCATCCACGACGGCCGGGTCCTCCATCACCGTCTCCGGCGGCCCCTCGGCCACCACTCGGCCCTCCGCCATGACGACGACCCAGTCGGCGATGTGACGGACCATGTGCATGTCGTGCTCGACGAAGAGCACGGTCATGCCGCGGTCCTTCAGCCCGAGGATGTGGTCGAGCAGCGACTGCGTCAGGGCGGGATTCACGCCGGCCATCGGCTCATCGAGCATCACCAGCTGCGGGTCGCTCATGAGCGCACGCGCCATCTCGAGCAGCTTGCGCTGCCCGCCCGACAGGGCGGCTGCGAAGTCCTGCTCCTTGGCATCCAGCTTGAAGAGCGTCAGCAGCTCGCGAGCCTTCTGCTCGATCTCCGCCTCCTTCTTGCGCCAGATGCCGGGAAAGAGGCTCTGCCAGAACTTCTCACCGGGCTGGTCGGACGATCCGAGCTTCATGTTCTCGAGCACGGTCAGCAGCGACAGCGCCTTGGTGAGCTGGAATGTGCGGACCTGGCCCATGCGTGCGACCTTGAACGACGGGATGCCCGCGAGGTTCTTCCCGTCGTACTGCCACGTGCCGGTGTTCGGGCGATCGAACCCGCAGAGCAGGTTGAACAGGGTCGTCTTGCCGGCGCCGTTCGGGCCGATCAGCGCGGTGATCGCGCCGCGAGGGATCTCGAGGTGCTCCACGTTGACGGCGGTCAGGCCGCCGAAGCGCCGCTCCACGCCGTCGACGACGAGGATCGGGTGGACTTTCGCCACTCCGGGCACAGCCGCGCCCTTCGCGAGTCCGGTCGCCTTCTGGCGGCCGCCCGTCGGAGCTGCCGGTGACACCGGCTGGTTCTCACTTGACAAAGGTCATCTCCCTCTTGTCTCCGAGGATGCCCTGCGGGCGGTAGATCACGATGAGCATGAGCGCCACGCCCGCGAGGATCCAGCGGACGATCTCAGCCTGCGCCGACGTCATCGGCAGGTAGCCGGCGGTGGCCATCTGCGGCAGCAGGTTGCCGAGGAACGCGAACAGCACCCAGAACAGAACGGCGCCGAGCGTGGGTCCGAAGACCGTCGCCGCGCCACCGAGCAGCAGCACCGTCCACAGGAAGAACGTCAGCGACGTCGAGTAGCTGCCCGGCACCACGGCCGAGGGCAGCACGAACACGATGCCTCCGGCCGCGCCGATCACACCGCCCACGACGAGGGCCTGCATCTTGTAGGCGAAGACGTTCTTGCCGAGCGAGCGCACGGCATCCTCGTCCTCGCGGATGCCCTTGAGAACGCGGCCCCACGGGCTGCGCATCAGGGCCCAGACCAGCAGGATCGACACCGCCAGCAGGATGAGGCCGAACACGATGTTCCACAGCTCCGTGGCGTTGTAGGTCCACGGGCCGAAGCCGTAGGTGCCCTCGGGGATCGGGTTCGCCGCACGGAATCCCGCGTGGTACCCGCTGCGGCCGCCTGCGGCGCCTGTCACATCCTCGAACAGCCGGGTGAGGAACAGCAGCCGGACGACCTCTGCGGTCGCGATGGTCGCGATCGCGAGGTAGTCCGCCCGCAGACGCAGGGTCGGGATGCCGAGCAGCAGCGCGAACACGGCGCCGCCGGCGAGTCCGATGAGCATGCCGAGCCACCAGGGTGCACCGAACGTGAGCACCGGGATCGCGTAGCCGTATGCGCCGACGGCCATGAAGGCCGCCATGCCGAAGTTGAGCAGGCCGGCGTAGCCGAAGTGCACGGCGAGTCCCGTCGCGGCCAGCGCGTAGGCGATGGTGACCGGGCTGAACAGGTATGCGGCGGTGTTGCCGAAGATCGATCCGAAGTCCATGCGTCAGCCCAGCCTTTCCTTGCGGCCGAACAGACCCTGCGGCCTGACCAGCAGGATCACGACCAGCGCGACGAGCGCGGTGGCGTACTTGAGGTCGGAGGGAACGCCCAGCAGCGTCGAGACCTCGACCGCGATCCCGACGATCAGCGAGCCGATCAGGGCGCCGATCGCCGAGCCCAGGCCGCCGAGCGTGATCGCGGTGAAGATCAGCAGCAGCATCTGCATGCCCATGTCCCACTTCACGCCGGGGCGGAAGTACGCCCACAGGATGCCCGAGAGCGCGGCGAGCGAGCCCGAGACGATCCAGACGATCCGCACGACCCGGTCGACGTCGATGCCGGACGCTGCGGCCAGCTGCGGGTTGTCGGAGATGGCGCGGGTGGCCTTGCCGATCCGGGTGCGGGTGAGGAAGTAGGCCATGCCGAGGATGGCGGCGAGGCTGATGGCCATGCCGATCAGGTCGATGTACGACAGCGAGATCGGGCCGAACTGCATCGGAGCGGGGCTGGCGCCGGGAAGCTGCCTGGTGTCGCCGCCGATCATGAACTGCAGCACGTACCGCAGCGCGAGCGAGAGGCCGATGCTGACGATCAGCAGCTGCACGATCCCGAGGCCTCGGCGACGCAGTGGGCGCCAGATCCCGGCATCCATCGCCCAGCCGAGCGCACCGCCGCCGATGACGGCGGCGATGATGCCCGCCCACAGCGGCAGGTTCCAGAACGAGGTGAACAGCACCACGACGACTCCGCCCCAGGTGACCATCTCGCCGTGCGCGAAGTTCGACAGCCGAGTGGTGCCGTAGATCAGCGCCGCGCCCATCGAGGCGAGTCCGAGCAGCAGACCGAAGTTGAGGCCGCCTACCGTGCGCGAGATGAGCTGGTCGAGGAACGAGACCGTCACCCGCTCGCCCTGTCCGAGGAAGAGGTTGATGATCTTCGTGCCCGTCAGCCCGAACTCCGCCTCGAACGAGCCGCTCGTGCCATCGACGGCCTCCACGCCCTCAGGCAGCTGCGACGCGTCGACGATCACTCCCTTCGGCAGAGTGTCCTCATCGACCGCGAGGGTGTACTTCGACTTCTCGGGGACGTACAGCTTCCACTTGCCGTCGGCGCCGGTCTCCGTCGAGCCCTTGAAGCCCTTGCCATCGACCGACACCTTCACGCCCTCGATCGGCTCGCCCTTGTAGGTGACGTTGCCAGCGAAGTAGAAGTCGGTGACCTCCTGGCCGTCCGGGGTCGTCTCGGCGTGCGCGGCACCGGCCGGCGCACCGAAGACGAGGAAGGCGGCCAGCAGAGTCGCGAGCAACGCGATCACGCCGTTCCGGGGGCGCCGAAGCGCCACAGTTCTGAGTCCCACGCATCCTCCACATCGAGTGCCTCGAGCGACTTCGGGTCGTCGCTCGGCTCTGGGCGTCGCACTGAGCGTATCTGGTCGTGGACGCCGATCGCACCATCCGTGTCCGGATCGGGATGCCGGGTGTGTCTCGCCCGCCGTTCTCGGCGTTCTCGGAATAACAGAGGCGGCGTCGCGCTTAGAATCTATACACCGCGGGCTGTGACCCGTTCGGCCGCAGACGTCCCCGCGCACTCGCCATTCGATCGCGCCTCCGGCGCAGAGGAGCCCGCTTCCATGCAGCAGCACGACCCGTTCGGTTTCGTCGGACTCACCTACGATGACGTGCTCCTGCTTCCCGGGCACACCGATGTCATCCCCAGTGAGGCCGACACCTCCTCGCGGATCACGCGGCGCATCTCGGTGGCCACGCCGCTGCTCTCCAGCGCGATGGACACCGTGACCGAGGCGCGGATGGCGATCGCGATGGCCCGCGAGGGCGGGATCGGCATCCTGCACCGCAACCTCTCGATCGCCGATCAGGCGTCGCAGGTCGACCGCGTGAAGCGCAGCGAGTCGGGCATGATCACCGACCCGATCACCACGACGCCTGACGCGACGGTCGAAGAGGTCGACAACCTCTGCGCCCGCTACCGCATCTCCGGCCTGCCCGTCGTCGACGAGGCCGGCCACCTGGTGGGCATCATCACCAACCGCGACATGCGCTTCGTCTCGGGCTTCGATCGCCAGACCACGCTGGTCAAGGACGTCATGACGAGCGAGAACCTCGTCACCGCTCCGGTCGGAGTGGCCGCCGGCGACGTCATCGCCCTGTTCGCGAAGCACCGCGTCGAGAAGCTGCCGCTGATCGGCGCCGACGGCACGCTCGCCGGACTCATCACCATCAAGGACTTCGACAAGAGCGAGAAGTACCCGCTCGCCACCAAGGACGACCAGGGGCGACTGCGTGTGGGCGCCGCGATCGGCTTCTTCGGCGATGCGTGGGAGCGCGCCGAGGCGCTGCGGGATGCCGGTGTCGACATCCTCGTCGTCGACACTGCCAACGGCCAGTCGCAAGGCGTCATCGAGCTGGTCAAGCGGCTCAAGGCCGACCCGACGTTCGAGCACATCGACATCGTCGGCGGCAACGTCGCAACCCGCGAGGGCGCGCAGGCCCTGGTGGATGCCGGCGTGGACGCGGTCAAGGTCGGCGTGGGCCCCGGTTCCATCTGCACCACCCGCGTGGTCGCCGGCGTCGGCGTGCCGCAGGTGACCGCGGTGTACGAGGCATCCCTGGCAGCCGGTCCCGCCGGCGTGCCCGTGATCGCCGACGGCGGTCTGCAGTACTCCGGTGACATCGCCAAGGCACTGGTCGCCGGTGCCGATGCCGTCATGCTGGGCTCGCTGCTCGCCGGCACCGACGAGTCGCCGGGTGAGATCGTGTTCCAGTCGGGCAAGCAGTTCAAGCAGTACCGCGGCATGGGCTCGCTGGGCGCCATGCAGACCCGCGGGAAGCAGACCTCGTACTCGAAGGACCGCTACTTCCAGGCCGACGTCCCCAGCGACGACAAGCTGATCCCGGAGGGTATCGAGGGTCAGGTGCCGTACCGCGGGCCGCTCTCTGCCGTCGCCTACCAGCTGATGGGCGGTCTGCGTCAGTCGATGTTCTACGTCGGCGCTCGCACCATCGACGAGCTCAAGGCGCGCGGACGCTTCGTGCGCATCACCGCGGCCGGGCTCAAGGAGTCGCACCCGCACGACGTGCAGATCGTCGTCGAGGCGCCCAACTACAAGAAGTGAGCCGACCGGGCATCGCGCGCTTCGGGGCGTCGGCGCATGCTTCGGGCGTAGGTCGGACGTTTCGGGCGTAGGTGATCGCGCGAGGGTAGGACGACAACAGGGCTTTTCGTCCTACCCTCGTGTGTTCTCCTACGGTGGCCGACTCTGGCGGGGCCCTCGTCCGGCGCGGTGGTCAGGCGATTCGGTCCCACGACTAGAGTGAGCCGCATGCGCTCAGCGTCGAACACGCTCACCCGCGGACAGATCACCCGCTACGCCATCGGGTCGCTCGGCACCGGCGGATTCGCCACGCTGCCGGGACTCGTGCTGGTCTACTACCTCACCGACTCCCTGGGGGTGACGGCCCTCGCCGCGGGCGCGATCGTCACCGGCGCGAAGGTGTGGGACGTGCTCATCGACCCGGTGATCGGCGGGCTGAGCGATACGGCGCTGGCCCGCTCCGGATCGCGTCGCGGCCTCATGCTCATCGGCTCCATCGGTCTGCCGATCGCTTTCGTGCTGACCTTCGCCGTTCCCGCGGGAATCGGGCCGGTGGCATCCGGCGTCTGGGTGCTCATCGCGTTCATGCTCGCAGCGGCATGCTTCAGTCTCTTCCAGGTGCCCTACATCGCGCTGCCCGCCGAGCTCACCGACGACTACCGTGAGCGCACCCGCCTGCTGACCTGGCGCGTGGTCATGCTGACCGTGGCGATCCTGCTCTTCGGCGCGGGCGGACCAGAGATCCGCGGGATGTTCGACGGCGACCCGCTGCTCGGCTATCTCGTGATGGCGGCCGTGGCCGCCGTGCTGCTCGGCGTCGGCCTGTTCGTCGCCTCGACCGTCGCGCCGACCCGCCCGATGCTGCCGGTGCGGCCCGGGGCATCGATCGCGATGCACTACCGCAACGGCCTCGACGCGCTGCGCGAGAGTCAGCCGTTCCGCGTGCTGCTGGGCACGTTCATGCTGCAGGGACTCGCGACCGGGCTCATGCTCGCCGCGGCTCAGTTCGTGGCGCGCTGGGTGCTGGGCGACGAGGACGCGGTGACGCCGCTGTTCGTCGCGCTGATCGCGCCCGCCCTGCTGATGGCCCCGGTGTGGAAGCTCGTCGCTGACCGCATCGGCAAAGAGCGCGGCTTCCGGATCGCCAGCGCCGTGTTCCTCGCTGCGACGGCGGTGCTCGGGCTGATGGTGTGGATGCCCGGATGGTGGATCCTCGCCCCCGTCGCCCTCGCGGGCGCGGCGTACGCCGGTATGCAGACCCTGCCGATGGCGATGCTGCCCGATGTCATCGCCCACGATCGCACGGCGGGTGGGCATGACAACCGCTCCGGGGTCTTCAGCGGTGTGTGGACCGCCGGTGAGACGACGGGAATGGCGCTCGGCGCCACTGTGCTGTCGCTCGTGCTCGCGATGACCGGGTACATCGAGACGACGGCCACGGTCGAGGTCGTCCAGCCCGACGCCGCGGTGACCGGGATCGCCATCGCGTTCAGCCTGCTGCCGGCCGCGCTCATGCTGCTGAGCCTGGTCGCGCTCGCGCGCTACCGGCTGCGGGAGCGCGACATCGTCGGGACCTCTGCGTGAGCGACATCCTCGATCGCCTGCGTCGGATGCGCGCCGCCGACGCGCCCACGCACGGCGGGCGTGTGCTGTCGTACGTGTACGACTCGGGTCTGGCCGAGCTGGACGAGCTGGCGGATGCCGCGGCGCGACTCGCGCGACCGCTGAACGGCCTCGACCCGACGGTGTTCCCGTCGATCGCGGCGATGGAGCGCGACGTGATCGGCTTCTCGCGGCGGATGCTGCACGGCGGCCGATCCGTCGTCGGCACCGTCACCAGCGGCGGAACGGAGAGCTGCCTGCTGGCGGTCAAGACCGCGCGCGACCTGTGGCGGCGGTCACGCGCCGGAGCGCCGGAGATCGCCCGTCCGCGTCTTCTGGCGCCGGCGACCGTGCACGCCGCGTTCATCAAGGCCGCGCAGCTGTTCGACCTCGAGTTCGACGCCGTGCCGTGCTCGCCGGACGGTGTGGTCAGGGCATCCGATCTCGTCGAACGGCTCGACGACGATGTCGCTCTCGTGGTCGTCTCGGCGCCGTCGTACCCCACCGGGATGCTCGATCCGATCGCGGAGGTCGCGGCCGCGGCATCCGCTCGGGGTATCGCCTGCCATGTCGACTCCTGCTTCGGAGGATTCGTGCTGCCCCGGTGGCCGGGGCTGCCAGCGTGGGACTTCCGGGTGGCCGGGGTGACGAGCATCTCGGCCGACCTGCACAAGTTCGGCTACGCGCCCAAGGGGGTGTCGGTGCTGCTGCAGCGCGGCCGGCGCCGGCACCGTGCGCAGTTCTTCGCCACGACGGGGTGGGCCGGCTATCCCGTCGTGAACCCGACCCTGCTCGGTTCGCGATCGGCGTCGCCGCTCGCCGCGGCGTGGGCCATCACCCAGCATCTCGGAGACGACGGGTACCGCCGGCTCACCGGCTCAATCCACCGGGTCGCGCTCGCCGTCACGGTCGCGGTCGACGGCATCCCGGGGCTGCGTGTCATCGGCGATCCGATCGGGCCGGCGATCGCGCTCGGCGCGGATGCCGGTGTGCCGGCCTCCGAGCGCGTCGATCCGCACCGGCTCGCCGACGCGCTGGTGGCGCACGGGTGGAAGATTCAGCCCCAGCCGGGTCTCGTGCAGAAGGACGGCGTGCGCATCGCGCACAGCGCGCACCTGACGCTGACGCCCGTGCTCGAGCCGCAGGTCGGGGAGTTCACGCGCGCCCTGGCGGAGGCCGCCGACGAGGTGCGCGGTCGGCCCGCCGCGAATCCGCGGATGCTGCTGGCGGCACTGCGGCTGCTGGGCTACGGCGAGGGCGGGCGGGTGCCTGGGCCTGCCGCCGCATGGCGACTGCTGCGGCTCGCCGGCGCGGGATCGGTGTCGGCGGATCAGCCGATGGCGATGCTCATGGCTCTGATCGAGCGGGCGCCGCGCCCTGTGGCGGAGGCGCTGCTCACCGAGCTGCTCGCGCGCATGTCGGAACCGTGATGCTGACGGCCGCGGTGTGCGGCGGCGCGGCGCGCCTCGCCGGACCGAGCCGGAGGTAGGCCAACGCGCCGAGGTAGGCGGAAATCCAGCAGATCGGCCCACGTCCGTGCGTTCGCCTACGTCGGATGCGTCGAACGGCCGGATGCCGGCAGCGTCTGCCGTCGGTCCAGCGGATGGCAGTCGGCGCGTGCCGGCGCGCGCCGTGTCGGAGGTAGGCCAACGCGCGGACGTAGGCGGAAATCAGGCAGATCGGCCTACCTCCGTGCGTTCGCCTACGTCGGATGCGTCGGACGGCCGGATGCCAGCAGCGTCTGCCGTCGGTCCAGCAGGTGGCGGTCCGCGCGTGCGCGCCCGCGTCGTGCCGGAGGTAGGCCAACGCGGGGAGGTAGGCGAGAATCCAGCAGATTGGCCTACCTCCGTGCGTTCGCCTGCGTCGGGTGCGTCGGGCGCGGTGAGGTGCGTCGGGCGCGGTTGGATGCGTCGTTCAGCGGCGGGATGCCAGATGCAGACCCTGCGCGATCGCATTCATGAGCGTCTCCATCACGTAGCGCGCATCGAACATGATCTGCTGATAGTCGAAGCGGAGCACCGTGTAGCCCAGCAGCACGAGCCTGGCATCCTGTCGCAGATCGCGCCGCCTGTCTTTCGCCTCGCTGTGGAACTCGAAGCCATCGAGCTGCACGACGAGTCGTTCGCCGATGAGGGCATCCACCGGGTGTCCGTCGATCACGACCTGCTGGCGCACCTCTGCGCCGCAGGCCAGCGCGATGCGAACGAAGGTCGTCTCGATGCCCGAGTCCGACAGCGCGCCGACCGTCTCGAGCACCTGCGCCGGTCGCAGCGCTCCCCACTGCGTCCGTCGCAGCTGCTCCAGCGTCGTCAATCCCTTACGCAGCGCCGATTCCCATATGGCGGCGGCTTCCATGGGGTCGAGGCACCTCGCGACGTGGAAGAGCGCGTTCAGCAGGGGCTCCTCGGTGGCGAAACGGGCTACCGGCAACGGACCCTGCGCCCAGTGCACCTGCAGGCCGGCACGCGAGTTGCGGGATGCCGTGGGCGCGACGGCGACGTGCGTCTCATCCACATCCGGTGCCCAGAGGCCCTTCTCGCGCGCGGCGGTGACGCACGTGATCCGTCCGCCTGCCTCTGCGGCTGCGCGGCGCTGCGACGAGCAGTCGGCGCTGACCAGCCACGATCGACGCACCCGTTCGAGCATGCCCGCTTCGATCGCCGCGCGTACGGTCCAGGCGGAGTAGCCCGCGGCGCGCACCTCCGAGCTGTGGGCGACGCCATGCCGTTGCTGCATCCACGTCAGCAGAGGAGTTCTCATGACGGTCGAGCCTGCCCGCCTCGGGCATCCGCTCGGAGGGGAAAGCACGCGAATGTGAACAGAATGCGCGCCCGCGGTCGTTGTGCAGGAAGAGTGGGCCGCCGGCGCAATCACCGGGCGTAGGCGAATGGGCGGAGGTAGGTGGATTGCCCTTCGCTGCGTCCGACGTGCGTGTGTTCGCCTACCTCGGGTGAAGGGACGGGGCGAGTGACTCGGGCGACCGGCAGTGGCACGCGGCCGCGCGGCCGTTGTGCAGGGAGAGTGCGCCGCCGGCGGGCTCACCCGAGGTAGGCGAACACGCCAGGGTAGGTGGATGGGCGCTGGGTATGACCGACGCTCGTGTGTTCGCCTACCTCCGATGAGCGGCGAGCGGTGAGCGGCACCGGGCGCCGCGGCGAGCAGAGCAAAGCTGCTGAGCGCGGACCTGCAACGACAAACCGGGCCACCAGGGTGCCACCGGTAGGCTGGAGGGGTGAGCATGGACATCGAGATCGGCCGAGGCAAGCGGGCGCGCCGCGCGTACACGTTCGACGACATCGCGGTGGTCCCATCGCGACGCACTCGCAACCCCTCCGACGTCTCGACCGCGTGGACGATCGACGCGTTCTCGTTCGACATCCCCGTGCTCGGCGCCCCGATGGACTCGGTCGTCAGCCCGGCCACCGCCATCGCGCTCGGCAAGCTCGGCGGCCTCGGCGTGCTCGACCTCGAGGGCCTGTGGACGCGCTACGACGACCCGCAGCCGCTGCTCGACGAGATCGCCGCGCTGCCCGCCGAGAGCGCGACCGTGCGCATGCAGCAGCTCTACTCCGAGCCGATCAAGCCCGAGCTCGTGAAGCAGCGCCTCGCCGAGATCCGCGAGGCCGGAGTCACCGTCGCCGGCTCGCTCACCCCGCAGCGCACCCAGGAGCTGTACGAGACCGTCGTCGCCGCCGGCGTCGACCTGTTCGTCATCCGCGGCACGACAGTGTCTGCCGAGCACGTCTCCAGCGCTCTCGAGCCGCTGAACCTGAAGAAGTTCATCTACGACCTCGACGTGCCCGTCATCGTCGGCGGCGCCTCCACCTACACCGCCGCGCTGCACCTCATGCGCACCGGCGCGGCCGGTGTGCTGGTCGGCTTCGGCGGGGGAGCGGCGTCGACCACGCGCGTGACCCTGGGCATCCACGCCCCGATGGCGACCGCCGTGTCAGACGTCGCCGCGGCCCGCCGCGACTACCTCGACGAGTCGGGCGGACGCTACGTGCACGTCATCGCAGACGGCGGCGTGGGAACGTCCGGCGACATGGTGAAGGCCCTCGCGATGGGTGCGGATGCCGTGATGCTGGGCGTCGCGCTGTCGCGCGCGACGGATGCCCCGGGCCAGGGCTTCCACTGGGGCGCCGAGGCGCACCACCCCGAACTTCCCCGCGGTCGTCGCGTCGAGGTCGACCGCGTCGCCGACCTCGAGCGGATCCTGTTCGGTCCGGCCCCCGTCGCCGACGGCACCGCCAACCTCATCGGCGCCCTGCGCAAGTCGATGGCCACCACCGGGTACTCCGACCTGAAGGAGTTCCAGCGGGTCGAGGTCGTGCTCGCGCCGTACGAGCTGGGATGACCGAGCAGGCGGCCGCCGCGCAGGAGTTCCCGCCCACGCTGCGCGAGGTGATGCTGCGGGGGCGCTGGATCGGCGTGCTCCTGCTCTGCCTCGTCGTCGCCGGCGTGTTCGCCTGGCTCGGCCAATGGCAGCTCGCACGGGCGATCGACACCGACCCGCCGCCGCCCGGTGCGACCGAGCAGGTGAGCCCGCTGGCCGACTTGATCGAACCCGGTCAGTACCTGCCCGAGCCGCTCGGCGGACAGAAGGTCACCACGAGCGGCGAGTGGGTCGCCGAGGACTTCATCGTGATCTCGTCCCGGTTCAACGGCGGCGAGGAGGGCTACTGGGTCACCGGGCAGCTGCGGGTCGCCGATCGCACGGCGATCGCCGTGGCGCTCGGCTGGGCGCCGACGCGCGAGCAGGCGGATGCCGCTGCTGACGCTCTCGCTCGCCAGGATGCCTCCGAGGTCGAGCTGACCGGGCGGCTGATCGACGACGAGGGCGTCGAGCTTCCCCCGGCCGACGACGTCTTCGCTCTGACGCGGATGTCTCCCGCGGCGCTCCTCGGTCAGTGGCACGATGTCGAGCAGCTCGACGTGTACCGCCCGTATCTGGCATCCCTCGCCGCTCCCTCCGGGCTCGTCGACATCGACTCCCCGGCTCCTGAGGCGAAGTCGCCGATCAACTGGCTGAACATCTTCTACGCGGCGGAATGGGCGATCTTCGCCGGCTTCGCCTTCTACCTCTGGTACCGCCTGGCGAAGGATGCCTGGGAGCGCGAGGTCGAGGACTTCGAGGACGCGCACGCCTGAGGCGACGGTTCGGTGACCATCCGATGACGGGTGGACGAATCCTCTTGCCCGATGTCGGAGGCGCGGCCTATGGTCACTTGCATGCGCGAGTGAGTGCTCGTGCGTCTGACGGCGGATCCACAAGATCTCCGGCAACCCACGATGAGGAGACGGCATTCATGATGCACACCCCTGCCGACCGGAACACAGCCGTTCCGGTCGCCCATCAGAGGAAGCGGGGGCGCATCGCCGCGCTCGCGCTGACCACGGCGTTCACGATGAGCATGGGATCGCTCGTCGCCGCCCCCGCCTTCGCGAACGACGCCGGCACAGGCGTCATCATCAACGAGGCCTATCTGTCCGGCGGCAGCGCCGGCGCCGCCTTCAAGAACAAGTTCATCGAGCTGCATAACCCGACCGACAAGGATGTCGTGCTCGACGGGATGTCGCTGCAGTACCGCTCCGCGTCGGGCACGGGCGCGTCGAACGGCGTGGTCGCGCTCACCGGCACCATCAAGGCCGGCGGCTACTTCCTCGTGCAGGCGAACAGCAACGGCACGGCGGGCGCGGAGCTGCCCACGCCCGACCAGACCAGCACGCTGACCCCGAGCGGCACCACGGGCACGATCGCCCTGGTGCAGGGCGCGTCGGCCGTGACCCTGCCGGTCGGGAACGCCGCGGGTGCGGACGGCATCGTCGATCTGCTCGGCTACGGCACCTCCAACACGTTCGAGGGCACGGTCGCCGGCGCGCCGGCCGGCAACACCGACGTGAAGTCGCTGAACCGCACCGGCGGCAAGGACACCGACGACAACAAGACGGACTTCGCGCTCTCTGCGACGATCACGCCGACCAACTCCGGCAGCAGCACCGAGCCCGAGCCTGAGCCCGAGCCCGAACCCGAGCCCCAGCCCGGCAAGAAGCTCGGCATCGCCGAGGTGCAGGGCAGCGCCGATGTCTCGCCGTACAAGGGCGCCACCGTCACCGTCGAGGGCGTCATCACCGCCGACCACCGCACGGGCGGCTACAAGGGCGTCGTCATCCAGACTGCAGGGTCGGGAGGAGCAGACGACAAGACCCGGAATGCATCCGACGGCATCTTCGTCTTCCTCGACGGCAAGAGCGTTCCCGGTGCGATCGGCGACCTCGTCTCGGTGACCGGCACCGTCGACGAGTACTTCGGCCAGACGCAGATCGCCCCGACGTCGGCATCCGGAGTCTCCGTGGTCACCGCAGGGGTCGGCGTGCCCGCTCTCACGCCGCTGCCGACGAGCGTGGTCGGCGCAGCGCGGGAGGCGTACGAGAACATGCTCGTGCTGCCCACGGGCGACTACCTCGTCGCCTCCAGCCACCAGCTGTTCAACTTCGGCACGCTCTGGCTGAATCCGGGCGAGCTCGACGTCAAGGGCACCGAGCTCGAGCGCCCCGGCGCCGAGGCGGATGCCATCGCCGCGGCGAACCGGGCTGACCGGATCCTGCTCGACGATGCGTACAACATCCAGGTGAGCAACAAGGACCACCTGAATGACCAGCCGTACTTCACGAAGGACACCGTCGTGCGAAACGGCGACGCGGTCGACTTCGGCGGCAAGGGCCTCGTGCTGCAGTACGGGTTCGACGATTGGCGTCTGCAGCCGGTGAAGCCGCTCGACAGCGCGTCGCCGGCGGCTGAGAAGTTCGGCTTCACGACGAAGAACCCGCGCCCGGAGGTTCCCTCCGTGGGCGGCGATGTGAAGATCGCGTCGTTCAACGTGTACAACTACTTCACCACGCTGGTCAGCGAGAACGCCGACGCTCGCGGGGCGAAGACCGCCGCCGAGTTCGCCATCCAGAAGTCGAAGATCGTCTCGGCCATCAACAAGCTGGATGCCGATGTCGTCTCGCTCATGGAGATCGAGAACTCGGTGAAGCTGGGCGACCCCGCCGACACCGCGCTCGCCGACCTCGTCGACGGTCTGAACGCGGAAGCAGGCAGCGGAGTGTGGGCGTACGTGCCCACGCCCAAGTCGCTGCAGAACGCGGCGACCACCGACTTCATCACCAACGCGATCATCTACAAGGCCAAGCAGGTGAAGCCCGTCGGCGACGCCCAGACCATCGACGACGAGACGGTGTGGGGCAACGCGCGCGAGCCGATCGCGCAGGCGTTCGACGCCGACGGCCGCACGGTCACCGTGATCGCCAACCACTTCAAGTCGAAGTCGGGCACCGGCACGCAGCCGGCCGACGGGCAGGGCTTCTTCAACGCCGACCGCGTGAAGCAGGCGCAGTCGCTGCTCGCATTCACCGACCGGCTGAAGAAGACCAACGGCGATGACATGCTGCTCATCGGCGACTTCAACGCCTACGGTCACGAGGACCCGATCGATGTGTTCACGTCGAAGGGCTGGGTCGACACGGTGCCCGCGCACTCGCCGGGCAGCTACACCTACACGTTCGACGGCGAGCTGGGCTCGCTCGACCACGTGATCGCGTCGCCCTCACTGGCCCGGTCGATCACGGGCGCGGATGCGTGGACCATCAACTCGCCGGAGTGGAGCGATCGCGGCTACGCGTACAGCGCCACCGAGACGGGCACCCCGTACCGCTCGAGCGACCACGACCCGATCCTCGTCGGCGTCTCGGCCACCGAGCCGCCGGTCAGCATCGACATCGCCACGATCAACGACTTCCACGGCCGCATCGAGGCCGACGGCAAGGCAGCCGGCGCAGCAGTGCTGGCAGGTGCCGTGAAGTCGGTGCGCGAGGCCAACCCGAACACGATCTTCGCCGCCGCCGGCGACCTGATCGGCGCGTCGACGTTCACCTCGTTCATCCAGGACGACAACCCGACGATCGACGCGCTCAACGCCGCCGGCCTCGAGGTGAGCGCCGCGGGCAACCACGAGTTCGACCAGGGTTGGGCGGACCTCCGCGACCGTGTGCAGGAGCGCGCCGACTGGGAGTACATCTCGTCGAACGTGTTCCTCAAGGGCACCGATGAGACCGCCCTCGCCCCGTCGTGGGTGAAGGAGGTCGACGGCGTGCGGGTCGGCTTCGTCGGCGCCGTGACCGAAGAGCTCGACTCGCTGGTGTCGCCGGCTGGAATCGCTGACCTCGAGGTACGCGACATCGTCGACTCGGTGAACGTCGCGGCTGCGAACCTCCGTGACGGCGACGACGCGAACGGCGAAGCCGACGTGGTCATCCTGCTCGTGCACGAGGGTGCGACCACCGTGTCGGCCGACAGCATCACCCCCGAGTCGGCACTGGGCGAGATCGTCTACGGCGTCGGTGACGACGTGAACGCGATCGTCTCGGCGCACACCCACCTCGCCTACAACCACGTCATCGACGGCCGCCCGGTCGTGTCGGCGGGGCAGTACGGCGAGAACATGGGCGTGATGAACCTGCAGGTCGACCCGAAGAAGAACGAGCTCATCTCGATCACGAACGAGATCCGTCCGCTGGCGGGCAACTACCAGCCGGTCGCCGAGGTGCAGGCCATCGTCGACGCAGCCAAGAAGGAGGCCGACGTGCTCGGCGCCGTCAAGGTGGGCGACATCACGGCCGACTTCAACCGCGCTCGACAGGCCGACGGCACGGAGAACCGCGGTGGCGAGTCGACGATCGGCAACTTCGTCGCCGACGTGCAGAAGTGGGCCACCGGCGCCGACGTGGCGCTGATGAACCCGGGCGGCATCCGCGCCAACCTCACCTACGCCTCGTCGAATGCGAACGACCCCGACGGCAACGTGACCTACCGTGAGGCAGCGAACGTGCAGCCGTTCGCCAACACGCTGGTCACCACGCAGCTCACGGGTGCGCAGCTGAAGGCCGTGCTCGAAGAGCAGTGGCAGCCGGCGGGCGCGAGCCGTCCGTTCCTCAAGCTCGGCGTCTCGGAGGGCCTGTCGTACACGTACGACCCCACCGCGGCGCAGGGGGAGCGGATCACCTCGATCACTCTGAACGGAGCGGCTCTCGATCCGGCAGCCTCGTACACGATCGCCGCGAACTCGTTCCTCGCCGCCGGTGGAGACAACTTCTTCACTTTGGCGAAGGGCGCGAGCGCCAAGGACACCGGCAAGATCGACCTGCAGTCGATGGTCGACTGGTTCGACGCCAACAAGACGGCGAGCCCCGACCTCGACCAGCGTGCTGTGGGTGCCTCCATCACTCCGGCAGCGGGCGCGGACGGGTACCGGGCGGGTGATGTGGTCACCGTGTCGCTCTCGTCGCTCGCGTTCAGCGCCGGCGAGCAGGTGCCGACGACGGTCGAGCTGTCGCTGGGCGGCGTCTCGCTGGGGTCGGCTGCCGTCGACCCGACCGTCGTCAGCACGACCGACGAGGTCGGGCGGGCGAGCATCCAGTTCACGGTGCCGGCCGGATCCGCCGGAGAGCCACTCGTCGCCACGCCGAACGTCGGCGCGCCCGTGACGCTGCCGTTCACGGTGGCGGCCGACGAGCCCGAACCGGGGCCGTTCGAGGGCACGATTCAGACGGGTTCGAAGGTGAGCGCCGGCGGCACCCTCGCGGTGACCGGCGAGCGCTTCACCCCCGGCGAGACCGTGAACGTCGAACTGCGACCCAAGAAGGGGCAGGCCGTGCAGGTCGGCACCGTGCAGGTCGCAGACGACGGAACGTTCTCGACCACGGTGCGTGTGCCGAAGAGCACCCAGCCGGGCAAGTACATCCTGGCCGTGGTGCAGGCCGACGGCGACGCGGCCACTGCCACCGTGCACGTCAACCGCGCGGGCGGAGTGGGCGGCATCATCCAGCAGATCATCGACTGGATCTGGGATCTGCTCACCGGGTGGTTCTGATCACAGCACGCATCTGACGCAGGCGGAGGCCGTCGGGAGTGATCCTGGCGGCCTCCGACGTGTGGCTGGGGCACTCTCTCTCATCCAGAATGCGGCGGGCATGGAGACGAGGGTCAGGGAATGAGGAGTTCCACCTCGGCCTGAGCGAGCGCAGTCGCGAAGGCGGGCGCGGGCGGCGAGTCGGTCACAACGTAATCGACGCGTTCGAGCGTCGTGACCTGTGCGAAGAGCCGGCGGCCAAACTTCGACGAGTCCGCGAGGATCGCGGTGCGCTCCGCTCGCTGGATCATCTCGGCCATCATCGTCGCGTCACCCATGTTGGAGGTCGAGAACCCGTCCTCGTCGACCGCGCCGACCGCGATGAGGGCGAGGTCACAGCGGATGTCGACCTCGGGCCCGCCCGGCGTCATGGTGAACGCCACGGGCCCGGTTGTCGCCTGCGTGATTGCGCGTACCGCACCGCCGAAGACGTACAGGTCGCGGAACGCAGAGGGGGAGATTTCCGCCGGAATACGGAGGTTGTTCGTCGCGATGGTCAGGTCGCGATGGTTACGCAGCGCCCGTGCGACGGCGAGGGTCGTCGTGCCGGCGTTGAGCATGACTACGGCGCCCTCGTCGACGAGCCCGGCCGCAAGCCGGCCGATCTTCTCCTTCTCCTCGGTCTGCATCCGCAGACGGACGTCGAGCGCGCGGTCCTTCAGCTGGCCCTCCGCTCTCAAGGCCCCGCCGTGGGTGCGGATCACGACGCCCTCGCGGTCGAGCTGATCGAGGTCGCGTCGGATCGTGTCAATCGAAACCCCAAAGTGCTCGGCGAGCCTGCCTACGGTGACCTCTCCGGCCTGCTCGACGTACGCGGCGAGGTCGGCCTTGCGGCCGACAGGGAGGCGTCGTTTCGAGGATGCGCGTGTTTCCATGCACCATTTTTAGCACACGCTGCAGAAAATTCGGCAGATTTCAGCAGAAAGCCGCATTCACCAAATCCGCATTATTCCGGGACTTCGCGACCTGAGAAGGCGCCCCAGCCACATGCGACGATCCCAAAAGGCTTGCGTAACAGCAAAGGGCTGCATAACATTGCTTAAAACCGCATGAACGAGCACTGAGGCCCGTGATGCGGCACGATCTCGAAGAGGAGTAGTGATGATCACAGCAGCACGTGGGCGACGCACCCTGAAGTTCGCCGGCGCAGCGACAACAGCCGTGGCCGTTCTCGCTGTTGCGGGATGTTCGACGGCCGGAGGTGGTGACGAAGGCTCCGACGGGGGCAAGGTCACGATCGAGTTCGCGCAGTGGTGGGAGCCCGAGCTATCCGATGGCGAGTTTCGAGCACTCATCGACAAGTTCGAAGACGAGAACCCCGGCGTCACGGTCGACCTGGTTAGCGGACCGTACGCCTCCACCAAGGAGCAGCTGTTCGCCGGTGCGGCATCCGGCACCATGCCCGACGTCATCGGCCTCGACGGCGCGTGGGTGAACGACTTCGCCTCCCAGGGGGTGATCGCCGATCTGACGGAGCTCATGAAGGAGAACGATTACGACGACAGCGAGCTGGCCAGCCAGATCCAAGTCGACGGCAGCACGTACATGATCCCGGTCGTGAACTTCGTCTACCCGATGTTCACGAACGACACCCTTCTCGCCGAGGCGGGCGTCACGACTCCACCCACCACGCGTACCGAATTCGCCGATGCCGCGGCCAAGGTCACCGCTCGCGGCGGCGACGTCTCCGGGTGGGTCCTCCCGCTCTCACTCGAGGCGCCGAACGGCGTGCAGAATGACGTCATGTCGTGGGTCTGGGCCTCCGGGGGCTCCATGCTGAAGGATGGCCAGCCCGATCTCACGAACGATGATGTGACTTCCGCGATCGAGTACGTCGCAGGTCTGTGGGACGACGGCGTCATCGCGTCCGGCTCCTTCACCATGAAGGAGCAGGACAAGGTGGAGGAGTTCACCAACGGCCGCGTCGGCATGATGATCGACTCCCTCGCCCACATCAACCTGATCCGGGAGTCGAACCCCGACCTCGAGTTCTCGATCTCAGCGATCCCGGCGGAGGACGGCTATGACGGCGAGCGCGGCATCCCCTATGCCTCCTGGGGCATCGGCGTCGCCGAGAACTCGGATCACAAGGATGCCGCATTCAAGCTCGTGGAGTTCCTGATGAGCCAGGACACGAACGCTGAGCTGTCAACCATGGCGAAGGCGTTCCCCGGCAATTCCGGGTCGGTGCCGGACTTCGTGGACGACGACGAGCTCTTCGCTGAAGCGTTCGAGATCTATAAGGCCGGCTATCCGGCCAACGAGTTTACGGGTCTACCCGTTGCAGAGGACCTGATGCGCCAGCTCGGCGCGCAGCTGCAGTCCGCGTTCGACGGCCAGCAGTCGGTTGACGACGCCCTGAAGAAGGCGCAGGAGTCGTGGCTGAAGGAGTTCTGACCCTTCACCCGACTCCCGCATGAATGGGGTGCCGCACCGTCGCGGCGGTGCGGCACCCGACCAACCAAGGAGCACCGGTTCCCATGAGCCTGAAACTGTCCGACGACACCGAAGTGATCGTCACCGGCATCGCCCCCGCGCGGCGCAGACGACAGCTGCGCAAGACTACAGAGTCGTACGGCTTCCTCTCGCCGACGATCATCCTGCTGTTCGTCCTCATGATCGTCCCGATCATGATGGTCATCAGCTATTCGCTCCAGGACAACGTGATCCTGAACAAGTCGCCCGAGTTCGTCGGCGTCGCGAACTATGTGGAGATCCTCTCCGACCCGGGGTTCTGGAAGGCCACGGGCAACACGATTCTCTTCACTGTCACGAGCGTCGCCGCGCACCTCGTGCTCGGCCTCGCCTTCGCGATGATGCTCAACAGCCCCTTGCTCGGCCGATTCTCCCGCTCTATCTTCCGGGCTCTGTACGTGCTCCCGTGGCTGTTCACCGTCGCGGTCATCGCCGTCCTGTGGCGGATGCTCCTTGCGCCGAAAGGCGTTGTGAACTTCCTGCTCAACACCGACATCGAGTGGCTGGCCTCGCCGCAGCTTGCGCTCGGCACCATCATCTTCATCAACATCTGGGCCGGGTACCCGTTCTTCATGGTCAGCCTGCTGGCAGGGCTCCAGGGCGTGCCGGCCGACCTGCACGAAGCGGCCCGGGTCGACGGCGCGAATGCCGTGCAGCGCTTCTGGAACGTCACCATCCCGCAGCTGCGCCCGATCATCATCAGCCTTGTGCTGCTCGACCTTATCTGGACGTCACAGCAGTTCGCTCTGATCTGGATGACGACGGGTGGCGGTCCGATCGATGTCACCGAGGTGCTCAGCACCTTCACCTACAAACTTGCGTTCGCCAAGTACGACTTCTCGCTCGCCGCGACCTCCGCGGTGCTCGTGTTGCTGATGTCGATGGTGCTCGCCGTCTTCTACGTCCGTCACCAGAAAGCGAGGGACTGACCATGGCTCTCACCGCCCACACCAGGCGCCGGCCCGCCCGGTCGCACCTCGTCGCAAAGTCCGGTCTGATCCTCGCGCTGATCCTCGGCGCGGTGTTCGCCGCCGGTCCGGTGCTCTGGATGCTGTCGAGTTCGTTCAAGTCGAACACACAGATCTTCGAGCTCCCACCGCGACTCATCACCGACACATTCTCGTTCGACGCGTACGTCGCGATCTTCACGAATCCCGAGACCATGCGGTTCTTTTTGAACAGCTACGTCGTCGCCGGTTCCGTGACGATCCTCACGCTGATCGTGGCGATCCAGGCGGCCTATGCGTTCAGCCGCTTCGAGTTCCGGGGCAAGCGCATTCTCAATGTGGTCATCGTCAGCGTGCAGGCGGTGCCGCCGATCACGCTGCTCATCCCGTACTTCGGACTCATGGTGGCGCTCGGACTGTACAACTCGTACGCGGGCCTGATCCTCACGTACCTGGTGTTCACGCTGCCGTACGCGATCATCATGATGACCGGGTACTTCAACACCCTCCCGAAGGAGCTCGACGAGGCGGTCCGCGTGGATGGCGCCGGCTCCATGACGGCCCTGTGGCGCATCCTCGTTCCGATCTCGGTGCCCGGCATCGTCTCGGTCGGTATCTACACGTTCATGATCGCGTGGAACGAGTACCTCTTCGCGCTCACGCTGACACGGTCCATCGACATGCGCACGGTGCCGATCGGCATCCAGCTCCTGATGGGGCAGCACTCATACGACTGGAACCAGATTATGGCGATGAGCGTGCTCGGGTCGATTCCGGTGCTGATCCTCTTCCTCTTCTTCCAGCGGTACTTCATCAGTGGGCTCACAGCCGGGTCCGTCAAGAGCTGAGCCGCGCTCGACCTTTCACGACCACCACGAAACAGGAGAAACACAAGTGCTCTACACCGGCAAATCCATCCTTGACATCGCGAACGCGCACGACTTCGCTATCCCGGCTTTCAACATCAGTGACTGGGCCATGTTCAACGGCGTCATGGACATCAGCGAGGAGAAGGCCGCTCCGGTCATCATCGCGATCCACCCCGACGAGGTGTCGCATATCACGACCGATCTGATCCCCGCGATGCACTCGCGCGCGCACCGATCGACCGTCCCTGTGGCGATCCACTGGGACCACGGCGGCAGCTACGAGCAGATCATCCGCGCCATCCACGCCGGGTTCACGTCGGTGATGATCGACGCCTCGCTCGAGCCCTTCGAGCAGAACGTCGCGATCACGCGCAAGGTCGTCGAAGCTGCGCACGCCGCGGGCATCCAGGTCGAGGGCGAGCTCGGCACCATCGGCGCGAACGACAGCTACGGCGAGTCGGGGGCGGCGGAGATCATCTACACGAACCCTGACGACGCGGTGCGCTTCGTCGAGGAGACCGGCGTCGACAGCCTCGCGATCGCGATCGGCACCTCGCACGGCCTGTACCCGAGCGATAAAAACCCGGAGCTGCGCCACGATCTGCTCGAGCAGATCAAGGCGGCCGTGAAGATCCCCCTCGTGCTGCACGGCGGATCGTCGAACCCGGATGCCGAGCTGCGGCGCGCAGTGGAGCTCGGGGTCAACAAGATCAACATCTCGAGCGACATCAAGGTCTCGTACCACGACCGCATGCGCGAGGTGATGGGCACCGATCGCCGGCTGCGCGAGCCGAACGCGATCCAGCCGGAGGCGCTCAAGGCGATGAAGGCGACGGCCGCCGAGAAGATCGAACTCTTCGGCGCCGACGGCAAGGCGTCGTTGTACTGAGCGGCGGACGGAGATGATCGGCGTCGTGGACGAAACGGCTTCGCGCACTCGCAACGGATCCGCCGGAGGCGTCCGCGGCACGCTCGTGCTGGGACTCGGCGGGACGGTCGACTACGAGCTGGAGTGGGATGCCGTGGTGATCGAGCGCCTCGCACGACATCACGGTGTGCGACGAAGCGAACTCATCACCACGGCGCCGATCGTCGACGAGCGCTCGCTGCTCGTCACGGTCCTGGCATTCGTCGTCTCCGGCGCAGGAGTGGAGCGGTTCGTCGCGTCGTCCGACATCATCGAGAGCTTCGCCGCCCACTTCGCCTTCGCCGCGACGCTCGGCGGCACGGGAGTGCGCGCGGGCCTCGTGTTGAATGCGCTCGGCATCCCGAGCATCCAGCATCTTGTGAGCATCGACGACACGGTGCGCCGTCTCCTTCCGCCCGCAATTACATACGTGTCGTCGGCGGCGGAGGACACCCTCGATCCGCATCTGATCGTGCAGTACCCGGCCGGAACGCGGGTGGAGCTCGACGACGGCGTCATCGTCGCACCGGCGTCGAACCGCCTCATCTTCGCGAACGACCCACCCAACCGCAACATGGTAATCGCTCCCGTTCTGGCCGACGAACTCGCGCGGTCGTGCGTGTTCCTCGTCTCGGGCTTCAACACGATGCAGGACCACGGCCTGCTCGAGCAACGGCTCGATGACGTGCGTGCCGCGATGGCATCTCTGCCGGCGGATGCACTCGTGTACTACGAGGATGCGGGCTTCTACACACGCGACTTCGCAGCTACTGTGCGGGCGCGGCTGATGCCGCTCATCGACGTGTACGGCATGAACGAGGACGAGCTGCAGGAGTACCTGGGACGCGACGTCGACCTGCTCGACGCGGACGACGTCGCCCGGGCGCTTGCTGATGTGCGGGACATCGTCCCCGCGGCAACCCTGCTGGTGCACACGCGGTACTGGGCCATCGCGGTGGGGGTGTCGGCACACCGTCACCGGTCTGCTCTCTCGAGCGCGGTCGTCGTGGCGGCTACGCGGTATCGAGTCGGGGACGCGCTCACCAAGCGCAGCGTGGACGAGACAAGCACAATGTCTCAGCACAGTGGCGGCGCGGAGGTCGTCGCCGTCGTCGAGCGCCGTCTCGCGGGTGCGGTCGGCGTCCCTGCGTTCGACCTCGACGTCGCGACCCCCACCACGATCGGACTCGGCGACACGTTCGTCGGAGGCTTTCTCGCCGGGTTCGTCGCCGAACAGGAGCACGGGCACGAGTACGAGCAGGAGCAGGCATGACATCGCAACCGCTAGAGCTTCCCGCAAATCGCCCCGCTGAGCGCTTCTACCGCGGGGGAGCCCGCATCAGCGCGTTCCGCGGCGAAGCCAGCAGCGCGCCCCGCGAGCCCGAGGACTGGATTGGATCAACCACCACGGTAAACGGCGAGCGCGAGCTCGGGCTCACTCGCCTGCCAGATGGACGCCTGTTGCGGGATCTCGTCGAGGCCGACCCCGTCAGCTGGCTGGGCGAGGAGCACGTTCGTCGCTGGAGAGCCGACACCCGGCTGCTCGTGAAGCTGCTCGACGCGGGGCAGCGCCTGCCGGTGCATGCACATCCGCACGACGACTTCGCTGCCTCGCACTTGGGCCGCCCGCACGGCAAGGCCGAGGCTTGGTACATCCTGCAGGGCGGCACAGTGCATGTCGGATTACAGCGCGACGTTGAGGCGGCAGACCTGGCCGACCTCGTAGAGCGGCAGGACGTCGACGCCCTGCTCGGACTCCTGCACGCGGTTGACGTGGTGCCCGGCGATGTCGTCTGGGTCCCGCCCGGCGAGCTGCACGCGATCGGAGAGGGTGTGCTGCTGCTCGAGCTCCAGCAGCCGGAGGATCTGTCGATTCTGCTCGAATGGGAGGGGTTCGCGATAGACGGCCCCACGCTCGGGCACCTCGGTCTGGGTTTCGAGGTTGCGCTCGCCGCCGTGAACCGCAGCGCCCGCTCCCAGGTCGAGGTGCGCGCCCTCTCAACTGCCGCCCCGGCATCCGGATCCGTGTTCCCCTCGGACGCCGACCGCTACTTTCGGCTCGAACGGACGCCAGTCGACGGCGAGGTGGAGCTCCGTGCCGGATTCGCGATCATCGTCGTGAGCGAGGGCTCTGTGTCGGCGGGTGATCAGACCTGGCAGGCAGGCACAACGGTGCTTGTGCCGCACGACGCAGGAGCGCTGAGAACGCAGGGCCGCGGAGAGCTGCTCGTGGCGCGCCCACCCACCCCCTGACTCCGGATCGGCGGTTGATCGACGCCGACTAGACTGAACCCATGCCCGAGCCCAGAGTCGCCAGCTTCCCGGCGATCCGCGGAGCACTGAAGTTCTACCAGATCGCCTCGATCATCACCGGCGTCATGCTGCTGCTGCTCGTGACCGAGATGGTGCTGAAGTACACGCCGATCCACCTCGAACTCTTCCTCGGCGGCTCCGGCGGTCCGCTCTGGTTCGCCGAGGTCGTCGAGACCGCCGACGGACTCGAATCGACGGGCGACGGCTTCAACGTGTCGCAGGGCATCCTCGTCGCGCACGGCTGGTTCTACGTCGTCTACCTGTTCGCGTGCTTCCGCATGTGGAGCATGATGCGCTGGCCGTTCGTGCGCTTCATCCTGCTCGCCCTCGGCGGCGTCATCCCTCTGCTGTCCTTCTTCATGGAGACGCGCGTGGCGCGCGACGTGAAGACCTATCTCGCCCAGCGCGAGGCTGCGGAGCATGCCGCGACGCCTGCGCCCACCACCCCGGAAGGTGCCCGTTGACCGAGCAGACCGAGACCCAGCAGCGCCCCGCGCTGGTCGTCGACTTCGGAGCGCAGTACGCGCAGCTGATCGCCCGCCGCGTCCGTGAAGCGGGTGTCTACAGCGAGATCGTGCCGCACACCGCCACTGCCGAGGAGATCGCGGCGAAGAACCCCGTCGCGCTCATCCTCTCGGGCGGACCCTCGTCGGTGTATGAGGACGGTGCTCCGCAGCTCGACCCGGCCGTGTTCGACCTCGGCGTCCCGACGCTGGGCATCTGCTACGGCTTCCAGTACATGGCGCAGACTCTCGGCGGCGAGGTCGCGCACACGGGTCTTCGCGAGTACGGCGCGACCGACGCGCGCATCCCCGCCACGGAGAGCACGCTGCTCGCCGGCCAGCCCGCCGAGCAGAACGTGTGGATGAGCCACGGCGACCAGGTCTCGCGCGCTCCCGAGGGCTTCGACGTCCTCGCCACCACCGAGGCGACCAAGGTCGCCGCGTTCGCGAACGAGGAGCGCAGGCTCTACGGCGTGCAGTGGCACCCCGAGGTCAAGCACTCCGTCAACGGACAGGCGATCATCGAGAACTTCCTGCACCGCGGTGCGGGCCTGCCCGCCGACTGGAACAGCGACAACGTGATCGCCGAGCAGATCGAGCGCATCCGCGAGCAGGTCGGCGACGCGCGCGTCATCTCGGCTCTCTCCGGCGGCGTCGACTCCGCCGTGTCGACCGCTCTCGTGCACAAGGCGATCGGCGACCAGCTGACCGCCGTGTTCGTCGATCACGGGCTGCTGCGCAAGGGCGAGCGCGAGCAGGTCGAGAAGGACTACGTCGAGTCCACCGGCGTGCGCCTGATCACCGTCGATGCGGTGGACACGTTCCTGGGCCACCTCGATGGTGTGACGGATCCCGAGACCAAGCGCAAGATCATCGGGCGCGAGTTCATCCGCGCCTTCGAGCAGGTGCAGCGGGACCTCGTCGAAGAGGCGAAGGCCACCGGCGGAGCGCCGGTGAAGTTCCTCGTGCAGGGCACCCTGTATCCCGACGTCGTCGAGTCGGGCGGGGGAGCGGGCACCGCCAACATCAAGTCGCACCACAACGTGGGCGGCCTGCCCGATGACCTCGACTTCGAGCTCGTCGAGCCGCTGCGGGCGCTGTTCAAGGACGAGGTCCGCGCGATCGGTCGCGAGCTCGGCATCCCCGAGGCGATCGTCGGCCGCCAGCCGTTCCCCGGTCCTGGTCTGGGCATCCGGATCATCGGAGAGGTGACCCGCGAGCGCCTCGAGATCCTGCGCGAGGCCGACGCGATCGCCCGCGAGGAGCTGACCAAGGCCGGCCTCGACGAGACCATCTGGCAGTGCCCCGTGGTGCTGCTCGCCGATGTGCGCTCCGTGGGCGTGCAGGGCGATGGTCGCACCTACGGCCACCCCATCGTGCTGCGCCCCGTCTCGAGCGAAGACGCCATGACCGCCGACTGGACGCGTCTGCCGTACGACGTGCTCGCGAAGATCTCGAACCGCATCACCAATGAGGTGCGCGAGGTGAACCGCGTCGTGCTCGACGTCACCTCGAAGCCGCCGGCAACCATCGAGTGGGAGTGAAAGAAGGGGTCGCGACGGCGGCCCCTTCTTCGTTGCACCGCTCCCAGCTGCTCACATGCGAAAGAGGTCGCTGCCCGAAGGCAGCGACCTCTTTCGTGTGCAGGTCAGGCGCGGCGGCGGTCACCGCGGCCGACGATGAGGCCGTAGATCAGCAGCACGATGATCGAGCCACCGATCGCGAGCAGCCAGGTCTGCAGGCTCCAGAACTCCTCGAGAGGAGCGTTGAAGAGCACGCTGCCGAGCCAGCCGCCCAGGAGGGCGCCGACGACGCCGAGCAGAAGGGTGACGATCCAGCCGCCGCCCTGCTTGCCGGGGAGGATCAGCTTCGCGATCGCACCGGCGATGAGTCCGAGGAGGAGAAAGGCGAGGAAGCCCATGTGTGTCTCCGATCTGTGAGTGATACCCGGGGGTTTCCGGATGCCTCAAGCCTGCCCGACTGCCACGAATGTGCGGCATACCCTTGTGCGAGCTGAGAGAATGCGGTAAAAGCGCTGACAGATGCAGGAAGGGCCGCACTCCGAAGAGAGCGGCCCTTCCGCGAAATGTCTTCTGATCAGTCGTTTCCGCGCAGGATCGCGAGGATGCGCAGGATCTCGACGTACAGCCAGACGACCGTGACCATGATGCCAAAGGCGCCGATCCAGCCGTACTTGCGGGGAGCGCCGTTGCGCACGCCCTGCTGGATCTGGTCGAAGTCCATCACCAGCGAGTAGGCGGCCATGAGCACGACGAGGATGCCGATGACGACGCCGAGCGGGATCCCGAAGACCTTCATGCTGTACAGGCCGAAGGTGAGGTCGGCGTTCACGACGCCGGTCGCCATGAGGATGAGGTTCAGCACCTGGAACACCAGGTAGCCCACCATCGCGATGAGCACGACCTTCGTCATCTTCTTGGAGGCGCGCACCTTGCCGCTGGCGAAGAGCGCGAGGGTCACGCCGACAACGGCCAGCGTCGCGAGGGTCGCCTGCAGAACCACACCAGGCCAGATGATCTCGAAGTAGGCCGAGATGGCGCCCACGAACAGACCCTCGAAGGCCGCGTAGGCCCAGATGAGGGCGGGGCGCACCTTCTTGCGCGAGGTGAACGTGACGACCATGGCGAGCACGAAGCCGCCGAGCGCGCCGACGAGCCACGGGGTCATGTCGGCGTTGCCGCCGGAGTTGACGAAGCTGGTCGCGGTCCACACCCAGCCGACGACGGCGGTGACGAGCAGGATGGCGAAGAGGCCTGCGGTCTTCCAGACCGTGTCCTCGACCGTCATCCGGTCGGTTTCGAGGGCGCCTGCGGATGGGGAGGTGTACATCCCCTCCAGGTGCGCGTTGGCGGCGGCATCCACCCCCGCGTGCTGGAACGACGCGGTGCCGGCGGCCGCGCCCGGTGCGGGCGGCGGCGCGTATGTGCCCTGCGGCGAACCCGGGTAGCTTGCGACATTGCGCGGGTCCTGCTGCTGGAACGCCGGGTTGTTGAATGCGAAATTGCTCATGGTGGCCTCTGCTCCCGAGGGATCGGTCAACTCTTTCCTCAAAGATACGGCGAGAACCTATGCAATGGGTGCTTTACGCTGTGAGCGTGCCCAGGAGAACACCGCTCGTCATCGGTCACCGCGGAGCCCCCGGCTATCGCCCCGAGCACAGCCGATCCTCTTATGAGCTGGCCCTGGCGATGGGAGTGGATGCCGTCGAACCCGATGTCGTCGCGACGAGCGACGGCGTGCTCGTGCTGCGGCACGAGAACGAGATCTCCGGCACCACCGATGTCGCCGATCATCCGGAGTTCGCCGGGCGGCGCACGACCAAGCGCATCGATGGCGTCTCGCTCACCGGCTGGTTCACCGAGGACTTCACCTGGGCTGAGCTGTCCACGCTGCGCACCCGTGAGCGGCTGCCCAAGATCCGCCAGTCGAGTGCGACGTTCGACGACGGGCAGCCGATCCTGCGCCTCCCTGACCTGCTGGCGCTGGTGCGTGCTGGGTCAGATGAGCACGGCCGCGAGATCGCCATCGTGCTCGAGGTCAAGCACGCCACCTACTTCGACAGCATCGGGCTCGATCTCGCGCCGCTCATCGAGCGCGACCTGCGTGCAGGGGGCTGGGCAGAAGGGGACCTCCCGCTGATCATCGAGTCCTTCGAGTCGACCATCCTGCACCGGCTGCAGAAGACCGGCATCGCAGCGTCCTTCATCTATCTCATCGAGTCGGCGGGCAGGCCGTTCGACCTCGTCAGCTCGCTGGGCCGTCATGCTCCTGACTACGCCTCCGCCGTCACGCCCGCGGGGCTCGACCAGCTCGTCGGGACCGTCGACGGCATCAGCGTCAGCAAGAAGATGCTGCTGGCGGCGGGGAACACCATCGTCGCCGATGCGCACGCACGGGGTCTGCGCGTCTTCACCTGGACATGCCGCCCGGAGAACGCCTTCCTCGATCCGCGGTTCCGTGCAGCCGGAGGCAAGGCCGCGTTCGGCGATTACGAGGCCGAGTGGCGAGAGATCGCCGGCACGGGCGTCGACGGCGTGTTCGTCGACCACCCCGACCTGGGCGTCGCCTTCTTCGGCTGATCGGACCCGTCGGATGCGACCGCCGGCTCGCTCGGGCGTGGACCGCGTCGCGGCTCGCGGACGAACCTGCGGCGATCGCTCAGCGCCCGAGAACCGCGCGCGCCCCGTCGGAGTCAGCCTGACGGTACTCCTGTGCGAGCCGGGCCGTCCGCTGCGCTGCGAGCCGCAGCGTCGCCGCGTGCTGTCGCCACTGAGCATCGTTCGCCGACGAGCGGCGGGTGAAGGCGCTCTGCGCTTCCCCCTTCCACTGGCCGCGCAGCTGCTGCGCGGCCGCGGCAAGGGAATCGAGCGACTCGACGATCGCGTCCGCTGAGGCTGCGGTGGTCGCCGCGAGCTGATCGAGACGTTCGGGATCGACCTTCAGGTCCATGACGGTCCGGTCGGCTCGGCGGGGTAGCCCCGGTTGGCGTCGGATCGCAGACTCGCCGCGATGTCAGACTGCTCACCGAAGAGGTCTGCGCCGCGTTCGGCGAGCGCTGTCATCGCCTTGTGCTGCGCCTGGGCGATCGTGGTGAGCGTCACCCTGGCCAGGGCATCCAGACCCAGCTCCTCAGCACCCGAGCCGAATTCGAGCCCAGCGAGACGGCCGCCGACGTGCGCACGCACGGTCACCTCACCACGCGGACTGCGCACGGACTCGACGATGTTCTCGACGTCGGCAGCGAGCGCGTTCGCCCGGGCGCGGTTCTCCTGCGCCTGTCTGGTGACGTCGTCCAGCTGCCGTCGGGCGGCGGCGAAGCCCTCCTCGATCGCGGATTCGTCCATGTCGGTCCTCCTCATTCCTGCGCGGTGATGCCGCCAGGGGCATCCGGCACGTCACCCGGCCACGATCCGAGCCGCTCGAGGTTACGGGCGCCCTGATCCTTGTTCGGATTCAGCAGCACGCCGACGGTGCTGCGCTCGCCGGCCGGCAGGCGAGCCTCCTTCGCCCATCCCGACTCGACCGCCGCTGCGGCGACATCGAAGACGCCGCCCGGTGGCATGGACACCGAGATGTCGATCTGTGCGTTGGGCATGTATCCCTCGCGCACCGACCAGACCGATGCCACAACGAAATCAACAAGCGCCGGCCCGTCCAGGACGGTATAGCCGGGCTGGACCTCCAGATCGATCGAGTAGCCGGTGTTCCCCTTGATGTTCGGCGGCGCACTGCTGGCATCCGTGACCGTGATCCCCGGAATGGAGCCCAGCGAATCCTGCATCTCGGCCAGGGTCTGCCCACCAGAGGGTGCATCGTGCGGAATCGTGTCGCTCGGCCTGTCCGTGCGCGCCGCGCAGCCGACGAATGTCACGATGCTGACCACGACGGTCGCCGCCGCCAGCACCCGCTTAACGCCCATACCGCATCATGTCCTCCAGCCGATACTGCATGTCCGCCCAGATGCTGACATCGGCGATGCCGGCATAAGCGGGGTTCGTGTTGCCGCCGAAGCCCAGGTTAGACAGGATCGTCTCATCGTAGGCGCCGGTCACCTCGAAGACCCCACGGCCGTCCACGTTGCGAAGTCGGAACGCGACTTCCCCGGGATATTCCGGATGCCCGCGCTTGGCGGCGATCACGAAGCCGTCGTCCGTGACCTGCTGTACCGTGATGTCCCCTGAGGTCACCCCGGGGATGCCCATGCCGAACAGCGAGGTCTTGATCGTCTGACCCTCGCCGGTGAGCTGCATGTTGAGCTGCGAGTTGTCGCCCTCGCGCGACGGCAGGAAGACATGCCCGAACTCCTGCTGCAGCATCTGGTTCAGCTGCTCGGTGCTCATGTCGGTCGGTCCCAGGTCGAACTGGTGCGCGTAGCCCAGGTCGTAATCTCCGACGAAGCGGTGATCGGAGCCCGCGTACGGAGTCGGTCCCGGATCATACGCGTCGCCCATGCTCCCCGCCGGGATGCCACCCGGCAGGCCGCCGAGAGGACCGAGCAGCGAGCCGGGCGGGTACTTCTCGAGCAGCTCGCCGAGCAGATCCTCGAGCTTCTGGTGGAACGGGAGGATCGCGCGGTAGAGGTCGGTGGCCAGACGCAGCATCTCCCGCAGCGCCTGCAGCGCGCGGTCGACGTTGGACACGACTTCGGCGATCACCTGGGCGCAGTTGTCGGCGAACTCCTGGATCACCTGCGCCTTCTTGTCGAGCTCCCATGGCCAGCTGCCGAATAGGAAGTCCTTGATGCCGCCGCCGATGGTCGACAGCAGCTCGAAGCCCGCGCACACCAGCGAGCGCATGACCTCGACTGCCCGCACGCACAGCTGCAGCGCCTGGCTCATGACCTTCGACCAGTCGGCGATCGAGTGCGTTGCGCCCGACAGCACGGTGAGCGCGCCTTCGACGACCTTCGCGGTCAGACCTTGCACCTGCCCGCTGATCTGGGTGAGCGCGCGCTGGTACAGCTGAGAGGTCGACTGCACAGAGCCCGCGTAGGTCTCCCAGGCATGCGACGCCTGGTACAGGCCCGCCGGGTCGCCGGCGACCTGCTCCAAGAGCTGCTCCAGGGGACGCACGAACTGCATGAGCTCCGCGGCGAAGCCGTGCAGGCCGCCACCGCAGTCGTCGCTGCCTGCCGACGGCGGCAGCCCGTCGGTCCAGCTGCCGGATGCGAGCGCCCTGGCAGCGCCATCGGCCTCGGGGAGGACGGTCGATCCCACGTCAGCCCTCCGCGGCGATCCGGTCGAGGTCGGCGCGACCGTTCTCGTCGACCGTCTGGAAATCCGCGACCGCCTGCTGGATGCCGTCGCCGGTGCGCTGCGACACGGAGCCGGCGAACGTCGCGGCGCCCTCGACCGCGCCGCCGACGGCGTTGAGCACCGGTGGGATGAACGCGCCGATCGGCCCGAAGGCCTTCGAGGGAACCGCAGAGGTGAGCGTGCCGCGCGCCGCGGCGAGCTGGGACGCCGCCTCGGTCAGAGCCGCGCGCACAGCATCGTACGCATCGCTGTGGACTTCGATCTCGGCCATCCGGCTCCCCCCCGTTCAGCGCATGCCGATCCGGCTGCTCGGCAGGCATGCAGTGTCAAAGATAGGTGCGCCGCTCGGCGATGCCAAGTCGCCCGGCAAGCGGGCCGCGCCATGCGAACCCGGCCGATCAGCCTCGGAGCGCCCCGCCGCGGCTGGGGACGATCTCCTTGCCGAGCGGCATGAGAGAGACCGGCACGAGCTTGAAGTCGGCGATGCCCATCGGGATGCCGATGATCGTGATGCACAGCGCGATGCCCGACAGGATGTGTCCGAGCGCGAGCCACCACCCGGCGAGGATCACCCACACGATGTTGCCCAGGACCGACCCGAGACCGGCCTTGGAGTGATCGACCACCTGACGTCCGAACGGCCACAGCGAGTATCCCGCGATGCGGAATGATGCGATCGCCCAGGGGATGGTGATGATCGGGATGCACAGCACGATGCCGGCCACGATGTAGCCCAGCCACAGCCAGAAACCGGCGAAGATGACCCAGACGATGTTGAGGATCGTGCGCATGCGCTGATTCTCCCATCCCCGTCAGCGGGGACGGCGCACCCGGCGACCCGAGATCGAGCTCGGCGTGAGGCGCAGCGGCAGCGACCTGTCGCCCTCGGCCCACGGGCTGCGCCGCGAGGCGCCGGGCACGGCCGCCAGCTCCTCAGCCGTCATCTTCGAGACAGATCCGCCCAGCAGGACGCTCCAGCCGGAGCCCGCGAGATCATCGTGGTGGTCCACTTCGAAGGCGACCTCAACCGTGCTCGCCGTCAACCGGCTGAGCACGCCTGACGGAGCGGCGCGGATGATGACGTCATCGCCGTCGACGAGGTAGTTGACGGGGATGATCTGCACCCGGGCATCCGCGACGAAGCCGATCCTCCCCACGGTCGTCGCCCTGAGCAGCTCCCGGCACTCCTGCTCGCTCATCTCGGTCATCATCTCGGCACCGTCCTTCCCGCTCGCTCCGAGCGTACCCCGGTGTCGGACGCCCCGAATAGACTCGAAGTGCCATGACCGACGCCCCTCTCATCGTCCCCGCATCCTCCGGCCCCCGCCCTTCCGACGGGCGCGACGAGCTGCTCGCCGGCCTCAACCCGCAGCAGCTCGAGGCCGTGACCCACCGGGGCAGCGCGCTTCTCATCGTCGCCGGCGCGGGGTCGGGCAAGACGAGTGTGCTCACGCGTCGGATCGCCCTGCTGCTGCGCCAGCGCGAGGCGTGGCCGAGCCAGATCCTCGCGATCACCTTCACCAACAAGGCGGCGGCCGAGATGCGCGAGCGCGTCGGCGGTCTCGTGGGCGACGTCGCCCGCGGCATGTGGATCTCGACCTTCCACTCGGCGTGCGTGCGCATCCTGCGGCGTGAGGCCGAGCAGTTCGGCTTCACCAAGTCGTTCACGATCTACGACTCGGGCGACTCCCGCGCGCTGCTGAAGAGACTCGTGAAGGAGCACGACGCGGATGCCTTCGGGCTGACGCCCGGATCGGTGCAGTCGCGCATCTCGAAGCTGAAGAACGAGTTGACGGATGCCGAGGGCTTCGCCCGCCAGGCGAACCTCAGCGACCCCGCTGAGCGCAAGTTCGCCGACATCTTCGCCGACTACCAGCGCGCGCTGCAGAGGGCGAACGCCTTCGACTTCGACGACCTCATCGGCCAGACCGTCTACCTGTTCCGTGCGTTCCCGCACGTCGCAGACGTATATCGCCGTCGTTTCCGGCACATCCTCGTCGATGAGTACCAGGACACGAACCATGCGCAGTACGCGCTGATCCACGAGCTGACGCGCCCTTCGACAGGCTCAGGGACCCAGGGGACAGGCTCAGGGACCCAGGGGACAGGCTCAGGGACCCACTCCGATGGTTTCGAGATGAACGGCATGATGATCTTCGAGCCCGATCCTTCGACAGGCTCAGGAGCCCAGGGGACGGGCTCAGGGACCCAGGATGCCGCTGATGCTGCCGGGGCATCGCTCACGGTGGTCGGCGACTCGGACCAGTCGATCTACGCCTTCCGCGGCGCTGACATCCGCAACATCAGCGAGTTCGAACGCGACTTCCCGGGCGCGAAGGTCGTGCTGCTCGAGCAGAACTACCGGTCGACGCAGAATATCCTCTCCGCCGCGAACGCCGTGATCGGCAACAACTTCGACCGCAAGGCGAAGAACCTGTGGAGCGACCGCGGACCGGGTGAGAAGATCGTGGGCTTCACCGGGTACTCGCAGCACGACGAGGCCCAGTTCGTGGCAGACGAGGTCGAAGCGCTGCGCCGCGCGGGCATCCCGTACTCGGAGATGGCTGTGTTCTACCGCACCAACTCGCAGTCGCGTGCCCTGGAGGAGATCTTCATCCGCGCGGCCGTGCCCTACAAGATCATGGGCGGCACGAAGTTCTACGAGCGCGCCGAGATCAAGGACGCCCTCGCGTACCTCGTCGCCGTGGCGAACCCGGCCGACGAGATGGCGGTCCGTCGCATCCTGAACAAGCCGCGGCGCGGCATCGGCGATGTCACCGAGACCTCGATCGCGCGCTTCGCCGACGAGAACGGACTCAGCTTCCGGGACGCGCTGCGCAATGCCCCGCTCCTGGGCGTGGGGCCGAAGATCCAGGCGGCCATCACGCAGCTCGACGCAGTCCTGAACGAGGCGGCGGAGATCCTCACCCCGTCGTCCGGCGAGGTGCCGCCGGCGACCTCGGTCGCCGAGGGCCTCACGGTGCTGCTGAACGGGAGCGGCTACTTCGACATGCTGCGCGCCAGCCGCGACCCCCAGGATGAGGCGCGACTGGAGAACCTCGACGAGTTCGTCGCCGTTGCGCGCGACTTCGCCCGCAACAACCCCGACGGCGGGATCGCCGACTTCCTCACCGAGGTGGCCCTGGTGTCCGATGCCGATGATCTCGACGATGAGTCGGGCTCGGTCTCGATGATGACCATGCACACCGCCAAGGGACTGGAGTACGACGCGGTGTTCGTGACGGGCGTCGAGGAGGACCTCATCCCGCACCGCATCTCGGCCGGCGAGCCGGGCGGGCCTCAGGAGGAGCGGCGGCTGTTCTACGTCGGCCTCACCCGTGCCCGCAAGCGCCTGCACCTCTCCCTGGCGATGACCCGCGCGCAGTTCGGTGAGGTCTCGGTGGCCATGCCGAGCCGGTTCCTGCAGGAGATCCCCGGCGAGCTCATCGACTGGCGCCAGTCGCCGGGAGACGTGAACTCGCGGGGCGGGATGCAGTCGCGCGCGCTGAACGCGCGCCGGTCGGGCGGTTTCGGCGGCGGGAGTGGGTCCCTGAGCCTGCCGAAGGGCGCACCGAAGCCGCTGCCGAAGGGCGGCGGGCTCAAGCCGCTGTCGACCGCGATGGACCGCTTCCCGAACAAGGTCACCGGCAAGGTTCGCGACAACGGCGACCTCGAGCTCGCCGGCGGCGACCGCATCCGCCACGACGACTTCGGCGAAGGGCGCGTCGAGGCCGTGACCGGCGAGGGCGCGAAGCGCATCGCGCACGTGCGCTTCGATTCGGCGGGCCAGAAGAAGCTGCTCATCAAGATCGCACCCATCACGAAGCTCTGAGGCCCGCAGGGCGCTGTGCTGCCCGTCGGATCGCGCGCCCATCGTGCGGTTAGGCTGACTCGTATGGCTCTCTTCTCTCGCCGCAAGAAGTCCGACGACCAGCCGACCGCCCCGGCAGCACCCGCAGCCGAGGCCGAGGCCGTCGAAGAACCGGCGACCGAGGTGCCGGCCGAGCCGGTTCCGGATGTCAGCATCTCGGTGCAGGCGTTCCGCGGCGTCGGCGCCGACGCCGGCCCCGAGGTGAGTCTGCCGACCGAGGCTCCTGAGGTCGAAAGCCCGGCAGGTCGCCCCCGCTCGACGTCCGGCCAGGGGCTGCCCGGCCAGGGCCTGACCGGCCAGGGCCTGCCCGGCCAGCAGCCTGCCGCCACCGTGCAGGCCGAACCGAAGCTTCCGCTCGCGCCGGCGATGCCGCCCGAGCAGACGCATACGGTCGACGGTCTCAACGACAACATCCTGCTGCGGGAGGCGCTCGCGGAGCTGCAGGAGGGCGCCACCAACGAGCAGCTGCTCGGCGTGATGCGTCAGTCGCTGCAGGGCCATCTCTACCTGCGCGTGCAGGGCGACGCCCGCGAGCAGATCAGCTCCGGCAAGCCGCTCTCGGTGGGTGTGGTCCGCGACGGCGAGCGCTCGTTCATGCTCGCCTACAGCTCTGGCCGCGCCCTGCAGCAGTCCCTCGAGGGTGCCGAGGACGCTGCGGCGACCTCGGCCATCGCCCAGCCGACGACAGCGGTCTACCAGCAGGTGATCGCCGGCGGCTTCAACGGCATCATCATCGACAACTCCTCCGCGCCGCATCGGGCCGTGTTCCCGACCGAGCTGCTGCAGAAGGCCGTCGAGCAGGGCGACGAGAACATGGCTGTGAAGACTGCGCTGGCAGCACCGCGCGACGAGCAGAGCGCCGTGCGTGTGGCTGAGGCGCTCGCCGGCACCCGGTGCTGGGTCGCGGTGAACGACGGCTCGAACGGGCAGCCCGTCGGCATCGCCGAGGCGCACGCCACCGACGGGCGCCGGTTCCTGCAGGTGTTCTCGCACCCGCTGGAGGTCGTGGCGCTCGGTCGCAAGGACCAGCCGCTGCCCTTCCAGCCCGAGCAGCTCGCGAAGGTGCTCGGTGAGCACTCCGGGCTCGCGGGCGTGCTGGTCGACATCGCCGGTCCGTCGATCGCGATCGAGCGCGACCAGCTGAGTGCCGTGCTCGTGCTGGACATCGACATCGACGGCGACTGACTCTCATCGGGCTGGGCTCCGAGCAGGGAGGCCGCAAGCCCCTGTGTTCCACCCCGGGGCACGCCCTAGTGTCGGAGCATGGCCTCTGAACGAGTGAAGCTGACCGTGCAGGATCCCGATGGGGAGCGCGTGGTCGACCTGTCCAGCCCGAACAAGGTGGTCTGGCCGACGGATGACGGCGACGGCATCACCAAGGCCGAATACGCCGACTACGTGCAGCAGGTGTCGCAGGCGTTCCTGACATCCACCGGTCACCGTCCGGTCTCGCTCGAGCGCTTCCGCGACGGCATCCGCGGTGAGCAGTTCTTCTCGAAGAACCCGCCGAAGGGCACCCCTGACTACGTCGAGTCGGTGATGTGCACGTACAACAGCGGGCGCCGTCATCCGCAGCTCGTGCTCACCCGTCCGAGCGCGATCGTGTGGGCGGTGCAGATGAACACAGTCGTGTTCCACCCCTGGGCATCCCTCGCCTCGAACACCGATAACCCGGTCGAGCTGCGCATCGACCTGGACCCGCAGCCGGGCACCGGCATCGAGCAGGCGATCCCGGCCGCCATCGGACTGCGCGAGGTGCTGCGCGAGGCGGGGCTCGACCCGTTCATCAAGACCAGCGGCAACCGTGGCCTGCACGTGTTCAGCCCCATCGTGCCCGAGTGGGAGTTCCTCACCGTGCGCCATGCGGTGATCGCCGCGGGCCGGGAGCTCGAGCGCAGGATGCCCGATCGGGTCACGACCAACTGGTGGAAGGAGGAGCGCGGGGAGCGGATCCTCGTCGACTTCAACCAGGCGAATCGGGACCGCACCATCGCCGGCGCCTACAGCCCGCGTGCCAAGCCCAACGCACCGGTGTCGACGCCGATCCACTGGGAGGAGCTCGAGGACCTCGACCCGAGGCGGTTCACGGTGCGCACCGTGCCCGCCCGGCTCGCCGACATCGGCGACCCGTGGGCGAGGATGCAGGATTCGCCGGCGCGCATCGACACCCTGCTGGCCTGGTGGGAGCGCGATCTCGAGAACGGACTGGGCGAGCTGCCGTTTCCGCCCGAGTTCCCGAAGATGCCCGGCGAGCCGCCGCGTGTCCAGCCGAGCAAGAAGGTCGCCGAGAACTGGGATGAGAACGGCGAGCGCGTCGACGACTGAGCACTGCCGGCGACCGGCCTACTCGAGCACATCCGCCAGGTCGTACCCCGCGACGGTCTCGAGCTGCTCGTACGTGCACGAGCGGGCGTCGCGGTCGGGGCGCCAGCGATCGAACTGCACGGTGTGCCGGAACCGGTCGCCCTCGAGCTGGTCGTAGCGCACCTCGAGCACGAGCTCGGGACGCAGCCGAACGAACGTCATGTCCTTCGCCCCGGTGAACCGCGAGCGCTCGCTCTCACCGGTCACCGCGTCACCAGCCTCGTCGCGCACGACCAGCGGGGCGAGCTCATCGACGAGCTTTCGGCGCATGGCATCCGTCCAGGCGGCGACGCCGCCGACCTGATGCAGCGAGCCGGCTTCGTCGTACAGTCCGACCAGCAGCGAACCGACGCCCGACCCGCTTTTGTGCACCCGGTATCCGAGGGCGACGACGTCGGCGCTGCGCGCGTGCTTGATCTTGATCAGGGTGCGCTTGCCTGGCGCGTACGGATCGTCGAGCGGCTTCGCGACGACGCCGTCCAAGCCTGCGCCCTCGAACTCCGCCAGCCAGCTACGGGCGAGGTCGGGATCGTCCGTCGTGCGGGTCAGGTGCAGCGGATGCGGGGCTACCGACAGCATCCGCTCGAGCCGCGCCCGCCGTTCGCGGAACGGATGCTGCTGCAGATCCTCCTCGCCCTCGGCGAGGAGGTCGAAGGCGATGAACATGGCCGGGGTCTCGGCGGCCAGCTTCGCGACCCGCGAGGCGGCCGGATGGATGCGCTGGCTGAGCGCCTCCCAGTCGAGCCGCTGCGCCCCTGCGGGCCCGGTCGCGACGACGATCTCGCCGTCGAGCAGACAGGGGCCGGGCAGGATGCCGGCGAGCTGCTCGACCAGCTCGGGGAAGTAGCGCGTGAGCGGCTTGGCTCCGCGCGAGCCGATCTCGAGCGTCTCGCCGTCCCAGGCGACGAGCCCGCGGAAGCCGTCCCACTTCGGTTCGTACAGCATCGGCTTCTTCGCCGAGTCGGGGATGGATGCCGCAGCCTTGGCGAGCATCGGAGCAGGGATGTCGTACATGTGCCGGTCCTCCCGGGTCGGATCCGACGAGTATGGCACGGGCAGGACGGGCGACAGCGGGCCTTGCGGATGAGACAATGGATGTGATGAACGAAGTACAGGGTCCGACCCCCGCAGGAACCTCCCGTCCGTACCGATCCCTCGCGGAGGCGCTGCGCGCCCACCGGCTGCCGCCTGAGAATCACGAGTTCATCGCCGCGGTGACCGACGCCGTCGGTATCAGCAGCTACATCGATCGCGGCAGGTACATCGAGGCGATCCGTCGCACCCCCGAAGCACCGCTGCACATCGGCCGCACCTATATCAACGGCTTCGCCGAAGACGAGCAGGTGAGCGTGGGCGGGCGCGTGCTGCCGCTGCTGCCCAGCGAGGGACGCGCGCCGTACTTCTACGTGAACCAGCCCAGCGGGCTGCCGAGCATTTCGGCCGGGAAGCGTCCGGCATCCGGTGTGCGCAAGCCTGCCGCATCCCGCCCCGCTCCCGAGCCGCGGGCGCCGAAGGCGACCAACCTCAGCGAACGCGACTACGGCGTGTGCGACGTGTGCTTCATGGTGAAGAACGCCGCAGGCAAGTGCGGCTGCGACGAATGACGCAGGCTGCCGGTCAGGACAGCTGAGCCTGCACCCGGCGTGAGATCTCGGCGACCGGCATCGACCGCGGGAACACGGCGACCACGACATCGTCGTCTGCCGGTGTGACCGCCTCGGGCAGCACGCCGTACCGGCGGCGCACGTCGTCGAGCGCCTCCTGCAGCACGGTCAGCGGCACGCGGCGTCCACGCAGCAGCTGGCGCAGCACGTGGTTGTGCACGGCGGTGATGAGTGCCGAGAAACCGACGGCGTCGATCGGCGCGATGCCCGGCAGCGAATCTCGCAGGTACTCGTCGAACAGCCGCTCGTACCGGAAAACCGTGACGATCTCGCGATCGCGCAGCACCGGCACCTCGCGGACGATCTCATACCGCCGGCGGGCGAGCTCAGGATCGCGGGCGAAGTGCGTGAACACGCGCTCCGACGCCTCGCAGACCGCCGCCCACGGGTCGTCGTGCGGCTCGGCCAGGAACTGCCGCAGTTCACCGAGCAGCGCCTCGTGGTCGATGAACACGACGTCCTCCTTGCCGCCGAACTGGCGGAAGAAGGTCGACCGCGAGACACCCGCGGCCTTCGCGATCTGCTCGACGGAGGTCTGATCGAAGCCCTGGGCGCTGAAGAGTTCGAGGGCCGCGGCGACCACGCCGGTGCTCAGATCTGCGGATTCGTGCATGTCGAAAGCCTAGACCGCGGGTGAGCGCTTCGCGGCTCGGCACGGGATGCATCAACCGGCGTTCGCATGGTCGATCGGGGCATCACAGGCCGGCGTCGGAACTCGAATAGCATTGTCGCCGAAGGGCGGGACGCAAGGGCATCCCGTAGGGGCCGCGGTCGCGCTCCGCGGAGGCGGGCAGCCGCGACACGCACCGCTGAATGCGATCTGTGCGGACGCGGACCCGAATGGTCGCGGGTGTGTCGTCTAGGCGTGGCTGCCGGGAGAGCGGACACCGCTGACACGGTTCCAGACCTCTACACGGTGGGCGAAGTCGGCCAGCGCTTTCCCCTCATCGGCGAATGTGCGAAGCGAACCGCGGATCGTCTGCGCACGTTCATCCTGGATCCATGTCTCGCATCCGTTCCTGCCGAAGGCCAGGACGACGACATTCGCCTTTCCGCGCGGATCGTCGAAGAGGCAGTAGCCCGAGTGTCCGCGAGCGCGGAGGTCGGCGAGGACGCTGTCTCGATTCATGCAGGCACTCCGGGGACGGAAAGTTCGCGGACCAGGCCGAGCCGCACGTAGAACGAGAGGGGCAGCGGCAGCGCGAGTTGGAACGCCCCGCCCGGCTCACCGAAAGCGGGAGCCACACGACCGCCGTAGATCGGGGCGTCCCAGCGGTAGTAGCCGATCTCCACCAGGTCGTCCAGGTCGCGTCGGAGGACGGCGTCCTCGGAGCGCTCGTATGCCGCGCGGATATGGACGCAGTCGCCGACGACGAGGAACTGGTGGTACGCCGCCGGGTTCTCGACCCACGGCAGGGAGCGTTCGGGGTAGGCGGCCGGTCGGCCGTTCTCGACGAGGTACACGTAGCGGGTGGTGATCGGTCCGTACATGTCCCACACCTCTGCGCCGCGGGGGAGCGGCTCGCGATCGAGCGCGACGCCGTCGGGGCCGATCCACAGCTCCGTCATGCCCGCCCCTCGGTCCGGCGGCAGGCAGTGGAGTCCGCGGCCTTGTGGGCGCGCGCCATGCGGAGGAACTGGTCCAGCGCCTCGGTCTCCGACGCGAAGCGCGAGGGGCCGTAGAACCGGTCCCCGCGCTCATCGGTGTCCCACACGATCCAGTCGTCCCCATCGCGATCGATCCACGCCGAGCGTTCGCGGCGGCCGGTGCGGCCGTACCAGTTGGCGGTCGCGGTGAGCTTCTCCTCCTGGATGATGTGCTGCGCCTCAGCAGCGGTGAGGTGGTTCATACGGTCTCCTTCCGCAGGCCTCGCATGGCGGCCGGCAGCTCGTGGCTGACTCGGGAATCGTGCACGACCGCACGCCGACGGCAGTGAGGTCGGTCACGTCGTCTCCTTCAGCACGCCCAGCAGGAGGAGGTGCTCCACGGAGAGCGGGAGCTGGGCCTGCACGCCGCCGCCTGTCGAGCCGAAGCCCGGGGCGATGTCGCCTCGATATCCTTGCGAGCCGAGGTACTCAGGTTTGAAGCCGGCGGCCGCCAGGTCGTCCCTCACCTGCTGCGGTGCACCGTCGTATGCCGCGCGCAGGTCGGACATGTCGCCCATGACCTCGTAGCGGTGGTAGTGGGCCGGGTTCTCCACATACGGCAGGGAGCGCTGATCGTACGTGTACGGGCCGCTCTCGGGCACCGGAGAGGTGTACCGGCCGTCGGCGGGACCGTAGCGGTCGAGGACATCCCCGACCTGTGGAGTGTGCGGCTGCCGGATCGGATCCCCGCCCGCGTCCAGCACGTATCCTCCGCCGGGAACCTGGCTCCAGTCGATGCTCCCGTCGGGCTGGAGCACCTCCGGCCCCTTCGGGATCTGCACGTCGGGTGGGAGCGTGCCGCTGTTCGCGAAGTCGTCGGCGTAGTCCGGATAGTTGCGGTCGAGGTACGTCTGGATCTGCTCGTCCGTGAGCGTGCTCTGGTCGCGCACACTGGGGCCGCCAGGGCCGGAGCGGTCGGGGCCGTCGGGCGACGACCCGCCGGGGGAGCTGCCATCGGGGCCGTGCGGAGCGCCAGGGCTGTGCGGGGCTCCGGGGCCGGACGGGCCGTGCCCACCACCCGGGCCGCGCGAGAAGAGATCGCCCAGTCGCTGGAACAGTGACTTGAGCTCGTCGAGATGCTTCGTGAGGGCCGTCACGGCATCCACGAGCTTGAGCACGGTGCCGGAGATCCGGGCGGTCATGGCCGAGACGCGGCTAGTGGCCTGTGCGATGACGTACGGGGTGGCGGTGCCCAGCGACACGACGAGCGTGCTCGCATAGGAGATGAGGGATCCGACCAGCTGCGAGAGCGTGTCGCGGACCAGCTCGTGCACGATCTGCACGAGCATGGACGCGGTCTCCATGCCCGTCTTCATCCCGCCGGCCCAGGCAGCGGCCGCGGAGATGTGGGCGGCGACGTCGGACTGCAGTCGGAGATACGCGGCGATGGCTTCGCCCGACATGGAACTGACGTCGGCCAACCGGGCGTCGAGGAGCTGGCCCGCCTGCTGCAGCTGCTGCGCGATGTTGCCCCAGGTCGCCGCGAAGCCTGCCACCTCGCCCGCATCGCCCGTCAGGTCATTGAGCCAGCCCTTGAGCGGCTCGAGGTGGTCCATCAGCCACCCCAAACCGGCGGCGATCAGTGAGCCGAGCGGATCCAAGGCCGTGGCCACGGTGTTCGCGAGTGCGGAGAACGACGAGAGTCCTCCGGAGACCCAATCGCCGCTCTCGATCGCGTTGACGAGGTCGTAGCCGTCCTCGAGGAGACCAGCTCCGCTGAACGGCGTCGTCGGATCGATCGGGCCCGCCACCAACGGGTTCGGAGGAGTCATCGGCGAGCGCCCTCCACGGACGAGAGCAGCCCTCGGATCGTGTCGAGCTGGCGCTGCTCTCCTTCATCGAAGTCGTCCGCCAGGCCACGGAGCTGCTCCTCGGACTCCTCCAGCATCGTTGCGGCCGCGGTGATGGCGCCCGCAGCGATCGATGAGACGAGCTGCGCCGGGGGGACGAGGAAGGCGCACATCACGCCGAAGGCGCCGCCGCCGACGTTCATCGAGCCAGCGGCGTTCTCGGCAAGCCGGATATCCGATGCGATCTGCGCGACGCGCTGCGCGTGCTGGCGGACGGTCTCGGTGTCGACGGCGATCAGCTCGGCCATCAGCGGTACTCGATCTGAGGTCGGCCGTCCTGGCTCGGATCGGGAAGTTCGGCGATCTCGTCACGCAGATGCGCGACGGCAGCGTCCTCCGCGCCGAACGCCTCCGCCGCGATCTCGACCGCCCGCGCGCCCGCTGCCTTCTGCGCCGTGGCGGCGAGGGCGACGATGAGGGCACCGAGGGCGGCGGGAGTGCGCTGCAGCGCGGCATCGGTCAGCGCGACGTCGGCGAGGCGACCGGAGGCGTCCACTGTCACGGTGACGTCGCGCCCCGGAGAGGCCGCCTGCTCGCGCACGCCGGCGATGTCGTCGCGCACCTGCGCGGCCTGTGCGGCGCGGCGCTCCGCATCCCTCACCTGCTGCTCGATGCGCGCGCGAGTCGCCACCGGATCCGACCAGTCGAAGGTGTCCGTCATCTCGTCCCCCTGCCTCGACGCTCATGAATCGTACCGGAGGCGTCGGCTCGTGGGGCCGACGGTGTCGGGCCGTTCAGAGGGCGGTAGTAGGCTGGGGCACTGGTCGATGTCTCGACATCGAGAGAATCACCAGACCAGACAGCAGCCCAGTGAAGGAACCACAGTGGATCTGTACGAGTACCAGGCACGAGACGTTTTCGAGAAGTACGGAGTGCCGGTCCTCGCCGGCATCGTCGCCGACACCCCTGAGGAGGTGAAGGCGGCCGCCGAGAAGATCGGCGGTGTCGTGGTCGTCAAGGCACAGGTCAAGACCGGTGGCCGCGGCAAGGCCGGCGGTGTCAAGGTCGCCAAGACCCCCGACGAGGCATACGAGGCCGCGAAGGCCATCCTCGGTCTCGACATCAAGGGCCACGTCGTCAAGCGCGTCATGGTCGCGCAGGGCGCACGCATCGCGGAGGAGTTCTACTTCTCGGTGCTGCTCGACCGCGCCAACCGCTCGTACCTGTCGCTGTGCAGCGTCGAGGGCGGCATGGAGATCGAGCAGCTCGCCGTCGAGAAGCCCGAGGCTCTCGCACGCGTCGAGGTCAACCCGCTGACCGGCATCGACAAGGCGAAGGCCGTCGAGATCGCCCAGGCCGCCAACTTCCCCGAAGAGCTCGTCGAGAAGGTTGCCGACGTCTTCGTCAAGCTCTACGACGTCTACAAGGGCGAGGACGCCACGCTCGTCGAGGTCAACCCGCTGGTGCGCACCGAAGACGGCGACATCATCGCCCTCGACGGCAAGGTGACCCTCGACGACAACGCGTCCGAGATCCGGCACCCCGAGCACGAGGCCCTCGCCGACAAGGACTCCGAGAACCCCCTCGAGGCGAAGGCCAAGGCATCCGGCCTCAACTACGTCAAGCTCGACGGACAGGTCGGCATCATCGGCAACGGCGCGGGTCTGGTCATGTCGACCCTCGACGTCGTCGCATACGCCGGTGAGAAGCACGGCGGAGTGAAGCCGGCGAACTTCCTCGACATCGGCGGCGGCGCATCCGCCACCGTCATGGCCGCAGGACTCGACGTCATCCTCGGCGACGAGCAGGTCAAGAGCGTGTTCGTGAACGTCTTCGGCGGCATCACGTCCTGCGTCGCGGTCGCCGAGGGCATCGTGAAGGCCCTCGAGATCCTCGGCGACGCGGCCACCAAGCCGCTCGTCGTGCGTCTCGACGGCAACCAGGTCGAAGAGGGGCGCGAGATCCTCGCCGCCGCCAACCACCCGCTGGTCACCCTCGCCGCCACCATGGACGAGGGCGCCGACAAGGCCGCCGAGCTGGCGAACGCCTGACCCTTCGACGGGCTCAGGGACCGGATTTAAGGAACAGACATGTCGATCTTCATCAACAAGGACTCCAAGGTCATCGTCCAGGGCATCACCGGCGGCGAGGGCACCAAGCACACCGCACTGATGCTCAAGGCGGGCACGAACGTCGTGGGCGGTGTGAACGCCCGCAAGGCCGGCACGACCGTCGCGCACACCGACAAGGACGGCAACGCCGTCGAGCTTCCCGTCTTCGGCTCGGTCGCCGAGGCCATGGAGAAGACCGGTGCCGACGTCTCGATCGCCTTCGTGCCCGGCGCCTTCACCAAGGACGCCATGGTCGAGGCCATCGACGCCGAGATCCCGCTGCTCGTCGTCATCACCGAGGGCGTGCCCGTCGGCGACAGCGCCGAGGCCTGGGCGTACGCGACCGAGAAGGGCAACAAGACCCGCATCATCGGCCCGAACTGCCCCGGCATCATCACCCCCGACGAGGCGCTGGTCGGCATCACCCCGGCGAACATCACCGGCAAGGGCCCGATCGGTCTCGTCTCGAAGTCGGGCACGCTGACCTACCAGATGATGTTCGAGCTGCGGGACCTGGGCTTCTCGACCGCCATCGGCATCGGCGGCGACCCGGTCATCGGCACCACGCACATCGACGCGCTCGCCGCGTTCGAGGCAGACCCCGAGACCAAGGCCATCGTCATGATCGGCGAGATCGGCGGCGACGCCGAGGAGCGCGCGGCCGACTACATCAAGGCCAACGTCACCAAGCCCGTCGTGGGCTATGTCGCCGGCTTCACCGCCCCCGAAGGCAAGACCATGGGCCACGCCGGCGCCATCGTCTCGGGCTCGGCCGGAACCGCTCAGGCCAAGAAGGAGGCCCTCGAGGCCGCCGGCGTCAAGGTGGGCAAGACACCCTCCGAGGCCGCCGACCTGATGCGCGCCATCGTCGAGGGTCTCTGATCTGAGCTAGACTCGTACACGAAGGCCCCGGGCTCCACCCCGGGGCCTTCGTCATGCTCGGCGCGGTACCGCGCGCGCCTCAGCGCACCAGCGAGCCGCCGTCGACGGGCAGCGTGACGCCCGTGATGAATCCGGCAGCGTCCGAGAGCAGGAATGCGGTCGCCTCGGCGATGTCCTCTGAGCGACCCAGGCGCTTCATGGGCACCTCGTCGGCATAGCGGCGCTTGGACTCCTCGGGAAGCGACGCCAGCGCGGCGGTCTCGATGGGGCCGGGCGCGACCGCGTTGATGCGGATGCCGGAAGCGGCGTTCTCGGCCGCGGCCGACATCGTCAGCGACACCACTCCGTGCTTGCTCGCGCCGTACGGCGTCAGCTGCGAGGTGGACTGCAGGCCGGCGATGGAGGCGATGTTCACGATCGCCCCGGTGCCCTGAGCGGTCATCTGCGCGAGCTGCGCGCGCATCGACTGGAACGTGCCCGTGAGCGTCACGCTGATGGTGCGCTGCCACTCGGCATCCGTGATGTCCTGCAGCGGCTTGGGCGCGGCTCCCAGCCCGGCGTTGTTCACCGCCAGGTCGAGAGCTCCGTACTCGTTCACGGCACGCTGCACCAGCTCGCGCACCTGCGCGTCGTCGGCGACATCCGTGCGCTGATAGACCGCCGTGCCACCTGCCTCGACGATGAGCGCGACCGTCTGCTCACCCGACGCGTCGTCCACGTCGGAGACGACCACGCGGGCACCCTCCGCCGCCAGCCTGACAGCGATCGCGCGGCCGATCCCGGCCCCGGCGGCGGTGACGAGCGCCACCTTGTTCTCGAACAGCATCCTGATCCCTTCACGGCGGGCCTCGTGCCCGCCTCTACGAGGCTACGCCTGCGGCCCGCCGTGCCTCACCGGGAAAGGAGGGAAGGGGATCGGCGGCTCAGCTGAGCAGCATCTCCACCGGCCCGCGGGCGAAGTAGATCACGAACCCGGCCGCCACGATCCACAGCAGCGGGCTGATCTCCTTCGCCTTACCCGAGAACGCCCGCGCGGCGACCCAGCCGATGAAGCCGGCGCCGATGCCGTTCGCGATCGAGTAGGTCATCGGCATCACGGACACGGTGAGGAAGACGCCGAACAGGGCGGAGAAGTCGGTCAGGTCGATGAAGCGGATCTGGCTCATCATGAGCGCCCCGACGATCACCAGCGCGGCGGCCGCCACCTCGGTGGGCACGATCGATACCAGCGGCGTGAAGAACATCGCGATCAGGAAGAGGCCTCCGGTGACGAGGTTCGCGAAGCCGGTGCGAGCCCCTTCGCTGATTCCGGCGCCCGATTCGACGAACACCGTGTTCGACGACGAGGAGGTCGCGCCGCCGACGACGGCGCCGACACCCTCGACGATCAGGGCCGACTTCAGGCGCGGGAAGTTGCCGCGCTCGTCGGCGAGCTCCGCCTCCTTCGCGAGGCCGGTCATGGTGCCCATCGCGTCGAAGAAGTTCGTGAAGACGAGGGTGAAGACGAGCATGAGAGCGGCCAGCGCGCCGATGCGGCCGAAGCCGCCGAACAGGTCGAACTGGCCGACGAGCGAGAGGTCGGGAAGGCTGACCAGCTGCTCCGGCAGGGCCGGCACAGACAGCCCCCAGCCGCCGGGATTGTCGTCGCCCTTGGCGCCGACATGCCAGATCGCCTCGACGATGACCGCCAGCACGGTGCCCGAGACCAGGCCGATGAGGATGCCGCCCTTGACCCGGCGGGCCACGAGCACGCCGGTGAGCAGCAGGGTGATCACGAAGAGCAGCGTGGGCACGGTGGCGACCGAGCCTCCCACGCCGAGCGCGACGGGCGGCGAGGCGGCGGCGGTCACGAAGCCGGCGTTCACGAAGCCGATGAACGCGATGAACAGGCCGATGCCCACGGTGATCGCGATCTTCAGCTGCATGGGAACGGCGTCGAAGATCATCCGGCGCAGGCCCGTGGCGCTGAGCAGCACGATGATCAGGCCGTTGATGACCACCAGGCCCATGGCCTCGGGCCAGGTGACCTCGCCGACGACAGAGAAGGCGAGGAACGCGTTGATGCCCAGGCCGGCGGCGAAGCCGAACGGAAGGCGCGCGACGAGACCGAACAGGATCGTCATGACAGCGGCGGTGAGGCCCGTCACGGCGCTCAGCTGCACGAAGTCGAGCTGGGATCCGTCGATGTCGGTCCCGCTGGAGAGGATGATCGGGTTCAGGATGACGATGTAGGCCATCGTCACGAACGTGACCACACCTCCGCGGATCTCGGCGGCGAAGCTCGAACCTCGTCGAGTGATCTCGAAGAAGCGGTCGATCGCGTTGCGCGGTTCGGCGTCAGTGCGCACAGGGGCATCAGTCATCGGGGGGACCTCCGAAGAGAATCTACCGGGTTCGCCGCACCGCGCGTGGCCGCAGCATACGCGGCGGATGCACGACGTAGGCTCGATCCGTCATGCAACGCCTCATCGTCGCGCTTCTCGCCGCCCTCGACGCCGCCATCGCGGCCGCCGTCGGGCTCGCCGTCGTGCTCGCGCCGTTCACCCTGCTCTGGGTGCTGGCGTTCGGGCTCGACGCCGACTGGGGTGCGCTCTGGCCGGTGAGCGGCACGCTCTGGCAGTTCGGGCACGGGGTGCCCCTCGAGGTGGTGCTTCCGGATGCCCTGCTCTCGGGCCTCGCCATCCCGAAGGACGCCGCCCGGTTTGCCCTCTCGGTGCCCCCGCTGGCGCTGCTGATGTTCACCCTGCTCTTCGCCGCACGCTCCGGCCGTCGCGCCGCCGTCGCCGGCCGCTGGGTCTCCGGAGCCACCGGGGGAGTGCTCGCCTTCGCCGCGCTCTCCGCAGGCGTCGCGCTGAGCTGCGGCTCGGACGTGCTGCAGGCTTCGCTGTGGGCTGCGATCCTGATCCCCGTCGCGGCGTATGCGGTCGGTGCGCTCGCGGGCGCCGTCCGCCACGCGTGGGCGGAGGGCGACGACGGACTGATCGACAGGCTTCGCGATGTCATCGACTCCTGGGGCGAGTGGGCTGCCGTGCCGGGCGAGGCCGTCCGGGGCGCGGCGGTCGCGGCGGTCGCGTTGACCGGTGCGTCCGCTGTCGGCATCGCCGTCATGACGCTGCTGCGCGGCGGGGAGGTCGTGGCGCTGTTCGAGGCGGCGCACGTCGACGCACTCGGCGCGGCTATGCTCACCCTCGCTCACCTGGCCTACCTGCCGACCCTCATCGTGTGGGCTGCGAGCTGGCTCGCCGGCCCCGGCTTCGCCCTCGGCGTGGGCACATCCGTCTCTCCCGCCGGCACCGAGCTGGGCGTCGTGCCCGGCATTCCCGTGCTCGGACTCGTGCCCGAGAACTCGTCGATCTGGATGCTGGTGTGCGTGCTCGTGCCGATCGCGTGCGGCGCCGTGGCCGGATGGATGGTGCGCTCACGGCTGGTCTGGGAGAACACCGCAGGCGGGTACGGGCCGCGAGCGGCCATCGCCGTCGCCATCGCGGCGCTGACCGCCGGCGCAGCCGCGCTGGCGGCGGTGCTGGCATCCGGCTCGATCGGCCCCGGCCGGCTCGCCCAGGCCGGGCCCGCCCCCGGGCCGCTCGCGCTCGCGATCGGCATCGAGGTGCTCATCGGCGCCGGCATCCTGCTGCTCGCACCGCGGCATCGCGACGAGCTCGCCGAAGAGCGCATCGACCGCTGGAACGAGGAGATGGCCGGGCTCACCGCCCCGGTAGACTGACCGGGTGCTGACGCTCGCCGTACTCATCTCCGGTACCGGCTCGAACCTTCGAGCCCTGCTCGAGGCGGCGAGTCACCCCGATTTCCCGGCCAGGGTCATCGCCGTCGGCGCCGACCGCGACGCCGCAGGTCTCGCGCAGGCCGAGGAGTTCGGCATCCCCTCCTTCACCGTGCCCTACACGGCTTACGCCAGTCGCGAGGAGTGGGGTCGAGAGCTGGCCGAGCAGCTGGATGCCTGGCGGCCCGACCTCATCGTGCTCAGCGGACTGATGCGCCTGCTGCCCCCGGCCGTCGTCGAGCGCTACGCACCGAACATCATCAACACGCATCCCGCATATCTGCCCGAGTTCCCCGGCGCGCACGGCGTGCGCGACGCGCTGGCCGCCGGCGCCACCGAGACCGGAGCGAGCATCATCGTGATCGACGACGGCATCGACAGCGGACCGATCCTCGCCCAGGAGCGCGTGCCGGTGCTGCCTGGCGACACCGAAGCCACCCTGCACGACCGCATCAAGCCCGTCGAGCGACGCCTGCTGATCGATGCCGTGCAGCGCATCGCCACGGGCGAGCTCACACTCTCCCGCTGACACCCACACGACCTCGCCCGAACGAAGGAGCACCCTCATGGCCGGCCCCAGCCTCGACCCCTCGCTGTACCGCGATCGCGACCTCGTGCGGGTCAAGCGCGCCCTGGTCTCGGTGAGCGACAAGTCCGGCCTGATCGATCTCGCCGAGGCTCTGACTGAGGCGGGCATCGAGATCGTCTCGACCGGCTCGACGGCGCAGACGATTCGCGACGCCGGCCACGAGGTCACCGACGTCGCGTCGGTCACCGGCGTCGCCGAGATGCTCGACGGCCGGGTCAAGACCCTGCACCCGAAGGTGCACGGCGGCCTGCTGGCCGACCTGCGCCTGGAGGACCACGAGCGTCAGCTCGCCGACCTCGGCATCGAGCCGTTCGAGCTCGTCGTCGTCAACCTCTACCCGTTCGTCGAGACGGTGGCATCCGGTGCCGAGCCCGACGCCATCGTCGAGCAGATCGACATCGGGGGGCCCGCGATGGTGCGGGCCGCGGCGAAGAACCACGCGAACGTCGCGATCGTCGTGTCGCCCGAGTCGTACCCCGCGATCATCGAGGCGATCGCCGAGGGCGGCACGACCCTCGTGCACCGCCGCGAGCTCGCCGCACGCGCCTTCGCGCACACGGCCAGCTACGACTCGGCTGTCGCGCAGTGGTTCTCGGAGGGGACCCTCGCGGAGGGCGGGGACCTGCCCGCGCACCTCACCGTGAAAGCCGAGCGCCTGGCCACCCTGCGCTACGGCGAGAACTCGCACCAGCGCGGCGCGATCTACACGCGCGCCGGCGGTCACGGCATCGCCCAGGCGACGCAGCTGCAGGGCAAGGAGATGTCGTACAACAACTACGTCGACGCCGACGCCGCACTGCGCGCTGCGTACGACATGGTGCAGCCGGCCGTCGCGATCATCAAGCACGCCAACCCGTGCGGCATCGCGACGACTGCGCGCAACGCCCTCGACCCGATCGCCAGTGCGCACCTGCGCGCCCACGAGTGCGACCCGGTGTCGGCGTACGGCGGAGTGATCGCCGCCAACGGCACGGTGACCCTGAAGATGGCCGAGAATCTGAAGGACATCTTCACCGAGGTGATCGTCGCACCGGCGTTCGAGCCGGCTGCGCTCGAGGTGTTCAAGGCGAAGAAGAACCTGCGGCTGCTGCAGCTGCCCGCCGACTGGCGGCAGGAGCGGATGGATGTGCGTCTCGTCTCCGGCGGTCTGCTGCTGCAGGATGCTGATCTCTTCCCTGACGACATCGTCTCGGTCGCGACGAACTGGGAGCTCGTCTCGGGCGAGCGCCCCGATGACGTGGAGATGGAGAACCTCATCTTCGCGTGGAAGGCGTGCCGTGCGGTGAAGTCGAACGCGATCGTGCTGGCCAAGGACAACGCCACCGTCGGCGTGGGCATGGGTCAGGTCAACCGGGTCGACTCGTGCCGCCTCGCCGTCGAGCGGGCGGGCGACCGTGCTGCCGGCTCCGTCGCCGCATCCGACGCCTTCTTCCCCTTCGCCGACGGCGCGCAGGTGCTCATCGACGCGGGCGTCACCGCGATCGTGCAGCCCGGCGGCTCGGTGCGCGACGAAGAGGTGGTCGACGCCGCCCGCAAGGCCGGCGTGACGATGTTCTTCACCGGAGAGCGCCACTTCTTCCACTGAGCGGGAGCGAACTCGCGGTGCATCGCCCCGCGCTGCGCGTCGCCGACACCCCCACTTCACGTCGAGGCCCCCAGGTATGGACGTCTATATCTAGGGGTCTCGGCGACAGCTGGGGGTGTCGGCAGGGTGGGGACTGTCGTGTCCGATTCCCGCCAGCCGCCGACGCGCGGGCGTGACAGCATGAAGACATGGGCAGCACCGCAGAGCACGACGAGCGCTACCGCGCGATCACCGCGAAGGACACCCGCTTCGACGGGCAGTTCGTCACCGCCGTGCGCTCGACCCGCATCTACTGTCGCCCGAGCTGCCCCGCCCGCACTCCGAAACCCGAGAACGTCACCTTCTATCCGACCAGCGCCGCGGCACACGAGGCCGGATACCGGGCCTGCAAGCGCTGCCTGCCGGAAGCCGCCCCGGGTTCGCCCGCCTGGAACCTCCGGGGAGACGCGGCAGCCCGCGCGATGCGCCTGATCGCGTCCGGCGTGGTCGAGCAGGAGGGGGTGCCCGGCCTCGCCCGCCGCCTCGGCTACTCGCCCCGGCACCTCACGCGCATGCTGACCACCGAGCTCGGCGCGGGCCCGCTGGCACTCGCCAGGGCACATCGCGCGCACACCGCGCGCATGCTGCTCGTCGGCACCGACCTGCCGATCTCGGAGGTCGCGTTCTCAGCGGGGTTCGCGAGCATCCGGCAGTGCAACGACACGATCCGCGAGGTGTTCGAGATGACCCCGGGAGAGCTGCGTGCGAAGCGCCGCTCGGCCGCCCACGGCCCGCGGTTCGCGGCGGATGACGACGCCGCGAAGGGCGTCATCGACCTGCTGCTGCCGCATCGCACGCCGATCGACACCTCGGGCCTGTTCGCCTGGATGGCGGCGCGCGCCCTCCCGGGAATGGAGACGGCGACCGCGACATCGTTCGCTCGCCACCTTCGGATGCCTGGCGGTCCCGCGCACTTCGAGATCCGGCAGACGCCGGAGGGGCAGCTGCGCCTGCGCGCGAAGGTCACACGCCTCGCGGATCTCGCGCCTCTCGTCGCGACCGCTCGCCGGCTGTTCGACCTGGACTCCGACCCTCAGGCGGTCGACGACGCGCTCTCCGCGCACCCCGAGCTGGTGCCGCTCGTGGCGGCCGTCCCCGGCATCCGGGTGCCCGGCGCCGCCGACCCGCACGAGATGCTCATCCGCGCCATGGTGGGACAGCAGATCACCGTCGCTGCCGCCCGCACCGCGCTCACCGCGCTCGCCGACCAGCTGGGGGAGCGGACCGAAGACGGCGGGCTGCTGTTCCCGACCATGGCGGCGATCGCCGAGCACGGCGCCGAGGTGCTGCGCGGGCCGGCGGCGCGCATCCGCGCCATCACCGGCGCCGCGGCGGCGCTCGTCGACGGGTCACTCGTCCTCACCGTGGGCGACGACGCCGCCGAGCAGCGGGCGGCTCTGCTGGCGATGCCCGGCATCGGTCCGTGGACGGCCGACTACGTGCGCATGCGCGTGATCGGCGACCCCGACGTCTTCCTGCCGGGCGACGTGGCTGTGCGCGCCGGGGCCGTCGCATCCGGACTCCCGGGCGATCCGGCATCCCTCACCGCCTGGGCCGCGCGCACCGCACCGTGGCGCAGCTACCTCACCGCACATCTGTGGCGGGCGGTGCCCGCCCGCCCGCCGCGCCGCCCCGCGCGCGCAGCCACGAAGGAGAAGCCATGACCGCGCTCGTCCAGACCACCCCGACGCCCGACGGCCCACTCACGATCCTCGTCGACGAGGCCCAGCGGGTGCTCGCGTCGGGCTGGACCGACGACCAGGCCGCGATCATCGCACGCGTGCACCCCGCACTGCGCCCCACCGCGGTCGCCGAGGGGGAGACGGATGCCGTGCACGCGGCCCGCGCATACTACGACGGTGATCTGCAGGCCATCGACGCCGTGGTGGTGCGTCAGCGCGGCACGGTGCTGCAGGCCGCCGGATGGGACGCGCTGCGCCGCATCGAGCCCGGACGCCCGCTCAGCTACAGCCAGTTCGCCGTCGCGCTCGGCAGCCCTCAGGCTGTTCGCGCCGCTGCGTCGATCTGTGCCCGCAACGCACCGGCGCTGTTCGTGCCCTGCCACCGCGTGCTGCGCTCGGACGGGTCGCTCGGCGGCTTCGCGTGGGGACTGCCGGTGAAGCTGAGCCTGCTCGCCCGCGAGCGCGGCGAGATCTGACCGACGGGGCGCTCTTGCGCCGGAGACCGGCTCAGCAATAGGCTCGAAGGCTGTCGCGCCGACCGGGCGACGAAGCCGAGCCAGGGGGACACCATGATCACGACGACTGTCACGACCCTCCTCGGCTCGCGCGCGCCCCGCCTGCGCGACTGAGCCGCGCGGCGCGCGACCCCGAGGTCGCCTCGCGCCCCGCTCGCACCGGATGCCATGGCATCCGCCCTGTCTTCGTCACCCACTCGCCACGCAACCGAGAGTCATGTCTGCCAGCTCGTCTTCGTCGTCCCTGTCCACCTTCGCCGCGCTCTGGCGGCTGAAGCCCTTCGTGCAGCCGATCTTCGGCCGCCTGATCGGCGGCGCGCTCAGCGCGCTCGCCGCCGCCGTGATCGCGCTGATGATCCCGATCGTGCTCGAGCAGGTCGTGAAGAACTTCGACCTCGGAGCCGGAGCCGACGGCTCGATCGGGTTCATCCTCGCCGGTGCGTTCGGCGTGCTGGCCCTCTCGCTCGGAGAGGCGGCGATGGTGTGGCTGCGTCGCTGGTTCGTCCTCACCCCGGCCACCGAGGTCGAGTACCAGATGCGCTCCGAGCTGTACTCGCGACTGCAGGGCCTTCCCGTCGCCTTCCACGACCGCTGGCAGTCGGGTCAGCTGCTCAGCCGCATGATGCAGGACATCAACATCATCCGGCGGTGGCTGGCATTCGGTCTGATCCTGCTGGTCGTCAACATCCTCACCATCGCGATCGGCGCGGTGCTGCTGTTCCGCTGGCACTGGCTGCTCGGCGCGATCTTCCTCGTCACCGGCGTGCCCATGTGGATCCAGGGCTACCTGTTCGAGAAGCGCTACGGCGCGCTCGCGCGGCGCAGCCAGGACCAGGCGGGTGACCTGGCGACCAGCGTCGAGGAGAGCGTGCACGGCATCCGCGTGCTCAAGGCCTTCGGCCGCGGCAAGCACGCTCTCGTGCGGTTCAGCCGGCAGGCCGAGACTCTGCGCGAGACCGAGCTGCGCAAGGGACGCGCGATCGCCGAGATCTGGTTCTGGCTCGACCTCATGCCGCAGATCGCGTTCGGGCTCAGCCTCATCTCGGGCATCTGGCTGATCGTGCAGGGGCAGATCGACGTGCCGCAGCTGTTCGCCTTCTTCGCCATGGCCGCCGTGCTGCGCTGGCCGATCGAGTCGATCGGCTTCCTGTTCTCGTTCATGCTCGATGCGCGCACCGCGACCGACCGCGTGTTCGAGATCTTCCAGGAGACGAACACGATCACCGACCCCGAGCAGCCGGTGCGGCTCGGGCAGCCCCGCGGCGAGCTGGCCTTCGAGGGCGCGCATTTCCGGTACCAGGACGCCGGCGCGCACGAACGTGATCTGCTCGACGGCATCGACCTCGTGCTGCGCCCGGGGGAGACCATGGCGCTGGTCGGCCTCACCGGCTCGGGCAAGACGACGCTCACCACGCTGCCGGCGCGGCTGTACGACGTCACCGGGGGCCGCGTGACCCTCGACGGCGTCGACGTGCGCGACCTCGAGCTGTCCGAGCTGCGCCGGCACGTGGCGATGGCGTTCGAGGACGCGACGCTGTTCTCGGCATCCGTGCGGGAGAACGTGCTGCTGGGCCGGGCCGACCTCGACGTCCACGGTGACGAGGGCGAGCGCGTGCTGCGCGAGGCGCTCGATGTCGCCCAGGCCGGATTCGTCGACACGCTGCCCGAGGGTGTGGAGACGGTCATCGGCGAGGAGGGGCTGAGCCTGTCGGGCGGCCAGCGTCAGCGCCTGGCGCTCGCTCGCGCCGTCGCCGCCGCTCCCAGGGTGCTCGTGCTCGACGACCCGCTCTCGGCTCTCGACGTCGACACCGAGGCGCTCGTGGAGGAGGCGCTGCGCCACGTGCTCGCCGAGACGACAGCGCTGATCGTCGCGCACCGCCCGTCGACGGTCGCGCTCGCCGACCGCGTCGCCCTGCTCGAGCGGGGACGCATCACTGCCGTCGGCACTCACTCCGAGCTGCTGCGCACCAGCTCGCACTACCGGCACGTCATCTCGAGCCTCGAGGCCGAGGAGGCGGCGCGCACCGGCGCGATCGACATCATCGACGCTTCGACAGGCTCAGCGACCCAGGTGGGCGAGGGCTCAGCGACCCAGGTGGGCGAGGGCTCAGCGACCCAGGTGGGCGAGGGCTCAGCGACCCAGGTGGGCGAAGGCTCAGCGACCCAGATCGACGAAGAGGAGGTGCAGGCATGAGCATCGCAGGCACCCAGGGCGAAGACCGCTCCGACTACACGAAGGCTGAGAGCCGCGAGATCCGCCAGCGCTCGCTGCGGCTGCTCGGCTCGCTCATCGCGCCGCTGCGGCTGCGCATCATCATCGCCGCGGTGGTGCTGGTCGTCTCGACGGCGCTGCAGGTGGCCGGTCCCATCCTCATCGGCATCGCGCTGGATCGCGCCCTGCCGCAGCTGCTGGAGACGGCCGACTGGATGCCGGCGATCACCGTCACCGTCATCTATCTGCTGGCGGGGATCGCCGCCTCGGCCCTGATCGGGCTGTACGTCGTGCTCGCGGCCCGGATCACGCAGGCGGTGCTGCTCGATCTGCGCAAGCGCATCTTCCTGCACACCCAGCGCCTGAGCCTGGAGTTCCACGAGTCGTACACCTCCGGCCGGATCATCTCGCGTCAGACGAGCGACCTGGATTCCATCCGGGAGCTGCTCGACGGCGGCCTGAACAACCTCGTCTCGGGCATGCTGTTCGGACTGTTCACGTTCATCGCGCTGGCCATCGCCGACTGGCAGTCCGGCGCGATCCTGCTGCTCGCCGGCATCCCGCTGGTCGTGCTGATGCGCTGGTTCTACAGCCGCTCGCAGGTGGTGTACCGCGAATCGCGGGTGATCAGCGCCAAGGTGATCGTGCAGTTCGTCGAGACGATGACCGGCATTCGCGCGGTGAAGTCGTTCCGCAAGGAGCCGCGCAACGACGCGGCGTTCCGCGCCGTGGCCGGCGACTATCGCGATGTCAACCGGCGCTCGATGGTGCTGTTCGGCACGTTCGAGCCCGGGCTGATGGGCATCGCCGCCCTCACCCTCGCCGCTGTCGTGCTGTGGGGCGGGCTGCGCGTCGCCGACGGCGCGCTGGGCGTCGGCGTGCTGCTCGCGACGGTGCTGTACGTGCGCAACTTCTTCGCGCCGATGCAGGAGATCGCGATGTTCCTGAACTCCTATCAGTCGGCCACCGCGGCGCTCGAGAAGGTGTCCGGCGTGCTCGAGGAGCAGCCGACCGTGCCCGATCCGGCGAAGCCGATCGACCTGTGGGAGTCACGTGGGGCGCTCCGCTTCGACGACGTCACGTTCGCGTACAACGATGAGAAGACGATCCTGCCAGACTTCTCGCTCGACATCCCCGCGGGTCAGACGATCGCGCTGGTGGGTACGACGGGCGCTGGCAAGTCCACCCTCGCCAAGCTCATCTCGCGCTTCTACGACCCGTCCGCAGGGCGGGTGACGCTCGACGGCGTCGACCTGCGGATGCTGCACCCGAAGGATCTGCGACGCGCGATCGTGATGGTGACGCAGGAGGCGTACCTGTTCAGCGGCACGGTCGCCGACAACATCGCGCTCGGCAGGCCAGACGCGACGCTCGACGAGATCCGCGCCGCCGCGCGGGCGGTGGGCGCTGACGAGTTCATCTCGTCGCTGCCCGACGGCTACAGCACGGACGTCAACAAGCGCGGTGGCCGCGTGTCGGCGGGGCAGCGTCAGCTGATCTCGTTCGCGCGGGCGTTCCTCGCCGATCCTGCGGTGCTCATCCTCGACGAGGCGACGGCGTCGCTCGACATCCCCTCCGAGCGGCTCATCCAGGACGCGCTGCAGACGCTGCTCGCCGACCGCACGGCGATCATCATCGCGCACCGCCTGTCGACGGTGGCGATCGCCGACCGGGTGCTGGTGATGGAGCACGGCCGGATCATCGAGGACGACACCCCCCAGACGCTCATCGGCGGCTCGGGCAAGTTCGCGCAGCTGCACGCGGCCTGGCAGGAGACCCTCGTCTGAGAACAGGCCGGCGGCCTGGCACGGAGGCCGGTCTGAGTTTAGGTTGGAGAGGTGGACCCGATCTTGCTGCTCGTCACCGAGCTGTGGTGGGTCGCCCCTACGGCGGCCGGAGCGGGAGCGACCGGGTACGCGATCATGCGAAGGCGGGGGACGGTGAACGGCAGGCGGCTCGGCTATGACGCAGCGCGGCACGAGCTGCGCCGCGCGCAGCTCGATGCGCGGGCGGCGGCGGACGCCGCTCGCATCGCCAGAGCGGATCTGGCGAGGGTGGTGGCCGACCGGGCCGCCGCCCGCGCGGACGCCGCGGCCGTGGCATCCGCCCGCCGTGCCCTGCGCGATGCGCAGCTGTCGGCGCGCGCCGCCGTCGCGCGCGTCAAGGCGAGCCGGGTGCGGGTCTCGACCGAGCGGTCGGCGATCTCCTCCAGCGGACTGCTGCCGCTGGAGCGGCTGCGCGCGCGCCATGACGCGCTGCTCGCGCGCTGGATGGAGTACGAGACGGATCCTGCTCGCGCCATCGCCTTCCCGCAGATGAGCGACGGACGTCAGCCTGCGACCGCGACGTTTCTCGCCGCGCTCGAGCGGGCGCGCGATGCCCGTCCGCGTCCGGACGGGCGAGTGAACGCCGAGGACTTCGCGACCTACCGCGCAGCCGTCGAGGATCTGGAGCGCGCGTTCGACCTCGCCGAGCGCGCCGCTCGCGGCGAGCAGGTGCATCCCGAGCTGCCGGACGCCCTGTGGGACGCCGCGCGCACTCTCGCGATGCGCACATCGGACACGGTCATCGCCTGGACGGCGAGGAAGCGCCGTCAGCCCTGAGCGGGGCCGGTCAGGCGTCGACGCGGATCTGCGCGATGACCTCGGAGTACTCCGTCTCGCCGACGGGTTCGAAGCCCACGCGGCGGAAGAACGCCTCCGGGCCGTCCTCGCCGGCCTCGTAGATGACGTTCACGTGGCCGACTCCACGCGCACGCGCCTCTTCGATCAGGGCCTGCACGGCGAAGCTGCCCACGCCCCGGCGCTGATCGTCGGCGTCGACGTTGATCCGCCAGAGCACGCTGCGGAAGTGCTCATCGGGGGTGTCGGCATCGAAGCTGGCGCTGACGAACCCGACGACCTCATCGCCGTCGAGCACGACGCGCTGCCACGACGTCTGGGGATCGGCGACCGTCGCGGCGATGCCGTATGACACCGGAGCGAGGAACTGCTCCTGGCCAGGACGCAGCGACAGATTGTTCACGGCGACGATGGTCGCAGCGGAGAGTTCTTCCACGCGCAGTTCCGACATGACCCCAGGCTAGCGCGTCACCCGCGATCCGTGGAGAACCGGAGCCACCCGATGTGACTGACCGGGGCGGGTGGAGGAGACTCGGGTATCTTGGTATCGAGATAAATCTGCCCTCGCGAACGGAGATCCCCGGTGACCGACGACGCCATCATCTACACCTACACAGACGAGGCGCCGGCTCTGGCCACCGCTTCGTTCCTGCCCATCATCAAGGCCTACACCGGTCAGGCGGGCATCGAGGTGGAGACCCGCGACATCTCGCTGGCGGGTCGCATCCTCGCCGCCTTCCCTCAGAAGCTGACCCCCGAGCAGCAGGTCGGCGACGCGCTCGCCGAACTCGGCGGCCTCGCCACGCTGCCCGAGGCGAACATCATCAAGCTGCCGAACATCTCGGCATCCATCCCGCAGCTCAAGGCCGCCATCGCCGAGCTGCAGGAGAAGGGCTTCGACGTCCCCGACTACCCCGATGAGCCGCAGTCGCTCGAGGGGAAGGACGTCCGCGCCCGCTACGACAGGATCAAGGGCTCGGCCGTGAACCCCGTGCTGCGCGAGGGCAACAGCGACCGCCGTGCCCCGCTCGCGGTGAAGAACTACGCCAAGAAGCACCCGCACCGCAACAAGCCGTTCGCCGCGGGTTCGAAGACCCGGGTCGCCACCATGGGCCACGACGACTTCAAGAGCAACGAGCGGTCGTGGGTCGCGGCCCACGACGAGGTGCTGAGCTTCCAGCACGTCGCCGCCGACGGCACCATCACCGTGCTGAAGGAGGGGCTGAAGGTCCTGCCGCGCGAGATCATCGACGCCACCTTCCTCTCGGCGGCCGAGCTCGACGCCTTCCTCGCCGAGACGCTCGAGCAGGCCAAGGCCGACGACGTGCTCTACTCGGTGCACCTCAAGGCCACCATGATGAAGGTCAGCGACCCGATCATCTTCGGCCACGTCGTGAAGGCCTTCTTCCGCGACGTCTTCGCGCAGTACGGCGACCAGCTCGCCGCGTCGGGCCTCAGCGCCAACGACGGCCTGGGCTCGATCCTCGCCGGCCTGTCGACTGTCGCCGGTGGCGACGAGATCGCAGCGGCCTTCGAGCGCGCGATCGAGACCGGCCCGCGCCTGTCGTACGTCAACTCCGACAAGGGCATCACCAACCTGCACGTGCCCAGCGATGTGATCGTGGACGCCTCGATGCCCGCGCTCGTGCGCAACGGCGGCAAGCTGTGGGGCGCCGACGGGGGAGAGGCCGACACGATCGCCGTCATCCCCGACTCGTCGTACGCGAGCGTCTACCAGGCCGTGATCGACGACGTCATCGCCAACGGCCCGCTCGACCCCGCCACGATCGGCACCGTGCCCAACGTCGGCCTGATGGCTCAGGCCGCGGAGGAGTACGGCAGCCACGACAAGACGTTCGAGATCGCCTCGGACGGCATCGTGCAGGTGCTCGACAGCGACAGCAACGTGCTCATCGAGCACACCGTCAGCACCGGCGACATCTGGCGCGCGACGCAGACGAAGCACATCCCCGTCATGGACTGGGTGAAGCTCGCGGTGACCCGCGCCAGGGCGACAGGGGATCCGGCGGTCTTCTGGCTCGACGCGAACCGCTCGCACGACGCGCAGATCATCGCCAAGGTGCACCAGGGTCTCGCGACCCTCGACACCAAGGGCCTGACCATCACCATCCTCGCGCCCGAGGAGGCGACCCGGTACACGCTGGCGCGCATGCGCGACGGCCTCGACACCATCTCGGTGACCGGCAACGTGCTCCGCGACTACCTGACCGACCTGTTCCCGATCCTCGAGGTCGGCACGAGCGCCAAGATGCTCAGCATCGTGCCGCTGCTCGCCGGCGGCGGTCTGTTCGAGACCGGTGCGGGCGGCTCGGCCCCGAAGCACGTGCAGCAGCTGGTCGGCGAGAACTACCTGCGCTGGGATTCGCTGGGTGAGTTCTTCGCCCTGGCCGCGTCGCTCGAGCACTTCGCCGACCGCACGGGCAACGAGAAGGCGCGGATCCTCGCCGAGACGCTGGATGCCGCGACCGGCACCTTCCTCGAGGAGGACCGTTCGCCCGGTCGCGCGCTGGGGACGATCGACAACCGCGGCAGCCACTTCTACCTCGGCCTGTACTGGGCCCAGGAGCTGGCGAAGCAGACGAAGGACGCCGAGCTCGCTGCGGCGTTCGCGCCGATCGCCGAGACGCTCGCCGCGAACGAGCAGAAGATCGTCGGCGAGCTGAACGCCGTGCAGGGTCAGCCGGTCGACATCGGCGGCTACTACCGTCCGGATGCCGAGAAGGTGGATGCCGCCATGCGTCCGTCCGCGACGCTGAACGGCGTGATCGACGCGCTCTGACGCTGACACAGAAGAGGCCGGATGCTCAGCATCCGGCCTCTTCTGCATCCCGGTGCCCGATGGGCGCCGAGTGGGTCAGTCGTGCACCCAGACCTCGGTGCCCTTGGTCGCGAACTCCCACACGTAGCGTGCGGAGTCGATGCTCATGTTCACGCAGCCATGGCTCATCGGCCTGCCGAAGTTGCTGTGCCAGTAGGTGCCGTGCAGCGCCTCGTCGCCGTTGAAGTAGGTGATGTACGGGACGTTCGCGGTGACGTACTTGCTGCCGTCGGCGTTCGTGCCGCGCATGTCCTGCGTGCGCAGCTGCGCGTAGACGCGGAAGCGGCCCTTGTCGGTGGGGGTTCCGCTTGCGCCGGTCGAGACCGCCCACGACTGCACGAGCTTCTCGTTCTCGTACAGGTAGGTGCGCTGCTCGCTGAGGTCGACCTCGATGCGGCGGAACAGGCTGGTCGACTCGAACGGGGTCGCGGTGACCGGGAGGGCGAAGGTCGCGTCGCCGCTTGCCAGCTTCTCGGCGAAGTCGCCTGCGGTGGTCGAGGTGTCGCCCAGTGCGCGGCCTTCCTTGCCCTCGGTCAGGGCCTTGAGGATCTTGCCATCCGAGTCGACGATGTTGCTCGCGTTGACGGTGTCGCGGTTCACCTGCTCGGGAAGAGCGTCGACGGTCGGCTGGATGCTCGCCGGATCGGCCGAGATCTTCAGCTCGCCCTCGACGGCGTCGACCGTGAGCCACGACGCGACGAGCTCCGGCGCCAGCGGCACCGTGCGCTCGTCGCCGACGTAGAAGCCGGCCTCGGCCAGCATGCCGTTCAGCTGCTCGACGGCGGCGGTGGCCTTGCCGTCGGTGATCAGCGGCGGCACCTCGGCCGGGTCGGCGGAGTACGCGAACGAGGTCTTGCCGGCCGTGACGGCGTCGGTGAACGCCGCGGCCAGGTCGTCGACCGACACTCCGGTGCCCGGCTCGGCGGGCGTCGCGGTGTAGGCCTGCGCGGCGGGATCGAAGACGACCGTCGCGTCGGTGGCGGGCGTGAAGCTGGACGGCACCGCGGCGCGCAGCGCGCTGTCGGCGGTCTCTGGGTCGAGGGTCACGTCGGCGGTGATCGGCTCGCCCATCCATGCGCCGAGGTTCCACATCGGGCGGTCGGCGAAAGCCTCGTCGGTCAGAGCGCTGGCATCGATGCTGGCGCCGAGGTCGGTGCCGGCCAGGCGCGTTCCGTCACCGGCATCGGTGAGCTGCACCTCGGTCGACGCCATGCGCGTGCTGACCGCCTCGGCGGCCATCCCGGGGGTCATGAAGCCGACCGGCACGCCCGCCACCGTGGTGCCGGGGGCGATGAGCATCAGCGACGCGGCGCCGGCGGCGAGGGCGAGGACGCCCGCGCCCAGGCCGATCCACAGTCCGAGTCGTCGCTTCTTCGGCGCGGGCTCCATCGGCGCCCACTCCACCGTCGGGGTGTCTGCCGACGGCGGCTGAGCCATCGTCTCGGCGTCCGATGAGACGGCGTTCGACTGGCCGGTACCGGGCCCGGAGATCAGATCGGTCACGGACTCACCCCCCTAGATGCTTCGTGACAAGTCTTTTCATGGTACGGGAGAGGTGGTAACGGAGAGGCAACGTCGGGCGGGGCCAGCGTCTCCGCGGGTAACGTTTCGATAAAGCGATGGAGCGGATGTCGGGATACCCTTGCGCTGAGGCGGTTTCGTAAGGTCTACTAACAAATGTGAACTCCTCCATTGATCAACGATCGGCCGCAACGACGCCTGCCATCCTCAGCGGATCGTTCGGCGGTGGTCGCGGGCTGCGGGCGACAGGCAAGGTGCTGCCCGAGCAGGCGAGGTCCCACAATCGCTCTCTCGTGCTGCAGACCCTGTACCACCGCGGGGAGATGAGCCGTGCGGATCTCTCCCGTGAGACGGGCCTGACTCGCGTCACCATCTCCGACCTCGTGGGGGAGTGCATAGCGGACGGCATCGTCCGCGAGATCGGCGTGCGCGAGGCCTCAGGGCCCGGCAAGCCGCCGATCGTCATCGACATCGACCGCGACGGCCACCAGATCATCGGCATCGACCTGTCGGGCACCGATTCCTTCCAGGGCGCCGTGCTCAACCTCGACGGCGAGATGCTGCATCGTCGCACAGTGTCGCTCCCCGTCGACGTGCTGCCCGAGCAGGCGTACGCCGGTGTGGTGGAACTCGTGCGCGAGCTCATCGCGGATGCGGACCGGCCGGTGCTCGGCATCGGCGTCGGCAGCCCTGGCATCGTGCGCCCCGACGGAACCGTGCTCAGCGCCCCGAACCTCAGCTGGAGCGAACTCCCTCTGGAGCAGCGCCTGCACGACGAGTTCGCCCTGCCGGTGCTCGTGCGCAACGACGCCAACGCGGCCGTGCTCGCCGAGTACACGTTCGGCGCGGCTCGATCCGACCTGATGCTCATCCGGATCGGGCGAGGCGTCGGCGCCGGGCTGATCGCCGGCGGTCAGGCCGTGATCGGGGGCCGCTTCGCGGCCGGCGAGATCGGTCACGTCGTCACCGGAACCGACGACGGCCCGCTGTGCGCCTGCGGCAATCGCGGATGCCTCGAGGCGTGGGTCAGCGGGCCTCATCTGCAGAGCATGATCGAGGCCGAACCCGCGCGTCGCGCGGAGATCCTCGCTCAGGCAGGCGCGCGCCTGGGCATCGCCCTCGCACCCATCGTCGCCGCGCTCGACCTCTCGCAGGTTGTTCTCGCCGGACCGCATGAGCTGCTCGAGGGGGACTTCGTCGATGCCGCGACGCGCACTCTGCACGAGCGCACGCTCGAGGGCGTGTTCGCCGACGTCGAGATCCGGCTCACCGAGCAGGCGGACATCGTGCTCCGGGGGGCCGCGGTGATGGTTCTCTCGGCGCAGCTGGGCGTCTCGTGATCGGCGTGGCTCAGGGCGGAGTGCGCATCGGGCTCGATGTGGGGGGCACCAAGATCGCGGGAATCGCCCTGGGCGATGACGGCTCGCGGCTCGGCAGCATCCGCCGGCGAACCGGCTGGGGGGATGCGGCCGTGCTCGAGGGTGCGGTGGCGGCGGCGACGGAGCTGATCGATCAGCTCGGAGCGCCGGTGCAGAGCATCCGCTCCATCGGCATCGGCATCCCCGGTCTCATCGACACGGCCACGGGCCTGGTGCTGCATGCCGTAAATCTCGGCGTCGCGTCGCTGCCTCTGGCTGCCGGTGTGCAGGCCGCCCTCGGCGTGCCGTGCTTCGTGGAGAACGACGTCAAGGCGGCCGCGCTCGGGGCCGCGTCGCTGCGACAGGACACCGAGCCGATGGCCTACCTGAACCTCGGCACCGGCGTCGCGGCCGGACTGATCATCGGCGGCCGCATCTGGCGCGGAGCTCGAGGCACAGCGGGAGAGGTGGGGCACCTCTCCGTCGACCCGCAGGGTCGCGTGTGCGGCTGCGGGCAGCGCGGCTGCATCGAGACCCTCTGCGGCGGCGGAGCACTCGCGCGCGCGTGGGGACGCGGCGGGGAACTTCCGGTCAGGGACATCCTCGACGCCGCTGACGCCGGTGACGAGACCGCGGTCGGGCTGCGCGACGACCTGTTCCGCGGCACCGCTGCCGCGGTGCGCGCCCTCGTGCTCTCCGCCGACGTCGAGACCGTCGTCATCGGCGGGGGACTGACCGCGCTCGCGCCGCGGATCGAACCGGGCATCCGCGCCTGGCTGCGGCGAGACGCCGCCGAGTCGCCGTTTCTGCAGTCCCTGCGGCTCGATGAGAGAATCGAGCTGCTGCCCGCCGATTCCCCGGTCGCGGCGATCGGCGCCGCGCTGCTGAGTTCTGCGCTCGCCGAGATCGACCCCTTCGAGAAGGAGATGCCCGTTCATGGCTGAAGTCGTGATCCTCGAGAGCAAGGCCGCCGCCGGCGCGCTTGTCGCGGACGAGATCGTCCGCCTCATCGACGAGGTGAAGAACCCGGTGCTCGGACTCGCGACCGGGTCGACCCCGCTGCCGGTCTACGAGGCGCTCCGCGAGCGCCTGGCCGGGCACGACGTGTCGCACGTGCGCGGCTTCGCCCTCGACGAGTACGTGGGACTCGACGTCGCGCATCCCGAGAGCTACCGCTCGGTCATCACCCGCGAGGTCATCGAGCCGCTCGGGCTCGACCCCGCGCTGATCCGCGTGCCCAACGGCGACCTGGAGACCATCCGCCATGCGGGTGACGACTACGAGCGCGACATCATCGAGGCGGGTGGCGTCGATCTTCAGCTGCTGGGGATCGGAACCGACGGGCACATCGGCTTCAACGAGCCGGGGTCGTCGTTCGCCTCGACCACGCGTCTCAAGACGCTCACCGAGCAGACCCGGAAGGACAACGCGCGCTTCTTCGACTCGCCCGACGAGGTTCCGCGCCACTGCATCACGCAGGGGCTGGGCACCATCCTGCGCGCACGTCACCTCGTGCTGCTCGCCTTCGGCGAGGCCAAGGCCGACGCCGTCGCGGCGGCTCTCGAGGGACCGGTCAGCGCGATGATGCCCGCGTCGGCCGTGCAGCTGCACCCGCACGTGACGGTCGTGCTCGACGAGGCCGCCGCCTCGAACCTCGTGCTGACCGACTACTACCGCTACAGCTACGACAACAAGCCGTCCTGGCAGGGCATCTGACCCGACCTGCTGCCGATCGCCCGGATCAGGACCAGGCGATCGGCAGCAGGTGCTCGGTGCTCAGCGGCGCGAGCGGCACGCTCGTCCAGTCGCCCGGCTCCAGCCAGCGCAGCTCGGCGAGCTCGGCCTGCACGATCACGTCGTCGGGTCGGGCCCGCAGCGCGAACGCGTCGGCGACCACCCGATGATCGGGCTCGTTCGCCGCCGCGGACACGAATGTGCCGAGCGGCGTGAGCTCGTCTTCGCAGACGCGCAGCGACAGCTCCTCCTCCAGCTCGCGGATGAGCGTGTCGGCGGCGCTCTCGCCCGCCTCTGGCTTGCCTCCGGGCTGCATGAACCTGGTGGTGCCGTGCTTGCGCACGACCAGAGCACGGCCGCGGTCGTCGACGATCACCGCGGCGCTGACCCGGATATCAGGCACCGGCGAACACCTTTCCGGGGTTGAGGATGCCCTGCGGATCGAACACGCGCAGGATCTGCTGCTGGATCTTCCACTGATCCTCGCCGAGCTCCTCGGCGAGCCAGCGGCTCTTCAGGATCCCGACCCCGTGCTCGCCCGTGAGGGTGCCGCCGAGGCGGATCGCAGCGCGGAACAGCTCGTCGGCCGCCGCCCAGATGCGCGGCGGGACGGTCTCGCCCTGGAAGATGAAATTCGGATGCAGGTTGCCGTCACCGGCGTGCGCGACAGTCGGGATGCTTACGGCGAACTCGCGCTCGATGCGGGCGATCTCGTCGAACATCGCCGCCATCGCGCTGCGGGGCACCGCGACATCCTCGATCAACGTGGTGCCGAGAGCCGCCATCGCCGGATGCATCGCGCGGCGCACGGCGAGAAGGCGCTCGCCCTCGATCGGGTCGTCGGAGAGCACGACCGCGCCGCCCGCTTCACGCAGCACGCCTGCGATGTGCTCCGCCTCGACGTGGGCGGCGGACCCGTCGGTCTGGACCGTCAGCTGTGCGGCGCCGGACGCGGGGGCCGGCAGCCGCAGCAGAGCATGCACGGCGGCGAGGGATGCCGCATCCATCAGCTCCATGATCGCCGGCTGCACACCCGCAGCGGTGACGGCCGCTGAGCCTGCCGCGGCGTCGCGGACGGTGGGGAACGATGCCGTGAGCGTGCACACGGTCCCTGCCACGAGCCGACGCAGCTTGAGAGTGGCCCCGACGATGACACCGAGCCTGCCTTCGGAGCCGATCACGAGCGAGGTGAGGTCGAGGCCGGTGACGCCCTTCACGGTGCGGTGCCCCAGCCGCAGCAGCCGCCCGTCGGCGAGCACGATGTCGACGCCGAGCACCGCGTCGCGGACGACGCCGTACTTCGCGCAGAGCAGACCGCCCGCGCCGGTCGCGATGTTGCCGCCGACGGTCGAGATCTCGCGGCTGGCGGGGTCCGGCGGCCACCACAGGTCGTGCGCGGCCAGCTGCGCGTTGAGCTCGGCGTTCAGGATGCCCGGTTCGACGACGGCGAGCAGGTCGTCGGGGCGCACCTCGAGGATGCGGTTCATCTGCATTGTCGACAGCACGATCTCGCCGGGGCCGGCGTTGGCCGCACCCGCGAGTCCCGTTCCTGCGCCTCGGACCACCACGGGGGTGCCTGTGTCGGACGCGATGCGCATCACGCGCTGCACGTCGTCGACCGACCGGGCGTGCACGACAGCGATCGGGGAACCGGGGGAGCGGTGCCCGCTGCGGTCAGCGCGGGCGTCGTCGAGGACGGACTCCGAGGTGTCGACGATGTCGCCGAGTTCGGCGGTGAGGCGCTCGGGGACGGTCATGCTCGTGCTCGCTGGGTCAGCCCAGCGCTCGTCGTCCGGCGATGACGCCTGAGGTGACGGCGACGACGGCGAACGCGATGCCCGCCCAGGCCTGACCCATCGACCACCAGGCGAGGGTGACACCGACGTAGATGAGCACCTCGACCAGTGCGCGCAGGAAGGGGTGCAGGCGCAGCACGGGGCGGGGGGAGAGGAACAGCGCCCAGATCAGCAGCGTGATCACCGGTGCTCCGATGCCTACGACGATGCTCCACGGCATGGGCCACTCGCCGAAGCCCCACAGGGCGAGCGAGGCGAGGGCGGCGACCAGCACCAGAACGCGGACGATGTCGAGAGGGCTGACCGCCGGGCGCTGAACGCCCGGTTCGGCGGCGGTGTTCTGGGACATGATCCCAGTCTATTCGGCGGCCTCCGTGAGCGGATTCTCGTCGGCCGGTCCCAGCGGACCGGAAGCGAGGACGCTCTCGTCGCCGCCGACCACGTCATTCTCCGGGGCTGTGCCCTCTCCGGGCCTCGACTCGTCACCCGCTGCCGAGCCGTCACCCGGAGTTGGCGTCGGATCAGGCGTCGGGGTAGGAGTCGGCTCCGGTGCGGGCGTCGGCTCGGGGGAAGGCGTCGGCGTGCCGCCGGGCTCCGGCGACGGCTCAGGGGCAGGGGCTGCAGGCGTCGGGATCGGCGCCGGCCTGACCCACTCCGGCGCGGCCACGGGCACCGGAGCCACCGGTCGCGGCGCCTTCGGAACGGCGGGAGCAGGTGCGAGCGGAGCGCGCGGCTCCGGCGCCGGCTGTTCGTCGTCGACCCTGATCACCATGGGCTTATCGGTGTTCATGGACTCGTCGGGTGCGACCTCGGAGGCGATCGACGAAGAGGCAGGGTCCGCCGCGTTGGGTCGGGAAGTAGAGGGAGCGCCGGATATCAGGGTCGGCACCACGGCTGCCGCCGCGACGACTCCAGCCACCACGAGGGCGACAGATCCTGCTCCGATCAGCGCTCCGATACCGAGAACGGAACCCGTCGACCGGCCGGACGCCGCCGCGGACGCGCCGTCGCCGTGCAGAGCCGTCGCGTCGGATGCGTCGGCTGCGCCGCTCACGACGCTGCGCGGCATCGGGACCGGCTCCGACGGTGCGGAGTCGGAGGGCATCGGGCTGGACGCAGCCGAACCGGACTGCATCGAACCCGAACCGGGTGAACCGGATCGGAGCATGGCGAGATAGGCGCCGCCGCCGCTGACGCCGAGCACGAGCGGAAGCAGCACGAGCGGCAGCTGATCAGCGACGTCCTGTGCCTCGGCTGCCAGGATCATGCAGCGCGTGCACGACTCGAGGTGATCGTCGACGCGCTGCCGGGCACGGGTGCTGAGATCACCGCGCGTATGAGCGCCGAGGTTCTCGACCGTCCAATGGCAGTCGGATCCCTGACCGGCGCTGCGCAGATGCGCCTGGAACCAGGCCTCGCGCAGGCCCTCACGGGCTCGGAAGTCCAGCTGGGCGACGGCGCCCGCGCTCATTCCCAGCAGCGTCGCGATCTCAGACGGCTTCATCTGCTCGACCTCGGAGTACCAGAGCACCTCCTGCCAGCGTGACGGCAGCGAGCGGAACGCCTGTGCGGTCAGTTCGCGGTCGAGGGCCTCGTCGGGCGACGCGCCGGTGGACCAGGGAGCAGGCCCGGTTTCGATCCCGTCGCCGGTCGAGTCGAGGGCGCCTGCCGCCGACGCCGCAGCCGTGTTGCGGATGCTCGTGAAGAGGTACGCGCGGAACGAGCCGTTGGGGCCCCCGCCCTTGAGGATGGCCTGGTAGATGCGGGAGTAGGCCTCCTGCACGAGGTCGCCGGGGTCGATCGACGAGGTCACCGATCGGGCGACCACCATGCCGGACGCGTGGTGGCGACGCCACAGCTCGCCGAAGGCGTCGGCATCCCCCGATCTGGTGCGCAGAACGAGGTCGACGTCGGCCGCCACCTGACTGCTCGTGTCGCGGATCGCCATCGTCTGTCCTCCCCCCCCCACCCGGGAACGCTCTCACAAGAAGAGACGCGTGGGTGTCGCTCGGTCACGCGTCTTACTTCATTCTGACCCGAAAGCCGCTCCCCGGCCACCCCTGTGGAGAACTCGCAAGAGCGCTCCCACGATTTCGGGGCGGCATTTGTCGCCATCGCGCAACGACCGGTCGTGGCCGATGGTTCCTGCCGCGTTCAACGGCGTGCGGCGCCTCCGACCCAGACGCGCCTCACCTCGTACCCGGCGCTCAGCAGCACGGCATCCGCGAGCATGCCGGGCCGCAGCGCGCCCAGCACCTCGCCGTGGCCGACGGCCTGAGCGGGCGTGGTGGTGAGGGCACGCACGGCATCACTCACGGGTACGCCGGCCTCGACCGCACGGCGCAGCGCGACGTCCTGGGTGAGCGTCGAGCCCGCGATGGAGCCGGTGCCGTCGGTGCGGGCCATCCCGTCCTTCACCGTGACCTTCACCGCACCGAGGTCGTAGTGCCCGTCGGCGCTGCCGGCCGCGGCCATGGCATCCGTGATCAGCGCGACGCGGCCCGGCGCGACGTCGAAGAGCAGCTTGATGACCGGTGGCGAGAGGTGGAAGTTGTCGGCGATGCCCTCGAGCACGACCCGGTGGTCTGCCGCTGCGGTGAGCACCGGTCCGGGCGCGCGGTGGTGGATGCCGTTCATCGCGTTGAACGCGTGGGTGAGGATCGTCGCTCCGGCATCGAACGCCTGTCGCGCGACGTCGGCATCGGCGTCGGTGTGTCCGACGGCCGCCGCCGCTCCGGCGGCGACGACCAGGCGCACCGCCTCGAGGCCGCCGGGCAGCTCGGGGGCGATGGTCACCTGTCTGACGGTGCCGCGGCCGGCCTCGAGCAGCCGGGACACATCGGCGGCCTGCGGATGCCGAAGCAGCGACGGCTCATGCGCCCCCTGGTGTCCGGGATCGAGGAAGGGTCCTTCGAGGTGGCTGCCGAGGATGTCGGCATCGGTCTCGGCGAGGTCGGCGATCGTCGCCACCTGCGCGGCCAGGTCATCGATTGTGGCCGTGACGAGCGAGATCACCGCGCGCGTGGTGCCGTGGCTGCGATGCATCTCGCGTCCGCGGCGGATGGCCTCGACGCCATCGTCGTACGCGGCGCCCGCGCCGCCGTGGCCGTGGATGTCGATGAAGCCCGGCGTGAGCAGGGCATCCGGTCCTGCAGCGGCGGTCGCATCGACGACGTCATCGGCGGGTGCCCAGTCGTCCCCGATGCCACGTGCCGCGACGCGGCCGTCCTCGAAGCGCACCCAGCCGTCGTCGGTGATGCTGCCGTCGCCGTCGACGATCCGAGCCGAGTGGATGACGCGCGAGCCGCGGGTATCGGTGGTGATCGTGGGCTCCGGGGTCATCGTCTGCTCCAGGGATGTGTCGGGTGCGCCGGCGTCCGCATCGCGGAACCGGGAAGGATCATGAACAGAATGTATCCCGTGACGAGGAATGTGACGCGGCGGGCGCCCGCGCGCTGGGGTCGCGCGAGGTCGATCCGCTAAGCTTCTTGCGTCGCGACTGGCGTCTGGGTGGGTCACCACCGGGGAGCGGCCTCATAGGAATCGACCGCGCGCCTGGGCCGATGAGGAACACCCCTAATTCCCGTGTGAACAGGAGACCGTCATGACCGACCGCTACTTCAACGCCCCGCTCGCCGAGGTCGACCCCGAGATCGCCGAGGTCCTCGACCGCGAGCTGAAGCGCCAGCAGACCTTCCTCGAGATGATCGCATCCGAGAACTTCGTGCCGGTGTCGGTGCTGCAGTCGCAGGGCTCGGTGCTCACCAACAAGTACGCGGAGGGCTACCCGGGTCGTCGCTACTACGGCGGCTGCGAAGAGGTCGATGTCGCCGAGGAGCTCGCGATCGCGCGCGCCAAGGAGCTGTTCGGCGCCGAGTTCGCCAACGTGCAGCCGCACTCCGGCGCCACGGCGAACGCCGCCGTGCTGCACGCCATCGCCCGCCCCGGCGACACGCTGCTCGGTCTCTCGCTCGACCAGGGTGGCCACCTCACCCACGGCATGAAGATCAACTTCTCGGGCCGGCTGTACGACATCGTCGCCTACGGCGTGAACCCCGAGACCTCGACGATCGACATGGACGAGGTGCGCCGCCTCGCCCTCGAGCACAAGCCCAAGGTCATCATCGCCGGCTGGTCGGCCTACCCCCGCACGCTCGACTTCGCCGCGTTCCGCGCGATCGCCGACGAGGTCGGCGCTCTGCTGTGGGTCGACATGGCGCACTTCGCCGGCCTCGTGGCCGCCGGCCTGCACCCGAACCCGGTGCCGCACGCGCACGTCGTCTCGTCGACCGTGCACAAGACCATCGGCGGACCCCGCTCGGGCTTCATCCTCACCAACGACGCCGACATCGCGAAGAAGATCAACACGGCCGTGTTCCCCGGCCAGCAGGGCGGCCCGCTCATGCACGTGATCGCCGCCAAGGCGACCGCGTTCAAGATCGCCGGCACCCCTGAGTTCAAGGAGCGCCAGGAGCGCGTGCTGCGCGGCGCGGCGATCATCGCCGAGCGGCTCACGCAGCAGGACGTCCAGGACGCCGGCATCGCCGTGCGCTCGGGCGGCACGGACGTGCACCTCGTGCTCGTCGACCTGCGCGACGCCGAGATCGACGGCAAGCAGGCCGAGGACCTGCTGCACGAGATCCACATCACCGTGAACCGCAACGCGGTGCCGAACGACCCGCGCCCGCCGATGGTCACCTCGGGTCTGCGCATCGGCACGCCCGCGCTCGCCACCCGCGGCTTCGGCGACGCGGAGTTCACCGAGGTCGCCGACGTGATCGCGCTGGCGCTGCAGCCCGGCGCCGATGTCGAGGCGCTGCGCGCACGCGTCGACGGGCTCGCCGGAGCGTTCCCGCTGTACCCCGACCTGCAGCAGTAAGCCGCACGAACACGCGTGAGAAACCACGTCGCGCGTGAGACACCCGCTGTGAGGTGGTGTCTCACGCGGAACGCGGTTTCTCGATGAAGGGAGCGGTCATGACCGCGAAGATCCTCGACGGCAAGGCCGCTGCGGCGGCGATCCGCAGCGAGCTCACCGAGCGCGTCGCGGCGCTGCGCGAGCGGGGCATCGTGCCCGGCATCGCGACGGTGCTCGTCGGCGCCGACCCGGCGTCGCAGCTGTACGTCGGCATGAAGCACCGGCAGTCCGAGGCGATCGGGATGAACTCGATCCAGCGTGAGCTTCCGGCGGATGCCACGCAGGCCGAGGTCGAGGCGCTGATCGACGAGCTCAACGCCGACGACAGCTGCCACGGCTACATCGTTCAGCTGCCGCTGCCGAAGCACCTCGACACCGACGCGATCCTCGAGCGGATCGATCCGGCGAAGGATGCCGACGGCCTGCACCCGACCAATCTCGGGCGGCTCGTGCTCAACGTCAACGGACCGATCCACACGCCGCTGCCGTGCACGCCCCGCGGCGTGATCGAGCTGCTGCTGCGCAACGACTACGACCTGAGCGGCAAGCACGTGGTGGTCGTCGGCCGCGGCGTGACGATCGGGCGCCCGATGGGGCTGCTGCTCACCCGCCGCGCCATCAACGCCACGGTCACCCAGGTGCACACCGGCACACCGGACATGTCGCCGTACCTGCGCCAGGCCGATGTGATCGTCGCCGGCGCCGGGGTCAAGCACCTCATCAGGGCCGAGGACGTGAAGCCGGGGGCCGCCGTGCTCGATGTGGGCGTCACCCGCGAGGACGATCCCGAAACGGGCAAGTCCAAGGTCTACGGCGACGTGCACCCCGATGTCGCCGAGGTCGCGGGCTTCATCTCGCCGAACCCGGGCGGCGTCGGCCCGATGACCGTCGCACTGCTCATGACGAACGTGGTCGAAGCGGCGGAGCGCGTAGCCGGCTGATCCCTCGACGCCCCCTCCGAGCATCCGCGCCCTCTCCTGTCGACGAGATCAGGAGGGGGCGCGGATGGTGCGAGGGGGCGTCGGCGTTGCGCAGAGGAGCCGGCGCCGCGGTGATGGATAACGTTTTCGGGGAATGCTGGCCCTTTCGGAGGATCTCTCGTACTGTGGGCGACACATATGTTGCTGACAGCGACAAAATAGTCGCGCAAAGGAGCGCACGTGCAACCTCGAACCCCCCTGCTCGCCCTGCTCGCCACCGCAGCGCTGGTGGTGACGCCGCTCATTCCTCTGGCAGCCGCGACAGCGGCGACGGACACCGTCTCGAAGCTCGACTTCGAGGACGGCACCACGGGAGAGTGGACCGCCAGCGGAAGCCCCGCCATCGCCACCGTGGCAGACCCGGATGCCGAAGAGAACCGCGTCCTGCGTGTGTCCGGCCGCACCGAGACCTGGCACACATTGCAGAGCCCCACCGGCCTGTTCACGGAGGGCGAGACGTACACGCTCTCCGCACGCGTGCTGCTGCCGGAGTCCGACGGGCAAGCCCGATTCATCGTGAAGGACGGCTACCACTGGGTCGGCGACACCGTCCTGCAGGCGGGGAAGTGGACCACCGTCTCCGGCACCTTCACCGCGGATGCCGATGACTCCCAGGTCTACGTGGAGGTGGTCCCGGGAACGCAGACCTTCTACCTCGACGACGTGCTGATCACACGCGAATCCGGATCGGATGCCGGCAGCGGGGACATCGTTCCCGGGGGAGCGGAGAATCCCACCACGACACCCGTCTCGCAGGCGCAGGGCGCCGGCGATGTGGCAGCGCTCACCTTCGATGACGGGCCCAACGGCGCGACCACCGCGAAGCTGCTGGATTTCCTGAAGCAGAAGCAGATCGCGGCCACGTTCTGCGTGATCGGTCAGAACATCGCTGCGCCCGGCGGTGCCGAACTGCTGCGCCGGATGGTCGAGGAGGGCCACACGCTGTGCAACCACAGCACCGGCTACGCCGACATGGGCAGCTGGGATGCCGATCGGGTCCGCGCCGACCTCGTCGAGAACCTTCGGATCATCCGGGAGGCGCTGGGCGACCCGCAGGCGAAGGTGCCGTTCTTCCGAGCCCCGAACGGCAGCTGGGGTGCCTCTCCTGCGGTCGCCGTCGGCCTGGGGATGCAGCCACTCGCCGTGATCAACACGATCTCCGACTGGGAGCAGTCCGATCCGGGCGTGCTCACCGCAAATCTCAGATCCGCCATCCGGCCCGGCGAGGTCGTGCTGGTGCACGACGGCGGCGGTGACCGCGAGCCGTCGCTGCAGGCGGTCACGACCGTCGTCTCCGAGCGCCTCGCCGACGGCTGGCGCTTCACGCTCCCGGTCGGCGCGCCGGCTCCGGCGCAGCGCGGCGCGATCATCGACGCGAACTTCGAGGACGGGACGCTGCAGGGATGGGCGGCCCGGGCCGGATCCGGCGACGCAACGCCCCTCGTGACGGTCGTCGCCGGCGGGGCGGAGGGCAGCGCCCATGCCGCACAGGTGTCCGAACGCGCGGTCGAGGGCGACGGCATCCAGATCGACGTCACCGACAAGCTCCTTCCCGGCGTCACCTACCACCTGGAGGCATCGGTGCGATTCGCGCCGGGCGAGGCCGCGGGTCAGGGCCTGACGGTCTCGATGCGCACCGTGACCGGCGACGCCGCCTCGTACGCGAACCTGATCCAGATCGAGAACGCGAACGCGAGCGGCTGGACCAGGGTCGCGGGGGACTTCACCGTGCCCGGGTACGACACCGCCGCCGAGCTGTACGTCGAGGCCAGGTACAACAGCGGGAACACGTCGACCTTCCTGATCGACGAACTGCGCGTGAGCGTGCCCGAGCCGAGCCCGGTGGATGTCACGCTGACGCCGATCAAGGACACCGTGGACTTCCCCGTCGGCGTCGCGATCGACTCCAGGGAGACCACGGGTGCGGCGGCGGATCTGCTGCGGCATCACTTCGACCAGATCACCCCCGAGAACCACATGAAGGTCGAGGCCTGGTACGGCGATGACGGCGCGTTCCGCCGGCATCCCGAGGCGACGTCGCTGCTGGACTTCTCGCAGCAGAACGACCTGCGCCTGTACGGACACGTGCTGCTGTGGCACTCGCAGACGCCGGACTGGTTCTTCCAGGACGACGGGCGTGAGCTGACCGCATCGCCGGAGGACAAGCAGCTTCTGCGTGAGCGGCTGGCCGAGCACGTCGACAACGTCGCCCGTTCGATCGCCGATGACTACGGCCTCTACGGATCCGACACGAACCCGATCGTGGCGTGGGACGTGGTCAACGAGGTCGTGGCGGATCAGACGACCCCGGACGGGCTGCGCACGAGCCGCTGGCACGACGTGCTGGGCGAGGAGTACATCCGTCTCGCCTTCGAGTACGCCGACGAGGCGTTCAACACGACCTACGCCGCACCCGGTGCCCAGCGGCCGGTGAAGCTGTTCATCAACGACTACAACACCGAGCAGGATCGCAAGGGCGCTCAGTACGAGGCCCTGGTCAAGAGGCTCATCGCCGCCGATGTGCCGATAGACGGCGTCGGTCACCAGTTCCACGTGTCGATCAACACCACGATCGGATCGCTGGAGGCGGCGTTGGACCGGTTCTCCGGTCTGGGCCTGATGCAGGAGGTCACCGAGTTGGATGTGACGATCAACCCTGCCACGGAGACCAACCGCATCCGTCAAGGGCACTTCTACCGCGACGTGTTCAGCCTGCTGCGCCGCTACCACGACGCCGCGCCGGCGAGCGAGAAGCTCTTCGCCGCGACCGTGTGGGGCCTGACCGACGATCGCTCGTGGCGCTCAGAGCAGCAGCCGCTGCTGTTCGGCGCGGGGCTGCAGGCCAAGCCCGCCTACTACGGCGCGGTGGATGACGCCGACGGCGTCCCCGCGCTCGTGGCCACGGCGAACGTGTTCGGCGGTGATGTTGCGCTGCAGGACGGCTTCGCGGATGCGATCGAATGGCGCAACCTCCCCGGAAACGACCTGACGAATCAGACCGGGTCCTTCCAGACACGGTGGACGCCGGATCACCTGAGCGTGCTCGTGCGCAGCGCAGCGGCTCCCGAGCGGATCGAGATCACCTACGGCGATCGTGAGCTGTTCTGGGCGCCGGATGCCGCGGGGTCGCTGCAGGGTATCCAGACGGTCGTCGACGGCGAGCACCTGGTCGCCCTGCACGTGCCGCACGAAGGCATCTCGGTCGGTGACTCCGCCGCGTTCGATCTGCGAATCGTCACCGGCGGGTCGGTGGCCGGCGGGTGGAATTCACCGGGTGCCACCGGGCGGCTGACCTTCCTCGAACCGCTTTCGCATCTGCAGATCCCGGAACTGCCCGCCCCGTCGGTCGACGGCGCCGTGGACCCGGTGTGGGCTGATGCGGCCGTCGTCAGCACGCAGAAGCTCGTCGAGGGTGCGTCATCCGGTGCCACCGCCGAGGTGCGGAGTCTCTGGCAGGGCAATCGGCTGTACGTCCTGTACGAGGTCACGGACCCCGAGATCGATAGCAGCAACAGCGACCCATGGAACCGCGACTCGGTCGAGCTGTTCCTCGACCTGGGCAACACCAAGACGGGCAGCTACGGACCCAACGACACGCAGATCCGCGTGACGTCGGAGGGCGACCTGTCATTCGGCACGGGCAGTTCCGCCGCGCAGCTGGCTCGAGTCTCGTCGAGCGCGACGGCCGCGACACCGACGGGATACACGGTGGAGCTGGAGATCGACCTCGTCGGCCAGTCCGGCGGTCAGAGCGATGTGCCTCTCGGCGGAGCGGACACCTTCCACGGCCTGGACTTCCAGATCAACGACGGCAGGGGCGGTTCGCGCTTCGCGGTGCACACCTGGGCGGATCCCTCCGGCACGGGATACCAGAGCACGGCCCGATGGGGCGTGGCGCATCTGGTGCCTGCAGGCGATGCTCAGGGCCCCGAGGACGGTGAGCCTGAAGGCCCCGGAAACGGAGGGTCGGAGGGCGGCTCGGACGGTTCCGGCACCGGTGCCGGCGGGTCCAGCGGCAACGGCACGGGTGGTTCGCCTGCAACGGATTCGAACGCATCGCAGAGCGCCGGGAGCGCGCTGGCCGGCACCGGCGCGACGCTGCCGTGGGGCCTGGCCCTGCTGGCCGCGGTGCTGGTGGCGGCGGGCATGCTGCTGTCACCGTTGCGACGTCGGCGAATCTGAGTCAGACGGCCCCGTCGAGGCTCACCGCGGAACACCGCGGTGAGCCTCGGCTCGTCATGCGGAGGGTGTCGCGGCGAGACGACCGCGGATGCCGCTGATCCGGGCGTACTCGTCGAAGTCGAAGGTCGCCGAACCCGTGGCATCCGTCACCTCAGCGGCCGCGAACGCGTCGTCGGCCCACTCCAGCTGCCATCCGGCGAGACGGGCGAGGTCCCAGACGGACGACCGCGGGTCGTTCAGCTCGAGTCCGTCCATCACACGTGGAAGGGCGGCGACCGCCGCGGCGACGGTGAGCGGGGGCAGCGGCACATCCAGCAGCAGCACCGCCCTCGACCCACCGCCGAACGGCGCCGAGTAGTACGGCGAGCGGCCGATGATCTCGACCGCGGCTCCGCCGATGACGTGCGCGACGTCGGCGATCCACGCATCGACGTCATCGCCGATGCCGTCGGGGAACGGCACCTCGCCGCGGGTCAGCTCGAGGATGCCGTGCTGCTCGCCGTACGCGCGCAGCGCATCCGTGACGCCGCTGCGGTGGCCCTGCGGCAGCGCCCACGACCACATCAGCGAACGCGGCCCCGGCGCGATCGAGACGAGCAGGTGCGGCACCGCCTCGAGGGTGCGCGCGGGGTCGTCGTCCGCAGCGAAGGCGAACGTGCCGGCGGCGAGATCGGCATCCCAGCGGTGCTCGCCCAGCGACTCGATCGCGGACGCGAGCTGATCCTGACGGAGGGCGGTGAACAGGGCGGCGCGGTCGGCCAGCGCGCGAAGCGTCTCGAAGCTCATCGAACCAGTCTGGCCGCGGATGCTATGACCCGCCAAAGCGCGCACTGTGAGATGGCTATGGTCGAAGAAGAGCTTTCCCGAGACGAAGGAGTTTCCGCCATGCCCACGACGCAGGCAAGACCCGAGAAGCGCAGCATCATGCGCCCCGTGAACAGGTTCCTCGAAAGGTGGGTGCCGTCGGCGCTCACGTTCGCGATCGTGCTGACGCTGATCGTCGCGGTGCTCGCGATGACGCTCACCCAGACGAGCCCGGTCGATGTGGTGAAGGGGTGGGGTGACGGGCTGGCAGGACTGCTGGCCTTCATGACCCAGATGTGCCTCATCCTGCTGCTGGGGTACATGCTCGCGAACACGCGGCCGGTCCAGAAGCTGCTGCGTGCGCTCGCCCGCGTGCCCCGCACCGCCGCGATGTCCTACGTCTTCGTGTTCGTCGTCGCGGCGGTCGCGAGCCTCATCACCTGGGGTCTCGGGCTGATCGTGGGCACGCTGCTCGCGCGCGAGATCGCCGTCCAGGCGCGCGAGCGGGGCATGAAGGTGCACTTCCCGCTGCTGGTCGCGGCCGGCTACTCCGGATTCGTCGTGTGGCACATGGGGTACTCGGGGTCGGGCCCGCTGACCGCTGCGACGCCCGGATCGTTCCTCGAGTCGAGCCTCGGTGGTGAGGTGATCCCGGTCTCGCAGACCACCTTCTCTAGCTGGAACATGCTGGCGGCTCTCGGCGTGATCGTCGTGTGTGCCCTGCTGTTCTTCGTCATCCGGCCGCGCACCGACGACCCCGTGTACGAGCTGCCGGCACATGTAGGCGCCGAGACGGCAGACGAGATGGACGACGAGGTCGTGACCCCGGCGGATCGCATCGACGCGTCGCGCGCCCTCACCCTCGTGCTCGGTCTCGCGCTTGTCGCGTACCTGGTCGTCCACTTCGTGCAGGGCGGCACGCTCACACTCGACATCGTCAACTGGTCGTTCCTCGCGCTGATCCTGCTGCTGGTGCGCAACCCGTTCGAGCTCATCCACCTCACGAAGCGGGCAGCTTCGAACGTGGGCGAGATCCTCGTGCAGTTCCCGCTGTACGCGGGAATCCTGGGCATCATGGCGAGCTCCGGCCTCATCCAGCTGTTCTCGGATGCCTTCGTCTCGATCGCCACGCCGACCACCTTCGGCGTGCTCGCGCTGCTCTCGGCGGGCATCGTGAACTTCTTCGTGCCCTCGGGCGGCGGGCAGTTCGCCGTGCAGGGTCCGATCATGCTCGACGCGGCAAACCAGCTCGGCGTCGACCCGTCGATCGCGATCATGGCGGTCGCGTACGGCGACCAGTGGACGAACATGATCCAGCCGTTCTGGGCGCTGCCGGTGCTCGCGATCGCCGGGCTCAAGATGCGCGACATCCTCGGGTATACGTTCGTGACCCTGCTGGGCTCGGGCGCGGTGATGGCCGCCGTGCTGCTGATCGTCAGCCTCTGACGGCCGGCGATGCGGCGGCCGCCGGGCTCAGCTCCGGACGGTCGCCGCCTCGGTGCGCCCCATCCGCCAGACGCTCGGCACGAAGACCGTCGCCAGTGCGATGACGGCGTACAGGATGCCCGAGGTGATCAGCACGGTGGCAGGGTCGGCGTGCGTGATCAGCCAGCCGTAGACGAGCGTGCCGATCGGCATGACGACGAAGCTGCCGAGCATGTCGTAGCTCGAGACGCGGCTGAGCTTCTCGAGCGGGATGTTCTCCATCATCGCGACGTTCCATCCGGTGCTGAACACCTCGGCGCCGGCGCCGGCGAGGAACGCCGCGATCGCGACGAGCACGACGGCGGGATGCACGCCCAGCATCGTCAGCGGGATCGCGAAGAGGCTCATGCCGAGCATCCCGAAGCGCAGCGGGCGCTTCAACGGCAGCCACATCAGCACCAGCGTCATCAGCAGCACCCCGACGCCCTCCGCGCTGACCACCCAGCCCCACCCGGCGATGCCCAGGCGATCGTCGTTCTTCGCGATGTAGGGGCCGACGACGCCCCACGCGCCGACGTGGATCGCGTTCATGAGCATGAAGGCGAGCACGACCGCGACCAGCCAGGAGCGGCTCCAGAACTCCGTCCACCCCTCGCGCAGGTCGGAGAACAATGAGAAGCTGCCGTCGCCGACGGGCGGAGGCAGCCTGACCATGGCCAGGATCGGGATGGCGAGCAGCCACCCCGCCATCTGCACGAGCATCGCCCACGCCGGGCCGACGGTGGTCACGAGGATCCCAGCGATGACCGGCCCGCCGATCGTGACGGCCGAGCGCACGAACGAGAGCATGGCGTTCGCCTGCTGCAGGTTCTCGGCGCTGGTCAGCTGCGGGATGATGCCCTGCATCGCCGGCATGACGAACGCGGTCGACGCCCCGTTCAGCGCCGCGAGCGCAGCGACCGCGGGGGTGCTCGCGGTGCCGGTGAACAGCAGCAGGGCGATGGTGCCGATCGAGAGGATGTCGAGCACGTAGCAGGCCTGGATCACCAGAGCGCGGGGGAGCCGGTCGGCGACCACACCGCCGAACAGCAGGAAGACGACGTTGGCCACCGTGAACGCGGTGAGCACGAGCGAGAGGCTGAACGGGTCGTTGTCGATCTCGAGCACCGCGAAGGCGAGGGCGATCGACGACATCGACCCGGTGACCATCGTGATCGCCCTGGCCAGGAAGAACCAGCGGAAGTTGCGGTCGGTCATCGCCGCGAGCCCGCGGCTCACCGGTCGCTCCGCGGATTCTGCATCCGTTCATCCTGACACGGAGGCGATGTCATCAGTACTGGTCGGTCTCGTCCGCTCCGGATGCCGGGATGAAGCGCGCCGCGAGCGCCTCGGCGCCGCGGGCGAGGATCGTCACGTCAGCGCTCGCCGAGAGGAAATGCGCGCCGGCGGCGAGGTACGCGTCGGCGCCGGCGGGGTCGAAGGCGTTCACGCCGACCTTCTTGCCCGCGGCGGTGACCGCCTCGAACACGCGCTGCACGGCGGTGAGCACGTCGGGATGCGACTGCTGACCCGGCGCGCCCATGGAGGCGGCGAGGTCGGCGGGCCCGACGAGCACGCCGTCCACCCCGTCGACCGCGGCGATGTCGGCTGCGGCGTCGACGGCATCCGCGGATTCGATCTGCACGAACAGCGAGATCGTCTCGGACGCGCTCGGCACGTACCCGGCCACCCGGCCCCAGCGGCCGCTGCGGGCGAGGCCCGAGCCGACTCCGCGCACGCCCTCGGGCGGGTAGCGCACGGCGGCGACCGCCGCCTGCGCCTCGGAGGCCGATCCGACCATCGGCACCAGCAGATTCTGCGCGCCGGTGTCGAGCACCTGCTTGATGATCACCGGGTCGTTCACCGGCACCCGCACGATCGTGGGCACCCGGTATGCGGCGATCACCTGCAGCTGCTGCTGCACCGAGACGATCGTGTTCGGACCGTGCTCCATGTCGATCAGCAGCCAGTCGATTCCCGACCCCGCGCAGATCTCGGCGTTCAGCGTCGTGCCGGTGCTCAGCCACATGCCGATCAGCGGACGGTCGGCGGCCGCCAGCGCGTCGCGGAAGGTGGGCTCTAGACGAAGCGGCATGCGATGGTCCCCATCTCGCGGTAGTCGCACAGCACCTCGTCGCCGCGCTCGACCCACATCGGCCGTGTGAACGATCCTGCCAGAATGATCTCGCCGGCTTCCAGCCGCGCCCCGTGCTGGTGGAACTTGTTGGCAAGCCACGCGACGCCGGTGGCCGGATGCCCGAGAACGCCGACGGCGACGCCGGTCTCCTCGATCTGGCCGTTCTTCGACAGCACGCCGGGCACCCAGCGCAGGTCGATCTCGTCGGGGCGCATGCGCACGTCGCCGAGCACCATCGCGCCGTAGGCCGCGTTGTCGCTGATCGTGTCGACGATCGTGCGGCCCTCCAGCTCGATGTGGGAGTTCAGCACCTCGAGCGCCGGCACGGCGTAGTCGATCGCCGCGAGCGCGTCGTCGAGCGTGCAGTCCGGGCCCTCGAGCGGGGACTTCAGCACGAACGCCAGCTCGACCTCGATGCGCACGTTCGAGAAGTGGTCGAACGGGATCTCGGCGCCGGACGGGTACACCGTGTCGTCGAACATCACGCCGTAGTCGGGCTCGGTGATCCCCGTCGCCTGCTGCATGGCGCGCGAGGTCAGGCCGATCTTGCGTCCCACCAGGCGGCGTCCGGCGGCGACCTGCGAGTCGCGCCAGATGCCCTGGATGGCATAGGAGTCCTCGATCGTGGCATCCGGATGCCGGGCGGTGATGCGCGGCATCACGCCTCGCGTCCGCTCGGCTTCGGCGAGTTCCGCGGCCAGAGCGGCGATCGTCTCGGCGGGGAGCGTCACAGCTGGTGTCCGAGCTTGTACTCGCCCTGCTTCCACTCGGGCATGGACTCCTCGCCCTCGTCGGGGCGGGTGTACGAGAAGCCGTCCGCGCCGATGGTCACGGCCATCTCGCTCGAGTCGGTGCGGGCGCGCACCGGCTGCGGGTTGCCGTCGAGGTCGAGCACGAGCGACGCGTCGGTGTACCAGCTCGGCACGACCGGGTTGCCCCACCAGTCGCGGCGCTGGTTGTCGTGCACGTCCCAGGTGACGACCGGGTTGTCGGGGTCGCCGGTGTAGTAGTCCTGCGTGTAGACCTCGACGCGGTGGCCGTCGGGGTCACGGAGGTAGAGGTAGAACGCGTTGCTGACGCCGTGGCGGCCGGGGCCGCGCTCGATCGCGTCCGAACGGCGGAGTGCGCCGAGCTTGTCGCAGATCGCGAGGATGTTGTGCTTCTCGTGCGTCGCGAAGCACACGTGGTGCATGCGCGGGCCGTCGCCGCCGGTCATCGCGGTGTCATGCACGGTGGGCTTGCGGCGCATCCACGCCGCGTACACGGTGCCGTCGCCGTCCTGGATGTCCTCCGTGACGCGGAAGCCGAGGTCCTGCATGTAGCGCACGGCGCGCGGCACGTCGGGGGTGACCTGGTTGAAGTGGTCGAGTCGCACGAGCTCGCCGGGGATGTGCAGGTCGTACCGCCACGACATCCGCTCCACGTGCTCGCTCTGGTGGAAGAACTCGTAGGGGAAGCCCAGCGGGTCGACCACGCGCACCGAGTCGCCGATGCCCTTCACGAAGCCGTCGGCCTCGCGGCGCACGTCGCAGCCGAGCTCGGTGTAGAACTCGACGGCCCGATCGAGGTCCTCTGGCGTGCGCACGCGGTACGAGAACGCGGCGACGGCCGCGAGCTCGCCCTTGCGCAGCACGAGGTTGTGGTGGATGAACTCCTCGGTCGAGCGCAGGTAGATCGCGCTGTCGTCCTCTTCGGTGACGTACAGGCCGAGCACGTCGACATAGAACTCCCGCGATGCCGCGAGGTCGGTGACGACGAGCTCCATGTACGCGCAGCGCAGGATGTCGGGCGGGCTCGCGACGGGAGTCGCGATCGGATCGTCGGTGCGGATCGGCGCCTCCTGGCTCACATAGAAGCCGGAGGAGGTGAGGGTCTTGCCTGCGTGGTTGGTCATGTCAGCGTCCTTGCTTTCTGTTCTGTCCGTGCCTGAGCTGCCGCTCGTGCTCAGCGAGCGTCAGCCGAATCGAAGTGAGGGCTCAGCCCTCGGCATCCTCGGATGCCTCGGTGATCTCCTCATCCGGCACCTGCTTGCCGAAGGCGGGGTTGTGCGGTGCGCCGAGGGTGATGTGCACGCTCTGCTGATCGGTGTAGAAGTCGATCGAGCGGTACCCGCCCTCATGCCCGAGCCCGGATGCCTTGACGCCGCCGAACGGGGTGCGGAGGTCGCGCACGTTGTTCGAGTTCAGCCACACCATGCCCGCCTCCACGGCGCCGGCGAAGTTGTGCGCGCGCTTGAGGTCGTTGGTCCAGATGTAGGCGGCCAGGCCGTACCTCGTGTTGTTCGCCAGCGCGAGCGCCTCCTCCTCGGTGTCGAAGGGGGTGATGGCGACGACGGGTCCGAAGATCTCCTCCTGGAAGATGCGCGCATCCGGCGCCACGTCGGCGAATGCCGTCGGCGCGACGTAGTTGCCGGTCGGGAAGCCCTCGGGGCGACCGCCACCCGCGATCAGACGCCCCTCTGCCTTGCCGATCTCGACGTAGCTCATGACCTTCTCGTAGTGCTCGGGGTGCACCAGCGCGCCGACCTCGGTGGTCGGGTCGTGGGGCAGGCCGACCTTGACGCGCTTCGCGAGCGTGCCGAAGCGCTCGACGAACTCGTCGTAGATGCCGCGCTGCACGAGGATGCGGCTTCCCGCGGTGCAGCGCTCGCCGTTGAGCGAGTAGACGCCGAAGACGCAGGCATCCACCGCGGTCTCGAGGTCGGCGTCGTCGAAGACGACCGCCGGGCTCTTGCCGCCCAGCTCCATCGACAGACCCTTCAGGAAGGGTGCGGAGTTGCCGAAGATGATCTGGCCGGTGCGGCTCTCGCCGGTGAACGAGATGAGGGGAACGTCGGGGTGCTTCACGAGGGCGTCTCCGGCGTCTTCGCCGAGGCCGTTGACGAGGTTGAACACGCCCTGCGGGAGACCCGCCTCTTCGAAGATGCCCGCCCAGAGGGACGCTGACAGCGGCGTGAACTCCGCGGGCTTGAGCACCACGGTGTTGCCGGTGGCGAGTGCCGGGCCGAGCTTCCACGACTCGAGCATGAACGGCGTGTTCCACGGCGTGATGAGACCTGCGACGCCGATCGGCTTGCGGTTGACGTAGTTCATCTGCTTGCCGGGCACCTTGAACGCGTCATCGGCCTGCGCGACGATCAGGTCGGCGAAGAAGCGGAAGTTCTCGGCGGCGCGGCGGGCCTGGCCGAGCGCCTGGGTGATGGGCAGACCCGAGTCGAACGACTCGAGGTCGGCGAGGCGCGCGTCGCGCGATTCGACGATGTCGGCGATGCGGTGCAGCACGCGCGAGCGCTCGCGCGGCAGCATGCGCGGCCACGGGCCCTCGGTGAACGCGCGGCGGGCGGCGGCGACCGCGCGGTCGATGTCGGCCTTCTTGCCGGCGGCGGCGTGCACGTAGGTCTCGTTCGTGACGGGGTTGAGCACCTCGAAGGTGTCGCCGTCGATCGAATCGACGAATTCGCCGTCGATGTAGTGCTGGATCTTCGAGGGCAGGTCGGCGGGGGTGTACGCGTCGGTCATCATCGTCCTTCTTCGCTGGTGTGGGAGTGCCGGGCAGCCAGGAACGCGTCCCGGGTGCGCCAGCGGTGGTTTCGTGCGGACAGCTCGATCTCGAGCGGCTCGGCGCCGTCGCGGATCAGCTGGAGGATCTGGTCGTGCTCTTCGACCGAGTGCCGGGCCCGGCCCGGCACGTAGGCGAAGGTGGAGTCCCGGATGCCCGAGAGCCGCCCCCACCCGCGATGCACGAGGTCGAGGATGTGCGGGTTGGGGCACGGCTCGAACAGCACGGAGTGGAACTGCTGGTTCAGCTCGGTGAAGCGGTGGGCGTCGAAATCATCGAGCAGCGCGCGCATCTGCTCGTTGATCTCGTCGGCGCGTGCGAGGGCGTCGGCGGCGAGGAGGGGCGCGGAGAGCGCGGTCGCCGAGCCCTCGACCAGACCGAGGGTCTGCATGGTGTGCGCGTATTCGTCCTCGTCGATCAGCGACACGTGTGCGCCGACGTTGCGCTCGAAGGTGACGAAGCCCTCGGCCTCGAGGCGGCGGATGGCCTCGCGCACCGGCACGACGCTCATCTGCAGTTCGCGGGCGATCGCGCCGAGCACCAGCCGGTAGCCCGGCCCGTAAGCGTGCGAGGCGATGCGCGAGCGCAGCCACGTGTAGGCCTGCTCTGACTTGCTGCCCTCGCGGACGAGCGTCATGAATGGGTCCCTGAGCTTGTCGAAGGGCCCTGAGCCTGCCGAGCCTCGTACCGGGCGCGCCACTCGGCGTTCATCGGGAACAGCCCGTCGACGGCATTGCCGGCGGCGACCTGCTCGGCGATCCAGGCATCCTCGTCCTCCTGCGCGAGCGCCGCGTCCGCGACCTCCTCGGCGAGGTGCGCGGGGATGACGATCACGCCGTCGCCGTCGCCCACGATGACATCGCCGGGCTGCACAGTCGCTCCGCCGCAGCCGATCGTGACGTCGAACTCCCACGGCACGTGCTTCCGGCCGAGGACTGAGGGGTGCGCGCCCTTCGAGAAGACGGGCAGGCCGATCTCGGCGACCGCATCGAAGTCGCGCACGCCGCCGTCTGTGACGACGCCCGCTGCGCCCCGCGTCTTCGCGCGCAGCGCGAGGATGTCGCCGAGCGTGCCGGTGGTCTCGTCGCCGCGCGCCTCGATCACGATGATCTCGCCCTCGCCGACCGCGTCGAAGGCCCGCTTCTGCGCGTTGTACCCGCCGCCGTGGCTCTTGAAGAGGTCTTCGCGCGCGGGCACGAAGCGGAGCGTCTTGGCGGTGCCGACGATCTTCGCGCCGGGCAGGTTGGCGGACAGGCCGTCGATGAAGCAGGAGTGCAGGCCGCGCTTGCGCAGCTGGCTAGACAGCCCGGCGGTCGGGGCCGCCTCGAGCTTCGTGCGCAGCTCGGGGGACAGCCCCTCCTGGGTCCCTGAGCCTGCCGCCTCCTGGGTCCCTGAGCCTGCCGCCTCCTGGGTCCCTGAGCCTGCCGAAGGGCCCACCGGCAGCCCAGCGAGCTCACGCGAACCCCAGGCCTCGGCCCGCTGCAGGTCGTCGACGGCCGGCATCGAGCCGAGTGCGGGATCGAACTCGACCTCGCCCTGCGTGACGGTGGTGCGCAGCCGTCCGGACGAGGGGGCGCCGGGGGCATCCGGGGCATCCACCTCGATCTCGACCACGTCGCCCGGCACGATCACGCTGGACCCAGCGGGCGTGCCGGTGAGGATGATGTCGCCCGGCTCGAGAGTGAAGTGCTGCGAGAGGTCGGCGACGAGCTGGGGGAGGGGGAAGAGCAGGCCGGCCGTGGTGTCGTCCTGCGCGAGCTCGCCGTTCACCCATGCGCGCACGCGCAGAGACCCAGGGTCCACGCTCGCGGCGTCGATGAGCTCGGGGCCCAAAGGGGTGAAGCCGTCGCCGCCCTTGGAGCGGACGTTCGAGCCCTTGTCGTTGGCGCGCAGATCGTAGAGGCCGAGATCGTTCGACGCGGTGACCGATGCCACGTGCGCCCATGCCTCGTCGACCGAGACACGGCGGGCGGCGGTGCCGATGATCAGGGCGATCTCGCCCTCGAAGGCGAGCAGCTCGGTGCCCGCGGGGCGCTCGACCGTGCCGTCGGTGCCGGCGAGGGAGCTGGCGGGCTTGAAGAAGTAGGACGGGGCGGCCGGGCGGCGGCCGCGCTGGTCGGCGCGGGAGACGTAGTTGAGGTGGATCGCGATGATCTTGCCTGCTCGGGCGATCTCGGTCATAGGGCGCCTCCTTGCCTGGTGCACGGGCGACTCGGGGAGTCCTTGTGCGTCGTATCCGAAATCGTATATGATCCTGATGCGGGTGGCAAGCATCCCTGCAGACCACCCCCGACAGAGCCGTCAAAGGAGCATCATGAACGAGCAGTCACGCCGTTCCCGGGCATCCAGAGCCCCCGAGGGATTCACTCCCACCGGCACGATCGCCAGCCCGGCCGATCGCCGCCGCGTCGTCTTCGCGACGGTGGTCGGCACCACCGTCGAGTGGTACGACTTCTTCATCTACGCCACCGCGGTCGGACTGGTCTTCGGCCAGCTCTTCTTCGCTCCTCTCGGAGCGAACAGCGTGCTGATCGGCTTCGCGACGGTGGGCATCAGCTTCCTGTTCCGTCCGCTGGGCGCCTTCCTCGCCGGGCACTTCGGTGACAAGGTGGGCCGCAAGTCCGTGCTGATGTGGACGCTGATCCTCATGGGCGCGGCGACCGCGCTGATCGGCGTGCTGCCGACCTACGACGCGATCGGCGTGGGCGCTCCGCTGCTGCTGGTGCTGCTGCGCATCCTGCAGGGTCTGTCTGCGGGTGGCGAGTGGGGCGGCGCGGTGCTCATGGCCGTCGAGCACGCCCCCAAGGCCAAGCGCGGCATCTTCGGCGCCTCGCCCCAGATCGGCGTGCCGCTCGGCCTTCTGCTGGCCTCGGGCGTGATGGCGATCATGACGGCTATCGCCCCGGGTGACCAGTTCCTGTCGTGGGGCTGGCGCGTTCCGTTCCTGCTCAGCGTCGTGCTGATCCTCATCGGCTACTACGTGCGACGCAACGTCGAGGAGAGCCCGGTGTTCGCCGAGCTCGCCGAGCGCAAGGAGGAGGCGCGGATGCCGATCGTGCAGCTGTTCCGCAAGCACCTGCTGCTCGTGATCATCGCCGCGCTGGTCTTCGCGGGCAACAACGCCGTGGGGTACATGACCACCGGTGGCTACATCCAGAACTACGCCACGAATCCCGAGGGCCCGCTCGCGCTCGAGCGCGGACCCGTGCTGTGGGCCGTCACCGGCTCCGCGGTGACCTGGCTGCTCTCGACCCTGCTGGCCGGCTTCGTCAGCGACAAGCTGGGCCGTCGCACCACGTACATCATCGGATGGGTGCTGCAGCTGGGCGGCGTGTTCGCGCTGTTCCCGCTGGTCAACACCGGCAGCATCGGTCTGCTCTTCGCCGGCCTCGCGATCCTCACCCTCGGACTCGGCTTCACCTATGGCCCGCAGGCGGCGCTGTACACCGAGCTCTTCCCGGCCAGCATCCGGTTCTCAGGAGTGTCGATCTCGTACGCGATCGGCGCCATCGCCGGCGGCGCGTTCGCGCCGACCATCGCCACGGCGCTGGTGCAGGCGACCGGAACGACCATGTCGGTCACGTGGTACCTCGCGGGCATGACCGTGATCGGACTCGTCGCGACGCTTCTGCTCCGCGACCGCAGCGGCATCCCGCTCGGTCCTGACCACGAGGCCGAGCAGGCGGTCAGCCCGATCCACGGAATGGCGCGGGCCTGAGCATCCGTCACCTCTGAGCGACCTGCGGGCCTGGAGCGCGATTCATCGAATCGTCCTCCAGGCCCGCTGTCATCCTCGCGGGTGCGAGCGGACGCTCAGCCGTCGAGGGCGGCCCTGATGACCTCCGCCGAGCGGGTCAGGCGCTCAGCCATCGCGGCATCCGCGACGCGGGATGCCACGTGCACCACCGCGAGGGCCGCAGGACGCGCCCCGCGCAGCGACAACGGCACGGCGATGGACTGCAGGTTCGGGATCACCTCGTCGTGGCTGAGCGCATAGCCGCGCTCGCGCACAGTCTCGACCTCGGCGCGCAGCGCGGCATCGACGGCGGGCCATTCGGCATCCCGCATCTGCGCCAGGATCGCCTTGCCCGGCGCGCCCACCGTGACCGGATGCCTGGTGCCCGGCCGCTGCGCGACATTCGCGACGGCATGACGCGGCTCGACGCTGGTGAGGGTGATGACCTCGTCGCCGTCGAGCACGGCGAGGAAGGCCGTGTGGCCGAGCTCGTTCGCCACCGCGGTCAGCTCGGGCAGCGCCTCGGCGTGCAGATCGTGCGCGACGCCGGCCGCGAGGGCGGCCATGCGCGGGCCCAGAGCCATGCGGCCGGACGCATCGCGGATGACGAGGCGGTGATCCTCAAGGGTGCGCAGCAGGCGGTATGCGATCGAGCGGTGCACGTCCAGGCGCGTGGCGACCTCATCGATCGACAGCGGGCCGTCGGCGAGGATCTCGAGGATCCGGATGCCGCGGCTCAGGGTCTGCGATGCGGGGGCTGCCGTCATCGGCCGCTCCTGTTCTCTTGTGGCGACCTGCGCCGTCATATACGATCTGTTCAATAGTAGAACGCTGTGTTCCAATATAGAACACGCCGGAAGGAATCGACGACGATGCAGTTCCACCATCACGGCTACGTGTCCCACGACCCGCGAGTGCTCCAGGCCGAGGGGCTGGGGCTCGACCGGCCCGACGCGCTGCCCGACGAGGTGGACGTGCTGATCGTCGGCTCGGGCCCTGCCGGCATGCTTCTCGCCGCGCAGATGTCGCAGTACCCGAACGTGAGCACGCGCATCATCGAGAAGCGCGACGGTCGCCTCGTGCTGGGCCAGGCCGACGGCATCCAGCCGCGCAGCGTCGAGACGTTCCAGGCCTTCGGCTTCGCCGAGCGCATCGTCGCCGAGGCGTACAACATCGGCTGGATGAACTTCTGGGGACCGGATCCCGAGAACCGGCAGAACATCGTCCGCACCGCCCGCACGGCTGACTACGCCTACGACATCTGCGAGTTCCCGCACCTGATCGTCAACCAGGCGCGTGTGCTCGACTACTTCGCCGAGGCGGCCGCTCATGGTCCGGGGCGCATCGTGCCCGACTACGGCGTCGAGTTCGCAGGGCTCACCGTGCATGACGACGGGGAACATCCAGTCGAGGTGCAGGTCCGGGATGCCGGTGAGGAGCGCACGATCCACGCGAAGTACGTCGTCGGGTGCGACGGCGCCCGCAGCGGCGTGCGCAAGGCGATCGGACGCACGCACGTCGGCGACATGGCCGCGCACGCCTGGGGCGTCATGGACGTGCTCGTGAACACCGACTTCCCGGACTGGCGCACCAAGTGCGCGATCAACGCCGAGGCCGGCAACATCCTGCACATCCCGCGCGAGGGCGGATATCTCAGCCGCATGTACATCGATCTGGGTGAGGTCGCCGCCGATGATGACCACCGGGTGCGCCAGACGCCGATCGAGGCGATCATCCGCAAGGCGAACGAGATCCTGCATCCGTACTCGATCGACGTCAAGGACGTCGCCTGGCACAGCGTCTACGAGGTGGGCCATCGGGTGACCGACGGCTTCGACGACGTCATCGACGGCAGCGGTCGCACGCCGCGCGTCTTCCTCACCGGCGACGCCTGCCACACGCACAGCGCGAAGGCCGGTCAGGGCATGAACGTCTCGATGCAGGACGGCTTCAACCTCGGTTGGAAGCTCGGCTCGGTGCTCACCGGACGCAGCCCCGAGACGCTGCTGGCCACCTACGGCGCCGAGCGCCGACCCGTCGCGCAGCAGCTGATCGACTTCGACCGCGAGTGGTCGAGCCTGATGGCTCGCAAGCCCGAGGAGATCTCCGACCCGCAGGAGCTGGCAACCTTCTACCTGGGCACCGCCGAGTTCCCCTCCGGCTTCATGACGCAGTACATGGAGTCGATGATCACCGGCACGGACGCGCACCAGTCGCTCGCCGCCGGCTTCCCGCTCGGCAAGCGTTTCAAGTCGGCCGAGGTCACCCGCGTATGCGACGGCAACGTCATCCACCTCGGTCATCACGCCAAGGCCGACGGACGCTGGCGCGTTTACGCCTTTGGCGACGCCTCGGGCGAGCGGCTGAATGCGTGGGCGGCACGGGCGGCTGAGGTCTTCGCTCGGTTCACCCCGGCCGAGGCCGACGTGGACGCGGTGTTCGACGTGAAGGCCGTCTACCAGGGCTCGCACGAGGACGTCGAGGTGACGACGGTGCCCGAGCTGTTCGCCCCGAAGACAGGGCCGCTCGGGCTGACCGACTGGGAGAAGGTCTACGCCGCAGCCCCGAGCAAGTGGAACAGCACCGACATCTTCGAGGCGCGCGAGCTGTCGCGCGACGGGGTCGTGATCGTGGTGCGTCCCGATCAGTACGTCGCCGCGATCCTCCCTCTCGACGCGGTCGACGAGCTCGCGACGTTCTTCGAGGGCGCCCTGCTGCCGGCGTGAGCGGCGATCAGCCGCCGATCGGGATCACCGCGCCGGAGACTTCCACGCGCACCGGCACATCCGGCCGCCCGAGTGCGTCGGCGATGGCGGCACCGATCTCCTCGAGCGTCTTCTCGGGCTCTTCGGCCAGACCGAGACGGATGCCGGAGGCATCGTTCTCCACGGCGCCGAGCACGAGCTGCACGCCGGGCACGAGGCCCGGCTTCATCGCACGGGCGACGAGCTCCTGAAGTTCACCGGGCGGGAAGTCGGCTGAGTGGATCACGACGTCGAGCCCGCTCGGCGCCTCCGACACGTGCGCCCGCAGCGCATCCGTCGGCTCGCCGTACCAGACGATCGTGAAGAGCGTGCCATCCTGCGAGGTCCACGGAGAGCCGAAGTTCGGATCTGCGTGGAAGGCGCTCTGCAGCGCCGTCTGCCAGCGCATGACGTCGCCATCGGTCGCGCCGCCGAGTGCCTCGGCGTCATCCGAGCCGAGGAACCCCAGCCCCGGTGGCAGGGTCTCCTCGATGAGCTCGAGAGTGTGCGGACCCGGGGGAGCGGTAGGCTCGGCCGTCGCTCGTCCCTGCGCCGCGGCGAGGCCGACGACGATGAGGACGGCAGCGACCACGACGGCGACGGTGATGATGGTGGCCCGCAGACGAGGCCGCTGGGAGCCGGCGGCCGGCGAGATCTCGCCCATCGGCGGCCTCCTTCGACTCGGTTCCACGCAGTCTAGCCACGGGCGTCTCGTCGCGCCCGCGGAATGCAGGACTTCACGCAAAACGCAGGAGCCGATCTCGAATCGGCTCCTGCGTTTCGTGCGTTCTCCTGCAAACCGTGTGATCCGGATGCCGCATCAGGAGTTCACGCGGATGATCTCCTCCTGGTACGGGGCGACGACCGTGCTCGAGATGCGCAGGTCGAGCACCAGGAAGCGCCGCTCGGCCGGGTTCTCGGATGCCCAGCTGCGCAGCCGGTCGAGGTCGTGGAGCGTGCGCACCACGACGCCCTCGGCGCCGACGGCTCCCGCGAAGGCGGCGAAGTCGACCTCGGGGATGAGCATCGGGCCTTCGGCCAGGCCCTTGAGGCCGTAGAGGTTGACCTCGGCGCCGTAGGCGGCGTCGTTCCAGATCACCGCAACGCCTCGTCCGACGGCCGCTCGCACGGCGGACTCGAGGTCGGCGATCGCCATCAGCCCACCGCCATCGCCCGAGGTGAGCACGATCGTCTGCTCCGGGCGGGCGCGGGTGGCGCCGACGACGCTCGGCCAGCCCTGGCCGATGGACTGGAAGGCGGTGCCGACCATCATCATGCGGTCGGGAGCGGCGACCGGCCAGTACATGTTCGCCCAGCCGATGAAGTGGCCGCCGTCCGAGACGACGACGCGGTCTTCGGGCAGCAGCTCGGCGATGCGGCGCGCGGCGGAGCGCGGGTCGAGGCGGCCGTCGGAGGCGAGCTCGTCTCCTTCTGCGTAGGTGCGGGCGGATGCCACATCGACGGATTCGCGCCAGGGCTGCGTGGCAGCTCCGGAGATCCGAGCTGCGGCAGCTCCGTCGGCCGATGTGTCGGCGGGGACCGCGGTCGCTTCTCCGGAGCGCTGCAGCCGCGCGACCAGGGCCTCGGCCGCCAGTCGCGCGTCCGCCCGCACGTAGCCGCCGACGTGGGCGTGCGTCGCCGCCGGTGCCACGTCGATCTGGAACACGCGGGTGCCGGGAGCGAACAGCTCACCGAAGCGCATCGTGAACTGGTTGAGCGACGCGCCGAAGACGACGGCGACATCGGCCTGGCGGATCAGATCCATGGCTCCCTCGGCGCCGAAGCCGCCGGTCACGCCGAGGTCGTAGCGGGTGTCGGGGAAGACTCCCCTTCCCAGGGCGGTGGATGCCGTGAGCGCGCCGGTCGCCTCTGCGAGCGCACCGAGTGGCGCGCTCGCCCCGGACAGCCAGGCGCCGCGACCGGCGAGCAGGAACGGGCGCTCGGCCGACTGCAGCGCGTGAGCGATCTCGTCGAGCATCCCGTCGGCGAACTCACCGCGCGGGGCGAGGGGTGTCGTGATCCGCGGGGCGGGAGCCTCGGCGACGGGGCCGGCTTCGAGCGAGGCGACGTCGTAGGGGATCGCGAGCACGACGGGGATCCGGTAGGTGAGAGCGTGTTCGATCGCGATGACGGTGGTGGCGGCGGCATCCGCATGACCGGTCGTATAGGTGCGCGCGCCGACCGCCGAAGCCATCGCGATCTGATCGACGTCCCACGGCCGGGGGCCGGAGGTGGGCTCGTCGCCCACGACGAGCACGAGCGGCACGTGCGCCTGCACGGCCTCGGCCAGAGCAGTGAGGGTATTGGTGAACCCGGCGCCGTACGTCGAGGTGGCGGCAGCGATCCGGCCGGATGCCCGGAAGTGCGCGTCAGCGGCGACGACGGCGCCCTGCTCGTGGCGCACCGCAGTGAAGACGGCGTCGGTCTGCTTCTCGATCGCATCGAGGAAGTACGCGTTGCCGTTGCCCATCACGCCGAAGACGTGGTCGATGTGCTGGGCGAGGGTGAGGGCGACATGTGCGGAGACGATGGGCATGGTGAAGCGCCTTTCAAGACAGGGAACGGAGAAATCCGTATGTGTCTCGCGTCTCTCGCCGCATCGCGGAGTGCTTCGTGCCCCTTTTTCGAGCATCGGCCTCACCGGCCGGACCCTCCGATTCTACCCGGCGGCGCAGGTGCGTCCGAGCGGAGGCCGGTGCCGCAATATAGCCTCCGCAGCGCCAGGCGTCGAGGGCGTGGCGCAGACGCGAGGGGACGCGGAAGCTGGGTGGTCACAGCACGATGGCAGAAGCACGGAGGGGCGACATGTCCGGAAACCTGGAGCAGTCGGCATCGCAGGGCGACACGCAGAGCAGCACCGCGAAGGAGCAGCAGGCGCCGTCGCCCGATGACGCGCGCAAACCTCAGACCCCGCCGCAGATCGACAAGCCCTCTTGGAAGTATGTCTTCAAGCGCGCCCTGTCCGAGTTCTCCCGTGACCGATGCACCACACTCGCTGCTGCGCTGACCTACTACAGCGTGCTGGCGATCTTCCCCGCACTGCTCGCCATCGTCTCGCTCGTCGGTCTGTTCGGCCAGGCGAAGCAGACGACGGATCTGCTTCTGGGTGTGCTGGGGCGGGTGGCGGACGAGTCAGTCGTGGAGGTGCTGCGTCAGCCGATCGAGCAGCTGGCGCAGTCGAATGCCGCGGGCCTCGCGCTCTTCATCGGTCTGGCCGGCGCCATCTGGTCGGCCTCGGGATACGTCAGCGCGTTCTCGCAGGCCATGAACACCGTCTACGAGATCGACGAGGGCCGCCCGTTCTGGAAGCTGCGGCCGATGGTGCTGCTGCTGACGGTCATCCTGCTCGTCATCGCCGTCGCGATCGTGCTGCTGCTGATCATCTCCGGCCCGATCGCCGAAGCCATCGGCGAGGCGATCGGATTGGGCGAGGTCGCCGTCACCGTGTGGAACATCGCGAAGTGGCCGGTCATCGTGATCCTCGCCATTCTGGCTCTGGCGATCCTGTACTACGGCAGCCCCAACGTGAAGCAGCCGAAGTTCCGCTGGATGAGCCTGGGGGCCCTCGTCGCACTGCTCATCATGGTGATCGCCTCGCTCGGGTTCTTCTTCTACGTGATCAATTTCAGCAACTACCAGAAGACGTACGGCAGCATCGCGGGAGTCATCATCCTGCTGCTGTGGCTCTGGATCGTGAACCTGTCGCTGCTCTTCGGTGCGGAGTTCGACGCCGAGATGGAACGCGGTCGTCAACTGCAGGCCGGCATCGAGGCGGAGGAGAGCATCCAGCTGCCCCCGCGTGACGACCGGCAGAGCAAGAAGATGCAGGAGAAGGAGCAGAAGACCATCGAAGAGGGCCGAAAGCTGCGACTGAACGCCGAGAACGGCTCTCACGACGATGGCGACGACCACCCCGATGCGGACGGACGGAGGCGCTGAGCGCTAACCGTGCAGGGCGTGCTCTGCCGCGAGTTCGAGGGTCGAGACCGAGCGGTCGTCCAGCCGGATCGCGGTGACGGACTCCGCCGGAAGGGCCGTCCAGCCGTCGCCTGCGACGCCGGTCGAGCCGATCGCGATCGTCCCGTCGGCCCCCGCACGCCAGCGCAGGGCGAAGTAGTCCTCGTTGTGCTCGCTCGGCAGCACGTCGGCCAGCGGGGCGAGGCGGGACAGGTCGTGGTCCGTGAGGATGCTGGTGGCGCTGGCGTGCACGACGATGAGCTCCTCGTCATCGAGCAGCAGAGCGTTCAGGCTCGCGAGCGGGAACAGGTCCCGCAGCATCGCGGCGACACGGGTCGTCGCCTCATGCAGGCTGAGGCCCTCGGCGACCTTCTCGCGGATCAGCGCGAAGTACATCTCGCTGTCGGTCGTGCCTGTGAGCGTCGCGACGCTCTCGGCAGAGAGAAGAGCGTGCAGACGCTCGAGAGGCTTGAGCGAGCCGTTGTGCGCGAATGCGACGCCGTCGATCTCGAACGGATGCGCGTTGCAGTCGTTCACGGGCAGACCTGCGGTCGCCCAGCGCAGATGCACGATGGCTGCGCGCGACTCGGCATCCATAGCCCGGTCGAAGGCGGCGTCGCCGATGGCCGAGCTCGCGGAGCGCAGCGCGTCGGGCTGCTGCCCGGCTTCCGCCACCCCGGCCCAGCCCCAGCCGTCACCGTGCAGACGCGCGAGCGAGAGCAGGCTCTGCATGCCATCGTCGCCGAGCTCGTGGCGAGCGGCGGAGTGATCGGACGAGACGAAGGCGAACAGGCGGCACACAGTGAAAGAACCTCGGAAATCGGGATGAGAGGTGCGGCGGGTGACGCGACCCCTGCTACTTTTCTACCTCATCCCGCCTGGACAGAGGCAGAATCCGTTCGTTCGACATGCCCCAGGTGTAACAGAATGGAGCGATGACTGAGGCAGCGATCGAGCGCGAGACGCTCACCTGGGATGGATTCGGCGATGCGACGCGAGTGCTCGCGCGGGACATCATCGACAGCGGCTTCATGCCGGAGGTGGTCGTCGCCATCGCCCGCGGTGGGCTGCTGCCGGCCGGAGCGATCGCCTACGGTCTGGGCGCGAAGAACTGCGGCGCGATCAACATGGAGTTCTACACCGGGATCGGCACCGTTCTGGACGCTCCCGAGGTGCTGCCGCCCGAGCTCGACATGGAGTACCTGAACGGGCGTCGCGTGCTGCTCGTGGATGACGTGGCGGATTCCGGTCGCACGCTCGCGCTCGCCGTGCAGCTGCTGAAGGAGAAGGGCGCCGACGTGCGCTCGGTCACGATCTACACCAAGCCGTCGACGATCATCCAGCCCGACTTCGCCTGGAAGGACACTGATCGGTGGATCAACTTCCCGTGGTCGTTCAAGGGCACGGTCGTCGAGGAGGATCAGGGGCTGCCGGCCAGCGCGTGACGCGTTTCGACTCACTGCGTTCGCTCAACGACCGGGGAGTGGGTGCTGCCGGGGCGGTTGTCGAGGCGAGGCGAGGCGAGGCGAGGCGTGAGCGTCTCAGCTGCGCAGGAGCGACCTGAGCGACTGGATGGTGTCGGCCTCGCCGGCCGTCTTGTCGGGGCGATAGCCCTTGACGCGGGCGAAGCGCAGCGCGATGCCGCCCGGATACCGGGGTGAGCGCTGCACGCCGTCGATCGCGATCTCGACGACGGTCTCTGGTCGCAGGAAGACGGTGCTCGCCGTGCGACGGGTCTCGAGCGCGGGGAAGTTCTCGGTCTGCCAGCGCAGCAGCTCGTCGGTGAGCCCCTTGAACGTCTTGCCGACCATCACGAACCCGCCCGGCTCGCCGAAGTCGCCGTCGGGGTCCCGCGCGCCGAGGTGCAGGTTCGACAGCATCCCCGTTCGCCGGCCCGACCCCCACTCGGCGCCGAGCACGACCAGGTCGTAGGTGAGCACCGGTTTCACCTTCACCCACGACTTGCCCCGGCGCCCGGCGGTGTATGTCGATTCGACCGCTTTGACCAGCACGCCCTCGTGGCCGGCGGCAAGGGCGTCGCGCGAGAGCCGCTCGGCCTCCTCCGCATCGTCGGTGACGATGCCCGGCATCCGCCAGTCGCCGGCCACGCGCTCGAGCTCGGCGAGCCGCACGCTGAGGGGCTCGTCGATGAGGTCGCGGCCGTCGACGTGCAGGATGTCGAAGAACCAGGGGCGCAGCGCGATCTCGCGGGCGACGTCGGCTCCGAAGCGCGACATCGTCTCCTGGAACGGCCGAGGCCCGCCGTCCTCATCGAGCGACAGCGTCTCGCCGTCGAGGATCACATCGTGCGCGGGCAGCGAGCGCACGATCTCGACCAGTTCCGGCACGCGATGCGTGACGTCGGCGAGGCTTCGGGTGTAGACGCCGACCTCATCACCGCGCCGGTGCACCTGGATTCGCGCCCCGTCGAGTTTGTACTCCACCGACGCTCGACCCGTGATCTCCAGTGCTGCGGTCGGCGTGGCCGCGGTGGATGCGAGCATCGGCATCACGGGCCGTCCGACGGCCAGCCCGACGGCATCGAGATCGCCCTCATCACCGGTCAGCGCGACGACGGCCGTCTCGCCGAGATCGCCGGAGAGCATCGCCGCGCGACGCACCGCAGCCACTGGACGATCCGAGGCGCGGGCGATCGCGTCGAGCAGCACACCGCTGAGCGCTCCGGTGCGCAGCTCGCCCATCATCGCGCGCGACAGCAGATGCCATTCCGCTGCGGTGCACCGTGCGGCGAGCCCCTGCAGCACGCCCTGCCGCGCGGCGGTCGAGCCCGTTCCGGATGTAGCGGCAAGGGCATCCAGCGCCTGATCGACCTCCGCGATCGTGAGCGTCGGAGCCTCGGCGTGCTCGGCCTCGAGCCCGCTCAGCGTGCGCCAGCCGACGCCGAGCCGGCCCTGCCGAGGTGCGGCGAGCAGCAGCCCGATCAGCGGACGCAGCTCCTTGGGCGGCGCGGCCGCCAGCAGCCGTGCGAGTGCATCGATCTTGGCCAGGCGGGATGAGGTGGCGGTGACCTCATCGGTCGCGGTGAGCAGCTCGGAGAGCATCATCCCTGCATCGTGTCACCGGCCGCCGACATGGATGCAGGGGGTTGCGCGTACCGGGTTTCCCACCCGCCGGGCGAGGTACGGGATGGGAGACGCTGGTGGCGGCTGCTTGGTACCGGCGTTTTCCGTCTCTTCAGCGAACGAGGGATGGGAAATGCTGGTGGCGGATGCTTGGTACCGGCGTTTTCCGTCTCTTCAGCGAACGAGGGATGGAAAACGCCGGGGGGAATGCCGGGTACCGGTGTTTTCCGTCTCCGGCAAGCCGCGTCAGTGACCGCGGAACTCCGGGTTCCGCTTCTGCTGGAAAGCGGCGAATCCCTCGCGGTAGTCGTCGGTGTCGCAGAGGGCGGCCTGCGCGGCGTTCTCGAGGTCGACCGATTCCCACAGGGCTATCCGCTCGTCGCGGATCCGGGCGATGAGCTGCTTGCTCGCGAGGAACGCCGCGGTCGCGCCGCGTGCGGCGGCGCGCGCGGCATCCTCGGTCGCCGTCTGCACCGCCTCGTCGGGGAAGACTCGGGAGAAGAGCCCGGATGCCACTGCCTCTGAACCCGACATGAGGCGGCCGGTGTAGATGAGGTCGAGGGTCTTGTGGGCGCCGAGCCGCTCGGCGAACAGAGCGTGTCCGCCGGAGTCGAGCGTCGCGCCGAGCGCGGCGAACGGGGAGCCGATCTTCGCCGACTCGGCGACGTAGACCACATCGGTGGCGATGAGGAGTCCGAGGCCGACACCCAGGCAGGCGCCGTGCGCGGCGGCGAAGGTGGGCGCGGGAAATGGCGCCATGCGCTTCAGCAGCGGCGTGACGATGCCGCCGAGGTAGCCCAGGACGTCGTCGTCGCGCGGGTCGACCGCGGAGATGTCGCGGCCAGCGCAGAACGCGCGCCCCTCGCCACGCAGCACCAGCGCGCGCACACCAGCATGCTCGGCCTCGTCGTACGCCGCCCGCAGTTCGTGCAGCGCCCGCTCATCGAGCGCGTTGAGCCGCTCCGGCGCGTTGAGCGTGATGTGGGCGACGTCGTCGGCGATGTGCAGGTCGATCATGCGCACTCCTTAGATCTGGTTCCCTGAGCTTGTCGAAGGGCCTGGGCCTGTCGAAGGGCCTGGGCCTGTTTGGGTCCCTGAGCCTGTTTGGGTCCCTGAGCGTGTTTGGGTCCCTGAGCCTGTCGAAGGGTCACACGTCGTAGTCCACGACAAGGCGGTCAGCGGTCGGGTGGGACTGGCAGGTGAGCACGTACCCGCGTTCGAGCTCGTCGGGTTCGAGCGCATAGTTCTCGGTCATGGTCACGCTGCCCTCCAGCACTCGTGCACGGCACGTGCCGCACACTCCTCCCGAGCAGGCGAAGGGGGCATCCGGTCGCACCCGCAGCGCCGCGTTCAGCACCGATTCGTGCGCATCGACCGGACTCTCGACGGTCGAAGAGACGCCGTCGAGGTTGATCTCGATGCGGTACGCCTTCTCGCCTGTGCGCACCTCGACCCGCCGCGGTCCGCGTTCGGCGGGCGCGTCGCCGGTGGTGAACAGCTCGAAGCGCACGTGCTCGGTCGGCACGCCAAGGTCGGCCAGCACCTCGCGGCACATGTCCACGAGCGCGAACGGTCCGCACAGGAACCACTCGTCGACCGTAGACGGCAGGATCAGCGAATCCAGGATCGTGCGCAGCTTCTGCTCGTCGATGCGGCCGGAGAGCACCGGCGCCGTGCGCTGCTCGCGCGAGAGCACGTGGTGCAGCACGAGCCGGGTCGGGTAGCGGTCTTTGAGGTCGGCGAGATCCTCGAGGAACATCACGTCGCTCGTCGACCTGTTCGTGTACAGCAGGGTGAAGCGCGTGGTGTCGGATGCCGTGAGCAGGGTGCGCGCGAGCGCCATCATCGGCGTGATGCCCGAGCCCGCCGCGATGCCGACGACGTGCGTGCCCTCCAGCTGGTCGAGTCCTGAGGTGAAGGTGCCCTGTGGGCTCATCACGCCGATCTCGAATCCGGCCGTCAGCTCGGTCTGCGCCCAGGTGGAGAACAGGCCGCCCTCGTCGCGCTTGACCGCGACGCTGAGGCTGGTCGCGCCGTCGCGCACCGGTGCCGGCGGGCGGCACAGCGAGTATGAGCGGCGCACCTCCGTGCCGTCCAGCTGCACGCGCAGGGCGACATACTGCCCGGGAAGGTAGGCGTACTCGTCTGCGAGTTCGGCCGGGACGGCGAAGGTCACCTCGATGGCGTCGTCGGTGAGGCGGCGCACGTCCGAGACCGTGAGGGTGTGGAAGCGTGCGCGGCGACGTCCATCCGCGAGGCGCGGGCTACCCTCGTGAGCGGCGGTGACGGGCATCCGGAACAGCGGCATCAGATCACCTTGAAGTGGTCGAAGGGCTCGAGGCAGGCGCGGCACTCGAACAGCGCCTTGCACGAGGTCGAGCCGAAGCGCGACACCTCGCGGGTATCGAGCGAGCCGCACTGCGGGCACTTGACCGCAAGGGCCAGCCGGATCGGTCCCTGCTGGTGAGCTGCCCGGCCGGACGGCGGAGCGATCCCGTACTCGACGAGCTTGCGCTTGCCCTCCTCGCTCATCCAGTCGGTCGTCCAGGCGGGGGAGAGCACGAGGCGCACCTCGACGTCGCCGAAGCCGTCGGCCGTCAGCGCGAGGATGATGTCGTCGCGGATGGCGTCCATCGCCGGGCATCCGGAGTAGGTGGGGGTGATGTCCACCGTGACGCGCTCGCCGTCGATTCGCACGTCGCGCAGCACGCCGAGATCGGCGATGGTGAGCACGGGGATCTCGGGGTCTGCGATGGCCGCGGCGATCTGCCGGGCACGGTCGGCGCGAGCGCGGCGATCTTGAGCCTGTTTGGCTCCTTGGGCCTGTTTGGGTCCCTGAGCCTGTTTGGGTCCCTGAGCCTGTTTGGGTCCCTGAGCTTGTCGAAGGGTCACCATGTCGCCCCCGGATGCCGTCGCGCGAGCACCTGCATCTCGGCGAGGAGGTGTCCGAACGGGGTCGCGTGGGAGCCGCGGCGGCCGCCGGCGCGGGATGCCCTGCCCTTCACTTCGACTCGCTGGCGCTCGCTCACCACGAGCGGCAGGCTCAGGGACCCACCCAGCAGGCCGGCTTCGCCGAAGACCGTGGCGATGACCGCGTCGAACCCGACGCGCAGCGACGATGGCCGTGCAGCGACGCCCTCGAGTCGGTCGATGAGCGGCTCGTCGCGGAACAGCTCGTCGACGTACGGCCACACGTCGCCGAGCGCGCGGACCATCTTCTCGCGAGAGAGCTCGGTGCCGCCGGCCAGGCGCAGCACCCACTGCACGGCGTGGTCGCGGTGGTAGTCGACCTCCTTCAGCGACTTCGCGGCGATCGCGGCGAAGGTCTCGTCCGTCGAGTCGCGCAGCGCTGAATACAGCTCGTACATGTACGTCGACGCCACCAGCTGCCGGGCGATGGTCTGCGCGAAGTCGCCGTTGGGCTGCTCGACGAGCCATGAGCTGCGGAACTCCGGCTCGTCGCGGAAGTACGCGAGGTCGTCTTCGGTGCGACCGTCCCACGTGCCGGCGTAGCGCAGCAGCGAGCGGGCGTGGCCGAGCAGGTCGAGGGCGATGTTGCCGAGGGCGACGTCCTCCTCGAGTTCGGGGGCGCGCGAGATCCAGGCGCCGAGCTGCTGTGAGAGGATCAGCGCGTCATCGCCCAGCCAGAGCGCGTACTCGGCGACGTCGGCCGAGCGGGCGCGGCTCTCGCCGCCGGAGAGCTCGGATGCCAGGTGCAGCTGCTCTACGGAGACGTGGACGTCGTCGCGGGGTGAGCGGGGCGTTTCGACGCGCTTCACTTGCTGCGTTTCGACGCGCTTCGCTTGCTGCGTTTCGACGCGCTTCGCTTGCTCAACGACCGGAGAGGGATGGACGTCGTGGGTCACAGGTGCGGCACCCCCTCGGATGCCGTGTAGTACACGGCATGCCGGTAGTTCTTGCCCGCGGAGGTCTCGAAGTAGGCATCCTTGGCATCCGGATCGCTGGTGGTGATGGCGTCCGCCGGAAACACCCAGATCGACACCCCCTCGCCGCGACGCGTGTAGAGGTCGCGCGCATTGCGGACGGCCATCTCGGCATCCGGAGCCACGAGCGACCCGACGTGCACGTGACTGAGTCCGCGGTTTGCGCGCACGAAGACCTCCCAGAGGGGCCACGCGCTCTGCTTGGTCATGATGCCACCCCGCTCCCGGTGGTTGAGCGAGCGGAGCGAGACGAAACCCGGGCGTACTCGGCTGCGGCTTCGCGAACCCACGCACCCTCCTCGTGCGCGGTGCGGCGGCGTTCGAGCCGCTCGGCGTTGCACGGGCCGTTGCCCTTCAGCACCTCGAAGAACTCGTCCCAGTCGATCTCGCCCATGTCGTACTGCTGAGTCTCGTCGTTCCACTTGAGGTCGGGATCCGGCAGGGTGATGCCGAGGATCTCGGCCTGGGGCACGAGCATCCCGACGAAGCGCTGACGCAGGTCGTCGTTCGAGAAGCGCTTGATCTTCCACTTCATCGACTGCGCGGAGTTCGGCGACTGATCGTCGGGCGGGCCGAACATGGCCAGGCTCGGCCAGTACCACCGGTTCACGGCATCCTGAGCCATCTCGCGCTGCTCGTCGGTGCCCTGCATCAGCGAGAGCAGGATCTCGAATCCCTGCCGCTGGTGGAATGACTCCTCCTTGCAGATCCGCACCATCGCCCGCCCATAGGGGCCGTACGACGCGCGGCACAGCGGAACCTGATTGACGATCGCGGCGCCGTCGACGAGCCAGCCGATCGCTCCCATATCCGCCCAGGTCGGGGTGGGGTAGTTGAAGATCGACGAGTACTTCGCCTTGCCGTCGATGAGCTGCTGCATCATGTCGTCGCGCGTGGTGCCGAGGGTCTGCGCGGCGGAGTAGAGGTAGAGGCCGTGGCCGGCTTCATCCTGCACCTTGGCCATCAGGATGGCCTTGCGCTTGAGGCTCGGTGCGCGGGTGATCCAGTTGCCCTCCGGCTGCATGCCGATGATCTCGGAGTGCGCGTGCTGCGAGATCTGCCGGATGAGGGTCTTGCGGTAGGCCTCGGGCATCCAGTCGCGCGGCTCGATGCGCTGCTCGTTCGCGACGAGTTCGTCGAATCGTCGCTCGTCGTCGGAGATGTCGCCGTGCACGAGCGAGAGGTCTGCGGGGGTGGTCATCGTCGACTCCATCGGTTTACTGACCGTTCGGTAGGTAATTCTCGCACGCCCGAGTCAGACGATCAAGGCAGGGGTCAGCGAGCGCGGCGCAACAGCGCGAGCAGCGCCTGCCCGTAGGCCTCGGCGGGTTCGGGATGCTCGAACCTCATGCGCTCGCCCGTGATCTCGATCTCGACGACGAACACGTCGGGAAGCCGCTGCAGCGTGCGGAACGTGCCGCGCAGCAGCTCACGCAGCTGGTCTTCGCGGGGCAGCCAGACGGCCTCCGACAGCTGCACGGCATCGAGCGCCCACTCGGTGGTGCCGTTGAAGGCGAGGTCGGTGCCCGACGGGGTCGCGCGCGCCTCGATCGTCATCTCACTGACGGTGAAGATGTCGGCCTCTGCCTCGAGCTCGATCTCCTCGGGCAGGTCCAGCGCGAAGCGATCACCGCTGGCCGGATGCCAGACCAGACCGCTCTCACGCAGGGCGACGGCCAGTTCGCGGCTGATCATGCCTCTACGGTAAGCGACTGCGGCGCCCGTGAGGGCGGTGTCGGCGGGGTGCGGCAGAGTGGATGCCATGACTGCATCGACCTCGACCGACATCCGCGATGCCGCGCTCGCCGCGCTGCGTGAACTGGTCGGGCGGCCGGACGCGACGTTCCATGACGGGCAGTACGAGGCCATCGAGGCGCTGGTGGCCGGTCACCGCCGCGCGCTGGTCGTGCAGCGCACGGGCTGGGGCAAATCGGCGGTCTACTTCGTCGCAACCCTGCTGCTGCGCAAGCAGGGGGCGGGCCCGACGGTGCTCGTCTCGCCGCTGCTCGCTCTCATGCGCGATCAGATCGCCGCGGCCGAACGCGCCGGCGTGCGCGCGGTGGCGATCAACTCGACGAACGCGCACGAGTGGGCAGACGTCATCGGGCGGCTCGATCGCGACGAGGTCGACGTGCTGCTCGTCTCGCCCGAGCGGCTGAACAACCCGGCGTTCCGCGAGAACCAGCTGCCGGCGCTGATCCGCCGGATCGGGATGCTCGTGGTCGACGAGGCGCACTGCATCAGCGACTGGGGGCACGACTTCCGACCCGACTACCGGCGCCTGCGCGAGCTGATCGCCGAGATGCCCGCCGGCGTGCCGGTGCTGGCGACCACGGCGACGGCGAACAGCAGAGTTGTCGCCGACGTGGCCGAGCAGCTCGGTGGGGCTTCACCGGCGGATGCCGGGGTCCTGACGATTCGTGGACCGCTGGCCCGGGCATCCCTCCGGCTCGGAGTGCTGCAGCTGCCCGGCTCCGCACAGCGCCTGGCCTGGCTGCTCAGCCACCTGAACGATCTGCCCGGCTCGGGGATCATCTACGCGCTCACGGTGTCGGCCGCGGTCGACACCGCCCGGCTGCTGCGCGAGCAGGGGCACGAGGTGCGCGCGTACACCGGGCAGACCGATGCCGAGGAGCGCGAGGAATCGGAGGGGATGCTCAAGCGCAACGAGGTCAAGGCGCTCGTCGCGACCAGCGCGCTGGGCATGGGCTTCGACAAGCCCGATCTCGGCTTCGTCGTGCATCTCGGCGCCCCGTCGTCGCCGGTCGCCTACTACCAGCAGGTCGGTCGTGCCGGGCGTGCCAGTGACAGCGCGGACGTGCTGCTGCTGCCGGGTGTGGAGGATCGGGACATCTGGCACTACTTCGCCACCGCATCGATGCCCGACCGCGAACGCGCGGAGCGCGTGATCGCGGCGCTGGGAGATCAGCCGCTTTCGACTCCCGCACTCGAGGCGATCGTCGATATCCGGCGCACGCCGCTCGAGCTGCTGCTGAAGGTGCTCGACGTCGACGGCGCCGTGCGGCGCGTGCAGGGCGGCTGGGTCGCCACCGGTCAGCCCTGGGTGTACGACGCCGAGCGATATGAGCGCATCGCCGCCGAGCGCCGGGCCGAGCAGCAGCACATGATCGACTACCAGCAGACCTACGGCTGTCGGATGGAGTTCCTGCAGCGCTCGCTCGACGATGACACGGCCGCGCCGTGCGGTCGCTGCGACAACTGCGCCGGCCCATGGTTTCCGACCGAGATCGGCTCGGATGCCGGAGCAGCGGCATCCGGCGCGCTCGACCGGGTCGGCGTGCCGATCGAGCCGCGAAAGCAATGGGCCACCGGTGGCGATCGAGTCGGCGTGCCGGTGAAGGGGCGCATTCCCGCTGACGAGCAGGCGGGGGAGGGGCGCGCGCTGGCGAGGCTCACCGACCTCGGTTGGGGCGGGACGTTGCGGCAGATGTTCGCCGCCGGAGCTCCGGATGCCGAGGTCACCCCTCAGGTGCTCGAGGCGTGCGTGCGCGTGCTGGCCGGTTGGGGCTGGGAGAGACGGCCGGTCGCGGTGATCGCGATGCCGTCGCGGTCGAAGCCGCTGCTCGTCGACTCGTTGGCTCGCGGCATCGCGAGCATAGGGCGGCTGCCGTACCTCGGCGCGCTCGGCTTCGCGAACGGCGGACCGAGCGGTGAGCCGGGTGGCAACAGCGTGTTCCGTCTTGCCGGACTGTGGGATCGCCTCAGCGCTTCGGATCTGGCACTGCCGGATGGGCCGGTGCTTCTCGTCGATGACCAGGCCGACAGCCGGTGGACGCTGACGGTCGCTGCCCGAGAGCTGCGCCGCGCCGGGGTGAGCGAGGTGCTGCCGTTCGTGCTCGCCGTGCGGGGCTGAGCCCGCGCGTCAGACGTTCGTCGCCTGCTCGGCATCCGGAAAATCCTCCCGAAAAGTTTTTCTGATCTGGGGATATCGGCCCCGCCAATGTCGGTGGCCCTCGTCAGAATAGAGGTATGAACAGCCCCGCCGATGCTCTCGCTCAGGTCGCCGCTGACCTGCGCGGTCTGCTGGCGACCGACGCTCTGGCGGGACTGTCCGACGCGTCGCGCGCTGAGGCGCTCGCCGGCCTCGGGGAGATATCGCGGCTGGCCGATGCCGGCATCGTCGAGACGGCGGCGACAGCCGACACCGAGTTCGGGCATCGATTCGGATGCCGGGGCATGAACGAGATGCTCCGCCGAGCCGCGCTCGTGGATGCATCCACCGCGGCGCGGATTATGCGGGCGGCAGATGCCGTGCAGCGTGAGACGAACCTCGTGTCGGGGGAGCGGATGCCCGCTCGCTGGCCTGCCATGCGCGAGGCTCTGCTCGACGGCGCCGTCGGAGTCGACGGTCTGCTGGCGGCGGTCGGTCCGTTGGAGCGCGCTCGGGATCGCATCACGGTCGAGCAGCGGATGTGGGCGGATGCCAACCTCGCGGCGTTCGCGCGCGGCGACGAGCTTCCGGGTGCGGATGACGTCGAGCGCGGGAAGGCGCCGCGAGCGTCGGCGGAAGACCTGAAGCAGTTCGCGGCCGCTCTCGCGATCGCTCTCGACCCCGACGGGGCCGAGCCGTCAGACGAGCGCGCGCAGGCGCGCCGAGGGTTCACAATCGGCCGGGTGCGCGACGGTCTCCACCCCGTGCGGGGAGGCCTCACCCCCGAGCTGGCTGCGCAGTTTCAGCTCATCGACGACGCCTACAACAACCCGAAGGTCGGCGGTGCTCCCGACACCGGCGTCCGGTTCACCATCGACGACGACCCCGGCAGCGATGACGAGTTCAACAGCGACCCGCGCAAGGTGATCGATCCGCGCACACCGGCACAGAAGCGGCACGACGCCCTCGCTGCCGCTCTCGGCATCGCCGCTCGACACAGCGAGATGCCGTCGCTCGGCGGTGCCGCGCCGACGCTCGTCGTGCACGTCGACGCAGCCGACTTCGCCGCCGGCACCGGCTGGGCGACGCTACCCGGCTCTGATGCGGCCGTTCCGCTGAACGTTGCGACCCACACCGCCTGCACGGCGGCGGTGCAGCGCGTGCTGTTCGACGGGGGCCGAATCGTGGGGATAACGACCACCGACCGGGTGTTCACCGTGTTCCAGCGGCGTGCCATCGTCGCTCGAGACAAGGAATGCCTGATCCCCGGATGCCACGTCTCCGCGACCTGGTGCGAGATCCACCATGTGACAGAGCATGCCCGCGGCGGTCCGACGCATACCGACAACGGCGTCCCGCTCTGCTGGTGGCATCACCGATCCCTCGGCCAGTCCGGGTGGGAGATCCGCATGAACGGCGGCCTCCCGCAGATCCGCGGGCCCGCGTGGTGGGATGCGGAGCAGAAGTGGCGCACGCCGAGACTCTCCACTCTCGACACGCGGCGGTGGCGCAGCCAGACGCAACGCAATGTGGTGATGCAGGAGTAGCCACGGCCACTTCAGGACTGGTTGAGCGTTTGCGTCGGGCCACTCGTTGTCCATTCCCGACGGCCATCGTGCTCACGCCCTGTAGGTATCGGCAGGGGATCAGAACTGCGATCGACGTCACAGCGACGACGAGCGTCAGCACGAACGGCCCTCTCACGGCAACTGTGTACAGACCGGGCGATGGCGCCTTGAACGGCTTTGTGCAGCCAACCCGGAGTTGCCCCGATAGTAGTTGCCGTCTGGTTACTCGATCTCGGCTGCGGGAGCGAAGCGGTGCCCTCATCGGCTGGAGGCGCACCGCGGCTAGTGTGGACAATACGTGGCGGGGGAGGTCATCATGGGCAGATTTATTTATGAGGGTGGACCGAAGGTCGAACTCGAAGACCGCACCCTCACTCATGTCCAGTTGGCTATCACGGCGAAGTTGCGTCGCGGGGAGCCGTTCGCTTTCACATGGAGAGAAGACACTAGCACCGGGGGCGGTCGTACGACGGTGTGGATTCATTCGGCGTCGTCGATGGTCTTCAAGTACTTCGGCAGTCGTGCTCCTGCAATCAACCGCGCGTGGGTTGAGGCCCTCACCTTCACCGCAAATTCGCCGTCCGGACTTTATGTTGTGCCGGAGCCAGTAGAGGGCAGCCCGGGGGAACGCAGCGTGGAGACTGCCTCAGCGTAGCCACTTCCGCAACCCCGTTCAGTCTGGGGGTGTGCGAGTCTTACCGTCTGTGTATGCGTGATCGAACGGTGCAGCGGACTCGAGTCAGCATCGATGGCTCAAGCTTTATCCTCACGCCCTCAGAGGATGTCGATGCGCTCTGCGAGCAGTTCGCCGCCGCCGTGGCCACGGCTGGTTCGTTGGTGCGATTCGCGACGACGGATGGTCGGCAGATCAGAGCCCTCATCACTCCCCGTAGCCGGGTGTTGATCACAATCGAGACCGTGTCGTTCGAGGCTGAGGAGTCCGTGCTTTCGCTGAGCTCGTCAGGGGACTGGGACCTACTTTAGGGTGCGCTGGCTTCGAGTTCAGGGGCGGCCAAGACCTCGTCAACCAGCATGATCCCGCCGCTGGAGTTTGCGGTGTGCATGAGCTGCTCCACCCACTTCATGTTGATCTGGGGCGGCTCCGGTTCTTCGAACACGAATCGCAGTGGGATAGAGGGGTGGATCCAGAGCGTGGATCGGCCACCAGGCTCGCCCTCGGGGTGCTTCCAGGAGAGGGTGAAGGACTCGTTGCGGCGGAGTTTGGTGGCGACGACGATCTTCAGGTGGGCGAGCGCGCGATCGTCAATATGGATCGGGTCGTCTGAAATCCCGTAGTGGAGAGTCGCCATATGCACAACCATAGCGACGGTGACGGTCATTCCCCACGTGCTCTGGTGCGCTAGAAGGGAAGGTCGTGCAACGGCGGGTCAGGGAAGTTGATCGAGGACGAGCTCACCGCGACTGCTCAGGTGCTCCATCATCTGCTGAATCCGCTGCGGGTCGATCTTGTGCATCACTGGGTCGTCGAAAGCGAGGATGAGCGGGATGCTCGGGTGCATCCAAATCGTGAGGCGGCCGGCCTCACTCTTTTCGTCCGGCAGCCAGGTCATCATGAAACTCTCCTGCCGACGCAGTTTCGTCCCGATGACGATCTTCAGGTATGCCAGCGTCTCGTCATCGACCTCGATCGGAGGTTGAGCGCTGTTGTACTCGAGTCTTCCCACCTGATGAGGTTACCGGGCAGGACAGAATCGTGGTGGACATCCCTCGAACGCGACCGCAGACGCGATGCGGTGAATTGGCGTCAGCGGGCCGATAGCGCAGCGTCCGTCTTGCTCTGCAGGAAGGCGCAGAGCTCGCTCAGGACGGTGATGTCCGATCCGAGCTGCTCTGTCTCGCCGGCATCAAGGTCCATGCCCTCACTGCGCGGTTCGAATGTCACGACCCAACGCGGAACTCCTTGGCGGATCTGCGGATGGATGTAGGTGAGCGTCGACGCGTCCCGCAAGGTGACGACGACGAGACCGGAGTCCGGTCCGGATTCGAAGTTCCGATCAAGAACGGTGATGTCAAGAGCCTCGACGTCACGATGCTGAAGGAACTCAGCGATCCATGACTCGATCGTGGCTCTATCGCGATGCGGCATGCAGTACCTCGTCAGTCGAAAGTGCCTGATGCACTTGACAAAAGACTATCTCAGCCGGTTGCCGATCCCAGGATCGGCAACCGGCTGACACCCAATCCGAGCAATCGTTTTCCAGGGGGAAACGAGGATGTCAGGCACCGCCCAAAGCCGCTCCTTAAGGTGGGGTTCGACAGTGTTGTCCGTCGCCCGACATCATCGACATGAGCCGTCGTGCAAGACATCAATACAGCAGCGGGCCGAGCCCGCTTGCGCCCCAGTCGCCGCGTGACCCGACCCACCTGATTCCTGTCTGAGCAGCCCCATCCGCCCAAAACAGGGACGATCCTCCGGGTCCTTCAAAACTCTATGAATCGTGCTCAGGTGTGCGCTGGGCAGTTGCTTGAAGAGACCTGCGGGGGTCGACAGCCGCGGCTACGGATGCTATTCGGAGATAGGTTCAGCTGCTGGGGCGATGACTTCGCCGCTGTCGTCCGCGGTGATTAAGCTCGATCCCGCTTCGCCCTGCCAACCGATCTCGATCAACCACGCCCTGTCCTGCCGTAAACGATCGTTTTCGGCGACGTGTCGACCACGCCGGAGGATTGACGCCCTGATCGTGCATGGCAACCTCGGGGAACGGTTCTCGGGCAAAATGGAGCGATGAGCGAAGCGGACGTCGAGTGGTTCGACCAACCGATCGGTGAGGCTGTGGAAGTTCATGATCCGTCCGGCGAGTGGGCTGCGATCGGACGCAGTTGGGAAGATCGCCTCGGGCAGGCGCTTTCTCCGCTCCCCGTTCGGGTGGACCACGTCGGTTCGACTTCCGTGCCCGGGCTCGCAGCTAAGCCGGTCATCGACATGCAGGTCCAAGTGCCGGATCTCGCAGATGAAGGTGCCTACGTGCCTGCACTGGAGGGCCTGGGAATGGTACTGCGGGCTCGCGGAGCTGACTTTCGCTTCCTCCGGCCGCCGGCGGGACGCGCACGCAAGGTGCACATCCATGTCTGCGAGGCCGGTTCAGCTTGGGCTGAGGAACATTTGGCCTTCCGTGACGCGCTCCGTGGGGATGTCTTTCTCGCCCGCGAGTATGAGGGTCTGAAACGACGTCTGGCGGAGATTGTCGTTGAGCGCGCTGACTATAACGCCGGCAAGGCATCGTTCATCCTCGAGGTCGTCGCGCGGCACCTAGGCTCTCAGCAGTAGACGCCACCGAAACTCCCCACCGATACACGGTTGAGGTTGACGTTATCGGCATGCATTCCGGGGCCGTTTCCCCGAACTCGCCGTAAACGATCGTTTTCGACAGCCACGACGGCGTCGATCACTGAAGCCTCGACACGCCGAAAACCCACCCGCCGGAACCCCCTGCCGAAACCAATATCGCCAAAACCTCGACTGCGCCGTTTTCGGCAAGCACTGTTCAGGCGGTGACCGGCTCCTTGCTCACCAGCGTCAGCACGTCGTACGTCGCGACGATCTCCTCGTCCTGATTGCGGATCACCGCGTCCCAGCGCACCTCGCCGTATTCGTCGGTCTCGCGCGGCGTGATCTGCTTCGCCGTCAGCTCGATCCGGATGCTGTCGCCCGGCGACACCGGGGTGATGAAGCGCAGGTGCTCGAGCCCGTAATTCGCCAGCACGGGACCGGGCTCCGGGTCGACGAACAACCCGGCCGCCCACGACACGAGCAGGTAGCCGTGCGCGACCCGCCCTGGGAAGAACGGGTTCGCGGCCGCGGAGTCCTCGTCCATGTGGGCGTAGAAGGTGTCGCCGGTGAAGTGCGCGAACGTCTCGATGTCGTCGAGCGTGACCTCTCGGGCATCCGACGCGATCTGGTCGCCGATGCGCAGCTCGGCCAGCGACTTGCGGAACGGATGCCGGTCGCCGGCGTTCGTCGCCGCACCCGCGTGCCACACACCCGTCAGCGCGGTGAGCATCTCGGGCGAACCCTGCACGGCCGTGCGCTGCATGTGGTGCAGCACCGCGCGGATGCCGCCCAGCTCCTCGCCGCCGCCCGCCCGACCGGGGCCGCCGTGCACGAGCCCCGGCAGGGGAGACCCATGCCCGGTGGACGAGCGGGCGTCGTCGCGGTCGAGCAGCAGCATCCGGCCGTTGAAGGGCGCGATGCGCGTCGCGAGCTCGACCGCCTGAGCCGGGTCGTGCGTGGCGATGCTGGTCACCAGTGAACCGCCGCCGCGGGCGACCAGCTCTGCGGCTTCGGCGGTCGTGGAGTACGTGAGCAGCGACGACACCGGTCCGAACGCCTCGACGTCGTGCACAGCTTCGACGTTCGCGTCGTCGAAGCGCAGCAGCAGCGGCGCCACGAATGCGCCGTCCGGCGCCGGGCCCGTCGATCCGTCGGCGTGACGAACCGAGGGAGCGTCGGGGGAGCCGACGACGACGCGGCCGCCGGCCTCCTGCAGCTTTCGCACCTGTCGCAGCACCTCATCGCGCTGCGCGGCCGACGCCAGCGGACCCATCGTCACCCCCTCGGCGCGCGGGTCGCCGAGCACCGTCTTCTCCGCGATACGCGCGCGCACCGCATCGGTGACCGCATCGGCGGCAGCCGCGGGGACGATCGCGCGGCGGATCGCGGTGCACTTCTGGCCGGCCTTCGTGGTCATCTCCACGACGAGCTGACGCACGTACGCGTCGAACTCCGGTGTCCCCTCGACGGCATCCGTGCCCAGCACCGACGCGTTGATGGAGTCGGTCTCAGTGGTGAAGCGCACGCCGCCGGTCTGCACGGCCGGGTGCTGCCGCAGCTTCTCGGCCGTGGAGGCGCTGCCGGTGAACCCGACCAGATCGCCGAGCCGCAGGTGATCGAACAGGTCGGGCACGCTGCCGCTGACCAGCTGCAACGACCCCTCGGGCAGCAGCCCAGACTCTACGAGGATGCGCACCATCGCCTCAGCGAGGTACCCGGTGGGCGTCGCCGGCTTCACGAGCGTCGGCATGCCGGCCAGGAACGCCGGGGCGAGCTTCTCGAGCGACCCCCACACCGGGAAGTTGAACGCATTGATCTGAACGGCGACACCCGGCAGCGTCGTGTAGACGTGCCGGCCGAGGAAGCTGCCGTCCTTCGAGAGCGGCTCGACCGCACCGTCGACATGCACGCGACTGTTCGGCAGCTCCCGCCGACCCTTGCCGGAGTACGAGAACAGCACGCCGATCCCGCCGTCGATGTCGACCCACGAGTCGGTCTTCGTCGCCCCGGTGCGCGCCGACAGCGCGTACAGCTCGTCCTTGCGTTCGGTGAGCGCGAGCGCGAACTTCTTGAGTAGCAGAGCCCGCTGGTGGAAGGTCAGCTCCGCCAGGCTCGCGTGGCCGGTCGTTCGCGCGTACTGCAGCGCGCCCCCGAGATCGAGGCCCTCGGTCGAGACCCGGGTGACGACCTCGCCGGTCGACGCGTCGCGCACGTCGGCGCCCTTCACTTCGTCTCGCTTGCGCTCGCTCAGTGCGGGCGACGGGCTCGGGGACTCAGGTGCTTCGACAGGCTCAGCAACCCAACCAGGCGTCCACCATTCGCCCTGGACGTAGCTCGGCAGGAAATCCGTCATCTCTCCTCGTTCCACACGTAGAACCCCTCGCCGCTCTTGCGGCCCAGCTTTCCGGCATCCACCATCTGCCGCAGCAGTCGCGGCGGCTCGAAGCGCGGCCCGAGCTCGCGAGCGAGCTCCTCGGCGATGCCGAGACGCACGTCGAGCCCGACCACGTCGGTCGTGCGCAGCGGACCCATCGGATGCCGATACCCCAGCTCCATGGCCGCGTCGATGTCGGCGGCGTCGCCGACGCCCTCCTCGAGCATCCGGATCGCCTCCAGTCCCAGCAGCACGCCGAGCCGGCTCGACGCGAAACCGGGGGAGCCGCGCACGACCACCGGCGTCTTGCGCAGCGTCGCGACCCATTCGCGCGCGACGTCGACCACGCTGCGATCGGTGCGCTCGCCGACGACGATCTCCACGAGCTGCGACGCCGGAACGGGGTTGAAGAAGTGCATCCCCAGGAATCGCTCGGGTCGGGTGAGGGATGCCGCGAGCTCGTCGATCGAGATCGACGACGTGTTCGTGGCGAGCACCGCGTCCTGTCCCACGGCATGCTCGATGTGCGCCAGCGCCTCGGCCTTCAGCCTGCGGTCCTCGGGCACCGCCTCGATCACCAGCCCCGCGTTCATGAAGGTCGCGGGGTCGGTATGCACGGCGAACGACTCGATCACGTGCTGCGCCTCGAGGAGGTCGCCGCGGCGCACCGAGTTCTCGATGCTGGCCAGCACCCGCGTGCGCGCAGCTTCGGCGGATTCCTCGTCGCGCTCGACGAGCCGCACGCGCGCTCCCGCGATGAGGAACGCGTGCGCGATGCCGGCGCCCATGCGCCCGCCGCCGAGCACGCCGACAGTTCCCGGAACGCTCATCGACTCTCCTCCTCGCGTCGCTGCGCCCGGCGCTCTCCGCGCTCGAGGAACGCCGTCATGCGCCGGTGCTTCTCGTCGCTGTCGAACAGCTCCGCCTGCAGCTCGAGCTCGATCGCCGGATGCTGATCAGGGGAGGCGAGCAGGGCCCGCTTGGTGAGCGCGGTGGCCCGCGCGCCGTTCGCGCAGATGCGGTCGGCGATGGCGTGCGCGGCGTCGAGCAGGTCGTCTGGCTCGTGCAGCGACGACAGCAGCCCCCACGCGAGAGCCTCGTCGGCGTCGATGATGCGGCCGGTGAGCAGCAGCTCGCTCGCTCGCGCGTGTCCGACGATCTCCGGCAGCCGCCACGTCGCACCGGCTGCGGCGATGATGCCGAGCCCCGTCTCGGGGTTGCCCATGCGCACGCGTGGCGTGCCGATGCGGATGTCGGCGGCGTAGGCGAGCTCGGCGCCGCCGCCCAGCGCATAGCCGTCGACGGCGGCGATGACCGGCATCGGCAGCTCGCGGATGCGCCCGAAGACGGTCGAGTTGATGCCGTGCCGCGCGTCATCGGCGGTGCGGTCGCGCAGCTGTCCGATGTCGGCTCCCGAGGCGAAGACTCCGTCGGCGCCCGTGATGATGAGGACCCTCTGCGTGTTCTCGAGTTCGTCGCACACGGCGTGCAGCTCGTCGACCATGGCCTGGTCGATGGCGTTGCGTACGGCAGGACGGTCGAGCGTCACGACCGTGCGATCGACTCGTCTCTCGATCCGCAGCGCCTCAGCCATCGACGCGCTCCACGATCATGGCGGTGCCCTGGCCGACGCCGACGCACATCGTCGCGAGCCCGTACCGCCCGCCCTCGCGCTCCAGGCGGCCGAGCAATGTGACCAGCAGACGCGAGCCGCTGGAGCCGAGCGGATGCCCGAGGGCGATCGCCCCGCCGTCGGCGTTGACGATCTCGGGGTCGAGACCGAGGCGGCGAATGCACGCGAGCGACTGGGAGGCGAACGCCTCGTTCAGCTCGACCGCACCGAGATCCGTGATGCTGAGGCCGGCCTTCTGCAGCGCCTTCTCTGCGGCGGGGACGGGTCCGAGCCCCATGATCTCGGGCGCGAGAGCAGCGGTGGCCGATGCGACGATGCGCGCCCGCGGTCGAAGGCCGTGGCGTGCGACGGCATCCGCTCCCGCCACGACGATCGCCGAGGCGCCGTCGTTGAGCGAACTGGCGTTCCCGGCGGTGACCACCTCGCCGCCCGGCACGACTGGCCGCAGCGCGGCCAGTGCCTCCAGCGACGTGTCGCGGCGTGGACCCTCGTCCGTGTCGACGACGCCGCGGCTCGTCTCCACCGCGACGATCTCGGCGGCGAATCGACCGGAGTCGATGGCCGCGAGAGCGCGCTCGTGGCTGCGCAGCGCGAACGCGTCGGCATCCGCTCTGCTGATCCCGTCGATGCGCGCCACCTCTTCGGCGGTCTCGGGCATCGAGAACGTCGCCTTATCGCGTGCCAGCAGCCGGGAATTCGGGAAACGCCAGCCGATCGACGTGTCATACGCCTCGCCCGGCTTGCCCCACGCGCGCTGCGGCTTCGCCTGCACCCACGGTGCGCGGGTCATCGACTCGACACCGCCCGCGACCATCAGGTGGGCGTCGCCGGCGCGGATCGCCTGCGAGGCCAGCGCGATCGCCGTCATCCCCGACGCGCACAGGCGGTTGACCGTGAACCCCGGAATGTCGTCTGGCAGCCCGGCCAGCAGCACGGCCATCCGGGCGACGTTGCGGTTGTCCTCGCCGGCCTGGTTCGCCGCTCCGAGGATGATCTCGTCGATGGCATCCGCCGGCACCCCTGACCGGGAGACGACCTCTCCGACGACCAGCGCGGCGAGATCGTCGGGACGGACGTCCGCGAGAGCGCCGCCGTACCGGCCGACGGGCGAGCGCACACCGTCGACGAGATAGGCCTCGGACATCATCATCCTCTCCGTCACCCGCGACGACATGATTACAGACCGTTCGGTCAGGAATACGATTCCAGATCCCGCGGCCGTTGGCAACTGCGGCCGGCGACCCCAGGCCGCGGCCGCAGAACCGGGCGTTCCCGTCGGGCTCGGGGATCGACCTTGACAACGGGAGGGGCTCCGAGCAGATTCGACCATGACGGAGCACGTTCCCGTGCCGGCCCCGCCTCTGAGGATCGAAGGAGATCGCAGCATGAAGAAGCTCATCAACAAGCCCGAGGACGTGCTCGTCGAATCGCTGCGGGGAGTGGCGGCCGCGCATCCCGAGCTCTCGGTAGACCTCGAGACGCACGTCATCACCCGCGCCACCCCCAAAGAGCAGGGCAAGGTCGCCGTCGTATCCGGCGGCGGGTCGGGTCACGAACCGCTGCACGGCGGCTTCGTCGGTGTCGGGATGCTGGATGCCGCCGTCGCCGGAGAGATCTTCACCTCGCCCACTCCCGACCGTGTGCAGGCCGCCACGAAGGCCGTCGACCGAGGCGCCGGCGTGCTGCACATCGTCAAGAACTACACGGGCGACGTTCTGAACTTCGAGATGGCCGCAGAGCTCGCCGAGATGGACGGCATCGAGGTCGGCACAGTGGTCGTCGACGACGACGTCGCCGTGCAGGACTCGCTCTACACCGCCGGACGCCGCGGGGTGGGCCTGACCGTGCTGCTGGAGAAGATCGTGGGCGCCGCCGCCGAGGAAGGACAGGACCTCGCCGCCGTCGTCGCGCTCGCCGAGAAGGTCAACGGGCAGGGCCGCTCGATGGGCATGGCGCTGACGAGCTGCACGGTGCCGGCGGCGGGCAAGCCCACCTTCGACCTCCCGGACGATCAGATGGAGATCGGCATCGGCATCCACGGTGAGCCGGGCAGGCATCGCGAGCCGCTGGCTGCGGCATCCGACATCGCCCGGCAGCTCGTCGAGCCAATCCTCGCCGACCTCGACGTCACCGGTCCCGCGATCGTCATGCTCAACGGCATGGGCGCGACCCCGCAGATCGAGCTGTACCTGATGTACGCCGAGGTCGCGGCGCTGCTCGAGAACGCCGGCGTGCAGGTCGTGCGCAACCTCGTCGGCAACTACATCACCTCGCTCGACATGGCGGGCTGCTCGGTGACCGTCCTCAAGGCCGACGACGAGATCCTGCGTCTGTGGGACGCGCCCGTCGTCACGCCCGGCCTGCGCTGGGGCGCCTGACACCCGCCCGCCCCGACACCCGACCGGCCCGCGACCCAGGAGCACGCATGACCTCGACCATCGACACCGCCGCCCTGCACGACTGGATCTCGCGCTTGGCCGTCGCAGTGAAAGAGAAGCGGGAGTGGCTCACCGAGCTCGACTCGGCCATCGGCGACGCCGACCACGGGGCGAACATGGCCCGTGGCATGGCGGCGGTCGTCGAGAAGATCAGCTCGGGCGCGCCCGAGACGATCGACGAGCTGCTGAAGGGGGTCGGTATGACGCTGGTCAGCTCGGTCGGCGGCGCGAGCGGGCCGCTGTACGGCACGTTCTTCCTGCGCATGGGAGCAGCCGCGGGCGCTGTGTCGACCCTGGACGCTGCGGGTCTCACGGCCGCGCTGCGCGCCGGACTCGATGGCATCGTCGCCCGCGGCAAGCCCGAAGCCGGCGACAAGACGATGTACGACGCGATGGCGCCGGCGGTCGAGGCGCTCGACTCGGCCCTCGCCGAGGGCGACGATCTGGGCACGGCGCTGGCGGCGGCGGCGGATGCGGCCGCCGCCGGGCGAGATGCCACCCTGCCGCTCGTCGCCCGCAAGGGACGCGCGAGCTACCTCGGCGAACGCAGCGCCGGGCACCTCGACCCCGGCGCGGCATCGACGACGTTCCTGTTCGAGACGCTCGCCTCGGCAGCGCAGAGCGCTGAGGGATGATCGGCGTCGTCGCCGTCTCTCACAGCGCTCGGCTCGGGGAGGCGGCCCTCGAGCTCGCCCTGCAGATGATGCACGGCAGTGCGCAGGTGCGGGTCGCCGCAGGGGCGGGCACGGATGGCGACGGGACGCCGATTCTCGGGACGGATGCCGTGGCCGTCGCCTCCGCGATCGACGAACTGGCCGCCGAGTGCGACGGCGTGCTCGTGCTCATGGATCTGGGGTCGGCGGTGATGAGCGCGGAGCTGGCTCTGGAGCTGCGCTCGAGTGACGTGCCGGTGCGCCTCGCACCGGCACCGTTCGTGGAGGGCCTGCTGGCGGCGGTGGTCGCTGCCGCAGCCGGCGGCTCGCTCGACGTGGTGGCCGCAGAGGCCGCGGCGGCGCTGGAGGCGAAGACCGGCCAGCTGCAGGAGGATGCCTCCGTCGAGGCGGCGTCGCCAGCGCCCGCGTCGCCAGCGCCCGCGTCGTCCGCGCCCGAGAAGGCCCGCAGCACCCGGCGGGTGCGCGTGCGCAACCCACTCGGCATCCATGCGCGCCCCGCGGCGCTCATCGCCCAGACATCGGCCGGAGCGGAGGTGGGCCTGCGCAGACTGCCCGACGGGCCGGAGGCCGCCGCGGCGAGCCTGAGCCGGCTGCTGGTGCTCGGCGCGCGCCAGGGCGACGAGATCGAGCTCTCGGCCGCGGAGGGCGACGAGAAGGCGCTGGACGCCGTCGCCGCACTCTTCGACGATGGATTCGGCGAGGGCGTCGACGGCGATCCGACCGAAGCCGCTGCGCATTCCACCCCACCGGCAGCCGCACCTGTCGCGGCGCCCACCGGGCCGGTCGAACCGGGGACGGTGCTGCGCGGACGCGGCGTCAGCGCGGGTGTCGCCGCGGCATCCGTCGTCACTCTCGTGCCGCCGGTGCGCGAGCCCGACGCCGCCATGGTCATCGCCACGGAAGACAGGGAGTCCGAGGTATCCCGCATCCGCCGGGCATCGCTGGCCGTCGCAGACGACCTGCGCTCGCGCGCCGCCGCGGCCTCCGGGCAGGCGCGTGACATCCTCGAGGCGTCTCGCCTGCTGGCATCCGACCCCGAACTCATCGCCGAAGCGTCGGCGCTGGTGCGCGATGCCGGCCGCAGCGCTGCGCGCGCGATCTGGGAGGTCGCGGCGTCACAGCAGAAGGGGCTGGAGGCCCTGGGCGGGCGCACGGCGGAGCGCATCGCCGATCTGCGCGACATCCGCGATCGCATCATCGCCGAGCTCCTCGGCCTCGCCGTTCCTGGCATGCCGCAGCGCGACGAGCCGTTCGTGCTCGTCGCGCACGACCTGGCCCCGGCCGACACCGCGGCACTGCAGGGCGGCCACTGCGTGGCCCTCGTCACCGAACAGGGCGGCCCGACCTCACACACCGCGATCATCGCCCGCTCTCTCGGCCTGCCGGCCGTGGTGAGCGTCGTGGGCGCGACCGGCATCGCCGCCGGCATGGTCGTGCTCGTCGACGGCGACCACGGCACCGTCGAGATCGAGCCGGGACGGGAGCGCATCGACGCGGCGACCGGCGCAGCGATCGTCGCGCCGTTCGACGGAAGAGGGCGGCTGGCCGACGGATCGCCGCTGCCACTGCTCGCCAACGTCGGCGGGGCGGCGGATTCCGAGACCGCAGCCGCGGCCGGCGCCGAGGGCGTGGGGCTGTTCCGCACGGAGTTCTGCTTCCTCGACCGCGCCGACGCGCCCACGGTCTCCGAGCAGGTGGCGGCATACCGCGGGGTGCTGTCGGCTTTCGCCGGCCGCAGGGTCGTCGTGCGCACACTCGATGCCGGCAGCGACAAGCCGCTGCCCTTCGCCGCCGCCGATCACGAGCAGAACCCGGCGCTCGGCGTGCGGGGGCTCCGCATCGCCCGGCGCAACCCGAAGCTGCTCGAGCAACAGCTGCGCGCGCTGTCCGAGGCGGCGTCGGCGGAATCCGCGCATGTCGAGGTGATGGCGCCCATGGTCGCCACCGTCGACGAGGCACGCGATTTCGCCACGGCCGCCAGGGCGGCAGGGCTCGCTCGGGTCGGCGTGATGATCGAGACGCCGTCCGCGGCGATCCTCGCGGCGGAGCTGTTCGATGTCGTCGACTTCGTCAGCCTCGGCACCAACGACCTCGCACAGTACACGCTCGCGGCGGATCGTCTGCTGGGCGAGCTGAGCGACCTCAACGACCCGTGGCAGCCCGCCGTGCTGCGGCTGATCGGAACTGTCGGCGCAGCGGGACGCGCGGGAGGCCGCGCGGTGGGAGTGTGCGGCGAGGCGGGGGCAGACCCGGCACTCGCGCCTGTGCTCGTCGGGCTCGGGGTCACCAGCCTGTCGATGACCTCGCGCTCTCTCGGTCGGGTGGCAGCGGCGCTCGCCGCGGTGACGCCCGAGCAGTGCCGCGCCGCCGCGCAGGCGGCGCTCAGCGCTGCGACGGCTGCGGAGGCCCGAGCCGCGGCAGCCGCAGCCCTCGCGCGCTGACCGCGCCGGTCAGCTCAGAGCCTGGCGAATGCCCGCAGCGGATGCTCGATCAGTTCGACCACCCGGCGCAGGAAGGCCGCGGCATAGCCGCCGTCGCAGACCCGGTGATCGAACACCAGCGACAGCTGCGTGATGCGTCGTGCGACGATCTGCCCGTCGACCACCCACGGCCGCTCGATCATGCGCCCGATGCCCAGGATCGCGACCTCCGGGTGATTGATGATCGCAGCCGACCCGTCGACGCCCAGGCTGCCGTAGTTGTTAAGGGTGAAGGTTGACCCACGCAGCCGCTCGGCGGGCATCCGTCCGGCACGCGCTGTCTCAGCCAGTTCACGCAGCCGCGCGTCGAGCTCGCCGACGGTGAGTCGGTGCGCCTGATGGATGACGGGCACCATCAGTCCGCGCTCGGTGTCGGCGGCGACACCGAGGTTCACGCCGTCGAACGAGACGATCTCGGAGGCGTCGTCGCTGAGGCGGGAAGCCATCAGCGGGAAGTCGGCGAGGGCCATCAGCGTGAACCGCGCGACGAGAGCGGTGAGCGACGGAGCCCGTTCGCCCTCGGAGGCCATGTGGGAGCGCGCCTGGAACAGCTCGGTCGCGTCGACATCGACCCACACCGTGGCCTCGGGGATCTCGGCGCGGCTGCGGCTCAGCGTCGCGCTGATCGCTCTGCGCATCGGAGAGAGGCGCTCGCGGGAGGCGACGGCGAGGCCATCGACGGTCTCGCAGGCGGTGCTGCTCGCGGACGCCTGCGGCTGCGTTCCGGATGCCTGCGGCCTGCGTCTCTCGACGCTCTGCTCGCCGTCGAGCGTCCCGGCGGCTCGCAGCACGTCCGCGCGCGTGACCGCGCCATCGGCTCCCGTCGCCTCGATGCGCCGCACGTCGACGCCGAGGTCGCGAGCGAGCCGGCGCACGATGGGTGAGCGCACCGCGACGGCGCGCTGTTGCGAGCCGTCGACAGCACGGGACGTCGGCGAGTGTGTGGGCTGTTCACGTGACGATGCGGTGCGCTCGGCGAGATCCTGTGCTCTCGACGAAGGAGGGGTGGAGGGCAACGACGCGCCGGATGCCCGTGCCCGCCGACGCCCCGACGAAGCGCGCTCGGTGGTGCCGTAGCCGATCAGGACGTTGCCCGAGCCCGCACGCTCCTCCGTGCGATGCGCCTGCTTCTCGGCATCCGGAACCGGTAGCTCGTCGCTGTTCGGATCCGCCACCTCCAGCACTGGAGCGCCGACCGCGATCACATCTCCCGCCTCGCCGTGCAGCGCCGTGATCACGCCTGCGAACGGCGAGGGCAGCTCGACGATGCTCTTCGCCGTCTCGACCTCGGCGATCGCTTGGTCGGTGGTGATCGTGTCGCCCACCTTCACCAGCCACTGCACGAGACCGGCCTCGGTGAGACCCTCACCGAGATCCGGCAAACGGAACACCCGGGCTGTCAGGGTCGTCATCGGTCCGTCTCCTCATCGTCGGGGTAGAGCGAGTCGATGGCATCCAGCACGCGGTCCGCATCGGGCAGGTACCAGTGCTCGAGCTTCGGCGGCGCGTACGGGGTGTCGAATCCTGTCACCCGGCGCACCGGCGCCTCGAGGTGCTCGAAGCACCGCTCGAAGACGCGCGCCTGGATCTCGCTCGCGACGCTCACGTGACCCGGAGCCTCGGCGACGACGACCGCGCGGCCGGTCGCGCGCACGGCAGCCGTGACCGTCGCATCGTCGAACGGCGACAGCGAGCGCACGTCGATGACCTGGATGCTGCGGCCCTCCTCCGCGGCGATCTCGGCTGCCTCGAGTGCGACCGGGACCATCGCCGCATACGCCAGCACCGTCACATCGGTGCCGTCCCGAGCGACCCGGGCGGTGCCCAGCTCGGCGGTGATCGAGGTGTCCACCTCGCCCTTGGACCAGTACAGCTTCTTCGGCTCGAGGAAGATCACCGGATCGGGCGACGCGATCGCCGCCCGCAGCAGCGAGTACGCATCCTGCGGGGTCGACGGCGAGACGACCGTGAGTCCGGGGGTGTGCGCGTAGTAGGCCTCGGACGAGTCGCAGTGGTGCTCGACGCCGCCGATGCCGCCGCCGAACGGGATGCGGATGACCAGCGGCATCCGCATCGATCCGCGCGTGCGATTGCCGAACTTCGCGACCTGGCTGACGATCTGCTCGAACGCCGGCAGTGCGAACGCGTCGAACTGCATCTCGACGACCGGGCGCATGCCGTTCATGGCCATGCCGACCGCGGTGCCGACGATGCCGGCCTCGGCGAGCGGGGTGTCGAAGCAGCGGTCCTCGCCGAAGCGCTCCGCGAGACCGTCGGTGATGCGGAAGACGCCGCCGAGCGCACCGACGTCCTCGCCGTAGACGACGACGGCGGGATCCTCCTCGATGGCGTCGGCGAGGGCGCGGTTGAGAGCGGCGGCCATGGTCATGGTGCCGACGACGTGGTCGGGCGCGTCGAAACCGGAGGCTTGGCCGGTCGTGGTGGATCGGGCGGCGGCGATGCTCATGGCTGTCCTCCTGTCTCGGCCAGGGCATCCCGGTCGATCTCGCCCTGCAGCATCTGCCACTGCTCCTCGAGCTGCGGAGACCGCTCGGCGGTGACAAAGCGGAACAGGTCCTCTGGGTCGAGGTCGGCGTCGGCGTTGAGCGCGGTCCGCAGTTCGGCGGCGATGCTCTCGGCGCCCGCCGCGATGCGCTGCTCGTCATCGTCGGAGAGGGCGCCCTGCGCGACGAGATGGGCGCGCAGACGGGTCAGCGGATCCCGTTCGATCCAGGCCTGCACCTCCTCGCGCTCGCGGTACCGGGTGTCGTCGTCCGCGTTGGTGTGCGCCTGCATGCGATAGGTGTGCGCCTCGATCAGCGACGGGCCACCGCCGCCGCGGGCCCGCTCGACCGCCTCGCCGAGCACGGCCAGCACGGCCGCCACATCATTGCCGTCGACGCGTTCTCCGGGCATCCCGTAGCCGACGGCCTTGTGTGCCAGCGAGGGCGCTGCGCTCTGACGCGAGAGCGGCACCGAGATCGCGAACTCGTTGTTCTGCACGAAGAAGACCACGGGGGCGTGGAAGACGGCGGCGAAGTTCATCGCCTCGTGGAAGTCGCCCTCGCTGGTCGCGCCGTCGCCGCAGAGCGCGAGCACGACCGTGTCCTCGCCGCGATGGCGCGCGGCCTGCGCGAAGCCGACGGCATGCAGCAGCTGCGTCGCGAGCGGCGTCGCCTGTGGAGCGACATGGTGCTCGGCCGGGTCGTATCCGCTGTGCCAGTCGCCGGCCAGAAGCACCATCGCGTCTGCCGGTGAGACGCCCCGGCCGATGATCGCGACCGCGTCGCGGTAGGTGGGGAAGAGCCAGTCCCGCTCGTCGAGCACGAGCGCGGCGGCGACCTGGCAGGCCTCCTGGCCGTGAGAGGACGGATAGACGGCGAGTCGCCCCTGGCGCACGAGAGCGCTGGCCTGGTCATTGATGCGGCGCCCCTCGACCAGCGCGAGGTACGCGTCGCGCAGCCGGTCGATGTCGGGCGCGGTGTAGTGCGGGTCGTCGACCCTGTCGCCGTGCGGATCGATCAGGCGCACGGGGGTCTCGCGGGGGAGCAGGTCGTCATGCATCATCCGGTTCGCCTTCCTTGCCGAACGTGGTCACCCCAGGATGCCCGTGACCCATCAGTCGTCCAACCGGTCACAGGTATTGCCGAACGATTGTTCAGGAAATCCGGATGCCGGTGTCAGACTGTCAGCATCCACTGACGGAACGGACGGTGCTCATGGCCGAGCTCGATGCCACAGATCACGCGATCCTCGCCGAGCTGCGACGCGACGCGCGGGCGTCGATGACGCACATCGCCGAGACCGTGCACATCTCCCGCGCCGGGGCGCACGCGCGCATCAAGCGCCTCACCGAGCAGGGCGTGATCGCCGGCTACACGGTGCGCACGGATCCGGTGCAGCTCGGGCATCATGCATCCGCCTACGTCATGCTCGCGATCGAGCAGGCCAGCTGGCAGGAGGTGCAGACGCAGCTGCGCGCGATCCCCGAGGTCGAGCACATGGCCCTCGTCGGCGGCGACTTCGATGTCATCCTGCTCGTGCGCGCGAGCGATGCCCGCGACCTGCGCCGCGTCGTGCTGGAGGACATCCAGGCGATCCCGTCGATCCGGTCGACTCGCACGACGCTGATCTTCGAGGACTTCTCGCGGGAGTCGATCCCTTCGCACTGAGACATGTCCGGCGCACTCCCCGACAAGCCCCGTGACGAGCATCGGCCGACAATGGAGAGACGGCCGTTCTCTGGTCGTCGTCTCGCTATGAAGGAGAGTCCGCGATGTCCGCATCCGCCGCTTCCGCAGCCGCCGCGCTGCTCGACCGCATCCAGGAATCGAACGGCGAAGGGCGGGCGATCCCCGATGCGGCGACCCGAGAGACGATCGGGCACGCCCCCGTGCACTCCGTGACGGAGCTCGATGATGCCATCGCGAGGGCGAAGGCCGCTCAGCCCGCGTGGGAGGCGCTCGGGCACGAGAAGCGCAGCGAGCTGCTGCTGGCCGCCGCCGACGCGATCGACGCGAACGCCGAGGCGCTTGCGCATCTGCTCTCTCGCGAGCAGGGCAAGCCGCTGAACGGCCCCAACGCGCGCTTCGAGCTCGGCGCCTGCTCGGCATGGCTGCGCACCAGCGCCACAACGGCGCTCGAGCCTCAGGTGCTCGTCGACGACGAGACCACGCACGCCGAGCTCGTGTACAAGGCCGTCGGCGTCGTCGGTGCGATCGGTCCGTGGAACTGGCCGCTGATGATCTCGATCTGGCAGATCGGCCCGTCGCTGCGGATGGGCAACACGGTCGTCGTGAAGCCCAGCGAATACACGCCGTTGAGCGTGCTGGCCCTGCTCGCCGTGATGAACGACGTGCTGCCGGCCGACGTGCTCATCGGCATCTCGGGCGATCGAGAGGTCGGAGCGCGCCTGGCCTCGCATCCCGACATCGACAAGATCATGTTCACCGGGTCGACCGCCACCGGGCGCCGCATCATCGAGAGCTCCGCCGGCAACCTCGCCCGGCTCACCCTCGAGCTCGGCGGCAACGACGCGGGCATCGTGCTGCCAGGCACCGATGCCTCAGCCATCGCGGAAGACCTGTTCTGGGGCGCGTTCATCAACACGGGCCAGACGTGCGCCGCCATGAAGCGCCTCTACGTGCACGACTCGGTGTACGACGACGTCGTCGACGCGCTGGCCGAGATCGCCGGCTCGGTTCCGATGGGCAACGGCCTCGACGAGGACAACGTGCTCGGGCCGCTGCAGAACAAGGCCCAGTTCGACATCGTCTCGCGCCTGGTCGAGGATGCGAAGGCGTCGGGCGCCCGCGTCGTGACCGGCGGAGAGGCCGCACCCGAGCTCGGTGAGCTGTTCTACCGGCCGACGATCGTCGCCGACATCGCCAACGATGCCGCGCTCGTGCAGGAGGAGCAGTTCGGTCCCGCCCTGCCGATCATCCGCTACCGCGACGTCGACGAGGCCTTCGCCTGGGCGAACGGCCTCGACGTGGGTCTCGGAGCATCCGTCTGGTCGAACGACCTCGACGCCGCTCGCGAGGCGGCGACCCGCATGCAGTCCGGCACCGTGTGGCTCAACTCGCACGGCGGACTGCACCCGATGGTGCCGTTCGGCGGGGTGAAGAGCTCGGGCTACGGCCTGGAGTTCGGCGTCGAGGGGCTGAAGTCCGTCGCCGTGCCTCAGGTCGTCTCGGGGCCGGGCCGGAAGGGCACCACGCTGGAGGGCACAGCGTGATCCGCTCGGCGATCGTCGTCGGCGCCGGCACGTCCGGTGCGATCGTCGCTCGTCGCCTCGCGGATGCCGGTGTCGCCGTGACCCTGGTCGAGGCCGGTGGGTACGACACCAACGAGGCGATTCACGACCCGTCGCGTGCGGGGGAGCTCTGGCACGGAGCCGAGGACTGGAACTTCTTCACCGTCCCGCAGCCGCACGCCGCCGGACGACGGCTGCACCTGCCGCGCGGCCGGGTGACCGGGGGATCGCACGCGCTCAACGCCATGATCTGGGTGCGCGGCGCGGCATCCGACTACGACCGGTGGGAGCGCACCGGCGCTGCCGGCTGGAGCTGGGCGGACGTCGAGCCGGTCTTCGAGGCGATCGAGAACGACCTGCTCCCGGTGACCGATGAGTACGAGCTGTCGCCGATCCAGGCGTCCATCATCGACGCCGCCGTCGAGGAGGGGCTGCCGCGCAATGACGACTACAACGACGGCGTGCTCGACGGCGTCTCGCAGGAGCAGGTCACGATGCGCGGCGGCAGGCGGGTCAACACGTGGATGGCCTACGCCCAGCCGGTCGCCGACCGGATGACGGTCGTGGTGGGCCGCGAAGTGCACTCCGTGATCGTCGAGGAGGGCCGCGCCGTCGGCATCCGGCTGGGAGAGGGAGCGGATGCCGAAGAGCTGCGCGCCGACGAGGTCGTGCTCGCCGCGGGCGCCATCGGGTCTCCGGTCATCCTGCTGCGGTCGGGCATCGGCCCTGCCGACGAGCTGTCGGCGCTGGGCATCCCGGTCGTGGCGGATCTTCCCGGCGTCGGCCGGAACCTGCACGATCACCTGCTGTCGCCGGTGATCTTCACCACGCAGCGGCCGGTCGGGCCGCCGCAGCCGGGCGTCTCGGTGACGCAGAGCCATCTGTTCTGGCGCAGCCGGCCGGGTCTCGCCGAACCCGACACGCAGCCGATCCACTTCTCGGTGCCCATGTGGGGCGAGCTCGAGCCGCGCGGCGACGACGGCTTCACGCTGATGGCCGGCCTCGTCACGCCGTACAGCCGAGGGTCGTTGACCCTCTCGGGACCAGGGCTCGGCGACGCACCGCGGATCGACCTCGCCGCGCTGCAGGACACCCGCGACATCGACGCGCTGGCCGCATCGGTGCGGCAGTGCCGTCGCATCGGAGCCCAGCCGGCGCTCGCCGAGCAGTGGGGTGCGACGGAGGTGTACCCGGGGCCGGAGGTCGCCGATGCCGATGTCGAGGACTGGGTGCGGCGCACCGCGATCACCTACCACCACCAGGTCGGCACCTGCCGGATGGGCGACGACGGGACTGCGGTGGTCGACCCGCAGCTGCGGGTGCGCGGCATCGACGGCCTGCGCGTGATCGACGCCTCGGTGATGCCGACGGTTCCCACGGGCAACACGAACGCTCCCGCCGCGATGATCGCCGAGCGCGGCGCCCGCTTCCTGCTCGACGCCTGACCCGCCCTCCACGAGGAAACGCCCTCGCCTGCTTTCGCAGACGAGGGCGTTTCGATGTTCAGCGAGGATGTTCAGCGGGAGAAGACCTCGCGGCCGGCGAACCACGTGGAGACCACGCGGGCATCGATGATCTGGTCTGCCGGACCGCCGATCGCGTCGCGATCGAGCACCACGAAGTCGGCGGACTTGCCGACCTCGAGCGAACCGGTCTCACCGCCCAGACCCATCGCCTTCGCGGCGTTGATGGTGAACACCTCCAGCGCCTCCTCGGCGGTGATGGCCTGCTCCGGCCAGAGCTCGCCCGGTGCTCGGCCGAGCGGATCGGCGCGCGTCACCAGGCCCTGCAGCCCCTCGAGCGTGTTCGGCGATTCGCTCACCGGCCAGTCCGACCCCCCGGCGACCATGGCTCCGGCGTCGAGCAGCGCGCGGTTCGGCTGCGAGTGCTCGGCCCGCTCGCCGAGCACCTCGGCCAGCGCCTGCGGGATGACACCGGGGAACCAGATGAACGGCGAGATGTCGGCTGAGACGCCGAGTTCGGCGAGCCGCGGGATATCCGCCTCGGCGAGGAACTGCCCGTGCGCGATCTGGATGGGGGTGCTCACCCCCTCGGCGCGCAGACGCTCGGCCACGTCGAGCACGAGCCGGGCCGACCCGTCACCGGTGCAGTGCACCTTGGCGCCGAGGCCTCGCTCGGCGACCGACCGCAGCCAGCCGTACAGCTCGTCGAAGGTCATGGTCGTCTCGCCGTGGAAGTGCGCGCCGTGCACGGCATCCGCCACATATGGTTCGAGGAACGACGCCGTGCGGGCCGGTGGCACCCCGTCGAGGAAGATCTTCACGAAGTCGGGGCGATGGTGCGCGGTGCGATAGGCGGCGCCACGCTCGATCAGTGGCGAGCCGATCGGGTCGAACCCGAAGATCTCGTCGTTGATGAGCAGCGACGACACCACCCATGCGTTCAGCTCGCCCGCCTCATCGAGCGTGGCGAGCGCGGCCAGGATGTCGGTCGAGACCCCGGCGTCCTGGAAGGTCGTGATGCCGAACGAGTTCAGGATCCGGATGCCGTGACGCGAGGCCGCGATGTGCTGCTCGGCGGTCAGGCCGCCGCTGCGGTCGTACGCCTCCTGCACCGGGATGCCCGCGGCTTCGAGCAGCACACCGGTCGGCGTCCCGTCGTCGGGGTCGAGGACGGTCACTCCGGCAGCGGGGATGCTCGAGGCGGAGATCCCGGCGAGCTCGAGCGCACGGGTGCTCGCCCAGCGGTTGTGCCGGGAGTCCTCCACGATGACGACGGGTCGTCCACCGGCGGCCTCGTCGAGGCGCAGCCGCGTGCCCGTGTTCGCGAGCGTGGGCAGCAGGGTGGTCGCGACCACGCCGCCGATGATCCACGCGTCCTCGGGCAGCGTCGCGGCGTGCTCGCGCACGCGATCGAGGATCTCGTCGAGAGTGAGCGAAGGTGCGAGCGACAGCTCGAACAGCTCGGTGCGCCCCGCCAGCGCGTGATGATTGTGCACGTCGACGAACCCGGGGTAGACCGCGGCGTCGCCGACGTCGAGCATCCGGGTGTCAGGCCCGCGATGAGCGGACACCGCAGACGACGACCCCACCGCCACGATCCGTCCGTCGCGTACGGCGAAGGCCTCGACGAGGGGCTGCGATCGATCGACGGTGCGGATCACCGCTCCGGTCACGATGAGGTCTGCGGCGTCCTCCATGTCAGTTCCTTCCGAACTCGGCGGGCTCGAGGCCGGCGGAGTGGTGCGAGGTGGAGATCAGGCGTCCGTGCGCGCCGAAGGTGAAGTGGGTGGGCACCTCGCCGGTCTCGTCGAGACCGAAGAGCACGCCGTGCGAGCGGATCGCGTTCAGGTCGCGGTGGTCGGCGATCGTCACTGAAGCGCACGGGATCACCTTCTCACGCCACGCGAAGATGTAGATGCCCGGTCGCACCTGCCATGCGCTGTTCTCGTCGGTGTCGGCGAGTCCGCGCTCGGGCCCTGCGAGGCACTGCCAGGTGTACCAGTGCTCCGAGAGGTACACGTGCTCGTACGCGTGCTCCTCGCTGTACACCCACTCGACGCGACGTCCGATGAGGGTCGTCGTCGGTGCCGCAGCCTCGCCCGACACCTCGGCGCCCTCGATGACGCTGGGCGCGAAGATGTGCTGCACGCGGGTCTTGCCCTGCTCGGCTGCCGGAAGGATCACCGAGATGATCGCCAGCGCGCGTCCGAGCCGCAGGTCGACCACGAGCGACACGGCCTCGTTGGGCAGGTAGCGGTGGTGGAACTGCACGAAGTACAGCTCGTCGTCGACCTCGAACGCCTCGTAGTCGTCGGTGTCGGATGCCGCCTCGGTGGTGTCGCCATCGCCCGGCTGGTAGTCCCACGTGACGGTGGTGTCGTCGAAGCGGTGGGTGATGCGAGTGCCACGGTCGTCGACCACGGTGATCTCGCGGCCGCTGAGTGCGGTCGAATGCGGCGCCTTGTTCGCGTCGAAGCCGGGAGCCAGGCCCTCGAGGGGCAGCCAGGTCGAGGTGTCGGCGGGGTTGAGGGTCGTCATTTCTCTCCTTGGGTGATGGGGTCAGCGGGTGCTGAACCGTTCGAGGTCGGTGGCCAGCCCGTCGTACACCTCGGGGCGGGCGCGTCTCAGGTAGGCGCCGTACGCGATCCCGGAGATCACGGCGAGAACGAGCAGCAGCGGCATGAGCCGGATAGCGAGTTCCTGCGAGCCGGCGACGATGTCGAAGTTCACGATCGCCAGCCCTGAGATGGCGGCGATGCCGACGAAGCCGATGCCCGGCGCGACGAAGGTGCTCCACCAGCGCTGATCGCGCTGGCGCCGGAAATGCACGACGATCGAGATGGCCGCGAGGCCCTGCAGGATCAGCACGCTGAGCGTGCCGAATCCGAGCATCGCGGGCACGAGCGTGACGATCGGGTCGGCACCGGCGATCGCGAAGATGACGGCGACGATCGCGGCGAAGGATGCCTGGACCACGCCCGCGATCTGCGGGGCGCCGTTGGTGCGGGTGCGCGCCAGCACGGCCGGGAGGATGCGAGCACGGCCCAGCGAGTACAGGTAGCGGCTCGCTGAGTTGTGGAACGCCAGCATGGCGGCGAAGAGGCTCACCAGCAGCAGGATCATCATCATGACGGTGAGCGGTCCGCCCAGATACTGCTGCGACAGGGTGAAGATCAGGTCTCCGGTCGGCAGGTGTTCGACGGCCGTGGCCTGCGCCCTGGCGACGCCGGTCGCGCTGACCACGGCCCACGTGGTGACACCGAGGATCACGCCGATCGCGATGATGGCCGTGTACGTGGCGCGGGGGATCGTGCGCAGCGGCTGCTTGGCCTCTTCGCTGAACAGCGCGGTCGCCTCGAAGCCGAGGAAGCCGGTCGCGGCGAGCAGCAGGCCGATCGGCAGCGAACCAGAGAACACCCGTTCCGGGCTGAACGCGGCGGCGTCGAATCCGGTCTGCACGAGCACCGACACGTCGAACACGACGAGCATGAGGGTCTCGAGCACGAGGCAGACGCCCAGCACCTTCGAGCTGAAGTCGACGCCGATCCTGGCCAGCACGAAGCACACGATGATGGACGCGAGACCCCACGCCAGCCAGTGCACGTCGAGCCCGGTGAGGTCGCGGATGATCGTCTGCATGAAGAAGCCGCTGGTGCCGATCGTGCCGACCACGAAGAAGTTGTAGCCGAGCGTGGCGATCAGGCCTGCGATGAGTCCGCCGGTGCGGCCGAGGCCCTTCACCACGAAGGCGTAGAACCCGCCGGCGTTCACCAGCTGCTTGGACATCTGCGCGTAGCCGACCGCGAACAGCAGCAGGATGCCCGCCACGAGGAAGAACGACACCGGGGTGCCTCCGCCGTTGCCGAGCGCGATCGCGAGGGACGCCACGACGACGATGCCGGTGAGAGGCGCCACGGCGGCGAGCACCAGGAAGACGATCCCGGCGACGCCGAGAGCGCCAGGGCGCAGCGCGGTTCGCTCTGCGGATGCTGTTGTCTGATCTGCCACGACGGCTCCTTCGCTCTGTCACGGCCGCGCGCTCCCGGCAGGGTCCGTGCGCACGACGTCGACGACGTGGACGATCGTCGACAAGCCGAGTCTTCTCGGCTTCGCGGCGGACCGGTTGACCGTGAGCGAAGGACGATGGTGCCAGCGTGCACAGCCCTGCCAGCGCCATCGGCGGTGAGCCGAGTGCAGAGCAGGATGACGGTGATGACACCGCCGTCTCGCGGCGCCGCCGGCGCCGAGGCGATGTCCGGGAGGCGCGCATGGACCTCGGTCTCGCGGGAGCGCGTGTGCTCGTCACGGGCGCCGCCAGTGGCATCGGCCGCGCCGTCGCGCTCTCGCTGGCGGAAGAGGGCGCGCGGGTCGCGATGCTCGACCGAGACGAGAGCGCGCTTCGTGCGGCGGCAGACGGATGCCCGGCAGCGACCGTGCTCGTCGCCGATGTGACCGACGAGGCGCAGGTCGCGGCGGCCGTGGGCTCGCTGCCCGTGCTCGACGCGGTCGTCTGCTGCGCCGGGGTGGCAGGACCGGTCGGCTCCGGCATCGAGCAGATCTCGCTCGCGCAGTGGGATGCCGTGTTCGCGGTCAACGTGACCGGGCCGTTCCTCGTGCTCCGGCACGCCCTCCCGGCGCTGCGATCTGCGGGCGCGGCGTCGGTCGTGCTGATCTCCAGCGACTCGGCGTTCGTTGCCTCGCCAGGCATGGTGCCGTACTGCGCCAGCAAGGCCGCGCTCGTGCAGTTCGCGCGCGCTCTGTCCGTCGACCTCGCCGATACGGGCATCCGGGTCAACACCGTCGCGCCGTCGATCGTCGACACGCCCATGAGCCGCGGCGATCTGGGCGAGGACGCGCTCGACGTGCCGTCGTTCCCCGTGCAGACGGCGGCGGAGGTGGCCGCGCACGTCGCCTACCTCGTGTCGCCGCGATCACGCGCGATCAACGCCACCACTCTCGTCAGCGACTTCGGGTACACCGCCCGGTCGGGATTCCCCGCCTAAGCGCATACGCGCCGGACACCATCAGGAGAGCACATGGGACTCACAGTCGGATCCACCGTCTCAGGACGCGTCGTCGTCATCACCGGCGGTGGCACGGGCATCGGCGCGGCGATCGCCGAACGATACGCGGCCGAGGGGGCGCACGTCGTCGTCGTCGGGCGCCGAGCCGAGCCGCTGCAGGAAGTCGAGAAGGCGGTCGGCGCGCATCCGATCGTCGCCGATGCCGCAGACACGGCGGCGGCGAAGGCGGCGGTCGAGGAGGTGCTGGCGAGGTTCGGGCGCATCGACGTGCTCGTCGCGAACGCCGGTGGCCACGGCTTCTCGCCCGTCGGCGAGACGGATGACGCCGGCTGGGAGGCCTCGATCCGCGCGAACCTCACCACCGCGTTCACGATGGCCCGCGAGGCGCTGCCGGCGCTCATCGAGGCGAAGGGGCAGATCGTGATCGTCTCGTCTCTCGCCGGCCTGTTCGCCGGGCCGTCTGTGGCCGGGTACACCGTGGGCAAGCACGCGCTGATCGGGCTCACGCGCACCCTCGCCCGCGACTACGGCCGGCACGGCGTGCGCGTGAACGCGATCTGCCCGGGCTGGGTGCAGACGCCCATGGCCGACGAGGAGATGGACGAGTTCGCGTCGCACTCCGGCCTCACCTCCCGAGAGGAGGCGTATGCGACGGTCACCGCCGATGTGCCGCTGCGCCGGCCCGCGCGTCCGGCTGAGATCGCGTCCGTGGTGCGCTTCCTCGGGTCTGCGGAGTCGTCGTACATCACCGGGGCGGTCATCGTCGCCGACGGAGGATCGCACGTGGTCGACGTTCCCACGATCGCGTTCGATCACGCGGGGATGTAGGGGCGCGAGCGGCCGCGGCCCTCTGCCGGACGGGGCGGGCCCGGCCGCGTCTCAGTCGATGTGGAGCTCGAAGCCCCCATCGGTCGCGACCACGGCCACGGCCGTCAGGTCGGTCACGTGGTACTCGGGCGAGTGCGTCGCAGCGTGCGGGCCGACGCCGACGACGCGCATGCCGGCCGCGTGCGCAGCCTGGATGCCGGCGCCGGAGTCCTCGAAGACCACGCAGTCCGCCGGGTCGACGCCGAGCAGCTCCGCGCCGCGCAGGAAGCCCTCCGGATCGGGCTTCGACCGCGTCACGTTCTCGGCCGTCACGGCGAGCTCCGGCACCGTGAGGCGGGCTGCGCCCATCCGGGCGCTCATCAGCCGCACATCGGCGGACGTCACGATGGCGTGCGGGTGGGGGAGCAGGCCCGCGAGCAGGGCGCCCGCACCCGCGATGGCGATCACGCCGCCGACGTCGTTCGCCTCGTTCTCGAGCATCATCTGGTTCTCGGCGAGGTTGATCTCGTGATCGCGCTCGGGCAGCAGGATCGCCATGCTCTGGTGCCCCTGCCGTCCGTGCACGACGCTGAGCACCCGCTCCGGCTCGATGCCGTGCGGCTCAGCCCAGGCAAGCCAGAGGCGCTCGACCACAGCTGTCGAGTCGACGAGCGTCCCGTCCATGTCGAGAAGGACGGCGCGGGCGTGGACGATCTCGGTCATGGCTCCAGGCTAGCTGTCGCGGCGTGCGCCGATGACGGGGACTGCGGCCCGGCATCGCGAGAGCTCTCATCCGCCCAGGTACGCGCGGTGCAGCAGAGCCGAATCCGCGCTCAGCGCCTCCGCCGTGCCCTGGAACGACACCCGGCCACCGGCGACGACCACGGCCTCTCTGGCCAAGCCGAGCGCGAGCTGGGTGAACTGCTCCACCAGCAGCACTCCGACGCCGGAGTCGGCGATGGACTTGACGATCGGCATGAGCCGCATGAAGACGACGGGGGCGAGCCCCAGTGACATCTCATCGATGAGCAGGATGCGCGGCTTCGCCGCGAACGCCCGTGCGAGCACCACCATCTGCTGCTCGCCGCCGGACAGCAGCGCGGTGGGGGAGTCGATGCGCTTCTCGAGCTCCGGGAACTGCGCGAGGGCCGCGTCGATATCGGCCGAGGTGCGCGCGGTGAGGGAGATGTTCTCGCGCACCGTGAGCGAGGGGAAGACCGCCCGGCCCTGCTCGATGTGCACGATGCCGCGTCGTGCCCGTGCCACACGCGAGAGCCGGTCGATCGGGTCGCCGTCGAGTGCGAGCGACCCGGCCGAGTGCGCGGTCACGCCAGATATCGATTCGATCAGGCTGGTCTTGCCCGCGCCGTTCGGTCCGACCAGGGCGAGCACCTCGCCGCCGGACACGGTGAGCGACACGTCGGAGATGACAGGGCCTGCTCCGCGGCTGACGGTCACGCCGTCGAGGACGAGTTCACTCACTTCAGCAGCTCCGTCTCTCCCATGTACGCCTTCACGACATCGGGGTTCGCGAGCACCTCAGCCTGCGGCCCGCTCGCCAGCACGCGCCCGAAGTCGAGCACCGTGAGCGTGGGGCACACCGATCGCACGAGATCGAGGTCGTGCTCGATGATGATCAGCGCGATGCCGAAGCGGGTCGGCAGCTCGCGCAGTCGCGCCGCGAGGGCGAGGTGCTCGTCGTGCGACAGGCCCGCGGCGGGTTCGTCGAGAATCAGCAGGCGGGGTCGGGAGATGACGTTGGCCGCGACCTCCACCAGGCGCCGGGTGCCGACGTCGACGCTCGACAGCCGTGCGCGGGCGGGCGGGCATCCGAAGAAGTCCAGCACCTCGTCGATGTCGGCGGCGGCGAGCCGGCGGCGCGCGACGAAGCGCACGTAGCCGCCGACGGTGAGTGCGGGCGGCACCCTGTCCTGCTGGAAGGTGCGCCGAAGGCCGAGCCGTGCGCGCCTGGTCGGCGAGAGGCCGGCCAGGTCCCGATCGCCCAGCAGCACGCGACCGCCGTGGTGGGGGAGGAACCCGCTGATCGCGTCGACGAAGGTCGACTTGCCTGCGCCGTTCGGGCCGATGAGGCCCATGATCGACGCAGCCGGCACCTGCAGCGAGACGTCGTCGAGCGCCTTGAGTGCTCCGAACTGCACGGTCAGGCCGTCGACGGCGAGCACGGGTGCCCCGTCGAGGGCGGCTTCGTCGACGGTCGCGGTCGTGGTCGTCGTGATGACCGCCGCATCGGCGGCGTCCGCGGGCAGGTCGCTGAGACGGGCCGTGGGGGTGCGGCGATCGGCTCGCCGCCAGAGGAGGTTGCGGATGCCCTGGCCCAGGTTCGTGCCGCTGGTCAGCGCCTGCACCCCGAGCACGCCGAAGACGACGAACGCCCAGTCCTGCGGGACGTCCCAGCGCTTGAGCAGCTCGGGCACGAGCACCCACAGGATGCCGCCGAGGATGGCCATGTCGATCAGATGCGCGCCCGACATGATGGCGAGCACGTACAGCGCGAGCGACTGCAGCGGAGTGAAGCTCGAGGCGAACGGCAGCTGCACCTGACCTGCCAGCAGGCCGCCTGCGATGCCGGCGAGGGCTGCCGACACCGCGAATGCGGTGAGCTTCGACACCTGCACGCTCTGCCCGGCCGCCGCGGTGCCGCGCTCCGAGAACGCGACGGCCTTCCAGCTGGCGCCCCAGCGGCCGCGCTGCAGGAAGAACACTCCGAGCGCGCACAGCGCGAGCACGATGACGGAGAGGAAGAAGAACTCGCGGTCGTTCGAGAACAGCTCGGGGCGCTCGACCGCTGTGCCGTCGGCAGACCCGGGGAACTGGATCTGCACGAGCGTCACATCAGCGGCGGCCGCGAAGCCGAGCGTCACCACGGCGAGGTTCACCCCGCGCAGCCGCAGCGCGGGGAGCCCGACGAGAACGCCGACGAGGGCGGCGGCCACGGCGCCGACGACCAGCCACACGATGAACCCGCCGGGGGCCTGCATCTTGTTCAGCAGCGAGACGATCCACGCGCCGACCGCCGCGAAGGTGAGCTGGCACAGCGCGATCATCCCGGCGGATCCGGTGACGACGCCGAGACCGAGGATGGCGATCGCGGCGACGACGGCGCTGATGGCGAGGAAGACGAAGTAGCCGGGCAGGGCAGTGCTGAGCACTGCTCCGACGCCGATCCCGGCGGCGGCGAACGCGAACGGCCAGGCGAGGCCGAACGGCCTGCTGTGGATGAATCGGGGGCGGTCAGCGCGCGGCATCCCACACCTCCTTGCGCTGCGTCCAGAGCAGCAGGACGACGATGAACAGGAACGGGAGGAAGTTGCGCACCAGCGCGACCTCGTCGATCTGGGCGACCAGGCCGCCCAGCACACCGAGCACGAGGCCGCCGATCACGGCGAGGTCGAGGCGGCGGAAGCCGCCGAGCAGCGCCGCCGCCGCAGCGGGGACGATCAGCATCGACAGGCTCGTGGCGTCGTTCGACTGGGAGGGGGCGACGATGATGATCGCGATCGCGCTGATGATGCCGGTGACGAACCAGACGGCGATCGACAGCGGGCGCGAGCGGATGCCGAGCAGCTCGGCGGTCGTCGGGCGCTCGGAGAGCGCACGCAGCTGAGTGCCGACCCTGGTGCGGCGCAGGACGATGTGCACCGCCACTGCCGTGACAACGGCCATGATCACGGTGGCGACCGTGACCTGGCTGATCACGACGCCGCCCGCAGAGAACGCCGGACCGGCGATGATCGGGGTGAACGGCTGGGGCTTGTTGCCGAACAGGATGAACGACAGCGAGATCAGCAGCAGCAGCGGGCCCACCGTCATCGCCGAGCGGGTGGTGGTCGAAGCCTCCGACAGCCAGGTCGCGGCTATCCAGCCGATCAGCGCGGCGAGCACGCCCGCGAAGAGGATGCCGAGGATCGAGCCGAGCCAGATCGGCATCCCGACCTCCCGCACGAGCCACACTGCGGTGAACCCGCCGAACATGCCGGTCGCGGCCTGGGCGAAATTGACCACGCGCACGAGGCGCGACATCAGTGTCAGACAGACGCCGAGGACGGCGTAGAGGCCGCCGGCCGCGAGGCCGGCGATGGCGCCCTGCAGCATGGGCGCTCCTTTCTGATCGAGGGTGAGGGGGCCCTTCGACAGGCTCAGCGCCAGCAGTGGGTCGCTGAGCCTGTCGAAGCGTGCGGCTACTCGCCGATGCGGAGCCAGTCCTCGGCGACCTTCTCCCAGGCGTTCGTGCCGGACTTGAGGATGATCGGCCAGCCGGCGGTGTTGTCGACGCCGAACGCGTACGGGGTGCCGCTCATCGGATTCTCGATGGGCTTCATGTCGCGAAGCGCTGCTGTGACGCTCTCACGGGTGATGTCGCCGTCGATGCTCTCGAGAACCTCGATGAAGTACGTCGCGGCGAGATAGCCGCCCTGGCTGAACGCGGTGAGGGGGATGTCGTTCTTCTCCATCAGCTCGCGCCAGTCGGCGTTGATCTCGTTCTCGTCGGTGAACGGGTAGAACTCGGCCGGGACGTAGATGCCGGCACCGGCGTCGTCGATCGCGTCCGCGAAGTTCTCGCTGTACACGCTGGTGAGGTACAGCCAGGTCACGTCGTCCCAGCCCTGCGCGTTGGCCGCCTTGACCTGACCGATCGCGTCGGGTTCGACGGGGTTGATCGCCAGCGCCTTGCAGCCCTGATCGCGCGCCTTGACGATGTACGGCGTGTAGTCGGATGCGCCGTACGGGACGGTGTCGTCGACGTACAGCGGCTCCTTACCGGTGATGTCGGTCCACTTGTCGATGGCCGCCTGGTACGTGGGGCGGGTGGAGCCGGCGATCTCGAGCAGCACGCAGATGTCGTCGAGGCCCAGCACCTCCGACCCGTACTGCAGAGTCAGGGTCATGTCGTTGAACGGGCCGACGTTGGCGGGCGAGATGTTCTTGCTGTCGAAGCAGCCGGTGTCGACCCCGATGCCGGGGATCGACAGGATCTTCTCCTGCTCGTAGTACTTGGCGTTGATCTCGCACTCGATCAGGCTGGCCGAACCGACCAGTGCGACCGCCTCGTCGCTGCCGACCAGCTCGCGGGCCGATGCGGTCGCCGTGGCCGGGTCGCCCTTGTCGTCGAGTGTCTTGTACTCGATCTTGCGCCCGTCGAGACCGCCCTTCTCGTTGTACGCGTCGAAGACCGCTTGGGCGGCCTGCGATGCCTCCGGGAACGTCGCAGGGCCGCTGATGGTGTTGACCGAGCCGATGACGATGGGGGCGCCCTCGCCGCCGTCGCCACCGGAGCCGGAGCAGCCGGCCAGGGTGAGGGCGGCCACGGCGACGAGGGCCGCGATGCCCGATGCTCGCTTGTTCATGTACTTCCTGCCTCTCATGGTGCGAAGGTCTCTAGGCGCGCAGCGCGCGGTTGACCATCTCGGTGTCGGTGAACTGCTCGAACGCGGTGACGCGACCGTCGGTCAGTCGCCAGACGTGTGCGACGCGGGCGGCGAAGAAGCGCCCGGTCTGCTTATGGGTGCCGGAGTAGGTGCCGATGCCGACGACGACGTCGCCGCCGTCGACCACCTCGTCGATGGCGACCGTGTAGTCGTCCCAGTCCTCCTGGATCCGCTGGAAGACGTTCTCGGCGACGGCATCCGGGCCGACATACGTGCCTGCGTAGGGGAAGCCTGCCGCTTCCGTCCAGCGGACGTCGGCGGCGAGGGGTGCGAGCATGCCGTCGAGGTCGCCCCGGTCGCTTGCGGCGTAGTGCTCGCGGATGATGTCTGCGTTGGTCATTCGTCTCTCCTGGGTTCCTGAGCCTGTCGATCCTGGGTTCCTGAGCCTGTCGATCCTGGGTTCCTGAGCTTGTCGAAGGATCAGACCGGCTGGGCATCCGGGTAGGAGACCGACCCGAGTGGGTAGATGTGGCCGCCGCCACGCGAGTGCTCGGCGTCGCCGTCGCCGTTCAGGCCGAGGAAGATGCCGGTCGTCATCAGCTGGTAGCCGAGGTCGTGCAGCCACACGCTGGCGACCGCGATGCGGAACTCGCGGAAGCAGAACAGGTAGAGGCCGTCGGCGAACTTCCACACGGTCGACAGGTCCATGTCGCCGTGGCCGCGCTGCACGCCCTCCAGGCACTGCCACGCGTAGCGCTGGCTTGAGACGTAGACGTGCTCGTACAGGTGGTGCGGGCTGTAGCGGTAGATGTTGCGCTTGCCGATGAGGTCGCGGCTGGGGCCGGGGACCTCGCCGGACGGCGTGCCCGCGTCGGTCGTCGCGGCCCAGAACTCCTGCCCGACCTGCGGGGTACCCTCCACCGCCTGCGCGGCGATGCTGGAGCGAATGACGGTCGCGCGGTGCGTCGTCGTCGAGTACACGATCGTGATGGCCTCGCGTGCCCGGCTCTCGAGCGGGATGTTGACGAAGACGATGTCGTCGCGCACGGGAACGGCGTCGTAGGGATCGGTGCCCTCGGCGCCGAGACCCGACCAGGTGACCGTTGCGGAGTCGAACGAGAGCGACAGCGTGCCCCCGCCGTCGAGTGTGAGCGCGAGCTCCGTGCCGGCCAGCGACGCGTTGGGCAGGCGATAGGTGTCGATGCCCGCGGCGAACTCGTCGTAGGTGCGCCATTCGTCGAGCGCGGGATCGGTGGAGATGTCGGTCATGGGGTTCCTGACGTCGCACGCGACGGAGCGTCATCGCTCCGGGCACCGCCACTTCGCGGTGCGCTTCGCCCATGCTCCGTCCGGCCGCACCGGCCCCTCAAGACGCACGCGGCCTTCCAGCGCCGTCAGTCAACGGGCGTGCCCTCCAGGGCAAGCGCGTCGGGATGCCCGGTTCGCCGCCGATCAGTGCGCTGCGCGGTACTCGCTGGGCGACGCGCCGAACGCGGTCTTGAAGGCCCGGCTGAAGTGCGCGGCGTCGACGAAACCCCACCTGGCGGCGATCGCCGCCACCGGCCGGTCGGCGAGCATGGGGTCGAGCAGGTCGCGGCGGCACTGCTCGAGGCGGCGGGTGCGGATCCACGTCGACACCGTCACACCCTGCTCCTGGAACAGCCCGTGCAGGTGCCGGGTGGAGATGAAGTGGGCCGAGGCGATGGTCGCGGGCCCGAGATCGGTGGATGCGAGATTGCGATCTATGTACGCGCGGATGCGCTGCGTGAGCGCGCGGTGCGGGTCGGCGGACGCCTCGTCGAGCCCGAGCTCGCGCGTGAAGACCGTCGAGACCAGGTCGAGGGCGCTGTGTGCGAGTCGGACTCCGGTCGTGCCAGCCAGCTGATCGAGGTTGCCTGCGAGCTGGGTGAGGTAGGGCACGACCATGCTGCCCAGCCCCTCCTGCCCCGAGATGCGCACCGCGGTGAGCTCGCCCACGACGTTCGGCGGAAGGCTGATCAGATGCTTGGGGAACATCACCACCATGGTGCGGAAGTCGTCATCGAAGACGAGCGAGTACGGCCGGTCGGTGTCGTACACGGCCAGGTCGCCGGGGCGCAGCACGGCTTCGCGGTCGTCCTGGATGAGCATCCCGGTGCCCGCCAGCATCAGGCTCACCTTGAAGTACGATCGGTCGTCGCGCGCGATGAGCTCGGGTGTGCGCTCGACGACGTGCGCCGTGGCGCGCAGGTCGGTGAGGTGCACCTCGTCAGCGGATGCCGCGCGAAGGACCCCTCGGAAGTGGTCGGGGCCGTGGCTCGAGACCTGAAGCGGGACGAACGACTCCGACACGGCCGCGCGGAAATCGCTGATGCTGCGCGCGACGAGGGTGGAGACCGATTCTGCGCCGACGGAAGCGTGCATGGAAGATCACCTCGGAATGTGGAACGACGTCGTTGTATACGATCCGTGGGCCGATGCTATCAGTGCCCGCAGCGGCAGGCGTCCCCTCCGCCGCATCCGCCCTTCTCCGCGGCCGGCGCCGCATGCGCCTGTGAGGCGACCGGCACGTCCATCGCCGGGTTCTGGTCGAGGAAGCCGTGCGGCTTGAACCAGAAACCGGCGTAGTCGACCGGCATCACGGGCCAGTCCTCCGGACGCGGGAAGTGCGTTAGCCCGAACGTGTGCCACAGCACGAAGTCCTCGCCGTCGATAGCCCGGTCGCCCGCCGCGTACTCCGGCAGGCCGCTGCCGCCCTGGTGGGCGTTCGGGTAGCGTCCCGCCGGCCACAGCTGGCCCTCTTCGTGGGCGGTCGCCCACAGGTGCTTGGTTGCGAAGGCAGCGCGCGCCGCAACGCTCGACGCCGGGTCGGCCATCAGGAGGGCGGTCGGCTCGGGCACGAGGCGGTACGCGGTCGGCCTGCCGACGTGGTTGGTGCGTGATGCGCTCTGCACCTCCCAGACGCGGGCGACAGTGGCATCCGCCTCGCGCTGCGCCTCTGTCTCGGTGCGCAGCGTGGTCTCCGACCAGGTGAAGGCGTTGCCGAACGGGTTGTCCGGTCCCATCGGCACACGCTGCGCGTCGACCTCGACGAGGCGGTTGTCCTCGCCGTCGATCGCCACGTCCAGGCGTGCGCTGAACAGATGCTGGTGCACGGGCGCGAAGACCCCCGGGGCCATCTCGGTCGCGTGCGGCTGGGGCACTCCCGGCTCTCCGGCCGCGGCGAAGACCACTCCGGTGGCCTTCGCGACCACCTCGATCGATCCGTCGAGGTAGAAGTGCCAGTAGAAGCCGTAGTCGTAGTTGCCGATCGTCGAGAAGTACGAGATGACGAAGCGGCGCGAGCGGCGCACATCCGACCTGCCCGACAGATCGGTGTGCTTCCAGAGGATGCCATAGTCCTCCTCGTGCATGCAGATGGCGTTGGGGATGCGCACCGGATGCCCGTGATCGTCGGCGACGTAGCCGTCGAGGTAGCGGATCACGCCCAGGCAGTCGCAGCCCAGCTCGAGATGGTTCGCGTTCTTGCCGAGCAGGTACTCACCGGCGTCGAAGTAGCTGATCCAGAACCGTCCGGGTGCGGTGTCGCCGTAGGGCACCACCATCTCGGGCACCGATGCGCGACTGAGCACCGAACGGCCGTCGAAGGACACGTCATGCAGCACCAGACCCTCGCGGGCGTTGAAACCGACGCGCATCGTCCAGTTCTCCCACTCGACCAGCGAGCCGCTCACGGTGAAGCTCGGGCCCTCGGGCTGGATGATCTCGATCGGCTTGAGGGACGTGCGGGCGGCGCCCTGCACCTCGGGGTAGTAGTTGCCGTGGCCGGCGGGCACCGGCACGTCTCCTGCGTCTTCGACGCGGATGACGCGGTTCTGGGTGAGGTCGATGTGCACGATGAGGCCGTCGACGGGATGCGCCCAGGGTGAATCGGTCTCGTCGTGGCGCAGGAAGGTCAGCGACCGGATGACCCGCCGCCCGACCTCGTCGGCGCGACCGGTGTATCCGGGGGCGAGCGGCGAGCAGAAGGCGAGATCGATGCTGTCGCCGAGTCCCCGGCGGCGCATCGCGGTCTGCCACTCCGGCGACGCCTTCGCGATGGCCTCGGCGCGCTCGTACTCCTCGAAGAGGTACTGCGGCTGCCCGTAGGGCGGGCGGTCGTTGGGCACCCGCTCGGCCGAGAGCACCTCGCCGCGGGTCACCGACACGACGACCTCGGTCGCGATGCCCGTCGTGACGTCGAGCAGCGTCGCCTCCACGCGGCGGTCGATGGGGGACCCGGGGTTCCAGCCGACGAGCTCGGCCTTCGTCGCCTCGTTCGGAAGCAGCATGGGCACCCGCACGTTCTCGCCCATCAGCCCCGCCTCGGCGAGGATGCTGCGCGCGGCGGCGATCTCGTCGGGTCGCAGGGGATCGAGCGGGTGACCGGCGAGCGCGTGCGGCGCCTCGATCAGCGTCAGGGGTGCGGGGTGGGACATCATCGACCTCACTATTTCGAGCGAACGCTCAATAAAACGGATACGGCGATGATAGGCCGAACGGATGTCAGAGGCAAGACGTCAGCGCGACGACGGCGGAAAGCCCTGGCAGAGCCTCACGATGCTGCGGCGCGCCACGGGCTGATGGCGCTCTCCAGCACCCGGCGGTGGCGTGCGGCGCCTTCGGGGGTCGTCACCTGCACGACCTGCTGGCCGTACGCGATCGCCCGCAGCAGAGCGAGCACGTCGTCCGCTGGGGTGTCGGCGCGCAGCTCGCCCGCGGCGATCGCCTCATCGAGCCCCTCGGCCAGCACGTCCTGCCACAGTGCCAGCGTCGGCGCTCCGGCATCCGGTTCGGGCTCGTGTGATGCGAGGCGCCCCCAGAACCCGACCACGACCGACGCCTCGATACGCGATTCCGGCGTCAGCGGCAGCACCTCGCCCATGGCGGCGCGCACCTTCGCGAGCCCCCGGCGGCCGGCCGAGGCGGCGCGGATGCGCTCGTCGGTGCGTCTGGTGACCTCGGTGGCCGCGGCGCGCACGACCTCATCGAACCCGCCGAAGTAGTGCCACAGCGCACCGGTGGCCATCCCCGCCTCGGCTGCCACGGCGCGCGAGGTCACGCTCGCGTGGCCGTCTCTGGCGGCGACGGCGAGCAGGGCGTTCGCGATCGTGCGACGCCGTTCATCGTGATCGACGACGCGGGGCATGCCGCCATCCTCGCATGCGCCGCCAGGGCGCAGAGGCTCCGTGCTCAGTGCGCGTACCGGCGCACGGCTGTCCACGCGATCAGGGCGGCGATCACCGCTGCCGTCGTCATCGTCACACCCATCGTCAGGGCCGTCGCTCCGCCGATTGCGGCGGCCGCGGGGGACAGCAGCGGACCGAACAGGAAGGTCGACATGCCGATCAGGGCGGATGCCGTGCCCGCCCGCGTGCCGTGATGGGTCAGTGCGAGCGTCTGGCCGTTCGGGCCGCCGAGTCCTGCGCACAGCATGAACCCGACCAGGGCGCCGATCACCGCCGATGCTCCCGCGCCGGAGAGCGCCACCGCGAGCAGCACGCCGGTGGCGAGCACGGTCGCCGTGACACCGATGAGGTACACCCGCAGCGGACCCCAGCGTCGCACGATGAGCCGGCTGGTCTGACTGCCGACGATGCTCGCAACCGCGCCCAGGGCGAAGGCGATGCTGAACCCCTGCGGCGTCAGCCCGTAGCGGTCCTGCAGCACGAACGGCGACAGGGAGAGGTAGGTGAAGAAGGCGACGCCTCCGGCGGCTCCGGTGGCGAGCACGGCGACGAACAGCCGGTCCCGCATCACGGCCGTCGCATGCGCGCCGAAGATGCGCAGCCCGCCGCGATGCCGGTCCTCCGGGTGGAGCGTCTCGGGCAGGGCCGTCAGCACGACGACGAACAGGGCCACGCCGATGCCGCCGAGCACCCAGAACACGCCGCGCCAGTCCATCATGCGCGCGAGCTGACCGCCGACGACCGGCGCGATCACCGGTGCCGTGCCCGACACGAGGAACAGCAGCGAGAGCATCCGCGAGAGCTCGATGCCCTCGAACTGGTCGCGCGCCACCGCCAGGCAGATCACGATGCCGGCGGAGCCGGCCAGTCCCTGCAGGAAGCGAGCCACGAGCAGCAGCTCGATGCTCGGAGCCAGCGCGCAGAGCATCGACAGCACCGTGAATGCCGCCACGCCGATGATGAGCGGTCGTCGTCGTCCGAAGCGGTCGCTGAGGGGCCCGGCGATGAGCTGACCCGCGCCGAGGCCGATCATGCAGGCGGACATGGTCGCCTGGCCCAGCGCCTCGGACGTGCCCAGTGACGCCGCCAGGTCGGGCAGCAGCGGCAGATACAGGTCCATCGACAGCGGCCCGAAGGCCTCGAGCATCCCGAGCACGAGCATGGCGCGCAGGGTGCCCATGCGCGCCACGCGCGGTGTCGCCACCGTCGTCATGATCCGAGCGAGAGAACGCGGCGCAGCCAGCTCTCCCTGGCCGCGTTCGCCGCGCGGGACACGACGGCGTCCGGCGAGAACCCGTTGAAGCCGTGGTAGCCCCCCGCCCAGACGTGCAGCTCCGCCTGCCCTCCCGTGCGCCAGATGCGCGACGCGTAGTCGACGGCCTCGTCACGGAACGTCTCAGCGGCGCCCACCTCGATGAACGCCGGCGCGAGTCCCGAGAGATCGGATGCCCTGGCCGGAGCCGTGTAAGGCGAGACGCGGTCGCTGAAGCGGTCGGCTCCGGCGATGGCATCCCACGCCGTGTCGTTGTTGTTGCGATCCCATGCGCCGAAGCCGTCGTACTGCCGAGCGGACACCGTCTCGTTGCGGTCATCCAGCATCGGGCAACCGAGCAGCTGGCCGGCCAGGCGCGGACCGCCGCGGTCGCGCGTCATCAGCGCGACCGCCGCCGACAGGCCGCCGCCGGCGCTCATCCCCGAGGCGATGATGCGCTGCGGGTCGATGCCCAGCTCATCGGCGTGCTCAGCCATCCAGACCAGTGCGGCATAGCAGTCCTCCGCCTGGGCAGGGCCGGGATGCTCGGGCGCGAGCCGGTACTCCACCGCCACACTGACGATGCCGTGCCGCTCGGCGAGATCGATGAGCTCGGCCGTGCCGAAGAAGCGCGTGCCGAGCACCATGCCGCCGCCGTGAATCGACAGCACCGCCGGCGCCGGCTCGGAGCGCGCCACCCGAGGGCGCACGATGGTGATCTCCACGTCGGGAGCGCCGGCCGGGCCGGGGATGGCCCGATCCTCCCAGGCCACCTCTCGCCCGGCCGCCTGAACTGACATCGGCGGGATGATCGAGGCGAAGTGCGCGCGATTCGCGTGGATCGTGTCCTTGCGCAGGGGGATGATCTCGACGAGCCGCAGGAACGCGTCCAGCCCGTCGACCAGCTCCGGGTCGTAGGGCACCGGCGCGTACGACGCCGGCGCATGTGATTCGGGGGAGCGCGTCATCGCACAGTCCACATCCGGCGCAGCCACGACGAGCGTGCGGCCAGCGCGGCGCGCGTGATCTCGGCCTCGGGCATGTACATGTCGAAGCCGTGGGCGCCACCGCCCCAGACGTGCAGCTCGGCCTGGCCACCGGTCGCCCAGATCCGCATCGCGTACTCGGTGTCCTCATCGCGGAACATCTCGGCTTCGCCGACCTCGATGAACGCCGGCGGCAGACCAGACAGGTCCTCCGCCCGCGAGGGCGCAGCGTACGCGGGCGCCTCGGCGCTGTACGCCAGCTCGTCGCCGAGCACGCACGACCACGCCAGCAGGTTCATCTCGCGCTGCCAGGTGCCGATGCCGTCGTACTGCAGGGCGGCAGGGGTGGTGTTGGTGTTGTCGATCATCGGGCAGAGCAGCAGCTGCCCGCGCATGACAGGACCCCCGCGGTCGCGAGCCATCAGCGCGACAGCGGCGGTGAGTCCGCCGCCGGCGCTGCCGCCGCCCAGGATGATCCGGTCGGGGTCGATGCCCAGCTCCGCCGCGTTCTCGGCCACCCAGGCGAAGGCGGCGTAGCAGTCCTCGACGCCGGCCGGGTAGGGGTCCTCCGGTGCGAGGCGGTACTCGACGTTGACCCCGACGACGCCGTGCTCGGCGACGATGTCGACGACGCGGCCGGTCTCCCAGGTGCGGTGGCCGACGATCATCCCGCCGCCGTGGATGTTCACGAAGGCCGGCAGTCGCTCTGCGCTGCGTCCGCTCGGCCGGAAGATCGTGATCTCCACGTCGGGTGCGCCGGCGGGGCCGGGGATGAGCCGGTCGACCCAGTCGATGTCGCGATCGCCGATCACGGCGTCGTTGTCGGGGAACATCCGGTCGACACCGTCACGAGGCAGGGTCTGTCGGGTCAGCGCCGGCTGAGGATTGCGGGCCATCTCGTCGAGGACGGCCTGCACCTCCGGGTCGAAGGGCACCGGCGGCAGGGCGGGACGCCCGGTGGCGGCAGTGGTCATGAGCTCTTCTCCTTGACTGAAGCGGGGTGATCGCGAGGCGATCGAGGTCAGGGGCCTTCAGGATCGACCGCGTCGCGGTCAGCCCAGAACGGGGTCACCATCGACCGCAGCTGCTCGGCGCCGACGCGGTCGACGATCTCGGCGGCGTCGAGGTTGGCGTGCAGCTGCGTGCTGCTGGAGGCGCCGAAGAGCGTCGTCGCGAGCGCGGGGTGGGTGAGCGTGAAGGCGATGCCCAGCTGCGCAGGGGTCGTGCCCAGATCGTCGGCGAGGCGTGTGAACGCCGGGACGTCGTCGATGATGCGCTGGCGGATGTCACCGGGATCGCGGCCGATCTGGCGGTCGCCGGCGATCTTGCCGGCCAGCACTCCGCCCTCCAGGCAGTCGGATGCCTGCAGCGTCAGTCCCTGCTGCCACAGACGGGCGAACGGCTCGCCGTCGGGGATGGAGCGACGCGCGACGCTGTACTTCAGCTGCGCGATCTGCGGGCCCGCCACGCCTTCGGCAGCGGCGATGTCGATGAGCTGCTGGATGCTCGTGGCTGACCAGTTGTTCACGCCCCAGGCGCGGATCAGGCCCGCGCGGTGCAGCGAGTCGAGGTCGAGCACGAGATCGCGCAGCTCGAGGTCGTCGCGACGGAGGTCGCCGAGGATCACGAGGTCCGCGTGCTCGACGCCGACCCGCATGAGCGCCTGCTCGAGCTGAGGGCGGAAGCCGCCCGGGCCGTAGGCCTCCAGCCAGAGCTTCGACGACAGCAGCCACTCGTCACGGCGGAGCCCAGCCGCGCGCACCATGGCCGAGAAGATGACGTCCGTGAACGCCGGCGGCATGCCGGGCCCGGTGTACACCCCGACGTCGAACAGATTGACGCCGCGGTCGATCGCCTCGCGGAGCATGGTGACCGCGTCGGCGAAGTCCATCCGGTCATAGGTGTGCCACGAGCCCAGCGAGAACAGCGAGGTGTGCAGCTCGCTGGTGCCGATCCGGCGGTGGGGGATGGTGCTCATTGGTCTTCCTCTCCGTCCCGCGTCAGAGCCGCGGATCGATGACGGCCTTGACTTCGTCGAGGCGGTGCATGTGCGTGATCTTGTCGCTCGCCTCGGCGAGACCGACCGGCTGGCTGAACAGGTCGTCCCACGGGAAGCGGCTGCCGAAGGCCTCGAAGAACTCGATGGCCCGCGCGTAGTCGGAGATGTCGCCGTTGAGCGAGCCGACCAGGGTCAGCTCCTTGCCCATCACAGCGCTGAGCGCGAACCCGTCGCCCTGCGGGCCGGTCGAGCCGACGATGACGACCGTGCCGCGCTGCGCGGCCATCGCGACGGCATCCGGACCGACGCTCGGCGCCCCGGCGAAGTCGAAGACCACGTCGGCGCCCCGTCCGTCGGTGAGGGCGAGCACCTGCTCGGCTACGGGCCCCTCGCGGAAGTCGACGACCTGATCGGCGCCGAAACGGGTGGCGAGCTCGAGGCGCTCAGCGGGAGCGCCCACGGTGATCACGCGCCCCGCGCCGGCGATGGAGGCGACGGCGGTGGCGAAGATGCCGAGCGCGCCCGAGCCCTGCACCACCACCGTGGAACCAGGACGGATGCGGCCTGCGCGCTCGAAGGCCCGCAGCACGGTCTTCGCCGCGCAGCCGGCCATCGACGCCCAGGTGTCCTTGACGTTCTCGGGCAGCAGCAGCTTGGCGGCGCCCGGAGTCACGTAGGCGTACTCGGACAGGCCGGCCGTGGCGTACGGCGGCACGTCCGCGCGCTGCAGGAAGCCGTAGCCGCGCCGCGAGCAGGCGACCGGCTCGCGCAGCACGACGCAGCCGTAGCAGGAGCCGCAGGTCGACTCCGACCAGCCGATCCGGTCTCCGAGCGAGAGCGCGCGGCCGAGTGCATCCGTCGTCCCCTCGCCGAGAGCGACGATCTCGCCGACCATCTCGTGGCCGAGGACCATGGGCAGCATGCCGGGGAAGGTCATGCGGCCCTCCCAGATCTCGATGTCGGTGCCGCACAGTGTCGAGCAGACGATGCGCACGAGCGCGGCGCCCGGCTCGACGGCGTCGGGCAGAGGGAGATCCTGCAGGGTGAGCGGGGCGCCGTGCTCGGTGAGGACGGCGGCGCGGGTGGAGGAGGGCAGAGTCACAGTGTGTCCTTGAGCTGAAATGCGGAAGAGCCGGGGTGAGCGATGATCAGACGAGCAGCTGGCCGCCGTCGACGGGGACGCTCGTGCCGGTGATATGGCTGGCCGCATCTCCGGCGAGGAAGAGCACGAGCGGCGCGACCTGGTCGACCTCGGCGATCGACCCGAGCGGGATGCGCGCCTCCCAGGCCGCGCGGGCCTGCGGGTCGGAGGCGAAGCCCGCGGTGAGGGGGGTGAGCACGGGGCCAGGTGCGACGGCGTTGACCCGGATGCCGCTGGCGGCGAGCTCGATGGCGGCCGTCCGCGTCAGCGCGTCGACAGCGGCCTTCGTCGCCTCGTAGTGACCGAGGCCGGGGGTGGGCTGGCGTGCGCCGATGGACGAGATGTTCACGATGCTGCCGTGGCCCTGTTCGGCGAGCATCCCGCCGAACACCCGGAGCATGAGGAATGTGCCGCGCACGTTCACGCGCAGCGCCGAATCGACGGCATCCACCTCGACCTGCTGCAGGGTGCCGCCACCGGCGACGACACCGGCGTTATTGACCAGGACGTCGAGCCCGCCGTCGGCTCGGACGGACTCGGCCGCTGCGAGCACCGAGGTCTCGTCGGAGATGTCGAGCCGGAGCGCGCGAGCGCCGATCTCGGCGGCGACGCGTTCGGCTGCGGCGAGATCGACGTCTGCGATCCAGACATCGTCGCCGTGGGCGCGGAAGGCGGCGGCGATGCCGCGGCCGAGACCTGAGGCGCCTCCGGTGACCAGGATGCGACGGGGGGAGGGGTGGGTCATGATCGTCCTCTCTGACGGATGAGTCCGTTATATTCTACAAACATAGAAAAACGCAACTGCAGCCCAAGGAGCCGTCATGTCATCGTCGACACAGTCCCGCCGTCCGCTCTACGAGGGTGGTCCTGCCGTCCCGCCCCTCGCCCTCGGGTCGTGGAACACCTGGGATCGGATGGGCGCCGACGAGGCGGTGGCAATGATCCGCCGAGCTGTCGAGCTCGAGGCCGGCTTCTTCGACGTCGCCTACTACAACATGGGTCCGCATGCCGAGAACTCGCGCACCGACATCCTGTTCGGGCAGGCGCTGCGCGACAGCGGCGTGCCGCGTGGCGACGTCGTGCTGTGCGGGAAGCTGTGGCTGTGGGACTGGCCCAACGTGTCGTTCCGCGCGCAGCTGGAGGAGAGCCTGCAGCGCGCGCAGCTCGACAGGTTCGACGTGCTCGTGGTGGGCGACTACATGACTGCCCCCGATGTGCCGGCCCTCGTCGCAGAGGTGGATGCCCTGATCGCCGATGGACTCGTCGACGCGTGGGGCATCAACAACTGGCGCATCGAGCACACCCGGCAGGCTCTCGACGTGGCCGCGCAGGAGGGGCTGGCTGCCCCGAGGTTCGCGCAGCTGAAGTACGGCATCGCCCGTCGCGCGATGGCGGAGGGAGAGGCGTACGGGCCGCTGTTCGACGACGGCAGCCTTTCGCTGCAGGCATCCGATGTCTTCGAGGGCGGCATCCTCGCCGGCCGACTCGTGCCCGAGCGCAAGATCGGCGCGGACGTCGGGGGGATCCGCGAGCAGATCGCCGCGATCTACCCCGAGGTGCAGCGCATCGCGGAGCGGTTCGCGGTCAGTCCGGCGGCCCTCGGCGTGGCGTTCTGTCTGGCGAACCCGGCGGTCTCGAACGTGCTCTTCGGTGCCTCGCGGATCAGCCAGCTCGAGCAGAATCACGCCGGGCTCGCTCTGGCGCGCGAGCGCGGCGCGGAGGTGCGGGATGCCCTGTCGCACCTGCAGGTGGACCGCGGCGTGCGCGCCGACGGAGCGTGGTGACGCGCGCTGCGACAAGGGTCGTGCGCGCTCGGTCAAGGCTTCGGCGAACTGCCCCGAAAGACTGCTTGCACTCTTTTTCCACATGTGTAGACTAACCAGCACGACACATCGAAGTGGCGTCGGATCCGACACCTCCGGGGGCGGACGAAGGCACTTCGACCCTTCTTCACCACTCCTTGCACCCGAGAGAAGGAACTCATGAGACGACTGCCCGTCACGATCGCCGCGGCCCTGACCGCGACCATCGTCCTCGCCGGATGCTCGGCATCCACCTCGCCGAAGGACGGCGACGCCGCTGCCGGCGACGGACCCGAGGCGCTCAACATCGGCAACTTCCTGGACATCACCTCCTGGGACCCCGCCCTGGCCGACATCGGCTTCGACGGCCCCTACCTGTCGGCCGTGTACGACTCGCTCATCGCCCTGGATGCCGACGGCAAGCCCGTCCCGTCGCTGGCGACAAAGTGGACCGTGGCCGACGACGACCTCAGCATCGAGCTCGACATCCGCACGGACGCGAAGTTCTCCGACGGCACCGCGGTCGACGTCGACGCGGTCATCGCCAGCCTCGAGCACCTCAAGGAGGGCGCCCGCTCATCCGAGGCGTACACCCACGTCGCGGGCTTCTCGAAGGTCGACGACGACACCGTCGAGATCGAGCTCACCGAGCGCGACGACACCATCCTCTACCTGATGGGCCTCGGCCGCAGCTACGTCATGTCGCCCAGCGCGATCGAGGCGGACTCGCTCGGCAAGGAGCCGATCGGCTCCGGCCCCTACGTGCTCGACTCGGGCACCAGCGTGCCCGGCGCCGAGTACCACTTCACCCGTGCCGCCGACCACTGGGACGCCGACACCTACGACTTCGCGGAGCTGTCGATCTACCCGATCATGGACGCCACCGCGCGGCACAACGCCATGCTCAGCGGCCAGATCAACGTGCAGTACGGCGACGTCGCCAACATGGCCCAGGCTGAGGAGCAGGGCTGGAACACCGCATCCCGCGTCTCGGGCTGGGCGGGTCTGGTCATCACCGACCACACCGGCAAGAAGAGCGAGCCGCTCGGCAAGCTCGAGGTGCGCCAGGCGCTCAACTACGCGTTCGACGGCGCGGCCATCCTCGCCGCGGTCGGCAGCGGTGCCGGCGTCGCGACGAACCAGGTGTTCCCCGACGGCAGCGAGGTGAACGACCCCTCGCTCAACGAGACGTACGCGGTGAACATGGACAAGGCGAAGAAGCTCCTCGCCGAGGCCGGGTACGCCGACGGCTTCGAGATCTCGATGCCCATGTCGCCCGTGTTCGAGATGTGGAAGCCGTCCGCCGAGCAGGCTCTGGCCGAGCTGGGCGTGAAGGTCACCTGGGACAACATGCAGATGCCCGACTACCAGCTCAACGCGCCCAACTACCCGATGTTCATCTCGTTCCTCGCGATGGACGGCGACCCGGTGGCGACCGTCTCGCGCCAGGTGACCAGCGTGCAGTGGTTCAACCCCGAGCCGGACTACGCCGAGAACGAGGTTCTCGCGCCGCTGGTGGAGAAGGTGCAGTCGGCCCGCGGCGACGAGCAGCTCGACGCCATCAAGGAGCTCAACGCCGCCCTGGTCGACCAGGCCTGGTGGTCGGTGTGGTACCAGGCGAACAACCTGTACTACAGCGCGCCCGGCATCAAGGTGCAGCCCGTGGTCGGGATGATGTTCCCGACCCTGCGCTACATCACCCACGGCTGACACGCGTGGGGGATCCGGGCACCGGATCCCCCACCCCACCCCCTCACCCGAGAGGCACCCATGCTCCTCTTCACCGCGAAGCGCATCCTCTCCGGACTGCTGCTGCTCGTGGCGGTCTCGATCGGCACCTTCTTCCTCGCGCACCTGGCCATCAGCGATCCCACGGCCGCACTGCTCGGCACCACAGCGAGCCCTGCGCAGCAGGAGGCGCTGGCCACGAAGATCGGTCTCGACCGTCCGCTGCTCGTGCAGTTCGGCGAGTGGTTCGCGAATCTGCTCACCCTCGACTTCGGCAGCTCCTGGCGCAACTTCCAGCCGGTGGGCGCGCAGCTGGCGATCAAGGTCCCGGTGACGCTCTCGGTGGTGACCTTCGCCACTCTCATCACCGCCGTGCTGGGCGTGACCTTCGGGCTCATCACCGGTCTGCGTCCCGGTACGTGGTTCGACCGCATCCTGAAGAGCGTCTCGGTGGTGCTGTTCGCGCTGCCGGGGTTCTGGCTGAGCCTCGTGCTCGTGCTCTGGTTCGCCGTGCAGCTCAAGTGGTTCCCCGCCGTCGGATATGTCCCGCCCACGCAGCCGGTCGACGGCTGGCTGCGCTCGATCACGCTTCCCGCCGTCTCGCTCGCACTGGGCGGCATCGTCGCCGTCTCCGAGCAGCTCCGCAACGCCGTGATCGCGCAGAGCTCCCAGGACTGGGTGCGCACCCTGCGCAGCCGCGGACTGCCCGACCTGCGCGTGAACCTGCACATCCTGCGCAATGCGTCGCCGGCGGCGCTCACCGTGATCGCCCTGATGTTCGTCGGCCTCCTGTCTGGTGCGATCGTCGTCGAGCAGATCTTCAGCCTCCCCGGCCTCGGCCAGCTGACCAACCAGTCCTCGCAGAACGGCGACATCCCGATGCTGCTCGGCATCACGGTGATCTCGATCGTCTTCGTCGTCCTCATCAACCTCCTGCTCGACCTCGTGCTGGGCTGGATCAACCCGAAGGTGCGTGTCGCATGACCACGACCGACATCCGCGTCGCCTTCGACGAGGCCGCGCAGAAGCGCCGCTCCACTCTGCTGCGCCGGTTCCTCCGTCACCCCGGCGGCATCATCCCGCTCGTCATCTTCCTGCTGATCGTGCTCGCCGGCGTCCTCGCTCCGCTGCTGGCTCCGATGGACCCCAACTTCGTCGATCTCGGTGCCGCCAAAGCTGCTCCCGGGGCCGAACATCTTCTCGGCGGCGACTCGACGGGCCGCGACATCCTGTCGCGCCTGATCTACGGCGCGAGGACCACGCTCTGGGGCGCGCTGATCACGATCGTGACGGCCGTCGTCATCGGAGTGCCGGCCGGCATCAGCGCGGGGTACTTCCGCGGCACGTTCGACCGCATCGCGATGTGGATCAGCGACGCCCTGCAGTCGATCCCCGGCATGATCATCCTGCTGGTCGTCGCCGCCGGGAGCCGCAACAACTTCGAGATCCTGATGGCCACGGTCGGCGTGTTCATGGTGCCCGGCTACTTCCGCATTTCCCGGTCGCAGACGCTGGCCGTGCGCGAGGAGCCGTACATCGACGCCGCGGTGGTCTCCGGACTCTCCGACGCGCGCATCATCTTCCGTCACGTCATCAAGGCCGTCTACCCGCCGGTGATCATCCAGACCGCGCTCACCGCGGGCATGGCGATGGGCATGCAGGCGGGCCTGCAGTTCCTCGGCATCGGCGACTCGAACGTGCCCAGCTGGGGAGCGATGATGCTCGAGGGCTTCCGGCTGATGCTCACGTACCCGCTCATGCTGCTGTGGCCCTCGGCCGCACTGGGCATCACGATCGCCGTGCTCGCGGTGATGGGCTCGACCCTCGCCGAGCTGGTGCAGGTGCGCACGCCCCGCGCTCGCCACCGGTCCGCCGACCTGAGCGCGTCGCCCGCCACACCCGCAAGTGGCGTGGCTCGGCACGGCCAGACCGACGCCGTGCTGCGAGTCGAGGGCCTGAGGGTCGCTCACGCGACGCCGACGGGGGAGACCGAGGTCGTGCACGGAGTGACTTTCGACGTCGCGCCGGGTGAAGTGGTCGGCATCGTCGGCGAGTCCGGCTCCGGCAAGTCGCAGACCGTCTTCTCGGTGCTCGACCTGCTGCCCTCGTCCGGGCGCAGCTCGGCGGATGCCCTGTTCGTCGCCGGCCGGGATGTGACCGCGGCTCCCGCGAAGGAGCGTCAGGCGCTGCTCGGACGCACGATCGGCTACGTCCCGCAGGAGCCGATGAGCAACCTCGACCCGTCGTACACGATCGGCCACCAGCTGGTGGAGCCGCTGCACGTGGTGCACGGCATGAGCCGCGCCGAGGCGACGCAGCGCGCTCGCGACATGCTGCTGCGGGTCGGGCTCACCGACCCCGACCGAGTCCTGCGCAGCTATCCGCACCAGATCTCCGGCGGGATGGCCCAGCGTGTGCTCATCGCCGGCGCGATCGCGGGCAAGCCCTCGCTGCTCATCGCCGATGAGCCGACCACGGCGCTCGACGTCACCGTGCAGGCCGAGGTGCTCGAGCTGCTGCGCGAGCTGCAGCAGGAGTACGGCATGGCCCTGGTGATCGTGACGCACAACTTCGGCGTCGTCGCCGACATCTGCGATCACGTGGTGGTGATGCGCGGAGGGCACATCGTCGAGTCCGGTGCGGTCGATGCGCTCTTCGACGCGCCGGTCGACGACTACACCCGCGAGCTCATCGCCGCCTCCCTCGACGATGCGGCAGGACGGCGCGAGCTCGATCGCTCGGTTGCGGCGACGCCGTCGACGGCTGCTCAGAAGACGGATGCTCAGAAGACGGACGCTCAGAAGGAGGTGCGCGCATGAACGCGCTGCTCGAGGTCGATGATCTCGTCGTGGAGTACGGGCGCGGGCGCCGCACGTTCCGGGCGCTGCACGGCGTCTCCCTCGACATCGCGCCCGGCGAGTGCCTCGGGCTGGTCGGCGAGTCCGGCTCCGGCAAGTCGACGCTGGGCAAGGCCATCCTTGGCCTCGCGCCGGTCACCCGCGGGTCGATCCGCTTCGACGGTCGTGAGATCAGCACCCTCGGTCGCGGTGCGCGCCGGCAGCTGGCATCCGACATCCAGGTGGTGTTCCAGGACCCGTACGGCTCGCTGAACCCCGCGATGACGATCGGCGACACCCTGAGCGAGCCGCTGCTCACCAGCGGGCTCAGCGCTGCCGACGCGAAGTCGAGGGTGCGCGAGATGCTCGACCGAGTGCGCCTGCCGTCGACCGCGATCGACCGGTATCCGAGCGAGTTCTCGGGCGGGCAGCGACAGCGCGTGGCGATCGCGAGAGCGCTGGTGCGCCGTCCCCGGCTGATCGTGTGCGACGAGCCCGTCAGTGCGCTCGATCTCACGACGCAGGCCGCGATCCTCGACCTGTTCATCGAACTGCAGCGAGACACCGATGTCGCCTACCTCTTCGTCTCGCACGACCTCGGCGTCGTGCGCCGCGTCTGCCACCGCGTCGCCGTGATGTACCGCGGTGAGATCGTCGAGGTCGGCGAGGGCGAGCAGGTCACGAAGTCTCCTCGACACCCGTACTCCGAGCGCCTGCGACTGGCATCCCCCGTCGCGAATCCCCGGGCGCAGCGCACGCGCCGCGCGGAGTGGCTCGCATTGCGCGAGGTCGCCGATGCGACGTTACGTTAGCAGTGAGGAGACCGGCGCCCGGCTGAGCACGAGGGAGCCGGATCGGATCGTCGCGCAGGGCGCGGGGGAGGGGAGCCATGCCGAAGATCATCGACCACGACGAGCGCCGTCGGGAGATCGTCGCCGTCGCCAGGGGGATCATCCTCAAGGGCGGGTTCGAGGCGGCGACGATGCGCAGCATCGCGGCCGAGGCGGGGTTCGCGAACGGCGCCCTGAAGCACTACTTCCCGGGCAAGGAGAGCATCGTCGCGGCGACGTTCGAGACGATCCTCGCCGAGATGGCGGAGGGTGTGCGGGACGTCGGCGAGACGGCGGACTCGGCGTACGACGCCCTGCGTGTGTTCCTGCAGGCGACCATCCCGCGCACACGCGAGCAGATCGCGGCGGGGCGGGTGCTGCTGGCCCTGTGGGAGTACGCCGTGTCGAACGAGTCGCTGGCCGATCTCTATCGCTGGCACCTCTCGGCCTGGCATGCGCAGCTCATCGAGCACATGGAGGCCGCGCGCGACGACGGCGCGATCCGCGAGCAGGACTATGCCGCACACGCGAACGAGTTCATCTCCGCCGCCGTGGGGGCGACGGTCATCAACCTCATGTACCCGGATGGCGAGCGCATCGCCGACTACGAGGACTACATCGAGCAGTTCCTGGCGCGACTCCGCTGACGGCGGCGCGCCTGAATCCAGAGAAAGGCGCGTCATGACCGACTCACTCCACATCCGCATCGACGAGCACCCGGCCGATGGTCGGCCGGTGGTGTTCCTGCACGGCTTCGCCTCGAGCGGAGCCGCCGACTGGCCTGCCGAGGCGTGGGCTCCGGCGCTGAGCGCGGCCGGACGCACGTCGATCGTCATCGATCTGCCCGGGCACGGCGAGAGCGCCGGTCTCGGAGTGACGAGCACGGGTGAGATCGTCGACCGGATCGCCGAGACGATCGGCGAGAAGGAGGTCGACGTGGTGGCGTATTCGCTCGGTGCCCGTCTGGCGTGGGACCTCGCCTCGCATGACGGCGTGACGGTGCGGCGACTGGTGCTCGGCGGACTCAGCCCGGTCGAGCCGTTCGCCGCCGTCGACCTGCCCGCGGCACGCGACGCCGTCTCCGCAGGCGCCGCGCCGCAGGATCCGCTCACCGGCATGATCGTCTCGATGACCCGGATGCCCGGCAACCGGGCATCCGATCTTCTGGACGTCGTCGAATCGCTCGCCGCCGAGCCCTTCGACCCGGCTCTCCGCCCTCCGGCCCAGCCCGTGCTGCTGCTCGGCGGAACCGACGACCCGATGGCGCAGGGCATCGACGCGCTCGCCGAGGCGCTGCCGGACGCACGCGTGCGGCGCGTGCCGGGCGACCATCTCTCGGCACTGCACAGCGATCAGCTGCGCGACGAGACGCTCGCGTTCCTGGACGAGTAGTCCTCCTCGCGATCCCGACCGCGGCGCCGTCCGCCCTTTAAATTCCACAACTGTAGATTCTCGTACCCCGCGCGTGAGCGCAGAACGAAAGGTAACACCATGACCACCACTCCGCAGGCAACCCGCATCGTCGAACTGGCGACGGGCTACATGGCCGCCAAGCAGCTCTTCGAGGCCAGTCGCATCGGCCTGTTCGCGGCCGTCGCATCCGGAGCCGACACGGTGCCGGCGATCGCCGAGCGCACCGGTGTGAGCCCGCGCATCGCGCGCATTCTGGCCGACGCCATGACGGCCAAGCAGCTGCTCACGCGCGCAGACGGGCGCTACGCGCTCGCCGACGACGCCGCCGCTTACCTCGTCGGCGAGGGCTCCGCGATCGACCTCGGGCCGTTCCTCACCTTCCTCGACGAGATCAGCTACCCGCACTGGCTGCAGTTCGGCCACACCGTCGACACCGATCAGCCGGGCGATCTGCAGATGGACGACGCGCGCTGGGCGACCTTCATGTCGGGCGTCATGACGTACAACGCGCTGCACTCCCAGGAGTTCGGCCGCCTGGTCGACCTTCCCGACGCGCGCCGTGCGCTGGACTTCGGCGGCCTGTCCGCCGGTTTCGCGCTCGAGCTCATGAAGCGCAACCCCGAGCTGCGCACCACCTTCCTGTATGCGCCCGGCTTCGAGGGCGGCGTGACCGAGGCGGTCGAGGCGGCAGGGGTCGCCGATCGGGCATCGCTCGAGACGGGCGACACGGCCACCGCACAGCCGGAGGGGGAGTACGACGCGGTGTTCGCGAACCACGTCATCCACCGCTTCTCGGCTGAGGAGAACGCGCAGATCTTCCGCAACCTGCGTGCGGCCGCCGCGACGGGTGCGACGCTGACCGTGCTCGACTTCTTCCTCGACGACGATGCCGACCAGCGCGTGCTCGACGCCGTGCACGCGGGTGAGTACCTCGTCATCGACGGCACCGTCGTCTACCCGGAGTCCGAGGTGCGCGGGTGGCTGCAGGATGCCGGCTGGCGGGTCGACGACCGCGTCGAGCTGCCCGGCAGCCCGCGGGTGCTCATCGCCACCGCCGTCTGAGCGCAGCAGCTCCGAGCACGCAGAAGCGGGGCCGTCCGGATGGGCGGCCCCGCTTCTGCGTCTCGAGGGGGTGAACGACAGGGGGTGGGGGAGGGAGCCCGTCTCAGTCCCGGGCGAACACGGTTCTGCCGTCGACGACGGTGCGGGCGATCCCGATGTCCGCCACCGAGCGACCGGTCTCGAGCGGATCCTCGTCGAGCACGACCAGATCGGCCACCTTGCCGACCTCCAGCGAGCCCTTCCAGTCGGCCGCGCCGTCCTGCTCGGCCGGAACGAGCGTGAGCCGCCGGAGCAGCTCCGAGCGCGTGGTCGAGTCATCGCGGCCGAGGGCCGCGAGGGCGGCGTCCATGCCGATCCGCCAGTCGGGTGTGGCGATGGGGGCATCGCTGGTCACCGTGGTGCGCACGCCCGAGCGGATCATCTCATCGAGCGGCCACGCGCGCTGGATGCGCTCGGCACCGAGCATCGCACCGGCCCACTCATGCGTGTGCTCGGCGATGAGCGGCTGCACCGCGAAGCCGGCGTCGAGACGTCGCAGCCGCTCGATCTGAGCGGGCGTGGCGAGGTCGCCGTGCACCACGTAGTGCGGTGCGGCGGGTCGCGGCGCGTCATCCGCGCTCTCCAGGGCGGTGATGAACTCGTCGATCGAGCGGTCTCCCGTGGCGTGCACGGCAACCTGCAGTCCCTGTTTCGCGGCCAGGGAGATCATCGTGCGGAACGCGTCGAGCGGGTCGGTGCCACCGCGGGTGAGCAGGTGGCCGTCGGTGCCGTCGGGGTACGGCTCGCACACCCACGCGGTGGCCATCGGCGGGATGCCGTCGGCGAAGACCTTCACCCCGGTGACCGCGAGCCACAGCGGATCGGTGTCCGGGGCGGGCGTCGCGATGCCGCGCGTGAAGTCATCGAGGCGGCTCTCACCGTCGACCGTCCCGAACAGCCGCAGCAGGGTGACACGCGATGTCTGCGCGCCCTCCCGGTGCAGATCGAGGTAGGTGCGGAGCATGTCATCGCCCAGGCATCCCGTCTCGCCGTCGTTCTCGCCGGGGCCGATGCCGGGCTCGGTGTAGCTCGTGATCCCGAGCTCGGCCAGCAGCGCCCACGTGCGGCGCAGGGCGGCACGTCGCTCCGCCTCGGTCGAGACCAGGCGGCCCGCGGGCTGCTCGGCGGGCGGCGTGTCGGAGAAGAACAGGTGCGGCCAGCGTGCGCCGAGCCAGGCCCCGTGCAGATGTGCGTCGTTGATGCCGGGCAGCGCCGTGCGCCCGTCGAGCTCGATGATCTCGCGCGTCCGCATCGTCCGCGCTGCTGACCCCACCGCCACCACGCGACCGGCGCGCACCGCAAGGGCGTCAGTGATGACGTGCTCGGCGTCGAGGGCGCGGATGATTCCACCGCGGATGACCAGATCGACGTCGTCGTCGAAGATGTGCTCGCTCATTATTCCACCAGTGTAGACGAAAGGCGGAGGGTGAGCCAGCGACGCGACGGCGCGCCCGGCGGCGTGGGCAGGTGCTCAGGACAGCAGTGCGACGACCGCGATCGCTCCGATCACGATGATCAGCCCGCGCAGCAGCCAGCCGGGCAGGCGCCGGCCGATCATCGCGCCGAGGCCGGAGCCCGCCAGGGATCCGACGGCGATCGTCCCGATCGCCACCCAGGGCAGCGGGCCGGAGAACAGGAACACGATCGTCGCGACGACGCCGGCGATGGTCTGCAGCACGTTCTTCACGGCGTTCACCCGCTGCAGGTCCTCGCCCGTGGTGAGCTCGAGGATGCCCACGATCAGCACGCCCTGTGCCGCGCCGAAGTAGCCGCCGTAGACGCCGGTTCCGAAGATCAGCGGCAGACGCAGCCAGCGCGGCCACAGTCCGCCTTCGCGAGGGGCCCTGGTGCGACGATTCATCATCGGCTGCACGGCGACGAGCGCGCAGCCCACGACGATCAGCACCGGAGCGACGAGACGGAACACCTCTGCAGGCAGCGAAAGCAGGGCGAGCGCGCCGATGATCGCACCGATCACGGTCAGCCCGGCGAGCGGCAGAAGCGCACGCCACTGGCCGCGCAGTTCGCGGCGGTACCCGACGACGCCGCCGATGTTGCCGATCGCGAGACCGACGGTGTTCGCGATGTTCGCAGGCACCGGAGGCACGCCGAGCGCGAGCAGCGTGGGGAACACGATCAGGCTCCCCGAGCCGACGACGGTGTTGATCACCCCCGCTCCGAGTGCGGCGAGGGCGAGGAGGCCCAGTTCGAAGGCGGAGAAGGTCGTGATCATCGATGCAGCTCAGTTCGCGTGTTAAGAATCGGGTTTCATGGCTCACAGACAGTCTGTCGGATTCTGCATACCGGAATCGCCCTCTCGCATCGGATACCGGCCTCTAGCCTGGTCGAGGCGAACCCGCCCCTCATTCACTGCAGCGCCCGACCCGGCGGCGCTCGAGCATCACGCAAGGACGCAAATGGACGATGTCGTGACACACCGCGACGGCTGGAAGGTCAAGGAAGAGCTGGCAGAGCGGATGATCCCGCTCATCGGCGGACTGAATCGGGAGCGCGATGTCGTGACGTCGCTGCACGGGCACCGTCTGCTCGGCCTGTCGACCACCGGCATCCTCGAGGTGCACGAGCGGGTCGCGCAGCTCGGCCACCGGCAGATCGCCCTCACCGACACACTCGCCGTGCTCGAGGCGCTGCGCGAGCTCGCTCCCGGTGCCTCCTCGCTGGATGTCGCGCGCCTGATCGAGGGCCACGCCGAGAACGGCGGCGACCTCGACGAGTACCTGCGCAGTGCGCTCGCGCCCGCTCTCGGCGCTGAGCTCTCCGAACCGGTCGACGTGGTGCTCTACGGCTTCGGCCGCATCGGCCGGCTGCTGGCCCGCATCATCATCGACCACACCGGCGGCGGCAGCGGCCTTCGCCTGCGCGCGATCGTGGTCCGTCGCGGCTCCGACAACGACATCGTCAAGCGCGCATCCCTGCTGCTGCGAGACTCCGTGCACGGGCGCTTCGCCGGCACGGTCACGGTCGACGAGGAGAACTCGCAGATCATCGCGAACGGCAACCGCATCCAGGTCATCTACTCCGACGATCCCGCCACCGTCGACTACACCGCGTACGGCATCCACGACGCGATCATCGTCGACAACACCGGCCGCTGGCGCGACGAGGAGGGACTCAGCCGCCACCTGCAGGCGAAGGGCGCCGCTCGCGTGCTGCTCACCGCGCCCGGCAAGGGCGAGCTGAAGAACATCGTGCACGGCATCAACGACTGCACGATCGAGGCCGGCGACCGCATCCTGTCCGCGGCATCCTGCACGACCAACGCGATCACGCCGGTGCTCGCGGCGATGGATGAGGCGTACGGCATCGTGCGCGGCCACGTCGAGACCGTGCACTCGTTCACCAACGACCAGAACCTCATCGACAACTTCCACAAGGGCGACCGTCGCGGACGCTCGGCGGTGCTGAACATGGTCATCACCGAGACCGGAGCTGCGAAGGCCGTCTCCCGCGCTCTGCCGCAGCTCGCCGGGAAGCTCACCGGTTCGGCCATCCGCGTCCCCACCCCCGACGTCTCACTGGCGGTGCTGCACCTGACGCTCGAGAACCCGGCCACGAAGGACGAGCTGAACGACTACCTGCGTCGCGCATCGCTGCACTCCAAGCTGCGTCAGCAGATCGACTACGTCGAGAGCCCCGAGGTCGTCTCCACCGACTTCGTCGGCTCGCACCGCGCAGGCATCGTCGACGGGCTCGCGACGATCGCGAACGACCGCGACGTGGTGCTCTACGTCTGGTACGACAACGAGTACGGATACTCCTGCCAGGTCGTGCGGGTGCTCGAGGTGATGGCCGGCACCCACCCCGTCGTGCTGCCCGCACGCCGCGAGGTGACCCTGCACGCCTGACCGCCGCTGGCGGCCGGGCCATCCGATGGTTCCGACGCCGGCGCCGACGCACGCCTCAGATCACTCCGCGGCGTGGCGGTCGAGGAACGAGTACACCTCGCTGTCGTCAACGCCCGGGAACGCGCCGCGCGGCAGCGGACGGAACATGTGCGTGTGCACGCGGGCGCTCGGCCACGCTCGTCCCTCCCAGCGCTGAGAGACGGCCGGCGCGGCGCGGCGGCAGCAGGACTCGTCGGGGCAGGTCGACTGCGCACGATGCTGCGTCTCGCGACCACGCCACCAGCGCGCGTCGTCGAAGGGCACGCCGACCGTGACCGAGAACCCTCCGTCGGTCGACGACCCGGTCTGCGTGGCGCACCAGAACGTGCCCGACGGGGTGTCGGTGTACTGGTAGTGCTCGGTCGTGCGGTTGCGCTGCTCGAAGGCAGCGCGCGCGCCGAACCGACGGCAGGCCGGCTGCCCCTCCACGGCGCCTGTCACATCCATCGGCAGCGGCAGGTCGTCGTTCTCGTAGACGCGGGTGATCGCGCCGTTCTCGTCGACGCGCAGGAAGTGCAGGCGCATGTCGAGGTGGTGCGTCATCAGGTTGGTCATGCGCATCCCGGCCGCCTCGTGCGTGACGCCGAACGCGTCACGGAAGTCCTCGACGGCGAGGTTGCGGTCTTTCTTCGCCTGCTGCAGGAACGCGACGCCGGCGGTCTCGGGAATCAGGCAGCATGCGGCGAAGTAGTTGATCTCCAGTCGCTGCTGCAGGAAGTCGGCATAGTCGGTCGGGGGAGTGTGGCCCAGGATGCGGTGCGCCATCGCCTGCAGAGCCATCGAGCGCAGGCCGTGCCCGCCGGGGATGGACGCCGGCGGCAGGTAGATGCGTCCATGCTCGACGTCGGTGATCGAGCGGGTGGAGTGGGGGAGGTCGTCGGCGTAGATGAGCTCGAAGCCGAGCTTCGCCGCCATCAGGGTGACGGTGCGGTGCGTGAGGGCGCCAGAGACGTGGCCGGCGGACTTGAGGTGCTTCTCGGCGAGAGCCTCGATCTCGGGAAGGTAGTTGTCGCGCGCGCGCATCGTGAGGCGCATCTCGGTGTTCGCGCGACGCGCCTCCTCGGGTGTGGCGATCGCCTCGGTCTCACGGCGGTGCAGCTCGCGGTGCAGGCCGAGAATGGCCTCGATCGTCTCGTCGCTCATGGTCTTCGACACCCGCACTCCGGCGATGCCCAGCTGGCGGAAGATGGGGCTCGACTGCGCCCGCTCGAGCTCGATCTCGAGCGCGGCCCGGCGGTTCGGCGGCTCTCCCGAGATGAGATCCGCGACATCGGTGCCGCACGCCTCGGCGATGGCCTGCAGCAGCGACAGCTTCGGCTCGCGCTTGCCGTTCTCGATGAGGCTCAGCTGCGAACCGGCGATGCCGACCTTCGCACCCAGGTCGTCGAGGGTGAGATTACGCGCCGTGCGGTGATGCCGGATGCGATGTCCGAGAGTGCTGAGTTCGAGTCCGCTGGTCGCCATTGTTTGAGCTTATCCGAAAGAAGACATATTTTTTCAACCAGCGCAGCGGGCAAACACGACGAAACCTCGCGGATGATTGTCACAACGCACTCGTTTGAAGGAGCTCCCATGGCACTCGCCGACACGTTCACGTCCCGGGCCGATGCCGTGGCGCCTGTCAGAGGCACCGGCGAGGTGCCCGCGTACGACACCCCTGCGATGGCCGAGCTGCGCGCCTGGGTCGACCGCATCGCTGCGCTCACGCAGCCCGCTCGCGTGCACTGGGTCGACGGATCCCGCGCCGAGAACGACGCGCTGCTGCACGAACTCGTCGACGAGGGCAAGCTCGTCAAGCTCAATCCCGAATGGAGACCAGGCTCGTACCTGGCCCGCTCACACCCCAGCGACGTGGCGCGCACCGAGGGGCGCACGTTCATCGCCTCCGAGCGCGAGCGCGACGCCGGCCCCACCAACAACTGGACCGACCCCGCCGCCATGCGCAAGACGCTCGACGGGCTGTTCGAAGGCTCGATGCGCGGCCGCACCATGTACGTCATCCCGTTCTCGATGGGACCGGTCGGCGGCAAGCTCTCGCACATCGGAGTGCAGGTCACCGACAGCGCCTACGCCGTGGCATCCATCGGCATCATGACCCGCGTCGGCGACGCGGTCACCCGCCAGATCGCCGACGGAGCCCCGTGGGTCAAGACAGTTCACTCGGTCGGCGCCCCGCTCGAACCGGGACAGGCCGATGTGCCCTGGCCGTGCAACGACGAGAAGTACATCGTGCACTTCCCCGAGACGCTCGAGGTCTACTCGTACGGCTCGGGCTACGGGGGCAACGCGATCCTCGCGAAGAAGTGCTTCGCGCTGCGCATCGCGTCCGTCATCGCGCGCGACGAGGGGTGGCTCGCCGAGCACATGCTGCTCATCCGGGTGACCGACCCGAAGGGCAAGGCGCACCACATCGCCGCCGCGTTCCCGTCCGCCTGTGGCAAGACCAACCTCGCCATGCTGCGGCCGACCATCCCCGGCTGGACCGTCGAGACACTCGGCGACGACATCGTCTGGATCCGGCCCGGCGACGACGGCCGGATGTACGCCATGAACCCCGAAGCCGGATTCTTCGGCGTGGCGCCGGGAACGGGCGAGTCGACCAACGTGACCGCTGTCGAGACGCTGTGGGGCAACACGATCTTCACCAATGTCGCGCTGCGCCCCGACGGCGACGTGTGGTGGGAAGGGCTCACCGACACCCCGCCCGCGAAGCTCACCGACTGGCAGGGCAATCCGTGGACGCCGGATTCCGATGGACCCGCTGCCCACCCCAACTCGCGCTTCACCGTCTCCGCTGCGCAGTGCCCGCAGATCGCCGAGGACTGGGAGAACCCCGACGGAGTGCCCCTCGACGTGATCCTCTTCGGCGGACGCCGGGCGACCAACGTGCCGCTCGTCGTGGAGGCCACCGACTGGAGCCATGGGGTGTTCATCGGCTCCACCATCTCGTCGGAGCGCACCGCGGCGGCCGAGGGCACCCTCGGTGAGCTGCGCCGCGACCCGTTCGCCATGCTGCCCTTCTGCGGATACAACATGGGCGACTACTTCGCGCACTGGCTCAAGGTGGGGCGTTCGCTGCGCTTCGACCGTGCACCGCGCATCTTCCAGGTGAACTGGTTCCGCCGCGGCGACGACGGCCGCTTCCTGTGGCCGGGCTTCGGAGACAACTCGCGCGTGATCGACTGGATCATCCGTCGCATCTCGGGCGAGGTCGTGGCCCTCGACAGCCCGATCGGCCGCCTGCCCCGGCGCGAGGATCTCAACCTCGAGGGCCTGGCGATCACAGAGGCCGATCTCGACGAGCTCTTCGACGTCGACATCGACGCGTGGCTCGCCGAAGCGGATTCCACCGAGGAGTTCTACGCCATGTTCGGCGACGCGCTGCCGTCTGCGCTGCGCAGCGAGCTGGAGGCGCTGCGGTACCGGCTCAACGCCGCGCGCTGAGCTCCTCGCACTTCTTCGGTAGTGTCGGGCGTGAGCTCTGAGGAGGACACGTGACGGAAACCAGCACCCACTCTCCTGCACACGCATCCGCGATGGATGCTGCGCACGACGACGTCCTGCGGCGCAACGCCGTGACGATGATCGGCGGGGGTGAGGGCCGCGTCATGGTCTTCGGACACGGGTACGGCACCGACCAGACCACCTGGCGGGCCGTCGCCGACCGTTTCGCCGACGATCGCCGCGTCGTGCTGTTCGACTACGTCGGCTCGGGTCGCTCCGACCTCTCGGCGTACGACCAGCGGCGCTACGACTCGCTCGAAGGCTACGCCGACGACCTCATCGAGGTGATCGAGGCAGCGGATGCCCGTGACGTGGTGTTCGTCGCGCATTCCGTCAGCGGCATGATCGGCGCACTGGCCTCCATCCGCCGGCCGGACCTGTTCTCGCAGCTGATCATGATCTGCCCCTCCCCGCGATACGTGAACGACGGCGACTACGTCGGCGGCTTCGACCGCCAGGACGTGCTCGATCTGCTCTCCGCCATCGAGGCGAACCAGCCGGGCTGGGCGGCCTCACTGGCGCCGGCGGTCACCGCCCGCGAGGACCTGCCCGAGGTCACCGAGCGGGTGCGGGACCTGTTCGCCACCACGGCGCACGACGTGGCCACCCACTTCGCCCGCGTCGTCTTCTTCAGCGACGTGCGGCACCGGCTGAGCGAGATCTCGGTGCCGACCACGGTTCTGCAGTCGGTCGGCGACATCATCTGCCCGCCGCACATCGGAGCGTATCTGCAGGAGCGCATCCCGACGTGCGACCTGGTGCGCCTGGACTCCGCCGGACATTTCGTGCACCTGACGGACTCCGATCTGGTCGCGGATCAGATCAGACGCGCGCTGTGACCGGCGCTGGAGCCGACTCCCTGGATCTGCTCGAGCACACGCCGGTCGCCGTGTTCGTGCTGGGTGTCGACGGCACGATCCTCGCTCACAACGCCGGGATGCAGGTGTGGCTGGGCGCCGAGGGATCGGCGAGCGATGACGGTCTTCGCGGGCGGAACATCGTGGAGTGGCTGACCGCGGCATCCCGCATGCTGTATGAAACCCAGGTCATGCCGCGACTGCTGGAGACGGGGCGTCTGCGCGAGGTCATGCTCGAGACCCGGGACAGCTGGGGTGAGCGTCGGGCCGCGCTCGTGAACGCCGAGCTGCGGCACGCCGACGACGGCAGGGCCGTGGCCTACGTCGCAGCCGTCGAGACGACCGCGCGCGCCGCGTTCGAGAAGGAGCTCGTGGCCGCCCGTCGCGAGACCGAGCTCGCCCATCGCCGGCTGATGCTGCTGCAGGATGCCACGAGCGCGCTCGCCGTGGCGAACGGCCTGGGCGACCTGGGCGAGACGCTCGTGAGCGCCGCGAGCAGGGCGACATCCGCAGCCTGGACGTCCGTCCGGCTGGTCGACCGCTCGGACGAGACGGACATCGCCGTACGCGAATGGGGCCAGGCGCCCCCGGGAGTGACGCTCGCGGCCAGGCCCGCGTCCCCGGGACAGCAGCTCGTCTGTCGTGACGCCGAGCAGATCGCTCGCGCTGTGCCGCAGGATGCCGCTGCGCTGCGCGCGGCCGCCATCGAGGCGCTCGTCACCACACCGATCGTCCGCGCGACCGGGGAGCGCACCGTCGTCCTGGGACAGATTCGCTGCTGGTTCCGTCGGGCGCGCTCGTTGGAATCCGACGAGCTCGAGACGCTGCGCGCCCTTGCCGCTCAGGCGGAGCGGGTCGTCGACCACCTGCGGCTGCGTGATCAGCTGCAGCACCATGCTCTGCACGATGGTCTGACCGGGCTGCCCAATCGGGTGCTGTTCGCCGAACGGCTGCAGCGGATGCTGCACCGCACGGGGCTCGACGGCGAGCCGTGCGCGGTGCTCTTCCTCGACCTCGACGGCTTCAAGGGCATCAACGATCGTCTCGGGCACGGTGTCGGCGACGAGGTGCTGCGTATCGTCGCCGCACGCCTGCAGCGCGTGTGCCGGGTGAGCGACACGGTCGCCAGGCTCGGAGGGGACGAGTTCCTCATCGCCGCGAGCGGGATGGACGACGCAGAGACGGCGCGATTCGCGGAGCGGGTGAGGAGAGTCGTGCGGGAGCCGCTCGACGGCGCCGCCGCCGGGTCGCCGCTCTCGGCGAGTGTGGGTGCGGTGCACTGGCGGCCCGGGGCCGACTCCGCCGCGCCGTCCGCCGATGAGGTGATCGCCGCGGCCGATGCGGCGATGTACCGGGCGAAGCGCGCCGGCAAGGACGGCGTACAGGTCGACGCCCTCGTGCGCTGAGCTCACTCCGCCATCGGAAGTCTCAGTCCGTTCGCGTCCGATGTGTGCGACGGCCGGATGCCGGCCGGCAGGCCGCCGGATCAGACCAGCAGCTGATGGCGTGCCAGGTCGCGGTACAGCGGCGTGGATTCGATGAGCTCGGCGTGCGTGCCCTGTCCCACGACCACGCCGTTCTGCAGCACCACGATGAGGTCGCTGTCGACCACGGTCGAGAGGCGGTGCGCGATCACGAGCAGGGTGCGATCCGCGGCGGCCGCGTCGATCGCCTCGCGCATGCGCTGCTCGTTCACGCCGTCGAGGGAGGAGGTCGACTCGTCCAGCAGCAGGATCGGCGCCTCGGTCAGCAGAGCGCGCGCGATGGCGAGGCGCTGGCGCTCGCCGCCGGAGAGCATCACGCCGTCCTCGCCGACGGGCGCTGCCAGGCCCAGCGGGCTGCGCTCGAGCACGTCGCCGAGGTTGACCGAGCGCAGCACGCGCTCGCAGTCGGCATCCGAGGCATCCGGTGCGGCGAGACGCAGGTTCTCGCCCAGCGTGCCGGCGAGGGTCGGTGCGTCCTGCTCGACGTATCCGAACTGCGCGCGCAGCTGCTCGCGCGGGTAGGTGCGCACGTCATGTCCGGCAAGGCGGATGGAGCCGCCGGTCGGGTCGTAGAAGCGCTCGATGAGCGAGAGGATCGTGCTCTTGCCGGCGCCGCTCGGCCCGACGAGGGCGACTCGCGCGCTGCGCGGCACCGCGAACGAGACGCCTTTCAGCACGTCGCGGTCAGCAGGATCTTGGGTCCCTGAGCCTGTCGAAGGGCGCTCGGACGCGCGCTCCAGGTGCGCGTCGACGAGCACGGTCTGAGCCTCTTTGGCCGCCGCCTCGCGAGCGGCGATGACGGCGTCGGGGTAGCGGAAGCGCACGTCACGGAACTCGATCGCGGGGGCGCCCACGACCGGGGCGGACGCGGCGGTGGCATCCGGCTCGTCGTGCTGCGTCTCGGTCGGCAGATCGAGCACCTCCTGGATGCGTCCTAGGGCACCGAGTGCCTGATTCACGGAGGTGATCGCGCCGAACGCCTGCCCGAGGGGCATCACCAGCATGAACAGGAACATGATGAACGTCACCAGCGAGGCGATCGTGAGGGCTCCGGATGCCACGCGGAACCCGCCTACGCCGAGCACCGCCAGCAGCGACAGCTGCAGCGCGACGCCCGCGACGGGGACGACCATCGATGAGATCTTCGCGATGCGCACGCCGAGGCCGTACGCGTCGCCTGCCAGGCCCGCGACTGCTGCGGTCTCGCGTTCCGTGGCACCGGAGGCGCGCACCGTGCGGATCGACGAGATGCCTCGCTCGACTCCGGATGCCAGTTCTCCGACCTTCTGCTGCTGCGCGGCCGATGCCGTGCGGATGCGGCCGCTCAGCAGCACGACCACGACGACCGAGACGCCGATCACGACGACGATGAGCAGCAGCAGGAGCGGGTCGATGACCAGCATCGCGATGAGCGCGCCGAGGAACAGGATCGCGCTGCCGACGGCATCCGCGAGCCCCTGCGTGAGCACGGCGTAGAGCAGCGTCGTGTCGGTGCCGACGCGTGAGACGAGATCGCCGGTGCGGCGGGCATCGAACTCGCTGATCGGCAGATGCAGGATGCGGGCGATGAGCTTGCGGCGGCTCGAATACACGACCGCGGTGCCGGTGCGCTGCAGCAGGTAGTGCTGATAGCCGGAGATCACGGATGCCGCGATGACGAAGCCGATCAGCAGCCACACCAGCGCCCCGAGCGGCTGCGCCTCCTGCACGCGCGCGATGAGCTGCCCGACGAGCAGCGGCTGCGCGAGCGATGCGGCCGCGCCGACGACGCTGAGCACCGCGACGACGACGAGCACCTTCTTGTGCTCGAACAGGAAGGGGAGCAGCTGGCGGAACGTCGCGCGCGGGCCTTCCGGCTGCGCGCCGCGCCCGCGGCGGCGTGACGGCGCCGTGCGAGACATGGGACCTCGATCTCAGGAGAGTGTGTGCCAGGGCATGCGGGAGCCGGGCATCGGCTCTATTGTCTGCCGAACTTCTTATGCGCGGCCTGTTTGGCCCGGCATCCGGCGCGCCCGATTCCGGCATCCTGACCGACATCCGGATGCCCGGGGCGGTTTCCTCCGGATCTCGGGCGGTTCTCCGGATCTCGGGCGCTCGAGCGGGGGAGGCGGGTTGCCGGTGCGCCCGATTCCGGCATCCTGACCGACATCCGGATGCCCGGGGCGGTTTCCTCCGGATTCCGGGCGCTTCTCCGGATCTCGGGCGCTCGCGCAGGGGAGGATGGTCGGATGCTCATCGCCCCGAAACTGCAGCCAGGAGATCGCATCGCCGTCCTCTCGCCCGCGTTCGCCGCGCCGGTGGCCGGCCCAGAGGTGCATGAGCAGGCGCTTCGGCGATTGGCCGAGTCAACGGGCCTGATTCCCGTCGAATATCCGACCACGAGGCAGCTCGATGCGAGTCCGCAAGCGCGGGCCGCCGACATGAACGCCGCGCTCGCCGATCCTGCTATCCGGGCGATCATCGCGACCGTGGGCGGCAGCGACCAGATCCTCGTGACGCCGCACCTCGACAGCACGCTCGCCGCCGCCGACCCGAAGCCGTTTCTCGGGTACAGCGACAACACGAACATCCTGAACTGGCTGTGGCGGCACGGCGTCCCGGGATTCTACGGCGGCTCCACCCAGGTGCACCTGGGGCCAGGGCCTCGGGTCGACGAGATCCACCTGCGCTCGCTGCGCGCCGCGCTGCTCCACGGCGGTGAGCTGGAGATCACCGAGCCGGGGGAGTCGGAGGACTTCGGCCGGCACTGGGACGACCCGGCAGCCTTGACCGAGTACGGCGACCGCGAGCCGACAGAGCCATGGACGTGGGCGGGCCCTGCGAAGAGCGTGACGGGGCGCACGTGGGGCGGCTGCCTCGAGGTGGTCGACCAGCTGGCACTCGCCGACCGGATGCCCACGAACCACGAGCTCGCCGGAGCGATTCTGCTGCTCGAGACGAGCGAGCGGCTCACCCCGGCAGGGCGAGTTCGCGAGCAGCTGCGCGGCTACGGCGAACGAGGACTTCTTGGCGCCGTCGCAGGCGTGCTGTTCGCCCGCCCGCCCGTGAGCTCGTTCGAGGTTCAGCCCGGCGCTGCCGAGAGGGCCGCGCTGCGCGCCGCGCAGCGGGATGTCGTGATCGAGATGATCGGTCGGTACAACCCGGATGCCGTGGTGTGCTTCGGCGTGCCCTTCGGGCACACGCGTCCGCAGTGGATCCTGCCGTACGGCGGCCATATGACGCTGGATGGAGCCGCCGGGATCGTCAGAGCGTCGTACTGACCGTTATTCGGCGAGTCCGTTCTCGACGAGCCAGGCCCTTCTGACCGTCGCCGGCACGCGCAGCAGCCAGGCGTCGGTGAGCGTCTCGCGCAGCAGCTGCGTGTCTATCTCGTCGAGTCGGGTGAGCACGGCCGGATAGCCGTCGAAGTGCGGGATGGTGAAGAACGCCCGCGGGTGCGTCTCGATGAGCGCGGACTTGTCCTGCTCGTTCTCGACGTGGATGCCGAGGACGACGCCGGCAGGCCACTCCCGGCCGAGGTCGGAGAGCTGCTCGAGGTCGCGCTTGCTCGGCGGCCGCTCCCAGGCGATCTTCCCGGCGCTGGTACGCCAGCACGCCCCGCCGCGGTGCCCTTCGACGGCCTCCGTGACGCGCGGAAAGCCGAGTGCGATGCGGCGCACATCCTCGATGGTCGCCATGGAGTCAGATTACGCCGGGCATCCGCCCGAGACCAGGCATCCACCGCGAGATCCGTCATCCGCCGAGATCCGGTCCGCCCGAGAACCGGCATCCACCCCGAGATCCGGATGCCCGGGGCCCGCTTCTGCGGAGCCCGGGCGGTCGTCCGGATCTCAGGACGTCTGCGACAGAGGTCAGCGCTGCGCGGCGACGCCCAGGTCGGACTCGTAGTCGTGGTCCTTCGTCTCAGGCGACAGCCACAGAGCGATGAAGGTCAGCACGGCCATCGCCGACAGGTACACGCCGACCAGCCAGGGGGAGCCGTCGCCGATGCGCCACAGCTCCACCGCGATCAGCGGAGCGACCGCGGCACCGAGGATCGACGACACGTTGTACGCGATCGCCGAACCCGAGTACCGCACGTTCGTGGGGAACAGCTCGGGCAGCAGTGCGCCCATCGGGCCGAAGGTGGCGCCCATGAGCAGGAAGCCGAGGACGAGGAAGCCCTGCACGACGGCAGTGGTGAGTGCCGGGTCGTCCTGCGGCATGAGGAACAGGTTGAAAGTGAGACCGAAGACGATGATGGCGCCCGTCACCCACAGCAGCAGCTTCCGGCGGCCGATGCGGTCGGCCCAGGGTCCGGAGAGCAGGGTGAAGATGCCGAAGAACACCACGCCCACGATCTGCATGATCACGAACTGGGTGTACCCGAAGCCGAGGCCGGGGTAGAACTGCGCGGCGAAAGCGCTCGGGTCGAACGGCTTGCCGGCGGCCTCCGCGGCCTTCTGCGCGGCGGCAGACGCCACCTCGAGAGAGCCGGCCTTCGTGCCATAGGCGAGCGTGAAGTTCGTCATCAGATAGAACAGCACGTAGGTCGCGAGCATGATGAACGTGCCGAGGATCAGCTGCTTCCAGTGGTGACGGAACACCGTCGCGAGCGGCAGCTTGCGGATACGACCGGTGTCGGCCGCACGTGTGAAGGTCTCGGACTCGACGAGCTTGAGGCGCACCCATAGGCCGATGATGACCATGACGGCCGAGAACAGGAACGGCACGCGCCAGCCCCAGCTGAGGAACGCCTCGGACTTCAGCGTCGCGTCCGTCTCGTGCGGCAGCAGCGCGTTGATGGCGAGGAAGATGCCGTTGGCGATGATGAAGCCCAGCGGCGCCCCGAGCTGCGGGAACGACCCGTACCAGGCGCGCTTGCCGGCCGGCGCGTTCTCGGTGGCAACCAGCGCGGCGCCCGACCATTCACCGCCGAGGGCGAATCCCTGCGCGAGGCGCAGCACCAGCAGCAGCAGAGCCGCCCACCAGTTGATCTGCTGGAAGGTCGGCAGCAGCCCGATGAGGAAGGTCGCGATGCCCATCGTGAGCAGCGACGCGACCAGGGTGGCCTTGCGTCCGAACTTGTCGCCGAAGTGCCCGAAGACGACGGCGCCGATCGGTCGTGCGATCATCGCCGCGCCGAACACGCCGAACGAGGCGAGCAGCGACGTGGTGTCGTTACCGGTCGGGAAGAACAGCACGGGGAAGACGAGGACCGCCGCGGTCGCGTAGACGTAGAAGTCGTAGAACTCGATCGTCGTGCCGACGAGGCTGGCCAGGATCACCCGGGAACGGGGATTCGCCGGTGCGGTGGTCGTTGTCATGCGTGCTCCTCAGGTGTGCAGAACCTTTGGGAGTCTAATCGGCCGGTGAGCCGCCGAATCACCAGATGACGGCGATACCCGCGTTCACCAGAGTCAGCACGCCGATGCCCCAGAACAGCGCCGACGGCACCTGGCCACTCTTGCGCTGTCGGGCCTGGCCGATGCCGAGCAGGGCGCCGATGATCAGCAGCACGACGAGCTTCGTGCCGATCTTGGCGTAGTTCATCTCGACGCCCTCGGGCAGGCCCCAGGGAGCCGCGAGCGCCAGGCCTGCCACGGCGGCGATCGTGACGCCGATGTGCATCAGCTTGACGATCTCGCGCTTGCCGCCGAATGCCTGCACCGCCCACGCTCCGAAGAGCACGGCGAAGCCGACGAGGTGAACGAAAAGGACGAGGTGGCGCAGGGTCTCCATGACCCCAGGCTATCCGGTCTGGCGTGACGGCTCAGCCGCGCAGCGCGCGGACGACGAGAGCCGTGCGCAGAGCCGCATCCGCCGCCTCGGCGCCCTTGTCCTCCTTCGAGCCCGCAAGGCCCGCTCGGTCGAGGCCCTGCTGCTCGTCGTCGAGGGTGAGCACTCCGAAGCCCACCGGCTTGCCGGCATCCAGGGCCACTCTGCTGAGCCCGTCGGTGGTGGCCGCCGACACGTACTCGAAGTGCGGTGTGCCGCCGCGGATGATCACGCCGAGCGCGACCACGGCATCCGCCCCGCCGGCGAACGCCGCCTGCGCGGCGACGGCCAGCTCGAACGAACCGGGCACGCGCACCAGCGTGTGCGCGGCGCCTGCCTCGTCGAGCACGCGCTGCGCGCCGGCGATGAGGCCGTTCGAGATCGTCTCGTGCCAGGTGCCCGCGATCACGACGACGCGCAGTCCGCTGCCGTCGACCGGGGTGTTCGGGGTGGGGGCTCCTGCGCCGCTCATGCGTCGTCCTTTCCGAGGGCGCGGGCCAGCTCGTCCGCGCCGATGATGTGACCCATGCGATCGCGCTTGGTCTCGAGGTACTGGTGGTTGTTGGGCCCGACTCCGACGATCAGCGGCACCTGCTCGACCACATCGAGCCCGAGGGCCTGCAGCTTCTCGACCTTGTCGGTGTTATTGGTGAGCAGGCGCACCTTCGAGATCCCCAGGTCGGTGAGGATGCCGGCGGCGGCCGCGTACTCGCGGGCGTCTGCGGGCAGGCCGAGCGCGAGGTTGGCGTCGACCGTGTCCAGGCCCTCCTCCTGCAGCGCGTATGCGCGCAGCTTGTTGATCAAACCGATGCCGCGCCCTTCGTGACCGCGCATGTAGATGACCACGCCGCCCTCCTGGTCGATGCGCTTGAGGGCCGCCTGCAGCTGCGGGCCGCACTCGCACTTCTGCGATCCGAACGCCTCGCCGGTGAGGCACTCCGAGTGCACGCGCACCAGCGCGGTCTCGCCGGGAGTGCCCGACACGACGGCGATGTGATCGGTGCCGCTGACGCGGTCCTTGTACGCGAGGAAGCGGAAGGTGCCGTGGTCGGTCGGAACGTTGGCGTCGGCGCGCAGGCTGACCCGGCGACCGGAGCGCCGCGCGAGGCAGTCGGCCTCGTCGCGCGGGTCGACCTCGTTCAGGTGCGCGATGAGCTGCTCGATGGTGATCACCGGCACGCCCTCGCGCGCGCCGAGCTCGAGCAGCGCGGGCAGGCGCATCATGCTGCCGTCGTCGGCGACGACCTCGGCGATGGCGCCGACCGGCTGCAGTCCGGCGAGCCGCATCAGCTCGACGGCCGCCTCGGTGTGCCCGCCGCGTTCGCGCACGCCGCCGTCGACGGCGCGCAGCGGCAGGATGTGGCCCGGACGGATGAGGCTGGTGGGGACGGATGCCGGGTTCGCCAGCACATTGAGTGTCAGCGCGCGGTCATGAGCGCTGATGCCGGTGGTGACGCCCTCGGCGGCGTCGACGCTCACCGTGTACGCCGTGGTGCGGGCGTCCTCGTTGGTCTCGACCATGGGCGGCAGGTTCAGCTGGTCGGCGAGGTCGGCGGGCATCGGCGCGCAGATCAGGCCCGAGGTCCAGCGCACCATCCAGGCCATCGTCTCGGCCGTCGCGAGCTCGGCGGAGATGATGATGTCGCCCTCGTTCTCGCGGTTCTCGTCATCGGCGACGATGATCGGCCTGCCGGCGCGCAGCGCGTCGAGGGCATCGGAGAGGGGGGAAAGGCTCATCGCGAGCCTCCTTCCGTAAGGGTGCGGAACGCGAGCAGGCGCTCCACGTGACGGGCGAGGATGTCGGTCTCGAGGTTGACGACGTCGCCGGGCTCGAGAGTGCCGAGGATGGTCGCCTCGAGTGTCTCGGGGATGAGCGAGACCTCGAACCAGTGCTCGTCTGTCTGGGCCCCTGAGCCTGCTGTCTGGGTCCCTGAGCCTGCTGTCTGGGTCCCTGAGCCTGCTGTCTGGGTCCCTGAGCCTGCTGTCTGGGTCCCTGAGCCTGTCGAAGGGCTACTCACGGCGCTCACGGTGAGCGAGGTGCCGGCGACGCTGATCGAGCCCTTGTCGACGACGAGCGCTGCGAGGTCGATGGGCAGGCTGATGCGCAGCACGCGCCACTGGGCGCCCGGTCGCACCTCGAGCACCGTGCCGACGCCATCGACGTGACCCTGCACGATGTGGCCGCCCAGGCGCGCGCCGACGGGCATAGCCTTCTCGATGTTCACCCGCGAGCCGACCTGCACGGCGCCCAGAGCGGATACGTCGAGCGTCTGCTTCATGACATCGGCATCGAAGCTCGTCTCGGTCGAGCCGACGACGGTGAGGCACACGCCGCTGACGGCGATGGACTCGCCGTGCACGGCATCCGCTGCCGCCTTCGGCGCGTGCACCGTCAGCCGCCATCCGTCGCCCGACGCTGAGATCGCGGCGATCTCGCCGATCTCCTCGATGATTCCGGTGAACATCAGCTTCCTTCCTCTCCTGCGGCGGGATCCGCCACAGGGTGTGCGATGGCGAGCAGATCGGCGCCGAGGGGCATCCACTGCTCGACCTTCAGGCGCAGGGCGTCGTCGATCGTGGCGACGCCGATGTCTGTGAGTGCGAGACGCTCGCCGCCGAGCAGCACCGGTGCGATGTAGGCGAGCACGGTGTCGGCGAATCCGGCGGCGATGAACGCGCTCGCCAGCGTCGGTCCGCCCTCGACGAACACGCGCTGCACGCCGCGGGCGCGCAGATCGGCGAGCACGGCGGCCAGGTCTCGGGTGTCGTAGAACAGCGGGGCGTGCGGATGCCGGTGCACGGCGGCGCCGGCAGGCGTGCCGCGCGAGCCGATCACGACGGGGATCGGCTGGTGCGCGTACAGGCTGTCGCCGTCGCGCGCGGTGAGCGCCGGATCGTCGGCGAGCACGGTTCCGGTGCCGACGACGATCGCATCGGCCTCGGCTCGGCGCCGGTGCACGTCGGCGCGGGCGTCGGCTCCGGTGATCCACTGGCTGGTGCCGTCGGATGCCGCGGCTCGGCCGTCCAGGCTCTGGGCCCACTTCACGGTGACGTGCGGGCGGCCCAGCCGCTGCACGCTCAGCCAGTCCTCGATGAGTCGGCGCGAGGCATCCGCCTGCTCGCCGGCGACGACCTCGACGCCCGCCGCGCGCAGTCGCTCGGCACCGCCGCTGGATGTGTCACCCGGGTCGTCGAGCGCGTAGACGACGCGCGTGATGCCGGCATCGATCAGCGCCTGCGCGCAGGGGCCGGTTCGTCCGGTGTGGTTGCACGGTTCGAGCGTGACGACGGCGGTGGCGCCGGATGCCTGTCCCGGTGCGAGCTTCGAGATCGCGTCGACCTCGGCGTGCGGGGTACCGGCGCCGCGGTGCCAGCCCTCGGCCAGCACGGCGCCTGCCGGGGAGAGGATGACGGCGCCCACCTGCGGGTTCAGACCGCGCGGACCGTTCGCCGCGAGCGCGAGGGCGCGATGCATGGCGTCGCGTTCGGCCTCGGTCACTGCCATCGGTCATCCTTCTCTGGGTTCCCGGGGTCTGCAGCGCACGCGTACGCCACGTGCTGCCTCTCTTCCGGACTAGCGAGCGGATGCTCGCATCACCGTCGGTTCCGGAATCCCACCGGATCGGCGCCTGTCACCAGGCGTTCGCGGACTGTCACCGCCGGTTCGGATTCACACCGACCCCGGAGCACGTTGATGCTCAGAGTCTAGTCAACGTGCCTCTGGACGATTCATTCCTCGTAATACAGCTCGGTCATTTCAGCAGGCGCGAGAGCCGGCGGTCGGCGAGCACCTTGCCACCCGTCTGGCAGGTGGGGCAGTACTCCAGCGACCGGTCGGCGAAGAACACGCTGCGCACCGTGTCGCCGCAAACCGGGCACGTCTCGCCGCGGCGAGCGTGCACCTGCATCCCGCGCCGCTTCGCATCCTTCAGATCCGCGGGCGGCTTTCCTGCGGCCTCGTCTATCGCTTCGCGCAGGGTGCTCTGCATGGCGTCGTACAGCCGATCGATCTCGGCGTCGTCGAGGTTGGCCGCCGGCGCGTACGGCGACATCTTCGCCGCGTGCAGGATCTCATCGCTGTACGCGTTGCCGATACCAGCGATCAGCCCCTGATCGCGCAGCAGCCCCTTGATCTGAGTGCGCCGACCGGCGAGCAGCGCGGCGAACGCATCCCGGGTGAACGCGGCGTCGAGCGGGTCGGGTCCCAGCCGGGCGATGCCCGGCACGTCGCTCGGGTCGCGTGCGACGTAGACGGCGAGCGACTTCTTCGTGCCGGCCTCGGTGAGGTCGAACCCGCTGCCGTCGTCGAGCGCCACCCGCATCGCGATGGGGCTCCGGCCCGGCTTGATGAGGGTCGTCGGAAGCTCGTCGTACCAGCGCAGCCAACCCGCTTTGGCAAGGTGGAAGATCAGGTGCAGATCGCCGCCGAACGCGAGATCGATGAACTTGCCATGCCGCGCGGCGGCGGTGATCGGGGCATCCTGCAGCGCGGTGACCGGAGGATCGAACGTCTTCAGCGCCGCGATCGCCGCGACGCTGATGCGCGTGACCGTTCGCCCCACCGTGCGGGCGGCGAGGAAGTCGACCAGTCCCTGAACCTCCGGCATCTCGGGCATGCCGTCATCCTGTCACGCATCTCGTGCGGCTCACAGCACCGGCCACACCACCGGCGTGCGGTCGTCGGACGCCAGCAGTCCCGCGACCCAGCCGTCATCCCGGCCGCGCGGGCTGGTCAGGCCCTGGCGCAGCAGGCCCTCGTAGTGGAAGCCGAGCGAGCGCGCGGTGCGGGCCGAGGCGACGTTGCCCGCCACCGCTCGCCAGGCGATCCGGGCGAGCCCCAGCTGATCGAACCCGTAGTCGATCACGGCGCGAGCGGCTTCGCCCATGAGCCCCTGCCCGCGGAACTCCGCCACACCCCAGAACCCGATCTCCGCCTCACCGCCGTGGGGATGCGCGGTGATGCGGTGCAGGCCGATCATCCCGGCGAGTGCGTCGTCCTTGCGGATCGCCCACACCGTCTCGACGCCGTCCGCCCACCATCCGGCGACCAGCTCGACGAAGTCGGCCGCGTGCTGTCGCGTGTAGGGACTCGGCACGGTCGTCCAGCGCGGAACCTCGGGGTCCTGACAGGCGGCGGTGATCGCATCGATGTCGGCTTCGGTCGGGATGCTGAGCACGAGCCGCTCGGTGCGCAGGGAGACGGGGTCCATCCGGCAACGTTATCGGCAGCCGGTGGACGGCGATATCCTGAGACGCGATGCGCCGGCGGTCGCCGGTGCGCAGAAGGAGGCGGACGTGGCGGTGCAGCACACATCGCCTCGCGGTGTGCTGGCGTCCGTGCTCGCCTCGGTGCTGTTCGGTGTGATCTTCTTCCTCGCCGGCATCCTGAGCTCGTCCGCAGAGGTGGTCTTCGCCTGGCGCATCCTCGTGACCTTCGCCTGCTACGCGCTCGCCCTGCTGCATCCGCTGGCGCGCGAGCAGCTGCGCCTGCTCGGCCGGCGCCTGCGCGCACGATGGTGGATGCCGCTGCTGCTGGCCGGCCTCGCCGCGATCATCGGCTTCCAGCTCTGGCTCTTCATGTGGGCGCCCATGCACGGGCACGCCCTCGACACCTCGCTCGGCTATCTGATGCTGCCCATCTGCCTCGTGCTCGGCGGGCGCTTCCTGCTGGGGGCGCCGGTGAGCCGGATGCAGTGGCTCGTCGTGTCTCTCGCAGCCGTCGCCGTCGTCGTGAAGGTCGCCGCCACCCCGCAGCTTTCGTGGGTCACTCTGGCGATCTGCCTGCCGTACACCGTCTACTTCGTGGTGCGCCAGCGCTTCGGACTCGACGGTCCGATCGTGTTCGGTGCCGAATCGCTGCTGATGGTGCCGCTGGCGGTGATCTTCCTCATCACTGCCGCGCCCGGCGCTCTGTCGGCTGCGGAGCTGTCGGGCCTCGCGGGCATCGGCCTGGCCAGCGCGGCCGCGATGTCGCTCTATCTCGCGGCAGCGACACTGCTGCCGCTGCCGGTGTTCGGCCTGCTCAGCTATGTCGAGCCGGTGCTGCTCGTGGGGGTCGCGCTGCTGCTGGGGGAGCGGATGCAGGGCGCCGATGCCCTGGTCTATCTCATCCTCGCCGTCGCGCTCGCGGTGCTGGCGGTGGAGGGGTTCCGGGGCTCGCGGCGCAGCCGACGGGGGCGCCGCGACCTGCCGTTGCCCAGCGATCCCGGTGCTCCCGGCTTCGGCGAGCCCGACGCGATGCGCTGAGCGAGCGACAGCGAGCCCGACGCCCACCGTCGCGGCTAGAATCGTCCGGTGACTGTTCCGGGGATTCTGCGCGCCTTGGAAGAGGCGAACCTGTACCGCGACGCCCTCACCTGGGCGCAGACCGATGCCGAGATCTCGGCGGTCGACGGGCTCGACGTCCCGATCATCGCGGGTCTGCTGCGCAAGCGCGCATCGGCCGGCAGACCGGCATCCGCCCTCGTCATCACGCCCACCGGCCGTCGCGCAGAATCGGTCGCCGCCGCGCTCGCCGCCTACCTGGACGACGCCGAGATCCTCACCTTCCCCGCGTGGGAGACGCTGCCGCACGAGCGGCTGAGCCCCAGCCCCGACACGGTCGGCAAGCGACTCGACACGCTGCGCCGCATCGTGACCTGGACGGGTGAGAAGCCGCTCGTCGTCGTGGCCTCGGTGCGCGCTGCGCTGCAGCCGCTCGCCGCCAACCTCGGCGACGCCGCACCCCTCGAACTGCGTGTCGGCGGGCGGGGCATCGAGCTGGAGGACGCGGTCGAGCAGCTCGTCGAGCGTGCCTACTCCCGAGTCGACATGGTCTCGCGCCGTGGCGAGTTCGCCGTGCGCGGCGGCATCCTCGACGTCTTCCCGCCCACGGCCGATCACCCGCTGCGGGTGGAGTTCTTCGGCGACGAGGTCGACCAGATCCGCGCCTTCTCGGTGGCCGACCAGCGCTCTCTGCCGGGAGATGTCGAATCGGTCTCGCTCGCGGCGAGCCGCGAGCTGCTGCTCACCGCCGAGGTGCGCGAGCGCGCCGGCGAGCTGGTGGGCCGCTTCCCCGCGATGTCGGCGATGCTCGAGAAGATGTCTCAGGGCATCCCGGTCGAGGGCATGGAATCGCTGCTGCCGGTCGTCTCCGGTCCGCTGATGACGCTCGCCGAGTACCTGCCCGAGGGGTCGGCCACCGCCATCGTCGACCCCGAGCGCGCCAGCTCGCGCGCGCAGAACCTCGGCGAGACGAACCGCGAGTTCCTCGACGCGGCGTGGAGCGCCGCGACCTCGGGCGCCTCGGCGCCGATCGATCTCGGCGCGGGGGACTTCATCAGCCTGGGGCGCATGCGCGAGATCGTGCACGAGCGCGACGGCGTCTGGTGGCGGGTCACCCCGTTCGCCGTCGACGACGATGCGGCCGAGAATCTCGATGCGTCGATCATCCCGTCGTTCCACGGAAACGTCGACGGTGCGATCGCGTTCGTCGAGGCGCGGCTCGGGGAGGGCTGGCGTGTCGTCGTCATCTCATCGGGGCAGGGGCTCGTCGAGCGCGCGCGAGATGTGCTCAGCGACCGCGGCCTCGCCGCGCGGATCGTCGCGCAGCTCACCGACGAGCCGGAGGGCGGGGTGGCGACGCTGGTCGCCGGGTCGGTCGAGTCGGGTTTCCAGGTGCCGGATGCCCGGATCGCGGTGCTCACCGACAACGAGTTCTACGGCCGCACGATCGGCGGCGACCAGCGCACGGTCAAGAAGCTGGCGTCGCGCCGACGCAACGTCGTCGACCCGCTGCAGCTCAAGCAGGGTGACTTCGTCGTGCACTCCACGCACGGCATCGGCCGCTTCGTGGAGATGACCAAGCGCGAGGTGTCGTCGGGCGGGCGGAACGCGGTGAAGACCACCCGTGAGTACCTCGTGCTCGAGTACGCGCCCTCGAAGCGCGGCTACCCGGGCGACAAGCTCTTCGTGCCGACGGATCAGCTCGACCTGCTCTCGAAGTACGTCGGTGGTGACGCGCCCACGCTGTCGAAGATGGGCGGCAGCGACTGGGCGGCCGCGAAGGGCAAGGCGCGTCGGGCAGTGCGCGACATCGCCGTCGAGCTCGTGAAGCTGTACTCGGCGCGGATGAGCTCGAAGGGTCACGCGTTCGGGCCTGACACGCCCTGGCAGCGCGAGCTGGAGGAGGCGTTCCCGTTCGCCGAGACCCACGACCAGCTGCAGACGATCGAGGAGATCAAGGCCGACATGGAGCGGCCGATCCCGATGGACCGCCTGCTGTCGGGCGACGTGGGCTTCGGCAAGACCGAGGTCGCCGTGCGCGCGGCGTTCAAGGCGATCCAGGAGGGCAAGCAGGTCGCGATGCTCGTGCCGACGACTCTGCTCGTCAAGCAGCACCTCGAGACGTTCACCGAGCGCTTCGCCGGGTTCCCGGTGAAGGTGCGCCCGCTCTCGCGGTTCCAGAGCGACAAGGAGGCCCGCCTCACGCTGCAGGGCCTGGTCGACGGCTCGGTCGACATGGTCATCGGCACGCACCGCATCCTCACCGACCAGGTCATCTTCAAGGATCTGGGGCTCATGATCATCGACGAGGAGCAGCGCTTCGGTGTCGAGCACAAGGACGCGCTGAAGAAGCTGAAGATGAACGTCGACATCCTCGCGATGAGCGCAACGCCCATTCCTCGCACGCTCGAGATGGCGGTCACCGGCATCCGCGAGATGTCGACGCTTCAGACGCCGCCGGAGGACAGGCATCCGATCCTCTCGTTCGTCGGCCCGCGCAGCGACAAGCAGATCGCCGCGGCGATCCGCCGCGAGATCCTGCGCGAGGGGCAGGTGTTCTTCGTGCACAACCGCGTGCAGTCGATTCAGCGCGTCGCCTCCGAGCTCGCCGAGCTCGTGCCGGAGGCGCGCATCGCCGTGGCGCACGGCAGGATGGGCGAGCACCAGCTCGAGCAGGTGGTCGACGACTTCTGGGAGCGCAAGTACGACGTGCTCGTCTCGACCACCATCATCGAGACCGGGCTCGACATCTCGAACGCGAACACGATCATCATCGACCGCGCCGACAAGTACGGACTCTCCCAGCTGCACCAGCTGCGCGGCCGCGTCGGGCGAGGACGCGAGCGCGCCTACGCCTACTTCCTCTACGACGACATGAAGCCGCTGAGCGAGACGGCCGCCGACCGCCTGCAGACCATCGCAGTGAACAACGAGCTCGGCTCGGGCATGCAGGTCGCGCTGAAGGACCTCGAGCTGCGCGGCGCGGGCAACCTTCTCGGCGGCGAGCAGGCCGGGCACATCGCCGGGGTCGGCTTCGACCTCTACCTGCGCATGATCGGCGAGGCGGTGGCGACGTTCCGCGGCGAGGACACGAACTCCGAGGTCGAGCTGCGCCTCGAGCTGCCGGTGGATGCCCGCATCCCCGAGTACTACATCGACAGCGAGCGGCTGCGCCTGGAGGCCTATCAGAAGCTGTCGTCTGCGGCCACGGTGTCGGCCGCAGACGATGCCATCGACCTGGTGGTCGAGGAGCTCGTCGACCGCTACGGGGCCTTCCCCGACGAGGTCACCACGCTGGTCACCGTGGCGCGTCTGCGCCGGCGAGCGGCGCGGGCCGGCCTGTCGGATGTCGTCGCGATGGGCTCGAACCTGCGCATCGCGCCCGCCCGCTTCGAGGACTCCATGAAGGTGCGCCTGCAGCGGCTGTATCCGAAGGCCAAGCTGGTCGGCGGGGGAGAGGCACTGGTCGTGCCGATGCCCACTGATGCCGATCTGATCGAGTGGGTCGGCAACCTGTTCACAGCGATGTTCCCCGAGCCGGTGAAGGCAGAGCCCGCAGGCGTCTGACGGCACTCGCGTCGTTGCAGGAGCGGCCGGGAAATTCTTGACAGGACCAGCGGTTTCTCTTGCTTATTCGAAGTTCTGTACTAGAATAGAGGCATGACCTCGGAGCTCGATGCACTTCTTCAGCGGCGTGAGGCGCTGCTCGAGAAGTGGGCGGCGACGCGAGAGCAGATCACTCGCCTCGAAGCTGAGGCTGCTGCACTGCTCGGCAAGCGCTGGGAGCTGTTCGAAGAGGAGATCGCGGCGGAGCCGGGCCACCGGAAGGCCATCGAGCGCTCGATGCTGGCCGAGTACGCGGCGGCGAGCCGGATCTCGAAGGGGTCGATGGAGTTCGCCTTCTCGGATGCCCGAATGCTGGGTCAGTTCCCCGCGGTGCGGGACGCGTTCAGCAAGGGGCGCATCGGCCCGTCGCACGTGCGGCATGTGCTCGCCGAATCCCAGCCCGTGCGCAATGCGGTCGATCTCGGCGACGTGGCTCCCGAGACTCTCGGACTGTACGAGCAGGGGGTGCTGGAGGTCGCGGAGAGAGACACGGCCATGCGCACGAAGGCGCACGCACGTCAGGTCGCTGCCGCGCTCGCCGGTGTCATCGTGATCGAGCGACTCAAGAAGGCTGAGGAAGAGCGGTCGGTGACCGTCCGGTCGGTGGGCGACGGCCTCGCGCTGCTGCAGGCGGTGCTGCCCGAATACCTGGCCGTGGCGATCCACGACCGACTCACCGCGATGGCGCGTCACCTGTCTGGGCGCTCCGACGACCGCGAGGGCATCCTGCCGCCGACCGAGCCCACTGAAGCCGAGTGGGCGGCCTGGGAGGCCGAGTTCCAGGCGCACGAGCGACGTGAGCATGCCCTCGTCGATGCCGACACCGACACCGACGCCGACGCCGACACCGACACCGACGGTGGTGCTGACGCCGAATCCGTCGACGGTGGTGCTCCTGCTGGTGGCGCTTTCCTGGACGATGACCCGTACCCGTTCGGCCTTCCGCCGGAACTCGACCTCAGCTTCTGGACCGATCCTCGGGTCGATCCCGACAGCCCGTGCATCACTCGCCTTCCGGTCTGCCCGAGGACGTTCGATCAACTGCGAGCCGACCTGCTCGCCGACCTGCTGCTCACGTCCGCTCCATCCGAAGCGCATGGAACCGCGCTCGCCGGCATCCGCGCGAGCATCCAGGTCACGGTCGCCGCGACCACTCTCCATGGCGACGACGACCGGCCCGCCGAGCTCGACGGCCACGGGCCGCTGCATCCCGACATCGCACGGTCGCTCGCCGGCGGAAGCACGGGGTGGACGCGACTGTTCCTCACCTCGACCGGCATCATCACCGAGACCGACACGTACACAGCGACCGAGCCGATGAGAAGGTTCCTGCGCGCGCGAGACCAGCACTGCAGATTCCCCGGCTGCCGGATGCCGGTGCACCGCAGCGAACTCGACCACAATCTCGATTGGGCGCTCGGCGGCCCCACGTCGGTCGGCAATCTCGCGCACCTCTGCAAGACCCACCGTGCCCTCAAGCATCCGGATGTTCCGGATGCGGCGCGCTGGACGGCGGGGCAGCAGCCGGATCAGAGCCTCCGGTGGGTCAGCCCCACCGGCAGGATCCACCCCGACCCGGTGCCGCGTCGCGTGATGTTCGTGCCGTCGAGCTCCGAACCCTCCGTCGCCCGGTGGGAATCGCCGGCGGCGCAGCAAGCCGGATCGCCCTTCTGACCCGACGTCCGCTCCCGTCTTCTACGGCCGGTAGAATTAGGATGTGAGCGCCCAACCGACCCACGCCCAACCGACCCAGGCCGACCCCATCCCAAACGACCCGTGGGCGGTCGAGGCGGCGCGCGCTCAGGCTCCCCGTCGCCGACCCGATCTGTCGTCGGTGCCGAAGCGGTCTCTGTACGCACTCGGACTGCTCGCCGCCGCCCGCGCTCTCGGGCTCGTGCTCATCGCCGAGGCGGTCGCCCGCGGGATCGCCGGCCTCGCAGCATCCGGTCTCGCCCCCGACGCGACCCGCACCATCCTCATCCTCGGTGTCGCCGGAGCGCTGCTGCGGGCCGGTGCGGGGTGGGCCGCCTCCGTCGTCTCGCGCCGCGTCGCGACCGACGTGAAGCGCGGCCTCCGCCGGAGTCTGTGGCGGCGCATCGCAGACGGCGGTGGCAGCGGCGGCAGCGGCAGCGGCGGCACCGCCGTGCTCGCGGCCGATGGCCTGGACGACCTCGATGACTACTTCATCCAGTCCCTGCCCGCCCTGATCGCGGCGGCGGGGGTGCCGCTGCTGGTCGGCGCGCGGATCCTGGCCGCCGACGGGGTCAGCGCTCTCATCATCGTGATCACCGTGCCGCTCGTGCCGCTGTTCATGATCCTGATCGGCAAGCACACGCAGCAGCGCACCGACGCGGCGCTCACCGCTCTCACCCGCCTCGCCGATCACCTCACCGAGCTCGCTCGCGGACTGCCGGTGCTCGTCGGGCTGGGCCGCGTCGATGAGCAGACGCGTGCGCTCGACGGCATCCAGCGCCGCTACCGGCAGCGCACGGAGGAGACGCTGCGCTGGGCGTTCCTGTCGGCCCTCGCCCTCGAGCTCATCGCGACGATCTCGGTGGCGGTGGTCGCCGTGTTCCTCGGCCTGCGACTGCTGAACGGCACCATGGCGCTGGAGCCGGCCCTCATCGCACTCATCCTCGCGCCGGAATGCTTAACCGCCCTGCGCGACGTGGGCACTGCCTTCCACGCCTCGCAGGATGGGCTCTCCGCACTCGAACGGGCCAAGGCGCTACTCGGCGGCTCGCGACGGCGCGACGTGCGCGGCGAGGCGACGGGTCCGATCCGCATCGACGGGCTGACGGTCACCTATCCCGGCCGCCAGGCCCCCGCGCTGCGCGCAGTGACGGCGGAGATCTCCGGCATCACGGCGGTCACCGGTGCGAGCGGCGCGGGCAAGTCGACTCTCCTCGCTGCCCTCGCCGGGGTGCTGCCCGCGGACGCAGCGATCTCGGGTGCGGTTCGTGCAGTGGATCCGGATGCCGTGGCCTGGGCGCCGCAGGCGCCGCGCGCCTTCGCCGCGACACCGCGCGAGGAACTCGCCCTGTACGGTGCCGGGCCCGGTGCGCTCGATGAGCTGGGTCTCGGGCGTCTCGCCGACGCGGCGGTCGCCGAGCTCAGCCCGGGGGAGCAGCGCCGCCTGGCGGTCGCGCGTGCTCTCGCGCGGGTGGATGTCGGTGCGCGCCTGCTCGTCCTCGACGAGCCGACCGCGCATCTCGACCCCGTCGCAGCGGACCTGGTGCGCGCGGCGGTCCTGCGCCGCGCCGATCGCTGCGCGATCGTGCTCGCCACTCACGAACCCGAGACGCTGGCGCTCGCAGATCGGTTCGTCTCGGTGGGCGATCCGGTGGCCGACCAGGATGCTGCCCGCGAGGGAGAGCCTCGGGCACAGGAGTCGGGTTCTGAAGAACCGATCCAGTCCGGGCATCCTTCGGAATCGCCGGCACCCTTCACGAGAGAGCCCACCGCCGGGCGGCGCAGCCTCACGCTGGCGTCGCTGCTGCGCCCCCAGGCCTGGCTGTGGGCCGCGTCGATGGCGCTCTCCGCGCTCGCCGCGGGGCTCGCGGTCGCGCTCACCGCGGTGTCGGGCTGGCTGATCGTCCGGGCCAGCGTCGAGGAGTACATCATGTACCTGCTCGTCGCGATCGTGGGCGTGCGGGCGTTCGGCATCGGACGCGCAGCGGGCCGCTACGCCGATCGGCTCGTGACGCACCGCGCGACGTTCCTCGTGGTGGACGCGCTGCGCCTGCGACTCTGGCGGGCGATCGCCGCCCGCGGCGCCGGGTCGCGACGCCTGCTCGAGGGTGGCGCACCGCTGGACTATCTCGTCACGCTCGCCGACGACCTCCGCGACCAGCTGCCGCGCGTCGTCCCGCCTCTCGGCGCGGGCCTGCTGGTCGTCGCGGGAACAATCGTCACGGCGGCGTTCGTCACCCCGCACCTGACCGTGCTGGTCGCCGCCGTGCTGATCGCGGCCGTCATCGTCGCCTCGGCGCTCGCGATCCTCAGCGAACGCGGCGCCACCACCGAGCGCGTGGCGGCGCGGTCGACCATCGTGCGCACGACTGCCGCCCTCGCCTCCGCCGCCGACGACCTGCGCGGGAACGGAGTCGCGGACGAGGCGCTCCGACACCTCGACGCGCACGCTCGGCGGCTCGCCACGGCCGAAAGACGCGCCGCCTGGTCGGCCGGACTCGGCGCCGCCGTCATCACCATCGCGACCACGATGCTCGCCGTGCTCGTTCCGGTGCTCTCACCCGACCTGCCCGCCGAGGCGGCGTCGGTCGTCGCGCTTCTCGCGCTCGCCCTGCTCGAGCCGCTCGCCGCTCTCGTCGCCGGCGTGCATCGCGTCCCCGCGCTGCAGGTGCTGCTGCGTCGTCTCGACGCCGTGCTGCGTCCGGCGCCCAGCCCGCAGTGGGGAACGGCGAACCCGGATGCCCTCCATCGACTCGCCCTTGATGCCGTGACGATCCGCTACCCGGGCACGGCAGCCCCTGCAGTCGAGAACGTCACCGCCGAGGTGGACCGCGGCCGGTGGCTGGTGCTCGATGGGCCGTCGGGTTCCGGCAAGTCGACGCTGCTGTCTGCGGTGATGGGTGCTCTGCCTGTGGCATCCGGAACGATCACCGCCGACGGGCAGCGGATCACGACCTTTGACGAGCGCGCCTGGCGCGATCGAGTCGCCTGGTGCCCGCAGGATGCCTACGTCTTCGACTCCACACTGCGCGGCAACCTGCTGCTCGCGCGCGACCGCGACGACGCACCCGATGACCATGCCCTGCGCGGTGTGCTGGCCCAGGCGGGTCTCGCCGGTCTGCTCGGCGCGCTCGGCGGCGACCTCGATGCTCGCGTCGGCCCCGGCGGCTCCGCCCTGTCGGGGGGTGAGCGTCAGCGGCTCGCCGTCGCGCGAGCGCTGCTCACGCGTGCCGAGATCCTCCTGCTCGACGAGCCGACCGCCCACCTCGATCGGCCGACCGCGGGGGCGATGATGGCCGACGTGCGCGACGCCACCGCCGATCGCATCGTCGTGCTCGTCTCGCACCGTCGAGCCGATCGGCAGGACGGCGACGCGGTCGTGCGGCTCGGCGCTGCGGATGCCGTGGCTGTCGTCGGATGACCGCGCGGAGGTGGGGTTCGACGGCCCGGACGCCGGCTATGGCTCGCCGAGAGCAGGAGAACACGCGCAGGTAGGCCGAATCGCGTGGATCTCTCCTGCGCTCGGGTGTTCGCCTGCGCTCGCGCGGCACCGCGGCACGGGGAACCCAGACTCGCGCGACGCGTGAGCCGGGAGAGCGTCCGCGATGCCGTCCGCGCCGCGTCAGCCGGCGAGCCGGCGGAACCGGTCGCTCACCCGCATCGAACCCGACACCGGCTGATCGGCTCCCGGCACTCCGCTCGCGCCGACCTGAAGGATCGCCCTCGCCAGCACCTCATCGCGCACTTCACGACGCGCGTGGTCGTCGGCGAGCATCTCGACGAGAGCGGCCACCTCGACCTCGGCTCGTGCCGCGATCGGGAACCAGGGCAGCGCCGATCGCCAGGCACGGAACGCGAGCAGCAGCAGATCATGCCGCTGCTCGACGTGCGCACGTTCATGGGCGATCACCGCGACGAGCTCGTCGGGGTCCAGGCGGTCCAGCAGCCCCTGCGAGAGCACGGTCACCGACCTCGGTCCGTTCGGCAGGCAGTACGCCATGGGCACCGCATCGTCGATCACGCGGGTGCGCGCGCGGGTGGGATGCGGCGAGGTCAGCATCTCGAGCAGCGCGAGATGGCGCCGGCGCTGCTTGGTCACCTGCACGATCGTCGCGCCGAGGTGGGTGAGCAGATAGACGGTGAAGAGCAGAGCGGGGATCAGCGCGAGCCATGGATGCCCTGGCAGCGCCGCGTGACCGGCGAGAGCCAGCGCCCCGATCATCGACAGCCCGCCGGCCAGGCCGATCGCCTGCCAGAGCAGCAGCGCCATCACCGGTGCGCGCATCGGCCAGGATGCGCGCGAGAGGGCCACAGGCACAGGCCACGCGAGCGCGATCGAGATCAGGCCGAACGCGATCGCGCCGAAGATGACGACCCCGTGCGGAATGATCAGTGCGCCGCTCTGCGCGGCGTCGGCTGCGGCGGTCAGCATGGCGCCTCGTTCAGCATGGCGTCTCGGTCAGCCCGAGCGGCCCAGCAGCTGACGCAGCACGGCGGCGTCCTCGGGTGAGACCCCGCCGACGAAGCGCTCGAGCACGGCCGTGCGGTCACCGGCGTCGCCGAGCACCGAGTGCATGAGCTCCGCAACATGATCGGCACGAGAGGCGACGGCGGTGTAGCGGTGCGGGCGAGCCGAGCGGTCAGAGGCGACGAATCCCTTCTTCTCCAGGCGCGACAGCACGGTGAGCAGCGTGGTCACGGCGAGCGAACGGCCCTCCGCCTCGAGCTGGCTCTGCACGTCGTATGCGCTGAGCGCGTGATCCGCGTCCCAGATGGCGTCCATTACAGCGCGTTCCAGCTCTCCGAGTGTTCCCATGAGCGCATCCCTCCTCCACCGCATTTTGCCCGGCTCCTTGATTCTACTCCCTGTCGAATTTGTTCTATCGTGTGTCGAAGAAGTTCTACGGAGCGTAGAATTGCTGTGGCGGGCGACCGCCGCCCCTTCGCGAACGGAGAAACCGCGTGGACGTCCTCGACATCGCCCGCTGGCAGTTCGGCATCACCACCGTCTACCACTTCCTGATGGTGCCGCTGACTCTCGGCCTGGGCATGATGGTCGCGATCATGCAGACCCGCTGGGTGCGCACGGGCGATGAGAAGTTCCTGCGCATGACGAAGTTCTGGGGCAAGGTCTACCTGATCAACTTCATCGTCGGCGTCGCCACCGGCCTCGTGCAGGAGTTCCAGTTCGGGATGGCCTGGAGCGAATACTCCCGCTTCGTCGGCGACGTCTTCGGCGCCCCGTTGGCGATGGAGGGACTGCTCGCCTTCTTCGTCGAGTCGACCTTCCTCGGCATCTGGATCTTCGGCTGGGGCAGGCTGCGCAAGGGTCTGCACCTGGCGGCGCTCTGGTGCGCCGTGATCGGATCGTGGATCTCGGCGTTCTTCATCATCGTCGCCAACTCGTGGATGCAGCACCCGGTCGGCGTCGAGCTCGGTGCCGACGGACGCCCGGTGATGACCGACGTGTGGGCCGTGCTCACCAACAACACCGCGATCGCCGCCTACACGCACACGATCTTCGGCGCCCTGGTGGTCGCCGGCATGTTCCTGCTCGGCATCTCCTGGTATCACCTGTGGCGGCGCCGCCACGACGGCATCGACTCGGTCGACGAGACGGGTCGCGTGATCGTCGGGCAGGCGGATGCCGTGGCCGGGCGCGACAGGAAGGACCACGGCGTCTGGATCTGGTCGCTCCGGTTCGGTGCGGTCGTGGCCATCGCCGGGTTCCTCGGCACCGTGGCATCCGGAGACATCCAGGGCAAGCTGATGTACGAGCAGCAGCCGATGAAGATGGCGGCGGCGGAAGCCGCCTGCCACACCGGCTCGGCGTTCTCGGTGCTCTCCCTCGGCGACCCCGGGTCGACCGACTGCGCCGACGTGATCACCCTCGTCGAGGTGCCAGGGGTGCTCGGCTTCCTCGGCACGGGGGAGTGGGGCGCCGAGATGCCCGGCATCAGCGATCTCGAACCGCAGTACGTCGACCAGTACGGCAAGACGATCCCCGATGACGCCCTCTACGGCGACCTGGCCGGCACCGACGTGGAGTACGTGCCCGTGATGTGGGTCACCTACTGGGGCTTCCGGCTGATGATCGGCCTCGGCGGAGTGGTCGCGTTCGGCGGCGTGGTCGCGCTGTGGCTGACTCGCAAGGGCACGGTGCCGCGCTCGCCGTGGATCATGCGGCTCGCGCTGCTCGGCATGGTCGCGCCGTTCGCGGCGAACATCGCCGGCTGGATCTTCACCGAGCTCGGGCGCCAGCCCTTCGTCGTGGCACCCAACCCCGATGCGACCGGCGTCGATGGCGTCTTCATGTACACCGCGGCGGCCGTCTCGCCCGGTGTCACCGTCGGGGAGCTGCTGTTCTCCGTGATCACGCTCAGCGCGGTGTACGGCGTGATGCTCGTGATCGAGTTCTACCTGATGGTGAAGTACGTGCGCGGCGGCGTGGCCGCCTCGATGCCCGAGCTCGCCGCATCCGGGCATCCGGACGACGGCGAGGAGAGCCGACCCGATACCGATCGACGCGACGACGTGCTCGCCTTCGCATACTGACCGGCCCGAGAGGAACTGAGGAAATGGAACCGCTTCCCGTCGTCTGGTTCATCGCGATCGCCGTGCTGTGGATCGGCTACCTGCTGCTCGAGGGCTTCGACCTCGGCGTGGGCATGCACATGGTCTTCTCCACCCGATCCGAGCGCGACCGCCGCGTCATGCTCAACACCATCGGCCCCGTCTGGGACGGCAACGAGGTGTGGCTGATCACCGCGGGAGCCGCGATGTTCGCCGCGTTCCCGGCCTGGTACGCATCGCTGTTCTCGACGCTCTACGTGCCGCTGACGATCACCCTGGTCGGTCTCATCGTGCGCGCGGTCGGCATCGAGTACCGCGGCAAGGTGCACACCGAGCGCTGGCGCACCGTGTGGACCTGGATGATCGGACTCGGGTCGCTCATCGTCGCGTTCTGCATCGGCGCCGCGCTGGCGCTGACCTCGACCGGTCTGCCGATCGATGCGAACGGCGACCGCGTCGGCGGCCCGTTCGTCTGGCTGACGGCTCCCGCTGTGCTCGGCGGCCTCGCCGTGGTCGGCTTCGCGCTGCTGCACTCCGCGACGTTCCTCGGGCTGAAGGCCGACGGCCCGGTGCGCGAGCGGGCCGGGCGCTTCGCCGCCCGCTGGGCGCCGCTGTGCATCGCCCCCGCCGCACTCTGGGCGATCTGGGTGCAGCTGGCACACGGCGGCAGCGTGCTCGCCTGGACGCTCATCGTCTTCGCCGTGCTCGCCGCCGTCTTCGGCTGGCGGGCGGCGCAGCAGCGTCACGAAGGTCGTGCGTTCATCGGCTTCGCCGGATTCGGACTGTTCGGCGCGGCGGCGATCTTCGCCGGGATGTTCCCTCGACTGCTGCCCTCGACGGTGGACGCCGCCTTCGACCTCACCGTGTGGAACGCCGCCAACGGGCCGTACACGCTGGGCGTCATGACCGTCGTGGCGGCCGTGTCACTGCCGGTGATCCTGCTCTACCAGGCCTGGAGCTACTGGATCTTCCGCAAGCGCGTGACCCCCGGCATGATCCCCGAGGCGCACATCGTGCTGCCGGCGGTGCTGCGCGCTCGCTGACGTGCAGGGCTAGTCTGGCCGCATGATGTACGAGCACCTCGGGGCTCGGCCCCGCATCCACGACACGGCCGTCGTGGCGCCGACCGCCGTGATATCCGGCGACGTGGAGATCGGACCGAACTGCCAGGTGCTGCACGGGGCCGTGATCACGGCCGAGGGCGGTCCGATCAGCCTCGGCGAGCACGTGATCGTGATGGAGAACGCGCTCATCCGCGCCACGTCGGCGAATGCAGCGCACATCGGCGACCACACGCTGGTCGGCACACTCGCGAGCATCGCCGGTGCGACCGTCGGTGAGGAGGTGTTCCTGGCATCCGGAGCCCGCGTCTTCAACGGCGCGCTCATCGGACCCCGCTGCGAGGTGCGCGTCAACGCGATCATCCAGCGTCGCGCGGTGCTGCCAGAGGGAAGCGTGGTGCCCATCGGCTGGGTGGCGGTCGGCGACCCCGTGCGGCTGTTCTCGCCGGACCAGGCCGACGAGATCGCTGCGGCGATGCCCGCCCTCGACTTCCCCGGGCACGTGTTCGGCGTCGACCGCGACACCCCCGACCTGATGGTGCAGCTCACCGAGCGCTATGCGAGCTCGCTCGCGCGGCACGCCGACGATCGGCGGCTCGACCCGTAGTGGAATGACCGCTCGAGGTCAACGACCTGGCCGCGCGGTCGTCGGGCGGGCAGAATCGGGGGCATGTGGACATTGCTGATCGTCTTGCTCGTCATCTGGCTCGGACTGTCCGTGCTCGGCTTCGTCGTGAAGGGCCTGCTCTGGCTCGCGGTGCTCGGCATCGTGCTGTTCCTGGCCACGCTCGTCTTCGGCTTCCTCAGACGAGGCCGCTCCAAGGTCTGACCCCGCACTGCACGCACCGACGCCCCCTCCGATCCCCACCAGGGGAGTCGAGAGGGGGCGTCGATGCGTGCGACAGCGTCGGGTCAGATGACGCCCTGCGCGAGCATCGCGTCGGCGACGCGCTCGAAGCCGGCGATGTTGGCGCCGGCGACGTAGTCGCCGGGAGTGCCGTAGCGCTCGGCGGCGCGGAACGACGCGTCGTGGATGTCGCCCATGATGTCGCGCAGCTTCTGCTCGCTGTTCGCGAAGTTCCAGCGCTGGCGCGAGGCGTTCTGGCTCATCTCCAGAGCGGAGGTGGCCACGCCACCGGCGTTCGCCGCCTTGCCCGGCGCGAACAGCACCTCGGAGTCCTGGAACGCGCCGACGGCCTCGGGGGTGGAGGGCATGTTGGCGCCCTCGGCGACCGCACGCACGCCGTTGGCGATGAGCATGCGGGCAGAGTCCTCGTTCAGCTCGTTCTGCGTGGCAGACGGCACGGCGATGTCGACCGGGGTCTCCCAGACGTTGCCGCCCTCGACGAACCGGGCGCCGGGGCGACGGTTCGCGTACTCGACGATGCGGCCGCGCTCGACCTCCTTGATCTGGCGCAGCAGAGCGAGGTCGATGCCCGCGTCGTCGACAATGTAGCCGGAGGAATCGGATGCCGTGATCGCGCGCGCCCCGAGCTGGGTGGCCTTCTCGATCGCGTAGATCGCGACGTTGCCCGAGCCCGAGACGGCCACGCGCTTGCCCTCGAGGCTCTCGCCGTGCACCGCGAGCATCTCCTGCACGAAGAACACCGCGCCGTAGCCGGTCGCCTCGGTGCGCACCTGCGCGCCGCCCCAGCCGATGCCCTTGCCGGTCAGGATGCCCGACTCGTGACGGTTCGTCATCTTGCGGTACATGCCGAACAGGTAGCCGATCTCACGGCCGCCGACGCCGATGTCACCCGCGGGGACGTCGGTGTGCTCGCCGATGTGGCGGAACAGCTCGCTCATGAACGACTGGCAGAAGCGCATGACCTCAGCGTCGCTCTTGCCGTGCGGGTCGAAGTTCGAGCCGCCCTTGCCGCCGCCGATGCCCTGGCCGGTGAGCGCGTTCTTGAAGATCTGCTCGAAACCGAGGAACTTGATGATCGAGATGTTCACCGAGGGGTGGAAGCGCAGACCGCCCTTGTACGGGCCGAGTGCGGAGTTGTACTGCACGCGGTAGCCGCGGTTCACCTGCAGCTTGCCGGCGTCGTCGGTCCACGGCACGCGGAAGATGACCTGGCGCTCGGGCTCGACGAGGCGCTCGAGCACGCCCTGGTCCAGGTACTTCGGGTGGCGCTCGAGGACCGGCCCGATCGAGTGCAGCACTTCGTGCACCGCCTGGTGGAACTCCGGCTCATTCGGGTTGAGGCTGCGCACGGCGTCGAAGACGGGCTGGGCGGCATCGCTGAGCGGATGGAAGTCGGCAGTGTTCTCTGTCACGCGGGAAGCTTTCTTATGGGGGATGGAAGAGTGCGATCGTGTCGCGTGACCCTTCGACAGGCTCAGGGCAGGTGCCGGATCAGGCAGGGGTCTTCACTTTAGCGTCAGCGCCCCAGGGTCTCCGACGAGAAGTCGCAGGGGATGCTATCACCCGGTGTTCTGCAGGCCCGCCGCGACTCCGCTGACCGAAAGCAGCAGGAGGCGCTGCAGATCGGGCCCTTCGACAGGCTCAGGGACCCAGATCGCTTGAGTCTCGGAGCGGAGGGCGCGCAGCGCCCGCAGCTGCAGCAGCGACAGCGCGTCGACGTACGGGGTGCGCAGCTGCACGGCGCGCTGCAGCACGGGCTTGTTCCCGAGCAGCTGGTCGCCGCCGGTGAGACGGATCACCCAGTCGCGCGTGAGCGCGAGCTCGTCGAGCACGATGTTCGCGAGGTCGTCGCGGTCGCCGAGCGAAAGGTACTCGCGGGCGATGCGCTCGTCGGTCTTCGCCAGGCTCATCGCGACGTTGTCGACCATGGTGCGCAGCAGCGGCCAGTCCCGGTAGGCCTCGATCAGCCTGGCCTCGTCGCCCACGGCATCCAGCGCCGTGCCCAGACCGAACCAGCCGGCGAGGTTGATCCGCGCCTGCGTCCAGGCGAACACCCACGGGATCGCCCGCAGATCCTCGAGGGATTCGACCGAGAGCCCACGGCGGGCCGGACGCGAGCCCAGGGCCAGCAGGCCGATCTCCTCCATGGGCGTGACGGTCGCGAACCACGGCGCGAATCCGTCTGCGGCGACGAGCGAGAAGAACCGCTCACGCGACGCGGCATCCATCGTCTGGGCGACATCGGCGAAGCGCTCGGCGGCGCCGCTCGTGCGCTGCTCGACGGTGGGGGAGGAGGCGAGCAGCGTCGCCGCGGCCACCTGATCGATGTGACGCATCGCGATCGCCGGCTCGCCGTAGCGGGCGAAGATGACCTCGCCCTGCTCGGTGAGCTTGAAGCGGCCGTCCACCGAGTGCGGCGGCTGCGCGAGGATGGCCGAGTTGGCAGGGCCGCCGCCGCGGCCGAGCGCGCCGCCGCGGCCGTGGAACAGGGTGAGCCGGATGCCCGATTCCTTGGCCCACAGGGCGATCTGACGCTGCGCCTCGTAGAGCGCGAGGTTCGCGGCCACCGGACCGACGTCCTTCGACGAATCGGAGTACCCGAGCATGACCTCGAGCCGGTCGCCGGTGGCGTCCAGGCGAGCACGGAACTGCGGGAACTGAACGACCTCCGCGAGGATCGCGGGGGCCGCCTGCAGGTCGGCGAAGGTCTCGAACAGCGGCACGACGTCGAGCACCGGAGCCTGATCGCCCAGCGCGTAGGTCGCGAGCCGGTGCACGTTGGCGAGGTCCTGCGCCGACTGCGTGAACGAGACGACGTAGCGCCCGGCGGCGCGAAGCCCGTAACGGCGCTGGATGTCGGCGACCGCACGGAACACATCGAGCACCTCCTCGGTCTGCGCGCTGAGCTCGCCACCGGCGTCGAGCTCTTCCAGAGCCTGCCGGTGCACCTTCGAGTGCTGACGCACCTCGAGCTCGGTGAGGTGGAAGCCGTAGGTCTCCACCTGCCAGATCACGTGCTGCAGGCCGCCGAACGCGTGGCGGCGGGCCCCGGCATCCGCGAGCGACGACTGCACCGCCCGCAGGTCATCGAGCAGCTCCTCGGGGGCGCCGTAGGCGGCACCCTGCTCGGTGCGGGTGGCGTGCACGCGGTGCACGAGCGCGAGCATCACGCGGCGGTGCGGCTCGGACGGGGAGCGGGTCGCGATCTCATCCGCCAGTTCCGGATGCCCGTCGGCGAAGCGCTGCCAGATCGCGCTGACCTCGTCGCTCGGCGGGGTGTCGGCGGCGTCGAGGGTGAGAGTGCGGCCGATGCGCTCCAGCGCACGCTCCAGTCCGCGCAGCACGTGCTCGGAGGCGATCTGCGCAGCCTCCCTCGTCACCGACGCGGTGACGAACGGGTTCCCGTCGCGGTCGCCGCCGACCCATGAGCCGACGCGCACGAACGCGGGGACGACGGGCTTGCTGGCTCCGGACTCGTCACCGCGCAGCGCGTCGTCGATGCGGCGGTACACGTGCGGCACGGTGCTGAAGAGCGTCTCGTCGAACACGCCCATGACCGTGCGGACCTCGTCGGTCGGGGTGGGCTTCTGGGCACGCAGGGGCGCGGTGCGCCACAGCGTGTCGATCTCCTCGAGCATCCGGCGGCGGGCCCGCTGCTCGTCGGCGCCGCCCTCGCTGGCGGCGTCGTGCTCGGTGAGCAGATCGGAGAGGCGGCGGATGCTGCCCGACACCGCACGGCGACGTGCCTCGGTCGGGTGAGCGGTGAAGACCGGGTGGAAACGCAGCTCGGCGAGCCGCTCGCGAGCGGCATCCTCCCCGACCTCCTTCGTCAGCTGGGCGAAGGCGGTCGCGACGGTGTCGGCCTCCCGTGATTGGGTCCCTGCGGCCTGTCCTGAGCCTGCCGAAGGGCCTGTCGAAGGGCGGCCGGACCGCTCGCGCAGGATGCGCACGCGCTGGTGCTCCTCGGCCAGGTTGACGAGGTGGAAGTAGCAGGTGAAGGCGCGTGCGACCTCGTCAGCGCGCTCGATGGTGAACGAGTCGGCGATCTCGGCCGCGCGGGCGAACGCCGCCCCGTCGCCGTCGGCGTCCGACGCCTGGATCGTGGCCAGCCGCAGCCTCTCGACATCCTCGAAGAGCCCGACGCTGCCCGACTCGCGCAGCACCTGCCCGAGCAGGCCGCCGAGCATCCGGACATCCGCGCGCATCGCGTCGGGAATGCCGTGGGAGGCCTCGAATCGGGTGATGACGCGGATGGCTTCGGTGTTCGTGGGCTCAAGCGACATGCTTCGAGAGTAAACCGCCCGAACGGCCCGTCCGTTCCCTGTGACAGAGTGGAGGGGATGCGTATCTCGGACAACCCCCTTCGTGGCCAGCAGTTCCCCGCGGCGCTCCTCCTCGCCGCCGCGGCTCTCGGCCTGCTGCTGGCGAATCTGGCCACCCACGACGGGATCGCCGACGTGCTGCATGCGCATATCGTCATCCCCGGTACAGGGCTCGACCTCTCGATCGAGGAGTGGGTGGCCGACGGACTGCTCGCGATCTTCTTCCTCGTCGTCGCGATCGAGCTGCGGCACGAACTCACCCACGGCGAGCTCGATTCGCCGCGCAAGGCCGTGCAGCCGGCGATCGCGGCCGCCGGCGGCGTGATCGTGCCGATCGCCATCTACCTTCTGATCGCCGGGCCCGCGACGGGAGCGGGCACGGCCGTCGGCTGGCCGATTCCGACGGCCACAGACATCGCCTTCGCGCTCGGCGTGCTGGCCATGTTCGGGAAGGGCCTGCCCTCGGGGGTGCGCGTCTTCCTGCTGGCCCTCGCCATCCTCGACGACATCATCGGCATCATCTTCATCGCCGTCCTCTTCGCGCACGACGTGAACTGGCTGATGTTCGCTCTCGCGGTCGCGTGCGTCGCGGTGTTCGCCGTGCTCAGCCGAGTAGTCGCGAAGAACGGGTCGTCGGGGCTCGCCGTGCTGATGGGCGTCATCGGCGTCATCGCCTGGGGCTTCATGGCGCTCTCCGGAATCCACGCCACGATCGCCGGCGTGATGCTGGGGCTCGCGATGTCACCGGCACCAGCCGAGAAGACCCGGCACGCGCTCGAGCCCACGGTCAACGGTGCCATCCTGCCGGTCTTCGCCTTTGTCGCGGCGTTCGTCGTCATCCCTCAGGTCTCGCCGACCGAGCTGTCCCCGGCGTTCTGGGGGATCCTCATCGCGCTGCCGGTCGGCAAGATCATCGGCATCGGACTGTTCGGGTGGCTCAGCATGCAGATCAGACCCAAGGGCACCGAGCCCGCGCTGCGGCTACCCGACATCCTCGCCGCCGGGACCCTCGGCGGCATCGGGTTCACCGTCTCGCTGCTGCTCGCGAACCTCGCCTTCGCTGGCGAGGGTGAGATCCGCGACCAGGCGATCCTCGGCGTTCTCGGCGGTTCGCTGATCGCCCTGCTGCTCTCTGGCGTCGTCGTCACCGCCCGCGCGCGGTCGTACCGCCGGCTCGCCGCCGCGGTGGAGTGAGCCGATGACCGATCCGCTCACCGAGCCCGACGCGCTTCGTGCCGCTGCGGAGACCATGCGGCAGGTGCGTGAGCGATGCGTCTGGTCGCAGCGGATCACCCATCGCGACCTCGTGCCGTACCTGATCGAGGAGGCGCACGAGCTGATCGACGCCGTCGAGCGCGACGACCGCGACGAGATGCGCGAAGAGCTCGGTGACCTGCTCTGGCAGGTGCTCTTCCACGCGGCGATCACCGCGCAGAGCCCATCGGACGCGTTCGACATCGACGACGTGGCGCGTGGGCTCACCGAGAAGATGGTGCGGCGGCATCCGCACGTCTTCAGCGATGCTGTCGCGACGACGCCCGACGAGGTGCTCGTGCACTGGAACGCGGCCAAGGCGGCCGAGAAGCGCGAGCGTCGCAGCGTGCTCGACGGTGTGCCGGCGGGCATGCCCGCGCTGGCGCGAGCGCAGAAGCTTCTCGGACGGGCTGCCTCGGTCATCGGTTCGGCCGTCGCGCCTCCCGCCCACTGGGTCCCTGAGCCTGTCGAAGGGCCCGCATCCGAAGCCGAAATGGGCGATGCGCTGCTCGCCCTGGTCGCGCAGGCGCGCGAGCAGGGATGGGATGCCGAGCGCGCGCTGCGTGAGCGCCTCCGGCTGCTGGAATCCGACGTCCGCGCCGCCGAATCCGGCAGCTGAGGCCCGGGTGCGCCGACCGGCGCGGTGACCGGCATTCTGCTCCGCGCCACGAGGTCCGCGAAGCAGGGAACGCGCCTTCCGCAGCGCAGCCGGGCCGCCAGCGACGATGCCGCTGCGCGTGACCTGGAAAGATGGACCTGTGGCAACTGTGAACCCGCCGCGCGGCATGCGCGACTTCCTCCCCGCTGACAAGGCCCGTCGCGAGCGCGTGCTCGCCGTCATCCGCGAGCGCTATCGTGCGCACGGCTTCGACGAGATCGAGACCCCGGTGGTCGAGGAGCACGGACGCCTGCACGCCGGCATCGGCGGCGACAACGAGAAGCTCTCGTACAGCATCCTGCGCCGCGGACTCGACGCCGACGGCATCCGAGCCGCAGCCGACGACCCGGCGGCCCTCAGCGATCTCGGCCTGCGATACGACCTCACCGTCCCGCTGGCGCGCTTCTACGCGACGAACCGCGGGCAGCTGCCGACGGTGTTCCGCGCGATCCAGATCGGACCGGTCTGGCGTGCCGAGCGGCCCCAGAAGGGGCGCTACCGCCAGTTCGTGCAGTGCGACATCGACATCATGGGCGACGACAGCGCCCGCGCCGAGGCCGAATTGATCGTCGCGTCCCTCGACACGATCGACGCACTCGGTCTCGAGGGCGGCATGGTGCGGGTCAACGACCGCCGCGCCCTGGATTGGATGCTCGACAGCTTCGGCTTCACCGAGGACGAGCGCCCGGGCGTGCTCATCACGATCGACAAGCTCGACAAGATCGGTCCCGACGGCGTCGCGGCGGAGCTGCGCGAGCGCGCCCTTCGGCAGGCCCCTCGACAAGCTCAGGACAGGCCGCAGGGACCCAATTCCGGTGCCGTCGACGCGTTCGAGGCGTTCCTGAAGCGCCCGCAGACGCGCGAGTACAACCCCTACGGCGAGCGGCAGATTCGCAAGGCGCTGCCCGAGGGCGCGCCCGACGAGATCGTCGCGCACCTCGTCTCGCTCGGCGAGGCGGTCGTGGCCGCGCGCCCTTCGGCAGGCCCTTCGACAGGTTCAGGACAGGCCGCAGGGAACCAGCTCGAGGCGGACCCGCCTCTCGTCTACGACCCGTTCCTCGTGCGTGGGATGGGCTACTACACGGGCACGATCTTCGAGCTCGCGCACCCCTCGGTGGGCTACTCGCTCGGCGGCGGCGGACGCTACGACGGCATGATCGGGCGGTTCCTCGGCCAGCAGGTTCCCGCGGTGGGCTTCTCGATCGGCTTCGAGCGCATCGTCGACCTGGTCGCCGAGCAGGAGGCCGACCAGGCGCAGGCGGTCGTGCTCGTGCACGACGCCGACGTGCCGGTCGCCGTGCTGCTGGCGCACAAGTCCGCGCTGTTGCGCGACGGCGTCGCTCGCGTGCGCCTCGAGCGCCGCGCGAAGAATATGAAGGCGCTGCTCGAGCGCTCGGCCGCCGATGGGTACACCGGTTTCGCGTCGGTGCGCTCCGGAGACGAGCCGGGCACGGCCGAGGTCAAGCCGCTCGCCTGATTTCGCCTTTTCCGAGGTAGGCGAACACACGAGCGTAGGCGGATTTCACGGAATCCGGCCTGCGCTCGATCGTTCGCCTGCGCTCGCGTGGCCACCGGCCCTGTGGCAGCGCTCAGCGCGCGGCGAGCCTCAGCGCGCGGCGAGCCTCAGCCGCAGCATCCGGAATCCGACTCCGGCCAGTACGACGCCGGTGCCGATCAGCGAGGCGAGCGCGGGCAGCGTCGAGACGAGCACCAGGCATCCGACCGCACCGATCACCTGCAGCGCCTTCGGATACCGGCGAACGTCGGCGCGCTGACGGAACGCCGCGGCGTTGGCGATCAGGTAGTACAGCAGCACGCCGAACGATGAGAAGCCGATCGCGCCGCGCAGATCGGCGACCAGCACGATCCCGATCACGATCAGCGCCACCGCGATCTCCGCGCGCTGCGGCACCTGCCACCGTTCGTCGACCACGGCGAGGAACCGCGGCAGATCCGACTCGCGCGCCATCGCAAGCGTCGTCCGTCCCACGCCGGTGATGAGGGCGAGCAGTGCGCCGAGAGACGCCGTCGTGCCTGCCACGCGCACCACGGGCGCTGCCCAGCTCCAGCCCGCCTCCTCCGCGACGTCGGCGAGCGGATGCGCGGTGCCGATGGCATCCGCTCCCAGCGTCAGCATGATCGAGACGGCCACCAGCACGTAGACGACGACTGCCCCGCCGAGAGCGAGCACGATCGCACGGGGGATCGTTCGCGCGGGATCGATCACCTCCTCGCCCATGGTCGCGATGCGCGCGTAGCCCGCGAAGGCGAAGAACAGCAGTCCCGCGCCCTGCAGCACGCCATAGGCCGTCGCATCCGGCAGGGGAGCGGGAGTGGCTTCCGGTGCGGCGGCGATTCCGGATGCCGCGACCGCGGCCAGTCCGAGCAGCGAGACGACCACGAGGATGCGCGTCAGCAGCGCCGTACGCGTGACGCCGAAGCAGTTGACGACGGCGAGCGCGGCGACCGCGAGCACGGCGACGGGCGTCCGCCAGCCCTCGGGCGCGGCGTAGGCGGCGAAGGTCATCGCCATGGCCGCGCAGCTCGCGATCTTGCCGATCACGAAGCACCACCCCGCGATGAAGCCCGACCAGGGCCCGATCTCGGCGCGCGCGTAGGCGTATGTGCCGCCCGCGACCGGGTGCACGGCAGCCAGCTGCGCCGACGAGGTGGCGTTGCAGAACGCGACGAGAGCGGCGATTCCCAGGGCGATGAGGAGGCCGGAGCCGGCGACTCCGAGGGCAGGCGACCAGACGGCGAACACCCCGGCGCCGATCATCGACCCCAGACCGATCGCGACGGCGTCGGTGAGACTCAGGCGGCGAGCGAGCGGCATCCGCCCATGCTTGCATTCTGCGGTGAACGTGAGGTGACGCAGTCGGGCGACGTGACGCGCGTAATTCTACTTGCCCTAGTTGATATAGCCGGAATAGAGTAAGCGTCAGGAGGCGCGCATGCTCATCAGAATCGACCCGGACAGCCCTCGCCCGCTGTTCGAGCAGATCGCCGCATCGGTACGCGCCGAGGTGCTCGCGGGACGGATCGTTCCCGGCGACCGACTGCCCGCCGCGAGAGAACTGGCCGAAGCAGTCGAGGTCAATGTCCATACAGCGCTCCGCGCCTATCAGGAGCTGCGCGACGAGGGGCTCGTCGAGCTGCGCCGGGGGCGCGGAGCGGTGATCTCGGCCTCGGCCGCACCGCTCGCCGAACTCGCCGACGAGATCACTGCACTCGTCCGGCGCGGCGCCGCTCTCGGCGTCGCCCCCGCCACTCTGGCCGCTCTCATCAAGGAGATGGACTCATGACCACGCCCGGCACGCCGCCCGCCACCGCCACCGCCACCGATGTCGACCTTCGGCGAGCCCGACGCGCCCTCGTGGTCGTCGGTCTCGTGATCCCCGCCGTTCTGACTGCGGTCACCATCGGGCTCATCGCCGTCTGGATGCCCGACATGCCCGACCCCGCGGCGACGCACTGGGACGCCGGCGGCGTCGACGGCTACGGCCCGCCCGTCACGTACCTGTGGCTCGCCGCGGTCGTCGGGCTCGGCCTTCCGCTGCTGCTGGCGACGGCAACGCTGACCATGGCCGGGCGGCAGTGGGGCGCGACGGCTCGGTTCCTCGGCGCGCTCGCGCTCGGACTGTCGGGCTTCAGCGCCGTGATCAACGCCGGCTCGACCTGGATGCAGCGCGGCCTGACGGACGCCGGTGACGCGACCAACGTGCTGCCCGTTCTCATCGGCGGGTTCTGCGCACTGCTGCTGTTCTTCGCCGCCGGCTGGGTGCTGCAGCCCGACATCGCGGCGACGCCGGCGCCGACGCTCAGGAGCACGCGTCTCCCGTCCATCTCTGCGGGGGAGCGGGTGGTCTGGATGGGCTCGGCGAGCATGGCGCCCGCCGGTGTCATGATCATCGGATTCACGTGCATCGTGCTGATCGGGGTGGGCGCGGTGATGCTGCTGCAGGCGCCCGAAAGCGCCTGGATTCCCCTGCTCGTGCTCGTCTTGGTCGGTCTCGCGCTCGCGGCGACGGCATCCTTCCGTGTGCGGGCCGGTGCTGACGGGCTGAAGGTCCGCTCCGCACTCGGGTTTCCTCGACTGAACGTGCCGCTGGACGAGATCACCGCCGTGCGCGCGATCGAGTGCCACCCGTTCGCCGAGTTCGGCGGAATCGGCTGGCGCGTGGGCCTCGACGGTCGCACCGGTATCGTGCTGCGCACGGGACCCGCCCTCGAGGTCGGTCGCCGCGGCAAGGGCGCGGTCGTGATCACTGTCGACGGCGCCGAGACGGCCGCCGCGACCCTGCAGGCCCACCTCGACCACCGAGCAGCGGAATGAGCGGAGGCGCAGCGAGATGACAGATCAGTCGACTGACCGGACGCCGGAGGTGAGTCTCGGGGCCATCGTCGTGTTCGTGCTGCTCGCACTCGGGCTGGCGTGGGCGGTGGTGCTGCCGCTCTGGCTGGGCGACGGGCTGGCCTCGCCGTTCGTCGGGCTGGTGCTGGCGGCGATGATGTACACGCCCGCGGTCGCGTTGCTCGTGGTGATGCTCGTGCTGCGGCCCGTGCCGCGCGGTCAGAGACTCCGCTTCCTGGGCATGTGGCCGCTGCGCCCGGTGAAGCGCGTGATCGGCATGAGCGCCATCGGGCTGTTCGGCACGATCGCAGTCGTGGTGCTCGCGCTCGCCGTCGCGGCCCTGTGCGGCTGGATCACTCTCGACCTGGTCACCTTCTCCGGGTTCGCCGAAGTGCTGGAAGCGGGTCCCGCCGGTGCTGTCGCGCTTCCACCTCTCGGCGTGCTGGTCGCCGTGCAGCTGCTGGCGGTTCCGGTCGCCGCCGCCACGGTCAACGCGGTCGCCGCGTTCGGCGAGGAGATCGGGTGGCGCGGGTTCCTCGTTCCTGCCCTGCGTCGGTACGGGACGTGGTCCGCCCTGCTGATCAGCGGCGCGGTCTGGGGGCTGTGGCACGCGCCGATCATCCTGCTCGGCTACAACTTCGGACGCACCGACATCACGGGTGTGCTGCTGATGACGGCCGGATGCCTGGCATGGGGCGTGCTGCTCGGATGGCTGCGTCTGCGATCGGGGTCGGTGTGGCCGGCGGTCTTCGCGCATGGCGCCGTGAACGCGGCGGCCGGCCTGCCGACGCTGCTGTACGCCGCAGGCACCCGTCCTGATCCCGCGCTCGCTTTCGTGCTGGGCGCTTCGGGCTGGATCGCGTGCGCGCTGGTGGCGGTCGCGCTGCTGCTCACCGGACAGTTCCGCCGGCAGCCGGCTCTCGCCGCACCGGCCCTGGCTCCTGGCAGCGCTCCGCCCGCTTGACCTCGGCGTGCGCGGCGGCTTGGCTGGGCGCATGGTCGAATCCACCCCGCACGCCTGGCGCGTCGCAGACGAGTATCTCTCCGACCTGCTGGTCGGGCGCGACCCGGCGCTGGAGCGCGCGCTGTCCGCGCAGAGGGCTGCCCGCATGCCCGACATCGAGGTCGCGCCGGTCGCGGGCAAGCTCCTGAACCTGCTGGTGCGGATGAGCGGCGCACGTCGCGTGCTCGAGATCGGCACCCTCGGCGGGTACTCGACCATCTGGATGGCACGCGCCGTCGGCGAGCAGGGCCGCGTGGTGACCATCGAGGCCGAGCACGACAACGCCGAGATCGCCCGCGCCAGCATCGCCGCAGCCGGTGTCGGCGACCGCGTCGAGATCCGCATCGGCCGCGGCGAGGACGTGCTGCCCACGCTCGTCGGCGGGTTCGATCTCGTCTTCATCGATGCCGACAAGGAATCCAACACGCTCTACCTGGACTGGGCGGCGAAGCTCGGGCATCCGGGCACCGTGGTCATCCTCGACAACATCGGCCGGGACGGCGAGATCGTGAACGAGCGGACCGCCGACACGAAGGTCATCGGCACGCAGGAGGCGCTCCGGATGCTCGCGGAGGATCCCCGCTTCGACGCAACAGCGCTGCAGACCGTGGGCGCCAAGGGCTGGGACGGCTTCGCCCTCGCGCTCGTCGTCTGACATGCGCCCGAGCGGCGCGAACGGGCATGGCTAGACTGAATCGCGGATCGACGTCGCTCCACCACCACCCTTCCCTCCCTTTCGAAGGAGCACTTCTGTGGCACTGATCGAGGCTGTAGGCGCACGCGAGATTCTCGACTCGCGCGGAAACCCGACCGTCGAGGTGGAGGTGCTCCTCGATGACGGCGTCGTCCAGCGCGCCGCCGTCCCCTCCGGCGCATCCACCGGAGCCTTCGAGGCGTACGAGCTGCGTGACGGAGACAAGGGCCGCTACGGCGGAAAGGGCGTCCTGAAGGCCGTCGAGGCCGTCATCGACGAGCTCGGCCCCGCCATCGAGGGCGTCGAGGCGAGCGAGCAGCGCATCGTCGACGAGATCCTCAACGAGGTCGACGGCACCGACAACAAGAAGCGCGTGGGCGCCAACGCCATCCTCGGCGTCAGCCTCGCCGTCGCGAAGGCCGCCGCCGACTCGGCCGACCTGCCGCTGTTCCGCTACCTGGGCGGACCCAACGCGCACCTGCTGCCCGTCCCGCTGTTCAACGTCATCAACGGCGGGGAGCACGCCGACAACGGCATCGACATGCAGGAGTTCTTCCTCGCTCCGATCGGCGCCGACACCTACTCGGAGTCGCTGCGCTGGGGCGTCGAGACGTACCACGTCCTGCGCAGCGAGCTGAAGGCCGCCGGCTACGCGACCGGCCTCGGCGATGAGGGCGGTTTCGCGCCCGACCTGCCCAGCAACCGCGAGGGCCTCGAGTTCCTCATCAAGGCGATCGAGAAGGCCGGCTTCACCCCCGGCAAGGACATCGCGCTGGGCCTCGACGTGGCCGCGACCGAGTTCTTCAACGACGGTGTGTACCGCCTCGACAACAAGGACTGGAGCGGTCCTGAGCTGATCGAGTACTACCAGGGCCTGGTCGCCGACTTCCCGATCGTCACCATCGAGGACGCCCTCGCCGAGGACGACTGGGACAACTGGAAGCAGCTCACCGACGCCCTCGGCGCGAAGGTGCAGCTCGTCGGCGACGACCTGTTCGTGACCAACCCCGAGCGCCTCGGCGACGGCATCAAGCGCGGCGTGGCGAACTCGCTGCTGGTGAAGGTCAACCAGATCGGCACCCTGACCGAGACCTTCGACGCGGTCAGCCTCGCGCAGCGCTCGGGCTACACCGCCATGCTCTCGCACCGTTCGGGCGAGACCGAGGACACCACGATCGCCGACCTGGCCGTGGCGACCAACGCGGGACAGATCAAGACCGGTGCGCCCGCTCGCAGCGAGCGCGTCGCGAAGTACAATCAGCTTCTGCGCATCGAAGAGGAGCTGGGTGACGCCGCGGTCTTCGCGGGCGCATCCGCCTTCCCGCGCTTCCAGGCCTGAGCCGAAGCGCACGCGCTGATCTGAACGAACGAAGGAGGAGGAGCATGGCCAGACGACCCGCTCCTCCTCCTTCGGCGTCCGTGCCTGCGGCGCCCGCTCGCACCCGGGCGTCCGGCGCCCGCACGGTCGACGTGCGCGAGTGGGCGAGCGGCATCCGCCTGTCGGGCTTCGCCGTCATCATGCTCTCGCTCGTCGTGCTCGGCACCTGGGTGCTCGTGCCGACCATCGGCACCTACCTGGGCCAGAAGCAGAAGATCGCCGCCCTCGAGCACTCCGTGCAGGTGACCGAGGATCAGATCGCCGATCTCGAGCGTCAGCGCGATCGCTGGGACGACCCTGCCTACATCACCACGCAGGCTCGCGAGCGGCTGTACTACGTGAAGCCGGGGGAAGTGCCGTTCCTCATCGATTTCGATCTCGATCCCGCCGATCTGCCGCCCGAGCAGCAAGAGGTCAGCGATCAGCTGAAGGAGCGCCCGGCCGACTGGATGCCGCAGCTGCTGCGCGGCCTGACCTCCGCGGGGCTCGCGAAGACCGCGGTCGAGGCGCCGAACCAGTAGGCGCGACATCGGTCACAGCGTCCCTCGCGTACCCTGGTGAGGTGACGACACCTCCCTTCCCGACGCCCACGGCTGCAGAGATCGTCGTGGTCTCGAACCAGCTGGGCCGTGCCGCCCGCGGCGTCATCGGCATCGCCGCGCGGTGCGTCTGCGGCAACCCGACCGTGGTGGCGACGGCGCCCCGTCTGGACGACGGGACGCCCTTCCCGACGTTCTACTACCTGACGCACCCGGCCGCGACCGCGGCGATGTCGACCCTCGAGGCGACGCAGGTGATGCCGGAGCTGGCGCGGATGCTCGAGGAGGATGCTGACGTCGCCGCGGCCTACGGACGCGCTCACGAGGCGTACCTCGCCGACCGGGCGCAGTTCGGAGACGTCCCCGAGATCGACGGCATCTCGGCGGGAGGAATGCCGACGCGCGTGAAGTGCCTGCACGCGCTCGCCGGTCATGCCCTCGCGGCTGGCCCCGGCGTGAACCCGATGGGGGATGCCGCGCTGGAGCGCTCCACCTGGTCGCCCGAGCGGTGCGCATGCATCGACCCCGGCGCTGCGCTGGCGGACAGCGCGTCATGACCGCTCCCCGGATGCTGCGTTGCGTCGCCTTGACTGCGGCGATCGTGGCATCCGCGGCGTTCGCGGCCGTGCCTGCATCCGCCTCGGATGCCTCGCCGACCTCTGCGGTGCAGGCGACGACCGAGACCCCGACGCCGGCTGCGCTGCCCATTCCCGACGACCCGAACGACCCGGCACGAGCGTCGGAGTACTGGCTCGACGGAGCCGGGATCCGGCAGGCCTGGAGCGTGACCAGGGGCAAGGGCGTGAAGATCGCGATCATCGACACCGGCATCGGCAAGCCCCCGGTGATCTTCGACGGAGCGGTGGCTGACGGCACCGACGTGTCTGGCGTCGGCAGTGCAGACGGGCGCACCCCCGTCGGCGTGCGCGATCCCAACCACGGCTCCTGGGTCGCCTCACTCGCCGCCGGACGCGGAAACCCCGACGGCACCGGGATGATCGGCGTCGCCCCCGAGGCGCAGCTGCTGTCGGTCTCGCTCGGCTTCCCCGGCTCCGCCTCGACGAAGCCGTTCGTCGACCAGGTGGTCGAGGCCATGAAGTGGGCCGTCGACCACGGCGCGGACGTCATCAACCTCTCCTTCACCACCAACACCCTCGACTGGGACCGCAGCTGGGACCAGGCGTTCCTCTACGCCTTCGAGCACGACGTCGTCGTGATCGTCGCCGCAGGCAACCGGGGCAGCGGAACTTCGATGATCGGCGCGCCCGCCACGATTCCGGGTGTGCTGACCGTCGGCGGCGTGGACCAGACCGGGGTCGCCAGCCAGGGGGCATCCACCCAGGGCATCACGATCGGCATCTCGGCACCGAGCGAGTCGCTGCTCGGGGTGTCGGCGGACGGCACCCTGCGCTCATGGGACGGCACGAGCGGTGCCGCGCCGATCGTCACCGGCGCCGCCGCGCTGGTGCGCGCCGCGCACCCGGATCTGGATGCCGCGAACGTGATCAACCGCCTGATCAGGACGGCGGTGCCGGTGCCCGACATGGCCCGCACGCCGGACCCGCTCTACGGCTTCGGTCTGCTCGACGCCGAGGCTGCGGTCACGGCATCCATTCCCCGCGTCGCGAGCAACCCGATGGGCGATCTGAAGGAGTGGATCCGCGTCTATCGGCGCGCCGACGCTCCCGAGCAGCCGGCGCCGGCGCAGCCCGCGACGCCGGTCGCCGTGCCGCCGCTTCCCCCCGTCGAGCAGTCCCTCGAAGCGGTCTCCCCGCTGCTGCCGACTTCGGAGTCGCTGCGATACGGTACCCTGCCGCTGCTGGCCCTCACGGTGCCTGGTATCCTGGTAGCGCTTGGCGTCACCGCAGCTGCCCGGCGCATCCGATCGGAGCGCGGTAGACGCTCTCCCACACCCTGACGACGAGGAGTTGTCCCCCTGTGCCTCAGAACAGCACTGCACCCCGCATTCTGATTGTCGGTGGAGGCTACGCAGGTTTCTACACCGCCTGGAAGCTCGAGAAGCACCTTCGCAAGGGCGAGGCCGATGTGACGATGGTGGATCCGCTGCCGTACATGACGTACCAGCCCTTCCTGCCGGAGATCGCAGCCGGATCGATCGAGCCGCGCCACGCCGTCGTCACGCACCGCCGTCATCTCAAGACGACTCACGTGATCACCGCTCGGGTGACCGGCATCGATCACGCGAACAAGGTCGCCACGATCACCCCGCCGATCGGCGAGCCGTACGAGTTCGCGTACGACCAGATCGTCGTCACCGGCGGCGCGGTCTCGCGCACCTTCCCGATCCCGGGCATCGCCGACAACGCGATCGGCCTGAAGACGATCGAAGAGGCCGTCGCGGTGCGCGACCGCCTGCTGACGAACTTCGACATGGCTGCGGCGATCCCCGCGGGCCCCGAGCGCGACCGGCTGCTGACCGTCGTCGTCGTCGGCGGCGGCTTCGCAGGCATCGAGGCCTTCGCGGAGCTGCGCTCGTTCGCCTCGTCGCTGATCTCGAAGTACCCGCAGCTGTCGTTCGACGACACGCACTTCCACCTCATCGAGGCCATGGGACGCATCATGCCCGAGGTCTCGCTCGAGACCAGCAAGTGGGTCATGAAGGACCTCGCCAAGCGCGGCGCCTTCATCCACCTCGACACCCAGGTCGCGAGCGCCGTCGACGGCAACGTCGAGCTCTCGACGGGCGAGGTCATCCCCAGCGATCTGATCGTGTGGACCGCCGGAGTCATGGCGAACCCCACTGTCGTGCGCGGCGGCGACTTGCCGACCGAGCAGCGCGGCCGCATCACCGCGCAGGCCGACCTGCGGGTCGTCGACGCCGAGGGCAACCCCGTCGAGGGCGCCTGGGCGGCCGGCGACATCGCGGCGGTCCCCGACAAGACCGGCGGACTCCCTGACGGCACCTGCGTCCCCAACGCCCAGCACGCGGTGCGTCAGGCGAAGCTGCTCGCGAAGAACCTCGTCGCCGTGCTGCGCGGGGAGGGGACCAAGGACTACTTCCACAAGAACCTGGGCGCTGTGGCCGGCCTCGGCCTCTACGACGGCGTCTTCCAGTCCGGCAACATCGCGATCAAGGGCTTCTTCGCCTGGATCGCGCACCGCGGCTACCACGGTCTGGCGATGCCGACCTGGGAGCGCAAGTGGCGTGTGCTCTGGGGCTGGTGGAACAACGTGTGGCTCGGTCGCGACTTCGCGAACCTCGCCGCCGTGCAGCACCCGCGCGCGGCCTTCGAGGAGTACGCCGCCCGTCCGCGCCCGGCGGCGGCACCGGCAGCAGCGCCTGCCGAGCCGGCTGCGCAGAAGGACGCTGCGAAGTCGGATGCCGGGAAGCCGGCTCCGGTGAACACCGACGCTGCAACGCCCGCCAAGGAGCCGGCAGCGAAGAAGACCGCGGCGAAGCGGCGCACTGAGGGAGCGAAGCGAGACGAAGTGAAGCCCGCCGCGAAGCGGCGGGCCGCCAAGAAGCCCGCCGCCGAGAAGACCGAGACCGAGAAGACCGAGAGCGTCGAGACGACGGTCTGACCCGAGGCTGAGAGAAGGGTCCGCCAGAGCGAGAGCTCAGGCGGACCCTTCTTCGTGCCCCCGCTGCGACTCGAACGCGTCCCCACGGCCGCTCCACGGCCCACCGAGAACAGGAGAACACGCGGAGGTAGGCCTGATCGGGCGGATTTCTCCTGCGCTCGCGAGTTCGCCTGTGCTCGTGCGCCAGCCGGTCACTCCGTGCCCCCACTGGGACTCGAACCCAGACTGAAGCGTGTTTAAGACGCCTGCCTCTGCCATTGGGCTATGGGGGCCCGCCTTCAGCCTATCGACGCTCGAGGTGGGTCATTAGGGTGGGGGAGTGCTCGATCTCACTGCAGGCCAGCGCCCGACATCCGATTCCGACGCGCTCTGGTCATCCCCCAAGCGCCACTGGTCATCGCTGACCGAGGCGACCGCGCACCTGCCCGCACCGGTGGCGGTGATCGACCGCGAGGCATTGCGGCACAACGCGATGGATCTTCTCGTGCGCGCCGGAGGCATCCCGATCCGCGTCGCGACGAAGTCCGTACGGGTGCGCGCCGTGCTCGACGCCGTGCTCGAGCTGCCGGGATACCGCGGACTGCTCGCCTTCACCCTGGCCGAGGCACTGTGGCTCGCCGAGCAGCATGACGACATCGTGCTCGGCTACCCGACCGTCGACCGCGCGAGCCTGCGCCGACTGCTCGGGGATGAGCAGGCGGCGTCGCGCATCACGCTGATGATCGACGACACCGCTCACCTCGACCTGATCGACTCCGTCGCGGCTCCCGGCACGCGGCCGGAGGTGCGGGTCGCGATCGACGTCGACGCCTCGCTGCGATCGACGTCTCTCGGTCATATCGGTGTGCGCAGGTCGCCGCTGTACTCGGCATCGGACGTCGCCGCGTTCGGCCGCGAGGTCGTGCGCCGCCCCGGCTTCCGCCTCGTGGGGCTGCAGATGTACGAAGCGCAGATCGCCGGGCAGGGGGATGCCGCAGGGCCCGACGCCCCGGTGATCCGCATGGTCCAGGCGCGCTCCCGCGACGAACTGCGCCGCAGGCGCGCCGAGATCGCCGACGCGATGGCCCAGGTGGCGCCCCTCGAGTTCCTCAACGGCGGAGGGACCGGTTCCCTGGAGTTCACCGGCAGCGACCAGTCGCTCACCGAGGCGACCGCGGGCAGCGGCCTGCTCGCCGGCCACCTCTTCGACGGGTACCGCTCTTTCCGGCCCGCGCCCGCGGCTGCGTTCGCACTCGACGTCGTCCGCAAGCCGACGCACGACATCGCGACGGTGCTGGGCGGCGGCTGGATCGCATCCGGCCCGGCCCTGGCATCCCGTCAGCCCCTGCCCGTGTGGCCGGCAGGGCTGCGCACCCTGGGACGAGAAGCCGCGGCCGAGGTGCAGACGCCGCTGCGGGGTCCGGCCGCACGCGAGCTGCGGGTCGGCGATCGGGTCTGGTTCCGGCATGCGAAGAGCGGCGAGCCGGCGGAGCGCGTCGACCGGTACCATCTCGTCTCGGATGGCACCGTGATCGGCGAGCTGCCCACCTACCGTGGCGAGGGGAAGGCCTTCCTATGACGCGACCCGGCGGAACCTGGCAGAACTGGGGCCGCACGGCGGCCGTGCGTCCGATGCGCGTCGAGCGTCCGCGCTCGCCCGAGGGTGTGCAGCGATCGGTCGTGGCGGCAGCATCTCAGGGGCTCACCGTCAAGGCCGTCGGCGCAGGGCACAGCTTCACCGGGATCGCCGCGGCCCCCGGAGTGCTGCTCGAGTTCGACGACCTGCAGGGGCTGGTCTCCGCCGACCCGCAGACCGGTCGCGTGACGCTGCTCGCAGGCACGTGCCTGCATCGCATCCCCGCACTGCTGAAGCCATACGGGCTGGCGATGCAGAACCTCGGCGACATCGACCGGCAGTCGATCAGCGGCGCGATCTCGACCGGCACCCACGGCACGGGCGCTCGCTTCGGCGGCATCGCCACGCAGGTGCGAGGCCTCACTCTGGTCACCGCGGCAGGCGAGTTCATGCGCATCGATCAGGATCACAACAGCGAGCTGCTCGCCGGAGCGGTCGTGGGCCTGGGGGCTCTGGGCATCGTCGTCGAGGTCACGCTGCAGTGCGTGCCCGCGTTCGTCATGCATGCGCTCGACGCGCCTGTGCCCCTCGACGAGACTCTCGGCTCGCTGCGCGAGCGGGTGGCGGATGCCGATCATTTCGAGTTCTACTGGCATCCGCACACCGACGTCGCACTGACGAAGACACAGACGCGCCTGCCCGAATCGGCGCCTCGCCGCCCCATCCCGGCCCTTCGGCGCTGGCTCGACGAGAGCGTCCTTGAGAACGGCGTGTTCGGCGCGTTCTGCGCGGTGAGCCGGCTCGTGCCGGCCGCGATCCCGCCGTTCAACCGGCTCGCGGTCACGCTGACCGGCGATGTGGAGTGCTCGGATCGATCGCACCGGGTCCTCATCCACCACCGCAACGTGCGCTTCCGTGAGATGGAGTACGCGCTGCCGGCCGAGAACGTCGTCGCGGCGTTCGGCGAGCTGCGTCAGCTCATCGCCGACCGCGGATGGCGTATCGAGTTCCCGGTCGAGGTCCGCTTCGCCGCGGCCGACGATCTGTGGCTGTCGACCGCATCCGGCCGGGACACCGCCTACATCGCCGTGCATCGCTACTGGCGTGTCGATCCGCGCGAGTACTTCGACGCGGTCGAGCAGATCATGCTCGCGCACGGCGGCCGCCCGCACTGGGGCAAGCTGCACAGCCTGAATGCCGAGCAGCTGCGCGAACGCTACCCGCGGTTCGACGACTTCATCGCGCTGCGCGACCGTCTCGATCCCGACCGGCTGTTCGGCAACCGGCACCTCGAGCGCATCCTCGGGGCCTGAGCTCGGCCTGTCGTCCAGCCGACGCGCAGTGATCCGCGCATAGGATGGATGTCGGTTCAAGAGGGGGCTGTGCATGGAATGGCTGTGGCCGGTACTGATCGTCGTCGGAGTGCTGCTGCTCGTCGGCATCTATCTGTGGTCGACGTACAACTCGCTGGTGCAGCTGAAGGTGCGCGTCGACGAGGCCTGGAGTGGGATCTCCGTGCAGCTCAAGCGCCGAGCCGACCTCATCCCCAACCTCATCGAGACGGTGCGCGGCTACGCCGCGCATGAGAAAGAGGTCTTCGAGGGCGTGACCCGAGCGCGTGCCGAGACACTCGCCGCCTCCGGGCCGGCCGAGGCCGGCGTCGCCGAGGGGCACCTGCAGCAGGCGCTGCGCAGCCTGTTCGCGGTCGCCGAGGCATATCCGCAGCTGCAGGCCAGCCAGAACTACCTGCAGCTGCAGCACTCGCTCGTCGACACCGAAGACAAGGTGCAGGCCGCGCGTCGCTTCTACAACGGCGGCGTGCGCGAGCTGAACACCAAGATCAAGGTCTTCCCGAACAACCTCTTCGCTCGCGGCCTCGGCTTCACCGAGCGCGAGTTCTTCGAGGTGAACGACGACGGCGCGATCTCCGAACCGCCGCGCGTGCAGTTCTGACATCTGCGATCGAACGCCCTGTCATCCGACAGGGCGTTCGTCATTCCCGCGGGTGCACGTGACGTTCGACGGAGGTCTCGGGGCCGTGCAGGGCGCGGGCCAGGTCGTCCGCCGCGTCACCCCAGCCGGACACGCTGATCCGCTCGAGACCCTGCCAGGCCGCTGCGCTCACCAGCTCCTCGGCGATGCGCGCTGCGTCCACATCGGGCCGGGCGTGCTGCTCCCACCACGCTGACTGCACGCGCAGTGTCGACGCGGCCCGGTCGGCCTTCAGATCGGCGCGCCCGACGACGCGGTCGCCGACGAGCATCGGCAGGGAGTAGTAGCCGTACCGTCGGCGGTCGGCCGGCACGTAGATCTCGATCCGGTAGTCGAAGTCGAACACCCGAAGAGCGCGATCCCGGAACCACACCACCGGGTCGAACGGGGTCAGCAGCGCTGCTCGATCGATGCGGCGGGGCAGCGTCGCGTCGCGGTGGCGCCAGGCCGCGATCGGCTTTCCCCCGCGCTCCCATCCTCGAACGGAGACCGGCTCCAGCTCGCCCACGTCTTCCAACTCGCCCACCGCCGCACGCACGGCGGACTGATCGCGCAGGCGGTAGTAGTCGTTCAGATCGCCGACGGTCGCGACGCCGTATGATCGCGCCGCGCGCCGCACCAGCTCGCGCACCGCGTCAGCGCGGGGGAGCACGGTGTCATGGATGGCCGACGGGATGATCTGCGCCGCCAGACCGTAGCGCCGTTCGAACCCCATCCGGCCAGCGATCGCCACCTCTCCGCGGCGCCACAGGTGCTCGAGCGCGATCTTCGCGTCGTCCCAGTCCCACCACGAGCCGCGCTCGCGTGGCGCGTCGTCGCGCAGGTCCGCGGGTCGCAGCGGACCCCGGGCGCGCAGCTCGTCGCGCACCCAGTCGAGGGTGCGGCTGTGCACGTGGCCCCATGCGCCCGGTCGCTCCGCCCGCTCACGCCACTCCTGCATGCGGAAGCCCCACAGCGCCCAGTCCGCGACCGGCATGAACGTCGCCTCATGCGCGAGGTACTCCACATAGTGCGTCGTTTGCGACACGAAAGTGCGATCCAGCAGAGCGGGGTCGTACGAACCCAGCCGCGAGAACATCGGCATGTAGTGGGAGCGCGCGAACACGTTGACCGAGTCGATCTGCAGCACGCCCAGCTGCGACATCGTCCGATGCAGGTGGCGGGCGGCCACGGCATCCGGTCGGCGTCGAGAGAACCCCTGCGCCGCCAGCGTCATCCGGCGCGCCTCGGCGGCGCTGAGGGTGTGCGAGGGTCGAGCGGTCACCGCGCCAGAGTAGCCGCACCTGCCGACATCAGGTGCGAGCGCGATTCGGGCCGTACGTAGAATTGCACAATGAGCGACGACCCCAGGCCGAGGTTCCGCAATCCGTTCCGATATGAGCCACCCGTGCTCGACCGCACAGTGACCACCTCGGCCGACGACAAGGTGCCGGCCCCGGTCCGCGTCACAGCTGCATACGCCTGGCGACTGCTGGTGATCGCCGGCCTGATCGCGCTGTTCATCTGGCTGGTGATGCTGCTCAAGCTGCTGGTCATCCCCCTGATGGTCGCCATCCTCATCACCGCGCTGCTGTGGCCCGGTTTCCAGCTCATGCTTCGCGCTCGCTTCCCCCGCTGGCTGGCGATCGCGGTCACGGTCCTCGGAACGATCGCGGTCGTCACGGGACTGCTGTGGCTGGTGGTGTGGCAGGTGCGGGCGCAGCTGCCCGACGTGCAGGCCAAGACCATGGATGCCATCCAGCAGGTGCGCGCCTTCCTGCTCGACGGCCCGCTGCAGCTCACCGAACAGCAGATCGACGCGTACATCCAGCAGGGCATCGGCCTGCTCGACGAGCAGGCCGATCTGCTGCTGAACGGCGCGCTCGCGGTCACCGGCACGGCTGCCCACATCCTCACCGGCACGCTGCTCGCGCTGTTCATCCTCATCTGCCTGCTCGCCGACGGGGCAGGCATCTGGCGCTGGACGCTCAAGCTGTTCCCGCGCGCCGCCCGGCCGGCGGCCGACGCCGGAGCGCGCAACGGCTGGGCCACCGTCGTCAACTACGCGCGCACGCAGATGTTCGTCGCCGGCATCGACGCCGTCGGCATCGGCGTCGGCGCCGCCCTGCTCGGCGTGCCCATGCCCATTCCCGTGGCCGTGCTCGTGTTCCTCGGCTCGTTCGTGCCGATCGTCGGCGCCGTCGTCACAGGAGCCGTGGCGGTGTTCCTCGCGCTGGTCTACAACGGACCGGTGATCGGATTGCTCATGCTCGGCGTGGTTCTGCTGGTGCAGCAGCTCGAGGGGCACATCCTGCAGCCCATCCTGATGGGCTCGGCGGTCAAGGTGCACCCCTTGGCTGTGGTGCTCGTGGTGGCCGGCGGAGCGATGATCGCCGGGATCCCCGGAGCCCTCTTCGCGGTTCCGCTCGCCGCATTCGTCAACGTCGCGGCCGTCACCATCAGCTCGGGCGCGTGGCGCACGGGGCGTGAGCCGGCCCCCGAAGATCTCATCTGGAGCACAGTGCCGCGCGAGCGGCAGAGGAGGAATCGATGACCGCAGTCCCCAGCGTCGCCGCCATCCCGAGCCTTGCCGAGTTCACCGCCGCGGCGGAGAGCCTCGCGGGGGTGATCTCCCGCACGCCGACCGAGCTGTCGCGCGCGCTCGGGGAGGTCCTCGGTTCGCCGGTCATGCTCAAGATGGAGAACCTGCAGCGGACCGGGTCGTTCAAGATCCGCGGGGCCACCTATCGTCTGTCGCGTCTGACGGAGGAGGAGCGCGCCAGGGGAGTGGTCGCGGCCTCCGCCGGAAACCACGCGCAGGGCGTGGCGCTCGCGGCCCAGATGCTCGGGATCCCGGCGACGATCTTCATGCCGCTCGGCGTACCCGTGCCCAAGCTGCTCGCCACGCGAGGCTACGGCGCTGAGGTCGTGCTCGAGGGCGAGACGGTGGCGACGTCGCTGCGACTCGCCGCGGAGTTCGCCGAGCGCACCGGGGCGGTGCTGATCCACCCGTTCGACCACCGCGACATCGTCGTGGGACAGGGCACGCTCGGCCTCGAGGTGATCCAGGACGTCCCCGACGTCGACACGGTGATCATGGGCATCGGCGGAGGCGGACTCATCGCCGGCGTCGCCGCTGCGGTGAAGGCAGCCGCTGCCGCTGCCGGACGCACCGTGCGCGTCATCGGCGTGCAGGCCGAGAACGCAGCCGCGGTGCCGCCGTCCCTGCAGGCCGGCAGCCCCGTGGAGATCCAGACGCACCCGACGATCGCCGACGGCATCCTGGTCGCCAAACCGGGGGACGTGCCGTTCGAGATCATCCGCGAGCTCGTCGACGAAGTCGTGACGGTCACCGAGGACGACATCGCCCGCGCTCTTCTTGCGCTGCTCGAGCACGCCAAGGTCGTCGTCGAGCCGGCCGGCGCCGTGGGAGTCGCCGCGATCCTCGCCGGCAAGGTGCGCGGCACAGGGGTGACCGTGCCGATCCTCTCCGGCGGCAACATCGATCCGATGCTGCTGCAGCGGGTCGTGGCGCATGGGCTCGCGGCATCCGGCCGGTACGCGACGGTGCGCATCCCGCTTCCCGACCGACCGGGTCAGCTCGCGAAGGTGTCCGATCTGCTCGCGCAGGCCGGCGCCAACGTCATGGAGGTGCTGCACACCCGTCACGGGCATGGTCTGCAGATCAGCGACATGATCCTGCAGCTCTCGATCGAGACCCGCGGCCCGGAGCACACCGAACTCGCTCTGGAGACGCTGCGGCAGGCCGGCTTCGCGCCCGTCGTCGTCCCGGATTGATCCCGGAAGACAGAGAACGGCGGGACGCTCTGGAGCATCCCGCCGTTCGTCGTCTGCGCGGATCAGCCGGTGTAGGTCTCGACGCCCGTGACCTCGACGGTGATGGCGCGACCGTTGGGCGCCTCGTAGCTGGACTTGTCGCCGACCTTGAGGCCGAGGATCGCCTGACCGAGCGGGCTGGCCTCGCTGTACACGTCGAGGTCCCCGCCGGCTGCGATCTCGCGGCTGCCGAGCAGGAAGACCTCCTCGTCGCCCGCGACGATCGCGGTGACGACCGTGCCGGGCTCGACGATGCCGCGGCTGGTGGGCGCCTCGCCGACCTTCGCCGTCTTCAGCAGCTGCTGCAGCGTGCGGATGCGCGCCTCCTGCTTACCCTGCTCGTCCTTCGCGGCGTGGTAACCGCCGTTCTCCTTGAGGTCGCCCTCTTCGCGGGCCGCTTCGATGCGGGCGGCGATCTCTTCACGGCCGACCGTCGAGAGGTGCTCGAGCTCTTCGACGAGGCGGTCGTACGCCTCCTGCGTGAGGAAAGGTACCTGAGCGTCTGTGGACACAGCCTGCTCCTTCGGTGTGAGCCCCTGCAGGGGCTTCTCGGATATCGAGTCGTCGAACGACCCGTGGGATATGCGAAGACGCCCCGGTATCGGCCGGGGCGTCGGTCATCTTTCGGATGATTCTAGGCGACCCAGCAGGCCTTCACCAAACCGGTGTTCGCCTCGGCGACGGTCGGGATGCTGACGGCGACGCCCTTCGTGTGATGCTCCCCGCCGGGGATCTCGACGATCTTCCAGCCGACGACGCCGAATTCCACGTCGAGCGCCTCCACCGCGCAGGCGACGTCGGCGCCCTGCGGCGCGGTGAACTGGAAGCGCAGGTCGACGCTGTGCGCGTCGACCACCGTGAAGCCCAGATCGTCGGCATCCACCGCGCTCATCTGCTTCGCCACGATCGTCCAGCCGAGGGCGACGACCGCCGCCAGGGCGGCGGCGCCGAAGATGATCCAGGGGAGGCGTCGCCGGGGGGTGCGACCGTATCGCTCATCGAGCTCGCGTGCGGTGGTCACGTCTCTCCCGGGGGTGGACGGCGGATAGGCTGGACTTCCAGGTTATTCGACCTGCGAGGAGAAGGCGGACCATGATCCTGTTCGGTGAGACCACCCCGATGCCGACGCCGTCGATGACGGTCGACCCGAACTCGGTGACCCCCGGATTCGCGGGCTTCGCGATCATCGTGATCATCGTCGCCGCCGTCGTGCTGCTGATCTGGGACATGAACCGCCGCATCCGCAAGGTGCGCTACCGCGAAGAGGTGCGCGAAGAGCTGGATGCCGAGGAGGCGGCGCTGCGCGATCAGGCCGACGGCGACGAGAACAGGCGCTGAGACCCGTCCGGCTCACACCCCGACGCGCTGGAACGCGTCGAGGCTGATGCCCTGATCGAGGATGGTCTTCGACCACTCCTTCGCACTGTGCAGACTGTGGTCGCGGTAGTTGCCGCATTCCACGGCGGAGACGCCGGGCACGTCGCTCCATGCGGCGGTCTCGGCGATGAACTGCAGGCCGCCGCGCACCGCTGCGACGACGTCCGTGACGTCAGGCTCGCCCCAGAAGATCGCGTGGAAGCCGGTGCGGCATCCGAACGGCGAGATGTCGATGAGTCCGTCGATGCGGTCGCGGACGACGCTCGCCAGCAGGTGCTCGATGGTGTGCAGACCGGCCGTGGGGATCTCGCCCTCGTTCGGCTGCACGAATCGCACGTCGAAGTTCGAGATCGCGTCGCCCTTCGGCCCGTGCTCGACGCTGATGAGACGCACGTACGGTGCGCTGACGGCGGTGTGGTCCAGGGTGAAGCTCTCTACTTCGGCCATTGTCGCTCCTCTGCTGTGACGCGGAATTCGAGCGTATCCCTCGCGCTGAGATGACGACGCGGAGCGTTACGTCCCGCGTCGAGGGCACAGGATCGGGCATCCGGATTCAGTGGATGCGAGACCGCGCCGTCGGCGTCAGGCGCCGAAGCCGAGCGAGGGGGAGAGCGGCTCGAGCGAGATGAGCAGGCACGCCGTCCAGTGGCAGAGGAAGGCGAGCACGGTGCAGACGTGGAAGATCTCGTGGAATCCGAAGTGCCCGGGCCACGGGTTCGGCTTCTTCATGGCGTAGACGATCGCTCCCGCGGTGTACAGCAGACCGCCGACGCAGACGAGCACCATCATCGCCACGTTGGCCTGCAGCAGATCGGCCATGTACATCACCGCGGCCCAGCCGAGTGCGAGGTAGAGGGCGACATACAGCCAGCGCGGGGCGTTGATCCAGAAGACGCGGAACAGGATGCCGAGCACCGTCCCGCTCCACACGACGACGAGCAGCGTGAGCCCCTTCTGCGGCGGCAGCGCGAGCGTCGCGAGAGGCGTGTACGTGCCGGCGATCAGCAGCAGGATGTTGGCGTGGTCGATGCGCTTGAGAACCGCTTTGGTCGTCGGACCCCAGTCGAACCGGTGGTAGAGTGCCGAGTTGCCGAAGAGGAGCATCGACGTCACCATGAACACCGCTGCCGCCCACTTGGCGGGAGCGCCCTGCGCGAGGGTGATCAGCACGACGCCGGCGACGATCGCGACCGGGAAGGTGCCCGCGTGGATCCAGCCTCGCCAGGTCGGTCTGACCTCGACCGCGGCATCGACCGCGGCCGCTTCCATCAGGGGGAGCTCGGGGACATCTGCGTCGTCAGAGGGTCGGGTGCTCACCCGCTCACTCTACGATCGGGCGCATGCCGCCAGCGGTACATGTCCTGAGTGCTGCGGCGGCGTCGGTGGCGGTAGCGTAGGCACGTGACTGCACGCGAGAGCTCGGGACGGGGACCCCTCTATCGGCTCTACGGGAGACGCCTGCGGCGGCGCATAGATGCGTCGAAGGCTCCCCACCACGTCGCCATGATGATCGACGGCAATCGTCGATGGGCCCGCCAACTCGGCTTCGAAAGCGCGGCCGCCGGTCACCGTGCGGGGGCCGCGAAGATGCGCGAATTCCTCGGCTGGTGCGATGAGCTCGGCATCGGCGTGGTCTCGCTCTACCTGCTCTCGGCCGACAACCTGCTCAAACGCGACTCGAAGGAGATCGGCGATCTCATCGAGATCATCGCCGAACTCGCCGACTCGCTCGCCGAGCACGGCGAGTGGCGGGTGCAGCACGTGGGACGCTCCGACATCCTGCCGCCCGAGCTGTCGCGGGTGCTGGCGGAGGCGCAGGAGCGCACGAGCGGACACGCCGGGCTGCACGTCAACCTCGCCGTCGGCTACGGGGGACGCAACGAGATCGTCGATGCCGTGCGCAGCATCATCGGAAAGCACGATGCCTCCGGTGGCACTCTCGAGGACCTGGCCGAGCAGCTCACGCCCGAGATGATCGGCGAGCACCTGTACACCGGCGGCCAGCCCGATCCCGACCTCGTCATCCGCACCAGCGGCGAGCAGAGACTGAGCGACTTCCTGCTGTGGCAGAGCGCGCACAGCGAGTTCTACTTCGTCGAGGCGCTCGGGCCCGACCTGCGCGAGGTGGACTTCCTGCGAGCCATCCGCGACTTCGCCGACCGCGACCGCCGGTTCGGACGATGACCGAGGAGACCCCGCCGGAGACGGCGGAGCGATACCTCGTGTCGTTCGCCGGCGAGACCGGCTATCTGAACTGGGCGGCTCTCGGCCCGCTGTCGCCGGCGGTGCGGGCGGCACTCGACAGTGCCGGCGAGCAGCTCGCATCCTTCTCTCCGCACGACCACGCCCGAGTGCAGTCGAGCAGCGTCGAGGCCGTCGACGCGCTCGCCGGGCTGCTCGGCGCACGAACCGACGAGGTGGTGCTGCGCCCGAGTTCGACGGATGCCCTGCAGCACGCCCTGTACGGACTGACCGGCACGGTGATCGCCGCGACCTCCGAGTTCCCGAGCATCACCCTGCCGTTGCAGCGGGCGGCCGATCTGTCGGAGGGGCGGCTGGCGCCGCGCTGGATCGACCCGCAGGATGGATGGGTGACTGCGGATGCCGTCGGCGCCGCGCTCGACGCGTCGGTCACCGCGCTCGCGGTGAGCCACGTCGACTATCGCACCGGCTATCGCGCGGACCTCGCGGCCCTTCGCGAGCTGATCGGCCCGGAGCGTCTGCTGGTCGTCGATGCCGTGCAGTCGTTCGGCGTCGTCGAGGAGGACTGGTCGGCGGCGGACGTCGTCGTCGGTCACGGCTACAAGTGGCTGCGGGCCGGTCGCGGCACGGGGTTCGCCCGCTTCTCGGATGCGGCGCGCGAGCGCGTCGCGCCGGTGCTGAGCGGGATCACCGGGCTGGCTGCCAGCGGCCCGTTCCGGGGTGCCGTCCCCGCTCCCGCCGCCACAGCGCGTGCTTACACGACGAGCGTTCCCGACCATCTCGCGTCCGCGCGGTTAGCGGCCGCTCTCGACGAGCTGCACGGTGTCGGCGTTGCCTGGGTCGAGTCGCGGGTGTCCGAGAACGTCGCCCGGATGATCGACATGGCGGCGCGCCATGGCATCCGGGTCGAGACGCCGCGCGAGCCGCAGCGGCGAGCGGGGATCGTCTCCCTGGTGCCGGATGACGCGGAGGCGCTCGGCACCGCGCTCGCCGACGCGGGACTGGTGCTCACCAGCCGTGCGGGCGCTGTGCGTGTGGCTGCGCACGCGGGGACCAGCGAGGAGACGCTCGACATGCTGGATGCGGCGCTCGAGGGGTTCGGACGTCGGCCGTTCACCGGAACTTAAGCGACGTGTTCAGCGTGTCGCGCGCGTCGTGCACGTCGCGGAAGTACGTTCATGGCATCGGACACCGTGTCCGGTCGGGTCGGCCTGAAGGTCTGCGACTCGTGACCCTGGTCGACTCGCTGCAGAGCCGGGAGCACATCCCGAGTGGGAGTGGATCGTGACCACACGTACAGCACAGCAGCAGTCCACGTCAGCAGCCCGAGCCGTGTCACACGATGACACGGCTCTTCGCACATATGTGCTCGACACCTCGGTCCTGTTGAGCGACCCAGAGGCCCTGTTCCGTTTCGCGGAGCACTCGATCGTGCTTCCCGTCGTGGTCATCAGCGAGCTGGAGGGCAAGCGCCACGATCCTGAGCTCGGCTACTTCGCCCGGCGCGCGCTGCGCCACCTCGATGAGCTGCGCATCGAGCACGGTCGGCTGGACTTCCCGATCGAGGTGGGGGATGGCGGCACTGTGCGCGTCGAGCTGGGCAATGCGGACATGTCGCTGCTGCCCGCGGGCATCCGGCTCAGCGACAACGACAGCCGCATCCTCGCCACGGCGGCGCAGCTCGCCGGCGACGGGCAGAACGTCACGATCGTGTCGAAGGACCTGCCGATGCGCGTGAAGGCGGCGTCGCTGGGTCTGGCGGCCGAGGAGTACCTGGCCGAGCAGGCGGTGGATGCCGGTTGGACTGGCATCGCGACCCTCGACCTCTCGGGCGACGAGATGAGCGACCTGTACGAGAGCGAGGTCGGGCTCAGCGAAGAGGTGCGGGGGATGCCGGTGAACACCGGGCTCATCATCCATTCCGAGCGCGGCTCGGCGCTCGGTCGCGTGATCGCGGATGGCGAGTACCGGCTGGTGCGAGGAGATCGTGAGGTGTTCGGGATGCACGGCCGCTCGGCTGAACAGCGGATCGCGATCGACCTGCTGCTCGACCCGGAGGTCGGCATCGTGTCGCTCGGCGGGCGAGCCGGCACGGGGAAGTCCGCGCTCGCGCTGTGCGCGGGTCTGGAGGCGGTGCTCGAGAGGCAGCAGCAGAAGAAGATCATCGTGTTCCGTCCGCTGTTCGCCGTCGGCGGTCAGGAGCTCGGCTACCTGCCGGGGGACCAGGGCGAGAAGATGAACCCCTGGGGTCAGGCGGTGTTCGACACCCTCGGATCGGTGGTCTCGGGCAACGTGCTGGAGGAGGTCGTCGAGCGCGGGATGCTCGAGGTTCTGCCGCTCACGCACATCCGCGGCCGGTCGCTGCACGACGCCTTCGTCATCGTCGATGAGGCGCAGTCGCTGGAGCGGAACGTGCTGCTGACGGTGCTGAGCCGCATCGGGCAGAACTCGCGGGTCATCCTCACACACGATGTCGGGCAGCGCGACAACCTTCGGGTCGGCCGGTACGACGGCATCGCGAGCGTGATCGAGACGCTGAAGGGTCACGACCTGTTCGGACACGTGACGCTGCAGCGCTCGGAGCGTTCGGCGATCGCGGCGCTCGTGACCGAGCTGCTGGAGGGTGGCGAGCTGAGCTGACCTGCTTGGCTGGGTTGGCCGCCTCGTCCGAAGGCTTCGCTGACTTGACGTCATGGGGGCCGACACACCAGTTGTCGGGCGATCGCTGAAGATGCGTCCGACATCTGGAGTGTCGGCCCGCGGTTCGTATCGCGTTACGGCCGCCGGGCCGGCTGGAGGGGGCGCGGATGCCCGGTCGTGCGCGCTCAGCGGGCGGGCTGAGCGTGAATGGCTGTTTCAGCAGCCCGGGGCCGAGGGCTGTTCGGCGCAGGTGCGGGCGACGAGGGCCGTGTGCGCTTCGAAGATGCGGATCTGCTGCGTCGGTCCAGAGATGTCGAGCCGGCCCTCGATCGGGAACCATCCGGCGCCGAGGTCGATCTCGGCGGTGTACGAGACGTCGACGCTGGCGTCGTACGTGCCGCGTTCGGTGTAGGTGTGACTGGTGCCAGTCGGGGTGAACTGCGCCTGGCCGAGGCTCTGCCAGCTCGCGCCGGGGGAGGAGGTGGTGTTCGACTCTCCGTCGCCGTAGTGGAACGTGTAGGCCGCGGGCGTGAAGCGCACATCGATCGGGAATCCGAACAGCTGGCCGGAACGGACGTGCGTCGCCGCCTCGGTCACGAAGTTCGTCGGCAGACCCGCGACGCCGAGGTTGTCCGGCTCGCCCAGTACGGTGCCCTTGGCCGGGGAGAAGCTCGCCAGGTCAGTGATGGTGATCGGCGGCAGGCCCGGGGACTCCTCGCCATCCTCGGGCTGGGCGGGGACACTAGGAGCGCCGACACTCCAGCACCCGAGATACGCGTCCCAGTCCACGACGCAGCTATCGGAGCCGGTGGATTGGCGAGGGCTGTTGCCGATCGTGGCGTTCGAGCCGCCCGAGGTAGGCCGTCTTGAGGAAGAAGATGGATACCGTTCGAGCCCGGCCTCTGCGACTTCCCCCCGATGGTTGTCGTGCCGTCGCTGTTCTTTGACCAGAGGTCGAAAATGCCTGTGGGCGGCTCGTCGCCGTTCTCTTCGGCGACGGCAGGTGCGGTCACAGAGAGCATCGCGCCGAGGGTCACGACAAGCACAAGAGCCTTCAGATGACGAAGCCGGGTCAACACGAGAAGTCGCCTTCCGGGTTGTCGTACTCGGATATTGCAAGCCCCGTGGGGGAGCCGCCGGACACAAACGTAACCTCTCGAGAATCACGCGTCAGCCGATCGGGGGGTAGGGCGGAAGACCCGTCAGAATATGTAAGCTGCACCGCGCTCACGTCGATGCAGAGGTTGGCAGTGATGGTCTCGCCGCTGGCGGCGACCGGAGTGAAGCGATCGAACCTGGTGTCGCCCTCACGCATGATGGCCGCTGCTTGGTACTTGCTGACGCTTTCCCTTTCAACCGCGAGGGCCGTTCCCGTCAAGAAATCGTAGACAGGCTCGAAAGACTCTGGACGATCTAAGTCGGAGGTGTTCACCGCATCCACATACGCCCGATAGGTTTCCTCTGCCGCGGCAAACGCCTCCTCATCCGTGGCGAAGGCGGCGGTCTTCGTGGGCTTCGGGGTCGGCTCATCAGGAGTGCAGGCCGACAGCATCCCGATCAGCAGGCCGGCGGCGGCGAGGGCCGAGCCGGTGCGCACGAGTGGGGTCGTCATCGTCACGGCACCACGGTAACCCGGATCGTTGGAACGCCGGGGAAGTTATCCACAGCCGGCGTCACGCTCGCTGAGCCGTTCGCTGCAGCGCAGCGATGATGGACCGCTGCACCGTAGCCCAGTCGTGGATGATCTGTGCGTAGTCGAAGTGCAGGGTCTCGTACCCGAGGGCGGAAGCCGCGGCATCCCGAACCAGATCCTTGTGCCGCTTGGTAGGTCCGTCGTGGTTCTCCTTGCCGTCTGCTTCGATGATGAGGCGACCGTCGACCACGAAGTCGACCGCCCCATGCCGAAGATGGTGACCTGGCACTCCAGGCGGACGCCGAGGATGTGAAGCCGTAGCCGCAGCAGCGATTCCAGGCCGCTGTCGGCATCCGGTCTCGCAAGGTCGACCAGCCACCGCGCACCCCGGGGCAGTCCGGCGCGGACCTGATTGCGCTGCGCGCGTGACAGCAGCCCTTTGCGCCAAGCCGACTCGAAGGCCGCGAAGAACGCCTCATCGCCTTCGCATTGACGAAAGTGAAGCAGTGCCGTCACGAGAGAAGCGGTGCCCAGCGGTGGGCGTCCCTGCTGGTAGTGGTTGACGCAACCGCATCTTTCGTGCGCTCGGGCATGGCGTCCCGGGCCCATCCAGACGTGGACCGCTTCGGACTCGGAGAGCGTCCAGACGCCCTTCAGACGCAGAGCACTCACGCAGGTGAGAGCGCCGCCGTGGGTGATTGCGGTGTGGACTTCGCCAGAGAGAGTGTTCGTGCTGAAGACGCCGGGTCGCACACGTCGGATCTCACCCCGTGCCACAGCGGCAGAGAGGTGACGACGATCGAACCCGAGCGTCAGGAGGTGCCCGCCTCGAGCGACGCCGCCGAGGCGGTGGATGGTGTCGGAAGCCGAGAGCAAGGCATCCACTCTGGCGACTGCGGAGGGACCTGACGGTGCCGAATCCCAGGAATTGGGGACAAGTTGTGGATGGGTTTGAGGTGTGGAGAAGCGTCCAAGCACAGAAATCCCCGCTCTGCACACGAATCGTGCGGATCCGTGTGCAGAACGGGGAAATCTGTGCAAAGGCGCACAAGGCGCCCCCCGGCTCAGCCGGCGTGCGTCATCGACAGGAGGTCGAGCTTCGCGTCGAGCTCCTCCTCCGAGATCTGACCGCGCTCGACGTAGCCGAGGTCGATGACCGCGTCGCGCACCGTGATGCCCTTGGCGACCGCGTGCTTGGCGATCTTCGCCGCAGCCTCGTAGCCGATGACCTTGTTCAGCGGCGTGACGATCGACGGGCTCATGCCGGCGAAGGCGGCGGCGCGCTCGACGTTGGCCTCGAGGCCGTCGATGGTCTTGTCGGCCAGCACGCGCACGGCGTTCGAGAGCAGACGGATCGACTCGAGCAGCGCCGTGCCCATCACGGGGATGGCGACGTTCAGCTCGAACGAGCCGGATGCTCCCGCCCAGGCCACCGTCGCGTCGTTGCCGATCACGCGCGCGCACACCATGAGCACGGCCTCGGGGACGACCGGGTTGACCTTGCCGGGCATGATCGACGATCCGGGCTGCAGGTCGGGGATGTGCAGCTCGCCGAGACCGGTGTTCGGGCCCGACCCCATCCAGCGCAGGTCGTTGTTGATCTTCGTCAGCGACACGGCGATGGTGCGCAGCGCGCCCGAGGTCTCGACCAGGGCGTCGCGGTTGGCCTGCGCCTCGAAGTGATCCTTCGCCTCGGTGATCGGCAGCTCGGTCTCGGCTGCGAGCAGCTCGATGACCTTCTGCGGGAAGCCGAGCGGGGTGTTGATGCCCGTGCCGACTGCCGTTCCGCCGAGCGGCACCTCCGCTACGCGGGGGAGGGCGGACTGCACACGCTCGATGCCGAGGCGGATCTGACGGGCGTAGCCGCCGAACTCCTGGCCCAGTGTGACCGGGGTCGCGTCCATGAGGTGGGTGCGGCCCGACTTCACGGCGTCCTTCCACAGCTCGGCCTTCGCCTCAAGGGCGACGGCGAGGTGGTCGAGCGAGGGGATGAGCGTGTCGATGAGCGCCTGGGTGACGGCGATGTGCACCGACGTCGGGAAGACGTCGTTCGATGACTGCGACGCGTTCACGTGGTCGTTGGGGTGCACGGCAGAGCCGAGGATTCCGGATGCCAGGTTCGCCAGCACCTCGTTCATGTTCATGTTCGACGACGTGCCGGAGCCCGTCTGGTAGGTGTCGACGGGGAACTCGCCGTCATGCTTTCCCGATGCCACCTCGTCGGCGGCCTGGGCGATCGCGTCGGCGATCGCGCCGTCGAGCGTGCCGAGCTCCTTGTTGGCGAGCGCGGCGGCCTTCTTGATGCGCGCGAGAGCGGCGATCTGGGTGGACTCGAGACCCTTGCCCGAGATCGGGAAGTTCTCCACGGCGCGCTGGGTCTGCGCGCTGTACAGCGCCTTCGCGGGCACGCGCACCTCACCCATGGTGTCGTGCTCGATGCGGTACTCGATGTCGGTCATGCCGATCCCTCCTCGGAAGCGAGGACGAAGCCCTCGGTGTCGATGCCCACAGTGACGACGGGCACCGCGGTGCCCTCTGCGAGACGGTAGTTGGCGCCGACGATGCCCAGGCGGCCGTCGGCGACGGCGTTGCTGATCATCTCGGACGAATGCAGCAGATCTGCGACGGTGTTGCGCAGGTGCTCGCGACCGACCAGCTCCGCGTCGATGTCCGCGGGCGTCGTGCCGCCGGTCTCGGCGAGCACCTTTCGCGCTGCGGGGACGATCGGTGCGATGAGCTTCCAGATGCCGGCCGGGAGCGGAGCCGAGTCGATCGCGGTGCCGTCGATGGCCGCGCGCACCGCTCCGCATGAGTCGTGCGCGAGAACGACGATCAGCGGGACGTTCAGGATGCCGACGGCGTACTCCAGGCTCGCGACGATCGACTCGCCGATCACCTGCCCCGCGTTGCGGACGACGAACAGGTCGCCCAGACCCTTGTCGAAGATGATCTCCGCGGCGAGGCGCGAGTCCGAGCATCCGAACAGCGTCGCGATCGGTGCCTGACCGTCGGCCAGCTCATGGCGCTTGGAGACGTCCTGGTGCGGGTGCGCGGGCGTGCCGGCGACAAATCGCCTGTTGCCGTCGAGCATCTCCCGCCATGCCTCAGCGGGGGTGAGCGTTGCGGTCATTCGGCCTCCTCAAGGTCGTCGATCTGTGCGGACAGGGTCTCTGCCAGCTCGGCTGTCGCCTCGGGCGACTGCGAGCCGTACAGCAGGATGTAATCGGGGCCGGCCTGGGTTCCGATGGCATAGGAGATGTTCGCGGCGCCGCGGCCTCGCAGATCGAACTCGTCCCATTCGCGACCGTCGATCGTCGTGGTGCCGTTCGGGGCCATGCCGTCGAGCACCTGCGGCGCCCAGCCGACATCGGCTGCGAAGGCCTGCGCGACGCGGACGAACCCGCGCTCGTCGTCGGCGGCAGGGGCGAGAGTGATCGTCCACACCCGTGTGCTGCCGCCCGAGAGGGCGGCTTCGTTGACCCGCCAGTAGTCGTCGGCCTCGACGACCAGTGCGGGCCGCTGCATCGACGTCTCGACGTCTGCGGCGATCGTGGCGACGTCGATGGCGGGGCGGTCGGGAACCTCGCCGCGCGGCACTCCGAGCACGACGATCGCGACGACGGCGACCGTCACGATCAGCGCCGCGATGAGGTTGCGGAACGTCTGGCTCGAGCGGTAGACCTTGCTGGCCGCCGCTTTGCGATCGGCGGTCTCCTGGGCGGTCTCGGGTCGCCCGAGACCTGCGACGACGCGCGGTTCCCGGCTCATTCCGCTGCTCCACCGGATGCCGCATCACGGGCCGCGTCGAGACGGCGCTTCGCGCCCAGCAGCCACTCCTCGCAGCGGGCGGCCAGCGCCTCACCGCGCTCCCAGAGAGCAAGGGAGTGCTCGAGGGTGGGCGAGCCCTGCTCGAGCTCCGCGACCACGCGGACGAGCTCGTCGCGTGCGGCCTCGAACGACAGTTCTTCGACAGGGGAGTCGTTGGGGGCAGTCACGCCCCCATCCTACCGGCGTGTCGGACATCGCCGATCCCGCTGCTCAGCCTGCTTCCGTTGCCTGCCCCTCCGACACGGCGCGGATCGATCCGCGATCGACCGTCACGGTCATCGCCGTGCCCGCGGGAGCATCGGCCGCGTCGCTGAGAATGCGTCCGTCGTCGAGGTGCGCGATGGCGTAGCCGCGAGCCAGTGTGGCGGCAGGGGAGAGGGCTCGCAGCGAGGCCCGCAGCTCCGCGGTGGACCGGTGGGCGGCATCCAGCGCCCTGGTGACGGTGTCGCGGCCGCGGGATGCCAGCAGCCAGACCTCCTGGGCGCGGTCGTCGATGATCGGATCGGGCGAGCGCAGCACCGGACGCGAGCGCAGCTGCTCGAGCTGCGCGATGTCGTGCGAGATGCGCTGAGTCAGGCGTGTGGTGGCCCTGGCGCGCAGCTGCGCGACGATCGCGCGCTGCTCACCGACATCCGGAACGACCCGCTTCGCGGCATCCGTCGGCGTCGACGCACGCAGATCGGCGACGTCATCGAGCAGCGGGTGGTCGTTCTCATGCCCGATCGCGCTGACGACCGGAGTGGATGCCGCAGCCACCGCCCGCACGAGCCGCTCGTCGCTGAAGCCCAGGAGGGTCTGCGGGTCGCCGCCGCCGCGGGCGATGATGATCACGTCGACGTCGGGATCGGCATCCAGACGCTGCAGGGCGGCGAGCACCTCGGGGACGCACCGGTCACCCTGCACGGCGACGTGCTCGGTGCGGAAGTGAACCTGCGGCCAGCGCAGCTCAGCGTTGCGGTGCACGTCCTTCTCGGCATCCGACCGCTCACCGGTGATCAGCCCGATGCAGTGCGGCAGGAACGGCAGGCTCTTCTTGCGCGACGGGTCGAACAGACCCTCCTGACGCAGCTGCACACGCAGCTTCTCGAGCTTCTCGAGCTGGTCGCCCAGGCCCACGTGCTTCATCGCCGAGACGATGAAGCTGAAGTCGCCGCCCTTGACGAAGTAGTCGGCTTTCACGGCCGCCACGACGTGGTCGCCCACGGCGAGGTCGGCGGGGATGCGGGGGCGCACGCTCGACCAGACGCGGATCGAGATCTGCGCGTCCGAGCGCGTGTCCTTCAGGCGCGCGAAGACGTTGCCGCCGCGCAGGTTCCACGAGGTGATCTCGCCCTCGACCCAGACGGTGTTCCAGCGGGCGATGAAGTCGCGGATCGTGCCGTTCAGGCGCGCGACCGACGTCGGCGCCGCGGGCGTCGAGTCGCGCGGTGCGACCGAGTCGGCGGGCGGCGGCTCGCCGGGAATCGCGGTTGCTTCGAAGACGGTCACCCGGCCATTCTTCCGGATGCCGCCGACGCGGCGACCACGGGCCGTCGGAGCTGCGCGGGGAACGCCCGCTCCCGGCCCGTGAACAGGTGGCATCGGTAGACTGGGGGAGTGAGCTCAACCACTGTCTCGCTGCCCCTGCCGCACATCCCGACCCGTCGTCGCGCCGTCGAGCGTGCCCGCCTCGAGAACCGTCCGGTCGACGGCGAGAAGCGCGTGCTGCTGGCCGCCCCGCGCGGCTACTGCGCGGGCGTCGACCGCGCAGTCGTCGCCGTCGAGAAGGCGCTCGAGCGCTACGGCGCCCCCGTGTACGTGCGCAAGCAGATCGTGCACAACATCCACGTCGTCACCGAGCTCGAGCAGAAGGGCGCGATCTTCGTCGAGGAGGTCGATGAGGTGCCCGAGGGCGCACACATCGTCTTCAGCGCGCACGGAGTTTCGCCGGCCGTCGTGCAGGGCGCTGCCGACCGCGGTCTGCACGCCATCGACGCCACCTGCCCGCTGGTCACCAAGGTTCACCGCGAAGCCGTGCGCTTCGCGCGCGACGACTTCGAGATCCTGCTCATCGGCCACGAGGGTCACGAAGAGGTCGAGGGCACTGCCGGTCACGCGCCCGAACGCGTGACGATCGTCAACTCGCCGGACGAGGCCGACACCGTTGTCGTGAAGGATCCCAACAAGGTCGTCTGGCTCTCGCAGACCACCCTCTCGGTCGACGAGACGATGGAGACGGTGAACCGACTGCGCACTCGCTTCCCCGAGCTGCAGAACCCGCCCTCCGATGACATCTGCTACGCCACCCAGAACCGCCAGGTCGCCATCAAGAAGATCGCGAGCGACTCCGACCTGGTCATCGTGGTCGGCTCGGCGAACTCCTCGAACAGCGTGCGTCTGGTCGAGGTCGCCCTCGAGTACGGCGCGAAGGCCGCCTATCGCGTGGACTACGCGGACGAGGTGCGTCAGGAGTGGCTCGACGGCGTGCGCACGATCGGTGTGACCAGCGGCGCCTCGGTGCCCGAGGTGCTCGTGCGCGAGGTTCTGGAGGCACTCGACGAAGCCGGCTACGCCGACGTCGAAGAGGTGCGCACCGCAGAAGAGGACCTCATGTTCTCGCTGCCGAAGGAGCTGCGACAGGACAGCTCGGGAAAGCGCGACGAGCGCGCTCTCGGCGGGCGGGTCTCGCGCTGACCCGCCGCACCCCAGACGCGGCGGGTACCGTGGGATCATGAGCGTCGATCGGCCGCAATACGGCGAATATGCCTCTCCTGAAGAGCAGCGTGCGCGCGCGGGTCTGCCTCCGCTGAGCGCCGAGCCGGCGGCATCCGCTTCATCTCCTCCTCTGGCAGGGCCGGCGGCCCCGAGCCGACCCGCTCGGCCCGCTCTCGGAGGAGCGCCGGCCCAGCCCGTCGGACGTCTCGTCACGCTCGTGCTGCTGGGCCTGGGTCTGGTGAACGTCCTCTCATCGATCCCGCAGTTCGTGAACATGGCGCCGACGCTGAGCGAGTCGATGAAGATGCTCGGGCTCGAGGGCGAATTCACGAACTATGCCGCTGCGCGCACCTGGGGTGTGATCGCCGTGGTGATTCTGCTCGCCGGCTACGCGGTGACGGCATGGCTGTCGTTCCGTCAGCTGAAGCGCAGCAGGTCGGCCTGGTGGATCCCGCTCGTCGGCTTCGTCATCACGATGTCGCTCGTCTCGGCGTGCATCTCGGTGGTGATGTTCAGCGACCCGGCTTTCGTGGCGGGCATGCTCTCCGCACCTGCCGGGTAGCCTCAAGGGGTGTCAGAAGAGCAGATCGCGTTCCACGTCAGCTACGCCTCCGTCGAGTCCCCGGCAGGTGATGACCCGACCGCGACCGCGTCGGATCTGCTGCGGAGCGAGCGCGTACTCGCGGCCTCACGAGGCTTCGACGGCGAAGAGGCGGTCTATCTGATACCCGTCACCGAGAGCGGCGACGTGGTGGCTCTCGACGCCGACGACCGCCTGCGGTTCGACCTGAACGTCATCGCACTGCAGCAGATCTTCGAGAAAGCCGGGCTCACCCTGCACCTCGGAGAGCCGGACGACGCGCTCGAGGAGGTCGACCAGGAGCTCGACGAGGAGTTCGGCGCCGCCTTCGAGCAGCTCGACGATCCTGCCGCGGCATCGGAGGATCTCGGCGGGTTCGGGATGCCAGACAGCGGCGACGATGACGGCTTCGCCGTGGAGCCGGTCCGGGTCGCGGAGTTCTCCCGGCGTGGTCCCTGGGGCGCGCGGATCACCGCGCAGCTGACCGGCGTCGATGTCGACTACGTCGAGGCCGGCACCTGGTCGCTGTACCGTTACGCCACCGGCCAGAGCCACGGGGCCGTGTCGAGTGGCAGCGCCGACGAGCCGATCATCGAGGTGAACCTGCCTCAGCACGGTGAGGTGTGGGTCGAGGTGACCGCCGGCGGATGCACGGGGATGTTCTGGCCGAACATCCAGCGTTTCACAGAGCCGGTGCTCGATCTCGAAGCCATCGCGGTGCCCGAGAGCGCGGAGGTCTACCGTCGCATGCTGCTCGAGGCCGACGGGGCCGGCGACGAGCTGCGCGGACTGCGTCTGGGCGATGCGCTCGACATCGAGGCGGCGACGCGGGCATGCGCTCCGGAGGCGCTCGGCGGGACGGCCGGCGAGACCGAGCGCATTCGCGCCTTCGTCGCGGCGTTCGGCGTGCCGGCGACGCTGGTCACAGCGGGCATCGATGGCGATGCGGCCGGACGTCGCTTCAGTGCGCGAGGCTGGCCGCGTACGGTGGCTGACCTCGCCGTCGGCGGCATCACCGAGGTCACCGCTCTGACGCGGCGCGAACGTCCCCTCGCACGCGCAGCACGGTTCCTGCGCGAGCGGCCGACGCTCGGCGCGGCCATCGGCGTCGCCGAGCTCACCGCGGGTATCGCCGCAACGCGGACGCGGTCAGGTGCTGTGCGGGGACTCGGTGCGCTGATGATCGTCGACGCGATCGTCGATCTGGCCATCTGGGTGCGCCGCAGCCGTCAGCGCTGACGAGTCGAGAAGAGGGATGCCCCGAGTCGTCCGACTCCGGGCATCCCTCTTCCGATTCGGTGGGTCAGCTCTTGGACTGGCCGTACGAGCCGAGCTGACGCGTCGACTCGACGACACGAGCGGCCATCGCCGACTCGGCGATCTTGCCCCAGGCGCGCGGGTCGTACTGCTTCTTGTTGCCGACCTCGCCGTCGACCTTGAGCACGCCGTCGTAGTTCTTGAACATGTAGTCGGCGATCGCGCGCGTGTACGCGTACTGCGTGTCGGTGTCGATGTTCATCTTGATCACGCCGTTCGCGACCGCGAGGGCGATCTCCTCGTCGCTCGAGCCGGATCCGCCGTGGAAGACCAGGTCGAGCGGCTTCGGGCCGGTGCCGTACTTGGCGGCGACCTCGGCCTGGATCTCGCCGAGCAGCTCGGGACGCAGCTTCACGCCACCCGGCTTGTAGACGCCGTGCACGTTGCCGAAGGTGAGGGCTGCGATGTAGCGGCCCTGCTCGCCGAGGCCGAGAGCCTGGATCGCCTGGTCGACGTCCGCGAAGGTCGTGTACAGGGCGTCGTTTGAGCCCTCGTGCGCGACGCCGTCCTCCTCGCCGCCGACGACGCCGATCTCGACCTCCAGGATGGCGTTGATCGCCTTCATGCGAGGCAGCAGCTCCTTGGCGATCTCGATGTTCTCATCGAGCGGCACAGCCGAGCCGTCCCACATGTGCGACTGGAAGATGGGGTTGCGACCCGCCTTCACCTCTTCTTCGGATGCCGCGATCAGCGGCTCGACGAAGCCGCCCAGGGCGTCCTTCGGGCAGTGGTCGGTGTGCAGTGCAACGGTGACGGGGTAGTTCTTGGCGACCTCGGTCGCGTAGCGCGCGAAGGCGAGAGCGCCGGTCGCGCGAGCCTTGACGGTGTGGCCGGCGAAGTAGTCGGCTCCGCCCGTGGTCACCTGGATGATGCCGTCGGAGCCTGCCTCGGTGAGACCCTGCAGGACGGAGTTGATCGTCTGCGAGCTCGAGACGTTGAAGGCGGGATACGCGAAGCCACCGGCCTTCGCGCGGTCGAGCATCTCTGCGTACTGTTCCGGAGTGGCGACGGGCATGAGTTCTCCTGCTTCTGTCGGTCGGGGTGCATGCTCACTTTAGCCCGCAGGAGTGCGCATTCCGCCGGGGTTACACCGGCCCGGCCCCGGATCTTTAGCACACGGCAAGAACCGCGCTTTCTTCGCGCTCACATCGTGAAAAGTCCTGATTTTCGTCTTCCTCCGTCACTATGCTGACCGGCATGGTGAGCCTCACAGCAGATCTCAGCCCCCTCCGCCCCGACCGCAACCTCGCGATGGAACTCGTGCGCGCCACCGAGGCGGCGGCGATCCGTGCGGTGCCGTTCATCGGCCGAGGCGCGAAGGAGGCTGCCGACGGCGCGGCCGTCGACGCGATGCGAGCCTTCCTCGGAACGGTCGACTTCCAGGGCCGCGTCGTCATCGGCGAGGGCGAGAAGGACAACGCCCCGATGCTGTTCAACGGCGAGGTCGTCGGCACCGGGCGCGGACCCGAGTGCGACATCGCTGTCGACCCGATCGACGGCACCTCGCTCACTGCCGAAGGACGACAGAACGCCCTCTCTGTGCTCGCGGTGTCCGACCGCGGCTCGATGCTCGACGCCTCCAGCGTCTTCTACATGGACAAGCTCGTCACCGGCCCCGCGGGAGTCGGCGTCGTCGACATCCGCGAGCCCATCGGTGAGAACATCCGCCGTCTGGCGAAGGCGCTCGGCAAGCCGGTCGACGAGATCGTCGTGTCGGTGCTGAACCGTCCGCGTCACGAGCAGCTCATCGCCGACATCCGCGAGGCAGGAGCGGGAACCCGGCTGATGAGCGACGGCGACGTCGCAGGCGGTATCAACGCCGCGCGCCACGACGCCCGCACCGACATGTGCGTCGGGGTCGGCGGCAGCCCGGAGGGGATCGTCACGGCCTGCGCCATCAAGGCGCTCGGCGGTCACATCCAGGGGGTCCTCTGGCCGCGCGACGACGACGAGCGCCAGCGTGGGGTCGACGCCGGGCTCGAGTTCGACAAGGTGTACGAAGCCGACGATCTGGTGCAGGGCAACAACACGATCTTCGTGGCCACCGGCGTCACAGACGGTCAGCTGGTGCGCGGTGTGCGACGCGAGGGCAACTACCTCTACACCGAGAGCGTCGTGCTGCGCGGAGCCTCCGGCACGCTGCGCCGTATCGTGTCGGATCACCTCGTCTCGAAGTGGCTCTGACGCGAGCATCCGACCTCGCCTGCCGGCATTCCCAGCAGAGGCTGGCAGAATAAGCGGGTACGGCGTGATCAGAGCGCCGGCATGGTCATGAAGAGGAGTGCTCGGGATGCCGTTCAACCAGCCGTCTGCGAGCCCCAGCCGCGCCCCGCACATCACCACCCCGACCGGCCGCATCCTCCGGGTCACCGAGGAGCAGATCATGGCCGCTCAGCAGGCCAAGGCCACCGTGCAGCCCGGGTTCGACCCCGCTCGTCGCGCTGACGTGCTCTTCCGCGTGCGGCGGGCAGAGGGCCACGAGCTGAGCTCGTGGTGGTTCATCGGCGCGTTCCTGGCGACGTCCAGCGTCGTCATCGCGCTGCTGTCGTGGGTGCCGGGCGGCGCCTGAACCATCGGCTCCCGACTCGGGCCCCTCAGTAGGAGTCGAGCACGGCGCGCATGTCGCCGAGACCGAACTGGTCGGCGATCTGCTTCGCGCTGTGCCCACCGGCATCCTGATCAGCGCCGGCATCGAGCAGCATCCGCAGCAGCGGCTCGTTGCGACGGAACACCGCACACGAGACGGCGGTCTGGCCGTTCGCGTTGACGGCATCCAGGTCCGCACCCCGCGCGATCAGCTCGGCGACGGTCTCGAGGTGCTCGGCGTAGGCCGCGACGATCAGCAGCGTGTCCTGACGCGGATTGCGCACATCGACCGGCACGCCCGCGTCGATCATCTCGCTCAGCGGTTCGGTACGGCCCTGCCGGGCCAGGTCGAAAGTGCCCTCGATGACCTCGAGGCTCAGTCCGTTCGTCACCCTACCATTCTGTCGGATGACGAGGATTCAGGCGAGGGCGGGCTCGAGCTCGCAGACGAGCGGAGCTGACAGGGCCACTCCGAGTGCTTCGCTGAGCGCCGCGATGTCATGCGCGAGAGCACGCTGCGCGGCGTCCACCACGATCTGCGCGCACGCTCGGGCGTCAGCCAGGGCATCGTGGTGCGGGAAGTCCCCGAACCCCGCCGCCGCGGCTGCCAGCGGCAGGCGGTACGAGTCGAGGGTGTAGGTCTTGCGCGCCACGGCGAGCGAGCACAGCGAGCGGTACGGCGGGGCTACGAGCCCGGTGGCCTCGCACGCGCGACGCAGCACGTTCAGGTCGAATCCGGCGTTGTGCGCGACGAGCACGTCGTCTCCCGCGAAAGCGCAGAGGCGGTCGAGCTGCTCGGCCCAGGTCGCGGCGTCGCTGACGTGGTGCGGATGGATGCCGTGGATCCGGATGTTCCACTCGTTGAACTGGTCGTGGCCCATCGGCGGCCGGATCAACCATCCGGTCTGCGCGACGACCTGACCGTCGCGGACGCGGACGAGCCCGACCGAGCAGGCGGAGGCGGGACTGGAGTTCGCCGTCTCGAAGTCGATCGCAGTGAAATCCAGTGGCACGGATCCACCATCCCGCGGCATCCGGATGCCGGCCCGCAGACTCGCCGTAGGCTGACGAACATGGGCGATTCGCGGGCCGCGTGCGTGCCCGGGGGCGGCGAGCCGCCCGACATCCGGACGCTCCGCTGCCGGGCATCCGGATGCTGGTCCTTCGTCCGGATCTCGGCAGCTCTCCGCGCCAGCTGGGGGCATCACCGCCGGTAGACTCGTATCCCGTGGCTCTTACAATCGGAATCGTCGGCCTGCCCAACGTCGGCAAGTCCACCCTCTTCAACGCGCTGACCCAGAACGACGTGCTCGCGGCGAACTATCCGTTCGCGACGATCGAGCCGAACATCGGCGTCGTCAACCTGCCAGACCCGCGTCTGCAGGTGCTGGCCGGAATCTTCGGCAGCGAGCGCATCCTGCCCGCCACCGTGTCGTTCGTCGACATCGCCGGCATCGTGCGCGGCGCGAGCGAGGGGGAAGGGCTGGGCAACCAGTTCCTCGCCAACATCCGCGAGGCCGACGCCATCGCGCAGGTCGTGCGTGGCTTCGTCGACGATGACGTCGTGCACGTCGAGGGAACCGTCGACCCCAAGGGCGACATGGAGACCATCAACGCCGAGCTCATGCTCGCCGATCTGCAGACGATCGAGAAGGCCCTTCCGCGCTTCGAGAAGGAAGTCAAGCAGAAGAAGACCGACCCGTCGGTTCTGGATGCCGCCAATGCGGCGAAGGACGCCCTCGAGCGCGGCCAGCTGCTCTCGACTGCCGGCCTCGACCTCGCGCCCATCAAGGAGCTCGGCCTGCTGACGGCGAAGCCCTACATCTACGTGTTCAACGTCGACGAGTCGGTGCTCACCGACGAGGCGAAGAAGGCTGAGCTCGAGGCTCTCGTCGCGCCCGCACAGGCGGTGTTCCTCGACGCGAAGATCGAGTCCGAGCTGATCGGGCTCGATCCCGAGGACGCGCAGGAGCTGCTCGAGGCCACCGGCCAGAGCGAGTCGGGTCTCGACCAGCTCGCCCGCATCGGCTTCGCGACCCTCGGCCTGCAGACCTACCTCACCGCCGGGCCGAAGGAGTCGCGCGCGTGGACGATCCCACAGGGCGCGAAGGCGCCGCAGGCGGCAGGCGTGATCCATACCGACTTCGAGAAGGGCTTCATCAAGGCCGAGGTCATCTCGTTCGAGGATCTCGTCGCGACCGGCTCCGTGGCCGAGGCTCGCGCCAAGGGCAAGGCGCGCCTGGAGGGCAAGGACTACGTCATGCAGGACGGCGACGTGGTCGAGTTCCGCTTCAACGTCTGAGCCCTCCCCGGTCGTTGAGCGAGCGCAGCGAGACGAAACGCGCCCGTTCGTGCTCCGAGTCGAGCGAGGCCGGGGCCTTCTGCGCTGGTCTCAGATGCCAACCGCAGCGCTGCAGCGGACATCAAGCGATGAAGTCGGGCTTAACGCCTGGCGTTAATGACGTGAAGCGTTATATGATCCTCCTGTGATCAGATCGTTCGCCGACCGCGACACTGAGCGCGTGTGGCGTCGCGAGCCGGTGAAGGGATTCGACACGCGGATCCATAAGGTCGCGAATCGCAAGCTTCATCTGCTGGATGCTGCACCGACACTCGATGCTCTGCGTGTGCCTCCGGGTAACCGTCTGGAAGCGCTCAAGGGCGACCGAGCTGGTCAGCACAGCATCCGCGTCAACAAGCAGTGGCGGATCTGCTTCCGATGGACAGACGCTGGTCCTGAGGACGTCGAGATCACGGACTATCACTGAGGAGGGGTCATGTCGGAGAAGCTCTACCCGCCCATCCACCCGGGCGAGGTTCTGATGGAGGACTTCATCGAGGGTTTTGGTATCACGCAGAACAAGCTCGCCGTGTCGATAGGTGTGCCTCCCCGCCGGATCAACGAGATCGTGCACGGCAAGCGGGCTATCACGGCGGACACTGCGCTTCGACTGGGGCGCTACTTCGGGATCTCGCCGCAGTTCTGGCTCAACCTGCAGACGCGGTATGAGCTGGAGCTTGCTGAGGACCGCGTGTCCGAGCAGATCGCCGCGATCACGCCATTGAAGGTCGCATGAGCAATTTAGAAGGCCCCAACCGCGGCGGCCCGCCATGGTCTCCCTGCGCTCATGAGGCCGTTGCGCTGGGTCCCGCACGGCGCGAGCATGAGACATGGGAACTCTGAGCTTCACCGCTACCGTCTCGCTCGACGGGTACGCCGCCGGCCCCGATGGTGACTTCCAGTTCGGCGCGCCGAGTGCGGAGGTCTTCCGGGTGCACGTCGAGCGGATGGCGTCGATCTCCACGGAGATCCTTGGACGTCGCACCTACGAGCTCATGCACTACTGGGAGGCGGAGCCCGAGGGAGAGGACTGGGGCGACGACGAACGCGAGTTCGCTCGACTGTGGCAAGGGCTCGACATCGTCGCCGCGTCGTCGACGTCGACCGCGGAGGACATGACGCGGGAGAACCACAAGCTCGTTCCTGAGCTCACCCTCGATGCGATCGCGGAGATCGCCGAGCAGGCGCACGGGGAGGTCGAGATCTTCGGGCCCACGACGGCCGGGCCTGCCATACGCGCAGGTCTCGTGCAGGACTTCCGCTTCTTCATCGTGCCGGTGGTCCTCGGCGGGGGTCTGCGGGCACTGCCCGAGGATGCGCGCCTGGACCTGCGTCTGGCCGAGAGCCGCGTCTTCGAGAACGGATTCACGATGCTGCACTACAGGGCCGCATAGCGGCACGCCTAGCCGGCCGCGGTCAGCGTTCGCACGCCTCGTACACGTAGCCGTTCTGATCGGGCGTGACGAGGTGGCGGTCGCGGAGGATCATCACTCTCGGCGACGCCTCTTCGGCGCACAGGGCAGCGAAGCTCTCCGGCAGCTGATCGGTGTACTCGATGTCGATGACAGCGTCGCCGTAGACCTTCGTGTAGGCGCCGCATTCGCCGTAGGCTGCGCATTCCTCCGCAACGGCGAAATCGAAGTCGGCCTCGTCGCGCAGACGCAGACTGAACTCGGCGGCGTTCTTCTGCCCGACCGTCAGCCCCGCGTCATGGGCGATCCGCGCGATCCGGGCCGCGAGCGCCAGATTGTCGTCGACGGTGAGCGCACCGTCCGAACGGGTGAAGCTGTCGAGGTTGTCAAACTCGACTCCGTCGAACCCCGCGTGCGCGCATCCCTCGATCCACGCCGTCAGCAGGTGGGCGATCGCGGCCCGCTTGGGGGCGGTCGAGGTGTCCAGCAGGATCTCGTCCGGCCAGTCGGGGTCGATCACCGGGCCGGCGTCGCTGGTGAGCAGCGTGTCATGCGGCCAGTGATCCTGTTCGGCGGGTTGCGTCTGGAACGCGTTGATGTAGCAGATCGAGTAGGCCCCGTCGGAAGGCCTCGCAGCGCGATCGCGCACGACCAGCGAGACGTCGGGATCCGGCGGGTAGGCGCCGCCCAGCTGATAGTCGAAGCCGCCGTGCGCGGGGAGCTCCGTCACTGTGGGACTGGGTGTCGGCTGCGCGGCACAGGCGATCAGCAGCACGGCACACAGGCCCAGGGAGGCGAGCATGGCCATGCGCCGCGCGCTCATCATTCCTGGCGCTCGAGACATCCGGCCAGCATAGAGCCGGATCAGAAGGGCGTACTCTGTCGGTGTCGACCGAGGGAGGAACCATGTCCGATCCGAATCAGCCGTCCTCGCACGATGAGCGGCACGAGCCGATCATCCCCGCGCTGGAAGACGACGAGAGCATCCCCCCGCGGCCGGAGGAGGAGATCGCGGACGTCCTGCGGGCCGAACCCGACGTCGCGGATCACTCCGCGGTGCACTCCCGCGACTGACCGCAGCGCTGCCGTCTCGCTACGGCGCGGATGACGGTGCGCTCGCCGCCCACACCTTCCGCCACCATTCCGCGAGGCTCTCGACCGTCTCGTGCGCGTTCAGCCCGCTCGGGTTGGGCACCACCCACAGCGGGATCCCCGTCGGCCATCCGCTGAGCGCGCCCGCCTCCTGCGCGCCCATGCGGGCTCGCGGCACGGCGAACGCGGTGCGGAACGCGGTGACGCCGACGACGGCGACCAGGCGAGGCCGCAGCACGTGCACCCGATCGAGCAGACGGCGGCCGCCGGCGCGCAGCTCATGCGTCTCGAGTTCGTCTGCGCGCGCCGTGGGGCGTGCGACGAGGTTCGTCATGCCGATGCCGCGCGCGGCCAGCATCCGCTCGTCCGACGGCGACAGGCCGCGCGACGCGTCCACGACCTCGTCGGCGAGGCCGGCGGCGGCCAGCGACGGCCAGAACCGATTTCCCGGTCGCGCGAAAGGCGCGTTCACGGCCACGGTCCATGGACTCGGATTGATGCCGACCATCAGCAGCCGCACGCGGCCGGCGGACTCGGCGTCGGTCGGATAGGGCAGCACGTCATCGCGCCGGAGCCGTGCGGCGGTCGCATGAGCGAGATCGGCGGGGCTCGGGGGCCGTCCGTCGAGCGGCGACGGCGCACGCCAGGGCGACCAGTCGGCCGGGAGTGCGACGGCCTCGGAGCCGGAATCGCTCACGGAGCCAGCAGCTCCTGCGTCCAGCCGGACGCGTCGAGCCGGTAGACGAGACGGTCGTGCAGGCGCGACCGTCGGCCCTGCCAGAACTCGATCCGCTCCGGAGCCACCCGGAATCCGCCCCAGTGCGGAGGCGCCGGCACCTCGGCATCCGCGAAGCGCTCCTCGACCCGCGCGACCGCCGCCTCCAGCTCTGTGCGGTCGGCGATCGGCCGGCTCTGACGCGAGGCCCACGCGCCCAGCTGCGATCCGCGCGGACGGGTGGCGTGGTACGCCTCGACCTCTTCGCGGGTGACCGGCGCCGCCACGCCCTCCACCCGGATCTGCCGCTCGAGCTCGGGCCAGTGGAAGACCAGCGACGCCTGCGGACACGTCGCGAGCTCTCGGCCCTTGTCGGAGTCGACGTGCGTGAAGAACACGAAGCCGCGCTCGTCCCAGTCCTTCAGCAGCACCATTCGCGAACGCGGACGCCACTGATCCCTGACCTGCGCAACAGTGGAGAGCGTCATGGCCGTGGCAGAGAACGGACGGTCGGATGCTTCGGCGCTGCGCGCCTCGGCGAGCCATTCATCGAAGAGCGGGAAGGGGGTCGTGGGCGGCTGAGCAGAGGACATGGACCCATGGTGCCGGACTCGCGCGAAGTCGTCGACCGCGATGCCGCCCGGTACGCTGGGGGAGGCCATCGACGCGCCACCGACCGACCGGAAGCGAGCACACATCGTGACCCAGCCCCGCATCTTCGAACCCGAAGGCCGCGCCGTTCCCTTCGTCGATGAGGGCGAAGGTCCCGTCACGCTCGTGCTGGTCACCGACCGCAGCCTGGAGGCAGATGGTCTCGGCGTCATCTCGCACTACCTCGCAGAAGAGGCCGGATTCCGCGTGGTGCGCATCGGCTCCCGCGCGGATGCCGAAGGCATCACCGCAGGCGACCGCGCCGCGGACGCGGCCGCGGTGATCGAGGATCTTGACATCGAAGACACCTGGATCGGCGGGCACGGACACGGCAGCACCATCGCCCGCACCTTTGCCGTGGAGCACCCCGAGCGGGTCAACGGTCTGCTGATGCTCGGCGTCGAAGACGAGCAGATCCCGCTCGCCCCTGGCATCCCGGTCCTGATCATCCAGGCGGAGAACGACGACGTCACCCCGGCCGCGAACGCCGAGGCGCTGCAGGCCACCGCACCCGAGCGCGCGACGATCACCCGCATCCCCGAAGCCGACCACTACTTCGTCGCGACGCACCCGATCGAGACTGCGGTCGTGATCGAGGAGTACCTCGACTGGGACTGACCCTCCCGCCGAAGACCCGATGATGAACCCGGTGCGCGCAGCGATCGCCGATCTGGCGCCCGGCTACTTCGCCGCCGTGATGGGCACCGGGATCGTCTCGATCGGACTGCACGACCTCGGCATCCGCCCGTTGTCCGTGGCGCTCCTGTGGATCGCCGCCGCGCTCTACGTCGTGCTCTGGACTCTTTACATCTGGCGTGCGGTCGCGTTCAGGAGGAACGTCGTCGCCGACCTGCGCGACCCCGAGAAGGCCTTCGGGTACTTCACCGTCGTCGCCGCATCCGGAGTGCTCGGCGTGCGATTCGCGCGGGAAGGGCTGATGGCGCCGGCCGTCGCGCTGTTCCTGCTCGCCGGGGTGATCTGGGTCGTATTCGGCTACCTCCTGCCGTGGCAGGTGCTGATGACGCGCGATGGCAGGCCCATTCTGGCCCGCGCCAACGGCACCTGGTTCATCTGGGCCGTCGCGAGCCAGTCACTGGCGATCAGCATGACGCAGCTGCACCCGCCGGCTGGCAGCGAGCCGGCCATCTGGGTGGGCGTGCTCGCGGTTCTCGCGTGGTCGGTGGGCGTGGTGCTGTATGCGGCCATCGCGATGCTCGTGCTGCTGCGTGTGGTGCACTACGGCGTCACGCCGCAGCAGTTCGACCCGGCGTACTGGGTCGCGATGGGCGCTCTCGCGATCGCCGTCGTGGCGGGGGCGAGCATCGTCCGGATGCCTCAGACACCGATCGTCGACGCCGTGCGGCCGCTCATCGCCGCCACGGTCGTCATCTTCTGGGTCTTCTGCCTCTGGCTCATTCCGCTGCTGATCGGGGCGGGGGTCTGGCGGCACGGCGTGCACCGCGTGCCGCTGCGGTACGTTCCGACGCTGTGGTCGATGGTGTTCCCCGTCGGGATGTTCGCCGTCGCATCCGAATCGCTCGCGCAGGCGGACCGGCTGCCTGCGGCGGGCGCGGTGGGACGGGTCGGCCTGGTTATCGCCGTCGCGGTGTGGGCGGTCGTCTTCGCCGGGATGCTGCATCACGCCGGGCGCACGGTTTGGGCCGCACGGCGGTCGGCGCCGCTCAGCCGCGCAGATCCTTCCGCATGAAGATCTGCTCGGTGCCGTCGTCCTGCGGCACTCGTTCGCTGGCGCTGTAGCCGCACTTCTCGTACAGGCGGATGTTCGCCTCGCTCAGACTTCCGGTGAACAGCTCGGCGTGCGCCGCTCCGCTCTCTCGCTCGGCCACATCCAGCAGCCCTCGGCCGATGCCCTCGCCCTGCAGGTCGGGAGCGATCGCGATCCTGCCGACCAGCAGGAGGTCGCCGTCGATGCGCCCGCGCAGAGCGCCGACGAGCCTCCCGTCGACCCGCGCCGTCCAGCCGTAGCAGTCGGCGAGTTCCGCCTGCACAGCCTCGAGCGTCTGCGTCAGCGGCGGCATGTCGGCGCTGCCGTAGATCTGCGCCTCCGAGACGAAGGCGGCCCGCTGCAGGGTCAGCACCTCACCGGCGTCGTCGGTCGAGATCGGGGCGTACGTCACGTCGAGAGAGGCCATTCCTCCATCATCCCTCTTCGCGCAGGCGCGGCTCGACGCGGTGCGCGGGACGCAGGCCCGCCTTGTCGGCATAGAACGCACGGATGCGGTCCATGTCCGCCGGGATGTCGCCGGTGAGCTCGATGGTCGGGCCGAGGCCGCACGTCATGGTGGTGCGGTCGACATAGCCGAGAGTCACGGGCATCCCCGTCTCCCTGGCGATGCGGTAGAAGCCCGACTTCCAATGGGTGTGGCCCCTGCGGGTGCCGTCCGGCGTGACGACCAGCCCGAACACCTCGCCCTGTCGCACCTGCGCCACGACATCCCCGACCACCCGGCCGGGATCATCGCGATCGACCGGGATGCCTCCGAGCGCGCGCATGACCGGTCCCCGCCAGCCGTGGAACAGGCTCTTCTTGCCCAGCCATCGCACGTGGACGCCGAGCCGCCAGGCGATCCCGAGCATGAGGACGAAGTCCCAGTTCGAGGTGTGCGGGGCGCCGATCAGCACGGTCGGCTGCGTCGGTGCGGGGTGGGTCCGAAGAGTCCAGCGGCTGCAGAGCCAGAAGATCCGCGCGGTCAGACGTCGAAGCATCCATCCACGCTACGGCAGCCGATATGCGCACGTCGGCATGGCCCCAGCGGCGGCTGGCGGGTCTGCGCGTCGAAATCAACCCCCTCAGGCAGTTGGGTGCCCGGTGTTAGCGTCGGGCCCAACACACAACGGACCGTGCGGCGCGCAGCGCCGCGCAGAAGGCAGAGGTGGTATTCATGGCAGCCAAGAGCACCGCGACCCAGAAGTCCAAGAGCGCCGGCACGAAGACGAAGGATGCGGCCAAGACGAAGGATGCCGCTGAGAGCACGCCACTGGAGAACGCCGAGAAGGGCTTCCAGGCGTCGCCCGACCTCATCCGCGATCTGCAGGCCGTGCTCGTCGACCTCATCGAGCTGTCCGTGCAGGGCAAGCAGGCGCACTGGAACGTCGTCGGGCGCAACTTCCGCGACACTCACCTGCAGCTGGACGAGATCATCGAGGCCGCGCGCACCTTCGGCGACACCGTGGCTGAGCGCCTGCGCGCACTTCACGCGGCCCCGGACGGGCGCAGCGCGACCGTAGCCAAGACGACCACCCTGCCCGAGTTCCCCACGGGCGAGGTCTCGACCACCGACACGATCGATCTGATCACCGAGCGGCTCGAGGCGACGGTGGCGACCATGCGTCGTGTGCACGACCAGGTCGACGATGAGGACCCCACCTCAGCGGACGTCCTGCACGCGATCATCGAGAAGCTCGAGCAGTTCGCCTGGATGGTCAGCGCCGAGAACCGCACCCCTGCGGCCTGACCGCGCGCAGACAAGACGAGGGCCGTCACCCGATCGGGTGACGGCCCTCGTCGTGGGCGGCACTCAGGCCGGCTGCGGCAGCAGGCTGAACGACACAGCGCCCTGCTCGTCGACCGAGGCGTCGAGCACCTTGTCGTCGAGGGCGTCGGCGGCAGCCTTCTCGAGGAATACGCGGATCTCCTCGTCGCCGATGATGGAGTCGCCCGGCTCGGGCGTGGGGGCGACCGTCACCGCGAAGCGCGGTTCGGTCTCGGTGCCCGACGAGTGGATGCGAAGTCCGGCATCCGGCGTCGTGCTCTGCTGGGCGACGATGGTCGCCGCGATCGTGTTTGCGTTCTCGGTCAGGGTGAGCATGGGCTCTCCTTCCGGTTGCGGACACCGCACCGTACGGCGCGATGTGCGTGCCACGATTCCGCACCCGCCCGCCCGGTTTCAAGCTCAGCCGGGGACTCTGAGGGGTTTCACACCCAGCGCGTCCACGGCGGGCGAGCGCTCAGCGGTCCCGGCGCAGCAGCAGGGGCAGCCCGAGCCACAGCAGCAGGATGACGACGAGACCGGCCCCGCCCGCGATGAACGCGAAGACGTGGTTGAAGGTGAAGTCGATGATGAGCACGGTGATCCCGACCGTGAGCGCGGCGATCACGACCATGTTGGCCTTCACGATCCGATGCGCGGCCTGCACGAGCTCGGCCTTGCGTCCCTGGGCGAACAGCACGCGATGCATCCCGACCGGGGTGAGGGCGAGGATGGTCGCCGTCGCGGCGAGCAGCACCAGCACGATGTAGAGAAGGCGCTGCTGGTCGGACAGATCCTTGAAGAGCGGCTGGAAGGCGACGGCGAGCAGGAAGCCGGTGAGGATCTGCGTGCCCGTCTGCATGACGCGCAGCTCCTGCATGAGCTCCTCCCAGTTGCGGTCGGCGCGCTCGGTGGCGGTCTCGTCGCGCCCGTCGTGCTGGGCGTCGGCGTGCGGGTCGTTCATGACATCGGACGCTACACGTCCGATCCGGCGCGAGACGAGAGGCTTGCGGCCGCGCGATCCGCTGCTCTCGTCCCGCGACTGTGCGCAGGCGTACGATCGAGGGATGCCAGAGAATCAGGCACCTCAGAGCCCGTCGCGCATCCTCGCAGCACCGCCGGGGCTGCAGCTGATCGGCGCGGATGCTGCCGGCGTCTGCGCCGACGGGCACTGCACGCTGCCGCCCGCCGTGTCGGCGAGTGCCGACGGCGCGGATGGCGGGCAGGCGCCCGTCGACGCCAAGGATGCCACGGCATCCCACTCGGACCGGAGCTGACCCGTCTACTCCGCGTCGCCTTCCACGCGATGGCGGAGTGCGGCAGCGAGTTCCGGCGCGATCAGGGGATCGTCATCGAGCGGCACCGCGAGCGCCAGCAGCGAACGGCTGAAGTGATTGCGCAGGCCGGCGGCGAGCGTGATGTCGACGATCTGCCTGTCGGTGAAGCCGTGTTCGCGCAGCTCGGCGGTATCGGCATCCGTCATCTCCCGCGGCGAGGTGGAGAGCCGCTCCGCGTAGCGGATCACCGCCTGCTCGGCGACGGTGAAGGCGGAGTCGTCGTCGGCGGCGAAGGCCCGCAGACCGGCTTCGTCGACGACGCCCGCCTTCATCGACTTGCGTCCGTGGGCGATCAGGCAGTGCGATGACCCGATCACTCGGGCGGCGCCCAGCGTGGCGGCTTCGTAGATCCGCACGCCGATGGAGGGCACCACTGTCCTGACCAGCGCCACGAACGCGTCGTGCGCCTCGGGGTTCACCGCCATCGCAGCGGTGTAGGAATGCACGAAGCCGTCGGCCGCGAGGTCTCCCTCGTACATGGCCGCGACGGATCCGCTGGCGCCCTCGGGCGCCGGGGTGGTGATGATCATGAAGCGGACGGTACTCCGCCGCCTGCCCCGGCGGAAGAGCGTCAGTGAGCGCCGTGTGCGGGTGCGCCCTCGCCGTCGTCCTCGGGCTTGCGGATCAGGAACGCGCCGATGATCGTCACGGACGCGATGATGGCGCCGATCGTGACCGACATGCGAGTGCCTGCCGCCACGGCCTCGGGCACCTCGGTGCCGCCGCCGGCGTTCACCGCGGACGTGAAGACGGCCATCATGACGGCGATCCCCGCCGCACCGGCGACCTGCTGGATGGTGCCGATGACGGCGCTGCCGTACGAGTAGAACTTCGGCTTGAGCGAGGCGAGCGACGCCGTGAACAGGGGAGTGAACGACAGTGCGAGGCCGACCGAGAGCAGCGTCTGAGCGACCAGCACCAGCCAGATCGAGCTGTCGACGGTCACCGTCGTGAACAGCCACAGCATCGATGCGGCGAGGATCGACCCGGGGATGAGCAGGATGCGGGTGCCGTGACTGTCGTAGATGCGGCCGATGACCGGGCCGAGCAGACCCATGGCCAGGGCTCCGGGCAGCACGACCAGACCGGCATCGAGCGCCTTCAGCTGCAGGGCATCCTGCAGGAACAGCGGGATCACCGTGATGCTGCCGAAGAACGCCAGCGACAGCAGGAACATCTGGATCATCGACAGCGAGAAGTCCCTCGAGGCGAACACACGCAGGTCGAGCAGCGCGTCGTCCCCGCGCTGCAGCAGCACCTGGCGCCAGAGGAACAGCGCGAGCCCGACCACGCCGACCGCGAGTGCGATCGTCATGGGCGTCCCGCCGGCTCCGCTGCCCAGGCTGCCGATCTGGCTCAGGCCGAACACGAGTCCGCCGAAGCCGAAGGCCGACAGCACCACCGACAGCAGGTCGATCGGGGCGTGCATGGTCTCGCCGACGTTCGTCAGCCAGCGCCAGCCGATGAACATCGCGATCAGCGCGATGGGCAGCACGACCACGAAGATCGCGCGCCAGCCGAAGTGGTCGAGCAGGAAGCCCGACATCGTGGGCCCGATCGCCGGTGCGAGCGACATCACGATGCTCACCCGGCCCATCATCCGGCCGCGCGACGACGCGGGCACGAGGTTCATGATGGTGGTCATCAGCAGGGGCATCATGACTGCGGTTCCGGATGCCTGCACGACGCGGGCGATGAGCAGCACGGCGAAACCGGGGGCGAGTGCGGCGATCAGCGTGCCGACCGAGAACAGCGTGATCGCCCCGATGAACATCTGCCTCGTCGTGAAGCGACGCAGCAGGAAGCCGGTGATCGGGATCACCACGGCCATGGTCAGCATGAACGCGCTGGTGACCCACTGCGCGGCGATGGGTGTGATGCCGAGATCGCTGATCAGGTGCGGGATCGCCATGCCCATCGTCGTCTCGTTGAGGATGGCGACGAATGCGGCGGTGAGCAGCACCCAGATCACGGCCATGTCCTTCGCGGGGATGAGACCCGCGGAAGGGCGCGTGACGGGAGTCGACCCGGTGTGGACGGCAGACATGGGTCTCCTCGAAAGTGGTGGTGAACGGCGAAGGGGCCCCACGATCGGAGCACGACACGACCGGCCGATGAGCCGACCGAGAAGATCAGCCGTCCATCCTAACTCGTGCGCGCACGACGGGATACCCTCATCTTCCGCGGACTAGCCTGAAGGGATGAGCATGGGTGGTGGAGGAGGACGCGGCGCAGCCTTCCGCGGCGTCGACGAGGCCGCGCAGCGGCGCATGAACGCAGCCGCTCCGAAGGTGCCCGGTCTCGGTCGCCGCGTCGTCGCGCTGTTCAGCCCCTACCGCGGCCGCCTGGTCATCACCGCGCTGCTGGTGGTCGTGGGCGCCGCGCTCGCCGTCATCCCGCCGCTGCTCGTGCAGCGCATCTTCGACGAGGCGCTGTTCCCCCTCGACGGCGGTGGACCGCACATCCCGCTGCTCGCGACGCTGGTCAGCATCACGATCGGGCTGTTCCTGCTGTCGGCCGTGCTGGGCGTCGCGCAGACCTGGCTCACCTCCACGGTCGGCAATGAGGTCACCGGCGACCTGCGGGTGCGGCTGTTCGAGCATCTGCAGGCCATGGAGCTGGGCTTCTTCACCCGCACGAAGACGGGAGTGATCCAGTCGCGGCTGCAGAACGACGTCGGCGGGGTGTCGGGCGTGCTCACCAACACCGTCACGAGCGTGCTCGGCAACACCGTGACGGTGATCGCGTCGCTGGTCGCCATGATCCTGATCGACTGGCGTCTGACGCTGATCGCCGTGATCCTCATGCCGATCCTCGTGCTCGTGCAGCGACGTGTCGGGCAGGTGCGCGCGCGCATCGCCGGCGAGACGCAGGAGTCGCTGTCGGAGCTGACCAGCATCACCCAGGAGACGCTGAGCGTCTCGGGCATCCTGCTCTCGAAGTCGTTCAACCGTCAGCGCACCGAGTCGGTGCGCTACCAGGCCGAGAACCGCAACCAGGTTCGGCTGCAGGTGCGGCGGGCGATGAGCGGTCAGGGCTTCTTCGCGGTCGTGCAGGTGATCATGGCCAGCGTGCCGGCGATCGTGTACCTCGTGGCCGGCTTCTTCCTCACCGGCGGCGCTCCCGAGATCACCGCAGGCGCCATCGTCGCGTTCACGACCGTGCAGGCGCGGCTGCTCATGCCGCTGATGGGCCTGATGCGCGTGGCGCTCGACCTGCAGACCTCGGCCGCGCTGTTCGCGCGCATCTTCGAGTACCTCGACATGGTGCCGCAGATCCAGGACGCGCCGAACGCGATCGACGTCGCCGATGCGCCCGGCCCGCGCGGACGCATCGAGTTCAAGGACGTGGTGTTCCGGTATCCGGATGCCGCCGCCGACGCGCGCCCGACCCTGGACGGCGTCTCCTTCGTCGCCGAACCCGGCACGCACGTCGCCTTCGTCGGACCGTCGGGTGCAGGCAAGACCACCATCCTCTACCTCGCGCCGCGCATGTACGAGGCGTCGGGCGGCGTCGTCGAGTTCTCGGGAGCCGACGTGAAGTCGCTCACGCAGGAGTCGATCATCGAGCAGATCGGGATCGTCTCGCAGGAGACATACCTGTTCCACGCGACGATCCGCGAGAACCTGCGGTACGCGAAGCCGGATGCCACCGACGAGCAGCTCGAGCGCGCGTGCCGCGCCGCGAACATCCACCACGTGATCACGTCGTTCGACCAGGGATACGACACCGTCGTGGGAGAGCGCGGCTACCGGCTGTCCGGCGGCGAGAAGCAGCGCATCGCCATCGCTCGCGTGCTCCTGAAGGACCCGCCGGTGCTGCTGCTCGATGAGGCGACCTCGGCTCTCGACACCGTCTCGGAGCGGGTGGTGCAGGAAGCCCTGGATGCCGCCGCGCAGGGGCGCACGACCCTGTCGATCGCGCACCGGCTATCGACGGTGATCGATGCCGACGTGATCCACGTCGTCGAGGCGGGCCGCATCGTCGAGTCGGGCACGCACGGGCAGCTGCTCGCCGGGGGCGGGCTGTACGCCACGCTCGCGGCACAGCAGATGGCGTCGACGAGGGTGCTCGAAGACGGGCAGCGCTGACCGACGCCTGCTCCGGGCGGCGATCGCGTCAGTGCACCGACAATCCGCCGTCCACGAACAGCGACTGCCCGGTGATGTAACCCGACGACCGGCCGGCCAGGAGCACCGCGATGCCCGCGAAGTCCTCCGGCAGGCCGTTACGTCCCACCATCGTGCGCTCCGCGAGCTGCTGCACCTTCACGGCGTCGGTCTGCAGGCGCGCGTTGAGCGGGGTGAGCACGAAGCCGGGAACCAGCGTGTTGGCGGTGACGCCGTGCGCAGACCAGGCCTCCGCCTGCGAGCGGGTCAGAGATTCCAGCCCGCCCTTGGAGACGCCGTAGACGCCGCTGGTGACGAAGGCGCGATGCGCCTGCTGCGAGCTGATGTGGATCAGCCTGCCGAACCCGCGTTCGATCATGCGCGGTGCGAAGCGCTGGCTCAGCAGGAACGGCGCCTCGAGATTGACGGTCATCGTGGCATCCCAGACCGCCATGTCGATCTCGTCGAACGGCGGGCGCAGGTTGATCCCGGCGGAGTTCACCAGGATGTCGGGGTCGCCGAAGGGCTCCACGGCGGCATCCGCTGCTGCGCGGATCCCGTCGCGCGTGCTGAGGTCGCCGATCACGCCGGCGGCCCGGCCGCCGGCATCCGAGATCTCGCGCACGACGGCGGCGATGCGCTCGCCGTCGCGCGCGACGATGACGACGGATGCCCCGGCGCCGCCGAGCGCGATCGCGATCGCGCGGCCGATGCCCGATGACCCTCCGGTGACGACGGCCGTGAGTCCTCGAAGGGAGAAGAGCGCGTCGAGGGTCACCATGTCAGCGCCTTGGCCAGCGTCGGATCGAGTTCGGCATCGTCGTACTCCGGCAGCGCGCGCAGCGACGCCTCGAAGGCCTCGAGGGCGTCGCCGTAAGCGGGATCCGGATGCTCGGCCGCGATCATCCGCAGCGACGGCAGATCCATGGCGAGGATCAGCGCGATGCGCGCCCGAACGGCATCGCTCTGACCGGCCGCGCTGAGCACGTCGATGCCGCCGAGGAGCGCGGAGAGGTAATCGTGCAGCACCGGGAGCCGGGCTCTGCCCTGCGTGATCGAGGTGCCGTCCGCGCGTACGCGCCAGTGCACTGCGATGTCGGGGATGACGTCGAACGCGCGCGCCTCGGTGTACATCCGCTGCGCGACGACCTGGTCCTCGTAGGCGACGTTCTCGGGGAAGCGCAGCCGCTCCCAGAGCTCGGCTCGGCTGAGCTTCGACCAGGCCACGATGTTCGCCGATGCGGCGGGGTGCTCGGCGAGGGTCACGCCGAGTCGCCGGGGCGCGGTGGCGTCGGCGACCCATGGCTGCACCCGGCCGGAGCGGTAAGCGCCGTCGACGAGTCGCGCGCGCACATACGCGGCGGCGACGAAGTCGCTGCCCGACTCCTCGAGCGTGCCGAGCCAGTTCGCGATCGCGCGCGGCGTCAGCTCGTCGTCGCCGTCGAGGAAGCCGATGAACGGCGTGTCGACGAGGTCGAGAGCGACGTTGCGCGCGGCGCCGAGGCCACGCGCCTCCTGGTGGTGGAGCACCTGAAAACGGGCGTCGCGCGCTGCAGCAGCGGCGAACACCTCGCCGGTGTCGTCGTGCGAGCCGTCGTCGACGAGCAGAGCACGCCAGCGGGTCTCGGTCTGCGCCTGCAGCGAGGCGATGGCAGCGGGCGCGAAGTCGGCGATGTCGCGTCCTGGCACGATCATCGTCACAAGCGGAGTCACGACGCCGAGTCTACGGTCCGGCGTCTCCCGCCCATCAGGCTGTGACCGCTGCGACGGCGTCGGCGACCAGCCCCGCCAGGTGCTGCGCTGCACCTTCCGGCAGGGGCGTGCGGCCGAAGGTGAACCGCACCGAGGTCTGCGCGACCTCCGCCGGGATGCCGAGCGCCAGCAGCACGGGGGAGGGCTCGTCGCTGCCGGCGGCGCACGCCGACCCGCTCGATGAGACGACACCCCGTCGCTCCAGCTCCAGCAGTACGGCCTCCCCGCTGGCGCCGGCGAACGTGAAGCTCGCGAGGTTCGGCAGCCTGTGGTCGGGAGAGCCCGTCAGTGCGGCCTGCGGCACGGCATCCAGAACCGAGGCGATGAACGCGCCGGTCTGCGCGCCCACCTCGGCGATGCTCTGCGCCCGCTCCGTCTCAGCGAGATCGAGCGCGGTCGCGAGTCCCACCGCGCCCGCGACGTTCTCGGTGCCGCTGCGGCGTCCGCGCTCCTGACCGCCGCCGTGCAGCAGCGGCTCCAGGGGAACCCGCGAACGCACCCCGATCGCTCCGATCCCCTTCGGCGTGCCGAGCTTGTGCCCGGCGATCGAGACCGCATCCGCGCCGAGTGCCCGAAGATCGAGCCATCCGGCCGACTGCACCGCGTCAACATGGACGGGCGCCCCGTGCTCGTGCGCGACGGCCATCAGCCCCGTGACATCCTGCACGGTGCCGATCTCGTTGTTCGCGTGGCCGAAGGTCACCAGCGCGGTGTCGGCGGCATCCAGGGCGATGCGCAGATCGTCGATCGCGACGACGCCGTCCTCGCCGACGGGCAGCATCGCCACGGCGACCCGGTGCAGGCGGTGCAGATACTCCGCTGAGCGGAGGATCGACTCGTGCTCGATCGGAGTGGTGAGCAGCCGGCGCCGCTGCGGATCCTCCTGCAGGGCGCCGAGCACGATGCCCTTCACGGCGAGATTGTTCGACTCGGTTCCTCCCGAGGTGAAGATCACCTCCGACGGCCGCATTCCCAGTGCTGCCGCCACGCGCCCGCGGGCCCACTCCAGCGCCTCGGATGCCGCCTCGCCGACCGTGTGGTGACTGGACGGGTTGCCGTACACACCGGTCAGGAACGGATGCATCGCCTCGAGCACCGCCGGTCGCGCGGGTGACGTGGCGGCGTGATCGAGATACAGCACGTCAGTCGATCCGCAGGTCGAGCCCGAGGTCGAGTGCCCGGGCCGAGTGCGTGAGCGCGCCGACCGAGATCACCTGCACGCCGGTCTCCGCGATGGATCGCACGGTGTCGAGGGTCACGCCGCCCGAGGCCTCTGCGATGGCGCGGCCGGCGATGACGGCGACGCCCCCGCGCAGATCGTCGAGAGTGAAGTTGTCGAGCAGCACGGTGTGGGCGCCGCCGTCGAGCACGGCGGGGATCTGATCGAGGCGGTCGACCTCGACGACGACGTGGGTGGTGTGCGGCAGGCGGCTCAGCGCGTCGCGCAGCGCGGCGGCGAGATCCTGTCCGTTCTGGCGCAGCACCGCGAGATGGTTGTCCTTCGCCATCACGGCGTCGGACAGCGACCGCCGGTGGTTGCTTCCGCCGCCCGAGACGACGGCGTGCCGTTCGAACTCCCGCAGCCCGGGCGTGGTCTTGCGGGTGTCGGCGATCCGCACGCCGGTCCCGTCGACCGTGTCGACGTAGGTGGCGGTGAGGGTCGCGATGCCGCTCATCCGCTGGGTGAAGTTAAGTGCCACGCGCTCGGCGGTCAGCAGGGAGCGCGCGGAACCGCTGACCGACGCGAGCACGTCGCCGGTCTTGAAGCGCTCGCCGTCGGAGACGAGCAGGTCGACCTGCACGTTGGGGTCGGTGAGGGTGAAAGCCGCGGCGAACACCTCTCCGCCGCTGAACACGCCCGGCTCGCGGGCGATGAGGTCGGCGGTCGCCTGTGCGGACCGGGGCAGCAGCGCTGTGCTGGTCAGATCGCCCCAGGGCGCGTCCTCCTCGAGGGCGGCGGAGACCGTGCGTCGCAGGGTGGCCGGCGTGATCATGCGGCTCCGATCAGGGCGGGGGAGAAGAGGGAGTGGGCGCCGAGCGATGCGGTCCGGGCGAGGGCGGCGGATGCCAGGGCGCGCGCCACAGTGAGCAGATTCGCGTCCTCGTGAGCTGCAGGCGAGATCCGTGGTGGTGCGGACCACGCGTGCAGCTGGGCGAGCGCATCCTGCATCCCCGACTCGGTGCGGGTCAGACCCAGGTGATCCCACATCAGCTGCTGCAGTGCTGTCCGCGAGAACGGCAGCTGGCTCACCGAGCGTGCCGGCTCGTCGCGCGGGCGGGTGGCGTCCTGGCTCTTGGACGGCCCTTCGGCAGGCTCAGGGGCCCACGTGGGGCCAGGGGTCCATGTGGGGCCAAGGGCCCGTGTGGGGCGATCCGGGGACGCAGGGAGCGCGAGCGATTCGGCCGCGCGAGCGCCGAACACGGCGCCCTCGAGCAGCGAGTTCGACGCCAGCCGGTTCGCACCGTGCACTCCGGTGCGCGCCGTCTCGCCGACCGCCCAGAGCCCTGGCAGGGAGGTGCGGCCGTCGACGTCGGTCGCGACGCCGCCCATGAGGTAGTGCGCGGCCGGGGTCACCGGCACCGGATGCCGCGACCAGTCGACTCTGCGACGCCGCAGCTCCGCATCGATGGTGGGGAAGCGCGCGGCGAGCATCGAGGCGCCGAGCGCGGTGGCATCCAGCACCACGGGCGCGTCCTGCTCCGCGGCCCGCCGTGCCACGGCCCTGGCGACGACGTCGCGCGGGGCGAGCTCGGCATCCGGATGCTCGTCGAGCAGGAAGCGGCGCCCTGAGGCGTCTCGCAGCACCGCACCCGCACCCCGCACCGCCTCCGAGATGAGGAAGGGATTCTCGCCGACCAGCACCGTCGGATGGAACTGCACGAACTCCAGGTCCGCGACCGCAGCGCCCGCACGCAGCGCGATGGCGATGCCGTCGCCGGTGATGCCGGCCGGGTTGGTCGTGTGGGCGTACAGCTGCCCGGCGCCGCCGGTGGCGAGCACGACGGCATCCGCCCGGAGCTCTCGGCCGTCGATCGCGCGGACGCCGATCACCCTGCCCCCGCCGGTCAGCAGGTCGGTGACGAACGCATGCTCGTGCGCGTGCACCGAGGATGTCTGCAGGTGGGACAGGAGGGCGACCGAGATGGCGGCCCCGGTGGCATCGCCGCCGGCGTGCGCGATGCGCGACCGGCTGTGGGCGGCCTCGAGCCCGCGGGCGATCGCGCCATCTTCGGTGCGGTCGAAGCCGACACCGGCGTCGATCAGCTGCGTGATCGCGGCATGCGCCCCGTCGACGAGGGCGGTGATCGCGAGGGCATCGCCATGGCCGTCGCCGGCCTGCAGAGTGTCGAGGGCGTGCAGCGCGGGGGAGTCGCCCACCCCGTATGCCCCGGCGATGCCGCCCTGCGCGTGCGCGGTGCAGCCGTCGCCGAGGGCGCCCTTGACGAGCAGCGTCACCCGGTGGCCGAGTGCATCGGCGCGCAGCGCAGCAGTGAGCCCGGCGATGCCGCCGCCGACGACGATCACGTTCATCGCGGTCGCGCCGCCAGCATCCGCTCGAGCGCCACCCTCGCCGGCTGCGCGACGTCGTCGGCGACGCGGATGCGGTTCTGCACCCGTCCGGCGACGAGCTCCTCCAGCACCCAGGCGAGGTAGCCGGGGTGGATGCGGTACATGGTCGAGCAGGGGCAGACCACTGGATCCAGACAGAAGATCTCGTGCTGCGGATGCTCTGCGGCGAGGCGCCGGACGAGGTTGATCTCGGTGCCGATCGCGAAGGTGCTGGGCTCGGTCGCGGCGGCGATCGCCCTGCGGATGTAGTCGGTGGACCCCGCCTCGTCCGCCGCGTCGACGACCTCGACCGGGCACTCCGGATGCACGATGACCCGCACACCGGGATGCTCGGCGCGCGCCTGCTCGATCTGATCGACGGTGAACCGGCGATGCACCGAGCAGAAGCCGTGCCAGAGGATCACCCGGCCGTCGCGCAGCTCGTCGACGCGGGAGCCGCCGAGCGGCCGACGGGGGTTCCACATCGGCATCCGCTCCAGCGGCACTCCCATCGCCTTGGCCGTGTTGCGACCGAGGTGCTGGTCGGGGAAGAAGAGCACGCGACGGCCGCGAGCGAACGCCCACTCCAGCACAGTGGCGGCGTTCGACGAGGTGCACACGATTCCGCCGTGGCGTCCCACGAAGCCCTTGATGGCGGCCGACGAGTTCATGTAGGTGACCGGGATCACGGGCAGCAGGCCGTCGGCGTCCGGCTCCTCGAGCGGCCCGAGCACCTCGGCGAGCTGCTCCCAGCAGTCCTCCACCTGATCGATGTCGGCCATGTCGGCCATCGAGCATCCCGCGGCGAGGTTCGGCAGGACGACCGCCTGATCGGGACCGGAGAGCAGGTCGGCCGTCTCGGCCATGAAGTGCACACCGCAGAAGACGATCGCCTCGGCGTCCGGATGCTCGAGCGCGGCGTTGGCGAGCTGGAACGAGTCGCCCACGTAGTCGGCGTGCCGTACGACCTCCTCGCGCTGGTAGAAGTGGCCGAGCACGACGACGCGGTCGCCGAGCGTCTGCTTCGCCGCGCGGATGCGGGCGTCGAGCTCGCCCTCGCCAGCCTCGCGGTAGGCGGCGGGCAGCTCGCCCTGGCGAGGGGCCCCCACCGGGATGACGTCGCCCATCGAGGAACCGGGCCCGTACCCGGGGCGGCTGTCGAAGTCCCAGGGGCCGACGGCGAGGTCGGTGGTGCACGTCGGATCGAGGGAGGTGCCGGCGATGATCGCCTGGAGTGCGTGATCGACGGACGGGTCGATGCTGCGGAGGAGGGACATGCGAGGACCGCCTTCTGGTCGCGATGACATTTACTGTCTGCGAGAAGATTAGGTCGATCTGACCAGAAGTGCAATCAGATGACGTCGCATCGCCGACGCCGTCGTGATCAGGAGTGCGCGACGTAGCGGTACAGGCGCGCGGGCCGGTGCTTGCCGGTGCGGAACGACTCGGTGGGCACGAGCTCGTCCGAGCCCTCCAGGAGGCGGCGGAAGTTCGAGGGATCCAGACGCTGGCCGAGCACCGCCTCGTAGACCTCGCGCAGCTCGGTGAGGGTGAACTCGTCAGGCAGCAGACCCGCCGCGATGCGGCTGTACGCCACCTTGTTGCGCAGGCGCCACAGCGCGTACTCCGCGATGCGGTTGTGATCGAACGCCAGCGGGGGCACGGCGTCGACGTCGAACCATTCGACGTTCTCAGGAGCGCCCGCTCGTGATCGCTGCGCATCGACGAGGTCGGAGCGCAGCAGCGCCCAGTAGACGATCGAGATGGTGCGCGAGGGGGAGCGCGCGACGTCGCCAAAGGTGTACAGCTGCTCGAGATAGCTCGGCTGCAGGGCGGTGGTCTCAGCGAGGGTGCGGGATGCCGCGGCATCCAGATCCTCCGCCGGATCCAGCCACCCCCCTGGCAGAGCCCATGACCCGAGGTGCGGCTCGCGCGTGCGGCGTACGAGCGGCAGCATGAGACGCTCACCCTCATCCGCGCTGCGCAGCGAGAAGATGACCGTCGACACCGCGACGCCGATCGCGTCCCTGTCGCCGGTCGTGCCACTCACATCGACGAGCCTAGACGGTATGCTGGGAGGCCTAATCGAACACAGGCCGCATGACCCGTGCGGGAGAGCCCGATGAACGCGATCGGGCACCGAAGGAGCAAGCCTCCCCGCCAATCTCTCAGGTACCCCTACCGCCCCGGTCCGGCCGCTCTGAAAAGCGATGCTCACGCATCCGCCGACGGTGAAAGCCCTCGTCCATCTGCTCCTCGAGCCGCTGGCGAAGGCGAAGCTCTCAGGCCCGATGACAGAGGGGGAGTTCCGAGGATGCCGATGACGTCGTCCTGCCCGATCCTGACCGGGAGAACTCCGTGACCGAACAGTCTGATTCCCAGGGCGACAGCCCGCGCTACACCCCGCTCCGCGAACGCCACGAGGCGCTCGGCGCCTCCTTCACCGACTTCGACGGCTGGCAGATGCCCGTTCGCTACACGTCAGACCTGGCGGAGCACCACGCGGTGCGAGAGGCTGCGGGCATCTTCGACATCTCGCACATGGCCGAGTTCATCGTCGACGGTCCTCGGGCGGGCGAGTACCTCGACTACGCGCTCGCCGGACGCCTGTCGGCGATGAGCGTCGGCAAGGCGAAGTACTCGCTGCTGCTCGCCGAGGACGGCGGCATCATCGACGACGTCATCCTGTACCGGATGGGCGAGCAGCGTTACCTCGTGATCTCCAACGCCGGCAACCGGGATGCCGTGCGCGAGGCTTTCGGGGCGCGCGTGGCGTCCTTCGCCTCGGAGACGCCCGCACCGGTATCCGACGACGGCTCCTTCGGCTTCGTCTCCGGCGCGCCCGGTGTCTCCGTCGAGGACGTGTCCGACTCCTTCGCCCTCATCGCCGTGCAGGGCCCGAAGGCCGCCGAGATCGTCGCAGCCACGGACGGCATCGACGAGCTCAGCGTCCCCTGGGACGAGCAGAAGTACTACGCCTGGGCGAGCGCCGTGTACCGCGGCAAGCCGCTGCTGCTGGCGCGCACCGGATACACCGGAGAGGACGGCTTCGAGCTGCTGGTGGACGCCGGCGATGCCGCCGAGCTCTGGGATGCGGTGCTCGCCGCCGGCGCCGACCGCGGGCTCGTGCCCGCCGGCCTCGCGGCCCGCGACACCCTGCGCCTCGAGGCGGGGATGCCGCTGTACGGTCACGAGCTCACTCGCGAGACCGTGCCCGCCCAGGCCGGCCTGGGCCGCGTCGTCGTCGCCGACAAGGAGCGCTTCGTCGGCAAGGATGCCCTCGCCGGTGGCGCCGCGGGAACCGGCGCTCAGGCCGGGCGCACCCTGATCGGCTTGACCGCCGAAGGTCGACGCGCCGGTCGCGCGGGCTACCCTGTCGTGCTCGAAGACGGCACCGTCGTCGGCGAGATCACCAGCGGCGCCCTCAGCCCGACGCTCGGCCACCCGATCGCGATGGCCTACGTCGACCCGTCGTATGCCGAAGACGGAGCAGACCTGTTCCTCGACGTCCGGGGGACGAAGATCCCCGCCACCCGCACTGCCCTGCCTTTCTACCGGAGGAAGAAATGACCGATCTCAGCACCCTCAAGTACAGCGAAGAGCACGAATGGGTCGCTCTCGACGGCGCCACGGCGACGATCGGGATCACCGACTTCGCCGCTGACGCGCTGGGCGACATCGTGTTCGTCGAGCTGCCCGAGGTCGGCACGGAGCTGACCCGCGGCGACGTGTTCGGCGAGGCCGAGTCGACCAAGTCGGTCTCCGAGCTTTACGCCCCCGTCAGCGGCACGGTCGTCGAGATCAACGACGCCGTCGTCGACGACCCCGCGTCGCTGAACTCCGCGCCCTTCGGCGACGCGTGGCTCATCAAGGTCGAGGTCGCCGACGGCGCCCTCGACGGACTGCTCGACCGCGACGCCTACGTGGCGCACACGGAGGCGTGAGAGTGACCTCATTCGCAGATCGCCACATCGGCATCACCGCCGAGGCGCGTCAGCAGATGCTCGCCGCCCTCGGCATCCAGCAGGCGCCCGTACTCGAACCGACCGATGAGGAGCCGATCGAGGCCCTCATGCGCCAGGCGGTGCCGGCATCCATCTTCACCGGCCCTTCGACAGGCTCAGGGACCCAGGAGGGCTCAGGGGCCCCGCAGAGCAGCATCCCGGCCGCTGCCAGTGAGGCCGAGGCTCTCGACGAGCTGCGCGCGCTCGCCGGCCGCAACACGGTGAATCGCCCGATGATCGGCCTCGGCTACTACGGCACGCTCACGCCGTCGGTCATCCAGCGCAACGTGCTCGAGAACCCGTCCTGGTACACCGCCTACACGCCCTACCAGCCGGAGATCTCGCAGGGCCGGCTCGAAGCCCTGATCAACTTCCAGACGATGGTCGCCGACCTCACCGGCCTCTCTACCGCGAACGCGTCGATGCTCGACGAGTCGACCGCCGTCGCCGAGGGCATGCTGCTGGCTCGGCGCGCCTCCAAGTCGAAGTCGAACGTGTTCGTCGTCGACGCCGACGCCCTTCCGCAGACGAAGGCGCTGCTGCGCACGCGCGCGGATGCCGTCGGCATCGAGCTCGTCGAGCAGGATCTCGCCGGCGGTGCGGAGCTTCCGGAGGAGCTGTTCGGTGTGCTCGTGCAGTACCCCGGCGCGTCCGGGCGCGTGTGGGACCCGAGCGCCGTGATCGACGCCGCGCACGTGGCGAAGGGGATCGTCGTCGCCGCCGCCGACCTGCTCGCGCTGACGCTGCTGCGCTCGCCGGGCTCGCTCGGCGCCGACGTCGGCGTGGGCACGACCCAGCGCTTCGGCGTCCCGATGGGCTTCGGCGGTCCGCACGCCGGGTACATGGCCGTGCGCTCCGGTCTCGAGCGTCAGCTGCCCGGACGTCTGGTCGGCGTCTCGGTCGACGCTGTCGGCTACCCCGCCTACCGTCTGTCGCTGCAGACCCGCGAACAGCACATCCGCCGCGAGAAGGCGACGTCGAACATCTGCACCGCGCAGGTGCTGCTGGCCGTGATGGCCTCGATGTACGCGGTCTACCACGGACCCGACGGCCTTCGGGCGATCGCCGCCGAGGTGGCGAGCAAAGCGACCCTGCTGCGCGACTGGCTCGTCGAGGCCGGCGCCGAGATCGTGCACGATGCGTTCTTCGACACAATCACGGTGCGCGCAGCAGGCGCGGCAGAGGCCGTGGTGTCGAAGGCGCACGACCAGGGCATCCTGCTGCGGGGAGTGGATGCCGACACCGTCGGCATCTCGGTCGACGAGACCACCTCCTTCACCGACCTGCACCGCGTGGCGGCGCTGTTCGGCGGGAAGCAGGAGCGCGTCTTCGGCTTCATGGTCGGCGACAATGCGCTGCCCGAGGCGCTGCTGCGCGACGACGAGTACCTGACGCACCCCGTGTTCCACGCGCACCGCTCCGAGACGGCCATGATGCGCTATCTCAAGCAGCTCGCTGATCGCGACTACGCGCTCGATCGCGGCATGATCCCGCTGGGCTCGTGCACCATGAAGCTGAACGCCGCCACCGAGATGGCGGCCATCACCTGGCCCGAGTTCGCTCAGCTGCACCCCTTCGCCCCGGCGGAGGACGTCGAGGGCTCGCTGGCGATGATCGACCAGCTCGAGGCGTGGCTCGCCGAGGTCACCGGGTACGACGCGGTCTCGCTGCAGCCGAACGCCGGTTCGCAGGGTGAGCTGGCCGGCCTGCTCGCGATCCGCGGCTACCACCTCGCCAACGGCGACACGCACCGCGATGTGTGCCTCATCCCGAGCTCCGCGCACGGCACGAACGCGGCGTCCGCGGTGCTCGCCGGCATGAAGGTCGTCGTCGTGGCCACCGATGAGCTCGGCAACGTCGACCTCGACGACCTCCGTGCGAAGATCGCTCAGCACGCGGACGCGCTGTCAGCGCTGATGATCACCTACCCGTCCACGCACGGCGTGTACGAGCAGCAGGTGCTCGACATCACCTCCGCCGTGCACGACGCGGGCGGCCAGGTGTACGTCGACGGCGCGAACCTCAACGCACTGCTCGGCTACGCGCGTTTCGGCGACCTCGGCGGCGACGTGTCGCACCTCAACCTGCACAAGACCTTCGCCATCCCGCACGGCGGTGGCGGACCGGGCATCGGCCCGGTGGCGGCGAAGGCTCACCTCGCGCCCTACCTGCCCGGCCACCCGCAGGCGCAGAAGAGCGTGCACGCCGGCGGCTACGTGTTCGACGGCGGCCCGGTCTCGGGTGCTCCGTACGGATCCGCCGGTGTTCTGCCGATCTCGTGGGCGTACGTGCGGATGATGGGCGCCGAGGGCCTGCGCAGCGCCACGGCGGCCGCGGTGCTGTCGGCCAACTACATCGCCCAGCGTCTGCGCGACCATTACCCGGTGCTGTACACCGGCAAGAACGACCGGGTCGCGCACGAGTGCATCCTCGACCTGCGCCCGCTGAAGGAGGCGACCGGCATCACGGTCGACGACGTCGCGAAGCGCCTGATCGACTACGGCTTCCACGCGCCCACGATGTCGTTCCCCGTCGCCGGCACGCTGATGGTCGAGCCGACCGAGTCGGAGGACCTCGCCGAGGTCGATCGCTTCATCGAGGCGATGATCCAGATCAAGGCGGAGGCGGATGCCGTGGCTGCCGGCACCTGGCCCGCCGACGACAACCCGCTCGTGAACGCGCCGCACACCGCCGCATCCCTCATCGCAGGGGAGTGGCAGCACGCGTACTCACGCGAGGTGGCCGCGTACCCGGTGCAGGCTCTGATCGCATCGAAGTACTGGCCGCCGGTGCGACGCATCGATCAGGCGTACGGCGACCGCAACCTCGTGTGCGCGTGCCCGCCCATCGAGGCGTTCGCCTGAGTCGCGCGCAGCGGCGAAAGCGCCCCCGCCGCATCCGCGGCGGGGGCGCTTCGGTTAAGGGTCGATAACAGTTCTGCGGGCGTGCTGGTGCCATCCGCAACGGGTCCTAGGATCGGATGTGAGCGCGTTCGACGCCGAGCGCGTGCTTGTCCCGGTCCACAGGAGGACACTGTGAAGCACAACAAGATCACCCTCGCGGGCATTGCGCTGCTCGCGGCGAGTGCCCTGGCACTCTCCGGCTGCGCAAGCAGCGGCGATAAGCCCGACGCAGACAAGGGCTCGTCGAGCGCCGATGCGTCCGCGATCATCAAGGTCAACGGCTCTGAACCCCAGAACCCGCTGATCCCGACCAACACCAACGAGACCGGTGGTGGCAAGATCCTCGACGCCATCTTCGCCGGCCTCATCGGCTACGAGGCCGATGGCGCGGTCTTCAACGAGGTCGCTGAAGACATCAGCGTCGACGACCCGCAGAACATCACGGTCAAGCTGCGCAAGGGCCTGAAGTTCACCGACGGTGAAGAGGTCACCGCCGACAACTTCATCAAGGCATGGAACTACGGCGCCCTGGCGTCGAACGAGCAGCTCTCCAGCTACTTCTTCGAGGACATCGAGGGCTTCAGCTACGACGAGGACTCCGAGCTGACCGGTCTGAAGCAGGTCGACGAGCACACCTTCACGATCAAGCTCAACAAGCCGGCCGCCGACTTCGCGCAGCGCCTCGGCTACTCGGCCTACTACCCGCTCCCGGACGTCGCGTTCGAGGACATGGAGGCCTTCGGCGAGAACCCCATCGGCAACGGCTCCTACATGCTCGACGGTGAGGGCGCCTGGAAGCACGATGTGGGCATCAACCTCGTCACCAACCCCGACTACGACGGCCCGAGCAAGGCCGCGAACGGCGGTCTCGAGATCGTCTTCTACGCCACGCAGGACGCCGCGTACAACGACCTGCTCGCCAACGAGCTCGACGTCCTCGACGCCATCCCGGACTCGGCGTTCGGCAACTACGAGTCCGACCTGGGCGACCGCGCGGTCAACCAGCCTGCGGCCATCTTCCAGTCGTTCACCATCCCCGAGCGCCTCGCGCACTTCGGCGGTGAAGAGGGCAAGCTGCGTCGCCAGGCTCTGTCGATGGCGATCAACCGCAAGGAGATCACCGATGTGATCTTCCAGGGCACCCGCACCCCCGCCAGCGACTTCACGTCGCCGGTCATCGACGGCTGGAGCGACGAGCTCAAGGGCGCTGAGGTCCTCGACTTCAACGAGAAGAAGGCCAAGGAGCTGTGGGCCGAGGCCGACAAGATCAGCCCCTGGGACGGCTCGTTCCAGATCGCGTACAACGCCGACGGCGGCCACCAGGCCTGGGTCGACGCGACCGTGAACTCGATCAAGAACACGCTCGGGATCGACGCCTCGGGTGCTCCGTACCCGACCTTCAAGGAGCTGCGCTCCAAGGTCACCGACCGCACGATCGAGACCGCCTTCCGCACCGGATGGCAGGCCGACTACCCGGGTCTGTACAACTTCCTCGGCCCGCTGTACGCGACCAACGCCGGCTCCAACGACGGTGACTACTCGAACCCCGAGTTCGACAAGCTGCTGTCCGAGGGCGTCTCCGAGACCGACCCCAAGGCCGCGAACAAGCTGTACCAGCAGGCTCAGGAAGTCCTCCTCGAGGACCTTCCCGCCATGCCCCTGTGGTACTCGAACGTCGTCGGCGGCTTCGGCGAGAACGTCGACAACGTGAAGTTCGGCTGGAACTCCGTTCCGCTCTTCTCCGACATCGAGAAGAAGAAGGCGGAGTAACCCTTCGCAACGAGGCGGTGGTGCTCGCACCACCGCCTCGTTATCTTTGCCCTCGAGGCGCGTGACCCGCGTCCCGTACCCGAAGGGAGGTCGAGGGTGGCCTTTTACATCCTCAGACGAATCCTGCAGGCGATCCCCGTGTTCTTCGGGGCGACCCTGCTGATCTACTTCATGGTCTTCGCCATGCCCGGCGACCCGATCGCCGGACTGTTCGGCGACAAGCAGCCGAACCCCGCCGTGCTCGAGCGCCTGCGCGCCGAGTACCACCTCGATGAGCCGTTCCTCGTGCAGTACGGCTACTACATCGCCGGCATCTTCCGGCTCGACTTCGGCACGAGCTTCTCGGGCCAGTCCGTCACGGACATCCTGGCGCGGACGTTCCCGATCACCCTGCGCCTCGCGGTCATGGCGGTCGCCATCGCGTTCGTGCTCGCGATCATCATCGGCCTGTTCTCCGCCCTCGACAAGGGCGGCGTGTTCGACAACTCCATGCTCGTGCTGGCGCTGATCTTCATCGCCGTGCCGATCTTCGTGCTGTCGTTCCTCGCGCAGTACTTCCTCGCCGTGCAGCTCGGCTGGTTCAGACCCACCGTCGGCGCGCGCAATGACTGGGGTGATCTCTGGCTGCCTGCGATCGTGCTGGGCCTCAGCGTCTACGCCACCAGCATGCGGCTGACGCGCGCGTCCACCATCGAGACCCTCGGTCAGGACTGGGTGCGCACGGCGTACAGCAAGGGCCTGTCGCGCAGCCGCGTCATCCCCGTGCACGTGCTGCGCAACTCGCTCATCCCCATGGTCACGGATCTCGGCACCGTCTTCGGCATCCTCATGGTCGGCGCGACGGTGACCGAGGGCATCTTCAACGTGCCCGGCGTCGGCAACACCCTCTATCAGGCGATCATCCGCGGGGAGAACCCGACGGTCGTGTCGTTCGTGACGGTGTTCGTCGTCGTGTACGTGCTCATCAACCTCGTCGTGGATCTTCTCTACGGCCTGCTCGACCCGAGGATCCGCTATGTCTCGACCTGACCTCGATCGCGGCCACTACGTCGCGCCCGCGGACACCATGTCGGTGCCCGTCGATGTCGTGCGCATCGACGCGAAGCCCAGCAACCTGTGGCTGGACGCATGGCGCGACCTGCGTCGCCGTCCGCTGTTCTGGATCTCCGCCGCCTTCGTGCTGCTGGTGATCATCGTCGCACTCGCGCCGACCCTGTTCACCCAGGTGGCGCCGGCCGACGGCTGCGTGCTGGTGAAGAGCAATAAGGGTCCCGAGGCAGGGCATCCGCTCGGCTTCACCCGCCAGGGCTGCGACGTGTACGCCCGCACCATCTGGGGAACGCGCACGTCGCTCATCGTGGGTGTGCTGGCCACGCTCATCAGCACCATCGTGGGAATCGTGATGGGCGCACTGGCCGGCTTCTACGGCGGATGGCTGGACTCCGTGCTCTCGCGCGTCGGCGACATCTTCTTCACGATCCCCTACATCATCGCCGCGATCGTGGTGATGTCGGTGCTGCCGCAGCGCAATGAGATCGTGCTGGCGTTCGCGATCGGCGGCTTCGCCTGGGCCTCGACCGCGCGCATCATGCGCGCCGAGGTGCTGCGGGTCAAGCAGGCCGACTTCGTGATGGGCGCCGAGTCGATCGGCATGTCGAAGTTCAAGACGCTTCTCGTGCACGTGCTGCCCAACGCGATGGCTCCGGTCATCGTCGTCGCCACGCTGTCGCTCGCGGGTGCCATCGTCGCCGAGGCGACGCTGTCGTTCCTCGGCGTCGGGCTGAGCGGCACCATGTCGTGGGGTCTGGACATCAGCCAGGCTCAGACCAACATCCGCACCGCGCCGATGGCGCTGTTCTGGCCGTCGCTGGCTCTGACCATCACCGTGCTGGCGTTCGTCACGCTCGGCGAGCTCCTGCGCGACGCCGTCGACCCGAAGGCGAGGGCTCAGCGATGACCGAACCTCTGCTCAGAGTGCGCGACCTGCGTGTCGCGTTCCGCAGCGGCAAGAAGATCCGCGAAGTGCTGCACGGCGTGAGCTTCGACATGATGGCCGGCGAGACGCTGGCGATCGTGGGGGAGTCGGGGTCCGGCAAGTCCACGACCGCGGCCGCCATCATCGGCCTGCTCCCCGGCACCGGACACGTGACCGGCGGCAGCATCACCCTCGACGGGCGCGAGCTCACCACCGCGAAGCGGGCCGAGCTCGAGCACATCCGCGGGCGTGAGATCGGCTACGTGCCCCAGGACCCGATGTCGAACCTCAACCCCGTGTGGTCGATCGGCTTCCAGGTCAAGGAGGCGGTGCGCGCGAACGGGCTGGCTCAGGGTCGCCAGGAGGTGCACGACCGTGCCGTCGAGGTGCTGCAGCAGGCAGGCCTCAGCGACGCCGCACGCCGCATGCACCAGTTCCCGCATCAGTTCTCGGGCGGTATGCGACAGCGTGCGCTGATCGGCATCGGCCTCGCGGCCGATCCCCAGCTGCTGATCGCCGACGAGCCGACCAGCGCGCTCGACGTGACGGTGCAGCGGGTGATCCTCGATCACCTGGCGAGCCTGACCAGCGAGCGCGGCACCTCGGTGCTGCTGATCACGCACGACCTGGGTCTGGCCGGCGACCGCGCCGACCGCATCATCGTGATGAATCAGGGCGAGATCGTCGAGGCCGGCCCGAGCGCCGAGATCCTCTCGCGCCCGCAGCACCCGTACACGCAGCGTCTGGTCGCCGCAGCTCCCAGCCTCGCCTCGAAGCGGATCGGCGCTGTGTCGGCCCGTACGGAGGAGACGGTGAGCACCGCCCCCGCGGTGGTCGAGGTGCGCGACCTGGTCAAGCAGTACTCGATCCGCGGCGGCGGTCTGCGCAGCGAGAAGTTCCTCGCTGTCGACGGCGTCTCGTTCTCGATCCCTCGGGGCAAGACGCTCGCGCTGGTGGGCGAGTCCGGATCCGGCAAGTCGACGGTCGCGAAGATGCTGCTGCAGCTCGAGAAGCCCACCGACGGCGAGATCCTCATCGACGGCGCGGCGACGAGCAGCATGTCGCGCGCAGAGATCTTCAAGCTGCGGCGGCGCATGCAGCCGGTCTTCCAGGACCCGTACGGATCGCTCGACCCGCTGCGCAGCATCGGCAGTCTCATCAGCGAGCCTCTGCAGGTGCACGGCATCGGCACACGCGACGAGCAGCACAAGCGCTCGCTCGAACTGCTCGATCAGGTCTCGCTGCCGCGGGAGCTCGCGGAGCGGTATCCGAACGAGCTGTCCGGCGGTCAGCGCCAGCGCGTGGCGATCGCGCGTGCGCTGGCTCTCAAGCCCGACATCGTCGTGCTCGACGAGGCCGTCTCAGCGCTCGACGTGCTCGTGCAGGACCAGATCCTGCACCTGCTGTCGGACCTGCAGAACGACCTCGGGCTGACGTACCTGTTCATCACGCACGACCTCGCCGTCGTGCGTGTGGCGGCCGACCTCGTCTGCGTGATGGAGAAGGGGAAGATCGTCGAGCAGGGCACGGTGGACTCCATCTTCACGAACCCGCAGGAGGAGTACACGCGTCGCCTGCTCGATGCGATCCCCGGCGCTTCGCTGCCGCTGGGCGGCGTCGGTCTGTGACAGCCGAGCATCCGGAGACACCTGTCGGCGCCGCCTCCCTCCGCAACCGGGGCGGGGTGGCGCTGCTGGTGATCTGCTCGATCCTCTCGGCTGTGCTGCTGATCGACGCGGCCGTGCGCGGCGACGTGGTCACGGCCATGCTGCTGGCCCCGTGGCCGCTGCTGGCGCTGTGGGCGGTGTACGTGCTCGGCGTGGCCTCACGCGTGCGGGCGACGCCGGACGGCGTGCTCGTGCAGAACCTGCTGCGCACCACGTTCGCCCCCTGGGCGCGGGTGCAGCAGATCCGGATGCGGTGGCAGATCGAGATCACCCTCGACGACGGCTCGCTGGTGCCCTGCTTCGGCGGTCCGGCCACACGCCGGCCGCAGCGACTCGGCCCCGGCCGCACCAAGGAGGACGCCAACGGGCGCGCCGACGATGCTGTCGCGGCGCTGCGCAAGGCGAAGGCGAGCGCGGCGCCCGTCACGCCCGCGCCACCCGTGCGGCGGGCATGGGACATCCCAGCCATCGTCGCGCTGCTCGTGATCATCGCCTGGGCCGTCGCGGCCGTGCTCATCGCCGGCTGAGCCGCGGAGCGGGCGTCAGCCGGAGAGCCCGAACAGCGCGGGCCAGGTCGCGGCCGCCCACGGATAGCCGACGAAGACGATCGCGTCGATCGCGAAGTGCGCGACGAGGAACGGCAGCAGGCGCCCGGTGCGGGCGAACAGCCAGCCGAAGAGCAGCCCCATCGCCAGGTTGCCGATGAAGGCGCCGGGGCCCTGGTAGAGGTGATAGCTGGCGCGCAGCACGCTGGTCGCGATGATGATCGGCCAGACACCCCACCCGAGCTGCCGGAGCCGCGCGAACAGGTAGCCGAGTACGACGAACTCCTCCTGAATGGATGCCCGGGCCGCCGACAGCAGCAGGATCGGCACGGTCCACCAGTGGGCTTCGAGCCCGGCGGGATCGACGGCGACGAACCAGCCGAGCGCGCGGCCGGCGAAGTAGAGCGCCATGCCCGGGATGCCGATGACGGCGACCAGACCGAGGCCCCATCCCATGTCGCGAGCGGGCCTCGTGCCGTCGATCCCGAGCATCCGGAGATGCGGGGGGCGCGACCGCCACAGCAGGAAGCAGACCAGCAGCACGGGGACGATCCCGAAGCCGATCGAGAGAAGCTGGTAGATGAGATCGAAGATCTCGCGATCGCTGCGCGACGAATTGAGCGTCGCGGTCTGATCGGCCAGGGGAGTGGAGTCGGTGAGCCGATAGGCGAGCTGCACGATCGCGTACACAGCCGACTGGCCCAGGCCCAGCGCCAGCACGATCGCGATCTCCCACCACAGGCGCGTCCGGTTCACGCCTCCGATGCTACGGCCTGCTCCCAGGCGCCATCCTCGGCCGTACGCTATTCTGGAACGTCGCCCCGTTCACTCGGCATACGCGGCACCCCAGCTCACACCACATCCGCATTGGACTTCCTGAATGGCGCACGCCCTCCGCTCTGACCTCCGAAACGTCGCGATCGTCGCACACGTCGACCACGGCAAGACCACTCTCGTCGAGGCCATGCTGCGCCAGACGGGCTCGTTCGGGGAGCACGCGCACCTCGAAGAACGATCGATGGACTCCGGCGATCTCGAACGCGAGAAGGGCATCACGATCCTCGCGAAGAACACGGCTATCACCTACAGCGGTGCACACTCGGGCGGTCAGGAAGTCACGATCAACGTGATCGACACTCCGGGCCACGCCGACTTCGGCGGTGAGGTCGAGCGCGGGCTGTCCATGGTCGACGGCGTCGTGCTGCTCGTCGATGCCAGCGAGGGGCCGCTTCCCCAGACCCGTTTCGTGCTGCGCAAGGCCCTCGAGGCCAAGCTCCCCGTCATCCTGCTGGTCAACAAGACCGACCGCGGCGACGCGCGTATTGCCGAGGTCGAAGCCGAAGCTCAGGACCTCCTGCTCGGTCTGGCGTCCGACCTGGTCGACGACGTGCCCGACCTCGACGTCGATGCCCTGCTCGACGTGCCGGTGGTGTACGCCTCGGGCCGCGCCGGTGCCGCATCGCGCAACCGCCCCGAGAACGGCACGCTGCCCGACAACGACGACCTCGAGCCGCTGTTCGAGGCGATCCTCGCGCACATCCCGGCTCCGGCCTACGACGACGAGGCGCCGTTGCAGGCGTGGGTGACGAACCTCGACTCCAGCCCGTTCCTCGGTCGCCTCGCCCTGCTGCGCGTCTTCAACGGCACGCTGAAGAAGGGACAGACGGTCGCCTGGGTGCGCTCCGACGGCACGACCAGTAACGCGCGCATCACCGAGCTGCTCAAGACCCGCGCGCTCGAGCGCTACCCCGCCGACTCGGCGGGTCCCGGTGACATCGTCGCCATCGCGGGCTTCGAGAACATCACCATCGGTGAGACGATCGCCGACCCCGACGACGTGCGGCCGCTGCCCGCGATCACGGTCGACGATCCCGCGATCTCGATGACCATCGGCACCAACACCTCGCCGCTCATGGGCAAGGTGAAGGGCCACAAGCTCACGGCGCGCATGGTCAAGGACCGTCTCGACAAGGAGCTGATCGGAAACGTCTCGCTCAAGGTCGTCGACATCGGACGCCCCGACGCATGGGAGGTGCAGGGCCGCGGCGAACTGGCTCTCGCGATCCTCGTCGAGAACATGCGCCGCGAGGGCTTCGAGCTCACGGTCGGCAAGCCGCAGGTGGTCACGAAGCAGATCGACGGCAAGACCCACGAGCCCTTCGAGCACCTCACGATCGACACCCCCGAGGAGCACCTCGGCGCGATCACGCAGCTTCTCGCGAACCGCAAGGGTCGTATGGAGAACATGACCAACCACGGCACCGGGTGGGTGCGCATGGAGTTCATCGTGCCCTCGCGCGGCCTGATCGGGTTCCGCAGCGAGTTCCTCACCACCACCCGAGGCACCGGCATCGCGAACGCGATCTCGCACGGCTACGAGCCGTGGGCCGGATCGATCACGACGCGTCAGAATGGTTCGATCGTCGCCGACCGTCAGGGCGTCGTCACGCCGTTCGCGATCATCGCGCTGCAGGAGCGCATGTCGTTCTTCGTGCAGCCGGGCGCCGAAGTGTACGAGGGCATGGTCATCGGCGAGAACTCGCGAGCCGACGACATGGACGTGAACATCACCAAGGAGAAGAAGCTCACCAACATGCGTGCGGCGAGCTCCGACTCGTTCGAATCGATGACGCCCCCGCGCGTGCTGACTCTCGAGGAGAGCCTGGAATTCGCCCGTGACGACGAGTGCGTGGAGGTCACGCCGGAGGTGGTTCGCATCCGCAAGGTGAACCTCGACGCCAACACCCGTGCACGGGAGACGGCGCGCTTGAAGCGCCAGGACGCCAACGCCTGATCTTCCCTGTTCGTCGAGGCCCCCTCGCAGCACTGGCGTCGCCTCCGGGCGGTGTCGCTGCGCGGGGGCCTCGGTCGTCAGCGGGGGCGCCGACGGCCGCGGGCCGCACCGCCGCAGGGGCGCAGGGCCGCACGGAAGATAACGAACTCATAACATACTTCCCCGAACGCGCAAGGGCGTCATTCTCGGGAAGCGCGCACCTCCCGTTCAGATGAGAGCAGGGTTCTGCCCAGGTGCAGAGGACAGACTTGTCTCTCGTGCCCGGGAAACGGCGCTCCCATGAGCGCGCCCCGTGAGGGTCCGGGCCCTCGACGAACCCCGAAGGTCGAACCTCACCCCATGATCGATACCCAGAACACGCGTGCGTCTCAGCGGGTCGCAAACCTGGCATCCGCTCACTCCCGCATGCGGCGTCCGTTCATCGCCGTGGCCGTCGGCGCTGTGCTGACCGCCACCGCCGCCGCCGGCGCGGTCTTCGCCCCCGCCGCGCTCGGCGCCATCCCCTCCGAGCATGTCCTGGAGCAGGCCGCCGACGCCGCCGACGACGGCAAGATCGCTCTGGTGAACGCCGAGTCGCTGAATAACGTGGTCGCTCAGGTCGAGTTCTCGCTGCCGACGGAGCAGACCGAGATCGACCTCAGCGACCTGACCGCTGAGGTGCAGAGCCTCACCGAGGCCGATCAGCTGACGTCCGAGGAGGTCGTCGACCTCACGGCCGATGTCGTGCAGGGCACCACCATCCTCCAGTCGAAGACCTCCGACCTGCAGAACGCGCTGACGGCAGGGAAGGAAGCAGAGGCTGCACGTGTGGCCGCCGAGGCTGCGCGCGCGCAGGCGGAAGCCGAGCGCGTCGCCGCCGAGGAGGCAGCACGGCGCGCGGCAGAGGAGCAGGCTCGCCTCGCCGCGGCGAACACCCCGGAGGGGGCCAAGGCGACCGCGCGTGCCATGGCCGCCGAGCGGTACGGCTGGGGCGAGGGAGAGTTCTCCTGCCTCGCCAAGCTGTGGACCAAGGAGTCCGGGTGGAACTACCAGGCCTACAACGCCAACGGCGGGGCGACGGGCATCCCTCAGTCGCTCCCCGGCAGCAAGATGGCCAGCGCCGGTGCCGACTGGCGCACGAACGCGGCGACGCAGATCGCGTGGGGACTCGGCTACATCAACGGCTCCTACGGATCGCCGTGTGCCGCGTGGGGCCACTCGCAGGCCATGAACTGGTACTGACCGCTGAAGCGGCGAGTCAGCGCAGCTCCGACACCAGCACCGCGCTGGTGCCGGGGCTGCGCGCCTCGAAGGTGTGCGGCGCATCGCCCGCGTACGAAAGGTAGTCGCCGGGGTGCAGCAGCTCGGGCGTGTCGTGCGGGCCGACCAGCGCCTCGCCGCTGACCAGCACGACATGCTCGGTCGTGCCCGGACGGTGCGGCAGAGAGCGTCGAGGCTCGCCCGGCTCGGCCTGGATGAGGTAGATGTCGCGCCGCGTGCCGGGAGCCGCAGCTGAGAGCAGCGTTGCCAGATAGGGAGACGCGGCCGACGGCACGCCCGCATGGTCACCGAGGCGGATGAGCCGCGCTGTCGGGGCGCGATCGTCGACGAGGGTCGCGAACGGCACGCCCAGCGCGTCTCCGATCGCCCAGAGGGTCTCGACGCTCGGGTTGCCGGAGCCGCTCTCGAGCTGGGAGACGGTGGCCTTGGAGACGCCTGCCCGGCGGGCCAGCTCCGACACCGAGATCCCGGCGCCCTCCCGCTCGCGGCGCAGAGCGAGTGCGAGACGTTCACGCAGATCCATGCGTTCAGTATGGCAAACGCTCGTTCGATTTGACTCGGCCATCCGCGGTGTTCAGAATGTTGTCCATGCGTTCAGTGCACCGAACAGCTGACCAGGAGCACGCCACCCGGGAGGTGTGGCGCGAGGGCCTCGGTGTCGCCATCGCCACGAGCGCGTACGGCATCTCGTTCGGCGCTCTCTCGGTGGCATCCGGACTCGACGTGTGGCAGACCTGCGTGCTCAGCCTGCTGATGTTCACCGGCGGGTCGCAGTTCGCCTTCATCGGCGTGTTCGGCGCGGGCGGCCTCGCCGCTCTGCCCTCGGCCGTCGCCAGCGCCGCGCTGCTGGGGGTGCGCAACGTCGCCTACGGCATGCGCATGTCATCGATCATCGGGGACGGCTTCTGGCGCCGCGCCGCGGCCGCGCACGTCACCATCGATGAGTCGACGGCCGTCGCGATCTCTCAGGGGACACCGCCCCTGCGCCGTCTCGGATTCTGGCTCACCGGGCTCGGGGTGCTCGTCGGCTGGAACATCACCACGCTGGCCGGCGCATTGCTCGGAGACGTGCTGGGTGACCCGAAGGCCTGGGGTCTCGACGCCGCTGCCGCCGCCGCATTTCTCGCGCTGCTCTGGCCCCGGCTGCGCGAACGTCAGGCGATCGCCGTCGGCGTCGCCGCTGCCGTGGTCGCCGCAAGCCTGACGCCCTTCCTCATGCCGGGTCTTCCGGTGCTCGTCGCCGCGCTCGTGGCGATCGTGGTCGGCTGGTTCAACTGGCTCGGCCGCAGGGACACGCCGGCGGAGACGTCGCGATGACCGTCTGGAGTGCGGTGCTGCTCGCCGCCTGCATCTGCGTCGGGCTGAAAGCCACCGGATACCTGGTGCCCGCTCGGCTGCTGGAGGCGCCGCGACCTGCCCGGATCTCGGATCTGCTCACGGTCGCGCTGCTGGGCGCGCTGGTCGCAGTGCAGACTCTGGGCGCCGGCCAGGCCGTGATGGTGGATGCCAGGGTGCCGGCCGTGCTCGTCGCCGCGGGGCTGCTGTGGATGCGGCAGTCGTTCCTCGTCGTCGTGTTCGCCGCCGCCGCTGTCGCGGCGCTGCTGCGCCTGGTGGGCCTCGCCGCGTGAGCGCTCCTCAGGCGGGGGACAGCAGCACGCACTACGCTGACTCCGTGCGCAGAATGCTCTCCCGAGGCCTCTCGTGGCTGGCCGCGGCCCTGGCCGGGGCCGTGTACGGTGTCGCCGCGACCATCGCGCACAGCTTCACGATCGGGCCCGTGCCCGTCGGGATGATCCTCGGCGGCATCGCCTGCGCCGCGCTGCTCGTCGCGCTCCGCGCCCTCACGGGCGACCGGTGGGCGGCGCTCGCTGCGGGACTGGGGATGATGGCGCTGCTTCTGGTGATCTCCCAGCGCGGACCGGGAGGATCGATCGTCGTGCAGAACACCGCACTCGGCAACATCTGGATGTACGTCGCAGCCGGCATCGTCATGCTGGTCGTGGCCTGGCCGGACACCCGGCGGCTCAGGGAGCTGTCCGCGAGCGCGGCCGCACCGCGGGGCGAGGCGCGCTGAGGGGTCGTAGACTGAACACGTGACGTACGTGATCGCCCTTCCCTGCGTCGATGTCAAGGACCGCGCCTGCATCGATGAGTGCCCCGTGGACTGCATCTACGAAGGCGAGCGGATGCTGTACATCCACCCCGACGAGTGCGTGGACTGCGGCGCCTGCGAGCCGGTCTGTCCGGTCGAGGCGATCTACTACGAAGACGACCTGCCCGAGGAATGGGCGGACTACTACAAGGCCAACGTCGAGTTCTTCAACGAGATCGGCTCTCCTGGTGGCGCATCCAAGGTCGGGGTCTACGACTTCGACCACCCCGTCGTCACCGCCGTGCCCCCGCAGGGGGAGTGAGTGGGAGTCCGGGATCTCGCGGACTACCCGTGGGACGCGGTCGTTCCCTACCGCGAGCGGGCCGCCCGGCATCCCGACGGACTCGTCGATCTGTCGATCGGCTCGCCGGTCGACCCCACCCCTGAGGTGATCCGCCGCGCACTGGCCGAGGCGACGGACGCACACGCTTACCCGCAGACCGTCGGCACGAGCGACGTGCGCCGGGCCATCGTCGACTGGTACGCCCGCCGGCGCGGTGTGCCCGACCTCACCGAGGCGAACGTCATGCCGACGATCGGCTCGAAGGAGCTCGTCGCGCTGCTGCCTCTGCTGCTCGGCCTGGGCCCGGGCGACGTCGTCGTGCACCCTCGTGTCGCCTACCCGACGTACGCCGTCGGTGCGGCGGTCGCCGGCGCGACCGCTGTCGCCGCCGACGACCCCGCGGAGTGGCCCGAGGGCGCGAAGCTCATCTGGATCAACAGCCCCGGAAACCCCGACGGCCGCACCTGGGACGTGGATGCTCTGCGCGTCGCCGTGCGCCGGGCGCGCGAGCTCGGCGCTGTGCTCGCGAGCGACGAATGCTACGCCGAGCTCGGCTGGGAGGGCCTCTGGCGGAGCGAGGCGATCCCCTCGGTGCTCGACCCGCGCGTCACCGACGGCAGCCGCGCCGGTCTGCTCAGCGTCTACTCGCTGAGCAAGCAGTCCAACCTCGCGGGCTACCGTGCGGCGTTCATCGCCGGGTGCTCGAAGCTGATCGGCGACATCCTCGCCGCGCGCAAGCACCTCGGCCTGATGCCGCCCGCCCCGGTGCAGCATGCGATGGCCGTGGCCCTGCGAGACGACGAGCACGTCGCCGCACAGAAGCAGCTGTACCGTCAGCGCCGTGAGGCGCTGCTGCCCGCGCTCGTCGAGGCGGGGTTCCGCATCGACGGCTCCGAGGCGGGCCTGTACCTGTGGGCGACAGAGGGACGCGACGCCTGGGAGTCCATGGACCGTCTGGCATCCCTCGGCATCCTGGCCGGTCCCGGCCACTTCTACGGCGACCACTCCGGGCAGCACGTGCGTCTCTCGCTCACCGCGCCCCTCGAGCGCGTGCAGCAGGCGGCGACGCGTCTGATCGCCGCCGATCGCTGACATTTGTGTGCACCACGGGGTGATGACGCGCATCTCTTGGCGGATGTCACAGTAGGCCGAGGTCACCACTAGGCTGTAGGGGCGATGGGGTCTGCCAGAACGGCGCTGCGTGCGTCACTCATCGCCCACGACGATACGAACGCAGCAGGAGGTTGGCGTGAGCGCAGCTCAGCCCGAGAAGGCGACTCTTTCGATCGGCGACACCACGGCGGAGTTCCCCGTCGTCCGCGGCAGCAGCGGCACCGACAGCATCGACTTCTCGACGCTCACGCGTCAGACCGGCTACACGGGCCTCGACTACGGCTTCGTGAACACCGCGTCCACCAAGTCGGCTGTGACCTTCATCGACGGAGATCAGGGCATCCTCCGCTATCGCGGATACCCGATCGAGCAGATCGCGAAGAACTGCAGCTATCTCGAGGTGGCGTGGCTGCTCATCTACGGCGAGCTGCCGACGGCGACCGAGCTCGGTGAGTTCGACGAGAAGATCCGCCGGCACACCCTGCTGCACGAGGATCTCAAGCACTTCTTCTCCGCCCTCCCGCACACCGCTCACCCGATGTCGGTGCTGTCGTCGGCCGTCGCCGCGCTGTCGACCTACTACGAGGGTCAGACCGACCCACACAACCCCGAGCATGTCGAGCTGAACATGGTGCGCATGCTCGCCAAGCTGCCCGTGATCGCCGCGTACGCGCACAAGAAGAGCGTCGGACAGGCGTTCCTGTACCCCGACAACTCGCTGAGCTTCGTCGACAACTTCCTCAAGCTCAACTTCGGCGTGCACAGCGAGCCGTACGAGGTGAACCCGGTCATGTCGAAGGCGCTCGAGCTGCTGCTGATCCTGCACGAGGACCACGAGCAGAACGCGTCGACGTCCACCGTGCGTCTGGTCGGCTCGACCGGCGCCAACCAGTTCGCGTCGATCTCGGCCGGCATCCAGGCCCTCTCCGGCCCGCTGCACGGCGGGGCGAACGAGGCGGTCCTGACCATGCTCGGGCAGATCCGCGAGTCGGGTCAGAGCGTGCAGCGCTTCGTCGAGAGCGTGAAGAACAAGGAGGCCGGTGTGAAGCTGATGGGCTTCGGGCACCGCGTCTACAAGAACTACGACCCGCGCGCGAAGCTCGTCAAGGAGGCGGCGGACGAGGTGCTCGCCGAGCTCGGCGTGACCGATCCGCTGCTCGACCTCGCCAAGGAGCTCGAGGAGATCGCGCTCGCCGACGACTACTTCAAAGAGCGCCGGCTGTATCCGAACGTCGACTTCTACACCGGCGTGATCTACAAGGCGATGGGCTTCCCCACGCGCATGTTCACCGTGCTGTTCGCGATCGGCCGCCTGCCCGGCTGGCTGGCGCAGTGGCGTGAGCTGAACCTCGACCCGCAGACCAAGATCGGTCGTCCGCAGCAGCTGTACGTCGGGTCGCCGGAGCGCTCCTACCCGACACGCTGATCTCGGGGAGCGCATCCCCGGACCGGAACGGCCCGGCATCCTTCTCGGATGCCGGGCCGTTCTGCGCGTCTGCTGAGGTCAGTGACCCTGGGGGCGGCTGGCGCGGCGCGACCCGGCGCGTGCGCGACCGGCGCCATGCTGCTGACCGCTCGATGCCGGACGTGCGCCGGCGTGGTCACCCTGGCGCTGCTGGCCAGCCGGGGACCCGGTCTGCGTCGAGTACCGCGGCTGGCTGCTCTGACCGTGCGAACGCGAGCGCTCGCGACCCACGTCGGTGCGCGGGGCCGCGTCCCGGGTGCTGCCGGAGCGACGGCGACTCGGGCGCGAGCGTCCGCCGGCCTGCTCGCCCGGCTGCTGCGCCGGCTTCGCCTTCGGCTTGCTCTGCTGAGGGGCGGCCGGCACGTACTTCACCTTCGGGGCGCGCTCGCCGACGAGCTCGGCGACGATGGCGGGCGTGACGTCCTCCAGGCCCACCGTGATCTGCGCCTTGCGCAGGATGTCCTTCACGTCGCGACGCTGCTCGGGCAGCATGAGCGTGACCACGGTGCCGGCGGCGCCCGCACGAGCGGTGCGACCCGAGCGGTGCAGGTACGCCTTGTGCTCGACGGGCGGGTCGACATGCACGACCAGCTCGACATCGTCGACGTGCACGCCGCGAGCGGCGACGTCGGTCGCGACGAGCACGCGCACCCCGCCGTTCGCCGGGTCGGCGCCGAACGCGGCGAGGTTGCGCTCACGCGCGTTCTGGCCGAGGTTGCCGTGCAGGTCGACCGACGGGATGCCCGCCGAGGTCAGCTGCTTGGCGAGCTTCTTCGCATGGTGCTTGGTGCGGGTGAAGAGGATGCGACGGCCGACGCCGGATGCGAGATCCTCGACGAGCTTCTTCTTGGCATCCGCATCCGACGCGATCAGCACGCGGTGGGTCATCTCGCCGACGGGGACGCTCGCCTCGTCGACCTCGTGGCTGACCGGACGGCTGAGGAAGCGCTTCGCGAGTGCGTCGATGCCGCGGTCGAGGGTGGCGCTGAACAGCAGGCGCTGTCCGCCGGCCGGGGTGGCCGCGAGGATGCGGGTGACGCCGGGAAGGAAGCCGAGGTCGGCCATGTGATCGGCCTCGTCGAGCACGGCCACCTCGACAGCGGCGAGCGAGACGACACCCTGCTTCATGAGGTCTTCGAGCCGGCCGGGGCAGGCCACGACGATGTCGACGCCGCCGCGCAGCGCCTGCTCCTGCGGGCGCTGGCTGACGCCGCCGAACACGGTGGTGACGCGCATGCCGACGGCCTCGGCGAGGGGCCTGATGGTCGCGGCGATCTGGGTGGCGAGTTCGCGCGTCGGTGCGAGCACCAGACCGCGGGGTCGGCCGGCCTGGCGCCGCGAGGCGGATGCGGCCAGGCGGGCGACCAGGGGCAGCGCGAACGCGATGGTCTTGCCGCTGCCGGTGCGGCCGCGGCCGAGCAGGTCGCGGCCGGCGAGGGAGTCGGGGAGCGTGTCGCGCTGGATGGCGAACGCCTCGGTCTTGCCGTCGGCGGCCAGAACATCGGCCAGCACGGCGGGCACGCCGAGATCGAGGAAGGAAGGCATAGGAGTATCTCCGGGAAGGCGCAGCGTGGCTGCGGAAGTGGGCGACGGCGCGGGATCGCGCATCGTTTCGCCGCTCGAGGTGACCGCGACCGGATGCCGGTGCGGAGGGATATCGACGACGCAGACGTCTCGCTTCGCGAGGGGCGTCGAGTCTCACCCTAACAGCAGCGGTGGCCGCTGGGCTGAACGTGCGCCGTGATCGCCCGACAGCAGCCGCGGCTGCGGGCCTGTGCGAGCACCGTGATCAGGCGTGCAGCATCTCGTTCAGCGTCACGCCGTGACCCGAGCGCTGCACGACCTCGACCGCACCGCTCAGCGAGTTGCGGCGGAACAGCAGTCCGCTGCGGCCAGACAGCTCAGCCGCCTTGACCGTCTGGCGCCCGTCGTCGGCGGTGGCGCCGGCGACGACCACTTTGGTGCCTGCGGTCAGATACAGCCCCGCTTCGACGACGCAGTCGTCGCCGAGCGAGATACCGATGCCCGCATTGGCGCCCAGCAGCGTGCGCGCACCGATCGAGACGCGGTGCTGTCCGCCGCCGGACAGCGTGCCCATGATGGATGCGCCGCCGCCGATGTCACTGCCATCGCCGACGACGACGCCCTGCGAGATGCGTCCCTCCACCATCGACGCACCGAGGGTGCCGGCGTTGAAGTTGACGAAGCCCTCGTGCATCACCGTGGTGCCGGGGGAGAGATGCGCGCCCAGGCGAACCCGCGACGCGTCGGCGATGCGCACGCCCGCGGGCTGCACGTAGTCGGTGAGGCGGGGGAACTTGTCGAGCCCCTGCACCTGGATGCCATGCCGCTGCAGCACCGGCCGCAGCCGCGCGGCGTCCGCCGGGTGCATGGGTCCCGCGTTGGTCCATGCCACGGTGGGCAGGTGCGCGAAGATCCCGTCGAGGCTGAGCTCGTTCGGACGCACCAGCAGGTGCGACAGCGCATGCAGGCGCAGGTACGCGTCGGCGGTGGATGCGACCGGGGCGTCGAGGTCGATGCTGAGCTGCACGAGCTCGACCGTCACTCCCCGGCGCTCATCGCCGTCCGCGAAGGCGCCCCAGGAGGATGCCGCAGCTGCGGCGTCGTCGGGCTCCGGAGCGCCGAGGCCGAGCTCGGGGTACCAGGCGTCGAGGGTGGTGCCATCGGATGCGATCGTGCTCAGGCCGATGCCCCAGACCATGCGTGCAGTGCTCATCTTCCTACGGTACGGGCCCGGACCCATTGGCGGCGCGATGTGTCGGCGTGGCTAGGCTGGGCGCATGGCGCTGGATCTGACTGCATCCTCTCTCGATCTCACTCGCACGATCTGCGACATCCCCAGCGTGTCCGGCGGCGAAGCGCCGCTGGCCGATGCGATCGAGGCGGCGGTGCGCTCGTGCTCGCATCTCGAGGTGGTGCGTCACGGCAACACCGTCGTCGCGCGCACGGATCTCGGCAGGGCGCAGCGTGTGGTGATCGCGGGTCACATCGACACGGTGCCGATCAACGACAACGTTCCCACCCGCGACATCGAGATCGACGGTGCGGGGTACCTGTGGGGTCGCGGAACGGTCGATATGAAGGCCGGCGTGGCGGTGCAGCTCAAGCTGGCCGCCGAGCTCGCCGAGCCCTCGGTCGACATCACATGGATGTGGTACGACAACGAGGAGGTGGACGCTTCGCTGAACGGTCTCCACCTGCTCGCTCAGGCACGCCCCGACCTCTTCGCCGCCGACTTCGCCATCCTGGGTGAGCCGTCGGACGGACGCGTGGAGGGCGGATGCAACGGAACGCTGCGAGCCGTCGTCCGCGTGCGCGGGGTGCGCGCGCACAGCGCGCGCTCGTGGATCGGCGAGAACGCGATCCATGCGGCGGCGCCGATCCTCAGCAGGCTGGCCGAGTACCGTGCCCGGGAGGTCGCGGTCGAGGGGCTCGGCTACCGCGAGGGGCTCAATGCCGTCAGCATCAGCGGCGGTGTGGCAGGCAATGTCATCCCCGATCTGTGCGAGGTCGAGGTGAATTACCGCTTCGCGCCGAGCAAGAGCGTCCCCGACGCCGAGGCCCACGTGCGCGCGGCGTTCGCCGGATTCGACGTGGAGATCGTCGATGCCGTCGGCGGCGCCCGTCCTGGCCTGGACGCGCCGATCGCGCAGCAGTTCCTCGCAGCGGTCGGGGGAGAGGCGCACGCCAAATACGGCTGGACCGATGTCGCGCGCTTCTCGGCCATAGGGGTGCCCGCAGTGAACTACGGCCCCGGCGATCCGCATCTCGCGCACCACGACGAGGAGCGCGTGCCGGTCGCGCAGATCGAGGACGTCGAACGCGGACTGCGCGCGTGGCTCACCGCGTCCTGACCGGCGCACTGCGCGGCTGGGTGCGGACTCCCGTCGCCGGTCGCATCGCGATCATCTACCTGCTGTCGCGGCTGGTGACAACCGGGTTCTTCGTGCTCGCCGCGGCCGCGTCGAGCCCCGCATCGCGTTTCGGTGCGGCGCCGACGCTGGGAGACTACGCGCTCGGCTGGGACGCCCAGTGGTACTGGACGGTCGCGGTGGTCGGCTACCCGAGCGTGCTGCCTGTGAACGAGGCCGGGCAGGTGCTCGAGAACGCCTGGGCGTTCATGCCGGTGTACGCCTATCTGGCGCAGTTCGTGGGCCTGGGTGTGTGGGCGGCGGGGGCTGTGCTGGTGTCTCTCGCCGCGGGCTTCCTCGCCTGTCTCGTGCTGTACCGGCTGCTGCGGCCCCGGATCGGCGCAGCGGCGGCGCTGTGGGCGGTGGCGTTCTTCGCGAGCGGGCCGCTCGCCGCGCTGTTCCAGGTGGGGTATGCCGAGAGTCTCTTCATGCTGCTGCTGCTCGTGGCGCTCGATCTGGTCTCGCGTCACCGGTACGGGTGGCTGTACCTCGTGATCCCGGTGATGGGGTTCACCCGCCCTGGTGTGCTGGCGTTCGCGCTGTTCCTCGGGCTGCACGGCATCTCGCGGTGGGTCTCACGCGACCGGCATCCGCTGCCGTCGAAGCACATCGCGCACATCATCGCGCTCGGAGCGCTGACGACGCTGGTCGGCTTCTCGTGGCAGGTGATCGCGGGGCTCGTCACCGGCGACCCGGGCGCCTACCTGAAGACCGAGCTGTCGTGGCGCCGCAACTGGCTCAGCGACCCCAGCGCCGACTTCATCCCGTTCGAGGGATTCGTGCGCGGCGCAGAGTTCTGGGCTGGGCAGTGGGGGATGCCGGGTTGGGCCGGCTGGGTGATCCTGGCGCTTCTCGTGATCGGCGCGGGATACGCGCTGCTGCGCGCGCGTAGCGTGCGGCGGCTCGGCCTCGACATCCGGCTGTGGAGCGCGAGCTACCTGCTGTACCTGCTGGCGGTGTTCTTCCCCCAGTCGAGCACCTTCCGCCTGCTGTTTCCGCTGACACCGCTGGCAGGGGCCCTGGCGGTGCCGCGCTCCCGGGCGTATCGGTGGGGGATGCTGTTGGTCTGCCTGCTGCTGCAGTGGGTGTGGATTCTCGCGATGTACGGCTCGGCGCAGACCTACTGGCAGGTGCCGTGAAACGGATGTGACACGCGTAACACCGAAGGGTGAAGGCTACCGATAAACTTGAGCCATACCACCGAGGGAAAGGGTGCCACGATGGCAGCGATGAAGCCGAGGACCGGCGACGGACCGATGGAGGCCGTGAAGGAGGGGCGACTCATCATCGTGCGGGTTCCGCTCGAGGGCGGCGGCCGTCTGGTCGTCTCCGTGAACGACGCAGAGGCGAAGGAGCTTCACGACGTGCTGGGCGCCGTCGTGAGCGTCTGACCTTCCGATGAGAGGGGCGGCGGATCTGCGGATCCGCCGCCCCTCTGCTGTATTCAGCCGGATTCGCCGCTTACTCGGCGATGCGGGCGAGCTGCAGCAGTCCCTCGCCGACCGTGGAGAGGGCGGCCAGCACCGCCTGCGACTCCTGCGTCTCCTGCACCAGGGAACGGTAGGCGCTGGTGATCGCGTCGCGCTGCACCGGGTCGGCGACGCGACCGCCCTGCAGCACTCGCGGCACGAGGACGAGCCCGCCGGTGCGCACGAGACGCAGGCCGTGCTCGACGTACTCGATGACGTTCTCCGGGTCGGCGTCGATGAAGACGATGTCGTAGGCGCCCTCGTTCATCCGCGGCAGCACGTCGGACGCGCGGCCGGTGATGAAACGGCCGCGGGCAGCGGGGATGCGCGCGTCGGCGAACGCCTGGCGAGCGGCGGCGAGATGCTCGCGCTCGTTGTCGATGGTCGTCAGCACCGCCTGCGGCGCTCCGCGCAGCAGCCACAGGCCGGAGACTCCGGCGCCGGTGCCGATCTCGAGGATCGATCGGGCGGCGCTGGCAGCGGCCAGCACCCCGCACTGCGCGCCCACTGCGGGGCTGATCGGTGCGGCTCCGAGTTCCAGGGCGTGGGCGCGCGCGCGGGCGATCGCGGCGGGCTCGACGATGGTCTCTCGCGCGAATCGGGCGTTCGCGTCGTGCTCGCTCATGGGGTTTCTCCTCGGAAAAGCTTGTGTTCACCAGCGTAAGCGGCGCGACGCATCACGCGGGGAGGCGCGGCGGGTAGCCTGGGGGGATGGAACTGGGGTTGACCTTCGACAAGCTGCTGCTGATCGGGCTTGTCGCTGTCATCATCATCGGTCCCGAGCGTCTGCCGAAGGCCGCTGAATCGTTCGCGAAGTTCGTGCGCCGCGCCGGGGAGTACCTGCGCGACACCAAGAGCAGGATGCGCGACGAGCTCGGCCCGGAGATCGACGAGGTCGACTGGCGCAAGCTCGACCCGCGTCAGTACGACCCTCGCCGCATCATCCGCGACGCACTGTTCGAAGAGCCGGAGTTCGAGGCCAAGCCCGTCTCCACGCGCACTGCCGTCGCCACCGACCCGGTCGCCGCCGACCCGGCCGCCGCTGTGCGGCCGCGCATGACGCGCACGTACTTCTCGCGGCAGACACCGCCGCCGTTCGACGTCGAGGCCACCTGAGCCCGTTCAGCCGAGCCGCAGGGGAAGGGCGCGGCCGGAGAGCCCCCGCCCGCGGTGGGCGATGCGCTCCGCGACGTCGATGATGGCGCACGCCGCGACGTCATCCGGATCGCCGAGCACGACCGGAACGCCCTCGTCGCCGCCGCGGCGCAGCGCCGGGCTGAGCGGGATGGATGCCAGCATCGGCACCTCATCGCCATCAGCACTGAGCGCTCGCGCGACCTCCGCTCCGCCGCCCTCGCCGAACAGGTCGAGCAGAGTGCCGTCGGGGAGGGCGAACGCCGCCATGTTCTCGATCACCCCGATCACCCGCTGACCGGTCTGCCTGGCGACGAGCCCGCTGCGGATCGCGACATCGGCCGCCGCCGGCTGCGGGGTGGTCACGACGAGCACCTCGGCGTGGGGCAGGATCTGACCGATCGAGATGGCGATGTCGCCGGTGCCGGGCGGCATGTCGATCAGCAGCACGTCGAGGTCGCCGAAGAACACGTCGGTGAGGAACTGCTGCACGGTGCGGTGCAGCATCGGTCCGCGCCAGGCGACCACGGCTTCGCCGTCGCGCAGGAACATGCCGATCGACACGGTCTTCACATCGTGCGCCACGGGCGGCAGCATGAGGTCGTCGATGCGGGTGGGCTGAGTTCCGGGCGCGATGCCGAGCAGTCCCGGTATCGAGAAGCCGTGCACATCGGCATCCACCAGTCCGACCCGCAGTCCCTGACGGGCGAGGGCGACGGCGAGATTCGCGGTGACGGTCGACTTGCCGACGCCGCCCTTTCCGCTCGAGACGAGGATCACCCGCGTCAGTGAGTCCGGTCCGAACGGCATCTGGCGTGCCGGGCGTCCCTCACGCAGCTTCTCGGTGAGCGCGCGTCGCTCCTCGGGTGTCATGACGCCGACGTCGACGGCGACCTGGTCGATGCCGGGGACGGATGCCGCGGCATCCCGCACATCCTGCTCGATGCGCTGGGCGGCCGGGCATCCGACGATCGTGAGCACGATCCCGACGCGAGCCGCCGTGCCGTCGACGACGATGTCGCGCACCATGTCGAGGTCGCCGATCGGACGGCGCAGCTCGGGGTCGGTGACGGCGGCGACAGCCGCGCGCACCCGGTCAGCGAGCGTCATGGCTGTTCTCTGCTGCGCTCTCGTCGTCGTTGAGCTCGGCGAGCAGAGCTTTCAGCTCGTGGCGCAGCACGTCGCGGGTGATCTGCTGGTTCGAGCGCTCCTCGAGGGCCATGCGCAGCGCGACGATCTCCCGGGCGAGGTACTCGGTGTCGGCGAGGTTGCGCTCGGCACGCTGACGATCCTGCTCGATCTGCACGCGGTCGCGGTCGTCCTGCCGGTTCTGCGCGAGCAGGATGAGCGGCGCGGCGTACGAGGCCTGCAGCGACAGGATGAGCGTGAGGGCGGTGAAGCCGAGGGCTGCGGAGTCGAAGCGCCACCAGCCGTTCTGCTCCGCCAGCATCGTGTAGGCGATCCAGAGCGCGCAGAACAGGGTGAGGATCGTGAGGAAGGTCGGGGTGCCCATCGCCCGCGCGACCCACTCGGTGAAGCGGCCGAATCGATCGCGCGACGGCGACTGCGTGCGCGTGACTCCGCGAGTGCCGGGCGTGTCCAGAGGCGCGGTGCGCGAGGGGCGCGCCATCAGCGTGCACCCGCCGTCGGCTCGTCGGCGTCGTGGGTGCGCCAGTCGTCGGGCAGCAGGTAGTCGAGCACGTCGTCGACGCTGATGGCGCCCACCAGCCGGTGCGCGCTGTCGATCACGGGCAGCGAGACGAGGTCGTAGCTGGCGAGCATGCGCGCGACCTCGGCCGCCGAGGCGGTGACGGCGACCGGCTCGACGGACTCATCGAGGATCGCGCCGAGTCGCTCGTGCGGGGGATAGCGCAGCATCTTCTGGAAGTGCACGACGCCGAGCAGCCGCCCTGTCGGCGTCTCGAAGGGCGGCAGCGTGACGAACACCGCCGCCGCGAGGGCCGGGTGCAGCTCGTGGCGACGGATGAGTGCGAGGGCTTCGGCGACGGTCGCGTCGGCCGACAGGATGATCGGCTCCGGGGTCATCAGTCCGCCGGCGGTGTCCGCGCCGTAGCGCAGCAGCATCCGGACGTCCTCGGCCTCCTCCGGGTCCATCAGGGCGAGCAGGTGCTCGAGCCGTTCCGGCGGCATCTGGGCGAGTAGGTCGGCGGCGTCGTCCGGTTCCATCTCGTCGAGCACGTCGGCGGCGCGCTCATCGCCCAGGCGATCGAGGATGCCGACCTGGTCGTCTTCGGGCATCTCCTCGAGCGCGTCGGCGAGTCGCTCATCCGGCAGCTCCTCGGCGACCTCGATCCGTCGCTCCTGCGGGAGGTCGAGCAGGGTGGTGGCGAGGTCGGCGGCGTGCAGCTCGGAGTAGCTGGCGACGAGCTGCTCGGCCGACTGGGCTTGGCCGGGCTCTCGCAGCTCGGCGACCTCGTTCCAGGCCGCGAATGTGGTCGGGCCCTTGGCGAACGGCGAGGCGCTGGTCTTCGCCTTGCGCAGGAACAGCTGGGTGATGCCCCACTCGCCGTGGCGGTCCTGTTCGATCGCCACGTCCTCGACGACGGCGGTGCCGCCACCGTCGGTGAGGCTGACCCGCCGGCCGAGGAACTCGGCGACGACTCGGACCTCGCCGGGGCGCGGTTGGAATCGGCGCACGTTGATGAGACCCGTGCTGATGACCTGACCGGAGCGGATGGAGGTCACGCGTCCGATCGAGAGGAAGACGTGGCGGCGCCCGGGGATCTCGATCACGAGTCCGATCACGCGCGGAGACGCCGTCTTGCGGTACACGATGACGACGTCGCGCACCTTGCCGAGGCGATCGCCGGCGGGGTCGAAGACGGCGCATCCTGCCAGACGTGCGACGAAGACCCGTTGTGTGCTCACGGCTCAAGCGTAGTCCGCGAGCCCGCTGTCGGCCGGGCGGGTGACGGCGCATAGGGGTCGATGGGACAATGGCCGGATGAGCATGCTGAATCGACCGGGAAAAGGCACCGATCTCGGCGAGGTGATCGCCTCGACGAAGGATTACGAGGCCGCCCAGAAGATCGTCTCGAAGCTGATCGCGGGGGAGGTGCCCGCGCGCGACATCGCGATCGTGGGTGAGGGTGTGCGCACCGTGGAGCGCGTGACCGGCAAGCTCGGGTACGCGGCGGCCGCGCGGTCGGGGGCGACCAACGGCGTGCTGATCGGTCTGCTGCTGTCGGCTGTCATGCTGTTCGGCACTCCGGATGCTCCGATCTCGCTCTTCCTCGGCTTCCTGCTCATCGGTGTCGCTCTCGGCATGATCATGAGCCTGGTGACGTACTCGATCGTGCGTCGCCGTCGCGACTTCGCGAGCATGATGCAGATGCTCGCCGACCACTACGAGGTGCGGGTGCAGCCCGCGTCGCTGACCAAGGCGCGCGGCGTCGTCGGCCCGGAGCGGCCGCAGACGGTGCGTCCGCCGGTCGACATGAGCGAGCCGCCGCGGTACGGCGAGCGCGTTCCGCCGGCGGGCGGTCCCGTTCCTGCGCCGAGTCCTGCGCCTGCGCCGAGTCCTGCTCCTGGGGCGGATCCTGCTCCGGCGGGCGGTCCTGTTCCTGGATCCGATCCTGCTCCTGGGGCGGATCCTGCTCCTGGATCTGATCCTGCTCCCGGGTCGGATCCCGCGCCTGGCGCCGATCCTGCTCCTGGGGCGGATCCTGCTCCTGCGCCGGACCCCGCTCCTGCGCCGGACCCCGCTCCGGGGTCGACCGGCGGGCCCGTCGTTCCTCCGAAGCCACCGCTTCCGGGTGCGGAGCCCGGCATCGGGGCATCCGGAACCCCCGCTGATCCCGGCGCCGGCCCCGCATCTGCGCCGAAGCCCGGCATCGGCAGCGACCTGTCGAATCCGACCGACCCGCGATGAGGGGCTCGAGCGGCCAGGCGACGGGCGCTTCGGCGTGGGCGCTGGGGCTGCTCGTGCTGCTGCCCATCCCGTTCCTGGGACCTCTGGCCGCCGGCGGCGGGATGATCGCCGCATACGGATCACTGTCGCGCCAGGGTCCGCTGGCGAAGCAGAACGCCGCTCTCGCACGCTCGTGGGGGCGAGTGTTCCTGCTCGTGTCGACCGCGCTGCTGCTCCTGCAGGTGGCTCTCGGGCTCGTGCGGTTGACCCAGCCGAGCGCTCCGGCGTCGGGATTCCTTCCGCAGGGCATCCCGCTGCTGCTGTACGTGATCGTGTGCGTCGTGCATCTCGTCGTGGTGCTCTTCGCGCTGCGCCGCGCGCGCCGCAGTGATGTGGTGCGCGTTCCGTTCGTGAGGAGCGTCTGATGCTCGTCACGGTGGAGCTGCCGTCGGGGCCTGCGGCCGTGTCGGCGGCCTGGGAGGAGCCGAAGGGGGAGTCGCGCGGTGTGGTCGCGATCGCGCATGGTGCCGGCGCGGGCATGGATCATCCGTTCCTCGTCGGTTTCGCGGCGGCGCTGCGTGAGGAGGGGTTCACGACGGTGCGCTTCAACTTCCCCTACGTCGAGGCAGGTCGGCGGATGCCCGGGCCGGCCGCGCATGCTGTGCTGACCTGGCGTGCGGTGGTGGCGTCGATCCGCTCCGAGCGGCCGGATGCTGCGATCTGGGCGTGCGGCAAGTCGTACGGCGGCCGGATGGCGTCGATGGCTGTCGCGGAGGGGATGGACGTGGACGGGCTGGTGTACCTGGGATATCCGCTGCATCCGCCGGGGAAGCCCGAGAAGCCGCGGGTGGAGCATCTGCCCGACGTGCGTCCGCCTCAGCTGTTCGTCGAGGGCACGAATGATCCGTTCGTGCAGCCGCTGTCGCAGCTGGAGGACGCGGTGTCGTCGTGTCAGGATGCCCGGATCGCCTGGATCGACGGCGGTGGCCACTCGTTCGAGGTGAAGGGCGCCAAGCGGCCGGCGGACGTCGTCGGGGCGGGGCTGGCGACGCTCGTGGTGGAGTTCATCGACGAGGTCGAGCCGCGCTGACACTGCCCAGCTCTGGACAGCACGGCGGGCGCTGGCTCCGAGCACGTGCTGCTGCGCTGAGCACGTGGGGCTGCGCTGAGCGCTAGGCCCCGGGCTGCGCGCGTGGGGCTGGCCTGGGCGCATTGGGGCTGGGCTATGCACGTGGGGATGCATTGGGCACGTGCGGCTGGGCTGGCACATGGGACTGGGCCGGGCAGGTGGGCTGGGCTGGGCTGGGCTGCGCACACCAGGTGGGGCTGCGCTGAGCACGTGGGGCCGCGCTCCCATCTGCGCGCTCAGATGTCGGTGCACTGAGGATTCAGGCGGCGGGTCTGAATCGCTTTGGTGGCGGGTCGATGCCGGCCCAGGCGGCGGTGAGTGCGGCGCGCGGTCTCAGTGGGATGGTGGGTCTGCCGGCGGGCGGGTGCAGGTGGAAGTCTTCTCGGCCGTCGCGGGTGATGCGCCAGCCGCCGTGGTGCAGTTGCATGTGGTGGTGTCGGCAGAGCAGGATGCCGCGGTCGATGTCGGTGCGTCCGCCGTCGCGCGCCCATTCGTCGATGTGGTGCGCTTCGCAGTAGGAGGCGGGGCGGTCGCATCCACTCCAGCGGCATCCGCCGTCGCGGATGGCGAGGGCGATGCGCTGTCTGGGTGTGAACAGGCGGTGTTCTCGTCCGACGTCGAGCGGGTTCCCGCAGGCATCGACGGTCACTTGCACTGCGCCGGTGTCGCAGATGCGCTGGTCGACCGCGGCGCTGGGGATCGGGTGTCCGTAGTCCTCGGTGCGGGCAGACACACCGGCGCCGGTGTCGTCGATGACCTGCACGATCCGCACGCCGGCTTGCCGTGTGCCGAACACGCTGGTGGCGTCGGCGAGTGCTCCGGCACGCAGCAGGTCGATGAGCAGGTCGTAGCTGAGCTGATCGTTCGTCCGGGTGTCGGCGGCCAGGTCGGCGGCCTGACGGTTTTCGGTGGAGTCCACGAATCGCGGCCCGCCGCGCCTGGGCCGCAGCGCCGCGTCGCGGATCGCGCGGATCCAGGCGGCGCCGTCGTCTTCGAACTCGATCCGGCCGTGCTCGATCCCGTCCGCGTCGGTCCACGTGCGAAATGAGCGCCGCTCGTAGCGCTCTGTGAAGCGCCGTTCGGCACCGTCCGGGTCGAGCTGGTCGCGGATCGCCCTGGCCTGGATGCGCAGCTCCTCCACCGTGCGGGAGGCCGCATCGGCGATCAGCTGCTCCGCCGCCGCACTCCACGCCGCGTGCGTGTCGTCGGCGTCATCGATCGGGTGACCGAGACCGCGCTGGATTGCATCATGCTGCGCGGAGGAGATCCGCCCCTGCAGCAGCGCCACCGACAACGGCGCATGCCACGGTGCGCGCGGTACACCGGCCGGTCCTGCACCAGCATCCGGACCAGTACCGGAATCGGCGCTGCGGTCGTCACCGTCATCCGAATCGCCGCCGGCATCGGCATCCGGACCTGACGCGGAATCGGTGCCGCCGTCGTCATCGCGACCTGCATCGGCCTCAGACACGGGCTCTGGGTTCGGCCCTCCGGCGGAAGGTTCGCTGTCAAGGATCGTCTGTCCCAGCCGGACCTGCCGCTGCGCGTCGGCGTGACTGGACCCGGTGATCTCCTGAATCAGTGCCGCCGGAGACCGGTGACCACGCGCCTGCGCCAGCCCGTCCTGACCGGCCTCACGACGAGACCTCGCCGCGACGATCCCCGCGCCGACGATCCCGACCCGCTCCGCAGATCGCACCAACGCGGCAGCGGCAGCCACCGCACGGATCAGCTTCTCGCCGCTGAACGACGACATCCGGGAAGCCAGTTCGTCGACCGCGACATCGCCACCGAACAGGTCGCGCAGCGCGGCGACCTGGGCGTCGATGTCGGTGAAGAGGGCCATGCCTCCATTGTGAGAGGGGCCACCGACATTCGAAGGAGAATACGGACGGGAAGGGGCTCGAGAAGATCACGGGTATGTAACGAACTGGAGGTGTGGGCGAGGGAAGCTGGGAAGCGGAGCTCGTGGGGCTGCGTTTCGACTCGCTGCGCTCGCTCAACGACCGGGTGGGATGCGTTTCGACTCGCTGCGCTCGCTCAACGACCGGAAGGGGCTCGCTCGACGATCGGGAGTGAACTCGGGTCGATGATCGGGTGGGGCTGCGTTTCGACTCGCTGCGCTCGCTCAACGACCGGTGGGCTGCGTTTCGACTCGCTGCGCTCGCTCAACGACCGGAAGGGGCTCGCTCGACGATCGGGAGGGAGCTCGGGTCGATGATCGGGTGGGGCTGCGTTTCGACTCGCTGCGCTCGCTCAACGACCGAGGGAGGGAGCTCGCCCCGCGCCGGGATCAGCCCTTCAGTCGGGCGATCCACGCCTCGACGTCGTCCGCGGTGCGGGGGATGTCGGCCGACAGGTTCACCGGTCCGTCGGCGGTCATCAGGATGTCGTCCTCGATGCGCACGCCGATGCCGCGCAGCTCCTCGGGCACGGTGAGGTCGTCGATCTGGAAGTACAGTCCGGGTTCGATCGTGAAGACCATGCCCTCCTCGAGCACGCCGTCGTAGTACATCTCGCGTCGCGCCTGCGCGCAGTCATGCACGTCGATGCCCAGGTGGTGCGAGGTGCCGTGCACCATGTACCGGCGGTGCTGGCCGCCCTTGTCGGCGTCCAGAGCCTCCTCGGCCGAGACGGGCAGCACGCCCCACTCGGCGGTGCGCTTGGCGATGACCTCCATCGCCGCCTCGTGCACGCTGCGGAACTTCACGCCGGGCTTCGCGGCGGCGAAAGCGGCGTCGGCGGCCTCGAGCACGACCTCGTACACGCGGCGCTGCACGTCCGAGAACGTCCCGTTCACCGGCAGGGTGCGGGTGATGTCCGCGGTGTACTGGCTGTCGACCTCGACGCCGGCGTCGATCAGGATCAGATCGCCCGGCACCACGGCTCCGTCGTTGCGGGTCCAGTGCAGGTAGCACGCGTGGTGCCCGGACGCCGCGATGGTGTCGTAGCCCTCCCAGTGCCCGTCGCTGCGCGCGCGCTGGTGGAACACGCCCTCGACGATGCGCTCGCCTCGGGGATGCGCGACGGCGCGGTCGAAGTCGCGGATGATGTCGTCGAAACCGGATGCCGTGACGGCGACCGCATGACGCATCTCGGCGATCTCGAACTCGTCCTTCACGAGGCGCAGCTCGGAGACGAAGCGGGTGAGCTCGTCATCCATGTCGACGACCAGATCGTCGTCTGCGATGACGAACGTGTCGACGTGCGCGGTGGCGAGGTCGAGGTCGGCGGCGACGCCGGCGAGCGACGGGCGCGGGCCGATCCAGAACTCGCCGATCGTGGCATCCGAGTAGAACTCGCTCGTGGTGCGGTCGGCGCGCTCACGGAAGTACAGGGTGACGTCATGGCCGTTCTCGGTCGGCTCGAAGACGAGCAGCGAGTCCGGCTCGGACTCGTTCGCCCACCCGGTGAGGTGCACGAAGGCCGAGTGCGCGCGGAACGGATAGTCCGTGTCGTTGCTGCGCTGCTTGAACGAGCCGGCCGGCACGACGAGGCGCTTGCCGGGGAAGGCCGCGGAGACCTTCGCGCGGCGTGCGGCGGCATATGACGCCTGGGCGCGCGGGGCGGGCATGGACTCGGGGCGATCCGCCCATCCGGTCGAGATCGTGTCGAGGAATCCGCGGGGGAACGGCTGCTTGCGGGGGTTCTTCTCCGCGTCGACAGCCTCGGCGGGGGTCTCGACGGCGGCGTCGGTGTCTGCGCTGGTCATGCATCCATTGTCTCACCGCACGCAGATGTGTCGACCGGATGCTCGCCCACCGGCGGCCGGACGACGGATGCCCGCCGCAGCCCGGCTACTCGCCCGCCCGCTCCAGCTGCGCGACGATCGCCCGGTGGTCGCTGCCGCCCGACTCCTCGAGCACGAGCGTGCCGGTCGCCTTCCATTCCGGACTCGACATGATGTGGTCGATCGGCGCGCCGGCCAGACGCGGGAGGTCGGCGGGCCATGTCGCGACCATGCCGTTGTCCGTGCTCGCCGCGGCGTCCACGCAGCGCCCCATGGTGCCACCGTTCACACCGAACGACGCCATGTGATCGAGGGTGGCGTTGAAGTCTCCCGCGAGGATGAACTCGCCCTCGGGGCACTGGTCGGCGACCCACTCCAGATCCGACCGCCACTGCGACATGGCATCCTGACGGGGCGCCACCGCGTGCACGGCGACGATGGTCGGCCCGGTGCCGTCGACGGGCATCGCCACCGCGCTCGGAACGGATCCGGTGTTGCTCGACCCGTCTCGCGACGAGTCGATCACCGAGTACTCGCCGAGATCGGCCGAGATAAGGATCGTCGTCTGCCAGGCCTGCGGGCCGTTCGGCACGTCGGGATGGATGTTGACGTGATGCACCCACATCGGGCGGCCCGCGTCGCGCATCATGATCGCGATCTGCTCACCGACCTCCTCCGAGGTCTCGGGCAGCGCGACGACGTCGATCTGCTGGTCGGCGATGACCCCCGCGATCGTGTCGGCCGACACAGCGGCGCCCGCCGTGTTCCAGGAGAGCACGCGCACCGCCCCGTCGGTCTTCTGCGGCAGGGCGTCCGAGCCATACCCGCGTGCGGCGCCGATCAGCCCGATCGAGCCGGCGCCGATGAGCGACACGATGAGGATCGAGGCGGCGAAGCCGCGAAGGGGCCGCGCGAAGAGCAGCAGCGCGGCGACGAGAGCGAAGACCAGGAACGCCACCGCGAGGGCTGCCCTGGAGGCGATGATCTGAGTGATCGGGAAGGTCGCCTCGAGCTGGAAGAACTGCGGCCACACCAGAATCGCCGTCGCGATGGCGAACAGCACGGTGAGGAGGATTCCGACGAGTCGTAGCATCGCCGAAAAGCCTAGAGGAGACGGCTGAGTCGCCGCTGGCGGTACCCTCGGAGGATGACCACAGGCCCCTCCACCCGCTTCCGGGGACCGAGCGACCTGCATCTGCACTCCAATCACTCCGACGGCACCGAGGCGCCCGGCGAGGTGATGCGTCAGGCGCACGCCCACGGCATCCGCACCGCCGCTCTCACCGATCACGACCGCACCACCGGCTGGCAGGAGGCGGGTGATGTCGCCGTCTCGCTCGGCATGACCTTCCTGCCCGGCATGGAGTTCTCGGCCAAGCACGAGTGGCGCAGCGTGCACGTGCTCGGGTATCTCTTCGATCCCGACGATCCCGACCTCGTCGCCGAGACCGATCGCATCCGCAGCGACCGGGTCGGCCGTGCGGAGCGGATCGTGCGCAGCATCGGCCGCGACTACGACCTCGGCTGGGACGACGTGCTGGCGCAGACGACTCCGGATGCCACGGTCGGCCGTCCGCACATCGCCGACGCCCTCGTCGCCCGGGGGATCGTCCGAGACCGCACGGAGGCGTTCGACGGCATCCTGCATCCGCGCGAGGGCTACTACGAGCCGCACTACGCGCCCGACCCGCTCACCGCCGTGCGCCTGATCACGCACGCCGGGGGAGTGGCTGTGATCGCCCACCCCGTGACCGCGGGACGCGACCGCATGATGCCGCTGTCGTACATCGAGCGGCTGATCGCCGAGGGACTCGCCGGCTTCGAGATCGACCACCGCGAGAACACGGCAGACGGCAAGCGCCTGCTGCGCGACATCGCCGCACGTCACGACCTCATCGTCACCGGATCCAGCGACTACCACGGCGCAGGAAAGCCCAACCGTCCCGGCGAGAACACCACGGCCGACGACATGGTCGCCCGCATCATCGAGCGGGCAAGCGGCACCCCGCCCCGCACCCGCTGACGCCTGCGGCGCTCCGCCCGGCTTCTCCCGGCACTCACTCGGATGAGGCCGATAGCGTCCGGTCATGCGATGGAGTACACCGCTCGAGCAGCGGATCGACGCAGCCGCCGATCGGATGCTGCGCGACGCGGCCGCCGGTGGCGTGCGGGCAGGGATCATCGAGTTCGTCGTCTTCGTGCTCAAGCAGGCGTGGGCCTGCGCGTTCGGTGCGGCGCTGCTGCTGGTGATCGTCGCGGCTCGGCTGTTCTACCCCGACGATGCCGCGCTCGCCCGCAACGACCTGCTGACGCTCGCCGCCGTGCTGATCCAGGCGCTCATGCTCGTGCTGCGCCTCGAGACGCTGCGCGAGCTGCGCGTGATCCTGCTCTTCCATGTCACCGGCACGATCATGGAGCTCTTCAAGACCGATGCCGGCTCGTGGGCGTATGCCGCGGAGGGGATGCTGCGCATCGGCGGCGTCCCGCTGTTCAGCGGCTTCATGTACGCGGCAGTCGGGTCGTACATGGTGCGCGTGCACCGGCTCTTCGACCTGCGCTTCGAGCGGTATCCGCATCGGTGGATGACCGCGATCGTCGCTGTGGGGATCTACGCGAACTTCTTCACTCACCACTTCTGGTGGGACGCGCGGTGGGTGCTGCTCGCCCTCGTCGCGCTGCTCTGGGCACGCACCGTGATGCACGCCCGTATCCGCCGTCTGGTCATCCGCCTGCCCTTGCTGGCTGTCTTCGCGGGCGTGGCGTTCTTCATCTGGCTGGCCGAGAACATCGGCACCTGGGCGGGTGCGTGGGCCTACCCGAGTCAGGTCGACGGGTGGGAGCTCGTGTCGATCAGCAAGCTCGGCTCGTGGTTCCTGCTGATGATCATCTCGGTCGTGCTCGTCACCTGGGTGTACCCCCCGCAGGCGCCGGAGAGGCGCTCGTCACGGGCATCCCGAGCGGAGGCATCCCCCCGAGACGCGATCGAGGCCCCTCCTGCCGAGCAGGAGAGGCCTCGATGAGCTGAATGCGTCAGGCGCCGCTGGGCGCTGCGCCCCCGCTGCGGCGGCGACGGCGGCGGCGCTGGGGGGCCGGCTTGCCGTCACGGTGCTCGGTGGTGGCATCGCCGTCGTGCGTGCCTGCGCCGTCCGCCTCGCGCTCTGCGGAGGGGGAGGAGCCGGATGCCTGCTGCTCGGCGCCCTCGGCGCCCTCGGCGAACGTCGACCCGACCTTGTCGTCGGCCGAACCACGACGACGGCGCCGACGCCGCTTGGTCGTGCCGTCATCAGTGCCCTCGGCCGCGGCATCCGCTGCCTTCTGCGGCTGACGCTGGCGACGCTCGGATGCCGGCTTCTCGGCCTTCGGACCCGTGACCAGACGGCCCTTGGTCCCCTCGGGGATGTCGAGGTCGGTGAACAGGTGCGGGCTCGACGAGTATGTCTCGACGGGCTCCGGCTGGCCGAACTCGAGCGCGCGGTTGATCAGGGCCCACTTGTGCAGGTCCTCCCAGTCGACGAACGTGACCGCGGTGCCGGTCTTGCCCGCGCGGCCGGTGCGGCCGGCGCGGTGCAGGTACGTCTTGTCCTCGTCGGGGATGGTGTGGTTGATGACGTGCGTGATGTCGTCGACGTCGATGCCGCGCGCGGCGACGTCGGTGGCCACCAGCACATCCCTCTTGCCGGCCTTGAATGCCGCCATCGAGCGCTCGCGCTGCTCCTGACCCATGTCGCCGTGCACGCCGCCGACGTTGAACCCGCGGTCGCCCAGCTCGTCGACGAGCTTCTGCGCGGCGCGCTTGGTGCGGGTGAAGATGACGGCCTTGCCGCGACCCTCCGCCTGCAGGATGCGGGCGATGATCTCGTCCTTGTCGAGCGAGTGCGCGCGGTAGACGATGTGCTTGATGTTCGCCTGGGTCAGCCCCTCGTCGGGGTCGTTGGCGCGGATGTGGATCGGGTTCGACATGAACCGGCGCGCCAGCGCCACGATCGGGCCCGGCATCGTCGCCGAGAACAGCTGGGTGTGGCGCACGGCCGGCACCTTCGAGAAGATCTTCTCGATGTCGGCGAGGAAGCCCAGGTCGAGCATCTTGTCGGCCTCGTCGAGCACGACCTCGGTGGCGTTGGAGAGGTCGAGCAGGCGCTGGTTGGCGAGGTCGATCAGGCGCCCGGGGGTGCCGACGACGATCTGCGCCCCGGCCTTGAGCTGGTCGATCTGACCCTCGTACGCCTTGCCGCCGTAGATCGCGACCACGCTGGTCGAGCGATTCGAGGTCAGCAGGTCCATGTCCTCGTAGACCTGCACGGCGAGCTCGCGGGTCGGCACCACGATGAGCGCCTTGACGCCGTGCTCGGGGTCCTTACCCAGGCGCTGCACCACGGGGATGCCGAAGCCGAAGGTCTTGCCGGTGCCGGTCTTGGCCTGGCCGATGATGTCCTGGCCGGGAAGACCCAGCGGGATCGTCTGCTCCTGGATGGGGAAGGCGTCGATGATGCCCTTCCCGGCGAGGGCATCGATGATGTCCTGATCGATTCCCAGATCAGCGAATGAAGTCACAGTGTTCTCTTGCCTGTCCGGCGCGAGCGCGGCGTGTGCCACGGGGCGCCTCGTAACGGATCCACGCCGTCTCGTGCATGCCACAGGCGCGGGGCCCTGCTCCGATGGCAGGACGGGACAAGCCTACCGGAGGACGGCCCCTCGCCCACTAGTCTGGGCCTGTGGTCAACTGGTTCTGGAAGCGCACGCCCCAGCGGCGCACCCTGAAGCTGCACAGTCGCGGCGAGGCGAGCGGCACGACCCGCGTGGATTTCGCCGAGCTCGCCCCCGAGCTGAACCGGTTCCTCGGACAGGCCGCCTACCTGCAGCTCGGGTACTTCGAGACGCTCAGCCGCGGCATCCGGGGCACCCAGGAGCTGGCACGCAAGGAGGCGCTGTCGCGCGCCGCCGGTGCGGCCCTCGACAAGCACCGCGGCATCGTGCAGGTGATCGCCGAACGCGGCGACGATCCGACGCAGGTCATGCTGCCCTTCCGCGAGAACCTCGACGAGTTCCGCCGCAAGACCATCGGCGAGCGGCAGGAGGAGACGCTGCTCGCGGTCTACCTCACGGCCGGGATGCTGGACGACTTCTACCTGGCGCTCGCCGGCAGCTACGGCGAGACGGGGGAGCGGGTCGCCGCCATCCTGCGCGAGGACGACCGGGGCGGCGAGATCGTCTCCATCATCCAGCAGACGATCGAGAGCGATGACGAATGGCGCTCGCTGCTGTCGATGTGGGGCCGCCGCCTGGTCGGTGACACGCTGCTGGTGTGCCGCGACGCGCTGCGCCCAGGGCGACTGGTCGCCGACGATCAGCGGATCGAGCCCGTCTACACCGAGCTGATGGGTGCGCACGCCAGGCGGATGGATGCCATGGGGCTCGCCTCGTAGCATCCGGGCTGAGATCTCCGACGGCGCGTGTCCGCCTCAGATGCCGAGCGCCTGCTTCTCGAGCGCGTCGCGGCGCGTGCGCAGCGACGTCAGGAGGAGGGTGGATGCCGTGGCCAGCGCGATGCCGGCGCCGATGCTCACCACCCAGAGCCGCACGTCGCCCTCGCCGACGCCCGTCCACTGCATGATCGTGTAGACGGCGGCGGTCGTCGCCGTCGCGATCGCCGGGGTGACGGCGACCCCGCGCAGCCGGCGCTGCGGCAGGAGGAAGTGCAGGGCGACGCCCAGCGAGCACGCCGCGATGAGGGCGAGCAGGATGTACATGTCAGGCGAAGAAGCCGACGCGGCGAGTCTCCTCGGTGCCCAGCTCGATGTAGGCGAGGTTCGCGGTGGGCACGATGTACGAGCTGCCCTTGGCGTCGGTGAGGCTGATGTGGCTGGCGTTCTCCTCGAGAGCCGAGACGACCTGGGCGCGCACCTCGTCAGCGGTGCTGGAGGTGTCGAAGCTCAGCTCACGACCGGTGTTGATGATGCCGATGCGGATTTCCACGCGATCTCCTCAGGTTGGGCGAACACCGGCAACTCTACCGGCTGGCCCACCCACGACTCCGCGGTCGGGGGTGATTTCGCCGTGGGCGCACAGGCCGCGGCCGACAGCTGCTCAGCGCAGGGCCGAAGTGCGATGCGTGGAGCGAGTCGAAGTGCGATGCACTGAGCGAGCGCAGCGAGTCGAAGTGTCGGAACCCGCCGCTACCGTGGAAGACATGACCCAGGATCCCGTCCAGCACGCGGTGGTGCACGTCGACACGACGACATCCGGCGTGGTGATCGGCGCCCCGGGCACCGGGAAGACGACCGCGCTCGTCGACCGCGTCGTGCATCTGCTCGACTCCGGGCTGCGGCCTGAAGAGGTGCTGGTGCTCACCCCGAGTCGTCAGGCGGCCACGGCGCTGCGGGATCGGGTTGGCGTGCGCATCGACCAGGCCACGCCCGGCGCCCTGGCGCGCTCGCTGGGGTCGTTCGCATTCCAGGTCGTGCGCGGGGCGATGGTGCGCGAGGGCGCTGAACCCCCGGCGCTCCTCACCGGCGCCGATCAGGACCGCATCATCGCGGAGCTGCTCGCCGGCGACCTGGAGGACGGCACGGTCGACTGGCCGGTGGCGCTGAGCGCGCCGGCCCGCACAAGCAAGGCGTTCCGGTCCGAGCTGCGCGCATTCCTCGCTGAATGCACCGAGCTCGGCGCCGATCCCGTCGAGCTGCGCGCGAGCGGCGACGAGGCCTGGCGTGCCGCGGCCGACTTCCTCGAGCAGTATCGAGCCGTGCTCGACAGCATGCGGGTGGCGCACCGCGACGCAGCCGATCTGCTCGCAGAGGCCACCGGCATCCTGAGGTATGCCGACGCAGCGACTCTCGGCCCCCTCGCCTCGCTGAGGGTCGTGCTCATCGACGACGCCCAGGAGCTCACGCGCGGAGGAATCGAGCTCGTACTCGCGCTGCGCGAGCGGGGCGTGGCGGTGCTCGCCTTCGGCGACCCCGACATCTCCTCCGGCGCTTTCCGCGGCGCCAGTCCCGAGCTCTTCTCGCGGCTGGCCGTCGAGCTCGACAGCGTCTGGGTGCTCGAGGTGCCGCACCGCCAGCACCCGGCACTGACAGCGCTCACGCGCACCGTCACGCAGGCGATCGGCGCATCAGGGCGCGTCGAGCACCGCAGGGCACCCGTGCCGGTCGCCGCCGAGGACACGGACGCGGCGCTGACGAGCTTCGTCGCCGCCTCGCCGTACGAAGAGCTCGACCGGATCGCCGGCACGCTGCGCGACTGGCATCTCTCGCACGAGGTGGCCTGGCAGGACATGGCTGTCATCGCTCACGACACCCGGCAGGTCGCGATGCTCGAGACCGAGCTCGCCGCGCGGGAGATCCCGACCAGGGCGGCCGGCGTGCAGCGTCCCCTCGGCGAGGAGTCCGCGGTGCGCGACCTCGTCGGCATCGTCGAGCTCGCTCTGCTGCCCGTCGACGAGCGCACTCCGGCCCGGCTGGAGGAGGCTCTGCTCTCGCCGTTCGGCGGGATGGATGCCATCGGGCTGCGCCGCCTGCGGGCGCGCCTGCGCCACCGGGAGCTGTCAGACGGCGGCAGCACCCCCGCACGAGAGCTGCTGCGGCGCGCGATGATCGAGCGCCTGCCGCTCGAGCTGATCGACGCGCCGGAGGCGCGGGCGGCGGCGCGCTTCGCGAAGACCCTGGCCGAGATGAGCGCTGCGGCCGCCGAGGGCGAGACGATCCACGATCTGCTCTGGCGCGCGTGGGATGCGGCACGAGCCGTCGACGGACGCGCACTGCAGATCGCGTGGCGCGAGATCGCGCTGCAGGCCACCGGCGGCGAGACGGCTCGTGCGCTCGACGCGCTGGTCGCGCTGTTCGACGCAGCCAAGCGCTTCGTCGAGCGGACCCCGAACGAGACCCCCGAGAGGTTCGTGCGCGACATCCTCGGCAGCGAGGTGCCGGAAGACACGCTCTCGACGCCCGATCGTCCCGGACGAGTGACTCTGCTCACACCCGCGACAGCGCTCGGCACGCAGTTCGATGCGGTCGTGGTGGCGGGCGTGCAGGAGGGGGTGTGGCCGAACGTGCGACTGCGCGGGGGCCTGCTGCGGACGTGGCGTCTCGCCGATGCGCTCATCGGTCAGCGCACGGGCGTCGGCATCCCCGACGTCGGCGTGCTGGATCGTCGGCGCGCCGCTCTGCACGACGAGCTGCGGCTCTTCGTGCGGGCGGTCTCCCGAGCCCGTTCGCGCCTTCTCGTCACGGCGGTCGACGACGACGATCTGACCCCGAGCGCGTTCTTCTCGTTCCTTCCTGCTCCGCAGCCTCCCGAGCAGCATCCCTCGGCCGAGCATCCGCTCACCCTGCGGGGTCTCGTCGCGCGGCATCGGCGCACGCTCACCTCGCACGCACCCGAGCCGGTGAAGCGCGGCGCCGCTGCGCAGCTGGCGCTGATGGCGGAAGAGGGGGTGCCGGGAGCCGCACCTGAGCAGTGGTACGGCGTCTCGGGCCCGTCGTCGGATGCGCCGCTGCGCGATCTCACGACAGCGGCGGCTCGCGTGTCGCCTTCCAAGATGGAGACCTTCGAGGAGTGCGGACTGGGATGGGTGATCTCGGCGCTGGGCGGCGACAGCGTGCTGCCGCCCGCCGCCGGGATCGGCACGATCATCCACGAGGCGATGGAGACCAGCCCCGAGGGCGATCTCGTGCGGCTGCGCGCCGTGCTTGAGGAGCACTGGCCCGAACTCGACTTCGAGACCGAGTGGATCGGTCGCAAGGAGCGCCGTCGTGCAGACCAGTTCATCGACCGCCTGCACAGCTACCTGCGCGAGGTCGAGCGCGACGGCGGTCGGGTGATCGCCAGCGAGGTCGAGTTCCGTTTCGCCGTCGACGCCGAGGCCCAGGCGGACGGCGAGGCACCGGCCGTCACTGTGCTGCCCGATGGCGCGATGCCGCCGCCGGGGCAGGCCGTGATCCATGGGTTCATCGACCGGGTGGAGGCGTACCCGGACGGCGCGGGCGAGCACCAGGATGCGCGCGGGCGCGGATGGCAGCGGATGCAGGAGGGGGAGCGGGTGGTCGTCGTCGATCTCAAGACCGGCAAGAAGGAGGCGAGGGAGACGGCCACCGACGGCAAGGTGATCGAGCACGCCCAGCTCGCCGCCTATCAGATCGCTGTGCAGCAGGGACTCATCAGCGGAGCGGAGCCGCGGGCGCTCGGCGGCGCACGGCTCGTGATGCTCGCCGACACCCTCGCCAAGAGCGACTACCGCGTCGCGCACCAGCACGGTCTGGACGACGACGCGAAGACCCAGTTCCTGCTGCGGGTCTCCGAAGCCGCGAGGGGCATGTCGGCGGGCAGCTTCACGGCGCAGGTCGAGACTCACTGCGCTGATACACAGGCGCGGATCAAGACCTGCCGCATCCACGCGATCCCGGCGGTGAGCGCGTGACCGCGGCGCAGGGCCCGACCGCCTCGACGCTTGCCGCCATCCCCGAGCAGGGGGAGTGGCCGCATCCGCCCCTCATCTCTGCCACGGACGTGTCCGCGGCGCTCGGGCTGCCCACGCCGACGCCGGCTCAGCAGCGCGTGATCGAGGCGCCCCCGACGCCGGCCCTGGTGGTGGCGGGCGCGGGCAGCGGCAAGACCGAGACGATGTCGGGACGCGTGGTCTGGCTGGTGGCGAACGACCTGGTGCGCCGAGACGAGATCCTCGGGCTCACCTTCACGCGCAAGGCCGCCGGCGAGCTCGCCGAGCGCATCGGATCACGGCTCGCCATGATCGACGAGTACGGCCGTCGTGGTCTGCTCCCGCACCTGCCCGAGATCGTCGGATCGGGCGAGCTGCTGCGGATCGATGCCGCGGCGCCCGGCCGGCAGCGTGAGGTGGTGCGGGGGCAGCTGCTCGACGAACTGGCGGGCCGCTACCGCACCGGCTGGGATCCGACTGCGCCTCGCACGGCGGAGGATCTGATGATCCGACCGCGCGTGTCGACCTACAACGCCTTCGCCGACGGGATCGTGCGGGAGCATGCGGCGCGGATCGGCCGAGACGCCGATGTCGCGATGCTCAGCCAGGCGGCATCGTGGATGCTCGCGCGCGAGGTCGTGCTGCGCGCCGACCTGCCCGAGCTCGAGAACATCGAGCTGGCGGTCAACACGATCGTCGATGCCGTGCAGCGACTGGCGGGAGACGCGCTCGATCACCGCGCCGATCTCGATCGAGCCTCCCGCATCGCCCTGGAGACGGCGCGCACATTCGAGCCGTACCGCAGCAACGACGCCATCGACAGAGCAGCGTCCAACCTGATCGCCCTGCCCACGCTGGTCGCGCTGGTGCGCGAGTACATCGCCGAGAAGCAGCGACGTGGCGTGCTCGACTTCGCCGATCAGGTCAGCGGGGCGTACGACATCGTCGAGTCCGCGCCCGAGGTGCGCGCAGAGCTGCGCGAGCAGCACCGCGTGGTGCTGCTCGACGAGTACCAGGACACCTCGGTCATCCAGACCCGCTTCCTCGCGGAGCTGTTCCGCGACTCCGCGGTGATGGCGGTCGGCGATCCCCACCAGTCGATCTACGGCTGGCGGGGTGCGAGTGCCGACAACCTGTACGCGTTCTCGTGCTCGTTCGCCCGTGAGCAGCAGCCCTGCACTTACAGCCTGATGACGAGCTGGCGCAACGACAGTCGCATCCTCGACATCGCCAATCGAGTGCTCGCGCCGCTGCAGCGGCCCGGTCTCGACGTGCCGCCGCTTCAGCCCCGGCCGGGGGCCGGGCAGGGCGCCGTCGAGATCCGCTTCCCCTTCACGGTCGATGAGGAGGCCGCGGAGGTGGCGGCGTGGTTCGCCGATCGCCGCGCAGCGCACGATGCCGCCGCCGCACCCGGGGATAAGCCGCACACCGGCGCGATCCTGTTCCGCTCCAAGCGGCACATGCAGACCTTCGCGGGCGCGCTCGCCGCGGCGGGCATCCCGCATCGCATCCTCGGCCTCGGCGGACTCCTCGCCACTCCCGAGGTGGTCGATGTCGTCTCGGTGCTGCGGGTGATCAACGACCCCAACGCAGGATCGGCACTCATCCGGCTGCTGGTCGGGCCGCGCTTCGGAGTGGGAGTCGCCGACATGGCGGCGCTGTACGACCTCGCGGCCGAGCTCTCGCGGCGTGACAGCGGGCTGCTCCCGCTGCCGGATGAGCTTCGCGCGCGCATCCGCTCGTCGCGGGGCGCGGACGAAGCCGTCTCGATCGTCGACGCGGTGGATGTCGTGCGCAGCCTGCGCGATGACTACCGCCTGCTCGAGGGCATCAGCATCGAGGGACGCCGACGCCTCCGTGCGGCCGGCGAGATGCTGGAGCGCCTGAGACGGGCATCCGCGCAGCCGATCCCCGAGCTGATCCGGCTGATCGAGCTCGAGCTCCGACTCGACATCGAACTCGCCGCCAATGAGACCCGCGGTCCCGCGCGGGTGGCCGCGACGCAGCTGCGGGCGTTCGTCGACGAGGTGCGCGCATTCCTCTCGGCCGACCCGCGCGGAACGATAGCCAGCCTGATGGCCTGGCTCGACAAGGCGGAGAGCACCGACGAGCTCATGCCGCGACCGGAGCCACCCGAGCCCGGCGTCGTGCAGCTGCTGACGATCCACGGCTCGAAGGGCCTCGAGTGGGATGCGGTCGCCGTGGTGCGTCTGGTCGACGATGAGCTTCCCTCGCGGGTGAACGACACCTCCGGATGGTTCGGGTTCGGGATGCTGCCCTTCGCGCTGCGCGGCGATGCCGGCGCGCTGCCGGTCTTCGAGTGGTCGGCGCCCGCCTACGATCCGGCGGAGCCGGCGAAGAGCATCAAGGCCGGAGTCGCATCCCTCACGAGTCAGAGCAAGACGGCGCCCGGAGCGCTGACGGTGTTCAAGGGGAGGTATCGCGAGTATCAGCGGCAGGAGGAGCGCCGGCTCGCGTACGTCGCGGTCACCCGCGCGCGCACCGACCTGCTGCTGACCGGCGCTCACTGGGCGGGTCAGAAGGAACCGCGCACCCCCAGCCCCTACCTGCTCGAGGCGATCGACGTGCTCGACCCGCGGAGCGATCCGGTCGACCTCATCGGCGTGGTGGACCGCGACGACAATCCGTACGCGGGAGCTGGCATGACGACCCAGTGGCCGCTCGACCCGCTGGGCGGTCGCCGTCCCGCCGTCACCGCGGCGGCAGACCTCGTCGGCGAGGCGCTGGCCGACGCCGAGCGCGTCGAGCCGACGATCGAGCTGCGCCGGCTGCTGGCAGAGCGGGAAGCCCGCATGCGCGGCGTCGACGCCGATCCGCCCACCCGGCTGCCTGCGTCGCGGTTCAAGGACTACCTCGCCGACTTCGAAGGCACGGTCAGCCGGATCGTGCGGCCCATGCCCGAGCGGCCGTACCGCCAGACGCGGCTGGGAACGCTGTTCCACGCGTGGGTGGAGCAGCGCAGCGAGCGGGTCGGCGTCGGCACGAGGATCGATGAGGGTCTGTGGGAGATCGACGACGACACGCCCGATTCCGGCGACGTGTCAGCCGCTGACGCGGCCGATCTCACTGAGCTCCAGGAGCGGTTTGAACGCAGCGAATGGGCGCCGCTGCAGCCGATCGCCGTCGAGATCGAAATCGACTTCGCCTTCGGCGAAGCCGACATCGCGGGCGAGGGTGACGGTCACATCGTCATCTGCAAGCTCGACGCGGTCTACCGCCGCGAGGACCGTGGTGGGCGGATCGAGATCGTCGACTGGAAGACCGGGCGGGCACCTCGCACGGCTGCCGAGCGGGAGGAGCGGATGCTGCAGCTGGCCCTCTACCGGCTCGCCTACCATCGGCGGTTCGGCGTGCCGCTGGAGGAGATCGATGTGGCGCTGTTCTACGTCGCGGACGAGCTGGTCATCCGCGATGACCGGATCTACTCCGAGTCGGACCTGGTCCAGCGCTGGAGCGCGGCGCGGGCCGCGCGCTGAGCTTCGTCGGAGTCCGCGTCGGTGGACGCTGACTGACCGGGGTGCGCCGCGGCATCGGCATCCGTCGACTCGGCGTCGTCCGCGTCATCAGCGTGACGTGTCGATCCGCGCACGCCGGCGACGTCGGTGAGGTCCTGCGTCGGCTCCTCCCACGACGAGCGCACCGGCGCTGCGGGCGCACCCGCTCCGCCTTGCGCGTCATCCTCCCCGCGCGGCACGACCGGCGCCGCGGCCTGTGCTGATTCGCGGGCGTGGTCCGGCTCGTCCGGCTCCGCCTCGCGCCAGAGATCCTCGGGACGATACGCGTCGGTCTGCATCGAGGTGTCGATGTCGCTCGACGCGGTGGCCGGTACGCGATCGAGCACGTCGAGTGCAGAATCGACGCCGCCGGTGTATGCGACGGCCACCCGCAGGTCATCGCCGCGCAGGCCCGAGCTGAGCGACTCCAGCAGCGCAGCGGCGTCGTCGACGATGTCGGGTCGACGCAGTTCATCGCCGTGCACGAGCCAGCGGGCGAACTCGAGCTCGGCGTGCAGGCGAGCGCGCGCCTGCAGCGCCTCATCGGCAGCGCGCTGCGACGCCGCCGTGTAGGCGGCGAGCACGTCGGGCGCGGCATCCGGTGCACCGGAAAGCCACCCGAGGTCTTCTGCGGGGTCGCCGACCGCGAGTCCGCGCCAGCCGAGCACCGCGACCACCTGTGGGCCGTCGTGCGGGTCGTCCTCGAACAGGAACGAGAGAGCCTGGATGCCGCCCAGCGTCACGGCGCTCTCGAAGCGCCAGAGGTTGTCGTCGGCGACGGCATCCCGCCAGCGTCCGCTGAGACGGGCCGGCACTCGACCGGTCGCCGACGCGCGGTCGACCAGCTGGTCGGTCTCGGCTCGCACAGCGGCGGCATCGCGCACGCTCAGCCCGGCTGCGCGCACGACCGAGGGCGGCAGGGCGTGCACGGCGGCGATCGCCTGACCGATCGACACCGCGGCGCCGCGTCCGGCGGGAAGGTGCGCGGCCTCGACCTGGAAGCCGGGCATGAGATCGGTGACCAGGGCGCGCCCCTCGCCGACCCGCGTCTCTCCCATCGCGGTGGGCACGCGGAAGGGCAGGATCTCCCTCGCACCGGCCGTCAGCGCGCGCAGCGCGAGCGCCTCCTCGGCGAGCTCGACGGCCGCCGCGTCATCGGCGGCGACGCGGATCACGAGCTCGCTGCCGTCGGCGAGTGTGGCGATGGCCGAGTCGAACCTCCCGTCGCCGTCCGCGGTCAGAGCGCGAGCGCCCGTGACCTCCGCCCCGGGCACAGCGGCCGTGACCGCCGCCACTAGAGTGAAAGGAGAGCGTGCCATGCTCCCCAGCGTAGGTCTGCCTCCGCGCAGTTGGCGTCCACGCCACGCGAGTGCCGCGGCATACGTCGCATTCCGGGAGGGCCGCACGAGAGCAGGAGGAGGACGCATGAGCACCAGGTCCGACATCCTCGACAGAGCCGCTGAGCTGCGTGCAGAGCCCGGCGTGCTCGATCGCCTGCGCGCCGCACAGGGCACCAGGGTCGTCGTCGTCCGCGATCGCCGTATTCGCGTCGCGAACAGGGCCGTCGTGCGTGTCGGCGCGGCGGAGGTCGGCGATGCTGAGTGGGCTCTGCTCGGGCGGGATGCCGACGGCGCGGCCCTGCTTCTGGCCTCCGTCCCGTCGGAGCACGAGAGCATCGATGCCGCACCGGACGAGACGTGGCTCGGGCTGCGGGAGGTCGGCGGCCTGCTCGATTCCTTCGAAGCCGAGATCTTCGTGACCGCGGTCGCGGTCTCCGCCTGGCTGGTCGACGTGCGGCACTGCAGCCGCTGTGGCAGCCGGCTCGAGCTTCGCAGCGCCGGATGGGCGCGGCACTGCGATGTCTGCGACGCGGAGCACTTCCCGCGCACCGACCCCGCCGTGATCGTCGCGGTCGAGAGTCCCGACGGCGAGCGGCTGCTGCTGGGCGCCAACGCCGCGTGGCGCGGCACCATGTACTCGTGCTTCGCCGGCTTCGTGGAGGCGGGGGAGTCGATGGAGACGACCGTGCACCGCGAGCTCGCGGAAGAGGCCGGAGTGCGTCTGCGCGAGCTGCGCTACGTCGCCTCGCAGCCCTGGCCGTATCCGCGCTCGCTGATGGTCGGCTTCCGCGCGGTCGCCGCCGATGAGGACGTGGTGGCCGATGGTGAGGAGATCATCGATGTGCGCTGGCTGACGCGCGACGAGATCGGAAGCGCGCTCGCCGGCAAGGGCCCGGTCGGCCTGCCGAGCCAGTCGTCGATCGCCCGCCGGCTCATCGAGGACTGGTACCGGGATGGCGAGCAGTGCGGTGCGCTGAGCGAGCGTAGCGAGCGCCGCACTGAGCGAGCGCAGCGAGACGAAGTGGCGAAGTGAGCGCTCTGGATGCCCTGGACGATCGTCAGCGGGAGGCGGCATCCGTGCTGCGCGGCCCGGTCGCCGTGCTCGCCGGCGCCGGAACGGGCAAGACGCGGGTGATCACGCACCGCATCGCGCACGGCGTCGACACGGGCGCGTATTCGCCGCAGCGCGTGATGGCGGTGACCTTCACGGCGAAGGCGGCCGGAGAGCTGCGCGGGCGCCTGCGCGCCCTCGGCGTCGGCGGGGTCGCGGCGCGCACCTTCCACGCCGCCGCCCTCAAGCAGCTGAACTTCTTCTGGCCCACCGTCGCGGGCGACTCCGCCCCGTCGCTCATCGACAACAAGGTCAGGTTGCTCGGGCAGGCGGCCGACGCGATGCGCCTGCGTCCCAGCACGGCGACGCTGCGCGACATCGCCTCCGAGATCGAGTGGCGGAAGGTCTCGATGCTGTCGATCGAGCAGTACGCCGAGCTGCAGCGGCCGATCAGCGGCATCCGCCCCGAGCAGCTGATCGAGCTGCAGACCGCCTACGAGGCGCTGAAGGACGAGCGGCGTCAGCTCGACTTCGAGGACGTGCTGCTCGCCTGCGCGGGCATGCTCGAGGCCGAGCCCCGGGTCTCCGCGGCGGTGCACGAGCAGTACCGCCACTTCACGGTCGACGAGTTCCAGGACGTGTCGCCGCTGCAGAACCGGCTGCTCGAGCTGTGGCTCGGCGACCGGCGCGACATCTGCGTGGTGGGCGACGCCAGCCAGACCATCTACTCGTTCGCCGGCGCGCAGCAGCGCTACCTGCTCGAGTTCGAGCGCCGGTTCAGCGACGCGACCGTCGTGCGGCTCGAGACGAACTACCGCTCTCAGGAGCCGATCCTCACCGCCGCGAACGCGCTGATGAAGGGACGCCCCGGTGCGCTGGCTCTGGAACCCGCCGGCGCGCGCGCGGGCGAGGCGGAGCCGCCCACGGTCACGGCGTACGACAGCGAGACCGACGAGGCGGCGGGCATCGCCGACGCCATCGTGCGCCGCATCGCCGGCGGCGCCGCCCCATCCGACATCGCCGTCCTCTATCGTGCGCACGCCCAGTCGGCCGTTCTGCAGCAGGCGCTCGCGGCGCGAGGCGTCGCGACGAGCGTTCTCGGCGGCACGCGCTTCTTCGACATGCCGGAGGTGCGTCAGGCGGTGCTCGCGCTGCGAGGGGCTGCGGTGGCGCCCACGGATGCCGGTTTCCTGCCGACCGTGCGCGACGTGCTGCGCGGTCTCGGCCTCACAGATGAGCCGCCGCAGGCCGGCGGCGCGCAGCGGGACGGGTGGGAGGCGCGCCGCGCGATCCTGCGCCTCGCCGAGGAGGCGCCGCCCAGCACGACACTGCGTGTCTTCGCCGATGAGCTGATGGCGCGGGCCAAGGACCAGCACGAGCCGACGCTGCAGACCGTCACCCTGTCGACGCTGCACGCGGCGAAGGGTCTCGAATGGCCGCATGTGCTGCTCGCCGGGTGGGCGGAGGGGTCGCTGCCGATCTCGTACGCGACCTCGTTCGAGAACATCGATGAGGAGCGGCGCCTCGCCTACGTCGGCATCACGCGGGCCGCGCGAACGCTGGCGGTGTCATGGGCGCGGTCAGCCGGGCGGGGGGAGCGGTCTCCGTCGCGCTTCCTGGCGGAGATCGGAACGACAGCTCGCGGCACGGGCATTCTGCGTGATGTCGCACCGAGCGCCAGGCGTGCCGCCCGTCAGGGCTGACGCGCACCATCAACCCGGCTGACGGCGTCGGCGTGCGCAGGATGCGCGCGACGAGCGCCGCCGCGTGCGCGATGCGCGCCGAGGTCACCTGCGTCGTCGTGCCGACGAGCTGTGCATGCAGGCGAGGCCACGCCTCGTCACGATCGCGCTCGTGCGCGTCGCGGCAGGACAGGCACGGCGTGCGCCCAGGCACGACAAGGGGACCCACGACCGCCGCATCCTGCTCGAAGCCGATCGGGAGGTGCGGCAGATCGTCACGCAGGTAGGGCGCGAGCTGCAGCGCCGCCGCGGCCCCGCCGACCATCACGACCGCCACCGCGCCGGCGGAGCGCGGGTCGGCCTCGTCCAGGCCTTCGTCGATCAGCGACTGGCGCAGCCGCTCCTGCCCTCGTCCGTCGGCGAGATTGACGCTGTCGGCCCAGAACGGCGGTGCAGGCAGCGGATCCTCGACGAGCAGCGGACGCAGCGTCGCCAGCATCCGCCGTGCATCGCCGCGCGGGGCGCCGACGCCGTGTGCGATCACGTCGAACGAGCTGAGCCGGATGCCCGAGCGCAGCCGGTTCAGCAGGGGCTCGACCCAGGCGCCCGCGACGTCGAGGCGCACGACGTTCTCGAGACCGAACTGCACGGTGTCCACATCGCGCCAGAGCAGCGGATAACGCGGATCCAGCCGGGTCAAGGTCGTCGGCGTCATCGGGCTCATGACCCGATTGTGTCCCGATGCGGGCCGTGCGCGGGGCGGAAAGTGACGATCTGTGGACGGATCGGGCGTTTCCCGGACTGTGCAGGATCACTCGCGCACTCGCGATCGCTCCCGCTCGCCCGCATGCGTCTCCGTCGGCGCCCCCTCTCGTCGTCGGCGCCCCCTCGCATTCGCGTCGCCCCGAGGGGGCGGGGATGCTCGGAGGGGGCGCCGACGAACGGAGACGAGCTCAGACGGGACGGTCGCCCCCCGGACGGTCGCCTTCGGGACGGTCGCCCTCCGGACGGTCGCCTTCGGGACGGTCGCCCTCCGGACGGTCGCCCTCTTCGTCGGGGGCGTCTCCGCCGAAGTCCTCGCCGTCGAGCAGACGCGCGAGAGCCTCGTCGAGCTCGTCCGCTTCCGGCGTCTCGCCGCGCTGCAGGGCCTCGAGGCGCGCGATGAGCGCCGCAGGGTCATCGATGTCCGACGCGAGCGGCATGATGTCGGGGTAGTCCCACAGGGCATCCCTGGCAGCGATGCCGACGGCATCCGTCACCGACCGCCACATCGCCGACGCCTCACGCAGGCGGCGGGGGCGGAGCTTGAGCCCGACCAGCGCACCCAGGGCGTCCTCGGCAGGACCGCCGACCGCGCGACGCCGACGGGCCGCCTCGGCCAGCCGCGCACCGTCGGGCAGACGCGACGTCGCCTCCTCGGTGACCACGTCGACCCAGCCGTCGATCGTGGCGATCAGGTTCTCGAGGCGCGCGAGCGCCTCGCGCTGCGCCTCGGTCTGCGCCGGAAGCAGCGCACCGCCCTCGATCGCCGCGCGCAGCTCTTCCGGGTTGGTCGGATCGAGCCGGGATGCCAGATCATCGAGCACCTCGACGTCGACGGTCACCCCGCGGGCGAAGTCGGTGATCTGCGAGAGCACGTGCAGGTGCAGCCACTTCGCGTGGCGGTACAGCCGCGCGTAGGCGAGCTCGCGCACCGCCAGGTACAGGGCGATCTGGTCTTCGGGGATCTCGAGGCCCTCACCGAAGGCCGCGATGTTCTGCGGGATCACCGCGGCGGTGCCGGCGGGGAGCACGGGGATGCCCACGTCGCCACCCGAGACCACCTCGAGCGAGAGCCGGCCGAGCACCTGACCGAACTGCGCGGCGAACAGCGAACCGCCGACGCCGCGCATCAGCTGACCGGCGCCCTGCACCATGCTCTGCATCTCGGGCGGAACCTGCGTCTCGAGCGCGCCGGTGAGGGCATCCGCGATCGACGTCGACACCGGGTCGGCGATCTCCTTCCAGACCGGCAGAGTCTTCTCGACCCACTCGCCGCGGGTCATCGCCTGCGGCGCCGAGGCGAGCTCGGAGATCGTGGTCGCCTCGCCGAGCCAGAGATTCGCGAGAGCGAAGGCATCCGCGAGCGACGTACGCGAGCCGTCGGCGATGCCGAGACCGTCGCGGTTGGCGACGTGCAGCGCCCGCTGCTTGGCGCTCTGCCATGGATCGCCGCCGAACATGCCCTGCAGCTGCGACATGAACCCCGACATCTGGGCCGGGTCGATCGACATCCCGCCCATTCCCGACAGGGCGTCGCGCAGCGCCTCAGGGTCCATCTGCCCACCCGACATCATGCGCCGGAGCATCTCCTCGAAGTCGGACGGATCTCGATCGTCATCTGCCATGCGATTGCCCTCTCAGCATGCCCGTAGCGTGTGCGCTCTACGCTAGTCACACGATCCTGTGCTCGTACCCGATGCGCCCGGATCGCTGTACGCCGCTCGCGAACGCCCCGGAGGTTCCGTGTCATCACGCCGCAGCAACGGCACGGTCACCGGCATCGTGGCGCTGAGCGTCTCGCTGGTGGCGCTGGTCGCGCTCACCTTCGTGCCGACGCCGTATGTCATCCAGCGACCCGGCCCGGTGTACGACACCCTCGGCACGGCGCGCAGCGCCGACGGCGCCGAGGTGCCGCTGATCGAGGTCGAGGGCGCAGAGACCTATCCCACGTCCGGCGCACTCGATCTCACCACCGTGCAGGTGATCGGCAACCGCGAGCGCACCCCCACCTGGTTTGAGCTCGCGATGGCATGGACTGATCCGACGCGGGCCGTCGTGCCGATCGACACGGTCTTCCCGCAGGGCGTGAGCTCGAACGAGCGCGATGAGCGCAACGCCGCCCTGATGGTCGACTCGCAGCACGAGGCGACCGCAGCCGCGCTCACAGAACTCGGCTACGACGTCGGCGCGAAGGTGCGCGTCGTCGAGACCGTGGCGGACAGCCCGGCGGACGGAGAGCTGCGGGCCGACGACCTGGTTCTGGCGATCGACGGCACCGCGGTCGATTCGGCCACCCGACTGCGCGACGCCATCCAGGAGGCAGAGGGTGCCGAGGTCACCCTCACCGTCGAGCGGGACGGCGAGGAGAAGTCGGTCGCGGTCACGCCCGAGAAGTCGACCGACGCCGCAGGCGACGAGGTGTGGCTGATCGGCATCGCCCTCACCACCGACTACGACTTCCCCGTCGACGTGCGGCTGCAGCTCGACAACGTGGGTGGGCCGAGCGCCGGCATGATGTTCGCCCTCGGGATCATCGACACGCTCACCCCGGGCGAGCTCAACGGCGGCGAGGACATCGCCGGCACCGGCACCATCGACGCCGCGGGCACCGTGGGGCCGATCGGCGGCATCCGGCAGAAGCTGTACGGCGCTCGCGACGCCGGCGCCACCGTCTTCCTGGCGCCCGAGGGGAACTGCGACGAGGTGGTCGGCCACGTGCCCGACGGGCTGAAGGTGTTCCGCACCGGCACACTCGAGGAGTCGCTCGACATCCTCGAGGTGGTCGCCGGGGGCGGCGACACGTCGGCGCTTCCGGTGTGCACCGCGAAGCGCTGACCCCAAGATGGGTTCCTGAGCCCAAGATGGGTTCCTGAGCCTGTCGAAGGACGCTCATCCGGGGCCGCGTCATAGGTCGCCTGCCTAGGATGGAACAGTGACCTCGACCTCAGCGCCGCAGCCGGCCACGCCCAGCACATCACGACGGATACTCGCGATCTCGGTGGCGATCATCGCCGCCATCATCGCGGCGTTCTTCGTGTTCTCCTCGCTCTACACCGAGTTCCTCTGGTTCGACCAGCTCGACTTCGCCTCGGTGCTGACCACCCAGTGGATCGCCACCGCCACGATGTTCGCCGTGGGGTTCCTCGGCATGGCGCTGCCGATCTTCCTGTGCATCCAGCTCGCGTACCGGCTGCGTCCGGTGTACGTGCGGCTGAGCTCGCAGCTCGATCGCTATCAGGAGGTCATCGAGCCGCTGCGCCGCCTCGCGATGTGGGGGATGCCCGTGTTCTTCGGCGTGTTCGCCGGCTTCGCCGCCGCGGGCAACTGGAAGACCGTGTGGCTGTGGGCGAACGGCGTGACCACCGACACCCTCGACCCGCAGTTCGGCGTCGACACCGGCTTCTACCTCTTCGCGATGCCGTTCTACTCGGCGCTGCTGGCCTTCGCATCGGCCGTGCTGCTGCTCTGCCTCGTGATCACGGCTCTGGTGTCGTACCTGTACGGCTCGGTGCGCATCGGCCAGCGCGAGCTGCGCATCTCCAAGCCCGCCCGCATCCAGCTCGCGGTGCTCGCCGGCGTGTACCTCGCGGTGCAGGCCGTGAGCCTCTGGCTCGACCGGTACCTCACGCTCGTGCAGCCCGAGGGCCGCATCACAGGTGCCGCCTACACCGGCGTCAACGCGACCATCCCCGGACTCGCCATCCTCTCGATCATCGCCGCCGTCGTGGCGGTGCTCTTCCTCGTCACGGCCGTGATCGGCCGCTGGCGCTTCCCGCTGGCAGCCACCGCGCTGTTCGTCGTCGCATCGCTCGTCGTCGGCATGGGCTACCCGTGGGTCGTGACCACCTTCCAGGTGAAGCCCAACGAGAACGCCTACCAGGCCGAGTTCTACGACCGCAGCATCGAGAGCACGAAGGAGGCGTACGGCGTCGCCGACATGGAGGTCACTCCGTTCGCTGCGACGACCGACACCGAGCCTGGGCAGCTGCGCGAGGACGCCGACACCACGGCATCCGTGCGCATCATGGACCCGTCGATCATCAGCCCGACGGTGCGCCAGCTGCAGCAGTACCGCTCGTACTACCAGTTCGCTCCCGAGCTCGACGTCGACCGCTATGAGATCGACGGCAAGTCGCAGGACACCGTCGTATCGGTGCGCGACCTCGACCTGACCAAGCTCGGCGGCGGCGACAGCTGGAACAACCGTGCGGCGGTCTACACCCACGGCTACGGCCTCGTCGCGCTCGCCGGAAACCAGCGCACCAGCGACGGCGAGCCCGTCTTCCTCGAGCAGGGCATCCCCACCTCGGGCTTCCTCACCGAGACCGAGAAGTTCGAGCCGCGCGTGTACTTCGGTGAGTCCTCGCCGGAGTATTCGATCGTCGGCGCGCCGAAGGACACCGACCCGGTCGAGATCGACTACCCGCGCGGCGAGGATGGCGCGAGCGACACCAAGACGACCTTCGACGGCGACGGCGGCCCGCGCATCGGCAACACGTTCGTGAAGCTGCTGTACGCGATGAAGTTCCAGTCCGAGCAGATCCTGTTCTCGAACCTGGTGAACTCCGAGTCGCAGATCCTCTACGAGCGCGACCCGAAGAAGCGCGTCGAGAAGGTCGCGCCCTACCTGACCCTCGACAACGACCCGTACCCCAGCGTCGTCGACGGTCGCATCGTCTGGATCGTCGACGGCTTCACCACGAGCGCCAGCTACCCGTACTCCAAGACCGTGAGCCTGCGGGATGCCATCGCGGACTCCCGCACCCCGGCATCCGTGGTGTCGTTCGACAACATCAACTACATCCGCAACTCGGTCAAGGCGACGGTCGACGCCTACGACGGCTCGGTGAAGCTGTACGCCTGGGACGACGAGGACCCGATCCTCAAGGCCTGGCAGAAGGTCTACCCGGCCACCGTCGAGCCGATCAGCGAGATGTCGGGCGACCTGATGAGCCACGTGCGCTACCCGACCGACCTGTTCAAGGTGCAGCGCGACGTGCTGGGGGTCTACCACATCGACGACGCACGCTCGTTCGCACAGGAGGACAACCGCTGGCAGACGCCGGACGACCCCCGCGCCAAGGACCGCCTGCAGCCGCCGTACTACCTGTCGATGAAGATGCCGGGCCAGGACGAGCCGCGCTTCTCGATGTTCTCCACCTTCATTCCCGCCGCGCAGCAGGGCGAGAGCCGCGAGGTGCTCATGGGCTACCTCGCCGTCGACTCGGATGCCGGCAGCAAGAAGGGCGAGAAGGCCGAGGGATACGGCAAGCTGCGGCTGCTGGAGATCGATACGAACACGACGGTGCCCGGCCCCGGTCAGGTGCAGAACACGTTCGACTCCGACACCGAGATCGCCAACAAGCTGAACGTGCTGACGCTCGGCAAGTCGGATGTGAAGTACGGCAACCTGCTGACCCTGCCGGTCGGCGGTGGCCTGCTGTACGTGCAGCCGGTCTTCGTGCAGTCGTCCGAGGGGACGAAGCTGCCGAACCTGCGCAAGGTGCTCGTCGCGTTCGGTGACCGCGTGGCCTTCGAGGACACGCTGACCGAAGCGCTCGACGTGCTCTTCGGCGGCGACGCCGGTGCCGCCGGCGGTGACGGCGACGTGGAACCCACCGATCCCGAGACACCAGCCGATCCGGATGCCCCCGCTGACCCCGACCAGGGCAGCACCCCGCCGACCGGCGAGGCCGCGACGGCGCTGGAAGAGGCTCGTGCCGCGCTTCAGGCCCGCGAGACGGCGCTCAAGTCCGGTGACCTCGAGCGGTTCGCCGCCGAGGACAAGAAGCTGACCGCCGCCATCGAGAAGCTGCTCGCCCTCGAGGACGGCGCGGCGACCGAATAAGGCAGTGCCGGCAGACGCGACACGCCCGTGTGCGTCTGCCGGCCGCCCTCGATTCGACCTCTCCCTGAAGCCGTGTTAGGCTATAAAACGTGCCGCGGGGTGGAGCAGTTCGGTAGCTCGCCGGGCTCATAACCCGGAGGTCGCAGGTTCAAATCCTGTCCCCGCAACAAGAGGAAAAGGCTCGGTCCGCAAGGACCGGGCCTTTTTCGTTGCCGCCGCGATCTCGCCTCTGGCTCGCGGGGGGCGGACAGGCTAGCCTCCGAGCAGTGGGACAGCTGTCCCGCTCCTGTCTGAGCACGCGGACGACGAGGTCCGCCGGAGAGCGACATGACCGATGAGATCCGCATCCCCGTCCGCAGCGCCGTCGCGGAGGACCCCGCGCCGCGGCCCGGTCCGCCGCCGCTGCGCAGCGACGCAGCCCGACTCCGCGACGTGCACGGGCGTCATCGTGTGCTGCACGGCATCAACCTCGTGGCCAAAGGCGGCGGCAGCGAGATCGGCGACTTCACAGCGAGAGGCTTCCGCGGGGAATGGACGGCGGAGGACATCGCGGATCTCGCGGCGCGGGGATTCACCCTCGTGCGCCTGGGCGTGATCTGGGCGGCTGTCGAGCCGCGCCCCGGGGCGTACGACGAGGCCTACCTCGACTGGCTCGACGAGCAGCTCGACCTCATCCACGAGGCCGGCATGCTCGCGGTCCTCGACGCGCACCAGGATCTCTACTCTCAGCGCTTCGGTGACGGTGCGCCGCACTGGGCGACCCTCACCGCACAGGAATTCGAGCCCAGCGAGCTGTGGAGCGATGCCTACCTGTCCAGCGCCGCGGTGCACGAGGCTCTGGACGCATTCTGGCGCAACGCGTCGGGGCCTGGCGGTGTCGGGCTGCAGGAGCGCTTCGCCGCCATGTGGGCACACGTGGCCGCGCGACTGGGACGCCATCCCGCCGTCGCCGGTTACGACCTGCTCAACGAGCCCGCCCCGGGCAGCGCCGCTCCGCAGATCTTCGGTGCGCTCATCGGTGCTTTCGCCCAGGCGACCGGCCAGCAGCCGGAGCAGCTGCTGTCGGACTTCGCCGATCCCGAGGCGAAGCTGCGTCAGCTCGCGCACCTCGAGGACGAGGCGGTGCACCGAGCCGTGGGCGATGCCGTGCATCCGCTCGTCGCCGAGTTCGAGCAGCGCAGCGTCGCCCCGCTCATGGCGCGCGTCACCGACGCCGTGCGCACCGTCGATCCGCACGGGCTGATCCTGCGCGAGCACAGCTACTTCGCAAATCTCGGCATCCCGTCGGGCCAGCCCCCGCTCGACGACCCCGGCGAGGTGTACTCACCGCACGGGTACGACCTGACCGTCGACACTCCGGCGATAAGCCTGTCGAGCGACATCCGAGCGGCGACCATCTTCGCCCGCCACGCCGAGACGGCTGAGCGCCTCGGCGTGCCCGTGATCGTCGGCGAGTGGGGCGCCTTGGATCTGGGCACGGGTGTGGCGAGTCATGCCACAGCGCTGCAGGATCTCTTCGATGAGCGCGGCTGGTCGTGGACGTACTGGTGCTGGCAGGAGGGCTTCGCGGGCTCCGAGGCGGCGGGAGCACTGACCAGGCCGCGTCCGGTCGCCTTCGCCGGTGACGGACTGCGATGGCGGGTCGACGGCGGCGCGCTGCATGCTCGATGGCAGGGCGCGGAGACCGGTGCTCCGTCGGTGTTCTTCGCGCCCGCCGGAGAGCCGCGGGCCACGTGCGACGGGCGAGCGGTGCAGGCCGAGCGCGACGGCCTCTGGGTCACCGTTCCCGCAGGGATCGGCGAGTACGAACTGACAGTGGGGTAGCGCGCGATGGCCCTCACCTTCCGTCAGAAGGCGCTGCTGTCGACGCCCCTGCCGGCGACGTGGATGTCGAACGTGGTCATCCACAACGTGTACGTGAAGTTCTACACCGACGTCATCGGCCTCGATCCGGCCTACGTGGGATGGGTCTATCTGGCCTTCAACATCTGGAACGTCATCAACGATCCGGTCTTCGGGGTCGTTCTGGACAAGATGCGCTACCGACCGGGCCGCGGCAAGTTCCTGCGGGTGATGCGCACGACGGTGCCGTTCATGCTGCTCGGGCTCATCGCTATGGCGTGGAGCGACCCGTCGTGGTCGCAGACGACTCTGCTGTGGGTGTTCCTCATCGAGCTGTTCCTGTTCGATGTCGCGTCGACTTTCTACCTCATCGCGACGACCAGCTACATCTATCTCGCCGCGCCCGCCCGTGAGGACCGCATCGACATCGAAGTCGGCAAGGCGTGGATCGGCAATGTCACCTCCGCGTTCGCCACCATCGTCGCAACGCAGCTGCTGGTCGGCGACACGGTCACCGAGCACACCACGATGGCCACGATCCTCATGGGCGTGGTCGCGCTGAACGGCGCGCTCTACCTCATCCCGGTGCTGCGGCTGAAGGACCCGCCCGAGCTGTACGAGCACGGCGACGCGGGGGAGCAGACCGTCACCTGGCGTCAATTGGCGGCGGATGCCCGCTCGATCCTGCGCATGCGCGCGTTCTGGGCGTGGTTCGCCTGGAGCGCCACGGCGCTCGCGCCCATGGGGATGTACTTCACAGCGTTCCTGTACTTCATGGATCACGTGATCCGCAGCTCCGGCACCGAGGCCACCATCATCGACGTGGGATCCATGGCCGTCGTGCTTCTGCTGCTGCCGCTGTTCGCCCGTGCCATCAAGCGCATCGGCAGTCGGACGAGCATCTTCATCGGCCTGCTCCCATACGTGCTGGGGCTGGCCGCCCTGCTCTTCGCCACGCAGTGGTGGCACGCGCTGCTGTGCTACATCGTGCTGATGAGCGGGCGGCACATCATGATGACCGCGGGCGCGCCGCTGGAGGCCGCGCTCGTCGATGAGAACGAGCGGAACACCGGCACGCGCAAGACCGGTTCGTTCGCCGCGCTGCGCGCACTGATGTCGGCGCCCCTGATCGGCAGCCAGACCGCGCTCTACCTGTGGTTGATCAGCGCCTTCGGGTACGACCAGAACGCGGAGGTGCAGTCCGAGAGCGCGCAGCTCGGCATCCGCCTCGCCACGGCCGCGGTGCCGATCGGGTTCGCCCTCGTCGGCGCCGTCGCCCTGCTCTTCCTGCCGTACACGCGCCGCGTCGAGGCCGAGCTCAGCGCATTCTCGCTCGAGCGAAGAGGTACCCGCACGGCCTTCACCGCACCCGAGAGCAGAGCGCTCGCACCCCGGGAGTGAGGGAGGATGGCAGCATGAGCGCAGCCACTCCTCTCGTCGCCGTGTGCCAGTTCGCTCCGGATGCCTCACCCGAGCGCAACCGGGAGCGGATCGGCGAGCTCGTCGCCTCGGCTGCACAGCGCGGCGCGGACCTCGTCGTGCTGCCGGAGTACTCGAACTACTTCACCCCGGAGATGGACGAGACCCTCGCGCAGCATGCGGAGAGCCTGGACGGCACGTTCGTCGACACCCTGCGCGCGCTGGCCGGTCAGCACGGCGTCGTCGTGGTCGCCGGGATGGTCGAGACGGCAGCATCGGGTCGCGTGCGAAACACCGTCGTCGCGGTGTCGGATGCCGGGGTGCAGGCGCTCTATCGCAAGCAGCACCTGTATGACGCGTTCGGGCAGCGGGAGTCGGACTGGATCGAGCCGGGCGAACTCGGCGACCCCGCCGTCTTCGACGCGTTCGGCATGAGGTTCGGACTGATGACCTGTTACGACCTGCGCTTCCCTGAGGTGGCGAGGACGCTGGTGGATGCCGGTGCGGATGCCCTGATCGTGCCCGCCGAGTGGGTACGCGGCCCGCTCAAGGAGCACCACTGGAACACGCTGCTCACCGCACGAGCCATCGAGAACACCGCGTACGTGATCGCGGCCGACCATCCGGCACCGGTCGGCGTGGGCTACACGCAGGTGATCGACCCGCAGGGCGTGGTCGTCGCAGGCGTCAGCGCGGGGGAGGGAGTGGGCGTGGCATCCCTCGACCCGGAGCTGATCGCGCGCACGCGCGAGACGAACCCGTCGCTGCGGCTGCGCCGCTACCGCGTCGTGCCGCGCTGACCGCGTGCGAACAGGAATCCGGCCCGCGCGTCAGCGCAATCCCGCCAGCCTCCGGCCGGCTTCCTCGAGCACGTCGACGCGCTTGCACGCGGCGAAGCGCACGAGGCCGGCATACTGCCCCTGATTCCCCGCCGTGACGAACGCGCTGATCGGAATCGCCGCGACCCCGACGCGCTCCGGCAGGGCACGACAGAACGCCGCGGCGTCCGCGCCGCCCAGCGCCGTGGCATCCGCGACGGTGAAGTAGCCGCCCTGCGGGGCGGACACGTCGAAGCCCGCCGCGCGCAGCGCGTCGCCGAGCAGCTCGTGCTTGCGCAGCATGGTCGCTGCCGCGCCGTCGAAGTATGCGTCGGGCAGCCGCAGCCCGACCGCGATCGCGGGCTGGAACGCCGAGCCGTTCACATAGGTGAGGAACTGCTTCACGGTCAGCACCGCGGTGATCAGAGCCGCAGGTCCGTGCACCCAGCCGATCTTCCACCCCGTGGTCGAGAACGTCTTGCCCGCCGAGGAGATCGTGAGCGTGCGCTCGGCAGCTCCCGGCAGCGTCGCGAGCGGCACGTGAGGTGCGTGGAAGGACAGATGCTCGTACACCTCGTCGGTCACGATCACCGCGTCGTGCAGGTTCGCCAGCCGCACGATCTCCGCCTGCACCTCGGGCGTGAACACGGTGCCGGTGGGATTGTGCGGGTCGTTGACGAGGATCATCCGGGTGTGATCGTTCACCACCGCGGCGAGTTCGTCGAGATCGGGCTGGAAGTCGGGCCGGCGGAGCGGCACAGTGCGCAGCCGGGCGCCAGCCAGCGCCACGGCGGCGGCATACGAGTCGTAGTAGGGCTCGAAGACGACGACCTCGTCGTCGGGGCCGTCGATCAGCGCGAGCAGGGTGGCGGTGAGCGCCTCGGTCGCTCCCGCCGTCACCAGGATCTCGGTGTCCGGATCGACCTCCAGTCCGTAGAAGCGGCGCTGGTGCTCGCTGATCGCGGTGAGCAGATCCGGGATGCCCCGGCCCGGCGGGTACTGGTTCGCGCCGCGCGCGATGGCATCCCTCGCCGCCTCCAGCACCTGAGCCGGACCATCCTCATCGGGAAAGCCCTGGCCGAGATTCACTGACCCGGTTCGCGCCGCTGCCGCCGACATCTCGGCGAAGATGGTGGGGGCGACCCGGCCGTCGGGAGAGAGCAGACCGGCTCCCGCAGCGGTGCGGCGCCAGGCTCCTGATATGACATCCATGCAGAACAGGCTAAGACCATAGGTGAATGTCATCGGCGGCATACGAAACGCACAGACTCGGTTGTCACTCTGATAGGGCATTGAGAAGGAGCAGAAGATGAACGACAACAGCACCCCCGACCAGCCCTCGAATCCCGAGGCCTCGGCTCCGACCCCGCCGTCGTCGGCGCCGGGTCAGCACGTGCCCTCGCACTTCGGCTCCGACCAGGCGCGGTGGCAGGCCCCCGCGTCACCGCAGCCTGGCGCCCCGTATGGCGTCCCGCCGCAGTCCGGTGGAACCTTCGGGCCCGCCGCCCAGCCCGGCGGCACGCAGCCCGCCGGCGCCCCGTACGGCGCTCCGCAGCACGGGATGCCTCAGCCGCCGCACCCGACGGGATCGCCGTCATCCGCCGAGCAGCCGACGCTCAGCCTCGACCCGACGCTGGTCGCCGCCCCTGCCGGATCCACCGGCCAGGCCGGCGTGCACGGCACCGAGCAGAGGAAGGGCGGCGGAGCCGTGAAGGTCGCCGGCCTCATCCTCGCCGCGGCGCTCGTCGGCGGGGTCGCCGGCTTCGGCGGCAGCGCCATCGGCACCGCCGTGTTCAACCAGCCTGCGTCGCAGTCGGAGACCGGACCGCAGAGCGTCACGGTCAACAACCCGGGCTCGGTCAACGAGACCACCGCCATCGCCACCGAGGTGCTGCCGTCGGTGGTGACGATCGAGGTCGCAGGATCCAGCGAGTCGGGCAGTGGATCGGGAGTGATCCTCGACAAGGAGGGCCACGTGCTGACCAACACGCACGTGGTCACCCTCGGCGGCGCGGTAGCCGACCCGTCCATCCGCGTCACGACCTCCGACGGCCGCATCTTCGAAGCGAGCGTCGTCGGCACCGATCCGGTGTACGACCTGGCTGTCATCAAGCTCGAGGGGGCGAAGGACCTCACACCGATCGAGATGGCCGATTCCAGCAAGCTCAACGTCGGCGACACCGCCGTCGCGGTGGGCGCACCCCTCGGCCTGTCGAACTCGGTCACCACGGGCATCGTCAGCGCGCTGAACCGCAGCATCGAGGTCGCCTCGTCGGCGCTCCCCGACAACTCGGAGCAGCCCGACAGCGAGGGTGAGCAGGGCGGCAGCGGCAACCCGTTCCAGTTCGACATCCCCGGCATGGGCCAGCAGCAGGCGAAGCAGTCGATCTCGATCGCCGTGATCCAGACCGACGCGGCCATCAACCCCGGCAACTCCGGCGGCGCGCTCGTCGACAGCAAGGGCAGCCTGATCGGCATCAACGTCGCGATCGCGACCGCCGGCGGCTCGTCGTCGTCGAGCGAGGCGGGATCCATCGGCCTCGGCTTCGCCATCCCCTCGAACATCGCCCAGCGCGTCGCCGAGGAGATCATCGCCGACGGCGCCGCCACGCACGGTCTGCTCGGCGCCACCGTGCGCGACGCGTCGAGTGTGAAGGGAGCGTCGGTCGCCGGTGCCGTGATCGACACCCCGACGGCGGGCGGTGCGGCAGCTGAGGCAGGCCTGCAGCGCGGAGACGTCGTCACCCGGTTCAACGGCGTGCCGATCACCGGCGCCAGCGACCTCACCGCCCAGGTGCGCGCGGCGGCCGCCGGCAGTGACGCGACGCTGAGCTACGTCCGCTCCGGCAAGACCTACGAGGCGAAGGTGACGCTCGGCGAGCTGAAGCTTTGAGCTCTGCCAGCCGACTCCCCGAGAAGGACGCCACCCCGCGATAGGCTCGCGAGGTGGCGTCCTTCTCATTCGGCTCCGGCAACGCGGCGAAGCTGCTCCGGATGCCGTTGTATGCCACAGGACGCGTCGCGGCGCTGCTGATCCCGCGCGGCGACAGATGGGTCTTCGGCTGCGGGGCTGGCGTCGGCGACGGAGCCCTCGCGATGTACCGCGTCGCGGCCGAGGCGGGGCACCGCGTGCTCTGGCTGGCGCGCTCGCCGCAGGATGCTGAGGACGCCAGAGCACTGGGCATCCGCACCGTCCTGCGTGACAGCGTCCGCGGCTGGTGGGCGACCACCCGCGCCGGCGTGATCGTCGTCACGCACGGACTGGGGGATGTGAACAGATACGGCAGCAGCGACGCGTTCGTCGTGCAGCTGTGGCACGGCATCCCGCTCAAGCGCATCGGACTCGACTCGCCGATCACGGCGCAGGTGCCGCCGGGGCTGCCGGGCGCCGCTGCGCTGCGTCGGCTGCTGACCGCGCTGTACCGCGGAGCGGCGCAGCGCATCCAGGTGCTGCCCGCCGCTTCCCATCGCTCGCGCGGACGACTGGAATCGGCCTTCGGCCTCGGCCACGACCGCGTCGTCGTGACGGGCGAGCCGCGGGTCGACGTGCTCTCGACCGGATCCGACCGGCAGCGGCGCGCGACCGCGACACAGCTGCTCACCCGCACGGGCCCGGTGCTCACCGGACAGCGCGTGCTGCTCTACGCCCCGACCTGGCGCGACGGCGCGCCAGACCCGGCGGTCCCGACCGCCGCACAGTGGGTCGAGATCGTCCGGCTGCTCGAGAAGCACGATGCCCTCCTGTTCATCCGGTCGCATCCGCTCGGCGCCGGCGCGTACGCGCCGCCGTGGTCGAGCGGACGGGTGCGGATGCTGAACTCCGACCTGCTCGCCGATGTCACACCGGCGCTGCCGCGGGTGGACGTGCTCATCACCGACTACTCGTCGATGGCCTATGACGTGGGCCTGCTGGCCATGCCGGTCGTGTACCTGGCATCGGATGCCGAGCAGTACGCCCACGAGCGCGGCTTCTACGGGCGATACTCCGACGTCGCGGGTGACGATCACGCGACCGACTGGCCGGGGGCTCTCGATCAGCTCGACGCGGTGCTGTCGGACGACACGGTCAGGGCAGAGCGCTCCGCGCGCTCGGCCGAACTCAGCGCGCACATGCACGCGCATCGCGACGGGCAGAACGCCCGCCGCGTGTACCAGGCCATCCGCGCGCGCGGCATCCCCGCGCCGAAGGGAGCACGATGACCACGGCTCGCATCGATGAGCAGACGCAGACGCTGATCATCTCCGGCGCCGGCGCCCGCCCGGCATCCGCTTCCCTGGTCGGGCCGCGCGCGCGCGTCTCCGCCCGGCTCACCGGCGGGGGGAAGACCTGGAAGGCGACGCTGCCGCTGCAGGCATCCCGCTGGGGAGGGGCCGCGCTGCCGCTGCCCGCCGGCTCGTACAAGCTGACGGTGGAGGGTGTCGATCTCGACGGCGTCGAGATCGAGCCGACGCTGCTGCCGGGCCTGCGCATCGAGGTGCGGGGCGCGGATGCCCTGATCGCGGCGCCCATCCCACCCATCTACGAGACGCCGGAGGGGCAGCGCACCCTCGAGCAGCGGTACGCCTCGCAGATCGGCGCCGGTGAGAACGCGGTCTTCTTCGAGAGCTTCTACGGCCAGACCGCCGGATGCAACCCGCGCGCGATCGACCGCGTGCTCGCCGAACGCGCGCCGGCCGTGACCAGGTACTGGAGCGTGACCGATCTGTCGGTGGAGGTGCCGGAGGGAGCGGTGCCGGTCGTCGAGGGCGGACCGGACTGGTGGCGCGCCCGCGCAGAGTCCCGCATCCTCGTCGTCAACGACTGGCTGCGACGACGGTTCGTGCGCAAGCCCGGCCAGATCGTGATGCAGACCTGGCACGGCACGCCTCTCAAGCGGCTCGCGCTGCACCGGCCCGGATTCGACCCGCGCCGGATGGCCGCGGTCATCAAGGAGTCCCGCCGGTGGGATGTGCTGCTCGCGCAGAACCCCTACGCCGCCCGCATCCTGAAGAAGGCCTACGCGTTCTTCGGCAAGCCGATCTGGGTCGAGGGCTACCCGCGCAACGACGTGCTCGTGAACGGCGACCCGGCTCCCGTCCGCGAGGCGCTGGGCATCGGGGCCGATGAGCGGGTCATCCTCTACGCACCCACGTGGCGCGACGACCGCTCGGAGATGGTCGACTTCGTCGACCCGCAGCTGCTCGCCGAGCAGACGGACTCGGTCGTGCTGGTGCGCGGCCACTCCCGCACCATCCGGCCGGGCCGCGATCATGCCGGGGCCAGGGTCATCGACGTCACCGGGTACCCGGAGACGGCCCGGCTGCTGCTCATCGCCGATGTGCTGGTCACCGACTACTCGTCGGTGATGTTCGACTTCAGCGTCACGGGCAGGCCGATGTTCTTCCTCGTGCCCGACCTCGAGCACTACCGCGGCGAGCTGCGCGGGTTCTACTTCGATCTGGCCGAGCGCGCGCCGGGGCCGCTCGTGCACAGCCAGGACGAGCTCGTCCGCGCGCTCGACGAGCCGGAGGTGCCCGAGGCCTACCGTGAGCGGTACGCCGCCTGGCGTTCGCAGTTCAACCGTCGCGACGACGGCCAGGCCGCGGACCGCGTCGTGTCGCGCATGCTCGATCAGGGGTGGCTCACGGCCTGAGCTCTCTCGGCCTCTGAGCCTCTCTGGGTCCCTGAGCCTCTCTGGGTCCCTGAGCCTGTCGAAGGGCGGACCCCACCGACAGTCAGGGCAGCGGCGTGTTGCGCGACCCGAGCCGGGACGCATCGACCGTGTCGCCCGCGCCGCGCAGCGCACCGCCGAGGAAGCCGACGCCCCACGAGAGGTGCATGGTCGGCAGCACGGCCATCGTCCACAGACGCCGGCGCATCCCGCCCGGGCTCACGAGGCCGACCCCGATGACCAGCAGAGCGTAGGCGAGGAGCGGCAGGTAGATCACCGACGCGATCATGGCCGCGATGCCGCGCAGCACGCCGACGAGCTGCAGGATGCCGACGAGCAGGGCCGTCGCGGTCACGATCACCAGGACGGGCGGAGCGAAGAAGCGCAGCCCGTTCCGGCGCCCGAAACGGCGCACCAGCTCCCCGCGCCATGCGCCGGTGGCACGGAACTGCCTGGCCAGCCGCGACCAGCTCTCGCGCGGCCAGTACGTGACCGACAGCGCCGGGTCGAACCAGACGAGGTGACCAGCCTGCCGGATCCGGAGGTTCAGCTCCCAGTCCTCGCCGCGACGGATGGTCTCGTCGAACAGGCCCACCTGCTCGATGACATCCCGGCGCATCACGCCGAGGTAAGCCGACTCGGCCTCGCCCTCGTGCTCGCTGCCGTGGTACGCGCCGCCGCCGAGGCCCACGGGAGAGTTGTACAGCCGCGCCACGGCGCTCTGGAACGGGGTGCGCCCATCGGCGCGCATGATCCCGCCGACGTTGGCCGCCCCGGTGCGCTGCAGCGTCTCGAGCGCGCGGCGCGCGTAGCCGGGGGAGAGCTCGGAATGCGCGTCGACACGGATGATCGTGGGGTGCCGGCTCGCCCGGATCGCGGCGTTCAAGCCCACCGGGATGTGCGCCGCGGGGTTGTCGACCAGGATGATGCGGGGGTCCTCATCGGCGAGGCGCCTGGCCAGCTCCGTCGTGCCGTCGTTGGACGGACCCAGGGCCAGCACCAGCTCGGCAGGACCGTCGATGTCCTGCTCCAGCACCGAGCGCACCGCGTGCTCGAGATAGTCGCGCTCGTTCAGAACCGGCATCACGAACGAGACGCCGGCGGAGGTGATCCTGTCGTCATCCTGCACGTGTCGATCATGTCATGCGCGTTCGGCGAGCCAGCACGGTCGATTCGGAGGTTGGCTCGATAGCGTCCCGGGATGGACGTTGTCCGAGACGTGAAGAAGGCGATCCGGCTGGTGCGGCGCGCCATGCGGGTGCGGGAGGCGCGGCGGAATGTGCGGGGCTTGCTCGCCGGCCGCTCGCCCCTGCCCACCCGGCGCTTCCGCATCGCGGTGTACTTCGCCGACACCGAGGTGAACATGTACCAGATGCGTCAGTGGTATCGCCCGCTGCAGCGGCTGGCCGACCGCCATCCCGTCGTCGTCCTCTCGCGCTCGCCGCGCGGGGCGGAGGCACTGCTGCGCGACGACGCTCTGCCCGTCGCCTTCGTGCCAGAAGTCGCCGACCTCGAGGCATTCCTCGCCGAGCAGGACATCCGCGTCGTGCTCTACGTGAATCAGAACACCCGCAACTTCCAGATGCTCCGGTACGGCCGGCGCATCCACGTGTTCATCAATCACGGCGAGTCCGACAAGGTCTACATGAGCAGCAATCAGTACAAGGCGTACGATCACGCCTTCATCGCCGGCGAGGCCGCGCGCGATCGTCTGGCCGATGCCCTCTGGGAGTACGACGTCGACCAGCGCACGAGCATGATCGGCCGGCCGCAGGCCGACCACTTCGCCGGTGACGTCCCGTTCGCGCCCGACGAGCGCACGGTCGTGCTCTACGCGCCGACCTGGGAGGGCGATCGGGCATCGATGGCGTACGGATCGGTGCGCACGCACGGCGTCGCCCTGGTCGAGGCTCTGCTCGCCACCGGCCGGCACCGGGTCATCTACCGTCCGCATCCGCGCACCGGTGTGGTGGATGCCGAGTACCGCGCCGCGAACGAGCGGATCATCGCGATGCTGTCGACGGCGAACGCCGCTGATCCCGCTGCGCACCACGTGTACGACGACGGTCCCGACATCGGCTGGCAGCTCACCGCCGCAGACGTCGCCGTGCTCGACGTCTCGGCCATGATCTACGACCGCCTCGCCACCGGGCGCCCGCTGCTCGTGACGCGCCCGGTGAGCGCAGAGGCGGAGATCGATGAGAGCGGCTACCTCTCGGCCTGTGAGTGGCTGAGCGCCACCGCCGCCCGGACCGGCGCGGTCGCCGAGATCGAGCGCGTGCGGGTCGACGTCGAGGCGATCGAGCGCCTGGGCCGCTGGTCGGCGCGCTACTTCGGCGACACCTCGCCGGGAGCGGCGACCGCGCGCTTCGAAGCCGCGATCGATCGGCTCTGGGACGCCGCCGCCGGGCATCCCGACGCCTGAAGGTGAGCACGACCGCCCGCTATCCTGGAGGGATGGGTGTGGTCTCCGACGGCAAGAAGGCGTATCGACTGCTGCAGAAGGCACTGACCTCCCGCTCGGCCGTGCAGCGGGTGCGCCGCCGCGTGATCGCGCAGGGACCCCACCCGCACCGTCACTACCGCATCGCGGTGTACTTCGCCGACGGCGCCGTCAACATGTACCAGATGCGCCAGTGGTACCGCCCCCTCGCCGAGCTCGCGAAGCGGTGGCCCGTCGTCGTGCTCTCCCGCAGCGCGACCGGAGCTGAGCGGCTGATCGAGGAGGACGCACCCCCGGTCGCCTTCGTGCCCACCGTGCGAGACCTCGAGCGGTTCATCGCCGAGCAGGACATCCGCATCGTGCTCTACGTGAACCAGAACACCCGCAACTTCCAGATGTTCCGCTACGGCAGGCGCTGGCACGTGTTCATCAACCACGGCGAGTCCGACAAGATGTACATGACCACGAACCAGTACAAGGCGTACGACTACGCCCTGATCGCAGGTCAGGCGGCCCGCGACCGGCTCAGCCGCACGCTGTGGGACTACGACCTCGCCACCCGCACGATCGAGATCGGCCGGCCGCAGGCCGACCACTACTCCGGAACCCTGCCGTACACGCCCGACGAGCGCATGGTCGTGCTGTACGCGCCGACCTGGGAGGGCGACCGCCCCTCGGCGCACTACGGCTCGATCGCATCGCACGGCGAGACCCTGGTCACCCAGCTTCTCGCCACGGGCCGCCATCGGGTGATCTACCGTCCGCATCCGCGCAGCGGCGTCGTGAGCGACGAGTACGGCGCGGCACACCGTCGCATCCTCGCCGCGATCGACGAGGCGAACACCGCCGGCCCCGGCGCGCAGCACGTGTACGACGACGGTCCGGAGCTCGGCTGGCAGCTGGCCGCCGCTGATGTCGCCGTCGTCGACATCTCGGCGATGGTCTACGACAGGCTCGCTGCGGGCAAGCCGCTGCTGATCACCCGCCCGGCCGACGAGCGCGCGTCCATCGACACGACCGGATACCTCTCGGCGTGCGAGTGGCTCACCGTCGACGGTGCTGCGCGCATCGTGGACGAGGTCGAGCGGGTCGCCGCCGACGATGAGGCGGTCGCGCGGCTGCGCACCTGGGTGCAGCACTACTTCGGCGACACCGCACCGGGAGTGGCGACCGAGAAGTTCCACGGCGCGATCGAGCAGCTCATGCTCAAGTGGGACGAGTGGCACGCCAGGGATGCCGGATCCGGGGCATCCGACGAGGACGGCGGCGACGGCGCCGACGAGGACGACGACTGATGCAGCTCTCGCGCACGCGTGCGCTGGCCGACCCGCTCATCGTGCTCGAGTCGTGCGGCTCGACCAATGCCGAGATGCGTGAGCGGCTCCACGGCGAGCGGCTCGGGCATCTGGCGGTCATCGTGACCGACGCGCAGACAGCCGGCCGCGGCCGGCTGGATCGCACGTGGACGACACCGGCGGGCTCTGCGCTCGCCGTCTCGGTGCTGCTGCGGGATCTGCCCGCAGATCCGGACGCGTGGGGCTGGCTCCCGCTGGCGGCGGGGGTGGCGATGGCGGATGCCGTGGCAGCCCAGCTCCCGGCACACGAGGTCGGGCTCAAGTGGCCCAACGACGTCCTCGTCGACGGACGCAAGATCTGCGGCATCCTCGCCGAGGTCACCCCGCACGGCGTGATCATCGGCAGCGGAGTGAACACCGCGATGACGTCCGAGCAGCTGCCGGTGTCGACGGCCACGTCGTTCGCCGCGCTCGGCGCGGCCGCTGACATCGATCGTCTGCTCTCGGATTATCTGATCGGGCTGCGCGACCTGGTCGCCGAGCTCGCCCGCCGGGGAGCTGCGGCATCCGGACTCCACCGCGAAGCCGAGAAGCGCTGTCTCAGCCTCGGTCGCGACGTCGAGGTGACCATGCCGCACGGCGCGACGCTGCGCGGTCGCGCCGTGGGCCTGCAGGCCGATGGATGCCTGATGGTCGATGTCGACGGCGTCGAGCGTGCCGTCGCGTCCGGTGATGTCGTGCACGCCCGGCTCGCCTGAGCCGACGCGCCCGGCGGGCCTTCCGCGTCCCCGTCCCTCCGCGGGCACAATGGAAGGGTGACCCAGCCCGTGACCCTCGGCGGCCGGCCGAACATGCCGCCCCCTGGTGCGCCCGCCGAAGAGCTGCTCGTCGCGCGTCTGCGCAGTCATGCGCGCCGGCTGTTCTGGTCGGCAGTGCTGCTCATCGCCACCGTCGGCGTCACGGCGTACCTCTACGACAACCTGCCCGCGCCCTACGAGAACTGGATGCTGCTCTCCGCAGCCGGCATCGTGGTGCTCCTGCTCGTGGTGATGCCGTTCCTGCACTGGATCTCGCGCACCTTCACGATCACCACGCGTCGCGTCATCGTGCGCGACGGCCTGGGCTCGCGTCGCCGCCGTGAGCTGTCGCACATGCGCGGCTACTCGATCAGCATCCGCCGGGGCCTGCTGCAGCGCCTGTGGGGCGCGGGGACCATCACGCTGAGCGACGGCGCCGACGAGCCGGTGCGGCTGGTGAATGTGCCCATGGCCAGCCTGGTGCACGAGGTGCTCGCCGATCAGGTCGAGGTGAATCAGATCCTCGCCCACCGCGATGCGCAGACGGCGAGCCGGGGGTACTGAGCGCCGATCGTTCTCCGCCCGCGACGGAGTACGCGAGAATGGAGACGACGAAAGGGGCGCTGCATGACCGTGCGCGTGGGTGTGATCGGCGGAGGACAGCTGGCTCGGATGATGATCGCCCCGGCGGTCGAACTCGGACTCGACATCCGGGTGCTCGCCGAGGACGAGGGGATGTCGGCGCAGCTGGCCGCGACCGCCGTCGGCGACTACCGCGACCTCGAGACGGTGCGCGCCTTCGCCCGCGACGTCGACGTCATCACCTTCGATCACGAGCACGTCCCGCAGGAGGTGCTCCGGGCGCTTGTCGCGGACGGCACGCAGGTGCATCCCGGCCCTGACGCACTGCAGTACGCGCAGGACAAACTGGTCATGCGCGCGCGTCTCGCCGAGCTCGACGTGCCTCAGCCCGACTGGGCGCCGGTGCATGACGCCGGCGAGCTGCAGCGGTTCATCGACGAGCACGGCGGGGGAGCGGTCGTGAAGACGCCGCGCGGCGGCTACGACGGCAAGGGCGTGCGCGTCGTGCGGTCCGGGTCAGAGGCAGCAGACTGGTTCGCCTCGGCCGGGGGCGAGGCTCTGCTCGCGGAGGAGCTGGTCTCGTTCCGTCGCGAGCTCGCCCAGCAGATCGCCCGCCGGCCCAGCGGCGAGACCGTCGCATACCCGGTCGTCGAGACCGTGCAGCGCGACGGCGTGTGCGCCGAGGTCATCGCGCCGGCCCCCGGCACCACCGAGCGCGTGGTCGAGCTCGCCGAGCAGATCGGTCGCCGGATCGCCGAGGGGATCGGAGTGACCGGGATGCTCGCCGTGGAGCTGTTCGAGACCGACGACGATCGCATCCTCGTCAACGAGCTGGCGATGCGTCCGCACAACAGCGGGCACTGGAGTCAGGACGGCGCGATCACCGGGCAGTTCGAGCAGCACCTGCGAGCGGTCGCCGACCTGCCCCTCGGTCGCACCGAGCCGCGTCAGCCGTGGACCGTGATGATCAACATCCTCGGCGGTCCCGCCGACGGCTCGCTCGCCGACCGCTTCGCTCCCGCGATGCAGGAGTATCCCGACGCGAAGATCCACACCTACGGCAAGGCTCCGCGTCCGGGCCGCAAGGTCGGGCACGTGAACGTCTCGGGCGACGACCTCGAAGACATCGTCTACACCGCCCGTGCGGCAGCCGCTCTGTTCGTCTGAGCGCGCGCGTGCCGCTGCCACCTTCTCCCAGCGCCGCATCGTAGCCTGTCATGGTGACTGAGCCACTGCACTCCTCGAGCACGCCCCTCGTCGGCGTCGTCATGGGATCCGACTCCGACTGGCGCGTGATGAGCGACGCCTCCCAGGCGCTCACCGACTTCGGCATCCCGCACGAGGTCGAGGTCGTCTCGGCGCACCGCACTCCCGACAAGCTGATGAGCTACGGGCGAGAGGCACGCAGCCGCGGAATCCGGGCGATCATCGCCGGGGCCGGGGGAGCGGCGCACCTGCCCGGCATGCTCGCCTCGGTCACCGCCGTGCCGGTCATCGGCGTCCCCGTGCCGCTCGCGTACCTCGATGGGATGGACTCGCTGCTCTCGATCGTGCAGATGCCCGCGGGCATCCCGGTGGCCACCGTGTCGATCGGCGGAGCCCGCAACGCGGGGATCCTCGCGGCGCGGATCCTCGGCACCTCCGACGCCGCGCTCGCTGATCGCGTCGAGGCGTATGCCTGCGACCTCGAGCAGCAGGTGGAGCAGAAGAACCAGCGGCTGAAGGACTCGCTGTGACCCTGGCCGCCCCGCACGCCCCGGCGCGAGGGGGGCGGCCGCTCATCGAGACCCGGCCGCTGCGGCATCCGGATGCGGCGGATCCGGCGGTCATGGGCCGCCGCGGCTGGTGGCTCGTCGGGATGAATGTGCTCATCCCCGGCTCGGCGCAGGTGCTCGCCGGCAACCGCCGCCTGGGTCGCTTCGGGCTCGGAGCCACCCTGCTGGGGTGGTTCCTGCTCATCGTCGCCGCGGGGATGGCTTTGTTCGCGCAGGACGCTCTGGTGTGGTTCGTCACCGGGCCGCTGTCCTGGTTCGTCCTGACGCTCGTGCAGGTGCTGCTGATCGGATACGCGATCCTGTGGGTGGTGCTGACCATCGACACCCTGCGCCTGGCGCGCCTGGTGAGGGTGCCGGTCTTCTCGCGGTGGGCGATGGTGGTGGCCTCCGTGCTGGTGCTCGCGCTCGCCACGTCCTCAGCGGTCTACGTCTCCACCGTCGTCGCGTCGAGCCGCGGCGCGCTGACGACGATCTTCGGCAACAGCGGGCCGAGCCTGCCGCCGAGCGACGGGTACTACAACATCCTGCTGCTGGGCGCCGACAGCGGCGACGGACGCGACTCGATGCGGTTCGACAGCATCTCGGTGGTCTCGGTGAACGCCGACTCGGGAGCCGTCACGATCACCGGCATCCCCCGCGACATGAGGGAGTTCCCGTTCGCGGAGGGCAGCCCGATGCGCGATCCCGAGCTCGTCGGCTACGACTACCGCAACTACTTCGAGGGGCATGACGACCGGCAGTGCGGCTGGGGGGCGGGTATCAACCAGCTCACCAATGCGGTGGAGGAATGCCGGAAAGACCGCGGGGACTCGATCTACCCCGACGCCGCCGCCCACGGTTCGACCCCGGCGATCGAGGCGACGAAGGATGCCGCCGAGGGGATCCTCGGCATCGAGATCCCCTACTACGTCTTCGTCGACATGGATGCGTTCGCGGCGCTCATCGACGCGCTCGGCGGTGTGGACATCACGGTCGTGGAGCGCCTTCCCAAGGGTGGTGGGCCGGCATACCCCGGACAGTCCGCCGAGGATTGGGCGATCGGCTGGATCGAGCCGGGACCGCAGCACATGAGCGGCGACACGGCGCAGTGGTACGCCCGATCGCGGTACACGACGAGCGATTTCGACCGCATGAAGCGGCAGCGGGAGCTGCAGGTGGCGATCCTGCAGCAGTTCACCCCGCAGACCGTTCTGACGCGCTTCAACGAGATCGCAGCGGCCGGCACTCAGCTCGTGCAGACCGATCTGCCCACGAGCAAGCTGCCCGAGTTCTTCGATCTCGTCCAGAAGGCCAAGGACCAGCCGGTCGCCCAGATCGAGCTGACGCCCGACAACGGCATCGTGGAGGCCGAGCCGGACTACTCGCTGATCCGCGAGATGGTCGACGCCGCGCTGCACCCGCCGACGCCCACGCCCAGCCCCTGATCCCCTGGGTCCCTGAGCCTGTCGAAGGGCCCTGAGCTGTCTTGGGTCCCTGAGCCGTCTTGGGTCCCTGAGCCTGTCCTGGGTCCCTGAGCCGTCTCGGGTCCTCAGCCGTCTCGGGTCCCTGAGCCTGTCGAAGGGCCTAGGCCGTACCACCTCCCCACGCAACCCCGTGGTGTGATCGGCGATGGCGCGATGCGATGGGGTGTGATCACAGAAGACATCGACCGCGTCGCTCGCGAGTCCTTCGGAATCGACCAGCTCAAACCCGCGCAGCGCGACGCGATCGAGGCGGTCGTCGGCGGGCGTGACGTGCTGGGTGTGCTCGCGACCGGCTACGGCAAGTCGGTGATGTACCAGATCGCCGCGACTCTGCGTGCGGGCGTGACGGTGGTCGTGTCGCCGCTGATCGCGCTGCAGGAGGATCAGCTCGTCGGCATCGAGAACGCACCGGACGCACCGGCGGCGGTCGCGCTGAACTCCGCCGGCGGAGTGCGCAGAAAACGCGAGGCATGGCGGATGCTGCGCTCGGGCCAGGCCGAGTTCGTGCTGCTCGCACCCGAGCAGCTGGCGAAGGAGGAGGTGCTGACGGCTCTCGCCGACCTGGATGTCTCGCTGTTCGTCGTCGATGAGGCGCACTGCATCGCCTCCTGGGGGCACGATTTCCGGCCCGACTACCTGATGCTCGGTGCAGTGGCGGAGCGCCTCGGGCGCCCGCCGATCATGGCATTGACCGCGACGGCATCCACACCGGTGCGCGCCGAGATCGCGCGGCGACTGGGCCTGCGGGATCCGTTCGAGTGCATCGGCGAGCTCGACCGACCCGGGATCGCCCTGACGGTGCGACGGCACACTGAGGATGCCGACAAGCGAGCGGCGGTCGAGGATGAGGTCGCCGAGCTGCCGAAGCCGGGCCTGGTGTACACGGCGACGCGACGCGACACCGAGCACTATGCGCAGCGGCTGCAGGAGCGGGGGCTGCGAGCTGCCGCGTACCACGCGGGTATGTCGGCGAAGTCGCGGACCCAGGTGCACGAGGATCTGCTCGATGACCGACTGGACGTGGTGGTCGCGACCTCTGCCTTCGGGATGGGCATCGACAAGCCCAACGTGCGGTTCGTCGTGCACGCGGACGCACCCGAGTCGGTCGACGCCTACTACCAGGAGCTCGGTCGTGCCGGCCGCGACGGCGAGCCGGCCCAGGCGACCCTGCACTTCCGCCCCGAGGATCTCGCGCTGCGGAAGTACTTCGCCGGACGCAAGCCCGCCGGCGGCGAGCTCCGCAGGCTCCTGGGTGCCCTCGAGAGCAGCGCGGGCAGGCGCGCAGAGCTGGCAGAGGCATCCGGTCTCTCGGCCCGCCGCGTGACCGCACTGCTCGCCCTGCTGTCCGACACCGGGCACGTGCGCATCGGGCGCACCGGGGCACGACTGCTCGCCCGCAGTGACGTCGAGACGGCGGTCTCCGACGCCCTCGAGCGTGTCGAGGAGCGAGAGCGCATCGATCAGTCCCGCATCGAGATGATGCGCTCGTACGCCGAGACGCGCCGGTGCCGCCGCCAGGTGCTGCTCGGATACTTCGGTGAAGAGCTCGACGAGCCGTGCGGCAACTGCGACACGTGTGCGGCGGGCGTCGCGGAGAACATCGGAGAGGAGCGGGATGCTGTGACCGATGCGGGTTTCCAGGTCGATGACCAAGTCAATCACCGGGAGTGGGGACCTGGCACCGTGATGTCTGTCGAGGACGATCGGATGACGGTGTTCTTCGAAGCCGAGGGATATCGAGTGCTGTCGCTGGAGCTCATCGAGGAGAAGGATCTGCTCGAGCCTGTGGGCTCGGCCGAGAGCTGAGGAGCCCGTCGACCTGTTGCCGGCGGCGCTGTATGCGCGCGGACTGTGAGTATGCAGAGTGCTCGGCTCCGCGCCGGAGAGGCTTCTGATCGCGGTGGGGGCCGCGGCTACGCTGAGGCTATGACTGTGCAGCTGCGTGTCGTTGTCGACGAGGTCGGTGTGGACGCCGACCTGGCTCGCGCGGCTCGGGCTCTGACGGAGGGGCTGATCCGCACCGCCCCTCGTGGTTGCGTTGTCTCGGCGATCGCGCCGAGCGGGACGGAAGCCTCGATCGCCGGTCTGAGCGAGGTCCGAACGCTGCCGCTCGCGCGGCGTGAGCTGGCCGCCGCCTGGCAGATGGGCATCGCGGCTGGAGTCGGAGGCGGGCTGATCCATTCGCCCACCCTGCTCGCGCCCCTGGTGCGTCATGACAGGCTGCACGACAACGACCAGACGACGGTCACGCTCTGGGATCTGTGCGCCTGGGAAGCCCCGGAGACCATGCCGAAGACGAGCGTCGCATGGCAGCGAGCGATGCTGAAGAGAGCGGTCAAGCACGCGGATGCCGTGGTCGTGCCGTCACACGCCATGGCGGAACGGTTGGGGGAGATCGCGCGCCTCGGCGACCGCATTCGCGTGATCGCCGGTGCTGCGCCGATCGGTTTCCGCGAGCCGGAGGACGCCTCCATGCTGCGGGCGGACCTGCAGCTGCCGGAGCGCTACATCGTGATCACGGGCGATGGCGAGTCGTTCGGGGACGGCTTCCGCGCGGCTGCGCGTGCGGAAGCGGAGGCCGTGGTCGTGGATACCCAGAAAGGCGCAGGTGTCGCGCTGATCGAACTGGCCTCCTCAGTGGGTCTTCCTGAGCGTCGGACGCACATCGCCCATGAGCTCGACGACTCATCACGAGCAGCGTTGCTCGCGGGAGCGGATGCCCTCGTCGCGACCTCGCAGGCTGCGGCCTGGCCGTGGCGGCTGATCGAGGCGATGGAGCTGGGCACGCCGATCGTCGCAGTGGACTCGGGAGTGCATCGCGATGTGATCGCCGATGGGGGAGCTGTGGTGCCCTCCGATCAGCTCGACGACGCGCTCAGCGATGCGCTCGGTTCCGGGCGCGAGAGGTTGCGGGTGCTCGGCTCCGATCGGGCGCGGGCGTTCTCGTGGACGAGCTCAGCCGAGCGCGTGTGGGCGCTGCACGCGGAACTCTGAGAGTCGGCTTCGAGTCGCTTTCATTCACGCTCGGTTGGTGACGATCCGGTCCGCAGCGATCTCTGCGCGAATCACCTCAAGGATGCGCCCGGCCGCGCCCGGCTCTCCGAAGAAACGGCTCACGTTCGCGGCCTGACGCTCGGCGAGCGGATCGCTGCCGTGAGCCTCGATGTCTCGAATCGTGTTCTGTGCATCCTCGACTGAGTGGACGCGGTGCACACCGCATGCGACCTCGCGTCCGATCTCGTTGAACGGAATGTGGTCCGGGCGCTCCATGAAAACGGTTGGCACGTTCAGCAACTGTCCCTCAATCGTCATGCTCGGGCCGTCGGTGACGAGATAGTCGGCGGCGGACAGCACAGTTGCGTAATTTCCTCGCCAGACCGCGGTGTTGGGAAGGCTCTTCCACTGGTCGAGCCACGCGTCATACTCGTCGGGTGACAGCGGACTGCCTTCGCGCTCGATCGTTCCGGGAAGGAGAGGGTGATGTGTGAATACGAACTCCGTCTCGGGAGACGCCTTCGCCCAACCGAGCATCTGTTCGCGCACCTGAGGGAACATGCCGAAGTCGTTCCAGCCGGTGAGGATGGAGTGGTGCGCGGACCAAAGGACACGGCGTGCGCGTGTCTCGGTGCTCTCGACTGGCCAATCTGCTTCAGTGGCTCGGACGTAGTCCAGTTTCGGGTGCCCGACTGCGCGGAACTGCAGTGCGCCGGTGAGTGAGTCAGCGCGGGCGATATTGAGCGCCTCCTCGTTAGCGAGAAAGACCAGCCAGGCGTTGCGGTGCATGACTGTGTCGACTGCGGAATTGATCGGTGGGTCGCCAACGGGTACGTTCTCGATGATGTTCATCGTCTCGTACGGGATAAGTACGAGACGTGCCCAGCTCAGCGCGTCAGCGCTGAAGGCAGGGTCGATGTCATCATCCCACTGGCTCTGGCGCACGACGATGTCGGGGTCGAGCGCTCTCAGGAGCTGGCTTGCCTCGTCGAGCTGGTCTTTGCGGAGCCGCAGATGAGGGACATCAGCTGTCTGCAGGAACCGATGGGTGCGCCCTTCGCCCTTCGCGGGACCGACACCGGAGTACCGGTGGGGGATGCTGACGACCACGGGGTCGAACTCCGCGTCGTGCTGCATGAGCTCGATCAGTTCGGCGATGGAGCCCCATGCCGTCGCGTTGTGCACAAGGAAGACGACCCGAACGCGGGCTCGGATGGAGCTGAGGCGTCGAACTGCGATCATCGTGGCGCGCCGCGATTCGCCGACGGTCTCCGAGACAGCGCCCGTCATCGCAGTGAGCGAGGAGAGGTCGCCCGCGATGGAGTCGAGTTGTCTCTTCAGCTCCGCCTGCTGTCCGTTCAGCTGCTGGAGTGAAGCATTCACGCGTCGCATCCATGCAACGGCACGTTGAATCACAGTCAACGGATTGAGATTCGGCATATCACGCATTATGGCTTCTAAACGCGTGGGTTGCGAAAGCTGGACCTCATGCCCGCATGACCTCTACCGCCTCCTTGCTCGGCCCATCGAACGCGACCTTGCCATCTCGAAGAAGAATTCCGCGCTCACAGAGCCTCGACACCATGTCGAGGTCATGGCTCACGACGACGAGGGTCTTGCCCTTGGCGTGCAGCTCTCGGATCCGTGCCAGACACTTCTTCTGGAAGGGCTCGTCGCCGACCGAGAGGATCTCGTCGATGAGGAGGATGTCGACCTCGGTGTGGATGGCGACCGAGAAGGCGAGTCGGAGGAACATGCCGGAGGAGTAGTGCTTGACCTCAGTGTCGATGAACTTCTCGATCTCGCTGAACGCCACGATCTCATCGAACCGTGCCTCGGTCTCCTTCTTGCCCATCCCAAGGATCGCCGCATTGAGGAAGATGTTCTCGCGTCCGGACAGATCGGGGTGAAAGCCCGCGCCCACTTCGATCAGGCCAGCGATTCTACCTCGCGTCAGCACCCGCCCGGTGTCAGGAGAGAGAACTCCAGAGATGAGCTTCAACATGGTGGACTTGCCCGAGCCGTTGAACCCGAGCAGCGCGACGGATTCGCCCTCGCCGATCTGAAACGAGACTCCGTCGAGCGCACGGAATTCCGTGCTGAGCGGGCGTCTGCGCACTGCTGCCAGCGCGGTCTCCTTGATCGAGTGCGTATGACGGAGCCGGAACTGCTTCCGCACGTCGTCCACGACGATTCGCGGGGAAGATTGTTCAGAGGTCCTGGGCAAAGCGACCCTCCAATCGACGGAAGACGAGCTGTCCGATGATGAGCAGCACGGCGGAGATGAGCAGGGCAAACCCGCTGTAGAGCCACATGTCCGGGGCAAGCGTGGCGTTGGTCGGGCCGAGCGGATACCAGATTCCGAAATGGAACAGCTCCACGGCCGCGGTCACGGGGTTGAGGCGGTACAGCGTGAGCATCCACTCGGGTACGACATTCGCGACTGCTGTCCACTCATACATCACGGGCGATGCCCACACGGCGATCATCAGGATGATCTCGACGAAACTCTGTGCATCGCGGAAGGTCACGTTGATCGAGCCGAACAGCAGACCAAGACCACTCGCCAAGACGGCGACGATCACAAGCGCGAGCAGGATTGCTATGACAGCAAGGGCGCTCGGAGTCCAGCCGAAGAAGAGCGCGATCACCATGACGACCAGGATCTGCGGCAGGGTGTTCACCGCCGCGATCAGCATGCTGGCGATCGGGAACATCTCGCGAGGCAGGTAGATCTTCTTGATCAGCGCTGCGTTGTCGACGAGCGACCGCGTGCCGTTCGAAAACGCCTCATTGAAGAAGGTCACCACGGTGATTCCGGCGAGCAGATAGATCGGGAAGAACTCGACTCGTCCGTTCATCCCCAGCAAGACACCGATGGCGAAATAGAAGACGATGAACTGGACGACTGGCTTCACATATGACCACAGCCAGCCCAAGACGGATCCACGGTAGCGGATCTGCACTTCTTTGCGGACTATCAGTGAAAGCAGATAGCGGTGCCGGAAGACCTCGGCCAGACCGCGACGCGAGCCGGGCGGGGACAGTCTGCCGTCTTCGTTCGTGCGGGTGTGGAGCACCGCTGGTTACCTCCGTCTGCTCGCACGGGCCGCGAGCACCGTTGACCATCTTAGAAGCCCCTGCAGGGGGAAGCCTGCAGGTTCAGGGGTCGCGAAGCGGGGGAGGCTAGACTCTGTGAGTCGTGCGCGACCACTCCTCCCATCGCGGTTCCTTCATCCTGCGCACACAGTCAGATACCCAGAAAGCATGAAGACGTGAACCCCAATCAGGTGCAGGGCCTGCCAGCCATGTTCGACATCGACGGGCTCGACATGGAGCAGCTATCCGAGCGGGAGCGCCGCCTGCTGGTCGGGGCGCTGAACTTTCATGCGCTGATGGCACCGGAACGCGAACTCGACATCCACCTCTACGACGGTGACGAGCAGTCGCACCCGCGAACCACGGACGACACCACGTTCTCTGGCCTCTCCAGAGAGAACAGGAACCGTCTGCGCACTCTCCGTATGCGGAGTCTGGTCCCGCGTGAGGAGCGCAACACTCTCGCGATCGAACGCGAATCTGAAGAGCTGATCGCGCAACCGTCTCGACACCTGCACATTTCAGCTGACGCCGTACTCGGTCACGATCCGGTCCGTGGAGTACGCACCGACCTGGTGGGCCGTATTGCCCGTCGTGTGAAGGCTGCGGCACCCCTGATGTATGACGAGGCGCGCGACCTCGCCCTGTTGCGCCACTCGCGCGCCCTCAATCGCATGGTTCCTCGGCAGGATTACGAGGGGCACCTTCTAGAGGAAGTCGGGATCGACGGGCCGGTGCCGGCGCCGCATGCTCCAGACGGCGCTGTTCCAGCGGTGATCATCGGCATGCACTGGTTTGAACTCGGGGGAGCGGAACGGTGGGCGTTCGAGACGGTGCGTATCGTCCGGGAAGCCGGTTTCCTGCCGATCGTCCTGACGAACAGAGCGTCTCACCAACCCTGGATCACACGGCCGGAGCTCGACGGCGCGATGCTGATCCCGTTCTCGGAGGCCACTTCGCGCTCCCAGACGCTCGGTGTCGAGCCGCTGTTGCGAGCGATCCTGCGTACTTTCGACGTGCGAGGGGTCGTCGTGCACCACAACCAGTGGCTCTATGACCGCCTCGCGTGGATTGCACATTCACGGCCCGGGCTGCCCATCGTCGATTCGACGCACATCGTCGAGTACAGGGGCGGCGGTTACCCGTTGAGCAGCGCTCTTGTCTCGAACAGCATCGGAAAGCACCATGTCATCTCGCCGAGCCTTGCGCGGTGGATGACCGACGTTCAGCAGATCGCACCCGAGAAGATCGTGATGGCGCCGCTCGGCGGCTTGACCGTCAGCCTCACGGATGCACAGTTCCGCCCCCGGCGGCCCGACGAACGCTTCACGGTTACGTTCATCGGCCGTATGGCCAGGCAGAAGGCCCCCGAGGTGTTCGTGGACATGGCGCGTCGGTTGCATTCTCGTGGGATCCAGCTGCGATTCGTCATGCATGGCGATGGTGAGCTCGCGAGTTGGGTCGACGATGTCGCCAGATCGATGGGTATGGCAGACCGCATCGAGCGTCGTTCATCCACACACCCGGTTCCCGAGACGTTGGATGAGTCGCACCTGTTGGTCGTCTCCTCGCACAATGAGGGACTCACGCTCACCACACTCGAGGCGATTGCGCACGGCGTTCCGGTGGTCTCAACCGATGTAGGCGCGCAATCTGACATCGTTCCCGCATCGGCGCTCGCCCCGCGCGATGTACACAGGGCATCCCGAGCATTGGCGGCGAAGGTCGCAGAGCTGGCCGTCGATGAGAGGGCCCGGGAAGCTCTCTGGCGGACGGAGCGAAAGGCTGAGAAGAGATTGCTGGGAAGCAAGAATGCGACGGAGTGGTTCGTGGAAGAGGTAAGCGGATGGTGACGGTCGCCGGAGTCGTCGTGACGTTCAACCGACTCGAGAAGCTGAAGACGGTCATCGCGTCGATCGAGGCACAGACACATGCTGTGGAGACGTTGTTCGTCATCGACAACGCGTCGACTGACGGCACGAGTGAGTATCTGGCTGCGCTGAAGACCTCGGTGCCCCTCCAGGTCGTCACGATGACGACCAACTCCGGCGGGGCCGGCGGGTTCGCGGAGGGCATGCGGCGGGGTTACGCTTCCGGCGCGGACCATGTGTGGATCATGGACGACGACTGCTACCCGCAACCTGGTGCCTTGGCCGCACTGATCTCGGGCTTCGATGGGGCGGTCGACGAACTCGGCGGCGACGTCCCCTTCGCGTGCTCGGTCGTGAAGTTCACAGATGGAAGCATCTGCGAGATGAACAACCCGGTGCCGACCTGGGACTGGGGTCGCCTGCTCGTCAAGGGGCAGAAGAACGTCATGGTCACGGCATGCTCCTTCGTCTCGGTGCTCATCCCCAGATGGGCGATCGCAGAGTATGGCCTTCCGTACGCCGAGTACTTCATCTGGTTCGACGACCGGGAGTACACGCTGCGGCTTACGAAGCGCTGCCCCGGGGTGCAGGTGCTCGACAGCGTCGTGGTGCACGACATGGGCGACAACCGTGGTGTGAACTTCGCAATGGTCGACCGCCAGAGCCTCTGGAAGTTCTCCTATGGTGTTCGCAACGAAGCATCCTGGCAGTTGCACCACCGTGGCTTCCTCTACTTCATCGAGTTCGGCGCCCGTCTGTTCGTGAGCTTGCACCGCGGCCGTGTCCCGTTAGACCTGCGGGCGAAGCTCCTCGGCAAGTGGCTCAAGGGAATCACGTTCAATCCAAAGATGCGGTTCCCCGAGGGGAATCGATGAGTTGGGTGTCGGCGGTCCTCCCGGCGATCACCGCAGCCGCGCTGCTCCTCGTCCCCGGGTACCTGATCGCCCGGATTATCACGTTCCGGGGGCTCTGGGCATGGGCGTTCGCCGCCCCCGCGTCGGCCACGGTTATCGCTCTGGCCTCACTGTGGACGCCTCTCGTCGGCATGCGATGGACGGCCCTGCCTGTGGGGATCACCGCGCTCGTCGTGATGGCTGTGGTGTTCCTCATCTGCAGAGCGCTGCGAGCCGCGAAGGCAGATGACTCGTCTACCGCGTCCGGACATACGACGCTGTGGGCGCTCCTCGCGGCGGGCCTCATCCTCACCGTGCAGCTCGTCCTGATCGTCGGTGACGCGAGCAACATCTCGCAAACCTTCGATAACATCTTCCACCTCAACGCCGTGCGCTACATCATGGACACGGGTTCGGCGTCGCCCATGACGATCGGTGCGATGACGAGCCCTGATGGCGGATTGTGGTTCTACCCCGACGGGTGGCACGCCCTCGTCGCGCTCGTCGCGGAGATCAGCGGCGCGTCCATCATGATCGCGTCGAACGCGACGATGATCGTCGTCGCCGCGGTGGTGTGGCCCGCATCCGTGCTCCTGCTCACCCGCGTGATGGTGGGCCGGCATCGGGTTGTCACGCTCACCGCGGGTGTCGTGGCCGCGATTGTCCCGGTGTTCCCGATCCTGATGATCGATTACGGCGTCCTGTACCCGTACTTCTTCGCGGTCAGTCTGCTTCCCGCGGTTCTCGCGGCGACGGTCGAGCTGCTCGGGTTCAGGTCGTCCGAGACCAGGCTGCATCGCGGTTTGCTCTTCTTCGCCCTGCTCGGCGCGCTGCCCGGGCTGGTCATCGCGCACCCCGGTGCATTCGTGGCGTGGATCGTACTCGCCCTGGCCACGTCGACCCTCGCCTACGCCAGGTTCGTTCTCGGCAGACCCGAGCGCCCCGCACTCGTACGCAACACCGTGCTCTTCGTGATCGCGGTCGCTGTGGCGGCCGTGGCCTGGAAGGTGCTGAAGCCGGCTGCAGAGGCTCGCGGATGGCCAGTCGAGCAGTCCGTCGGGCAGGCGGTCGGCCAGGCGCTGACGCTCTCGCCGACATACGGGAACGTCACGTGGATCCCCGTCGTGCTCATGATCATCGGCGCGGCGGCGCTCGCCCGGCAGGGGAGGCTGTCGACAGCCCTGCCCGTTGTGCTCTATGTGATCGTTGCGGGTCTCTACGTAATCGCGAGCGCGATGCCCTGGCCCACGCTGCGCGATCTCCTCACCGCGGCCTGGTACAACAACTCCCCGCGGCTTGCCGCTCTGTTGCCAATGCTCGTGGTTCCGATCGCAGCTTTCGGAGGATATGTCGCTACGGGCTGGGTCAAACGCGTCACAGCCGGCGCAGGAGGGCCGCGAAGAACGGCCGTCGCGGCCCTCTGTGTCGTGGGGGCCATGTTTCTCGGCGGGCAGCTCTACACCAACCAGCAGGCGATTCGGTATGTTTCGGCCGTGTACGCATACAGTGAGCATTCCCGCTTGGTCTCCACGGACGAACTCGAGCTGATGAAGAGGCTTCCGGACGAGGTTCCTGAAGGTGCCGTGATCGCCGGCAGCGGCTGGACCGGTGCGGGCATGGCGTACGCCTTCGCCGACCGCCGCGTGACGATGCCGCATGTGCTGATGGAGTTCACGAAGGATGAGCAGCTCATACTCGACGATCTGTCCGACGCGGAGCCGGGTTCCGTGGTGTGCAGCGCGGTCGAGCGCACGGGCACGACATATGTGCTTGACTTCGGTGTCGACGAGGTCCACGGGGCGAAGCATGAGTACGACGGCCTCCGCCGCCTCGCGGCGTCCGATGCCGTGACGCTCGTCGATTCTGAGGGCGCGGCGAAGCTCTACAAAGTGACGGGGTGCTGACGCGTGACTCATGAGATTTTCGTGCCGTTCTGGGGCGACCCGGACCTCCTGTACGCGACGGTGGACTCCGTCAGGGCGCAGACCGTGCAGGACTGGCGCATGGTTGTCATAGACGACTGCTATCCGGACGAGAGCGTCGCGGCGTATTTTGCCGGAATCGATGATCCGCGGATCGAGTACACCCGCAATGAGACGAACCTGGGGATAACCGAGAACTACCGCGAAGCCATCCGTCGGGCCACGAGCCCCTTCATCACTATTCTGGGCTGTGACGACCTGATGCATCCTGACTACCTCCGCGTCGTGAGCGAGGCGGCGCGCCGGGTGCCAGACGCCGACGTGATTCAGCCCGGAGTAGTGGTGATCGACGAGAGCGGGAAACAGGGACTCCCGCTCGTCGATCGTGTGAAGCAGCGGGTGCTCGCGCCGAAGACGACAGACGGCATCTCGGTCCTGACCGGCGTCGAGATGGCGACGAGCTTGATTCGCGGCGACTGGCTGTACTGGCCGTCGCTCACCTTCCGCACCGACACCTTGAAGCGGGTCGACTTCCGCGACGGTCTGCCGATCATCCAGGATCTTGCATTGCTCATGGACATCGCCTTTGACGGCGGCACGCTCGTGTTCGTACCGCAAGTGGTGTTCTCCTACCGACGCCACGGATCGAGCGCGTCGCAGAAGACGCTTCTCGATGGCCGTCGGTTCCGCGATGAGCGGGCCTACTATCGGCAGGCGGCCCAGTTGGCACGGGCGAAAGGCTGGTCGAGCACGCGGCGGACTGCGAAGCTGCGTCTGATGTCGCGACTTCACGCGATCACCGAGATCCCCGGCGTTCTCAAGCACGGGAACCGCGCTGGACTACAATCGACTCTGGCGCACATCTTCGCTATCTGAGCGGTGCGTCCGGCGCGAACGTCGTGCCGAAGAAGCATCTCTGGAGGCGTTCGCATGGTCGAACACGTGCTGATCACCGGCGGGGCCGGATTCATCGGGTCGCGTCTGGCTGCCCGCTTCGTCGAAGCGGGTCACAGGGTGACGGTCCTCGACTCGCTCATCTCGCAGGTGCATGGAGATGACCCGTCAACAACTTCTCCGCTTCTCCGCTCGCTCGACGGCATCGCCGAGGTGATCGAGGGCACGGTGACCTCGAAGGACGACCTGCGTCGCGCGATCGACGGAGCGACGATCGTCGTGCATCTCGCAGCCGAGACCGGCACCGGCCAGTCGATGTACGAGATCGACCGGTATGTCGACGCCAACGTCGGGGGCACCGCGAAGCTCCTCGACATCCTGGCCAATGAAGAGAACTCCGTTCGTCGCGTGGTCATCGCATCATCGCGCTCGATCTACGGTGAGGGCGCTTACCGAACGAAGGACGGCCGCATCGTGTATCCGTCGCATCGTGCAGACGCCGACATGGCGGCGGGAGACTTCGAGGTGCACGTCGAAGGCGAAGGAGCTCTGACCCTCATCCCTACCGACGAGGAGTCGAAGCTTCACCCGTCAAGCGTGTACGGCATCACGAAGCAGATGCAGGAGTCGCTGGTGATGACCGTGATGCCGACGCTCGGCAAGGAGGCGGTGTCTGTGCGCTACCAGAACGTGTACGGGCCAGGACAGTCGCTGAAGAACCCGTACACCGGCATCCTCTCGATCTTCTCGACGCTCATCCGTCAGGGGAAGCCGATCAACGTTTTCGAAGACGGACTCGAGAGCCGGGACTTCGTCTACATCGACGACATCGTGGAGGCGACCTTCCTCGCATCCACCGTTCCCGCGGCAGCGGGCGAGATCTTCAACATTGGTGCTGGCACTGCGACGACTGTGATGGATGTCGTGGCCGCCCTTCAGAAGGCGTACGGGATCGAGGTGCCAGTGACAGTCTCGGGTCAGTACCGTCTGGGCGACATCCGCCACAACATCGCTGACACGACCAAGCTGCGGGAGATCCTCGGCTACACGCCGAAGGTCGCCTTCCAGGATGGCGTCACAAAGTTCGCTGAGTGGGTGCTCACCGAGCCCATCGAGGGCGATTCGTACGAGCGCTCGCTGCGGGAGATGTCGGAGCGGAAGCTTCTCAAGTGAGCCTTCGCGCGGTGCTGCGTGGAACGCCGTTCCCTTACCGCGATAACAGCTTGAATCTCTTCCGGCTGATTCTCGCGGCGACAGTGCTCTTCGCTCACTCGTTCTACACGACGGGCAACGGCTTGGGACCGCACATCCGCGGCGAGAACCTCGGAGGCTGGGCAGTCGCGGGCTTCTTCGTCCTGAGCGGGTTCCTTATCACGCGCTCGCGGTTGCGCACGTCAGCCGGCGACTATCTCCTGCATCGCATCGTCAGAATCTTCCCGGCGTTCGTTGTCTGCCTGATCGTCACGGCCTTCGTCTTCGGTCCCGTCGCGGCACTCGTGCAGTACGGATCTCTCGAGGGCTACCTGCAGACGCCGGTGACGCCGCTACAGTTCGTGTGGAGCAACATCACCCTCTACATGAATGAGTACACGATCGGCTCCACGCTGAGCAATGTTCCTTACCCCGGTGTGTGGAACGGATCGCTCTGGACGCTCTTCTACGAGTTTCTCTGCTATGTCATGGTCTGGCTTCTGGGAGCGCTGGCATGGTTCAGGCGGAGCCCCATCCTGGCCGCCCTGGCGTTCGCGCTTGTCACTGCCGCACACGCTCTGAATCCCCTGGTGGCAGCGGCAGGACTCGATGGGAGCTTCCTCCTGTTCCTCAAGCTCGCGCCGTTCTTCCTCGGGGGATCTCTGGTTTACTTCATCATCGAGAGCGCGGGCATCAACGCCTTGATCGGGGTGATCTGCCTGCTCATAGCCGGAGGCCTCATCCTCCTTATTCCGGGCTGGGGTGGGCAGCTGTCGTCTCCGTTTCTCGCGTACGGTCTTCTCTGGCTCTCCAGTGTCATCCCCCAGCCGAGGTGGGTAGCGGCAAACGACGTCAGTTACGGCTTCTACATCTATGCATGGCCCATGCAGCAGCTGCTCGCGCTCGCTGGCGTCGGTCTAGATGGCGGGGTTCTGGCTTTCGTCTTCTACAACGTGCTCGCCGTTGTCCTGACTTTTGCGTGCGCGTGGATCAGCTGGACTACCGTCGAACGCCCCGCGATGACCAGGATCCGGCGTCGGCAGACCGCGGTCCGCGTGGCCTGAGCGCCGCAGCTCTGCGGGGGCGGTGTACTACGCTGGTTCGGTGCCTCGCGTCTTCGTCGATCTTCTGTCCTACACCGGAACCAAGGGCGGAATGGAGACCTACACGCGCGAGCTGTATCGCGCTCTCGGGCAGCTTCCCGGTGAGTGGGAGTACATCGGCTACGTCTCGAGAGAGGGCGCGAAGCTCGACCTGACATGGTTCCCCGGCGAGATCGTCGAATCCGGCATCAGCGGCGAGAACCGATTCGTCTGGGCATGGGGTGAGCTGACGCGCGTCGCGCGCGCCGCGCGACGCGCTGGTGTCGACCTCGTGCACGCGCCAGCGACGCTCGGCCCTCGCCGCACGCGGATGCCGACGGTCGTCACGATGCACGACATGCTCTACTGGAGCCACCCCGAGCTGATGAGCACACCTCTCTACACGGCACCGGTGAAGTGGATGGAGAGACAAGCCGCCGCGAACGCTGCGCGGATCATCACCATCAGTCCGACATCGCAGGGGGAGATCGCCAAGTACCTGCGGGTCCCGGCGGAGCGCATCGACGTCATTCCGCTGGCGGGAGCGGCACCTTCCGCTGTCGACCGCTCTCTCGCAGGGTCTGAAGGCCCGCTGATCCTCGCCATGGGGAATCGGCGCCCCCACAAGAACTGGGCGGCGCTCATTCGCGCTGTGGCTCTGCTGCGCCCCGAGGATCGCCCACGCATCGTCATCACAGGTGGCCGAGGAGAGGATCCCCTCGCTCCGCTCGTCGAAGCCCTCGGCGTCACCGATTCCGTCGACCTCCGAGGGTGGATCGATGACCACGAGGTCGCCCGACTGTACTCGATAGCGACCGCACTGGCCATCCCGTCCTTCGCCGAGGGGTTCTCGCTGCCGACACTGGAGGCGATGGGCGCTGGGCTTCCGGCACTGCTCAGCGATATCGAAGTGCACCGCTACGTCGGGGGAGAAGCGGCGCGGTACTTCGATCCAAAGGACGACCACGCGCTGGCGTCGCTGCTTCTCGCAGTAGCCACCGATCGGGATCTGGTCGCGGACATGACGTCCGCCGGACGTGCCCGGGCGGCTGAGTTCACCTGGGCGCGAACCGCGCTGGAGACGCGCGAGGTGTTCGAACGCGCGCTCGTATCCGACCCGCGCTGATCCGGCTCCGGCAGTTCATTCCCCTTGACGCTGCGCTCGACGCACGGCGGTCATGTGCACTGCGGAGCCGATGACCGGCCCGACGAGCAACGCGGTGAGAACTCGTGAGTGCGCGTCGAATGGGAGCATCAGGGTCACGAGAGTCGCCAGCGCACTCACTGCCCAGCCGGCGGTGTACCAGGCATGTCGGTTGCCGGCGAGGACGGCAGGGCCCGTGATGCACATCACGCCGGTCAGTCCGGCGCTCACCACGATGAGCGCGAGGTCTGCGGCGGGAAGGCTCGAGAAGGAGGGGAACACCGCGGAGAGCAGCGCAGGGCCCATCAGGGCTGCGAGCAGTGCGAGCACGACCACCAGGGCGAGCACCAGGATCACCCAGCGAACGATCATGGATGCTATGCGATCGGCACGGTCACGGAATGAGACCACGAGGTAGCCCTGAAGTGCCAGCAGTGGGACGACCAGCGGCGCACGCGTGAGGGTGATGGCGAGGATCAGGACGGCGAGCAGCTCCGAGCCGGCATCTGAAGCAAAGGCATTGATGAGCAGCGGCAGTCCGCTGATCAATGCTCCCGTCGCCAACGATGCGAGAACCGTTGCGACTGAGTTTCGAGCCAGGCGACCGATTTCGACATCAAGGCCCAGCCTGGTCTTCACCCGTCGACCGGTCCAGATCCACATTCCGGCGACTGCGACGGCGAACGGCGCAGCGATCGCCCAGCCGAGCACCGTCGCCCCGGCTCCGGCGAGAAGCGCCCCGGCTATCGTCAGCAGTCGGATCGCGGAGTCCGACACGGTCATGCCGGCCACAGCAGGCCAGGCAGCCAGACCGTAGAGCGCCCCACTGAGAGCGGCGACGAGCGTGTAACCGCCAGCCGCGAGAACAAGGATGAGAACGAAGGCAACGGTGTCCGATGGGAACACCCGGGGACCGATGAGAGCGAAGACCGCCGAGACGCTGACAGCCACCACGACGGCGGCTGAGATCGTGAACGTGCGCCAGGTGTGGTAGCCCGCGCCGGACGGATCGGGGCGGGCGGCCCGCGTGATCTCCTGCTGGACGCCGGACACACACGTGACTACCAGATAGATCGCCGACCACGTGGTCGCGAAGGGCAGGTAGGAATCCGGTGCGAAGATCGGAACGGCGATCTGGATGAGGTAGCCGATCGCTCCGGCGATGACCGTGGCGAGCAGAATGTAGCGCAGCGCTCCCGAGGCAGCCCGCCCTTCGGTTCGATCAGCCATCGAGCTCGTCGTGGCGATCGATACTCTGCCGTTCGGATGCGGGAGGATGCTCGAGGCGGTCGATGCGATTCAGAACCTCGTCGTGATCTGCGCGAAGGATCGCCAGCTCCTCGGCGGCCCTCCGGATCTCGTCCTCCGCCTGGGACTGCTCCCAGGACAGGTGCAGCGAAACGCCGAGCAGCAGGAGGATCGCCATCGCGAAAAGCAGATTCGCGGGCAGGACCACGCCGACGAGCGATGTCAGCGCGAGCAGGAGTTGGGGGAACAGGCCTAGGACGAGCATCGCGACTGCAATTACGATCCACAGCGCCGCGTACTTCTCGCGCAGTCGTCGGGTCAGCAGCATCGCCAGGACGGCGGCGAGCATCACGATAGCGAGGATGACGCCGGTGATCGCGATGGTCATGCTGTCTCCTCCGAGCGGCTTGCGAGACGCGGCCGACGCAGAAGTGCCAGGCCCAGGGCCATCACTGATCGTGCGAGATAGATCGTGGACCCGATTGGTCCCTGACTGGGATTACCGTGGACACGAGGGCGCATCGCAACGGGCACCTGCGTGACCCTGAGCCCCGCGTGGCAAGCGACGACGAGCGAGTCGAGGGTGTCGCCGAGGTACTCGGCGGGGTAGTAGGAGACGTACTGCGCGATCGCCTTCTCGTTGGCGGCGCGGAACCCGCTCGTGACGTCGGTCAGCGAGGTCTTCGCGACGCGGGACACGATGCGAGCGAGGACGACCATCGCCCAGCGGCGAGGGCCTTTCACCTTATAGTCGCCGACATCGCTGAAGCGCGCTCCGATGGAGATGTCGGCGGCCTCGAGGCCGGCGAGGACGCGATCGATGTCAGCGGGGTTGTGCTGACCGTCCGCGTCCACCTGGATCGCACGCCGATATCCCTTGCGCTGCGCATACGTAAAGCCCGTCCGCATGGCCCCGCCGACTCCGAGATTGAACGGGAGGCGCAGGACCGTCGCACCCGCCGCTCTTGCTACATCACCGGTGTCGTCTACCGAGCCATCATCGATGACCGCGACGTGGTAGGCGGCGCTCGACGAGATGATCTCCCTGACCGTGTTCCCTACATTCCGGGACTCGTTCCAGGCTGGCACGATCACCAGCACGGCATCAGGCTCCTGCGTCATAGTGACCTCAGTCTAATCGGCTGCTGCGAGGGTTCCGAATGGCGCCCACCTTCAGCGAACGACGACGCGGCCGTCGGCATAGAGGTAGATGGTTCCCTTCTGGAACTTCTGCTGCCACACGCCGTTGCCGCTCGTCTCGTTGAGCAGTGGCCACCCCAGTTCCCCCTCCGGGCCGCCAAGTTTCCAGTACTCACGATGCAGAACGCCGCGGGTGACCGCCAGCGCGTACGGCGAGACGTATGTCGTGCCTCCGACGAACGGCTGGATGTAGCCGTCGCTCACCTTCGCCTCGCTTTCCCTCGGGTAGGAGAGGGGGCCGGTGTACCCGCCACTGCTCTGGAATACCCTCCACATCGTCCCTCGCACCGCGGACGTGCCCCATCCGCTCGTGGCGATGGATCCCAGCTGGAAGGGCTGGGCCTTCCCAGCGCCAATGGGCGCCGCCGGGCCAGTTGCGAAGCCGAATCCAGGCAATCCGCCGCCCCGCTCGTACTCTTTGAAGGTGTCAAGAGCAACCGCGGAGGCGGAGCCCGAGTAGGGCACGAAGACCACTCCCCGCTCGAAACGCTGGGAGTAGCCTGCGGCTGATTTCTGCTCCGGCTCCAGCGGAGCCCCGAGAACGGGCACCCCGCCGGCGATCCGGAATGCGCTCAGCGTTGCACCGACGATGGCGTGCGCGCCGCCCGTTTTCGGCGACACGAGGAGGCCGCCCTGGAAAGCCTGTTCGGTCACTCCATTCGTTACCACAGACGAGCCCACGGGCCAGCCGAGCCGGCCGGTCTGCCCTCCGAGACTGTCCCATGCGGTAGCCATGCTGCGGGGCAGTGCGACGAGTGCGGTCGGAGCGCAGATGATCCGCCCGCCGTCGAATTCCTGAACGAAGCCGTCTGCGAGCGCACGCTCTCCGGCAGTCGCCGCACCCAAGAAGCTGGACGCACCGCCCGTTGCGTCGTACGCCGTCTTGATCGCGCCGCGAACGCTCCGTGCGCCCGCTGCACCCTTGGTGAAGGTGAAGGCGGAGAACCGCTGTGAGGAAGCCGTCTTGGAAGCGACGACGGGACCGGTAGGGAAACCGGTCTTCTCGACCCCGCCTGCGGCCGCCACGGCCGACGCGAATGTGGTCACTGCGAACGTGCCTGCCGGCGAGGAGTAGATCTGACCGGAGGCGAACTGCTGCGACGAACCTCCGGGGAGGTCGGAGGCAGAGCCAGTCGGGCGACCGAGTGCTCCCGACTCGTAACCCTGCTCGGCGTACACGCTCACGAAGGGCGCCTTGACGACGGTGACCGAAGACGCTTTTCGGAAGGCGACGGCATTACTGAGGAGCACTCGCTGCGTCCCGTCTCCGGCATCCGTCACGCCGGAAGTGGGGATGCCGTATGCCCCACCGGTGCCGCCGACAGAGTTCAGCCAGGCCGTCCACGTCGCGTCGAGGAGGAAGACACCGGAGGCAGACTCATAGGCCGCGCCTCGGTCGAACGTCTGCGTCGCGCCACCCGGTACTCGGTAGGCGCGGCTCGTGGGCCACCCATATGAGCCGAAGACATTTCCCACGGACTCATGGAGTCGGAACATCGGCGCCGCAATGGCGAAGGCGCGTCCATCCGAGCGCTCGTAGATGCGCCCGTTGTCGAAGTCCTGGTATGCGCCGCCGGTGATGGCGATCCTGTCGCTGGTCGGCCAGCCGAGGCCGCTGGCGACCTCGCCCACCAGACGGTACTCGGTGCGGATCGGGCCAGTCACCGTGCGGCCGGGCTGACCCGCCTTCACGAAGATGTCGGCGTTGGCGAACTGCTGAGACCACCCGGGGCCCGTGGACCAGCTGCGCATATTCCCGACGGGCGTGCCGATCCAGCCGGTGCCCGCCCCATGCGCGGTCCAGACGTCAGCAATCGCGCCTGAAACGGTCAGGCCATTGCGGGGGTCGCCGAACCAATCGCTGAACAGCTGGAAAAAGTTCCTGTTGCCGTAACTCGAGCACGCATCCCCTGTGCCGTATCCGGCATTCAGGGCTGCACGGTTGGGCTGATAGGGCGTGTAGTAGTACAGGGCTGCCGTGGCGGTGTTCTCGACGCGCACGGGCGCAGAGCCACATGATGCGTTCGGATGATAGCGAATGTTCCAGGTCTTGCCCGGGGCGTAGTAAGTGAACCACCGGCCCTCCGCATAGATCTGCATCTGACGGGCGGCCCCGTAAATCTGGTAGAAGAAGCCGGAATATGCGGGGTCACACGGAGCGGTGTCAGGACACCCCTGTCCGAGCGCCATGTCGTAACGCCAGGAACTCGGCCACGTGTGGGTCACCAGGCTCTGCTCCTTCTCGAGCATCACGATCAGGACGCGCGGGTTGATGCCGCACGAGACCGAGACGCGGTGAATGATCGTCGCCGCCGATTCGTTCGCAGCACCCGAGTATCCGTTGCAATAGCGGTCGGCCGGCCGGTTCGGCGTGTTCTGCCGATAGTCCTTGAGGCACACGTACCCCGACTGGCACGACTTGACCTTGGACTTGAAGAACGTGTCCATCTGCGTCGCGTTCATGGCCGAACTGTTGAAGAACACGCTGTCGGCGATGATGTTGCCGGGGGTGAACGTCGACAGGTTCGCGCTCTTCGCGGTTCCAGCAGTCACCTGAGGGGCGGCGGCAAGTGCCGTCTCGGGGGCGCCGATAAGGGAACCGATCGCAAGGCAGGCCGTGACGACGATCGTGGCGAACCGGCGGGAGACGGAGATTTTCGGGTGCACGACACGATTGTCCCAGGTATCAGCCGAAATACAGGAATTCCGGTGGAACCGGTGCACCCCAGTCAGACGTGAGGTACGTGCGGTGTGACACGATGGACGAGTGAAGGGAATCATTCTCGCTGGCGGCTCCGGCACCCGGCTGCATCCGATCACGATCGGCATCTCGAAGCAGCTCATCCCGGTCTACGACAAGCCGATGATCTACTACCCGCTTTCCACGCTCATGCTGGCGGGGATCAGAGACATCCTCATCATCACGACGCCGCACGACGCATCGCAGTTCGAACGGCTGCTCGGCGACGGGTCGCAGTTCGGCGTGAACCTCACCTTCGCACAGCAGCCCTCGCCGGACGGCCTCGCCCAGGCCTTCGTCATCGGCGAGGATTTCATCGGCGACGACAAAGTCGCGCTCGTCCTGGGCGACAATCTGCTTTACGGGCCCGGATTGGGTACCCAGCTCAAGCGCTACACCGACGTCGATGGTGGAGCCGTCTTTGCGTACTGGGTCGCGGACCCCAGCGCATACGGCGTCGTCGAATTCGACGCGGAGGGCAAGGCCGTCTCGCTGGAGGAGAAGCCGGAGCATCCGCGGAGCAGCTTCGCGGTCCCGGGCCTCTACTTCTACGACAATGATGTCGTTGAGATCGCGCGCGGACTGCAGCCGAGCGCACGTGGCGAGTACGAGATCACCGACATCAACCGTGCGTACCTGGAACGTGGGTCGCTGCAGGTCGAGGTCCTTCCACGCGGCACTGCCTGGCTCGACACGGGCACGTTCGATCAGATGTCGGATGCCGGTGACTACGTGCGGACGATGGAGCGACGCACCGGTCTGCGCATCGGAGTGCCAGAAGAAGTCGCGTGGAGGCAGGGTCACCTCACGGACGATGAGCTTCGCGAGCGAGCGGAGCGCCTGGTCAAGTCGGGATACGGCGCGTACCTGCTGGAGATCCTCGGAAGGGGTCATTGATGTCGAACCTGCTCGTCACCGGCGGTGCCGGATTCATCGGGTCGAACTTCGTCCACTACGTCGCGCGCGAGACTGATCACCACATCACCGTGCTCGACTCGCTGACCTACGCAGGCAACCGCGCCTCGCTCGACGGGATCCCCGAGAATCGTCTCACGTTCGTCCATGGCGACATCACGGATGATCAGCTCGTCGACACTCTCGTCGGCGAGGCCGATGCGGTCGTCCATTACGCGGCGGAGTCGCACAACGACAACTCGTTGCACAGCCCGCGGCCGTTCCTCGACACGAACATCATCGGCACATACACGCTGATCGAGGCCGCGCGCCGGCACGGCACGCGGTTCCACCACATCTCCACGGACGAGGTGTACGGCGACCTCGAGCTCGACGACCGCGAGCGGTTCACCGAGAACACCCCCTACAACCCTTCCTCGCCCTACTCGTCCACCAAGGCAGGCAGCGACCTGCTCGTGCGCGCGTGGGTGCGCTCCTTCGGGCTGCAGGCGACGATCTCCAACTGCTCGAACAACTACGGCCCCTTCCAGCACGTAGAGAAGTTCATCCCACGACAGATCACGAACGTCATCCGGGGCATCCGTCCCAAGCTCTATGGAGCGGGGGAGAACGTGCGCGACTGGATCCATGCCGACGATCACTCCTCAGCTGTCCTCACGATCCTCGATGAGGGCCGCATTGGCGAGACTTACTTGATCGGGGCTGACGGCGAGCGGAACAACAAGGAGGTCGTCGAGCTCATCCTTCAGGAGATGGGTCACGATCGGAACGCATACGATCACGTCACCGACAGAGCTGGCCACGATCTGCGCTACGCGATCGACTCGACCAAGCTGCGCACTGAGCTGGGCTGGTCGCCGCGGTTCGCCGACTTCGAATCCGGTCTCGCTGCCACCGTCCGCTGGTATCAGGAGAACGAGGCGTGGTGGGCGCCGTCCAAGGATGCGACAGAGGCGTTCTACGCGTCGACGGGGCAGTGACTCAGTGGGTGACATCGAGTTCGGCAAGCCGCTTGCTGTGACGACGACGCCGATCCCTGGCCTCGTGGTCTTCGACCTGCCCGTCCACGGCGACTCCCGCGGGTGGTTCAAGGAGAACTGGCAGCGCGAGAAGATGACGGCCGCGGGGCTGCCCGATTTCGGCCCGGTGCAGAACAACGTCTCGTTCAACGACGCGGTCGGCACCACACGCGGCATCCACGCGGAGCCGTGGGACAAGTGGGTGTCGGTGGCGACCGGCCGGATCTTCGGGGCCTGGGTGGATCTGCGCGAGGGCCCGACCTTCGGCGCTGTCTTCACGACGGAGATCGACCCGTCGAAGGCTGTCTTCGTGCCTCGCGGAGTCGGCAACTCGTACCAGACGCTCGAGTCCGACACAGCGTACACGTATCTCGTGAACGACCATTGGTCCCCGGACGCGTCCTACTCTTTCCTGAACCTCGCGGACGAGACAGCTGCCATCGACTGGCCCATTCCGCTTGACAAGGTCGAGGTTTCTGCGAAGGACCTGTTACATCCGAGCCTCGCTGGCGTTACGCCGATCCCTGCGCGTCGCACTCTCGTCGTGGGCGCGGGCGGCCAGTTGGGCAAAGCGCTTCAGGAGGAATTCGGTAATCTCGCGCACGTGGAATGGGCAACACGAGCGGAGTTCGACCTCGGGTCCCCCGATCTCCGGGCCGCACGTCGCTGGCGCGATTACGACACCATCATCAACGCCGGCGCATACACCGCGGTCGATCGCGCAGAGACACAGGACGGCCGTGTGGGCGCGTGGGCGGCTAACGCGAGTGGACCAGCAGAACTCGCTCGCATCGCGTCCGAGTTCGGTATCACGCTGGTGCACGTGTCAAGCGACTACGTCTTCGATGGGTCGAAAGATCGCCCTTACCGCGAGGACGATGCGGTCAGCCCTGTGAGCGTCTACGGGCAGACCAAAGCCGCAGGTGACATCGCGGTTGCGACAACACCTCGCCATTACATCCTGCGCACGTCCTGGGTGATCGGCGACGGCAATAACTTCGTGCGCACGATGGCCTCACTCGCCCAGCGCGGCATCGACCCTCGCGTGGTGGACGACCAATATGGCCGGCTCACCTTCGCTTCGCAGATCGCTGCCGCGGTCAGGCACCTACTTGACACGCGTCCCGCCCACGGCGTCTACAATCTCACATCGGCGGGAGACGCCATGACCTGGGCTGACGTTGCCCGGCTGATTTTCGAGCTGACAGGGAGCGACCCCGCTCGGGTGACTGGTGTTTCCACTGAGGAGTACTTCGCTTCCGCGTCGGCTCCGGTCGCTCGGCGCCCGTTGAACAGCGTGCTCGAGCTCACACGTATCCAAGAGATCGGCTTCACACCGCGACGTGGCATCGATCTGCTGCGGGAGTACCTCGCCCCGTGAGCGCTTCGCTGCAAGCAGCGGAAGACGTGACATCCTCAACCAAGACTGGCCGCTTCCGCACGGACATTCAGGCGCTCCGCGCCATCGCCATCGCTCTGGTTGTCTTGAACCACCTCTGGCCCGTGCGGCTGACTGGTGGGTACGTCGGAGTGGACGTGTTCTTCGTCATCTCAGGATTCCTCATCACGGGGCATCTCGCTGGCGAGATCACGCGGACTGGCGGCGTACGCCTCGGCGCGTTCTACGCGCGGAGAATTCGTCGACTGCTCCCTGCCGCGTTCCTCGTGTTGGTCGTGTCGCTGGGACTGGTTGTCGCCTTCTTGCCGTACCCACGATGGGAGCGAAACGCCTGGGAGGTCGCGGCCAGCGCAGGGTACGTCGAGAACTGGTTTCTCGCGGCCATGACCGTGAACTACTCCGCGCTGAATGACGCGGCGAGCGTCGTTCAGCACTACTGGTCGCTGTCTGTCGAGGAGCAGTTCTATATTGTCTGGCCTCTCGTTCTACTCGCAGCCGTCGCCGTGACGAAGCGACGGCGCCGATCCGTGAGTAGGCGGGCGCAGAGTAGCCGCATGGCCACATCACTGACGGTCGTCGTGACGATTCTCTGCCTGTCGCTCGCTAGCAGCGTGGTCTACACGATCGCTGCGCCCTCGCAGGCGTATTTCGCTACCTTCACCCGGGGCTGGGAGTTTGCGATCGGCGGTGTGATCGCGCTCGTGGGTAACCGCATACAGATTGCTCGGGCGAGCGCCAATATCGTCTCGCTCTTCGGCTTCGCGCTGATCGCATTCGCCGCGGTGACGTACGACCAGAAGACATCGTTTCCTGGGTATATGGCGCTCTTACCAGCGGTTGGGACGGCCGCGGTCATCTTCGGGGGCACTGTAACCCCATCGCTCTGGCACTCCAGAGTGACAGCCATGCGACCCGTCCAGTGGGTCGGGGGGATCTCCTACTCGCTTTATCTGTGGCACTGGCCGCTGATCGTCGTCGTCCCCTTTGCGATCGGCGCTGAGGCCAGCACCCTCTCGAAATTCTCCGTACTGCTTCTTGCCCTCGTGCTCGCAGCTCTGACGAAACGTTACGTCGAAGACGGTGGGCAGAAATGGGCTTTCTGGCGGACTTCATCACCCCGTAGCGCCGGGCTGATGCTAGGCGGCATGCTCGTGATCGGTGCTCTCGTCGCCGGTCTTCTGACTTGGTTCCACGCCCGAGTAACGGCCGATGGTCCTCCGAAGAATGTGATCGCGAGCTCGTGCGAGGGACCTGCGGCCCTCGCGCCCGAAGCGCAGTGCGACGACCCCTTTGGGCGCACGGAGTACTCCCTGATGACTCCTCAGAATGAGTACTTCTACACGCCCCCGCAGTGCGGTGACTTCTTGCAGGCTCTTGCTTACGGGGAACGGCGGACGACGCATCGCTGCGACTTTTCCGGTGGAGCGTCGAATCCAGTGCGTGTGTGGTTGGTGGGAGACTCTCACGCACAGCAATGGCAGGGACCTGTCTTCGATATTGCGAAGGACAAGGGCTGGATTGTCACGACGAGCTATTACGGGGGTTGTCCGGCGGCGGATGTCGACTTCATCGGTTTTCGGAGCCCCTGGGGCGCCAAGGACGCCGAGCAGTGCCGGGAGTGGTCGCGCGATCTGATCGCCGCAGTTGCGGAAGAAAAGCCAGATCTCGTCATGACGGCGATGGCGTCGCGGCAGCAAATCGTGGATGACGGTAGCGGCCGGCCCCAGGTGGATCAGATGTCAGACGCTCTGGTGAAGACGTGGGGGCGCTGGGCAGCGGAGGGCACCAAAGTATTGGCGATCGCTGATCCGCCGTTCAACGCAGAGGTACGCAACCCCGACTGCGTGCTTCTCAATGACAGTCAACCGGAACTGTGCGCACGCCCCAAGGAGGACTCGCAGCCCGTTGACCCCGTTGTCATCGCCGCTGAGGCGGCCAACAGTGAAGACGTGGAGCTGCTCGACTTAACCGATCGCTTCTGCGACGACGCGTCGTGCTACGCGGTGGTCGGGGGGATTCCCGTGTATTACGACGCCGACCATCTGAATCTTGAATACGTACGGATGCTCAGACCACAGATGGAAGACGCGGCGGACGCGTTGCTCGGCACCGGGCGCTAGGGTGGAACGGTCTGCAGTCGACCCGAAGTGACTGCACTGACCCACTGTGAGATACCTGCTATGAAACTCATGCATCTCCGAGAGCGCTTAAGCGCGCCCGACACGACGACGAAGTCGGAATACCGCACGGATATCGATGGACTTCGCGCTCTGGCGATCCTCCTTGTGGTGATCTACCACGTCTGGCTCGGTCGCGTGTCCGGCGGCGTGGACGTGTTTCTCATGGTGTCTGCGTACTTCCTGACGGCCTCGTTCGTTCGCCGCGTCCAAGGCGAGCAGCCGCTCGCTCTTGGGTCGTTCTGGCTGCGCCGATTCCGACGGCTGCTCCCCGCAGCCGCTGTCACTATCGTCGGCGTGCTTGCGGTCGCGTTCGTGAGCTACCCGCGGACGGAATGGCCTCGAATATGGGCGGAGGGGTGGTCGAGCCTCTTCTACGTGGAAAATTGGCAGCTAGCATTCTCGGAGGTCGACTACTACGCGCGAGATGCGGTGAGACCTAGCCCATTCCAACACTTCTGGTCGTTGTCCGTTCAGGGGCAGGTTTTCATTCTCTGGCCGTTGATCATCGCTGCCGTCTGGCTGCTCCTGCGAGGTCGTCGGCATGCCATCGTCCCGGCGTTGGCGATCGTTTTCGGCGCTATATTCGTCAGTTCCCTGACATTCTCGATCGTCGAGACCTGGCGAGCCCAGTCCTTCGCATACTTCGACTCCCGGGCGAGACTCTGGGAGTTCGCGGCGGGATCGCTCGTAGCGCTCGCGCTCCCCTTTGTGCGCTCTCCTCGATGGAGCGCCGCAATCCTCGGGTGGAGCGGCGTCATCGGGATCGTCCTTTGCGGTATCGTCCTCGATGTCGAGAGCGGGTTTCCGGGGTACTTGGCACTCTGGCCGGTCGTCTGCACGGCGCTGGTCATCGTTGCCGGGCGTGATCGTGCCCCTTATGGACCGTCACCACTCCTCGAGTCTGCGCCCCTCCGCTACGTCTCCCGTGACGCGTACGCCCTCTACCTCGTGCATTGGCCCGTGCTGGTGACCTGGATGGTAGTCACCGGACGTTCGGAGCCCGGATGGCTCGCCGGCCTGTGTATCGTGGCGGTCTCGTTCGTTCTCGCCCGCCTCGTATCTGCACTTGTCGAGCGTCCGATTCGCGATGCCGCTGCACTTGACCGGCTGCCCCGGCTTGGTGCGGTAGTGCTCGTCGCCGCAGTCGCCGTCCCCGCGGTCCCGCTCGCATCGTGGCAGTTCGTGATCAAACAAAAGGAGGCGGCGCTGATGGCGACCGACTCGGGCGGATACCCGGGCGCCGCGCAGGTCGACAACCCCATCGACCTTGATGGCATCGACCTGCCCCTGATCCCTTTTCCGACGAAACTCGACGACGAATGGGTCGATATCGGCGCCTCCTGCTCCGGATCGCTGGAGCCGACCGAGTCTGTGCTGAAGGACAGTTGCGTCCAGACACACGCCGCCCTCAACCCCCAGGCGTTCCGCGTTCTTGTGATGGGTGACTCCCACGCTCAGCAGCTGATGTCGCCGCTAACTACACTGGCCGAAGAACAAGAATGGGGTCTGCTCGCGCTACTCAAAGGGGGATGTTCGATCGGTGTGGGCGCCCCGACTCGGTCGGTTGCCGGCCCGGAATGCGAAGAATGGAGGGCGGCGGCTGTCGATTACGCGATGCGGATCCAGCCAGATGCCGTCTACCTCGTCGTGACGCGGGCCACCCCGTCCTCGCCGGAAGTGCTGGTGGAGGGAATCGAGAATGTTGTGGATGCCCTCACCGCCGAGGGCATCGAGGTGATCGCGGTGAGGGACAACCCGCGCTTTGACTTCGACATGTATGAGTGCGCGATCACGGAGTCCGAGGCCCCACCCGGTGCGCGGGTCAAGCCCTGCAGCGTTGCCGACATCGGGTTGGCCGCGCCTGACCAGCTGGACGCACTCGCGGCCAGGCGCGGCGTGACCTTGGTCGACTTCCGCCCTTGGCTCTGTCCCGACGGATTCTGCCGCGGCAGCATTGGCAATATCGGCGTGTACATCGACGACAATCACCTGTCCAACGCCTACGGCCGCACGCTCACACCGATACTGAGAAAACTGCTTCAGCCGGAGGAACGAACGGGTGGGGACACGGGATAGCAGGTTCCATAGAGCCGCTCCGGGTAGTGTTGGTTGCTGTGCACACGGCGAGCTTCGCGCCTCATCAAGCCTCACCGGGCAGAAAGCAGGAAAATGGATCTTCTCGTCGTTGGCTCGGGTTTCTTCGGCCTCACCATCGCTGAGCGTGCCGCCGAGGCTGGCCGCAAGGTGACCGTTATCGATCGTCGCCACCACATCGGCGGCAACGCGTACAGCGAGCCGGAGCCCGAGACGGGTATTGAGGTCCACCGTTACGGCGCTCACCTGTTCCACACGTCGAACGCCACAGTGTGGGAGTACGTCAACCGGTTCACCACGTTCACGAACTATGTGCACCGCGTCTACACGAACCACAACAGCGTCGTGTACCCCATGCCGGTGAACCTCGGCACGATCAACCAATTCTTCAACGCTGCTTATTCGCCCGACGAGGCGCGTGCACTGGTCAAGGAGCAGGCAGGCGAGTTCGATGTCAAGACGGCGCAGAACTTCGAGGAGAAGGGCATCGCTCTCGTCGGCCGGCCGCTGTTCGAGGCGTTCTTCCGCGACTACACCGCGAAGCAGTGGCAGACGGATCCTCAGAAGCTCTCGGGCGACATCATCAGCCGGCTCCCGGTGCGCTACACCTACGACAACCGCTACTTCAACGACACGTGGGAAGGATTGCCCACCGACGGCTACACCGCGTGGCTGGAACGCATGGCGGACCACCCCAACATCGAGGTGAAGCTCGACGTCGACTACTTCGACGAGGCTCAGCCGCTCAACAAGCGCGACACCGTCGGGCAGCTGCCGGTTGTCTACACCGGACCAGTCGACCGCTACTTCGACTATGCCGAAGGCGAGCTCAGTTGGCGCACACTCGACTTCGAGCAGGAGGTTCTGAACGTCGGAGACTTCCAGGGCACCAGCGTGATGAACTACCCCGATCTCGACGTGCCGTTCACCCGCATCCACGAGTTCAAGCACTTCCACCCGGAGCGCAAGGAGATCTTCGAGTCGGACAAGACGGTCATCATGCGCGAGTTCTCGCGATTCGCGAACCGCGAGGACGAGCCGTACTACCCCGTCAACACGTCGGCGGACCGCGACGGCCTGCTGGCGTACCGCGAACTCGCCAAGGGTGAGCAGGACGTGCACTTCGGCGGTCGGCTGGGAACTTACCAGTACCTCGACATGCACATGGCCATCGGATCCGCTCTCTCGATGTGGCGAAACGAGCTGTCGGGTCAGGACGACTGACGAGAACATGAGCAGGACCACCGTCGGCGCGCCCGGCACTCCGCAGCGCTACGTTCATTCGCTGTGGCTGCTGTCGGCGCGTGACCTGAAGGTCCGCTACTCCACGAGCGCTCTCGGCTACCTCTGGTCGGTTCTCGACCCGCTCGTGATGAGCGCGATCTACTGGTTCGTGTTCACGCAGGTGTTCCAGCGCGACGTCGGCGAGGACCCGTACATCATCTTCCTCATCAGCGGGCTGCTGCCGTGGGTGTGGTTCAACTCGTCTGTGTCCGACTTCACGAAGGCCTTCAAGCGCGACTCCAGGCTGGTCCGCTCCACCGCCATCCCGCGTTCGATCTGGGTCAACCGGATCGTGCTGAGCAAAGGCATCGAGTTCCTCTTCTCCCTCCCCGTGCTGGCACTGTTCGTCGTCGTGAACCTGCTCACCGAGAGTGACCCCGGTCACATCGTGCAGATCGGCTGGGGAATCCTCTGGATACCGGTGGCGGTGGCGCTGCAGATCGTCCTGCTTGTTGGGCTCGGGCTGCTCGTGGCGCCTTTATGCGCGCTGTACGCCGACCTCGAGCGAACGACCGGACTGATCCTGCGCGCGCTCTTCTACGCGACGCCCATCATCTACAGTGTCTCCAACCTGCCCGAGCCGTTCGACGTGATCGGAGCCTTCAACCCCCTCGCCGGCATCTTCACGCTTTACCGGATGGCGTTCTTCCCCGATCAGTGGAACACGCTCACCGTCGTGATCAGCGCGGTGATGAGCCTGCTGATCCTCGCGCTGGGAGTCTGGGTGTTCCGCAGCCTCGAGCGTCCCGTGCTGAAGGAGCTGTGATGACCGCAGCCATCGACGTGAAGGACCTGGGCGTGCACTTCCGGCGCAACCGCCGCGGACGTCGAAGCTTCAAAGACCTGTTCGCAGGTGCCTCCCGTCGCTCTCGCCCGGGCGAGTTCTGGGCTTTGCGCGACGTGAGCTTCACTGTGCGGCCGGGGGAGTCGATCGGCGTGGTCGGCCGGAACGGACAGGGCAAGTCGACCCTGCTTCGCCTCGTCGCCGGCGTGCTTCTTCCCGACGAAGGACAGGTCACCGTGCACGGTGGCGTCGCGCCCCTGATCGAGCTCACGGGTGGCTTCGTCGGCGACCTCACGGTGCGAGAGAACGTGCGGATGACCGCGGGGCTGCACGGCATGTCACGCGCCGAGGTCACGAAGCGCTACGACGAGATGATCGAGTTCGCCGAGCTGACCGACTTCCAGGACACGCCGTACAAGCATCTCTCGAACGGCATGAAGGTGCGGCTGGCCTTCTCCGTGGTCTCGCAGCTCGACGAGCCCATCCTGCTGGTCGACGAGGTGCTCGCCGTTGGCGATAAGGCGTTCCGAGAGAAGTGCTACAAGCGCATCGACGAGCTGCTGGCTGAGGGACGCACCCTCTTCTTCGTGAGTCACAACGAGCGTGACCTCCGACGCTTCTGCAAGCGCGGCCTCTACCTCGATAAAGGTTCGCTGGTGCTGGACGGATCGATCGGCGACGTGCTCGACCGATACAACGCCGACCACAACATCCGCTGAAGCGCGGACCGGCGGTAGCCGCGTGTTGGACGCACCTCGCTGATCGAAGGAGCGCCCAGGGGATGGATCGTTAGAGACCGACCAGTTGGCGCAGCGTCTTGACTGCTGTCCGCGAGGTATCCACCGACACACTGGACCCCTTCGCCGCGGCCGCCCGCAGAGAGATCAGACGCTCGGAATAGGTTCGGAGGCCGTCCTGCCAGTCGGATGCGATCGACGAAGGCGCGGCAACCTCGGCCAGACGCTGAGCATCGTCCTGCAGATTATCGACGACGGCCACGGCATCCTGTCCGCTGCTCGCCTCGACGATGCTCAGGCCCGTGAGCGCATCGTCGAGCCACCCCTCGACCTGGCCCCGGAACTGCTTGACGCTCGGGTCCGCGACCGGAGGAGCTGTATCGACCGGTGTCATCGATGGCTCGGGCTCCGCAGAAGGCTCCGCAGGCGGCTCATCGGAGGGAGTAGCGGACGCGCTTGCCGATGGCGTGCCCGACGTACTCGGCGAAGCACTCGCACTCGCCGTCGGCGTCGCATCCGCGAGCGGCGCCCCTGGCCGCAGGAACAGCCAGAACACCAGCGCCGCGATCACCACCGCAGCGATGGCCAGGCCGACGATCAGCCAGGTGCGGCCCCGCTTGGGCTTCTCCTCCGGGTGCGCCCAGACGTACTCGGGCTGCTGCTCGCTCATCGTGCCTCCAGTGCCGGCATGGGCTGCCAGGTGCGGTCGCGGCTGATCCGGCCGCCGTCGCGCAGTCCGCGGAACAGGTTGCTCGTGCCGCGCACGGTGCGCTCGACGAAGAGAAGCCGGATCAGCTCCTTGAAGAAAGTGGCCGTTGTGCCGAGGCCGAACAGCACGGGGCTGTACGCGCGGTGCACCCGGTAGTAGTGCTTGATGTATGCGCGGTTGCGCATGATGTAGTACCGGTACGCGTTGCTTGACGCGTTCATGTGCCGGATGCCCATGTCCCACTGCTTGATCTCACGGGTGCGCCGCAGCACGAACTCGTCGACGATGACCGCGGTCGTCAGCCGGGACGCCAGCCAGCCGTACATCTGGTCGTCCCAGTAGATGAAGAAGCGCGGGTCGGGGAGGCCGATCTGCGCCACGATCGAGCGGTGGATGAACATCCCCTCGAAGCATCCGCTGTTCATCTCCTTGAAGCCCGACGAGTCGAACTTCGACGGGGCGAACGGAATCGGGATGCCCATCCGGTCGGCGATCCGGTACTGCCAGTAGAACTCGCTGCCGTCGTAGTCGTAGCGCCGGCCCTGGATGCTCTTGAAGCGGCGTGACCAGCGGCCCATCTTCGCGAGACCGTCCGGCAGCACCTCGACGTCGTCGTCCATCATCCAGATCCATTCGGATCCCAGCTCGTACGCCGTGCGCATGCCCTCGCTGAAGCCGCCGGAGCCGCCGGTGTTGGTCTCCAGGCGCCGGTAGACGATCTCGGTGCCGATGTCGTCGCGGAAGGCATCGACGACGTCCGTCGTGTCATCCGACGAGGCGTTGTCGATGATCACGACGCGGCCGGGCTTCGGATCCATCGACCGGATGCTGGTGAGCAGCCCGCTCAGCAGGTGCGAGCGGTTGTAGGTGACGATGACGATCGACGCGGTGGACGGATCGAACGCGCTGCCGGTCATGCCTGGCTCTCCGAACGGGTGCGGACGGGCGAGGATTCTGTCACGGGGGTCACGGGATCACAGTCTATCTTCATGATCTGGTGCTGCCCGGGAGCGGCGGCCGCTCGGGCCCCAGCGCCGGAATTGCACCGGTGTGCGCGGCGTCGATGCTCTCCCGCCACGACCTGGTCTGCCCCGCCCGCAGGGCGCCGAGCACCAGCAGCAGCCAGCCGGTCGCGGTGAGCGCGAAGCTCTCGAACATCGACTCGACGCCGAGGGTGACCAGCACCAGCGGCGCCCAGGCGTACACGACAGAGCGTCGCACGCTCGCCACCAGCCACGAGCGGACCAGTGCGACCCCGCCGAGCACCACGAAGAGCGCGAGCCCTGCCCAGCCGAGCTGCAGCAGGGTGTCGAAGTACGCGTTCAACGCCGACTGGTGGTGATCAGACAGCAGGAAGTTGATGTAGGTGAACGGGTACTCGCCCCGCGGCCAGGCGCCGAACCAGCCGTACCCGGTGATCGGCCGCTCGGCGATGAAGTCGAGCATCATGTTCCACAGGTCGGCGCGGGTCGAGAAGTCGGAGCCGGCATCGAGAAGGCGGATGATCTGGTGCCGCAGCGCGAACGCGACGATAAGCGCCACCAGCACCAGCCCGCCCAGAACCGCCTGCACGGCGCCGCGCCGGTGCTCGGGTGCGTGTCGCACGATCATCAGCGCCACCGTCGCCACACCGACAGCCGCCGCGAGCACGACGACCGTCGGCGAGGCCGAGAACAGCGCCAGCGAGCCGCCGAGAGCGACCGACAGCACCCCCGCGACGCGGCCGATCGACTGCGTGCGCCACTCGATCACGAAGGTGATCAGCGCGATCACCGCGATGAAGCCGAGCAGGTTGCGGGTGCCGAAGATGCCCTGGATCGGGCCGCCGACCGCGAGCGAGCCCTCGATGCGGAGCAGTCGGAAAGGGGTGTCGAGCAGGACGCCGAACATGATCTCGAGGGCGAGCGACAGAGTCAGCAGCCAGCGCAGCGTGTCGCCGAGGGCGCGCACCGTCTGCAGCGTGTCGCGCACGTGGCCGATCGTGATCGCGATCACGGCGTAGCCGAGCAGGGTGAACCAGCCGGCGACCGTGCCGCCTCGGTCAGACGACCACAGCACGCTCAGCAGCGCGAGCAGCAGGAAGCCGAGCAGCGATGTCGGGGCGAAGCGCAGCAGCGAGAGCTCGTCCCGGCGAACGGCCAGCACCGCGACGCCGATCACCGCGAGCGCGCCGATGATGGTCGTCAGGCTCACCGGGGACATCATCCGCTCGATGAGGAACGACGAGAAGACCGCGGTGAGCGCGGTCAGCGTATAGGCGCGGGCGAACAGCGCCGAACCCAGCAGCGAGACGACGAGGCGCCGCGGGGTCATGGCACCTGCCGCGACTGGGGGCCGTGCGAGATGACCGGGGTGCGCTCGCCGACGCCGACGCCGATGAGCGGCACCGCCTTCATCTTGAACGAGAGCAGGATCAGCAGCAGCCAGCCCCAGAGCATGATGGGCGCCGACTCGGCGAGCCCCTCGACGAGCAGCACCGCGGTGAACAGCACGGGCAGCAGCGACAGGGGGGAGTAGGGGCGGCGGGCATCCGAGTCCCACCGCGGCCGGTCGACGGCGAAGAACCACGCCCGCCACGCGAGCGCCAGCCAGGCGATCGCCATCAGGACGACGCCGACGGCGCCGAGCTGCAGGAACACATCGAGCCACATGTCGTGCGCGTGGAAGACGCTGAGTCCGTGGTTCAGGATCCAGCCGTCGAATGCGGGATCCCAGGGCACCCAGGGGGAGGAGAAGCCGTTGCCGAACACGGGCCTGGTGATCGCACGCTCCCACACCGCCTGCCAGATCTCGATGCGCCCGGTGAGGTCGGATCCCTTGCCGAGCGCCGACAGGAGCCGGTCGCGCAGCAGCACTGCGCCGCCGATGCCGACGATGGCGACGGCGGCGAAGACGAGGTAGAGCCTCCCGCGTCGTCGCGGCGATGCCGCGCGCACCACGAGCACGGCGGCGAGCACCGCCACGACGACGGCGATGCTCAGGTAGACGGTGGCCGAGGCGGCCTTGACGAGCAGCACGGCGGCCAGCACGGCCCAGAAGATGAGCATGCTGCGCCTGCGCACCTGTGTCGCGTACAGCACCGCGAAGACGATCAGCGCGAACAGGCACATCATCGCGAGGGTGTGCGCGTTGCCCACCACGCCCTGGATCCGTCCATCGTCGAAGAGGTTGCCGCGCACCCAGTAGAGGTGCGGATCGATCTTCCCCTCGGGCAGATCGACGAAGTTCGGCAGCAGGGGATGACGCAGCACGAGTGCGACCCACAGCTCGATCGCCAGGGACAGACCCAGGATGAGCTTGAGCGCGCTCGAGATCGCCCGGGCGATCTCGTTCCACGTGAGGGTGGTCGCGATGAGCACCGCGGCCACGGTGATGGCGGCCAGCAGCGACCAGGTGAGCAGCGTGGCCACGGGCCAGCGCGACCACAGCGCGGATGCCAGGGCGAGCGCCACGTAGGCGAGGGCCGCCCACGGCAGCCGGCGCCAGGGGAAGCGGGTGGGCCGCTGGGCGACGACCTCCGGCACCCAGATGGCGAGGGCACCGGCGGTGAGGACGACCAGCAGGATGCCCGAGCCGAGCGCTCCGAAGGTGTTGTACACCGCCGTGTGCGCGAAGAGGCAGAACAGGGCCAGCACGCTGTATGCGCGCACCATGAGATGCCCGGTCGTCTCGCGGGGTGGGGCCGCGGGGCGACGGGCAACGGGATGCTTGCTGTACACGGCCATCGGGTTCAGGTTATCGCGCCGGCTCCGAGCACACGCGACACGCCGACGGACGTCGAATGAACCTTAAACGGCCCGTTGAGGGTTTACGATCCGCGACTTGACCAGGGCGAATGACACGGGTGTAATTAGTGATGCAGGCCCGGAGGGGGCACAAGCAGGGTTGGGAGATCGAGATGACGGGTTACCGGTCGGACGTTCCCGAGAATTGGTTCGTCGATCCAGTGAATCTCGGCGTACCCGGAGTACGCCGGGCTGACGCCGAAGATGACGGCGCGCTCGCCTGGCAGGTCGACGCGCTGTGCGCGCAGACCGACCCCGAGGCGTTCTTCCCCGAGAAGGGCGGCTCGACGCGAGACGCCAAGCGCATCTGCACATCGTGCGACGTGCGCGGCGAATGCCTCGAGTACGCACTGAGCAATGACGAGCGCTTCGGCATCTGGGGCGGTCTCAGCGAGCGCGAGCGCCGCAAGCTCAAGCGCCGCGCGAGCTGACGGCTTCGCGGGCACGCCGAGTCCGATGGCCGGCGCCCCGCGTATGCCTGTCTAGGCTGAATCTGCCATGCCATCCCGAGTACACGCCATCGTCGTCGCACGCACCGGCGACTCCGCAGCAGCACAGCTCAGCCAGACCCTCGAAGACCTCCGCGATCAGACGACGCCGCCCGACGCCGTCACCGTGGTGGTCCTCGGCAGCGGCGCGCAGGTGCGTGACATCGAAGGCATCGGGCACAGCGTCGAGGCGATCATCGAGGCACGCGCGACCACCACTTTCGCCGAGGCCGTCGCGCTGGCGCAGCCGCGCGTGGCGAGCGGCAGCTCGGTGTGGATGCTGACTCACGACTCGCGACCGCGCCGCAGGGCTCTCCAGCTTCTCGCCGGTTCGCTCGAGCGCTCGCCGTCGGCCGCTCTCGCCGCACCCAAGCTCGTGCGGCACGACGACGACCGCGAGATCGTCTCGATGGGGGTCAGCATGAGCCGGTTCGGCCGCACGGTCGAACTCGCAGCCGACGAACTCGACCAGGGTCAGCACGACTCCGCCGAGGATGCGCTGGGTGCAGATGTGCGCGGCATGCTCATCCGCGGATCGGCGCCCACGGTGCTGCGGCCCGACCCGGGTCTGGGCGGCGCCGACGAAGGGCTCGACCTGGGTGTGCGCGCCCGACTCGGCGGTGCTCGCATCGTGCTCGTGCCCAAGGCGCGGGTCCGCGTGCGGCCCGACGGCGTCGCCGCGACTCCGCAGCGAGAGGCGGCACGCGCCTGGGTGAGCCGCCGCGCGCAGCTGCACCGACGGCTTGCCTACGCACCCGCCTTCGCCGTGCCACTGCACTGGCTGAGCCTGCTGCCGTTGGCGCTCTGGCGCTCCATCGCCCACCTGATCGGCAAGCGGCCGGGGGCGGTCGCCCCCGAGTGGGGTGCGGCACTGGCATCCATGCTCGCCGTGCCCGCGGTGGCGCGCTCCCGAGCCGGCATCCGCTCGTTCCGCACGGCGTCGTGGGCCGGTATCGCGCCCCTGCGCGTGACACGCACTCAGCTGCGGCACCGCCTCGACGACGGGCACGGCAGCGAGCGCGGCGCAGTCAGCGAGCTGCACTTCTTCAGCGGCGGCGGCGCGTGGGCTGTGCTCGCGGCGCTCGTCGTCGGCGTGGCGGCGTTCTTCCCTCTGCTGGCCTGGCCCAGCATCGGCGACGGCGAGCTGCTGCCCATGCAGCAGGGCGTCGCCGACCTCTGGAACGACGCCGGGTGGGGGCTGCGTGACCTCGGCCCTGGCATCGTCGGCCCCGCCGACCCGTTCGCCGCAGTGCTGGCGGTGCTCGGCACGCTCTGGCCGGGATCGCCGTCCTTCGCGGTCGTGCTGCTGTGGCTGGGTGCCCTGCCGCTCGCCGTGCTCGGCGGATGGTTCGCCGCGACCAGGGTCACCGACAGGTCGGGGCTCCGGATTCTCGGGGGCGTGCTGTGGGCCCTGGCCCCCACGTTCCTCGCAGCCCTCGTGCAGGGTCGACCGGCCGCGGTGCTGCTGCACCTGCTGCTGCCGTGGCTGTTCCACTCCGCGGCGGTCGCGCACCGATCCTGGGGTGCAGCCGGAGCAGCCTCTCTGCTCACCGCGGCATCCCTCGCCTGCGCGCCGTCGCTCGCGCCTGCTTTCGTCGCCCTCTGGGCTCTGTCGGTGGTGGCGATGCTCGCCGCCGGTCGGGTGCGCGGCGCTGTGCGCGTGTTCTGGCTGCTGATCCCCGCGGCGGCACTGTTCGCGCCGCTGGTCTACTGGCAGCTGCGGCACGGCGACCCGTGGGCGCTGCTCGCCGATCCGGGTGCTGTCGCGCCTCTCGCCCAGGCCGCCTCGGACGCCGCCGGGCGACTGCTCATCGCACAGGGGTTCCCGGCTCCCGATGTCGGCGGCTGGGAGTGGCTGCTCGGCGGCAGCTTCGCGCCCTTCGTCGCCCTGCTGCTCGTGCCCTTGGCCGTCCTCGCGCTGACCTCGGCGCTCTCGCCCCGCTGGCGGGCCGGCTTCGCGCTGCTGGCGACCGCCGTGACCGGGCTGATCACCGCGATGATCGCGGTCGGCATCCAGGTGTCGTTCGTGCAGGGGGAGGCCGTCGCGATCTGGCCCGGCACCGGACTGAGCCTCGCATGGCTCGGTGCAGTCGGGGCGGCTCTGGTCACCCTCGACACGGTCGTGGCGGTGCCGGCTCTGCGATCCGCAGCGGCGCTCATCACCGGCGCCGGCGTGCTCGTCTGCGCGGTGCCAGGGCTGCTGGCCGTGAACCTCGGCGAGGCGCAGATCCGCAACGGCGCCACCAGCACGCTGCCCGCACTCGTCGCGGCGCACGCCTCAGACGATGCCGACAGCGGCACCCTGGTCATGACCCCGCTCGACGACGGCTCCCTCGCCACCCAGCTGGTCTGGGGCCCGAGCGCGACGCTGAGCGCCCAGACCACGATGCTCACCACGGCGACGCATGTGCACGACGACGGCCTCGCCGAAGACGCCGTCGACCTGCTCTCGGCGCGCGACTTCGACGCCGCCGCCGCACTCACCGACCGGGGCATCGGCTTCGTGCTGCTCTCGTCGCTTCCCACGCAGAGCGATCAGGCTCGCCGCATGAGCGAGGCGGCGATCACCGCGATCGACCAGCGCGCCGGTTTCGTGAAGGCGGGCGAGACCCCCAACGGGAGGCTGTGGCAGACGGCGACTCCGCCCGCAGAGCGCGCGCAGCCCTCGCACGCAGAGCGCGCCCTCGGCAACGTCATCGGGCTGGGCCAGCTCATCGTGGTGCTCGCCGCCCTGCTGCTGTCGATCCCGACGCGGGCGTCGCGTCGAGCGGCTCGCGCCCGCTCCCGCGTCGTGGGGCGTTCCCTCGACGAGCCGACCGCGTCGCGGCGGCCGCATGATGACGCCGACCTGCGCACGTCTGAGATCGCCGTGGCATCCGCCGACGGGCAAAGGCCCGACCCGGCGCACGGGCCCGCCCACGGGCAGGCTCCCGACCCGGTGCAGGGTCCCGACCCGGCACAGGCTCCCGACCGGGCACAGGGTTCCGACCCCGCGCAGGGCACCCCGCCCTCGGCAGTCCCCGCACCGCCTCATCCCGTCGTCGAGGAGAACAGCCGATGAAGCAGCGCACCCTCCGCCTCGCGGCCACCGGCGCCCGCATCGCGACTGGGGCAGCCGTCGCCGCCGCGTGCGTGCTCGGAGTCGGGGCGGCCGTCGCCGCACCCTGGCCGGATGTGCAGAACAAGCCGGCTGCGACGACCGTGACCCCGGTTCCCGGAGACGCGACGATCGTCTGCAACGGCGCATTCCGGGCTCTGGGGCGTGACTCGAGCCAGGCGGATCTGCTCGTCTCGGCAGCCGCGCCCACTCTGCGCGTCGACGCCCGCGACCACGAGACGACCACGACCGAGCTGGCGATGCCGGGCGTGCTCGGCGGAGAGGGTGCTCAGAGCATCACCGCCGCGGTCGCCGGCCGCACCGCCCCGCTGATCTCCGCGTCGGAATCGGTGACTCTCGATGACGAGGATCTGCGCGGATACGCGGCCGCCCCCTGCCGGGAGGCCGAGATGCGCTCCTGGCTGGTCGGCGGCGACGGGTCGACGGGATCCTCCGACGTGATCCTGCTGTCCAACCCCGCCGACGTCCCCTCGACCGTCGAGCTCAACGTCTACGGCGCCCAGCGCAGGACCACGACCAAGATCGTGCCGCCGAAGACGCAGATCACTCTGACCCTGGCATCCGTCGTCGGTGCGGAGCCGCGTCCGGTCATCGAGGTCGTCGCCGCCGGCGCACCGGTGCGCGCGGCACTCCAGTCGGCGCATGTGCGCACGCTCGAGGCGGTCGGCGTCGACGTGCAGGACGGCCTCGGCGGCGCGCAGCGGAGCCTGCGTCTGCTCGGCGCGCACTCGCAGCCCATCTCCGAGGGCGATGACTCCACCGGCATCGTGCTGCGCCTTCTCGCACCGCAGGAGGACGCCACCGCGACGGTGCGCGTGCGCGGAGCCGACGGCACCGTGGGCTCCGACGAGTACGCGGTCGAACTCACCGCGGCCACCCCCACCGAGGTCTCCCTGACCGGGATGGGTGCGGGCGCCCACGACATCGAGATCGACGCGACCGCGCCGGTCGTCGCGGCTGCCCGCCAGACGTCACGCGCCGACGGCCGCGAGGACTTCGCCTGGATGCTGCCCGCCCCGCCGCTGACCGGCACCGTGCCGTTCAGCGTTCCGGGCGGCCCGTCGGCGACCCTGTACCTGAGCAACGCCGAGGACAGCACCGTCACGGTGACACTCGAGGGTGTCGACGAGCGGGTCGTCGAGCTGCGCGCGAACGGCGTGGAGCAGGTCGCTCTGCAGCCCGGGGAGCATCTTCTCAGCTCCGACGGAGCGGTCCGCGCCGCCGTGGGCCTCCTCGGTGACGCGGCGATCGCGGGCTGGCCGCTGTGGGCGCCGCCGGCGACGCAGCAGCCCATCATCGTGCGCCCCTGACGGGCGCTCGCCGACCAGCCTGCCCACCCGGGCATGCGGGGCGGGTCAGTGGTCGCGGCCGTCCGGACCGAGCTCCCAGGGCTCGCGCCCCACATACTCCGCGGCCGCATGGAACACGGCGCTCTCCACAGCCATCCGGCGATGCGACGCGTCGTCATGCCCCTTCGGCAGCAGCCGCTCGATCGGCACGCGATAGAGCGTCACCCGCTGCGCGGCGGGATCGGCTCGCCAGAGCGGGATGCCGTCGGCGCGGTCGTGCGCGGGCATTGCGGCGATCTCGAAGCGGACATCCCGCAGCTCCTCCCAGCTGCCGCGGAGGTACTCGACGGCGCTGCCCACCGTGATCTCGAACCGGTCGAGTCGACCATCGAGCGGCGGCAGGGGCGGGCGGACGACCTCGCTGCGCCCGAGTCGGCCGTGGCGGCCGTGCCGTGCGCCGCGCCGCGGTGCGGGGGAGGAGCGTCGGCGGGGCATGCCGAAAGTCTATGCGCTGCCGCGCGGCTGCACCTCTCTCACGCGACCCGGTCATAGTGTGGAGGCGATGGACGAAAGACTCCGCCTGGACCAGGGACCGCGCCTCGACTCGTACCTGGCCGTCGGCGAACGGCTCTGCTCGAAGGTCGCCTGCGCGCGCGAGGCGGTCGCGACGCTCACCTTCGACTACGGCGATCAGATGGCCGCGCTCGGTCCGCTCGGCCCCGGCGGCGACCCGCACGCCCACGACCTGTGCGCTCAGCATGCCGAACGGCTCTCGGTGCCCGCCGGATGGCTGGTGATCCGTCACGAGGCGATGCGCTCGTGACGAGGCTCCCGGCGCCCGGCGTCGCCGTCGTGGAAATCGGATGCCCGCGCTGATGCGCGATCGACACGCCGTGCCCTAGCCTGAGCCTCAGGGGGAGCGAGGGGCTGTCCCAGAAAGGCAGCCATGGTCGTCTGGCGTCGTGTCATCCTCCCTGTCCTCTTCCTCGTCGTGCTCGGCGCTGCCGCACTGGCGCTCATGAAGATCGCGTTCGTCCCCGACACCGCGAGCGCAGAGCCCGCGGGTCCCTCCGCCGGCGTCACAGAGCCGGTGACGGCGGTGGCACGCGGATCCCTCGTGAACGAGCTCGATCTCGAGGGCAGCATCGCGCGCGACGAGGAGTACGTCGTGCGCAGCGCGACCGACGGGGTGGTGACCGCCGTGCACGTCGCCGACGGCGCGGTCGTGCAGCAGGGTCAGCTGCTGGTCACGATCAAGCAGAACGACCCCGTCCGCACCGTCGAGCTCGTCGCGCCCGAGGCGGGGGAGGTCTCCGACCTCGCCCTTCTGAAGGGGCAGGCATCGACGATCGGCGGGGAGGTCCTCACCCTCACCCCCGCTCGCCATCACGTCCTCGCGACGGTCAAGCCGGCGCAGCTCTATCGCCTCGTGAACGCGCCGACCGAGGCGACCGTCACCATCACCGGCGGACCGGCGCCGTTCGCCTGCACCGGCGTTCGAGTGCAGATCGCCGAAGACGGGACGGCGAGCGTGCGCTGTGCAGTGCCTGCCGATCAGACGGTCTTCGCCGGACTGCCCGCATCGCTGGCGCTCGCGCTGGGCAAGGTCGACGACGCGCTCATGATCCCCGTCACAGCGGTGAAGGGCGGGGCGGGCACCGGCGTGGTGTGGGTGGATGCCGGTGACGGCGCCGACCCGGAGGAGCGGAAGGTGACGCTCGGGGTCAACGACGGCGAGCAGGTGGAGGTGCTCGACGGCCTCGCCGAGGGCGATTCCGTCCGTCAGTTCGTGCCGGGTTTCGCCGTTCCCGTGCAGGAGCAGTGCTACGACGACGGCGCCGGTGGCGAGATCTGCGAGTCGGGGACGAGCTGGTGACGCTCGTCGCGCTGACGGATGTCACCCGCAGCGTCCTGCTTGCCGATGACACCCGCCTGGAGATCCTGCGCGGCGTGAGCCTGGAGGTCGAGGCCGGCGACCACGTCTCCATCGTGGGTCGCTCGGGGTCGGGGAAGTCGACGCTGCTCAACATCCTCGGGATGCTGGATGCGCCCACCACGGGCACCGTGTCGTTCGCGGGCAGAGAGGTGCGGCGTATGCGCACCGGGCGGCTCGACCGGATGCGCGGGGAGCACGTGGGCTTCGTGTTCCAGCAGTTCAACCTCCTGCCGGGCCGCACCGCCCTCGAGAACGTGATGATGCCCCTCGGCCACGCCAGGGGCCGGATGTTCCGCCGGCGGCACCGCATCGCCCGCGAGATGCTGGAGCGGGTGGGACTCGGGCACCGGATCGAGCAGGTCGCCGATCGGCTCTCCGGGGGTGAGCAGCAGCGCGTGGCCATCGCGAGGGCTCTCGTGCGCAGACCCACGCTGATCCTCGCCGACGAGCCGACCGGCGCGCTGGACATCGACACCGGTGCGAGCGTCATGGCGCTGCTCGACGAGGTCGCGACAGAGACCGACGCCGCGCTCGTCACCATCACCCACGATCTGCACGTCGCCGCCAGGGCTCGAAGGCACTATCGGCTGGACGGCGGCATCCTCACTCCCGCCGATCTCCGGCGCGCCTTCGCCGCTTCGACGCTGCAGGATGACGGCGCGGAGGCCGGGCTCAGCGCGAGCGTGCCCTCCGGAGCCGGTGCGCCCGCGGTCGCCGGCGCGGAGGTGCCGGCGTGAGCGCGATCATCGGGGCGCTCTCCGACGCGTGGTCGGAGATCCGCGTGCACAAGCTGCGCGTGCTGCTGAGCCTGATCGGCATCGCCGTCTCGGTCGCGGCGCTGACCGCCGTGGTCGCGCTCTCGGACATCACCGTGCAGGCTCAGACCGAGGAGTACGACCGCTACGGGGGTCGGGTCGCCACGCTCGTCGTCGCTCCCGCGGGAGCCGATGGTCGCGTCGACGCGGACGCCTTCCATCAGCGCTTCGAGAAGGTCAGCGAGCGCTTCGGCTTCAGCCATGTCTCGCGCTTCGTGGAGGGCATGATGCTCCCGGTGCAGGCGCCAGACGGCGTGCACGGCACCGCTGCGCGACTGATGGACCCCGCGTACGCGGGCATCCATCGGGAGAAGCTGCTCGCGGGTCGCGAATTCGGCGTCGACGACGTCGAGGCGCTCGCCCCGCCGGTGATCATCTCGGAGGCGATGTGGGATGTGCTCGGTCGCGTGCCGATGGACCAGCATCCCACGCTCACCCTCACCGGCGCGGCCGGGGGCACCTACCAGGTGGTCGGGGTCCGGCCGCGTCAGGGACCGTGGGACCAGGAGAAGCGCATCGATCTGCTCTACGACGCGTTCAGCTCACGCGTCGACGAGCTCCCCGAGGATGCCATGCTGCGCTACGACATCTGGGTCGGCGAGCGTGAGGTCGCCGACGTGGGCAGATCGCTCGCCGCCGACCTGAGAGCGGGCATGCCGGAGGGTGATTCGGTGACGGTGAGCCGGTCCGACTGGGCTGCGTCGACCAGCTTCAAGGAGAGCGAGGCGATGACCGAGCTCATCCTCAGCGGCATCGCCGTGCTGATCCTCGGGCTCGGTGCACTGAGCCTGGTGAACATCCAACTCGTGGCGATGCGGCAGCGGGTTCGCGAGATCGGAGTCCGACGCGCCTTCGGCGCGACGGCGGGGCGGATCTTCACCACCGTGCTCCTGGAGAGCCTGGTGGCCACGACCGTCGCCGGTGTCATCGGCATCGCCATCGTCGTGGCTGTGCTCCGCTCGCCGCTGCTCATCGAGTCGATGTTCCCCTCGCTCGTCGACGTGCCGCCGTTTCCCATCCGCGCAGCGCTGACGGGTCTGATCGCCGCCGTCGTCGTCGGAGCGATCGCGGGCTTCGTTCCCGCGCTCGTCGCGCTGCGGGTCAAGGTGATCGACGCGATCCGGTTCTGAATCGGCGGCCGGTCTCAGAGCCCGATGCGCCGTCCGCTCAGGCGCTCTGCCCGCTCATCGGCGAGGGCCAGCGCCCGCTGCTCGCGCTCCCTGCGCAGCACGGTGATGCCGAGCAGCAGCTCCTCCGGCGGCACGGCGGGCAGCGGCGAGATGTACGGCTGCGCCTCGAGCGCGAGCTCGTGCGCCACGCTGGCGCGCGCCGACGGCGAGAGCCGCTGGACGTTCGCGAGGAACTGCGAGATGCGCCGGGCCAGTCGGTCGGGCATCCGCGCCACATCGGCGACGGTGGCCCACCCGTGCAGCGACGGCGGCAGGTGCGGCTGGTGCGAGGGCAGCGCGGGGGTGCGCACGCGCTGGGAGTAGGTGCCGGCCACCAGGTCCCCGAGGCGCTGGGAGCGCGCGGTCAGCGCGCCGGTGATGACCGCGGCGCCGCCGAAGGTCATGTACACCTCCAGCACTCCGACGAGTGCGCGGATGAAGGTGTGCCGGAACGTGATGGCGCCGCCGTCGATCCGCACGATCCGGCCGCCGACCGCGAGCTTGCCGACGCTGCGCCCGCGCATCGCCACCTCGACGGTGATTGGCAGCACGAGGAAGCTCAGCACCGCGGCGCTGATCATCAGGATGCGGAAGGTGTGCTCGGTCAGCAGCCCCTCGACCATCAGCCACACCTGCACGAAGGTGACGGCGAGGAACAGGGCGAATCCGATGGCCATGTCGATCAGCGCGCCCGCGGCGCGCAGCACGAAGCCCACCGGCTGCACGTCGATCGCGACGGCCTCGCCGGAGAGGATCTCCTGTTCATCGGTGATCGTGGCGGACATGAGTACAGTAAATCAGGTGGATGCCGATGCCCTCGCCGACGCCCGCCGCCCGGAATGGGAGCGGCTCGATGCGCTGAGCCGTAGACGGCGCCTGAGCGGCGCCGAGGTCGACGAGCTGATCGTCCGATACCGCGCGGCATCCGCTGACCTCGCCGAGCTGAAGACCTCGGTGGGCGACTCCCCGCAGGGGGCGTACCTGTCGACGATCCTCGCCGCCGCGCGACTGAGATTCACCGGGGCGGGCGACAACGTGCTCGCGCAGGCCGCACGCTTCTTCTCGCTGCAGCTGCCCGCCGCGCTCTACCGGATCCGCTGGACGACCGGCATCATCGCGGTCGCGTTCGTGATCGTGGTCTCGGTCACCGGGGCGTGGATCGCCTCCGACCCGGCGCTGATCGCCACGCTGGGGCCGCCCGACGTGCTGCGGAAGTACGCCGAGGAGGACTTCGTCGACTACTACGGTCCGATGGCGTCGTTCGCGGGGATGGTGTGGCTCAACAACGCGTGGATCGCCATGCAGTGCGTGCTCTTCGGGGTGACGGGTGTCTGGCCGGTGTGGATGCTGGTCCAGAACGCCTTCGGGCTCGGCGTCTCGGCTGCGGTGATGTCGGCCTACGGGCACCTCGACACGATGCTGCTGCACATCCTGCCGCACGGGCTGCTCGAGCTGACCGCGATCTTCGTCGCGGCCGCTGCGGGCCTGCACATCTTCTGGGCGTGGGCTGCCCCCGGACGACGGACCAGGGCGCAATCGCTCGCGGCTGGTGGTCGCTCGCTCGCCACGGTCGCGATCGGCCTGGTCTTCGCGCTGCTCCTCTCCGGCCTGGTCGAGGGCTTCGTCACGGGCTCCGACCTGCCATGGCCGGTCAAGATCGGGATCGGAGCGCTGGCTCTGGGCGCGTTCCTCTTCTACATGCTCGTCATCGGCCGGCGCGCCGCGCGCCGGGGTGAGAGCGGCGACCTCGTCGAGTACGAAGCCGGCACGCCGACGCTCACCGCCGGCTGAGCGGGGACGCGCCCCCGTCGGACTCGCGCTCGCTGAGCTGCACGGTCCCGTCGAACAGGGCACGATAGGCGACCCCGATGGCCGCCGCAGCCACGGCGGGGAAGATGAGGAACACCCAGAGCTGGGCGAGCGGATCGAGCCCGCCGTAGATGGCCGTGGCGATCGAGCGCGCGGGGTTCGCGGCGCCGCCGGCCACCGGGATGGCGACGAACTGGACGGCGGCGAAGGTGAGGCCGATCGCCACGCCGCCCGCCGCGGTGCGGCGTTCGGGGTGCGTCACGCTGAGGAAGACCAGCACGAGCAGGACGGTGAGGATCGCCTCGATGACCATCACGGCGGGCATCCCGAACCCTCCGGGCGAGAGCGTGCCCCAGCCGGTGCTCGCGAAGCCGGCGTCCTGGACGCGCTCCAGCCAGCGCTCGGGGCCGAACAGGCCCACGACGATCAGCGCGGTCGACGCGATCACGGCGCCGACGACCTGCGCGAGCACGTAGGGCAGCACGTCGCGCCACGGCAGACGGCCGGCGGCTGCGGCGCCGATCGTCACCGCGGGGGAGAAGTGCCCGCCGGAGATGCCGGCGAACGAGCTGAAGGCGGCGAGCAGCGCGATGCCGAACGCCAGCGCGACGGTCAGGTTCACGGCCGACCCCGCACCGGGGTCGGCGTACAGCGTGGCGGTGAACAGCGACGCCCCCACGCCGATGAACACGATCAGGAAGGAGCCGAAGCCCTCGGCGGTGAGCCGGGCGCCGCGGGAGGCGGTGGCGGCGACGGATGTGCGGGGTTCGGTCATGCCGGTTCTCCTCATCATGCCGGCCTCGCGCCGGGTCGTCCTTCGATGATCCCGCATCCGGATGCGCGCCGTGCCGGCACACGCCGAGGCCCCTCCATCGCGGGGATGAAGGGGCCTCGGGTGGGCGTGGATCGGATTACTCGCCGATGCCGATGGGCTCGGGCTCGCCGATGGGTGCGCCGGCCAGCGCACGCAGCTGAGCTTCGAGGTCCTGGTCGACCTGGCCCCAGTACCAGAAGAAGCGCTCCTGGATGGCGGGGACGGTCAGCCCGTTGTACTGGCCGACGAGGGTGTGCACGAACCGCTCGCGTGCCTCGTCGTCGAACACCTCGCGGTAGAGGATGCTCGCCTGGACGAAGTCGCCGTCGTCCTCGCGCAGCGTCGCCGCCGAGCGCACCAGCTCGCCGTCGGACTCCCAGCTCGCCTCGACGCCCAGCAGCGGATCGGCCTCGGGGCCGCCTGCGGCGCCGTACGAGTTCGGGGTGTACACCCGGTGCTCGGCGGGGGCGTAGTGGTACTGCATCTGACCCTCGTGCATGTAGTTGCGCACCTGGGCCGCGTGCGGCTGGTTCACCGGCAGCTGGTTGAAGTTCGCGCCGATGCGGTAGCGCTGCGCGTCGCTGTACGAGAACACGCGTGCCATCAGCATCTTGTCGGGCGAGATGCCGGTGCCCGGAACCTGGTTGCCGGGCGAGAAGGCGGCCTGCTCGATCTCGGCGAAGAAGTTCTGCGGGTTGCGGTTCAGCGTGAACGTGCCCACCTTGATGCGCGGGTAGTCCTTCTTCGACCACGTCTTGGTGAGGTCGAAGGGGTTGTAGCGGTACGTCTTGGCCTCTTCGTACGGCATGATCTGCACGTGCACGTCCCACTTCGGGAAGTCGCCGCGCTCGATCGCCTCGTACAGGTCGCGACGGTAGTAGTCGGCGTCCTCACCGGCGATGCGCTCGGCCTCGCCGGCCGACATGCGCTCCACGCCCTGGTGGGAGAGGAAGTGGTACTTCACCCAGAAGCGCTCGCCCTGGGCGTTCACCCACTGGTACGTGTGCGAGCCGTAGCCGTTCAGGTGACGCCAGCTGCGCGAGAGGCCGCGGTCGCCCATGACATAGGTGACCTGGTGGGCCGACTCGGGGGAGAGGGTCCAGAAGTCCCACTGCATGTCGGCGTCGCGCAGACCCGATGCGCCGAGGCGCTTCTGCGAGTGGATGAAGTCGGGGAACTTCATCGCGTCGCGCAGGAAGAAGGTCGGAGTGTTGTTGCCGACGATGTCGAGGTTGCCCTCGGGGGTGTAGAAGCGCAGCGAGAAGCCGCGGACGTCCCGCCAGGTGTCGGGGGAGCCCTGCTCGCCGGCGACGGACGAGAAGCGCAGCAGCGTCTCGCTCTTGGCGCCCGGCTGGAAGACGGCAGCGCGGGTGTATGCCGAGACGTCCTCGGTGACCTCGAACTCGCCGAAGGCTCCGCCGCCCTTGGCGTGCGGGTTGCGCTCGGGCACGCGCTCGCGGTTGAACGAGGCGAGCTTCTCGACCAGGTAGCGGTCGTGCAGCGCCGTGACGCCGTCGGCGCCGACGGTCAGCGAATGCGCATCGCTCGCGACCGGTGTACCTGTCTGTGTGGTGGTTGCGGGCTTATCAGCCATTGCCGTTCCTTTCGCATTCATGACAGAGGGCTCGGTAGGTGACCGCGGCTTCGAGGATTCTCATGCCGTGGTCATGGGAGGGGTGCAGGCAGGGGGCCGCGCCGATCGCGCAGGCGACGTCTTCGACGCGTCCGCAGCTGACGCACTGCACGTGGTGATGGTTGTCATCGCTGCGCAGCTCGTAGAGCGCGCTGCCGACGTCGGGCAGGTTCACGCGCTGCACGATGGCGGCGTCGGTGAGGTCGTTCAGGATGCCGTGCACCGTGGCGAGTGCGATGCCGGGAAGCGCATCGCGGATGCCGGTGAAGACGACGTCCGCCGAGGCGTGCGGCCGTGCAGCGAGAGTCTCGAGCACCCTGATCCGCTGCACGGTGACGCGCAGTCCGGCGTCGCGCAGGCGCTGCTGTGCAGCGGTGTCGGAGAGGGGCATGCCCCCATCTTATTCTGAACGATTCAGAAAAGCGAATGCATCGGGTCAGCGTGTCACAGGCGTCCGGCTGCCTTCAGCTCGAGGTAGCGGTCGGCGATGCGCGGCGGCAGCTGCTCGGGGTCCGCGGCGATCGCCTCCCCGCCCGCGCGGAGGATCGCGTCAGCGACGACCTGCGCATCCGCCATGGTCTGCTCGGCGGCGGCGGCGAGGTAGACGTCCGCTCTCGAATCGCGGCGCCGGGCGAGATCGCCGATGGCGTCGTCGGTCACCGAGCCCACGAGCACGGTGGTCGCTCGCGACGCGTTCGGGAACGCCCCGAGGAACCCGCGGGCGGTCTCGGCCGCATCCTGCGCGGTGAGCACGACGATCAGCGACGGTCGTGTCGTGAGCGTGCGGATCGCGGCGAACGCGCCGGCCCAATCGGTGTCGACCAGCCGCGCGTGCACCGGCGCCATCGCGTCGGTCAGCGCGGGCAGCAGGGCCGCGCCCTCGACTCCGGTCACCCGCGCGCGGGCGACCCGGTCGTACATGAGGAGGTTGATGTGATCGCCGGCACGTGCGGCCAGGGCGGAGAGCAGCAGAGCGGCCTCGAGCGAGGCGTCGAGCCGGGTGCTGTCGCCCACGCGTGCGGCGGCGGTGCGGCCGGTGTCGATCAGGATGACGACCTGCCGGTCGCGCTCGGGGCGCCAGGTGCGCAGCATGGTGGTGCCGGCGCGCGCGGTGGCTCGCCAGTCGATCGAGCGGATGTCGTCGCCGCGCACGTACTCGCGCAGCGAGTCGAACTCGGTGCCCTGACCCCGCACCTGGATCGACGTGTTCCCGTCGAGCTCGCGCAGCCGCGCAAGCCGCGACGGCAGGTGCTTCCGCGAGCTGAACGCCGGCAGCACCCGCAGGGCTCCTCGCACGTCGTGCCGCGCCTGACGTCCGGCGAGCCCCAGTGGCCCGCGCGAGCGCACGACGACGAACTCGCTGACCAGCTCGCCCCGGCGGCGGGGCAGCAGCGGCACCTCTGTCCGACGGCGCTCACCCGCGGGGATGCTGAGCCGGGCCCGCTCCTCGGGAGCCCCGGCCGTCGGCTGCCAGGCGTCGCGCAGCTGCCCGCGCAGGGTGCGGGAGCCGATGTTCTGCACGGCGACGCTCGTCTGCACCGGCTCGCCCAGTCGTGCTCGCGCGGGGATGGATCGCGAGACGATCAGCGAGCGCGGGTTCGGGGCCGTCACGACGTCGATCGCCACGAGCAGGATGCACAGCAGCATCCAGCCTCCGAACACCGCCCACGGCGGCGCTCCGGCGGCGCCGAGCAGCACCGTCGGCACGACGCCCAGCGCGATCAGCGGGGCGAGAAGAGCAGTGACGAACATGTCAGATCGGCACTCGAGTCTGCTGCACCACCGACTGCAGGACGGCGTCGGCCGAGACGCCCTCCATCTGGGCATCCGGGCGCAGCTGCAGGCGGTGACGCCACACCGGCATGAGCATGGTCTGCACGTGGTCGGGCGTCACAGCCGTCGAGGCGTTCAGCCACGCCCAGGCCTTGGCGGCCGCGAGCAGCGCGGTCGACGCACGCGGGCTCGCACCCAGCTCGACGGAGGGCGACTGCCGGGTGGCCCGCGCGAGGTCGACGACATAGCCGAGCACGTCGTCGTTCACCTGCACGCGTGCGGCCGCGTCCTGCGCGGCGCGGATCTCCTCGCCGGTCACGGCCGCCTGGACGCCCGTCAGCAGGCGCGGGGAGAAGCCGCTGGCGTGCAGGCGCAGCACCGAGACCTCGGCGTCGCGCTCGGGCATCCCGACCACGAGCTTCATCAGGAACCGGTCGAGCTGCGCCTCCGGCAGCGTGTAGGTGCCCTCGTGCTCGACCGGGTTCTGCGTCGCGGCGACGAGGAACGGATCGGGAAGCGGGCGGCTCAGGCCGTCGGCCGACACCTGACGCTCCTCCATCGCCTCGAGCAGGGCGGCCTGCGTCTTCGGGGGAGTCCGGTTGATCTCATCGGCGAGCAGGATGTTGGTGAACACGGGACCTGCGCGGAACTCGAACTCGCCGGTGCGGGCGTCGTACACGAGTGAACCCGTCACGTCGCCAGGCATGAGGTCGGGGGTGAACTGCACCCGCTTGGTGTCGAGTCCGACGGCGCGCGCGAAGCTGCGCACCACGAGCGTCTTCGCGACGCCCGGCACGCCCTCGAGCAGCACGTGACCGCGCGCCAGCAGAGCCACGAGCAGACCGGTGACCGTGCCGGCCTGACCGACCACGGCCTTGTCGACCTCGGTGCGCACGCGATGCATGGCCTGACGCAGCGCGTCGTCGTCCAGTGTCGCGGTGGGGGTGGTGCTCTCGTCGCTCACGGGCGGTTCCTTTCGGTATGGGCGGCCTCGACCGCCGTCTCGAGTTCGGCGAGTCGTCTGGCGAGCTCGATGAGCTCACGGTCGTCAGCGGGCGGAGCACCGCCGAGCAGGTCGTGCAGGGATCCGCGCGGCACGCCGAGGCGGTCGGATGCCGCATCCGCGACCTCAACGGCCGTCGCACGCGGGCTGAGGGCGAGACGGCGCGCGAGCCTGGCACGGGTACCCGCCCGGATCGCCGCGGCGGCATGGGAAGCATCCGCGGCCTTCGCCGTCAGGCGGGCACGGCCGTGCATGGTCTCGGACGCGCGCACCGTGACGGGCAGCGACTCCGCGACCAGGGGACCGAAGCGCGCTCCGCGCCACCAGATCGCGGCGATGCCGGCGATGAACAGGAGGAGGATGGCCGGCGTCAGCCATGCCGGAGTGAGCTCGCCGAGGGTCGCGGGAGCATCGGCGACCCGATCGCCGTCGCCGAGCGATCCGATGTACCAGACGACGTGGTCGGTCTGCGCGAGCAGGGCGAGCCCGAGGGCTGCGTTGCCGTCATCGGCGAGATGGCGATTGGAGAGCATGCGGGTCGCCTCGATGAACGAGACCTTCGTCCCGTCCCGGTCGGCGATCAGCAGGGCAGCGCTGCCGTCCGCGCCGCGGAAGCAGCCGTCCACGCCGTCGGCCGGGTCGAACATCCGCTCGGCCTCGACCGAACCCGTCTCGGCGAACTCGGCGTGATCGCAGCTCGCCTCGACAGCGCCGAGGTCACCTGCGCCGCTGCCGAGCTCGAGCAGCTCGAGCATGCGGGCGCTCGTGCTGAGCAGCACGACCCGATCCGCCTCGTCGAGCAGATCGAGCACGGTGTCGTCGGTGAGCGCCACGGGGTCGGTCAGCACGAGCGCACTGCCCGGCTCGAGGGCGGCGACAGCAGCCGCACGGCTGCGCACGACCTCGACCTCGGTGCCCTGCTCGCGCACCAGCTCGGCGAGCGCTTTCGCGCCGCCCGGCGCCGGCGACTCCGGATTGAGCACGCCCTCGAGCGAGGGGGCCGTGGTCACCAGGCGCAGGGAGAGCAGCGCGATGCCGACCAGCATCACGACGACGAGCAGCCAGCCGAGCACGTTCCGGCGGCGGCCCGGTCGTCGTGCGGCGGCGGTGCTGCCGAGAGTGTCGGACGAGAGGGAGGTGCTGGACGCGGTGGTGCCGGAGAGGGAGGTGCTGGAGAGGCTGGTGCTCATGCGCGCACCGCCGCGGTGTCAGCGCTCAGACGCGGTGTGGTCGCCTGGATGCGGTCGTCGGTGGTCGCGAGCGCGCGGTAGTCGGCGGCGCTCGCCGAGGCGCCCAGGTAGCGCACCGCGTCGAACAGCGTGGCGGCTTCGTGCAGCGGCTCCGTGAGCTGCGGGAGAGCGGGGGCGGCCTCGCGGGCGATGCCCTGAGCAGTCGCGCCGGGGGCGGGATCGATGAGATCGCGCTCGAGCAGCCCGCGGGCGAGCGCCCGGAAGCGCAGCACGACAGCGCCGTCCCAGTCCTCGTCACGCGCTCGGCGCTCGGCGTCGGCGCGCAGCTGAGCTGCCGTGCGGTCGTCCTTCTCGCCGAGCAGGTCGGTGCGACCGCGCACGGCCCGCGACGAACGGGGCCTGCCCCACATGATGAGCGCGACGACCACCGCGGCGACCACGGCGATCGTGATCATCGTCAGGGCCAGAGGGGCGACGGCGCCCGTGCCGTCGCCCTCGAAGAGGCCGAAGAACCAGTCGGCGACATCGGCGGCCAGCTGATCGAACCAGGTGGGCTTCGCCGCCTGATACTCCGCCTTCGACAGCTCCTCCTGCGCGCGCTGACGCGCCTCGTCGCCGTCGGGGACGAACACGTCTGCGGCGGACAGCAGTGCGATCATCCGGCTCCGCCCGGCGCCGCCCAATCCTCGGACGAGGACGCCGCGGGTGGGACCGGGGCTGCCAGCGGCTGGGATCGAGCGGCGTACGGCGGCAGCGGCGGCTGACCCGGGCCGGGCTGCGGCTGATAGGGCTGACCGGCGTACGGCGGCAGCGGCGCCTGACCCGGGCCGGGCTGCGGCTGACCCGCATATGGCTGGCCCGCGTTTGGCTGACCGGCATACGCCTGGCCAGGGTAGGACTGACCGGCATAGGGCTGGCCAGCGTAGGGCTGGGCAGGGTAGGGCTGACCCGGATATGGCTGACCCTGATAGGGCTGACCCGCAGAGCCGCTTGGCGCGTAGCCGGCATATACCGCGGGCTGCGGCTTGGGCGGGGGAGTCTTGGACACCGCGCGTGCCGGATCGACTGCGTAGGGATCCTCGAGCTCTGCGTCGGACGCGCCGTGCGCGCTGCGCTCGACGAAGCGGATCAGCGTCTGGTCGAGCCCTTCGTACCGCATCCGGCTGTCGAGGTAGATGAGGGTCGCACCGGTGCCCTGCACGACGAGCGTGATCGCCTGCACGGCGAGGACGAGGATCTGCGGAAGGATCGTCAGCGCGAGGAAGCCGATCACCTCGCTTTCATCGGTTGACCCGGTCGGCGCCATCACGCCGCCGATCACTCCCGAGAGGATCGAGCCCGGCACGCTGACCACCTGCGCGGCGAGTCCCATGATCGCGCCGATGAGGAACATCACCCCGAGCGCGGGCCAGAAGCGGCCGCGGATCAGACGCCAGGAGCGCACGAGGGCCGCGCCGAGCGTCGCCTTCTCCAGCACCAGGGCGGCGGGCACCACGAGCAGCTTCGTGCTCAGCCACACCACCAGCGGGATGCTGGTCACGGCGAGCAGCACCACCAGACCGACCGCGAGGCCGATCGAGCTCGTCGAGAAGTCGCTGCCGGCCATGATCGCGATCGCGGCACCGCCGATCGCGAGCATCCAGAGCAGGACGGCGAGACCCTGCAGCAGCGCGTAGCCGAACAGTCGCCAGAACGCCGGGCGCACGCGGGACCACAGCGAGCGCAGCGGGGCCTTGCGCCCGAGCGCGGCGTACGACACGTCGGCGGCGACCAGACCCTGCACGATCGAGGTGAAGGCGACGCTCGCGAGGGTCAGCACGACACCGAGCACGATGCTGAGCGCCACGGTGCCGGCGACGATGGGGCCCTGATCCGGGGAGCCGGCCGGCACGCTCGCGATGCGCGCGGCCGAGAAGCCGGCGACGAGCGCGATCACCACGACGACGATCGCGGTGATGCCGAACTGCACGGCCACGGCGAAGCCGAACAGCACCTTGGGGTTGTGTCGCAGAGCGCTGAACGATCGCCCCAGGATCATCCCGAACGTCATCGGGTGCAATGGAATCGCACTCTTCTTCGGTGCGGGGGTCCAGGTCTGACCGCTCATTCGCACTCCCTCCCTGTGCCCTCCCATCGTGGCACACCGACCGGTCGGCGCGTGCGCCCGCCTCCGCGCGCGCGAAGCATTCTCAAGTAGGCTGATCCGAGTCGCCTCACAGGGGCGCTGCCGGTGCCGCACAGGGAAGAAAGCTGAGGCTGAGCGGAACATGACCTCTCGTATCCTCGTGGTCGACGACGACACGGCGCTCGCCGAGATGATCGGCATCGTGCTTCGCACCGAGGGCTTCGAGGCGCTGTTCTGCGCCGACGGCGCACAGGCGGTCGACGAGTGGCGCTCGAGCCGGCCCGACCTGGTGCTTCTCGACCTGATGCTCCCGGGCATGGACGGCATCGAGATCTGCACGCGCATTCGTGCCGAGTCCGGTGTGCCGGTGATCATGCTCACCGCCCGCAGCGACACAGCAGACGTCGTGCGCGGCCTCGAGGTCGGCGCCGACGACTACATCGTCAAGCCGTTCAACCCGAAGGAGCTCGTGGCGCGCATCCGGACCCGTCTGCGGCCCGCACCGCAGACCGAGACCGAGGTGCTGCGGGTCGGCGATCTGACGATCGACGTCGACGCGCACGAGGTGCGCCGCGGAACGGCCCCCATCGCGCTGACGCCGCTCGAGTTCCAGCTGCTCGTCGCCCTGGCATCCAAGCCGCAGCAGGTCTTCTCGCGCGAGATGCTGCTCGAGCAGGTCTGGGGCTATCACTACAAGGCCGACACGCGCCTGGTGAACGTGCACGTGCAGCGGCTGCGCGCAAAGGTCGAGCTCGACCCGGACAACCCGCGCATCGTCACCACCGTGCGCGGCGTGGGCTACCGCGCCGGCAGCGTCGGCTAGGTCCGATCGTGGCCGTGAATCCTCCGACGCGCGTCACCGCAGCGCTCTGGGGCGGGCCTCGCAGATGGCCCGACATCTTCGCCGGGCTGTGGCGCACCTCGATGCGCTTCCGTGCCACGGCGATCACCCTGCTGCTCACCTCGCTCGCCATCTTCATCATCTGCGTGGTCATCGCCCTGGTGATCCGCGGCGACCTCTTCGAATCGCGCAAGGACGAGGCGCTGCACAACGCCCGAGCAGCCGTCTCGGCCGCCCAGAAGCAGCTCGACTCGGGGCAGACCGGCGACGACCGCGCGACGATCGCCGCGGTGTGGGGCGAAGCGCAGCGCGTGCTGGGCCGCACGGCGTCGTCGAGCCGCATCGTCGGCTTCATCTCCGCCGCTCAGGGCGACGGCTACACGCCGACCGGCTTCCGCAGCCTGGAGTACTCGTCGGGGCAGATGTCGCTCAGCACAGAGCTGCGCACCCGCGTGAAGCAGGTGACGACGCGCCAGGCCTGGCAGTCGATCGCCCTGCCGCAGGCGGACGGCACCGTCGCCGCCGGCATCGTCGTCGGCCAGCTTCTCGAGTTCCGCGGTGTCGGCACGTACGAGGTGTACATCGCCTACGACCTGGCGGACGCCGACGAGACGCTGCTCTTCGTGCAGCGCACGCTCTGGTTCGCGGGGATCACTCTCGTCGCGCTCATCACCGGCATCCTGTGGCTGGTGCTGCGCTCGGTCTCGGCGCCGATCATCGAGGCGGCCGAGACCAGTGAGCGACTCGCCGCGGGCGACCTCGAGGTGCGCCTGCCCGTCTACGGCGAAGACGAGCTCGCCAGCCTCGGACGCTCGTTCAACGCGATGGCGGACAGCATCCAGAGTCAGATCAAGGAGCTGGCCGAGCTCTCGCTCGTGCAGCAGCGCTTCGTGTCGGACGTCTCGCACGAGCTGCGCACGCCGCTGACCACCATCCGGCTGGCCGCCGAGATGATCAACGACACCAGAGACGACTTCGATCCGGTCACCGCCCGCACCGCAGAGCTGCTGCACACCCAGGTGCAGCGCTTCGAGACGCTGCTCGCGGATCTGCTCGAGATCAGCCGGTACGACGCCGGTTCAGTGCAGCTCGAGGTCGAGGCGACGAGCCTCGCCCAGCTCGCGGAGGAGATGGTCGATCAGATGCGGCCGCTCGCGGCCACCCACGACACCGAGCTGCGGCTGGTGGCGCCGGGCGGCTATTCGCCCGTCGACATGGACCCGCGCCGCGTGCGCCGGGTGCTGCGCAACCTCATCGGCAACGCGATCGAGCACGGCGAGGGCGAGCCGATCGTGATCACCGTCGACAGCGATCAGCGCGCGGTGGCCATCGGCGTGCGCGACTTCGGACTCGGCATGCGCCCCGAGGACGCCGAGCACGTGTTCGACAGGTTCTGGCGGGCGGACCCGTCACGCCGGCGCACGATCGGCGGGACGGGCCTCGGGCTCTCGATCGCGCTCGGCGACGCCCGGCTGCACCGCGGCACCCTGGAGGTGTGGTCGGAGCTCGGGGTCGGCACCAACTTCGTGCTGACGATTCCCCGTAGCCCGAACGTCGAGGTCGGCCGCGGCCCCGTGCCGCTGGAGCCGGCAGAAGGCCTGGTCGATGTGGTCGACGTCACCGAGCCGATCACCCTGCGCGGCGTGCGCGACCTTCCGGACGCCGAGGCTTCCGACGCGGGCGACTCCGGCGAGAAGGGACGGCAGAGATCATGACCTCGCGCACCGGCATCCGTCTCCTGTCGGCGATCGCCGCCGCTCTCGCCTCGGCAGTCGTGCTGGTCGGGTGCACTGGGCTCCCCACGTCGGGGCCGCCCAATGCCGGACTCGCGGTGGGGGAGGAGATCGAGGAGCCCCCGTTCTCGTTCATCGCCGACGATCCGGAGCCCGGCGCCGGACCGGCACGGATCGTCGAGGGCTTCCTCGACGCGTCGATGTCGCCGGCGGATTCGTGGAAGACCGCACGCAAGTTCCTCACCGACGACTTCCAGAGCGCGTGGAAGCCCGACGCGGGCGTCACGATCGACAAGTCGGTCGATGATCGCGACTACGACTCGACGGTCGAATCGGATGATGAGGAGGCGACGTCGGCGGAGGTCGGCGTGACGCTCGCGCAGGTCGCGAGCGTCGACGGCACCGGCGGGTACAACGCCGACACGGGCGCCGCGAACGCCACCTATCGGCTCGTGCGCGAGGAGGGCGGCGAGTGGCGGATCTCCGAGGCGCCCGATGGCGTCACCCTCGACATCGAGACCTTCGGGCAGGTCTATGAGAAGTTCTCGCTGCAGTACTTCGACCCCACCTGGACCCACCTCGTGCCCGATGTGCGCTGGTTCCCGCGTCGGGCCGCGATGGCGACGACGGTGGTGCGGGCGCTGATCTCCGGCGAGCCGAGCGAATGGCTCGCCCCTGCCGTGCGGCCGTTCTCCTCCGACGTCGAGATGGTCGGCGACGCGGTGACGGTCGACGCGTCGCAGGTCGCCTCGGTGCCCGTGAGCCGTGCGGCGCTGTCCGCCTCGCCGACGGACCTGGCCAGGATGCGCACGCAGCTCGAGGCGAGCCTCGAGGGGTCGGGGGTGACCGAGGTGCGCCTGCTCGTCGACGGAGTTCCACTCGACGCCGGCCGCATCACCGTCCAGGACCCGATCATCGACCCCGGCGTGCTGGTGCTCGGCGACGAGATGTTCGGCGTCGCCACATCCGGCGGCGAGATCGCCCCGGTCGGCGGGCTCACCGCGCAGATCGCGAAGATCGCCGATCCGATCGCCGCCGTCGACGTCTCGTCCGACGCGCAGCTGGCCTCGGTGCAGCTGCGCGACGGGCACGTGTTCGCGGTGCGCGACGGTCACACGAACCAGGTGGACGGCCGCGCGGGGCTGATCACGCCGTCACTGGACCCCTTCGGGCTGATCTGGACCGTCCCGGCCTCGAGCCCCGCCGCGGTGCAGGTCTCGACCGCGCAGGCCGAGCCCTCGACGGTCGCCGACGCCTGGCCGTCGGCGGATGCCATCAGCCAGCTGCGGGTGTCGGCGGACGGCGCGCGCGTCGCCGCGATCGTCACCTCGGGGGGAGAGCGCCGGCTTGTCGTCGCGTCCGTCATCCGCGACCAGGAGCAGCGTCCGATCAGCCTCGGCACCCCCTACTACGATGTCGCGCAGCTCTCCGGAGCCGTGCAGGGACTGTCGTGGGTCGGGGCGGATGCGGTGGCGGTGCTCAGCGCCACCCCCGACCCGACGCTGACGACGCACATGATCGGCGGCCCGTCTGCGGTGTCGTCGGCCCCGACGGGGGCGACCGCACTCTCGGGAGCGAAGACCGTCACCGGGGTGCGGGTGCTGTCGACCGATGAGTCGGTGTACGCCCAGCGCGGCTCGTTCTGGCAGGAGGCGATCGCAGACGTGCGGGTGCTCGGCACCAGAGCCGGATACTGATTCGTCCTGCACCGGATGCCCGTGCTGCGAGTTCTCCCCAGGAGGCGCGCTGCACGGCATCCGCACGTCGCGGGATCGGGCAGGGTCGGAGCATGGATGCGGATCTGTGGCAGCGGATCGGCAGCGACGCACTCGCCCTGCTGCTCGCGGCCAGCTGTCCCGGCTGCGACAGCAGCGGCACGCTGCTGTGCGACGCGTGCCGGATGCTGCTGCACGCCGAGCCGCACGAGGTGCGCACCCCGCAGGGCATGCCCGTGCACGCCGCGCTGCGATACGAGGGTGTCCCCGCGCGCGCCATCAGACGCCTGAAGGAGGACGGCGCCACAATGCTCGCCCGGCCCCTCGGGGCCGCGCTGGGAGAAATCCTGCGCCGGATGTCGGCCGATGCGCTGATCGTGCCCGTGCCGACCAGTCGCGCGGCGTTCCGCCGCCGCGGCTACCGCGTGCCCGATCTGCTGGTGCGACGCGCCGGGGCCACGGCGCACCGGCTGCTGGTGCCCGCACGGCAGGCCGGAGACCAGCGCGGACTCGGTCGCGAGGCGCGCGCTCGCAACGTCTTGGGCAGCCTGCGCGCTGCTCGCCGCGGGCACGGGCAGGTCGTCATCGTCGACGACGTGGTGACGACGGGCGCGACGCTGGACGAGGCGGCACGGGCGCTCCGCGCGGCCGGCTTCGTTCCCGTATGCGCGGTCGCGCTCGCCGCCACGCCGCGTCTTAGCGAAACGGCGAGATCGATGTCAACGGTTAGTGACATGTCGGTGAACGGCGACTAGCGTTGGGGGGACACAAGGCGACCACGGTCCGCCCTTGGCCGGGCGGACCGGGACAAGGAGACACTGATGGAAACGAGCATCGTCGGCGTCGGAGTGAGCATCTCCGACCGATTCCGCACCGTTGTCGAAGAGAAGACAGCCCGTATCCAGACGCTCGCCCCGCGAGCGCAGCGGCTCGAGATCAAGGTCACCCATCGCGCCTATCGCAACGGCCGGATACCGGATGAGACGGTCGAGCTCACCCTGCTCAGCAAGGGCCCGGTGATCCGGGCGGAGGCTGTCGATCCCGACAAGTTCGCGGCATTCGACCTCGCGCTCGACAAGCTCGCCGAGCAGCTGCGTCGCGCCAAGGAGAAGCGGATCGACGGGCGCAACCATCCCCGCGGCGCTCACTTCGAGAAGGAGAGCGGCGCTCTCGCCGGAATCGACGTGCAGCCGGCTTCGGTCGACGTGCTGCGCGCTGTGGCCACCGGAGCGATCCCCGTCCAGACCGACGAGGAAGAGGAGTACTCGCCCGTCGTCATCCGCACCAAGAGCTTCGATGCCGAGTGGATGACCGTCGAGGAGGCCGTCGACCGCATGGAGCTGGTCGGCCACGACTTCTTCCTCTTCGTCGACGCGCGCACCGACCACCCGAGCGTCGTCTACCGACGCAAGGGATGGGACTACGGTGTCATCTCGCTGACCACGGCGGCCCCGCCGGAGGAGGCGATCGCCTCCTGATCCGCGAAGAGGCGCCTTCCCCGACGGGGAAGGCGCCTCTGTCGTTCCGGGGCCCTGAGCCCGGGGAAGGGCTGGTCGAAGGGCTAGTCGAAGATGCCGTCCAGGATGCTGCCGATCACCAGGCCGCCGAGGACGCCGCCCATGATGTCGCCGCCGCCCACACCGCCGCGGCGACCCCCGCCGCCGCCCCAGCCGTCGCCGCCCCAGCCCTGATTCTGCGGGCGGGACGAGTCGATGTCGCGCTGGGCGAGCTGCAGGGCCTCGGACGCCAGCAGCGCCACGCGCCGAGCGGCCGCCAGCGCCTGTTCGCGGGTGTTCTCCGCGGGAAGCATCGCGGGGACATCCATGCGCAGACGCTCCGCCTCGGCGAGTCGGGTGCGCGCGTCGGCGCCGATCCAGCCACGATGACCGGCGATGAGCCCGCGTGCCACGCCCAGCTGACGATCGGCGTCGTCGAGGGCATGCTGCACGTGATCGAGCGAGGGGAGCGGGTTCTGTGCGCGGTACTGCGCCTTCGCGATCGCCTCGTCGAGGGCGGTGTTCGCGCCGCGCAGCTGCGTGAGCTCGGCGTAAGGGTCGTTGCGCGTGCCCGACGGCGCGAGCGCGAGCAGCGCGGCCTCGAGCTCCGCGGTCGCCTTGGTCACCTCCGGCGTCTGCGGAGCGCTGCGGGCCGCGACGATGTCACCGCGCGAATCGGCGACGACATCGGCGAGCGTGGATTCGGCGCGCAGCGCCTGGATCTCGAAGTCCTCCACGGCATCCAGCATCGCGCCTGCGCGACGCACGGCCTCGGTCGCGGTCTCGAGGGCGAGGTTCGCCTCCTCGTTCTGACGCGCGGCGCGGCGGCGCTCCGACACGTCTGCGCTGTGGGTGGCGAAGGCGAGAAGCTGCTCGGCTTCGTCACCCGACGAGGCGATGCGACGCATCGCGGTCTCGGAGTACCGCGACGAGAGGCGCTCGATCGTGGAGCGCGCCTGCGGGACGCGTGCGGCGAGGGACTCGGCATCCCGCCGCACCTGCGCGATCACCTCGGGAGCCCTGCGCACCTTCGCGACCGTCTCGGCGAGCTCACCGGTCTTCTCATCGAGCAGATTCTCGGCCCACTCGCACAGCTGCACGATGCGCGCGTTGCGGGTGCGCAGCTCCTCGACCGTGTCGGGGATCTCGTCGTGGTTCAGCTGGTGCAGCTGGAACGCCTCACCCAGGTGAGTGCGCACCGACCGCAGGGCGTTGCCGAGGTCTGCGGTCAGTGAGTCGCCGAGCTCGGCCTGGGCGAACGCGAGCTCATCGGAGGTGGTGCGGATGCGCTCGTCCGCCGCGACCAGCGCCTGCTCGGCGCGGCGCGCGAGATCCGCGTCCTGCGCTGCGAGCGCCTCTTCTTCACGTCTGCGTCTGCCCCAGAATCCGGCCATGTCACGATCCTACGGTCGTCGGTCGGTGCGCGTGCTGTGCATCCGATGCGCCCGTCGCGAACACCACCCCGTCGGCGCCCCATCGCACCGTCGGCGCCCCCTTCGGCTCGCGCCGTGGCGAGGGGGTGCGGATGCCCGAAGGGGGCGCCGACGTCAGGCGAGCGCCTTCGCGGGACGCCCACGCTTGGGGCGCTCGGTGGACAGCTCCAGCTGCAGTGCGTGCTGCGGGTGCTCGCCGAGCCGCTGCTCGACGTGGTCGAGCCAGCTCACCTCGGCCTCGGCCGCGAAGATCATCGAATCGACGACCAGCGTCCTGGCGAGCTCCTCGGGCCCGTCCGCGTTCATGCCGGCGCGCCGGGTGCGGTTCAGTCGCTCCAGCTGTGCGAGCGACGCGGTCCGCTGGTGCTGGATCACGCTCACGACATCGACGCCGGGCAGCGTGGCGGCGACGGCCAGCTTGATCGCCAGCTCGTCGCGCGTGCCGTGCCCGCGCTCGACGGGGCAGTCCAGCCAGGTACGCACCTCCGCCCGTCCCGCCGGCGTGATCTGCCAGTAGACGTGGCCGTGCTCGTCGACCGCGCCCCTCGCGACGAGGCCGTCGCGCTCCAGGCGCTCGAGGGTGTTGTAGATCTGGCCGACGTTGAGCGGCCAGGTGGAGCCGGTGCGGCGATCGAACTCGGCGCGCAGCTGATAGCCGTAGCACGGCCCCTGGTCGAGGATGGCGAGCAGGCTCTGGCGAACGGACATGGTGACTCCTCGACCGGCGCGCCGGTATTGCGTTTCTCGGTATATGCATATCCGGCAACATTGAAGGCCCCCGGGAACCCGCGCGGCGTGTCCGTTCGCCGTGAGCGTGCATCGACCTGCCGGTGCACAGCGTGCGCAGGTCACGCGCCGGTAACATGGCAAAGCATGTCCGGTGCTGACCGTTGCTCCGGGACGTAAATCCAAGGGAGACATCCGTGGCGAATCCTCTCGAGAAGCTGCTGCGCGCGGGCGAGGGACGCATCCTCCGCCGGCTCAAGCAGGTCGCGAAGGCCGTGAACGCGCTCGAAGACGACTTCGAGAAGCTCACCGACGACGAGCTGCGGAATGAGACCGCCGAGCTGCGCGCGCGATTCGACAAGGGCGAGACGCTCGACCAGCTGATGCCGGAGGCCTTCGCCGCCGTGCGCGAGGCCGCACGCCGCACGCTGGGCATGCGCGCCTATGACGTGCAGATCATGGGCGGCGCGGCTCTGCACTTCGGCAACATCGCCGAGATGAAGACCGGTGAGGGCAAGACGCTCGTCGCCGCCTTCCCGTCCTACCTCAACGCCATCGCAGGCGAGGGCGTGCACGTCATCACGGTGAACGACTTCCTCGCCTCGTACCAGTCCGAGCTGATGGGCCGCGTGCATCGTGCGCTGGGCATGACCACCGGGACGATCGTCTCGGGCCAGACTCCCGAGGTGCGCCGCCAGCAGTACGCGGCCGACATCACGTACGGCACGAACAACGAGTTCGGCTTCGACTACCTGCGCGACAACATGGCGTGGCGCAAGGAGGACCTCGTCCAGCGCGGGCACTTCTTCGCCATCGTGGATGAGGTCGACTCGATCCTCATCGATGAGGCCCGCACCCCGCTCATCATCTCGGGCCCGTCCTCGGGTGAGGCGAACCGCTGGTTCACCGAGTTCGCGAAGATCGCCCGCACCCTCGAGCCGGGCGTCGACTACGAGGTCGACGAGAAGAAGCGCACCATCGGCGTCCTGGAGCCGGGCATCGAGAAGGTCGAGGACTACCTCGGCATCGACAACCTCTACGAGTCGGCCAACACCCCGCTCATCTCGTTCCTGAACAACTCGATCAAGGCCATCGCGCTGTTCAAGCGCGACACCGACTACGTCGTGATGAACGACGAGGTCATGATCGTCGACGAGCACACCGGCCGCATCCTCGTCGGGCGCCGCTACAACGAGGGCATCCACCAGGCCATCGAGGCCAAGGAGAGCGTTCCCGTCAAGGCCGAGAACCAGACGCTGGCCACCGTCACGCTGCAGAACTACTTCCGTCTCTACGGCAAGCTCGCCGGCATGACCGGAACCGCCGAGACCGAGGCGGCCGAGTTCATGTCGACCTACAAGCTCGGCGTCGTCCCGATCCCGACCAACCGCCCGATGATCCGCAAGGACCAGCCGGACCTCGTGTACAAGAACGAGCAGGCGAAGTTCGCGCAGGTGGTCGAGGACATCGCCGAGCGCCACGCGGCCGGCCAGCCGGTGCTCGTCGGCACGGTGAGCGTCGAGAAGAGCGAGTACCTCTCGCGACTGCTCGCCAAGAAGGGCGTCAAGCACGAGGTGCTCAACGCCAAGAACCACGCGCGTGAAGCCGAGATCGTCGCGCTCGCCGGAAAGCTCGGCGCCGTCACGGTCGCCACGAACATGGCCGGTCGAGGCACCGACATCATGCTCGGCGGAAACGCCGAGTTCCTCGCGGTGCAGGAGCTCAAGGCCAAGGGCCTCGACCCGGAGGAGACTCCGGAGGAGTACGAGGCCGCGTGGGACGACACCTACGAGGCGATGAAGAAGAAGGTCGCCGAGGACGGTGTCAAGGTCACCGAGGCGGGCGGGCTGTACGTGCTCGGCACCGAGCGCCACGAGTCGCGCCGCATCGACAACCAGCTGCGCGGACGCTCGGGCCGTCAGGGCGACCCCGGTGAGAGCCGCTTCTACCTGAGCCTCACCGACGACCTGATGCGCCTGTTCCAGTCGGGTGCCGCCGAGGCGATCCTCGCCCGCACGAACTTCCCCGACGACGTGCCGATCGAGTCGGGTCTGGTCAGCCGCGCCATCCGCAGCGCCCAGTCGCAGGTCGAGGCGCGCAACGCCGAGATGCGCAAGAACGTGCTCAAGTACGACGACGTGCTGAACCGGCAGCGCGAGGCGATCTACGCCGACCGCCGTCAGATCCTGCACGGTGACGACATCGCCGACCGCGTGCAGCACTTCATCGAGGATGCGATCGGCGGGATCGTCGACGACCACACCAGCGCCGGCCACACCGAGAGCTGGGACTTCGACGCGCTGTGGGCGGAGCTGAAGACGCTGTACCCGATGGACGTGACGATCGACGAGGTCGTCGCGGAAGCGGGAGACCGCAAGGGCGCCATCACCGCGGAGGGGCTCAAGCGCGAGCTGCTCTCCGACGCGAGGATCGCGTACGAGAAGCGCGAGGAGGGGCTCGGCGAGGCCGCGACGCGAGAGCTCGAGCGCCGCGTCGTGCTGCAGGTGCTCGATCGCCGCTGGCGCGATCACCTCTACGAGATGGACTACCTGAAGGACGGCATCGGCCTGCGGGCGATGGCGCAGCGCGACCCGCTGATCGAGTATCAGCGCGAGGGTTATGCGATGTTCCAGGCGATGATGGGCCAGATCAAGGAGGAGTCGGTCGGCTACCTCTTCAACCTCGAGGTCGAGGTGCGTCGCGCCGGCGACGACCAGACCGAGGTCGAGGCCAAGGGCCTGGTCGACGAGCAGCCCGCGCAGAAGCTGGAGTACTCAGCGCCCAACGACGCCGGAGACGTCGAGGTGCGCAACGAGAGCGGTCAGGTGCAGAAGGCGGCCACCGCCCGCGCATCCGTCGCCGCGCGAGGCGCGTTCGGTCAGTCGGTGGATGCCGATGAGCAGCCGACGGGAAACCGCGAGCAGCGACGGGCGCAGAGCAAGAAGAAGAAGTAGCGCGCACCGGCACGGGTGGCGCTGACCGGATGCCGCCCGTGTCGCAGCGACCACCTGCTCAGCCGCGAAGCGGACCAGTGCGAGGATGATCCTGTGATCAGAGCGCAGGAACGTGGGCTGGAGTCGGGACGGGTCGCGTCGTGGCTGCGCGATGCGATCATCGACGGGATCCGTCAGCCCGGAAGCCGGCTCATCGAGCGTGACCTCGCCGGGGAGTTCGGCGTCAGCCGCGTGCCGGTGCGCGATGCTCTGAAGGTGCTCGAGGCCGAGGGCCTCGTCGAGCTGCGTCCTCGCACCTGGGCGGTCGTGCGGAAGTTCACGCTCGAGGACCTCGTCGATCTCGACGAGGTGCGTGAGGTGCTCGAGCCCATGGCCTTCCGTCTCGCCGCCGAGCGCCATCGCCCCGACGGGCTCGAACGTCTGCGGAGCGTCCTGCAGGAGGCGCATGAGTGCGGCGACCGAGCCGACGCGATCGCAGCGCGCCGGGCGGCAGCCGACTTCCACGAGGTCGTCGTCGCCCTGGCCGAGAACGGGCTGCTCGCGGATCTGATGAAGAGCATTCGCAGCCGGCTGCGCTGGTCGCTCGTGCTGCACGACGATCTCGCGCAGGTCACCGACGAGCATGTGGCGCTGTTCGAGGCGGTCCGCGACCGCGACGGAGAGAGGGCCGGCGCCCTGGCCCACGCGCACGTGGAGAGCACTCGTCGCGGCCGGCTGTCGCACGCGACAGCGCTGCGTGACGCTGCCGGTATCCTGGCGGAATGACCCGCCGCACCCTTGATCAGTCGTCGAAGCTGAGGAACGTTCTCTACGAGATCCGTGGCAAGGCGCTGGTCGAGGCGGCGCGCCTGGAGTCCGAGGGGCATCAGATCCTCAAGCTGAACACCGGCAACCCGGCGACCTTCGGCTTCGAGGCGCCGCACCAGATCGTGCGCGACATGCTCGCAGCTCTGCCGACCGCGCACGGGTACAGCGACAGCAAGGGCGTGATCACCGCCCGCCGCGCCGTCGTCAGCCGCTACGAGGAGGTCGAGGGCTTCCCGCGCTTCGATCCGGACGACGTGTTCCTGGGCAACGGCGTCTCCGAGCTGATCACGATGGTCATGCAGGCGCTGCTCGACGAGGGCGACGAGGTGCTCATCCCCGCCCCGGACTATCCGCTCTGGACCGCGATGACATCGCTCGCCGGCGGCACACCCGTGCACTACATCTGCGACGAGGAGAACGGCTGGCAGCCCGACCTCGAGGACATCCGCTCGAAGGTGACGCCGCGCACCAAGGCGATCGTCATCATCAACCCCAACAACCCCACCGGTGCGGTCTACTCCCGCGAGGTGCTCGAGGGACTCGTGCAGATCGCGCGGGAGAACGAACTGCTGCTTCTCTCGGACGAGATCTACGACCGCATCCTCTTCGACGACGCCGAGCACATCCCGACCGCCACGCTCGCACCCGATCTGCTGTGTCTCACCTTCAACGGACTCTCCAAGACCTACCGGGTCGCCGGCTACCGGTCGGGATGGGTGGTCATCACGGGGCCGAAGTCGCACGCCCGCGGTTTCCTCGAGGGCATCACGCTGCTGGCATCCACCCGCCTGTGCCCGAACGTGCCGGCGCAGTACGCCGTGCAGGCAGCGCTCGGCGGTGTGCAGTCGATCGGCTCTCTGATCGCGCCCTCGGGACGGCTGCACGAGCAGCGCGACATCGCCTGGCGCGGCCTCGAGGCGATCCCCGGGGTGAGCTGCGTGAAGCCGGAGGGAGCGCTGTACGCCTTCCCGCGGCTGGATCCCGAGATGCACGAGATCCGCGACGATGAGAAGCTCGTCTACGACCTGCTCGTGTCCGAGAAGATCCTCCTGGTGCAGGGCACCGGGTTCAACTGGCCCACACCCGATCACCTGCGGGTCGTCACGCTGCCGGAGGCACGCGTGCTCAGCGAGGCCGTCGAGCGTCTCGGGAACTTCCTCGCGAGCTACCGGCAGTGAGCTCGGCGCGCGCGCCGAGGCCGGCGGCGATGCGCCGCACGGCGCTCACCAGCTGAGAACGCGGCGCCACGTCCGCGATCGCCCTGGCGTGCAGCGCCGAGGCATCCGCCGCCCGCTGGTCCTGGGGGACGAAGGCGACGTCGTCGATGCCGGCGAACCGGCTGAGAGTGCGCCGAATCTGCCCTCTGGCGTCGATGCCGAGCGGGCCGGGACGGGCACGGTTGGCCACAACCGTCACCGGGGTGTCGCCCACCAGGTGACGCAGCTCGGCGTACCCGCGCAGGAACCGACCGACACCCAGCGGATCGGCGCTCAGCACGGCGATCACCGCGTCGGCCTCGAGCAGCACGGCCGCGGTGGCCGCGTGCCGCTGCGGCGCGTCGGGCCCGAGCTGGTCGTCGTCCTCGTCGAACGCCGCCGCGACGTCGACGACGACCTCGTCCTGCCAGTTCCGGGCGACCGCCAGCGTCGCACGCAGACGCGCGGCGGCGAGCTCCGGCCACCGGCTCGGGCGATTCAGCCCGCCGAGGACATCGAGCACACCCGCCGATGTCTCGAGCGGCACCGCCAGCCGTGACAGCTCGGCGACGTCGAGACTGCCCAGCTGCGCTCGCCGACACGCCGCAGCCAGCCCTGGCGACTCATCACCGAGCCCCAGCTGCAGCGCCACGGAAGGAGCGACGCTGTCGGCGTCGATCAGCGCGGTGCGCCGTCCGGCTCTGGTGAGCTCGACCGCCAGCTGGATAGCGAGGGTGGTGCGTCCCGGCGCGCCGTGCGGCCCCCAGACGGCGAGCACGCGAGGCGGTCGGCCGTGGTCGGACGATCCGGCCACGCCGGCTCCCGAGATGATCGCGGCCAGGACCTGCGCCGCCGGAGTGTCGAACGGCAGCGGGGCGGGCAGGCCGAAGCGCGCTGCGATCCGCGAGTCCGCCGTTCCGACCGGCACGAGGCGCACGGCGGCGCGATCGCAGGCGCTGACCAGGTCGGACGTCAGCACCGAGCGGATCGGCGGCACGAGCAGCGCGTCGATCCCTGCCAGCTGCAGAGCGGTCACGGCATCCGGCGGCACGACGGTGACCTGCGCTCCCTCGAGCTCGAGATCCGTCGCGAGCAGCGCGGCAGCACCCCCGTCGTCGACGATGACCAGATTCGTCACGACCCGGCTCCCGTCGGCACGATCGAGAGGGCATCGCCGCCGGTGATCGCAGCCAGCACATCCGCGATGTCGGCTCGGTCGACGACGATCTCGACATCGATGCGGCCTCCCGCCAGCATCCCCTCCTCCTCGGCGACATGCGCGATGATGGCATCCGCGACGAGGATCCGGGGCTCTTCGAACGAGCGCCCGTCGTCGATCGGGGGCGCGTGCCACAGCTCGACCACCGTCCCCGCCGTCACCCCGGCCGGGACGGCCGTGCTGCCGATCACCACCGACGTCGTTCGCAGATCATCGACGTCGCCGACCGCGGCGAGGGGCACCAGCTCGCCGGCGGTGAGCGTGCGCACCGCCACGGCTCCCGGTTCGAGGCTCTGCGGAGCGAGATACGAGTCGCCGAGCGAGCCGAGCCCCACCTCGACGACCTGAAGCTCGGCCGAGCTGATGGTCTCGCCGGGCAGGACCGTTCTCGTCGCCTGGAGGACCGGCGTGGTCTGGCGCGACGTCGAGACCAGAAGCCAGACACCGGCCACCGATGCGATCACGAGCGCCACGCCGATCAGGAATCGCAGGTCGGCGAAGAACCGACGGTGGGTACGGGAGCGCATCATGCAGACATCGTCACAGAAGCCGGGTGATCGCCGCCGAAGTTATCCACAACGGCCGGTCGGTGACGGCTTTCATGCCATGGCCGGGGGAGAATAAGTGCATGTCCGAAGCATCCGGAGAGGCGCCGCGCTTCCTCGCACCCGCGCAGGTCGCAGAGCTTCTCAGCATCGAGGTCGACGAAGTCATCGACCTCGTGCACGAGGGTCGTCTGCGCGGCTCGAAGGTCGGTTCGCCCCCGCGGTGGCGGGTGGAGCACTCCAGCCTCGCTGAGTACCTCGAAGCCCAGTCCGAGGAAGCGCGTCGGATGGCGCTGTGGCGGCAGTCCAATGAGGCCAGCTTCCCCGAGGTGTGGGGGACCGCGCCGCTGCGGCGGGACTGAGGTCCTCTGCGGCGCGGGCTGCCGCTCCCTCAGACCACGCCCCCGGCGTCTTCCACCCGCACCCAGCTGAGCGCGGCGAACGGGATGCAGCGGAATCCGCGCACCGAGCGCACGCGTCGCGGCTCGTGCGGGTCGTGCAGCGCCAGATCAAGGTGATCGGCGCCGGCGCGGTCGATCGTTCCGTGCTGAGGATCGCCCGAGCGCCTGCCGAGCGTCACAGGCACGCGCCGTCGGGCGAGGTCTCGCAGGACGAAGCCGAGCGTCATGCGCCCGCGCAGGCCCCCATCCGGCGGGGTGGCCGAGAGGCTGGCCAGCAGGGAGCCGTGGTCGACTGCGAGCGACTCGATGGCCCCCAACGGCGCGATCCTCATCCTCGAGTCGCCGCCCGCGCTCACGCCCACCCAGTCGGCGCCGACGACGCGCAGGACGGCATCCCATCGCTCGCCGCCGGCCAGCTCCAGCACCATCCCGCCCTCGGTCGCGCTCATCGCGCGCAGCCGGTCATGCAGCGTCAGCTTCGAGATGCGCAGCCGCTCGGACTCGGCATCCAGCGCCGCCCGCTCGGCCTCCCACTCGGCCGCGAGCTGACCCTCCAGGTCGTCGAAGAGATGCTCCCATTCCACGTTCTCGACAGTAGGGGAGAACTTGCAGGGGCGACGCGAGTTCTCCACAGGGGGGAGATCACCCTGGGCAGCCTTCATTCCCTGTGTTATTTTCGTGGGGTTCGCTACGAAGATGAGCAGGACCACGCGCTGGGGGGATCGTGTGATGACGACGACGACGTTGAACGAGTACTTCGATCCGCAGCCGACCTCGGCGGCCCAGCTGCCCGACCCGGTGCCGCTGCTGCGCAGTCTCACGCAGGGAGCGCTGGAGGTGCTCGCCGGTGTCCGCGAGGTCGATCAGCTCGCGCGGTGGTTCAGTGAAGACGCGTTCCGCGCCCTGGTCGCGCGGGCCAACCTGTCGGCGCGCGCACGAAGCGCACGGAATCTGGCGCCCACGCGCCCGAGCTTCCAGATCCTCTCGATCCGCGAGAGCGCGCCGGTTGACAATGTGATCGAGGCGGTCGTGGTGGTTGCAGGGCCCGGACGCACGCGGGCTGTCGCGATCAGGCTCGAGGGCTTCGACGGACGCTGGCGGGCGAGCTCCCTCGCCATCCTCTGAACGCTGCACGGGGCGCCAGTAGGCTGAATCCGTGTCAACACTCAGCGACCTCGTCCACGCCCAGGGTCTCCTCACGGATGCCGATGTCGAATGGCTCCACCGCATGGCCGGTGACGGCCAGCTGCTGGCCGACCTCGCGTCCGCCGACATGGTGATCTGGGTCAAGACCGCCGACGGTTCGTTCGTCGCGGTCACCCACTCGCGTCCGAGCGGCGCAGCCACCCTGTTCTATCGCGATCTCGTCGGCGAGAAGGTGCGCCCGCAGTGGCGCACGCAGGTGCAGTCGGCGTTCGAGTCCGGGGCGATAGTCGACTCGTCCTCGCCGGACTGGTTCGAGGAGACGCCCACCCGGGTCCGTGCCGTGCCGGTGCGCCGCAGGGAGGGCAAGGACGAGGGCGAGATCATCGGAGTCCTGACCCGGCACACCAATCTCGGCGAGGTGCGGATGCCGTCGCGGCAGCAGATCAGCTTCGACGAGTGCGCGAACGACCTGTTCCGGATGATCACCTCCGGCGAGTTCCCCGACCTCGCCGCGCCGACCGCGCCGCGGCGCGGGGCGCCTCGCGCGTCCGACGGGCTCATCCGCCTCGACGTCGACGGCATCACCACCTTCGCGAGCCCCAATGCGCTGTCCGCCTTCAACCGGATGGGCTTCGACGACGAGCTCGAGGGGGAGTCGCTCGCCGAGGTCACCACTCGGCTCGTGCCGCCGTCGCGTCAGGTCGACGAGTCGCTGCCCGTTGTCGTCACCGGGCGCGCGCCCTGGCGCACCGACATGGAGGCACGCGGCGTCACGGTGTCGCTGCGGGCGATCCCGCTCAAGGATCACGGCACCCGGATCGGTGCGATCGTGCTGTGCCGCGACGTGTCCGAGCTGCGCCACCAGGAGCAGGAGCTGATCACCAAGGACGCGACGATCCGCGAGATCCACCACCGGGTGAAGAACAACCTGCAGACCGTCGCCTCCCTGCTGCGGATCCAGGCGCGTCGCACGCACTCCGACGAGGCCCGCGAGGCGCTCACCCAGGCCATGCGCCGCGTCGAGTCGATCGCCGTCGTGCACGACACCCTCGCCAGCGGGCTCGCGCAGACGGTGGACTTCGACGAGGTGTTCGACCGGGTGCTGAAGCTCGTGGCAGAGGTCGCTGCCGCGCCCAACACACGCGCGCGCACGCAGCTCGAGGGACGCTTCGGGGTGCTGCCCAGCGAGTACGCGACCCCACTCGCGCTGGCTCTCACCGAGGTCGTCACGAACGCCGTCGAGCACGGCCTCGCGGGTCAGGAGGGCATCGTGCGCATCGAGGCGTCCCGCACCTCCGAGCTGCTGCGGGTGACCGTGGCCGACAGCGGACACGGTCTTCCCGAGGGGCGGGTGGGTCAGGGGCTCGGCACGCAGATCGTGCGCACCCTCATCCAGGGCGAGCTCAGCGGCAGCATCGAGTGGAAGGGCGCCGAAGGCGAGGGCACCGAGGTGATCATCGAGATCCCGATGCGGTGGATATCGGTCTGAGCTGAGTTTCCCCGAGACCACGAAAGCGCCGGTCCCCGTCGGGGGCCGGCGCTTTCGGGTGGTCGGGGTCAGCCGGCGCGGCGTGCGCGAGCGGCGCGACGCTTGAGCGCGCGACGCTCGTCTTCAGAGAGACCGCCCCACACGCCCGAGTCCTGGCCGGACTCGAGTGCGTACTGCAAGCAGATCTCGGTGACGGTGCAGGTGGCGCACACTGCCTTCGCCTTCTCGATCTGGTCGACGGCGGGGCCGGTGTTCCCGACGGGGAAGAACAGCTCGGGGTCGACGGTCAGGCAGGCTGCTTTATCGCGCCAATCCATACGGGGGGCTCCTCAGAGATAGGTGTTTCGGTGTGGGGCGCCGTTCACGCGGCGCGCAGATCGGGTGAGCGGATCGGGGTCGGCTACCCTGGTGATGCGGGCGACCGCCCGCCCCACTCCGATGTGGGAGCACATGGCTTGTTCCATTGTGTTACAGAAATAGTCTGAAATCAAGGGTTTTCCTACAGCTCTTGAGAGGAGCCCACGTGCGCCCTTCCGGTCCGGCCGTCGCCGCCGCCATCGTGCTCGCCATCGAGGCCATCGCCCTCGCGGTCGTCTGCGTCATCGAGCTGCTCGCCCTGGGGGCGGGCGGGGCGGCGTCGGACATCAGCGGCATCGCTCTGATCGTGCTCACCATGATCGCGGCTGTCGCCCTGGGGGCGTTCTCGTGGGGCACGCTCCGTCGAGCGTCGTGGGCGCGCTCGGGGGGAGTGGTGCTGCAGGTGCTCGGCGTCGCGCTCGGTCTGGCATCGCTGAGCATCGAGCCGAAGGTGTGGCTGTTCACCCTCGGAGTCGGCGGAACGGCGCTGATCGGCCTCGTGCTGCTGATCAGCGCCACACACCGTGACGGGGCATCCGATCCGCGGCTGAGCCGCGATGACGAGCCGCGCGACCGCGCCTGACGCAGACGCTGGGTGGAGCGTTCAGGCGTCGATGCCGAGGTTCTTGCGCAGCCGGGCGACGTGGCCGGTCGCCTTCACGTTGTACTGCGCGGCGGCGATCGCACCCTCCTCGTCGATGACGAAGGTGGAGCGGATCACGCCCTCGACGACCTTGCCGTAGTTCATCTTCTCGCCCCACACGCCGTACGCTGCATGCACCGCGTGATCGGGGTCGCTGAGCAGCGTGAAGGTGAGACCATCGCGTTCGCGGAACGCCTTCAGCTTCTCCGGCTCGTCGCGGGAGACGCCGACGACGGTGTACCCGGCGGCCTGCAGCGATGAGACGCTGTCACGGAAGTCGCACGCCTGGGTCGTGCAGCCCGGAGTCATCGCCGCCGGGTAGAAGTACAGGATGATCTTCTGGCCGCGCAGATCAGCGAGCGAGACGGACTCGCCGTCCTGATCGAGCAGCGAGAAGTCGGGGGCGGCGGTACCGGGTTCCAGGCGTGTGGTCACTCCTCAAGCCTATCCGGCGAAGGTCGCCAGCAGCCGCTGCAGCGACTCCAGCCGGGCCTGACCGGTCTCGCTCAGCTCGCCGTCGGCTGCCGCCTCGTTCAGGGCGCAGTCCTCGGCATCGGCCAGGTGCGTGCATCCCCGCGGGCAGTCCGCAGCGATCTCCGCGAGCTCGGTGTAGGCGGTGAGGATGTTGGCGGGATCGACGTGCCCGAGCCCGAACGAGCGGACTCCGGGGGTGTCGATCACCCAGCCGCTGCCGGCTCTGCCGACATACCGCAGCGACACGGTCGAGGACGACGTGTGCCGTCCGCGGCCGGTGACCTCGTTGACATGGCCTGTCGCGCGATGCGCGTCGGGCACCAGGGCGTTCACCAGCGTCGACTTGCCGACACCGGAGTGGCCGACGAACACAGTGGAATGGCCCACCAGCGCCTCGCCGATCTCGTCGACGGGCATCTGCCCTCTCGCGCTCGTGAACACCGTCAGGTCCAGTCCCTCGAAGTGGGAGAGGAAGTCGGCGGGGTCGGCGAGGTCGGTCTTGGTCACGACGAGCAGCGGGCGGATGCCGGCATCCAGCGCCGCCACGAGATAGCGATCGACCAGGCGGGCGCGGGGCTCGGGATCGGCGGCGGCGACGACCACGAGCATCTGGTCCGCGTTCGCGACGATGACCCGCTCGACCTGATCGGTGTCGTCGGCGCTGCGGCGCAGCAGCGAGGTGCGCTCGACGATGCCGACGATGCGGCCGAGGGTGCCCTCCTCGCCCGAGAGCTCACCGACGACCCGAGCACGATCACCGGTCACGATCGGCGTGCGTCGCAGCTCCCGCGCCCTGGCGGCCGTGATCGTGTGCTCCTCGGCGGTGTCCTCGCCGAGCAGCACGCTGTACCTGCCTCGGTCGACGCCGAGGATGCGCCCGATCTCCGCGTCATCGTGCGCGGGGCGGCGCTTCGTGCGCGGACGGTTCGCCTTCGGATTGGGGCGGGTGCGGATGCGGCTCTCGTCGAACTCCTCGACATCGTCGAGGTCGTCGTCGTCGCCGAGCCAGCTCACGCGATGGCGCCCGTCAGCATGCGCTCCCAGAGCCGGGTGAACTCGGGCAGGGTCTTGGCGGTCGTGCCGATGTCGTCGATCTCGACCCCCGGAACGCGCAGCCCGATGAGGGCGCCGGTGGTCGCCATCCGGTGATCGTGATGCGCCGGCCAGGCGCCGCCGCGCAGCGGACGCGGGGTGATGCGAAGACCGTCGGGCAGCTCCTCGGCGTCGCCGCCGAGCGCGCGCAGGTTGTTCACCAGCGCCGCGATGCGGTCGGTCTCGTGGGTGCGGATGTGCGCGACGCCCCGGATCGTGGTGGGACCGTCGGCGAACGCGGCGAGACCCACGATGGTCGGTGTCAGCTCGCTCGCCGCGGACAGGTCGATGTCGAGACCCCGGATGCCCTCGCCCGCGCGCACGGTGAGAGCGCCGCCGTGCCGACTGGTGTGCGCGCCGAGCGCGTGCAGGATGTCGGGCAGCAGGGCGCCCGGCTGGGTGGAGTGCAGCGGCCAGCCGGTCACCGTGACCTCGCCGCCGGTCACCAGCGCGGCCGCGAGGAAGGGCGCGGCGTTGGAGAGGTCCGGTTCGATCGCGACGTCCTTCGCGCGGGGGACGCCGGCCTCGACCAGCCATTCGCCAGTGGCGGGACGCTCGATGCGGATGCCGCGCCGGCTGAGCGACTCGATCGTCATGTCGATGTGAGGCAGGCTCGGCAGGTGCTGCCCGATGTGCACGAGATGCAGGCCGACGTCGAAGCGCGGCGCGGCGAGAAGCAGCCCCGAGACGAACTGGCTGGAGCCGGAGGCATCGATCTCGACGCGGCCGCCACGGATCCGTCCGTGCCCTCGCACGGTGAACGGCAGCGACCAGGTGCCCTCGTCATCGATGTCGACCCCCAGGTCGCGCAATCCGGTGATCAGGGCGCCCATCGGCCGGTGCAGCGCGCTCGCGTGCGCGGTCAGGTGAACCTCGTCGTCGGCGAGTCCGGCGAGCGGCGCGATGAAGCGCATCACGGTGCCGGCCTGACCGCAGTCGACGGTCACCCCGCCCCGCAGCCGGGCGGGGGTGACGAGGAGATCGGGGCCGAACTCGCCATCCGAGGGCTCCTCTTCGATGCTCACGCCCAGCAGACGCAGCGCCTCGATCATGCGACGGGAGTCGTCGGAGTGCAGGGGACGGATCAGCCGGCCCGGTCCATCGGCGATCGCGGCGATCACCAGCTCGCGGTTGGTGAGCGACTTGGAGCCGGGGACCGTGACGGACGCGCGCACGGCGTGCTCGGCGAGCGGTGCGACGTACCGGCCTCGAGCGGGTGCAGGGGAATACCGTTCAGTGCTCATCGGTTCTAAGCCTAGTGAAGCCCCGCGACAGACGGAGAGGAGAAGACATATGACGGCGAACGCGCTGAGCGACCGCGTCGACGCCTCCGCTGACGATGTGCTCTCCGGCCTAGACTGGCGCGTGATGGACGAGACAGCTTCCAGCGATCCTCGACGCGACTTCGAGGAGCAGGCGATCCCCTTCATGGATCAGCTCTACGCCGCAGCCATGCGCATGACGCGCAACCCGGCTGACGCCGCCGACCTCGTGCAGGAGACCTTCGTGAAGGCGTACGGCGCATGGTCGACGTTCACGCAGGGCACGAACCTGAAGGCGTGGCTGTATCGCATCCTCACGAACACGTACATCAACATCTACCGCAAGCGCCAGCGCGAGCCGTTCCAGGGAACGATCGACGAGCTCGAGGACTGGCAGCTCGGCGGCGCCGAGTCGACGACCGCGTCGCACAGTCGCTCCGCCGAGGCAGAGGCCATCGACCACATGCCGGCATCGGCGGTGAAGGATGCCCTGCAGGAGGTGCCCGAGGACTTCCGCCTCGCGGTCTACCTCGCCGACGTCGAGGGATTCTCCTACCAGGAGATCGCCGACATCATGAAGACCCCCATCGGCACCGTGATGAGCCGCCTGCACCGTGGCAGGCGCATGCTTCGCGAGCTGCTGGCCGACTACGCCGCTGAACGGGGAATCCGCGCGGCAGAACCAAGGAGCAGGAAATGAGCGACTGCGGCTGCGAGAAGGCGCGCCGGGATCTGGAGGAGTACCTCCGCAACGAGGTGTGCCGCACCGAGCACACCGAGATTCGCGAGCATCTCGAGAACTGCGAAGCATGCAAGGACGAGGCGCTGGTCGCGAAGACCCTCACCGAGGTCGTCGCGCGAGCCTGCAAGGAGACCGCGCCCGAAGAGCTGCGAGACCAGGTGCTGGCGCGCCTGCGTTCGGCCCAGGCGACGCACTGACGGCCAGGACGGACTCGCACGGCGGCGGCGCCATCGCGTCCGCTTAGGCTGGGTGGATGACCGCACCGGAAGAGACCATCATCTCCGTCGACCCGGATTCGCAGCGCAACCTGCGCGAGAGGGGCCTGGAATACCGCATCGCCGACATGGCGGTCGATGCCGACGCGGAGGGCTTCCTCCGCGCGGACGCACGCGGCTTCCTCGACGAGGATCCCACCGACGCCGAGCTGGCGCAGATGCGCGAGACCATGCGCACACGGCGCAACATCGGCGTGTACGACCCGGAAGGCGGCGCCTGGCCGATCGCGACGGTCAACAGCTGGGTGACACCGCTCAGTCTTCCCGGCGGCGAGATCGACATGTGGGCGATCAGCTCCGTCACCGTGGCGGGGACGCACCGCCGACGCGGCATCGCCCGCAATCTGCTCGAGGGGGAGCTGCGTGCCGCGGCGCGCGCCGGCGTCCCGATCGCCGGGCTCACCGCATCCGAGGCGACGATCTACGGTCGCTACGGCTTCGGCCCCGCGGTGCCCGTGATGCGATTCACCGTCGACACGGCGCGCGCCGGCTGGCGCGGCAGTGAGACATCGGAGGGGCGGCTCGTCTACGCCGACAAGCAGAGTCTCGCTGACGATCTCGAGCGTCTGCACGAGGCATCCCGGACCCTGCGTTCCGGGCAGGTCCCCGGATGGCGCGGCCGGTGGCAGCGCATGGCGGGCCTGGCCGAAGGAGACAAGGAGGCTGCCGCCGTCCGCGGGGTGCGGTTCATCGGCGCGGACGGTGCGGTGCAGGGGGCCATGGCGTACACGCTCGCCGAGGTTCCCGGAGGGTTCCGCTCCGAGATGCGCATCCGCTCGATCATCACGGTGTCCGACGAGGCGCTGCGCGCGATCTGGCGGTTTGTCGTGCAGCACGACCTGGTCACCAGCGCGCGCGTCGACCTGCGGCCCATCGATGACCCGCTGCCCTGGCTGGTCGCCGACCAGCGTGCGGTCACCGCCGAGTTGCACGACCATGGCTGGCTGCGGGTGCTCGACATCGAGGCGGCGCTCGCTGCGCGCAGCTACAGCGCACCGCTCGACATCGTGCTGCGCGTCGACGACCCGCTCGGTTTCGCCGCGGACGACTGGCGGATCGTCATCGACGACAGCGGCCGGGCCCGGGTCGCCGCGACCTCCGATTCGCCCGACGTGACGCTCGGCGTCGTCGAGCTCTCGACGATCTACGCCGGGGGAGTGCCGGCGACGCAGCTCGCCGCTGCCGGGCGGATCCACGGCGACAGCGACGCGGTGAGCGCGCTCTCCCGAGCCTTCCTGACCACCCCGTCGGCCTTCCTCGGCATCTGGTACTGATACCGACTCCGCCTCTGATACTGACGGGCGACCGCTCACGTGAAAGGCCGCCGCCCTCCGAGGAGGGCGGCGGCCTTTCGCATCCGAGCGTCAGCCGACGGTCAGGGCGGTCTTCAGCAGCGCGACCTGCTCGGCGGCGTGCACCTTCGACGAGCCGGTCGCCGGCGACGCCGCAGCCGGGCGCGTCACCGCGTGGAACTGCCGAGGACCGGGGACCTCGGCGAACTCCAGCGCGAGGAACGGCCAGGCGCCCTGGTTCTCGGGCTCGTCCTGCACCCACACCAGCTCGGCGTTCGGGTACGAGTCGGTGATCGCCTTCAGCTCGTCGATCGGCGTCGGGTACAGCTGCTCCAGGCGCACCAGCGCGATCTCGGGGTTCGGGTTCTTCTCCAGCTCGCTGCGCAGATCCCAGTGGATCTTGCCCGAGTGCACGAGCACGCGCGTGACGGCGTCGCGGTCGAGACCGCGGTCGTCGTCGATCACCGGCTCGAAGCGGCCCTTGGTGAAGTCTGCGACCTCGCTGGTCGCACCGCGCAGGCGCAGCATCGCCTTCGGGGTGAAGACGATCAGCGGCTTGCGCGGACGGGCGTACGCCTGGCGGCGCAGCAGGTGGAAATAGGAGGCCGGCGTCGACGGGCGCGCCACGTACATGTTGTCCTGCGCGCACAGCTGCAGGAAGCGCTCCATGCGTGCGGAGGAGTGGTCGGGGCCCTGGCCCTCGTATCCGTGCGGCAGCAGCATGACGACGCTGGACTGCTGGCCCCACTTCTGCTCGGCGGCCGAGATGTACTCGTCGATGACGGACTGGGCGCCGTTGGCGAAGTCGCCGAACTGCGCCTCCCAGAGCACGAGGGCATCGGGGTTCTCGACCGAGTAGCCGTACTCGAATCCGAGCGCGGCGTACTCGCTGAGCAGAGAGTCGTACACGAAGAAACGACCCTGGCCGTCGGTCAGGTTCGCCAGTGGCAGCCACTCCTGGCCGTTGCGGCGGTCGTGCAGCACGGCATGCCGCTGCACGAACGTGCCACGACGGGAGTCCTGTCCGGCCAGGCGCACGGGTGTGCCCTCGACGAGCAGCGATCCGAAGGCCAGCAGCTCGCCGAAGCCCCAGTCGATGCCCCCCTCGCGGCTCATCGTCAGGCGCTTGTCGAGCTGCTGCTGCAGCTTGGAGTGCACCGTGAAGCCGTCGGGCTTGTTCGCGTGCGCGTCGCCGATGAGGTGGACCACCTCGAGCGGCACACCGGTCACATCGGGGGCGCCGACCTGCGCATCGACCGGAGCGAGGTCGGGGGCGATCGGCGTCGCACCGGTCTCGGCGGCGTGCGTCTCGGCGAAGGCGATCTCGAGGCGGTTCTGGAAGTCCGCCTTGGCCTGGTCGTACTCCTCCTCGGTGATGTCGCCACGGCCGACGAGGCCGTCGGTGTAGAGCTTGCGCACCGACCGCTTGGCCTGGATGAGGTCGGTCATCAGCGGCTGGGTCATCGACGGGTCGTCGCCCTCGTTGTGACCACGGCGGCGGTAGCAGACCAGATCGATGACGACATCGCGGTGGAAGCGCTCGCGGTACTCGAACGCCAGCCGCGCCACATGGATGACCGACTCGGGGTCGTCGCCGTTCACGTGGAACACCGGCGCCTGGATGGTCTTGGCGACGTCGGTGGCGTACACGGAGGTGCGCGAATCGGTCGGCAGGGTGGTGAAGCCGACCTGGTTGTTGACCACGATGTGCACCGTGCCGCCGGTGCGGTATCCGCGCAGCTGCGACATCTGCAGCGTCTCGACCACGACGCCCTGGCCGGCGAAGGCCGCGTCGCCGTGCACGAGGATGGGCAGCCAGGCGAAGGTGCCGATCGGCTTGCGGTCCTGCTTGGCGCGTACGATGCCCTCGAGCACGCCGTCGACGGTCTCGAGGTGCGACGGGTTCGCCGCGAGATAGACGGGCAGCTCAGCGCCGTCCTCGGCGACGAACGTCCCCTCGGTGCCCAGGTGGTACTTCACGTCGCCCGAGCCGCGCTGGTTTCCCGGGGTCAGTGATCCCTCGAACTCGCGGAACACCTGGCCGTACGTCTTGCCGGCGATGTTCGTCAGCACGTTGAGTCGGCCGCGGTGCGCCATGCCGATCGCCGCGCCGTCGAGACCGGCGTTCGCCGCGCCCTGCAGGACCTCGTCGAGCAGGGGGATGAGCGACTCGCCGCCCTCGAGCGAGAAGCGCTTCTGGCCGACGAACTTCGTCTGCAGGAACGTCTCGAACGCCTCGGCCTCGTTGAGCTTGCGCAGCACGCGCAGCTGCTCGTCGTGGTTGGGCTTGACGTACTTGACCTCGAGCTTCTGCTGGAACCAGCGGCGCTGCTCGGGATCCTGGATGTGCATGTATTCGATGCCGAGCGTGCGGCAGTACGAGTCGCGCAGCACGCCGAGGATGTCGCGCAGCTTCATCACGCGGCGTCCGCCGAAGCCGCCGGTGACGAATTCGCGGTCGAGGTCCCAGAAGGTGAGTCCGTGGCTCTCGATCTCGAGGTCGGGGTGGGAGCGCTGCACGTACTCGAGCGGGTCGATGTCGGCCATCAGGTGACCGCGCACGCGGTAGGAGTTGATGAGCTCCTGCACCCGCGACTGCTTGTCGACGCGCTCGGCGAGGTCCACCGCGATGTCGGCGTTCCAGCGGATCGGCTGATAGGGGATGCGCAGCGACGCGAAGATGTCCTCGTAGAAGCTGCGCTCGCCGATCAGCAGCTCGTGCACCTTCTTGAGGAACTCGCCTGAGCCGGCACCCTGGATGACGCGGTGGTCGTACGTGCTGGTGAGGGTGATGGTCTTGCCGATGCCCAGCTCGGTGAGCGTGCGCTGGCTGGAGCCCTGGAACTCGGCGGGATAGTCGAGGGCGCCGGCGCCGATGATGCAGCCCTGGCCCTTCATCAGACGTGGCACCGAGTGCACCGTGCCGATGCCGCCGGGGTTGGTCAGCGAGACGGTGGTGCCGGCGAAGTCGGCCGCGGTGAGCTTGTTGCTGCGAGCGCGGGCGATGAGGTCCTCGTAGGCCGCGAGGTACTCGCCGAAGGTCATGGTGTCGGCGCGCTTGATGCTCGGCACGAGCAGCGCGCGGGTGCCATCGGGCTTGGGGACGTCGACGGCGATGCCGAGGTTGACGTGCGCGGGTGCCACGACCGACGGCTTGCCGTCGACCTCGGCGTAGAACACGTTCTGGCTCGGGAACTCCTTGAGCGTGCGGATCAGCGCCCAGCCGATGAGGTGGGTGAAGCTGACCTTGCCGCCGCGGGTGCGCGACATGTGGTTGTTGATGACGATGCGGTTGTCGATCATCAGCTTCGCGGGGATCGTGCGCACGCTCGTCGCGGTCGGCACCGACAGCGACTGGTCCATGTTCGCCGCGAGGGTCTTCGGCATGCCGCGCAGCGGGGTGACGCGCTCCTCTTCGGCGGGCGCCTCATCCTTCGCCTCGCGCTTGGGCGCCTGCGCCGGGATCGGCGCCTGCTTGGCGGGCTTCGCCGTGGTGCGGGCGACCGGCTGCGCGCCGATCACGGGGATCGGGGCGGTGACAGGGTGCGCGGGCTCTGCGGACGCTGCCGGTGCACCGCCGGCAGATTGAGCCGCGGCATCCGGCGTGTACTGCTCGAGGATCGGCCACCACTCCTTGTCGACCGAGTTGCGGTCCCTTTGGAACTGCTCGTAAAGCTCATCCACGAGCCAGGAGTTGGCTCCGAACCCCCCGTCGCCACCGACGCCGGTCACCTGGTTCGACACGCTCTATCGCCCTCTTTCGTCGCTGAAGCTCACATGCGACCTGTCGCTGACTGCAGCGCCCGGGTCGCACTTGCGTAACAGTCATCAAGCCTAACGCCTAACGGATTCCGAGTCGTCTGCGCGGGCGGCCGTTTCGCCTGACGCGGGCACAGCCGAATTCTGTAAGATCGGGCGCACTATGGACGACCCTCCTTCTTGTAGTACATCGCCCCACTGCCCGCTCCTCGATGATGTCGAGGGACACAGCTGATGGAATTCGTGCTGTTGGGCGTGGGGCTGCTGCTCATCGTGGGGACGGGACTCTTCGTCGCCAGCGAGTTCGCTCTGGTCAATCTGGACCGCGCCGAGCTCGAAGCCCGTGAGGCTCGGGGCGAATCCCGGCTCAGCCTGACGATCCGAGCGCTGAAGATCACCTCCACGCACCTGTCGTCGGCGCAGCTGGGCATCACGCTGACGACCCTCCTCACCGGATACACGATGGAGCCCGCCATCACGAAGCTGCTCGCGCCGCTTCTGGAGGCCTGGGGCGTTCCGGATGCTGCGGCGACACCCATCTCGGTGACGGTGGCGATGCTCATCGCGACCTTCCTCTCGATGATCCTGGGTGAGCTCGTGCCCAAGAACTTCGCGCTCGCGCTGCCCCTGGTCACGGCGAAAGTGGTGATTCCGTTCCAGACGGTGTTCACCGCTGTCTTCAAGCCTGCCGTCGTGCTGCTCAACGGCAGCGCGAACGGCGTGCTGCGCAGCATGGGCATCGAGCCGAAGGAGGAGCTCTCGGGTTCCCGGAGCGCAGAGGAGCTCTCCTCCCTGGTGCGCCGTTCCGCGAGCCAGGGCGTGCTCGAGAAGGACACCGCGACGCTGCTCGATCGGAGCCTGAACTTCGCGCGTCTCACCGCTGACGACATCATGACCGCGCGGCCGAGCATGCACGCGATATCGGTGGGCGACTCGGCCGACGACGTCATCCGCCTGGCCAGGCGCACGGGTCACAGCCGCTTCCCGGTGTACGACGATGACCTCGATGACATCACTGGGGTCGTGCACGTGAAGGCCGCCGTGTCGGTGCCGCGCGAGAAGCGTGGGGAGGTGCCGGTCGGCGCGCTGAGCACCGAGCCGCTGCGCGTGCCCGAGACCGTGCACCTGGACGTGCTGGTCGCCGAGCTGCGCACGAAGGGCTATCAGATGGCCGTCGTGGTCGACGAGTACGGCGGCACCGCCGGGATCGTGACTCTCGAAGACCTCATCGAGGAGATCGTCGGCGAGGTGTCCGACGAGCACGACCGCTCCCGGGCGGGCATCGTGCGCCGGCTCGACTCGATCACGTTCCCCGGTGAGCTGCGCCCGGACGAGCTGCTCTCCCGCACGGGGATCGAGGTGCCCGAGGGCGAGGTCTACGACACCGTGGCCGGCTACATGATGAGCCTTCTCGAGCGGCTTCCCGTGATCGATGACGAAGTCAGGATCGACACCGGGGTGCTGCGCGTCGTGCGCATGGACGGCCGGCGCATCGACCGCGTGCGCTACACCGCCGACCCGGTCGAGGCTGCGACGGAGGACGAGCGATGAGCGACTGGGGAGGACTCGTCTGGCTCGTCGTGCTGCTCGCCGCGAACGCCTTCTTCGTCGGCGGGGAGTTCGCCGTCATCTCGGCGCGCCGCTCGCAGATCGAGCCCCTCGCCGAACGCGGCTCCCGTGCCGCCAAGACCGCCCTGTACGCGATGGAGCATGCCACGCTCATGCTCGCGACATCGCAGCTGGGGATCACGATCTGCTCGCTGCTGATCCTGAACGTCTCGGAGCCGGCCATCCACCACCTCCTCGAGGTGCCGATGCACGCCCTGGGCTGGGATCCTGCGGTGATCTCGGTGAGCGCATTCGTCATCACCCTCGCGCTCGTCTCGTTCCTGCACGTCGTGTTCGGCGAGATGGTGCCGAAGAACCTCGCGTTCTCGATCCCCGATCGCGCGGTCCTCATGCTCGCGCCGCCGCTGGTCTGGGTGTCGCGGGTGTTCCGCCACATCATCTGGGCGCTGAACGGCATCGCCAACAGCACGCTGCGCCTGTTCGGCGTGGAGCCGAAGAACGAGGCGGCGTCGACGTTCACGCTCGAGGAGGTCGCCACGATCGTCGACCGCTCTCGACGCGAGGGCGTGCTGACCGACTCGTCGGGCGCCGTCGCCGCGGCGGTGGAGTTCACCGACAAGAAGGCACGCGACATCGCCGTGCCGCTCGCGGACCTGATCACGCTGCCTGAGACGGCCACCCCCGACGACGTCGAGCGCGCAGTCGCCCGCTACGGCTTCTCGCGCTACGTGATCGTCGACGACGAGCAGTCACCGGTGGGCTACGTGCACCTGAAGGACGTGCTGCGCGCGGCCGAGGGTCCCGAGCCCGACGAGAAGATCTCCCAGCCCCTGCCGTCCAAGCGCATCCACCACATGCTGCCCGTGCAGGAGGAGACCGACCTCGAGGACGCTCTCGCCTCGATGCGCCGCGCCGGGCGGCACCTCGCCAAGGTGCGCGACCGGTCGGGTGAGACCACCGCGGTGCTCTTCCTGGAGGACATCCTGGAGGAGCTCGTCGGGGAGGTGCAGGACGCGACCCGTCGCGGTCACGGACGCTGACCCCGCTCATGAACGCGGCCCGGCAGGATCCTCCTGCCGGGCCGCGTTCGTGGGTTCAGCGCCAGTGCGCTCGCTGATACTGCGGCGGCCAGGGCACCTCGGCACCCAGCTCGTGCGCGGCCCGCAGCCCGAAGTGCGGATCGCGCAGCCATTCGCGGCCCGCGAAGATCGCGTCGGCGGCGCCGGAGGCGAGGATCTCCTCGGCCTGCGCACCGGTCGTGATGAGCCCGACCGCGGCGGTCGGCACGCGTCCACCTGCGCGCACGGTCTCCGCGAACGGCACCTGGAAGCCCGGCCGGTACTCGATGCGAGGTCGCGCGACGATGCCGCCGCTCGAGACGTCGACGAGGTCGGCGCCGGCATCCATCGCCCAACCCGCTACCTGCGCGGCCTCCTCGGGGGTGAAGCCGCCCTCGGCGTAGTCGGTCGCCGAGAGTCGCACGAAGACCGGTGTCGCGGAGCCTGCGACGTCGCGCACCCGCTCGACGATGCGCAGCAGCAGACGCGCGCGGTTCTCGAGCGAGCCGCCGTACTCGTCGTCGCGCACGTTCGACAGCGGCGAGAGGAACTCGTGCAGCAGATAGCCGTGCGCGCCGTGCACCTCGAGCACGTCGAACCCGACATCCAGCGCCCGTCGGGCGGCATCGGCGAAGGCCGCGACGATCCGCTCGATGCCTGCCGCGTCGAGCGCCGAGGGAGCCGCGTACCCCTCGAACGCGATGGCGGATGGAGCGACCGTCGGCCAGCCGCCCTCGGTCGCGGGCACGGTGCCGTGCTGATCGGCCCACGGCCACCAGGTGGAGGCCATCCGCCCGGCGTGAGCCAGCTGGATGCCGATCAGCCCGCCGCGCTCGTGGACATCGTCGACGACGCGCGCCCAGGCCTCCTGCTGCTCGTCGTTCCAGATGCCGGTGTCGCGCGGCGAGATGCGTCCTTCGGGAACCACGCCGGTCGCCTCGGCGACGATCAGACCGGCGCCGCCAGACGCGAACTGCGCCAGGTGCGTGCGGTGCCAGTCCTGCGGCACGCCGTCGACGGCGCTGTACATGCACATCGGCGACACCCACAGCCTGTTCGGGATGGTGAGCGAGCGGACGGCGAGCGGGGTGAGGAGTCGTGGTGTCGAGAGCGTGGTCACATCTCGACGCTATCGCCCGGGTGGGGGAGCAGGGCGCGCTAGCGTGTTCTTCATGCTGCGGGAGTGGACGAGTGCCGACACGGGTGCGCTGCTGCGCGTGCCGACCGCCGACGACGACAAGTACTCCCGCGGCGTCGTGGGGCTGCGCACCGGCTCGGCCGCGTACCCCGGCGCCGCGGTGCTCGGGGTGGAGGCGGCCTGGCGCGCGGGAGCGGGCTACGTGCTGTACACCGGCGGCGCACGCGATGCGGTGCTCGCGCGTCGGCCCGAGACCGTCGCGAAGCCCAAGGCGGGGCGGACGCGCGTGGGCGCGTGGGTGATCGGATCGGGGACGGATGCCGAGCATCGCGACACAGATGAGCGCGCGGCGCTCGAGGAGATCCTGAACGGCGATGCTGCGGTGGTCGTCGATGCGGGCGCACTGGATCTCGCCGCCGACGGGAGCGCGCCGATGGTGCTCACCCCGCACGCCGGCGAGTTCGCCCGGCTGCGCTCGACGCTGGGACTGGACGAGGTCGACCTCGGCGCCGAGGACGCCCGGATCGCGGCGGTGACCGAGACTGCATCGCGCATCGGGGCGACCGTGCTGCTCAAGGGCGCCCGCACCGTGATCGCCGGCCCCGACGGTGAGCCGATCGTGATCGGGAACGCGCCGCCCTGGCTGTCGACCGCCGGCACCGGGGATGTGCTGAGCGGCGTGATCGGCGCGCTCATCGCCGCCGACCCGGGCCGTCCCCTGGCGGAATCGGCGGCGGCAGCCGTCTGGCTGCACGGGCAGGCCGCGGCACGGGCATCCGGCGCCGTGAGCGCAGCGTCGGGGGAGAAGCGGGCAGCCGGGCATCCGATCGTCGCGCTCGACGTCGCCGAAGCGCTGCCCGGCGCCATCGGCGAACTGCTGCGATGACGCCGGGGAATCCGAGGTGACCTCTCGACCCTGGCTGGTGTGGACGGCGTTCCTCCTCGTCCATGCGATCGTCGCGGCAGCCGGGTGGCTGCTGCCGAGTCAGCCCATGGGCGACGTCGTGCTCGTCTACCAGCCGTGGTCGCAGGCCGCGCTCAGCGGCGGTGCGATCGTGGGGGTCACCGAGAGCTGGGTGTACCCGCAGCTCGCGCTGCTGCCCATGATGGCCGCTCACGTGCTGGCTCTGCCGTTCGTCCCCCTCATCGGCGGCCCGGGTGCGTATCTGGTGGGCTGGGCGGTCCTGGTGACCGCGTGCAATGCCCTCGGACTCGCCGTGCTGCTTCGCGGCCGAGGGCCGCACCGCCGCTCCGCCGCATGGTTCTGGGTCGCCGCGCTGCTGCTGCTCGGTCCGATAGCGATGTACCGGATCGACGCGATCACGGTTCCGCTCGCGCTCGCGGGAGGACTGTGGCTGGCCTCGCATCCGCGCGTGGCGGCGGTGGCGCTCGCCGTCGGCGCGTGGATCAAGATCTGGCCCGGTGCGCTGCTGATCGCGGCGATCGCCGCCGGCCGGCGCGGTCTGCAGCTTCTGGTGTCCGCAGCCGCGGTCTCTGCGGGGATCGTCGTGTCTCTCCTCGCACTCGGGGCGGGGGATCGGATGCTCGGCTTCGTCACCGCCCAGACCGGTCGGGGTCTGCAGATCGAAGCGGTGGCAGCGACGCCCTTCCTCTGGGCCGCCGTTCGCGGGGACGCGAGGATCGAGTACAGCTTCGACATCCTCACCTTCCAGATCGAGGCGAAGGGGGCATCCGCTGTCGCGGCGGCGACGACACCCGCGATGGTGATCGCGGTGGCCAGCATCCTGCTGATCGGGATCCTGCGTGCGCGCCGCGGCGCGGCCTGGACGCGGCTGCTGCCACCGCTCGCCCTCGCCCTGATCGCCGCGCTGATCGTCACGAACAGGGTCGGCTCACCGCAGTTCACCACCTGGCTCATCGCTCCCGCGATGCTGTGGATCGTGTTCGATCACGCCCGCGCGCACACACCCACCGCTCTCGTGCTGCTGCTGTGCGCCCTGACGTTCTGCATCTATCCGCTGACCTACGACGGACTGCTCGCCGCCCACCCGGTGCCGGTGCTGCTGCTCACCGTGCGCAATGCCATGCTCGTGGTGACGCTCGTCATCGCCGTGCTCGCGGTGCTGCGCACTCCCATATCGCCGCTGACGCGTTCGACCACCGAAGACAGAACTCCCGCATCGCGCCGCTGACGCGATCGACCACCGAATACAGGAGGAATCATGCTCGTCGCATTCTCCGTCGCCCCGTCGGGCGATGGCCGCTCAGGAGATTCCGTGCACGATGCGGTCGCCGCCGCAGTGAAGGTGGTGCGCGAGTCTGGTCTCTCGCACCGCACCACCAGCATGTTCACCGAGATCGAAGGGCCCGACTGGGACTCGGTGATGGATGTCGTGAAGAGAGCCACCGAGGCCGTGATGCCGTTCGGGTCGCGCGTCTCGCTCGTGCTCAAGGCCGACATCCGCCCCGGATACACCGGTGAGCTGGATGCCAAGATCGAGCGCCTCGAGAAGGCGATCGACGCATCCGCCGACGGAGACGCATCCGCCGACGGGGATGCGGCCGCCGGGTAACATGGGCGGGTGACTCCCTCGAATCTCTCGAGGGGGGCGGCGATGAGGGCGCTCCTCTCCCTCGCCGTCGGCAGCTTCGGCATCGGCATGACCGAATTCGTGATCATGGGCCTGCTGCCCGAGATCGCCCAGGACCTGCTGCCCGATGTCTGGGCGGTGAGCAGCGAGCAGGCGATCGGCCAGAGCGGTGGGCTCATCTCGCTCTACGCGCTCGGCGTTGTGATCGGCGCGCCCACGATCGCCGGCGCGGTCGCACGCTTCCCGCGGCACCGGGTGATGCTGGCGCTCGCGATCGCGCTGACCCTCGGCAACGCGCTCACCGTGGTGCTGCCCGGCTTCGGCCTGGTCGGTGCCTCGCGACTGCTCGCCGGCCTGCCGCATGGCGCGTACTTCGGCATCGGCGCTCTCGTGGCGGCCGACATGCTCGGTCCCGGCAAGCGCGCCCAGGGCGTCGCGTTCATCCTGACGGGGCTGACCGTCGCGAACGTCGTCGGCGTGCCGCTGGGCACCTTCTTGGGGCAGCAGTGGGGCTGGCGCACCGCGTTCCTCGTCGTGACCGGCGTGTTCGCCCTCGCGGCGGTGTGCATCGCCCTGTTCGTGCCGTCGCATCCCGGCGACCCCGGCCGCACCCTGCGCTCGGAGCTGGGCGTCTTTCGGGTGCCGCAGGTCTGGCTCACCCTCGGCATCGGGGCGATCGGCTTCGGCGGGTTCTTCGCCGTCTACAGCTACATCGCCCCGCTCGTGACCGAGATCGCCGGTGCTCCCGCGTGGGTCGTGCCGGTGACCCTGGTGCTGGTCGGGGTGGGCATGACGGCGGGCAACCTGGCCGGCGGCCGTCTCGCCGATCGCGATCTGCGTCGGACCCTCGTATGGGGACTCGCCGCGCTCGCCGTGGTGCTCGTGCTGCTCGCCCTGCTGGCGTACTGGGTGGTGCCGCTGATCATCACCGCGATGCTGGTCGGCGCGATCGCGTCCGTGCTGAGCCCCGCGATCCAGACCCGTCTGATGGATGTCGCCGGCGACAACCAGTCGATCGCAGCGGCGCTGAATCACTCCGCGCTGAACATCGGCAACAGCCTGGGCGCGTTCCTCGGCGGAGCGGCGATCTCGCTCGGCTTCGGCTTCACCGCACCGGAATGGGTGGGCGCGGTGCTGGCGGCGCTCGGGCTCGCGATCGTGCTGATCGCCTACCGTGCGCAGTCGTCGGCGCCGGTGCCGGCGGTGGGGCTGGTGCGCGAGCACTAGAGTGTGCGCATGGATGCCCCGATGCGCGTCGCCGGCACCGCCGTGGTGCTGCGTGACGGGGCGGACGGCCTCGAGGTGCTGCTGCTGCGCCGGCCAGCGACCGGGTCGTTCCCTGGCGCCTGGGTCTTCCCCGGTGGCCGTGTGGACCCCGGCGATGAGCGTGAGGGCGATGATGAAGAGCGGGCGGCGCTGCGCGCGGCCGTGCGCGAGACCCGCGAGGAGGCCGGCATCGGCATCCGGGATCTCGCGACGCTCTCGCGCTGGGTGCCGCCGGCCGAGACGCCGGTGCGGTTCCGCACGTGGTTCTTCCTCGCCCGCGAGAGCGGAGACCCGCTGCGGCCGAACCCCGGCGAGATCGAGGAGGCGGTGTGGATGACGCCGGGACGCGCCTCGGAGCGGCACGCTGAGGGGGAGCTCACCCTGTTCCCGCCGACGTGGATCACCCTGGATGGCCTGCGGGCATATCGCACCGTCGACGACGCCTTTGCGTCGGTCAGCGCCTTCGCGCGCTACGAGACGCGGATGCAGAAACTCGACAGCGGGATGCGCGCGCTGTGGGCGGGCGACGAGGAGCATCCGGATGATCCGGGTGCGCCGGGTGCGCGGCATCGGCTCACCATGATCGCGCTGCCGTGGGTCTACGAGCGGGGTTGACCAGCATCCTCGCCCGAGTCACGACGCGAGCAGGCGCTCCAGGTGCGCGCCGACCGGGTCTGTCTCGATGAGGAAGCCGTCGTGGCCGAAGTCGCTGGTGAGCACCACGGCCTCGTCGTCGATGAGGTTCGGGATGCTGCGCGCGATGCGCTGCTGCCCGTCGATCGGGAACAGCCGATCCGTGTCGATCCCGAGCACGAGTGTTCGCGCGGTGACGGTGTGCAGCGCCTGCTCGACCCCGCCCCGGTCGCGGCCGATGTCGTGCGAGTTCATCGCCTCGACGACCGTGAGGTAGCTGTTCGCGTCGAACCGGCGGGTGAACTTGTTGCCGTGGAAGTCGAGATACGACTCGACCGCGAAGCGCCCGCCGCGACCGAGAGGGGAGACATCGGACTGCCATGAGCGCTGGAAGCGCTGGTTGAGCTCGATCGGGCTGCGGTAGTTCAGCAGCGCCATGCGCCGCGCGAGCGCGAGCCCGCGGTGCGGACCCTCGCCGAGCGCCGCGTCGTAGTACTCGCCGCCGGCGAAGCGCGGATCCATGCGCACCGTCTCGAGCTGCACGAAGTTCAGCGCCAGCTGGTCGGCCGTGGTCACCGGGGGAGACGAGAGCACCGCCAGCCGCTCGACGCGCTCGGGCTGCATCACCGCCCATTCCAGGGCGTGCATGCCGCCCATCGAGCCGCCGACCACGGCGGCCCACCGCTCCACGCCGAGCGCGTCGGCGAGGCCGATCTGCGCGGCGACCTGGTCGCGGATGGTGAGGTAGGGGAAGCGGGATGCCCATTCCCGGCCGTCCGGTGCGATGCTCGCAGGTCCCGTCGATCCCTGGCATCCGCCCAGCATGTTCGGGGCGATGACGAACCACCGGTCGGTGTCGATCGCCGACCCCGGGCCGACGATGTCCTCCCACCATCCGACGGTGGGGTGACCTGCGCCCGCCGGGCCGCGCACGTGGCTGTCGCCGGTGAGGGCGTGCAGGATCAGCACGGCGTTGTCGCGCGCCTCGTTCAGCTCGCCCCAGCTCTCCCATGCGAGGCGGGTGGCGGGCAGCAGCTGTCCGTTCTCGGTGCGGAAGTCGCCGAGGAAGGTGAAGCGTCTGTGACCTGCGGGGTCGCCGTCGCGCCAGGCGCCCGTCGCCGGCGGCCGGGCGCGCAGCAGACGCACATCGGCCTCGGTCACCGGAGCCGATGGCACCGTGTCCTCAGAGGTCGTCTGCCAGTCCATGCCTCCATTCTCGCCCGTGCGCGCCGGAGCCCGCGGCAGGTTACGGGTCGACGCTGGGTCATCGGCGCCCCCTCTCACGTTCGATGCCCCCTCCAAGTGGCGCCGCGCAAAGGGGGCGTGGATGCCACGAGGGGGCGTGGATGCGGGCGCCGGGCGTGGAGCCGGACCCTGCGCGCGGACTCAGCCGGGCGGGGGGATGCGAAATGCGGCGAGGCGGGCGGCGAGGGCATCCGGGGTGCGGATGTGTTCATGACCCCAGCGCGCGGTACGCCATCCGGTGACGCCGCGCACCAGATCCTCGCGCCGCTTCTCGGCAAGCACGATCTCGGACGTCGACCGTCCCGAGGTGAGTGCTGGATCGACGTACTTGCCCTCGCCGTCGAACTCTCCGAAGCAGCGTGCCCGCGGAAATCCGAAATCCATCCAGAACTCCTCCCCAGGGCAGGGGATATGAACCTGCAACAGGACATCCCGGTATCCCAGCTGGTGCATGCGCCACCTGCTGACGCTTTCACCGGGTAGCTGCGCGCGGCCATCGGCGAGGTCGATGATCTCCCGCGCGCGGCGGATGCCGCGGTCGTGGCGCGACGCGGCGTGCTGCAGCAGATCAGCACGCCATCGCTGCGCGGCGTCCTCGTCCTGCACGTGGCCGCTCACCGCCACGCTCCGCAGGGCTGCGTCGACAGCCGAGAGTCCGGCTTCCGGACGAAGCGCGGTGGCAAGATCGAGCGCCGTGCGCTCGAGCGAGGTGCAGCGGAATCCGTCGATCTCCACGATGTCCCCAGCAGCTGCATCGACGAAGTGCCACATCAGCCCCGCCCTCGATCTGCCGTGGCGTCGGCCCATGATCACGGCGTGCACCTTCTCGGGTGCGTGACGGTAGAGCGGCAGACCGTGCAGCACCGCAGCTGATGGCCCGCAGAACACGGGTCCGGGAGGATCGCAGTTGAGGTGCGTCGCGACCACCTGAAGCAGGTGCCGCCCCTCGTTCCACAGGCGGTTCCAGGTCAGGGCGTCAACGTACCGGTTGCGGCGCACCCGAACCAGATCCTCGTCCTCGACGAGGCGACGGATGTCTCGATCTGAGTGTCCGTCTGCGACCAGCTCGTCGCGCGTTCTCAGGAATCGACTCGCCTCGAGCACTCCGATGCGGGATGGCATACGGCGAGCCTGGCATCCCAGCTGCGTCCTCCGAACACGCCTGCACAGCATCTGTGCACGATTCTTCGCGGCGCCTGCGGTGTGCAGAAACAATTCGGATCACTCCGCAGGTCGTCGGCGCCCCCTCCGGTTCTCGGCGCCCCCGCCAAATGCCGCCGATAGGCGGGGGCGCGGATGCGCAGAGGGGGCGTCGACGGATGAGACGCGCGACGCGCCGGGAGAGCGGGAAGCACGGATGCCCCGGACCGAGCGGTCCGGGGCATCCGTGTCTGAAAAGGAGAACTCAGGCGCGAGCGGCCTCCGCGACGCGACGCGCGGCGCTCAGGGCGCTGTCGAGGTCGGCCTTGAGGTCGTCGATGTTCTCGATGCCGACCGAGAGGCGCACGAGACCGGGCGTTACGCCGGCCGAGAGCTGCTGCTCGGGCGAAAGCTGCGAGTGCGTGGTCGACGCGGGGTGGATGACCAGCGAGCGCACGTCGCCGATGTTGGCGAGGTGGCTGAACAGGCTCAGGCTGTTCACGAACTCGCGGCCGGCCTCCACGCCGCCCTTGAGCTCGAACGACAGCACCGCGCCGACGCCCTTCGGGGCGTACTCGTTGGCCTTGGCGTACCAGGGCGACGACGGCAGGCCCGAGTAGTTCACCGACGCGACGTCATCGTGGTTCTCGAGCCACTCGGCGATCTCCTGCGCGTTCTGCACGTGACGCTCGATGCGCAGCGACAGGGTCTCGATGCCCTGGATGAGGTTCCAGGCGCTCTGCGGCGCGATGGCCGAGCCGAGGTCGCGCAGCAGCTGCACGCGGGCCTTGATGATGTACGCCAGCCCGTCGCCGACCGCCGTCGTGTACGACGCGCCGTGGTACGAGGGGTCGGGCTCGGTGAGGCCGGGGAACTTGTCGACGTGCTGCGACCAGGCGAAGGTGCCGCCGTCGATGATCGCACCGCCGATGGTGGTGCCGTGGCCGCCGAGGAACTTGGTGACCGAGTGCGTGACGATGTCGGCGCCGTGCTCGAACGGACGGATGAGGTACGGCGTGGCGATCGTGTTGTCGACGATCAGCGGCAGGTCGTGTTCGTGGGCGACGTCCGCGACTCCGCGGATGTCGAGCACGTTGATCTTCGGGTTGCCGATGGTCTCGGCGAAGAAGAGCTTGGTGTTCGGGCGCACGGCTGCGCGCCACTCGTCGAGGTCGTCCTGGTTCTCGACGAAGGTGACCTCCACGCCGAGCTTGGCGAGGGTGTACTTGAAGAGGTTGTACGTGCCGCCGTAGATGGCGCTGGATGCCACGAAGTGGTCGCCCGCCTGCGCGATGTTCAGGATCGCGAAGGTGGATGCGGCCTGACCGCTGGAGAGCACGAGGGCTCCGGTGCCCCCCTCGAGTGCGGCGAGGCGCTGCTCGAGCACGTCCTGGGTGGGGTTCTGGATGCGGGTGTAGATGTTACCGAACTCCGCCAGAGCGAACAGGTTCGCGGCGTGGTCGGCGTTGTCGAACACGTACGACGTGGTCTGGTAGATCGGCGTCGCGCGCGCCTTGGTGACCGGGTCGGGCGCGGCGCCCGAGTGGATCTGCTTGGTCTCGAAGCGCCAGTTCTCGGCTGCGGTCATGACGTGCTCCCAGGGTTCGGGTTGTGGAGTCGTTCGGCTGGATGCCTGCAAGCGAGGTTACGAAGCCGCACCGCCGCCGACAACCGAGGGGAAATGTTACGTAACACGCGCGGGTGGCAGGACCTGTCCGATATTGCGCCTACGGTTGAGCCATGGTGATCAGACGTGCCGTGGTGACCGGAGCGAGCTCGGGAATCGGAGAGGCGACCGTCCGCGCGCTGCGTGTGCAGGGCTGGGACGTCGTCGGCGTCGCGCGGCGCGAGAAGCGTCTGGCGGCGCTGGAGACCGAGACCGGGGCATCGACCATCGCGTGCGATCTGACCGACTCGGATGCCGTCGCCGCCCTCGTCGCCGAACTCGAGCGCACCGGCCCCGTGCACGCGCTGGTGCAGGTGGCCGGCGGGGCCCTCGGCACCGACAGCGTCGAGCAGGGCTCGATCGAGGACTGGCAGTGGATGTACGACGCGAATGTGCTCGCGACGCAGCGGCTCGTGGCGGGCCTGCTGCCGCTGCTGCGCCGGGCCGCGGACGCCGACGGCCACGCCGACACGGTGTTCGTGACCTCGACGGCCGCACAGGGCGCGTACCCGGGCGGCGGTGGCTACAACGCGGCCAAGGCCGCGGAGTCGATGCTCGTCAAGGTGCTGCGTCAGGAGCTGCACGGCGAGCCGATCCGCGTGGTCGAGGTCGCGCCGGGCATGGTGCACACTGAGGAGTTTGCGCTCAACCGCCTCGGCGGCGACGCGGTCGCAGCGGAGTCGGTGTACGACGGCGTCGCCGAGCCGCTGCTCGCGGCTGACGTCGCCGAGCTCATCGCGTACGCCCTGAACGCACCGCGCCGGGTGAACCTCGATCTGGTCACCATGCGTCCACTGGCTCAGGCCGCGCAGCACCTGCTGGCGCGCGGCCCGCTGCGCGTGCGCACCGACGGCTGATGCGCCGCACCCTCGCGGAGCTCGCCGACGACGGCTCGATCGACGCCGGCTGGGCGCAGGCGCTCGCGCCCGTGCAGCCGCTGATCACCGAGCTGGGCGACCGGCTGCGCGCCGAGCAGGCGGCAGGGCGCGGATACCTGCCGGCGGGTGCGAACGTGCTGCGGGCGTTCCAGCGTCCGCTCGCCGATGTGCGGGTGCTCATCACCGGGCAGGATCCGTATCCCACGCCCGGTCACCCGATCGGCCTGTCCTTCGCCGTCGAGCGCGATGTGCGTCCGCTGCCGCGCAGCCTCGGCAACATCTACAAGGAGCGCCAGAGCGACCTCGGCATCCCTCCGGCGCCGCACGGCGACCTCACCGCGTGGAGCGACCAGGGTGTGCTGCTGCTGAACCGCGTGCTCACCGTCCAGCCCGGTTCTCCCGCGTCCCACCGCGGCTGGGGCTGGGAGAAGGTGACCGAGCTGGCGATCCGCGCCCTCGTCGCCCGCGAGCAGCCGCTGGTGGCGGTGTTGTGGGGGAAGGATGCATCAGCCCTGAAGCCACTGCTCGGCAAGACACCCACGATCGAGTCCGCGCATCCCTCGCCCCTGTCGGCGAGCCGGGGCTTCTTCGGCTCGCGGCCGTTCTCGCGCACGAATGCGCTGCTCGAATCCATGGGCGCCGACCCCGTCGACTGGCGCGTGGTGGGGGAGGCGTGAGCGATCTGCGAATACGTCCGGCGGCGGATGCCGATCTGCCCGCGATCCGCGACATCTACAACCACTACGTGCGATCGTCGACGGTGACCTTCGACGAGGTCGAATCCACGCTCGCCGAATGGGAGGGCAAGGCCACCCGGATCGCCGATGCCGGCATCCCGTTCCTCGTCGCCGAGACGCAGGGCGGCGACCTGCTGGGGTACGCCCTGGGGACGCCCTGGTCGGCGAAGTCGGCGTACCGGTCGACGATCGAGAACTCCATCTATCTCGCGCCGACGGCTGCCGGCCGTGGAGTGGGCTGGGCGCTCCTCGCGGTCTTCCTCGACCGCTGCCGCGACGCGGGTCTGCGCCAGGTCATCGCCGTGATCGCCGATCGGGGAGCCGAGGCCTCGATCGCGCTGCACCGCAAGGCTGGCTTCATCGACGCCGGGCGGCTCACCGAGGTCGGGGAGAAGTTCGGCGAACGGCTGGGCGTGCACTTCCTGCAGAAGACGCTCTGACCGACGCGAGCGCTCCCGTCGACACGGACAGCGCTCAGGCCGACGGGAGGACAGGCACCGCCGCGAGCAGGTGCTTCGTGTACTCCTCGGCAGGGTGCTGCAGCACCGCCGCCACGGCGCCGCGTTCCACGATGCGTCCGTCCTTCATCACGGCGACGGTGTCGCTGAGATGCTGCACCAGTCCGATGTCGTGCGAGACGGTGATCATCGTCAGCCCCTCCTCGACACGCAGCCGGGCGAGCAGAGCGAGGATCTGCGCGCGCACGGTCACATCGAGCGCCGACATCGGCTCGTCGCCGATGAGGATCCGGGGCCGGTGCACGATGGCTCGCGCCAGGGCGATGCGCTGGCGCTGCCCGCCGGAGAGCTCGTGCGGATGCCGGTCGGCCATGTCGGCATCGAGGCCGACCTGCGCGAGAACCTCGCGCACCCGCGCGCGGTGGTCGCCGGGGATGTCGAGAGCCCACAGCGGCTCGGCGACGATCCGCCCGACGCTCATGCGCGGATCGAGCGACGCGTACGGATCCTGGAACACCAGCCCGGTCTCCCTGCGCAGCCAGTGCAGCGACCTGGCGCTCGCCGAGGCGTCGACGTCGCGTCCGGCGACGCGCACCCGGCCGCCGGTCGGTCGATCGAGCCCGAGCAGCAGGCGCACGAGCGTCGACTTCCCGGATCCCGACTCGCCGATCAGGCCGAGCGACTCGCCCTCGGCGACCTCGAGGTCGGTCGGATGCAGGGCGATGCTCGTTCGCGGCCGGTCGAACATCGTGCGACGTCTCACCGGATAGCTGCGGCTGAGGCCCTCGGCGACGATGAGGCCGCGGCCGTCGTGGGGGGAAAGACTCATGATCGTGTCCCCTCGCCATCGGCATCTGCTCTCCACAGCGTCGCGGTCGCATCGCGCAGCAGCGCCTGGGTCACCGGGGATGCCGGCGCGCTGAGCAGCGTCGAGACCGGCGCCTGCTCGACCACGCGACCGTGCTCGAGCACGACCCCGTGCGTCGCGATCTGCGACAGCACCGCGAGGTCGTGCGTGATGAACACGAGCGACATGCCGTGATCGGTGACGAGGCCGAGCAGCAGCTTCAGCACCTCCGCCTGGATCGTCACGTCGAGCGCCGTGGTGGGCTCGTCGGCGATGAGCAGCCGGGGCCGGCACGCGAGCGCCATCGCTATGGCGACACGCTGACGCTGACCGCCGGAGAGCTGGTGCGGGTATCGGTCGACGATGGATGCGGGGTCGGGCAGCTGCACGCGCGCCGCTTCGACGATGGCGCGCTCGCGCGCCTCCCTTCTGCCGATCCGCTCGTGGATGCGCACCGATTCGGCGATCTGCCTGCCCACCGTGCGGATCGGGTTGAGGGCGGTGCGCGGCTCCTGGAAGACCATGCCGATCTCGTCGCCGCGCAGGCGGGCGAGCTCGCGGTCGGGCATCCCGACCAGCTCGGTGCCGTCCCAGCGGATGCTGCCGCTGACTCGCGCCCCCTCGGGCAGCAGCCCGAGGATCGCCAGCGCGGTCATCGACTTGCCCGAGCCGGATTCGCCGATCAGGCCCAGTCGCTGGCCGTCCGTGACGGCGAACGAGACGCCGTCGACCACGCGTGCGCCGTCGATCTCGACGACGAGCGATTCGACCTCGAGAGTCATGCGACCACCTCCGGGACGTGCACCTGCGCTGCGCGGCGGGAGAGCGTGGGGTCGGTGGCCTCGCGCAGCGCGTCGCCGAGCAGGTTCAGACCCAGTACGGTGACGGTGATGGCGAGGCCCGGCCAGACGACGGTGAGGGGATGCACGCCGATGTAGCGCTGCAGATCGGCCAGCAGCGTGCCCCATGAAGCCTCGGTGAGCGACGCGCCGAACCCGAGGTACGACAGTCCGGCCTCGGCGAGCACGGCGACCGCCATCGACCAGGACAGCTGCACGATGAACACCGGGGCGATGTTCGGCAGCAGATGGCGCACCAGGTTCTGCCCGGCGGTGAGTCCGGATGCCCGGCCCGCGAGCACGAAGTCGCTCTGCTGCACGCGCCGCAGCTCGGGGCGGGTGACCCGCGCGATGCTCACGCCGAAGCCGATGCCCACCGCGAAGACGACGACCCACAGCGATCCGCCCCAGACGGCAGAGATCATCATCGCGATCATCAGCACGGGGAACGCGATGAGGATGTCGACCAGCACCGCCACGCTCTCACGCACCCATCTCGCCGTCAGCGCGCCGAGCGCTGCCAGCGAGACGCCGACGAGCGTGGCGACGACGCCTGCCCCGACGGCGACGAACGCCGTGGTGCGGGCGCCGGCCATGATCAGGCTGAGGATGTCGCGTCCGGTGGCATCGCTGCCCAGCAGGTGCGGCCAGCCGGGCGCCGCCCAGCGCCCGCGCACGTCGGAGAGCATCGGGTCGAACGGCGTCCAGAACACCGAGACGACCGCGGTGAGCGCGATCACGACCACGACGAGCACGGCGAACCGGCCTGTCCATGTAGACAGCAGCGCGCGCAGCCAGCGGGGCATCAGCTCTCCTCCGCTCTCTGCCTCGGATCGATCGCGTGATGCGCGAGGTCGACGATGAAGCCGATGATCAGCACGAAACCGGTGAGCACCAGCAGCTCGCTCTGCACCTTGACCAGGTCGCGGTTGCCGACGTCCGCCACGAGCATGCGTCCGATGCCCGGCAGGGTGAAGAGCTGCTCGATGACCACCGAGCCGACGACGATGCCGGCGACCTGAACACCGAGCACCGTGACGATCGAGAGGCCGACGGCGGGGATGCCGTGGCGGATGAGCGCCTGGCGGAGGGTCAGGCCCTTCGCCGCGGCGGTGCGCACGAAGTCCTGACCGGCGGCCTGCAGGGTGGCGCTGCGCACGAAGCGCATGAGCATGGCTCCCTCGACGATGCCGATGGTCAGCGCCGGCAGCAGCAGCGATTCGATCGCCTTTGCAGGGGTGGCCCATCCTGAGCGGGGGAAGCCCTGCGCGGGCAGCCAGCCGAGCCAGTGCGCGAAGACGACGACCAGCATCATCCCGGCCCAGATCACGGGTACGGCCGCGAGAGCCTGCGCTCCGAAGCTGAGGGCGGTGCCGCCGGCGCGGCCGCGCAGCAGAGCGGATGCCACGCCGAACGGTACGGCGATGAGGAGGGCGATGGCCAGCGCCATCAGCCCGAGAGGCACGGTCACGCGTGACTTCTCGACCAGTTCGGCGCCGACCGACGCGCCGCTGAGCTGCGAGGTGCCGAGATCGCCGCGCAGGATGCCGCCGAGCCAGTCGGTGTACTGCGTGGGCAGCGGCTTGTCGAGGCCGAGCGATTCACGCAGCGCCGCGACGGTCTGCGGGTCGGCCTGGGTGCCGGCGATGAGCTGGGCGACATCCCCGGGGAACACTCGCAGGGTGAGGAAGATGATCGCACTCGACACGAGGAGCCCTGCGATCAGCAGGGCTCCTCGCGTGAGCGCGTAGCGGATCACTCCGCGGACTTCGTCACGCCGGCGAGATCGATGCGCGAGTTGAGCGAGTCGGTCGGGAAGCCGGCCACGGCGCTGGTGTGTGCGGTGAGCGTGGCGCCGTTGTACAGCCAGTCGGCCGCGTGGTCCTCCGACACGATGCGCGCGGCCTTCTTCAGCAGGTCGGCGGACTTCTTCGGGTCGATCTCGGTCTGCGACTGCGCGTACAGCTTCTGCACCTCGGCGTTGTCGTAGCCGAAGTAGTAGTCGGGATTGGCGAAGTTGACGAAGTCGCGCGGCTCGACGTGCAGCACGAAGCTCAGCTCGTAGTCATGGTTCGTGTAGACGTCGTCGAGCCAGGTCGGGAACTCGACGCGCTTCACCTCGAGCGAGACCCCCACCTTCGCGTAGTCCGACACCAGCACCTGAGCCGCGGTGGTGCCGTAGAACGACGGGATGGTGAGCGTGAGATCGAGCTTCTCGTGTCCGGCCTCCTTCAGCAGCTTCTTCGCCTTCGCGGGGTCGTACGGCGCGACATCACTGAGATCCTCGTACCCGGGGTCGAGTTCCGGGATGGGACCGTAGAGCGTCTGACCCGCGCCGATGGCCTCGACGAGCGCCTCGTGATCCACGGCGAGGCGCAGCGCCTCGCGCACCCTGACATCGTCGAGCGGGGCCTTGCGGTTGTTGAACGCGAGGGTGGCCTTGTCTGTGGTGCGACCGGTCGTGATCGTGAAATCGCCGGTGTCCTCGAGCTGCGAGACGAGGTTCGGGTCGACGGCGGTCAGCACGTCGAGCGTGCCATCCAGCGCCGCGTTCACCCCGGCGGTGAAGTCGGGGATGTACTCGAACACGACCTCGCCGATCGTCGCCTTCTCGCCCCAGTACTCGTCGTAGCGGTCGAAGCTGATGGCGCTGCCCTTCGTCCAGCGGTCGAGCACGAAGGGACCGGTGCCGTTCTCGTCGGTCTTCAGGTCGGTCGTGTCGCCGTTCTTGAAGACGAGGCCGGCGGGGCCGGTGAGGGTGAAGAGGAAGTTCTGGTCGGGCTGCGTGAGGGTGATGGTCACGGTCTGGGCATCGGGGGCGGCGATCGAGGCGACGCCGGCGAACTCGGCGTTGCCCTGCACACCGGCATCCGTCCTCACCGTCTCGTACGAGGCGACGACGTCCGCAGAGGTGAGCGGGGTGCCGTCATGGAACGTGACCCCCTCGTTGAGGGTGAACTCGTACGTCAGCCCGTCGGCCGACACGTCGTACGCGCTCGCCAGACGCTCTTCCACGTCGTTCTCCGGCGTGCGGGTGACGAGCCCTTCGTAGATGTTGTCGACGAGCACCTGCTCGAGAGCCGCGCCGCTGGTGTGCCGGATGTCGAGGTTGGTCGGCTCGAGCACGAGACCGACCGTGAGGCTCGCGTCGGGGTCGGCCTTGGCGGATGCCGACGGCGTGGGCTCTGCGGCCGGGGTGCAGGCGCTGAGAGCGAGGGCGCCCACGGCGAGGAGGCCGAGTGCGGCGAATCCGACAGAGCGCCGGGCGGGGGAAGCAGACAAGGGTCGTCCTCTCAAGTGGTGCGGAGCGCGGTCAGCGCGTTCCGCGGGTCAGAGCGCCGGTCACGATGGCGGCGAGTGCGTCGGGGGCCGTCTCCTGGACGTTGTGTCCGGCGTCGACGGTGACGACAGCGGCGGAGGGAAGATGCTCGGTGAAGGCGGCGACATCGGCATCCTGCAGGAAGCCGCGCTCACCGCGCACGAGGGTGACGGGAGCGGTGACGCCGGCCAGCTGCGCCCAGGGCGCGCCACCGGATGCCACCTGCTCCGCCTTCAGGGAGTCGAAGGCGGATGCGATGATGCGCGCGAAGTGGTGCTTCCACTCCACACGACCGTCGTCGCGCACGCGCGTGTTGAAGAAGACGCCCCGTTCGGTGTCGGCTCGGCTGCCGCCGAAGCCGAATACCTGCGCGCGGTCGACCGCCTCGTCGCGCGAGGCGAAGTCGGTGACCGCGTAGAACTCGCGCAGCACCGCCGGCGCCGCATCGGTGTCGAGTCCGGGCACGATGTCGACCAGCACCAGCTCGCGAACCCGTTCGGGATGCTCGGCGGCGACCACCTGCGCGGTGAGCCCGCCCAGAGAGTGGCCGACGAGCACCTGCGGGGTGGGGGCCCAGAGCTCGAGAGCGCGCGCGACATCGTCGGCGAGCACTACGGGGGAGTAGTCGAGGTCATCGCGCCACGAGGAGTCGCCGTGACCGGCGAGGTCGATCGCGACGGCAGGGCGGCCGAGGAGCAGCGCGACCGCGTCCCACGTGTGGGCGTTGAGGCCCGCGCCGTGCAGCAGAGTCACTTCGGGATCGCTTTCCCCGAAGCGCAGAGCGCTGAGGATGCGACCATCGGGGAGGGTCATCGCGATACGCTCGGCGCGGGGCGCGTCGGTGCCGAGGGTCTGCGCCTGCTCGGGCAGATAGCGGAACTCGCTGGTGTCTTCGACCACGGCCATATTCTGCTCTTGCGTCGGCGGTGCCGAGAAATGCCAGATCAATCTGCACGACGCACACGCGTAACACTTTGCTATTTGCTGCATTGAAAGCAACTGATCAGGTCGATCTGCATTTCGATTGTTTCCGGTTGCCGTGCGTCCCGCGCGTAGGCTGGAGCAATGAGCAGGCGTGGGACCCGGGTGCGCGCATGAGCGTCCTCGATGTGGGCGGCGTGGCGAACCTGCGCGACGTCGGCGGCATGATCGCCGGCTCCTCGCGGGTGCGCTCCGGAGTGCTCCTGCGCTCCGGGCACCTCGCGGGCCTCACCGCGGAGGGCGGGGCGGTGCTCGCGGGGCGTGTGCGACACGTCGTCGACCTGCGAGACGACGCCGAGGTCGAACGTGAACCCTCTGCTCTCACCGGCGTGCCCATCACCCGCGTCCCGCTGTTTCTCGGGTCGGTCGGATCGTTCTTCGCTCAGAACATGGATCTCACGGCGATGTACCGCCATCTCGTCGATGAGTCCGCGCCCAGACTGGCCGACGCGGTGCGCGTCATCGCGGCGGGTGAGCCGACGCTCGTGCACTGCACGGTCGGCAAGGACCGCACCGGCGTCACGGTCGCCCTGGCTCTCAGCGCCGTCGGCGCGGATCGGGATGCGGTGATCGGCGACTACGCCCTCACCGCCTCGCAGCTGCCTCGCGAGCGCAACCGCGCGATCGTGCAGTACCTGCGCGCGCACCTGTCCGACGCGACGAACGCCGTGCAGCTCGCGACCGAGTCACCTGCTCCCGTGATGGCGAGGCTGCTCGCCGACATCGACGGCCGCTATGGATCCGCCGCTGCCTACCTCCGCGACGCCGGCATGAGCGACGCCGAACTCCACGCGCTGGCGGAGGCGCTCCTCGAGTGATCGCGACTCCGAGTGAGGTTAGGCAACCCTACGTCGGTGGTAGAGTGGACGCATCATGGGCACCCCTCAGACGTACGCAGGCAGCCGCGCCGCACGCCGGGCATCCCGTCGACCGCAGGTGCAGCACCTGATCACGGCCGACGAGCGCTCGCTCGCCGATCTCGAGCTCGCCCTCGCCACGCTGCCGCTGTGCGCGGTCGGGCGAGTCTTCATCGAGGTGCCGGAGCCCTCCGACATCGGCGTGATCACTGCGCCGCCGCGCATGACCGTGACCTGGCTGCCCCGCTCGCGTCGAGGCGGCCAGCCGCGTGCGACCGGTGAGGCCCTCAGCCGCGCCGCGATCGCGTGGGCGGACGAGATGCTCTGCGACGACTCCGGCGCCGGGTTGCGCACCGAGGTCATCCTGCTCGGCGGCTGGCTGAGCACGGCCGACATCGTCGACCATCTGACCACCGCCGGCGCCGTGCCGGCCGAGGCGATCCACGCTCCCTCGCGTTACGGCCTCTCTGCCGACTGACCGACGCGCCGTGAGCGCGGCACGTAGCCGCCGTCCTCCAGGCCCGCCTCGATCTCGAACCTGTTGCGCAGCGGATTCCGCCCCGCGAGCAGATAGAGCACCGGCATCAGGAACCCGTATCGCCGCCACTGGCGCTTGTGCACGGCCTCGTGCCTGAGCACGGCGTCGGAGGGATCGCGATCGCCGGTGAGGAAGCATCCGCCCATGCACACACCGCCGCGTGCGAATGCCCAGGGCGGCAGGCCGCGGAAGACCCAGAGCCCTTCCCGGCGCTGCACCTCGCCGGTGCTCCACAGTGATCCCCACACCCAGCCGACAGCGGTGCCCCAGGCGTAGCCGAGGCGGCTGATCGGCGAGTCCAGCAGCAGGGGCGGGATCAGCCGATCGACGCGGCGCCCCCGCGCGAGCACTCTATCCGCTTCGGCACGCCAGTCGGCCGTCATGCGACGGCGCCGATCAGACGGAGGATCGCACCGAGGTCGAGCACGGCGTCCGCAGGACTCCGGGGGGCGAAACCGGCGATGGTCGCGCCGGCCAGGGGGATCTCCTCACGCAATCTCCTGAGCGCGGCCGCGAGGCCGGTCACGGTCACGCCGAAAGGCGCGGCCTCGGAGACGCCCTCGAACTCCGCGGGGTCGAGCACGTCGACATCGATGTGCACCCAAACGCGGCTGGCGCCCGTCGCGCGCACGACCTCGGCGACCGCGGCACTGTCGCCGAGGCTGTCGGCGGAGAGCAGGGTCAGCCGGTCCAGGGCATCCCGTTCGGTGTCATCTATGCTGCGCGCGCCCAGCAGCACGAGGCGCTCGGCAGGGATGCCCGGCGACAGGGCGAGCTGCGGCTCGCCCTCACCCATCACGGCGCGCAGCGCCATGCCGGCGAGCGCTCCCGACGGCGACGTGGACGCATCGTTGAGGTCGGGATGCGCGTCGCACCAGAGCACGGCGAGATCCGAGGTGTCGATCGCCGAGAGGGCGAAGACGCTCACGCTGCAGTCGCCGCCGATCACCACGGTCTGCTCGCTCGCACCGGCGACGTGCTCTGCGACGAGCTCGCGGGTGCGCAGCAGCGCGCTCAGACGCCGGATGCCGGTGCCGAGCGAGTCGCCGGCCTTGAGCGGAACGTCGAGCATCGTCGTGTCACGGCGCGGCAGGTCGCCCGCGATGGCGGCGGCGCCGTCGGTGAGCAGCATGGCGCGCGCCGACGGCGAACCCTGCCACTGCGGGACGATCAGAAAGCGGGTCATGGTGTCTCCGAGGGGAGAAGGAGGGGTGGATGCCCGTGCGGCATCCACCCCGACGATCACTCTGCTTCGAGGGCGGGACGCGCGGTGCCGCCGGACTTGAGCTCGGCGAGGCGGGCCTCGACCTCGGTCAGCTCACCGAGGTCCTCCAGGCTCTCGAACTGCGCGTCGAGCGACGAGGCCGCGATCTCGGCCTTGCCCTGTGCGAGGGCCTCCTGGCGCCGGATCTTGTCTTCGAAGCGGCCGAGCTCGCTGGTCGGGTCGAGCACGTTGATCGAGCCGATGGCGTCCTGCACCTTGGTCTGCGCCTCGGCGACCTTTGCGCGGGCGAGCAGCTCGCTGCGCTTCGTCTTGAGCTGGCCGAGCTTCTCCTTCATCCCGTTCAGGCCGCCCTTGAGCTTGTCGACGATCTCGGTCTGCGCGGCGATCTGCGGCTCGGCTGCACGTGCTTCGCGCTCCTCGCCGATCTGACGCTGCAGAGCGATCTTGGCGAGGCTGTCGAACTTGTCGGCATCGGTCGTGTTGCCGGCCCCGCGCAGCTCGTCGGCCTTGCGGCTGGCGGCGAGGGCCTTGTTGCCCCACTCGCGTGCCGCGCGGACATCCTCTTCGTGATCGCGCTCGAGCAGGCGGAGGTTGCCGATGGTCTCCGCGATCGCCGACTCGGCGTCCGCGATGTTGTTCGTGTAGTCGCGCACGAGCTGGTCGATCATCTTCTGCGGGTCCTCGGCCTGGTCGAGGAGGGAGTTGATGTTCGCCCGCATGAGAGTCGAGATGCGTCCGAAGATGGATTCCTTGGCCATGTTCATTCCTTTGCTGTTCTCAGGTTTTCGTGGTCGATGGTCGTATCAGTATCGAGAGGTGTGCCGGGCGTGCGGTCAGAAGGCTCCGCCGCCGCCGCTGCTGCCGGAGCCGCCGCCGAAGCCGCCGACCGAGAAGCCGCCGCCGCCGCCACCGCCGCCGAAGAAGCCCCCGCCGCCGCTGCCGCCGCCGGAACTCCAGCCTCCTCCTCCTCCGGATCCCCAGCCTCCGCCCCAGCCGCCGTGATGGCCGCCGGTGACCTGGCCGATGAGGATGCCGCCGAGCAGAGCGCCGAGCGTGTCGCCGCCGCCACCGCCGCCTCCGGAGAACCCGGAGTAGTCGCTCTGCGCGATCCGGATGGCTTCCGACGCCAGCGCATCCGCCCGCTGCGCGAGCGCGAGGGCTTCGACAGGGTCGACGCGTGCGATCGAGCGGGCCTGGTCGAGCGTCGCCTGCGCTTCGGCGAGCCTCGTGCGGGCGGTCGACGAGATCGAGCCGCGGCGATTGAGGATGAAGCTCTCCGTGGTGGAGATCTGGACCGCGGCGCGCTGGACTGCGTCGCCGAGCATGCTCAGAGCGCGGTCGATCCTGGCCTGCTCGTCGCGACCGTGCTGGATCACCGCGTCTATCGACGCGTTGGCGGCTTCGAGCACCCGCAGGGCGTCGAGGGGCTCGCGTCCGGACGGACCGAGCATCGCCTGCGCCCGCTGGATGCCCTGCAGCGTGCCAGCCACGGCCTGAGCGATGCCACCCTGAGGATCGGGAAGGGAGCGGGCCGTCTGCACATCGGCGTTCAGCTCGGAGATCAGCGCTGCAGCCCGCTTGTCCGCCGCCTGCAGATCGGTCTGCAGCTTCTCGATCGCGTCTTCGAGCTGGGTCGCCTGCTGGACGGCACCCTCCGCCGCGCGCACGGCGACGGCGGCGTCGCCGGTCTCGCCCGCAGCGATCAGTGCGTCGGCTTCCCGGATGCGCTCGTCGGTGAACACCATCCGCGAGCGGGCCTCGGCCGTGTTGTCGGAGACGGGTGCGATCGCGGTGGGCGCATAGACAGCGGCGAGGTCGGCGAGGATCCGATCGGCTCGTTCGATCTCCGCGCCGGCTGACGCGCGCAGGCGACGCACGTTCTCGAGTGCAGCCGGAGCGTTCTGCTCGAGCTCGCGCAGCTCGTCGAATTCGTTCTTGCGCTCCTCGAGCACCTGGGTCGACTCCGAGCACAGCTGCAGGATGCGCTGGTTCCACTCGATTCGCTGCTCGTCGGTGTCGGGGATCTCGTCGTCCAGCTTCTGCTGCAGAGAGAACGCCTCATCGAGGTTCGTGCGCGATGTCTGCAGCGCGAGCACGAAGGGACCGATCACCTCGTCGCCGAACTGCGCGCGGGCGTACTCCATCTCCTGCTCGCTGGTGCGCACGAGGTCGTCGGTGCGCACCAGGGCGATGTTCGCCTGCCTGCCGAGCTCGGCCAGCTGCGCCTGCCGCTCGGCCTTCTCCGCGGCGCGCTTGCGCGCGCGGCGGATGAGCAGCACGATCACGACGATCACGACGATGACCACCACGACGATGCCGACGACGACCGCTGTCCGTGCGGCGATCGCCGCAGCGCGCTGCTGCTGCTCGGCCGCACGCTGAGGTGCGAGCACGAAGATGTCGTAGGCCTCATCTGCGCCGGCTACCACGGCGTGGCTGAAGTCGCTGTTCGAGAGATCCGGTCGCATGGCGGCGAGGATCTCATCGCGCTGCTCGACGCTCATCTGCCCGGCATCGGGGCGGTACATCGTGTAGTTGCGCCCCTCGGTCGAGACCGAGATGAGGTACTGCGTGTCGATGAAGCCGTTGCCCTGCGCCGTGCGGGTCGTCCATTCGGCGGGATCCTCCGGCGAGGTGTACTGCGGCACCATCACGAAGAAGAGATCGATGCCCGCCTCGTCGCGAAGCCGGTCGAGGGTCGCCTCGGCATCCGCCCGGTCGGAGGCGGAGATGACGCCGCTGCGATCGGTGATCTGCCCGTCGAGCTCTCCGGGGTCGGTCGCGGATGCCGTGCTCAGCGACAGCGCCCCCACCAGCACACCGAGCAGGACCGCGGCTGCGGTCCGCCACCGTTTCGTCATAGCGTTCCCTCCGGCCGGCAGGCGTGCACCATGGCACGAGTCTATGCACTGGGCCGAACCGGCGACAGCACTCACGGCGGGTTCGCCGTTCGCCGTCAGCGCAGACGCATACGCTGGAAGGCATGGACGATATGTACGGCTCCGACGTGCTGACCGACGGCTGGCGCCAGCGCGGTTTCGCCAAGGCGACCGAGGTGCCGGCCTCGAAGGATCTCGTCGTCGAGGTCGCACAGGACGGCTACTGCGGCGCGGTCACCCGCGTCGAGGCGGGCATGGTCGAGCTCGAGGACTGGAAGGGCCGTCGGCGCAGCTTCCCGCTGGGCGGCGGGTTCATGATCGACGGCAAGCCGGTGAAGCTGGTCGTGCCCGTCGCGAAGCAGTCGGGGCCGCGCCGCACGGCATCCGGGTCCTTCGCCGTCGCCGACGACCGGGCCCGGGTGGCGCTGCCCAGCCGCATCCTCGTCGAGGGGCGCCATGACGCCGAGCTCGTCGAAAAGGTCTGGGGCTCCGACCTGCGGGTGGAGGGCGTCGTCGTCGAGTACCTGAAGGGTCTCGACCTGCTCGACGAGCTGCTCGCCGAGTCACCGCCGTCGGCCAGCCGCCGCTACGGCGTGCTGGTCGACCATCTGGTGCCCGGATCGAAGGAGACGCGCATCGTCGAGCAGATCATGCGCGGCCCGCACGGCCGGCATCTGAAGATCGTCGGGCACCCCTACATCGACGTGTGGCAGTGCGTGACGCCGGCGGCGATGGGCATCCGCGCCTGGCCTGAGATCCCGCGCGGCACCGACTGGAAGACGGGCATCTGCCGCGCCTTCGGCTGGCCGGCGGACGACCAGGCCGACATCGCCCACGCGTGGAAACGGATCCTCTCGCGGGTCACCACCTATCGCGACCTCGAGCCGGCGCTGCTCGGCCGCGTCGAGGAGCTGATCGACTTCGTCACGGCGCCCGCGCAATGAGCGGCCGCTCGCGAGGCATCCCGTCAACACGGGGCGCGGAGCCTGTCGAAGCGCGCCGGTACCCTGGAGGGATGCCTGAACCCCGCACCTTCCGTGATGAGCCGGTCTCGTTCGTGCGCCGCAGCGGCCGCATGTCCGAGGCGCAGGAGCGGGCGTTCGAGGAGCACGCCCCGTTCTACCTGCTCGATGTCCCGCGCGACGTGGCGTTCACCTCGGTGCATCCCGATGCACGCCTCGATGTCGCGGGAGAGTACGGGCGCGAGGCGCCGCTGATCGTCGAGATCGGCTCGGGTCAGGGCCACGCCATCATCGCGGCAGCATCCGCGGCACCCGAAGCGGATTTCCTCGCCGTGGAGGTCTTCCGCGCGGGGCTCGCGCGCACCATGCTCGACGCCGCAGCCGCCGGCGTGCGCAACCTGCGCCTGATCGAGGCGAACGCTCCGGAAGTGCTCTCGACATACCTGCCCGAGGGGTCAGCATCCGAGGTGTGGATCTTCTTCTCCGATCCCTGGCACAAGAAGCGCCACACGAAGCGACGTCTGATCCGTCCCGGCTTCCCCGCGACCGCCGCCCGGGCGATCGCCGATGGCGGGCTGCTGCGCCTGGCCACGGACTGGGAGGACTACGCGCAGCAGATGCGCGAGGTGCTCGACGAGGCGCCCGAGTTCGAGCGCGCGTTCGAGGGCGAGTGGGCCGAGCGCTTCGAGGGTCGCGTCATGACGGCCTTCGAGCACAAGGGCATCGCCAAGGGACGCGAGATCCGCGACCTGACCTACCGCCGGGTGCCGCGGGTGTGACGAAGACCGCCTGGCACAGCATCCCACCGGCGGCGCTGGTCTGCGCTGCTGCTCCGGCCTTCTTCGTGCTCGGCTGGACGTGGGCAGGCTGGCTGCTGCTCGCCGCCGGGATCGGCATCGCGGCGCTCCTCGAACGCGCCGCCAGGCGAGCGGTGTCTGTCGGACATCGTCCTGACCGGGCGAGCGGCGAGCGAGATGCGCCTTCGCTGACCCGGGATCTGTCGCTGATCGGAATCGGCATGCTCATCGTGCACGCGATCTCGCTCGAGGCGCAGCTCGATGACCTGTCGATGGTGCGGTTCACGCTCGCGCTCGGGGGAGCGGTGCTCGTGCCGTACCTGCTCTCGCGCTTCGCGTTCCGCGACCGGGCGATCTCCTTCCCCTGGCGCACACGCCGGCGCTGGGCGCGCTGGCAGTGGGCGTGGCTCGTCGCCGTGCTCGCGCTGGGCTGGCTGATCCTGCCGTACTACTTCATCACCAGCGGCGTCTACCAGAACTGGCCGGTCGTCGATTCTCCCGACCTCATCGCCCGGCTGTTCGTCGGTGTCGGCGCGGTCGGCATCTGGGACGAGCTGTTCTTCATCTGCACCGTCTTCGCGCTGCTGCGTCGGCACATGCCGGCGCTGAGCGCGAACGTGCTGCAGATGATCGTGTTCGTGTCTTTCCTGTGGGAGCTCGGCTACCGGGCCTGGGGTCCGGTGCTCACCATCCCGTTCGCGCTGCTGCAGGGCTGGATCTTCCTGCGCACGCACTCGCTCGCCTACGTCGTCACCGTTCACCTGCTCTTCGACGCCGTCGTGTTCGCGGTGCTCGTGCACGCGCACAACCCGGGACTGCTGCCGTTCTTCCTCGTTTGACGCTTGCTTACCGGACAGTCTTCGCGCACCCCGCCGACGCCGTGCTGCGCGTGCATTCCGCGGGGTGCGCAACTGGTAGGCTCGACCGGTACGCCTCCGTAGCTCAGCGGATAGAGCGCCGGTTTCCGGTACCGTAGGTCGCAGGTTCGATTCCTGTCGGGGGCACGTATTCAGAAGAAGACCGCCCACCGGGCGGTCTTCTCTCGTCTCCGGCAGCGGGATCCTCGAGAGGAGCGCCGGAATGACGAGACAGTACAAGGTCGGAGAGCACGTCAGCTGGAACTCGGAGGCGGGGCGAGTGCGCGGCCGCATCATCAAGGTGCACACGTCCGATTTCGGCTACAAGGGCCACGCCCGTCGCGCCAGCGACGATGAGCCGCAGTACGAGGTCAAGAGCGACAAGACCGACCACGTCGCGGCGCACAAGGGGAGTGCCCTGACCCTGCTCGACGACTGATGATCCTCACCGTCGGCCATTCCACCCATCCGCTGGACGAGTTCACCGAGCTGCTGCGCGCCGCCGAGGTGGGCGCGCTGATCGACGTGCGACGTCTGCCGGGGTCGAACCGGTACCCGTGGTTCAACGCGGACGCGCTCGCCGCGTCGCTGCCCGAGCACGGCATCCGGTATCTGCGCATCGAGCAGCTGGGTGGTCGCCGCAACCTGCAGCGTCAGGTCCCGGACGAGGTCAACGGGGTGTGGCGCAACCGCAGCTTCCACAACTACGCCGACTACGCGCTGAGCGGCGACTTCGCGGAGGGCATCGAGCAGCTGCTGTCGGTCGACGACAGCGTCGCTGGCCGGGCCGCGGTGATGTGCTCGGAAGCGGTCTGGTGGCGCTGTCATCGGCGGATCATCGCCGACCATCTGCTCGCACGCGACATCGAGGTCGGTCATCTGATGCCGGACGGCAGAGTCGCCGAGGCGTCGCTCACACCGGGAGCCGTGGTCAGAGACGGAGTGGTCGAGTACCCGTCTGCGGACTGACTACTTGGCGGGCTCGGGCTTCGCCTCGTCCGCCGCGGTCACCGGCGCTGTGGTGAAGCGCTCGAGCGCCGCGTCGACCTTCTCGGCGAGGTAGGCGTGACCGGCGTCGGACGGATGCCTGCGACCTGCGCCCACGTCGATCAGCTCCAGATAGTTCGCGTCGGTGATCCAGTTCTCCTGCACGGGGGAGATGTACCACCAGCCGCGCGCCGCGGCGAGACCGGCGAGGTCGCGGTCGATGCGCGCCGTCGACGCGCCGACGGGCAGCTCGTGCGGCGCCGGCCCCAGGATCACGATGGGCACCCCGGGGTACCTCGCGACCATGGCATCCCACACCGCATTCACCGCGGCGGGGTACGCGGCCGCATCCGAGAGCCGATCGTTGATCGACCCCTGCAGGATGATCAGGTCGGGATCGATCCACGTCTCCAGCTCGGCGACGCGAGTGAGGAAGTCCGGCCCGTCGATGCCGGGGCGCTGGTAGCCGCTGCCGCGCACCCCGCGAACGACGGTGTCGCCGGGGATGAGCCTCGCCAGGCGATACGCGTATCCGTCCGTCGGCACGGTCGCGGCCGAGCCGTACGTCCACGAGTCGCCGAAGACGAGCACCTCGGGGTCGTCGGGAAGGGTGAGGGCTGCGGCGGAAAGGCCGTTGTCGGCCGCGGCGACCGGCGCGGTCTCCGCCGGGGGCAGCCAGGGACGGGAGATGCCCAGCGTGACGGCGAGCGCCACCGCGAGGGCGCATCCGATCGCGAGGGCCGTGCGGCGCCGTCGGGTCGGCGGGTGCAGGGTCATGAGAAGAGCGTAAGCGACCTGGTGGCGGATGCTGCTACTTCGAGGTGCCCTGCGACACCGAGCCCTGCAACTGGCGCTGGAAGAGGATGTAGACGATCATCACCGGGATGATCGTGATCATCACGGCGGCGAACATCTGCCCGAAGTCCAGGGCATAGCCGGCCGATGAGGCGTAGGCGGCCATTCCCTGCGAGAGCACGTAGTTGTCGGTGTCGGTGTTCAGCGAGATCGGCAGCAGGAACTGGTTCCACAGGCCCAGGAAGTTCATGATCGCGACGGCGGCCATCCCCGGCTTCGCCATCGGCAGCATGATCTGGAAGAACGTGCGCCACTCACTCGCCCCGTCGACGTAGGCGGCCTCCTGGATCTCGTACGGCAGCGATTTGAAGAACGAGAACAGGAAGAACACCGTGAACGGCAGCGCGAACGCCACATAGGTGATGATCAGGCCGGCCAGGCTGTTCAGCAGACCCATGCCCTGCAGGATGAAGAACAGGGGCACGATCGCGAGGAAGATCGGGAACGTGAGCCCGGCGAGCATCAGGTAGTAGATGACCTTGCTGCCGGGAACCGAGAACCTCGCCAGCACGTACGCGCACATCGCGCCGAGCACCATCACCAGCACCAGTGAGACGCCGACGACGATCACCGTGTTCACGAACATCCGGCCGAAGTTGTTGTCGACCCAGGCGCTGACGTAGTTGTCGAAGTTCCAGACCGCGGGCAGCCCGAACGGCGACGCGAAGATCTCCCTCGTCGTCTTGAACGACCCGATCAGCGTCCACAGCATCGGGAGGATCACGACGACCGCCCACAGGCCCATCACGACGTGCGAGACGCCGCCGACCACCTTGTCGCTCGCCGTGGACTTCACGTTCCGCTTCGGAGACTGCCTGTGCGCTGGGGCGCCATCGCTGTTGACGGTGACCGCGGCGCGGGTATCGGTGACGCTCATGAGCGACCTCCTTCGTCTCTGCCGCCGATGAGGCGGAACACGCCGATGACGAGCGCGGCGAAGAGCAGGGTGATGACGGCGAGCACGACGCCCATCGCCGTGGCGAGCCCGAACTGGCCCTTCTCGAATGCCGTGCGGAACAGGTACTGGCTCATGACGAGCGTGCTGTTGCCCGGGCCGCCTGTCGAGTTCAGGCCGGCCATGTACACGAAGGCGTCAAGAGCCATGATGCCGAGATAGATGTAGGCGGTCTGCACGTTGTCGCGGATCTGCGGCAGCAGGATCGAGGTGACCGTGCGCAACCGCCCGGCGCCGTCGATGCGCGCGGCCTCCAGCGTCTCGCCGGGGATGCCCTTGATCGCGGCGATGAACAGGATCATGTAGAAGCCGACCATGCTCCAGACGATCACGAAGATCGTCGCGCCCATCGCGGTGCGCTCGTCGCCGAGCCAGGCGAAGCCGCCGGGGTCGATCCCGAAGAGGCCGAGGATGCCGTTGAACAGGCCCGTCGGAGCGTAGATCATGTTCCACAGGATCGCGATGACGATGGCGGGGATGACGTACGGGAAGAACGACACCACGCGGTAGAAGCTGGATGCTCGAAGGCCGCGGACCTGACCGTGGCTCGGGCCGCCGACGGTGATCATGCTGGCGAAGACAAGGGCGATGACGATGGTGATCAGGGGTACCACTATCGCCAGCAGGATGTTGTTGCGCATGGCCTGCATGAACGTCGCGTCCTGCAGCAGGCGCACATAGTTGTCGATGCCGACGAAGTCCATGGTCGCGGAGAACCCGGTCCAGTTCGTCATGGCGTAGTAGAGGGCCTGCACGAACGGCGAGATCACGAAGACCATGAAGATCGCGACGGGCAGGCCGAGGAACACGAGCAGGAACGAGACGTAGTCGAAGGTCAGCTTGCGCCGCCCGAGGCGGGACGGCTTGCGCCGCCCCGCCTGGGCTGCGGTGACCGCGGCCGTCTCAAGCCCCGGTCCACCGCTGACGGTGGAATAGCTCACTTGATCTCGATCTTCTTGATGGAGCTGTCTTCGCGGATCTTGTCGACGATGGCCTGGAGCTGGCTGGTCAGCTCAGCGACCGACATCTTGCCGTCCAGGAACGAGTTCCAGATGGGCAGCTGGTCGCTGTTCATGCCGTACAGGTTCGTCGACATGATCGTGAAGACGTTGTCGCCGGCCGCGGAGAGCATCTCCGACTGCGACACCAGCGCGGTCGACCCGAAGCCGTCTGCCGGCACGGTGTCCTTGACGATCGTCGGGGCCAGCTTGCTCTTGGCGAACGCGGTGGCGGACTCCTTGGAGAGCATCGTGCGCAGCAGCTCCTTGCCGCCGGCCGGGTTCTTCGCCTTGGAGGGGACGATGAACGGCTCGCCGGCCTCGGCGCGCATGGTGCCCTTCGGCGTGGTCTGGCTGTCGTCGAGGGGAAGCTCCGCGAAGCCCTTCATCTTGAAGTTCTCCGCCGTGGTCTTCTTCATCTCGTTCTCGATCCACGACCCCGACGGGTACAGCAGCGCCTCCTGATCGAGGCTCCACTGCGCCTGCGCCTGCGTGAACTGCGTGCCGGCGCCACCGGGCTTGACGTAGCCGGAGGCGATCAGCTCGTGCAGGATCTCGAGGATGCTCTGAAGCGCCGGGTGCGACCAGGCCTTCGGGTCGAGGTTCTCGAACGGGATGCGGAAGTCATCGCCGGCCTGGATGACGGCGGAGTCGACGACCATCGTGTTGTAGTAGGTCGCAGCCTCCTTGCCCCACAGGAAGAGGTACTTGCCCTTCTCCTTGGCCTTCGCGCCGAGCTCCTTCAGGTCCTGCCACGTCGTCGGCACGGTCCAGCCGTTCTCCTCGAACAGGCTCGACGAGTACCAGATGCCGTACACGGTCATGACGTAGTTCAGTGCGACGAACTTGCCGTCGAACGTGCCGGGAGCCTTGACGCCGCCGAAGAGCGTGTCGCTGATCTTGGTGCCCTCGAGGTTGTCCGCCTCGAGGACATCGTCCAGCTCCTCGAGCTGGTCGATGATCGTGTTCCAGCCGATGGAGTTCGCACCGGAGTTGTCGATGAGGTCCGGCGGGTTGCCTCCGACGAAGCGCGGCTGCAGCTCCTGCGCGATCTTCGTGGACGACGAGACCTTGACGGAAACGCCGTCCAGCTTCTTGTTGCCCTCCATGAGCTTCGCCGACTGCTCGACGTAGTCGATGCCGTAGCCGCCGTTGAAGATGACCGCGTCGACCTTGGAGTTGGCCGCGACGCCGAAGGGGTTGTCGGCGGTCACCTCGCCGGCCGGGCCGGAGCCGCCGCCACCGCCGCCGGGAGCTGCGCACGAGGCGAGGGTGGCGCCGAACGGCAGCAGCAGCGCTGCGGCTGCTGCGCCGCGCAGCAGGTTGCGACGGCTGATGGATGCGTCTTTGATGTCCATCTCATTACCTTCCGTTGTGGGTGTGAATCGTTATTCGGGTTCGGGATCTTCGGTGAGCTCAGGGCACGCTGGGATCGGGCCGGTGGGCGCGGGGGGCGCGCCGGTGCGGAGCCACGGCCATCGCGCTCGCGGCAAGACGGGTGGCCGCCTCGCCGAAGGTCTGCTGGGCGGCCAGCACGTAGAGAAGATCGAGCACGAGCAGCTGCGAGTGCTTGATCGACAGGTCGTCCGGGCGCAGGTAGTCGGTGGGTTCCGCCGTGGCGAGGGAGATGTCGGCGAGTGCGGCGAGGGGGGAGTCGCTGTCGTGGGTGATGGCGACGGTGAAGGCGCCGGCGGAGTGGGCCTGCGAGAGCATCTGCACCGTCTCCTCCGTGCGGCCCGTGCTGGAGATCCCGATCGCGGCGGATGCCTGGTCCTGCAGCACGGCGCTCGTCAGACCCTCGTGCACGTCCGACCAGCTGTGCGCGTTGACGCCGATGCGGTAGAGCCGGCTCTGGAACTCGCGAGCCATGACCCCGCTTCCGCCGACGCCGTAGATGTCGACATGACGGGCCGCCGTGATGGCGTCTGCGGCGCGCAGCACCGCGTCGAGGTCGAGGCCGGCCGCCGTGCTCTGCAGGCTCTCGACGTGCAGGCCCAGCAGCGTCTGCAGGATCTTGCCCGGCTCGTCGGACGCGCTCAGCTCGCGGCCCATGTCGGCCTGCCAGCTCTCCTCGACATCCCCCCGACCGATCTCGGTGGCGACTCCCACGCGGAACTGCGTGTACCCGTCGAAGCCCAGCGCACGGCAGAAGCGGGTGACGGTGGCCGCCGAGGTGCCGGCGCGATCGGCGAGTTCTGTGATCGTCATCTCGACCGGAGCAGCCGGGTACTGGGCGACCACGTCGGCGATCCGGCTCATCGCCGCCGGCATGGCGCGACGACGGTCTGCGATGCGTCGTGCGATCGTCAGGCCGTTTGCGATGTCGCGGGTCCGTGGCACCATTGCCTCCAGGTTGTTCGGGGGGCGAGAGCGTGAACTCTCGTCCGGGATCCCCGTTGCACTGAAAACTATTCTCATGCGACGAAAACGTCAAACATGACAACGTCACGAATGAGTCACGAACGTCTTCGGCAGCATCCGCCCCCGGATTCCGGCGGGTGATCCCGCGGGCCGTAGACTTGGCCTCCTATGAACCCTCAAGCCCTCTCCGCCGCAGTCCTCGCCGTCCTCACCCCCATCGCGGCCGCGCTGCGACCGGATGACGAGCTCGGCGTCGAGGCCTCGGACATCGTGCTCGAGCGTCCGCGCAACCGCGACCACGGCGACTGGTCGACGAACATCGCAATGCGCGTGGCCAAGCGGCTGGGCTCCAACCCGCGTGAGCTCGCCCAGCAGATCGCGGATGGCCTGACGCAGACCGATGGCATCCAGGGCGTCGAGATCGCCGGCCCCGGGTTCATCAACATCCGTCTCGAGGCGGGCGCGGCGGGCGCCCTCGCGAAGACCATTGTCGACGCCGGCGACGCGTACGGCACCAACGACTCGCGCATCGACGAGATCATCAACCTCGAGTTCGTGTCGGCCAACCCCACCGGCCCGATCCACCTCGGTGGCACTCGGTGGGCCGCAGTCGGCGACGCGCTCGCCCGCATCCTCTCCTCTCAGGGGGCGAAGGTCACCAAGGAGTACTACTTCAACGACCACGGCGCGCAGATCGACCGCTTCTCTCGGAGCCTCATCGCGGCCTACGAGGGTCAGCCCACCCCAGAGGACGGCTACGGCGGCGCCTACATCGCCGACATCGCCCAGCGTGTCGTCGATGCATACCAGGGTGACCTCGGCAGCCTCAGCCCGGATGCCAGGCAGGAGGCCTTCCGTGAGCTCGGCGTGGGCTTCATGTTCGATGAGATCAAGAAGAGCCTGCACGACTTCGGCGTCGACTTCGACGTGTACTTCCATGAGAACGACCTGCACACCTCCGGTGCCGTCGGTCGAGCCGTGGAGAAGCTCACCGAGCTCGGTCACATGTTCGAGGCCGACGGCGCTCTCTGGCTGCGCACCACGGCGTTCGGCGACGACAAGGACCGCGTGGTCATCAAGTCCGACGGGCACCCCGCGTACATCTCCGGGGACCTGGCCTACTACCTGGACAAGCGCGAGCGCGGCTTCAACCGCTGCATCATCATGCTCGGCGCCGACCACCACGGGTACGTCAGGCGCCTCATGGCGATGTGCGAGGCCTTCGGCGACGAGCCAGGGGTCAACCTCCAGATCCTCATCGGCCAGATGGTGAACCTCGTCAAGGACGGGCACCCCATGCGCATGTCCAAGCGCGCCGGCACGGTGGTCACCCTGGAGGACCTGGTCGAGATCGTAGGGGTGGATGCCGCCCGCTATGCGCTCACGCGCAGCAGCGCCGACTCCAACCTCGACGTCGACCTGGACGTGCTGCAGAAGCGGACGAACGACAACCCGGTGTTCTACGTGCAGTACGCCCACGCCCGCACGCACAACGTGGCGCGCAACGCGGCCGATTCGGGGGTCGACCGCTCGGAGTTCGCACCGGAGCTGCTCACCCATGAGACCGAGGCCGCCCTGCTGGGCGCCCTGCAGGAGTTCCCCCGACTGGTGGCCTTCGCCGCGGAGGTGCGCGAGCCGCACCGCATCGCGCGCTACCTCGAGGAGCTCGCTGGTCTCTACCACCGCTGGTACGACAGCTGCCGCGTCATCCCGAAGGGCGACGACCCGATCGAACCGGTGCACCGCACCCGTCTGTGGCTGAACGACGCCACCGGTCAGGTGCTGCGCAACGGCCTCGACCTGCTGGGAGTCTCAGCCCCCGAGAGGATGTGACGGCATGACGAACACGACAGCCGTCCGGCGTCGACCGCGCTGGCCCTGGGTCGTGCTCGTCATCGTGTTGGTGCTCGCGGCGCTCGTCGCCGCCGGCGAGCTCGTCGCACGAGCGGTCGTGCCGAACACCATCCGCTCGCTCGTGATCTCGAACCTCGATCTGCCGGCCGATCAGCAGCTCGAGGTGCAGACGCCGGGCATCCTGCTGCCGCAGCTGATCTCCGGAACGCTCGACGAGGTGAAGCTCGCATCCGATGAGGTGACGATCGGCGGCATCACCGGCTCCGCGCGCGTCACCGCCACTGACGTGCCGGTCTCAGGCGGCGCCCTCGGGGCGGCGAAGGGAACCGTCGCGATCGACCAGGACGAGTTCGGCTCCCTGCTCGCGGCCTCACAGCTGCCCATCACCCGCATCGCCCTCATGGCGCCGAACGCGACCGTCGAGGGTGAACTCGAGCTGTTCGGGCGGCAGATCCCCGTCGGCCTCACCGTCACCCCGGGAGCCGAGGACGGCGACCTGCTGCTGACTCCCGTCTCGCTCATGGTCAACGGCACAGCGGTCGATCTGGACGCGGTCTCGGGGCTGGCAGGCCTAGCGGGCGCGGCGATCACTCAGCCGCAGCGCATCTGCATCGCCGACCGCCTCCCCGCCGGCATCACGCTGACCGGACTGCGCATCGAGGGCAGCAGGGCCGTGGCCGACATCGCCGCCGACGGCCGGATTGCGGTCGACCAGGCCCTGCTCGACCCCGGCACCTGCCCGCGCTCCTGAGCCCGCCCCGACCTTGGGTTCCTGAGCCTGCCGAAGGGTCGCTGGCCCGCGCCAACCTCGGGTCCCTGAGCCTGCCGAAGGGCCGCCTCGACCTTGGGTCCCTGAGCCTCCCGAAGGGCCCGCTCCAACCTTGGGTCCCTGAGCCTGTCGAAGGCCCGCTGGCCCGCCCCGACCTTGGGTCCCTGAGCCTGTCGAAGGGCCGCCCTGTCTCTCTGCGTCACACCTGGCCCGCCCCACCTTGGGTCCCTGAGCCTGCCGAAGGGCCGCCTTGTGTCTCTGGCCCGCTCCAACCTTGGGTCCCTGAGCCTGTCGAAGGGCGATCGCCGTCGGTTATCCACAGGCCGTCCGCGATGGCGCCGCAAAGGCACGAACATGGGGCTCATGCCTTGGATGTACATTCTCGAGTGCGCTGACGGCGCGTACTACACCGGCAGCACGAACGGCGATGTCGCCGCACGCGTCTGGGAGCACAATTTCGACGACGTGCACTCCGCCGCTTTCACCCGGAAGAGACGCCCTGTGAAGCTGGTGTACGCCGAGGACTACCCGACGGTCGACGCCGCTTTCGCACGGGAGAAGCAGGTGCAGGGCTGGAGTCGGCGCAAGAAGCTGGCGCTCATTGAGGGGCGGGCGGATGAGCTTCCGTCGCTATCTCGTTCTCGTACGGATGGCGGCGGTGCCGATCAGTGAGAAGCGGCCCTTCGGCAGGCTCAGGGGCCCATGTGTGCGGGCCCTTCGGCAGG
>NZ_JBIVGE010000001.1:887686-1632006 GCF_044748505.1 Microbacterium sp. NPDC089987
GCAGGCTCAGGGACCCATGAAGCGGATGTGCCCAGGTGTGGCGGCCCTTCGGCAGGCTCAGGGGCCCAAGGTCGGGGCGGGCCCTTCGGCAGGCTCAGGGACCCATGAAGCGGATGTGCCCAGGTGTGGCGGCCCTTCGGCAGGCTCAGGGGCCCAAGGTCGGGGCGGGCCCTTCGGCAGGCTCAGTGACCCATGAAGCGCATGTGCCCAGGTGGGGAGGCCCTTCGGCAGGCTCAGGGACCCAGGTGTGGGCTCAGGGGTCCATGAAGTCCTGAACCCAGGGACCGGTCAATCGGGGGCGGCTGCCTTCTGCGCGGCGCGCAGGTTGGCGGTGGCGGCTCGCACGTCGTCCTCTGCCTGGCGAAGCGCGAACTCCGGCAGCGTCTCGGCGCCGAAGCGCTCCGCCACGCGATCGCTCTGCTCGCGGTGCGAGATCGTGATCAGCGCGCTCGCCAGCAGGATGACCTGCGACGAGAGGTTCAGCCACAGCAGCAGCGCCAGCAACGAGGCGAACGAGGCGAGCAGCGGGTTCGTCCTCGCCCCGCCGACGAACAGCCCCGACAGCTCCTGAAGAACCACCAGGCCCACGGCACCCAGTGCAGCACCGCCCCACAGCGTGCCTCGCGCTGCGCGCACGCCCGACAGCATCCGGTACACCGCGGCGATGAGCACGGCGTCGAGAGCGAAGACGATGACCAGCGACAGCAGACGCACCGTCCAGAAGACCGCGGGTGCGTCGCTCGCCACGCCCAGCATCCCGGCGAACCAGCCCACGATCAGCTCGCCGGCGAAGGTGAGACCTGCAGCCGCGACGAACGTGCCGCCGATGATCAGCGCGAGAAGGGCGCTGCGCAGCAGAACCAGGTACCAGACGACGTCCGCGGAGTCCGTCCCGGCGATCGTGCGCACGGCGTTGCGCATCGAGCCGATCGCCCCGAGGGCGGAGCCGATGAGACCGATCAGCGAGATCACTCCCGCAATCGACAGCCCGCCCGGCGCGTTGATGTCATCGAGATCGACGATGCCCTTGTCGTCACCCGTCGCGATGAGCCCCGGCACCGCGGAGTCCACCGCTGAGACGACGGCAGTCCACGCGGCGGCATCCTGGGAGAGCCACAGCGCCGCGGCCGAGAAGCCGAGCAGCACGGCGGCGAACACGCTGAACAGCGCCCGGTACGTCACGGCGTCGGCGAGCATCGGGCCGCGTCTGCCGACGTACAGCAGCGCCGCGCGCACGATGCGCAGCCGCAGCATCCGGCGGATCACGTTCGCGGATGTCCGCGCCAGCCATCCCTTCTGCTCGGGGGTCGAAGCGGGGTCAGAACTCGTCGGCCTCTCCATCTTCACCACACTATTCAGTGCGCCGGAATGTGAACGGGGCTTGACTCGGTGGTGTCCTAGAATCAGGGTCGACCTCGTCTCCACGGCGAACCCGTCAGAACCGTGACCCGATTGGCGCTGCGTGCATTCCCCTGATTCCCCTCCCGCCCCCGGATGGCTGGTCGTCCCCGACGACGCCAACGACCTGGTCGAGGGGGTGTGGCCGCTCTCCGCGGAGCGCGATGCCGGCGGCGAGCTGCGCATCGCCGGCGTCGGCGTCGGCGAGCTGGTCCGCACCTACGGCACGCCCCTGCAGGTGATCGACGAGACGGAGGTGCGCCGCCGTGCCGCCGCGCTGCGCTCCGCCTTCGATCGTGCGGCTGCCGTCCACGGCACGACGGCCCGCATCTACTACGCGGGCAAGGCCCTGCTGAACACGTCGATCGTGCGCTGGGTGCTCGAGGAGGGCCTGAACGTCGACGTCTGCACCGGAGGCGAGCTCGAGGTGGCTCTGGCCGGAGGAGCGGATGCCAGCCGGCTCGGCTTCCACGGCAACAACAAGTCGGTCGCCGAGCTCGAGCGGGCGGTGGATGCCGGTGTCGGCACCATCATCATCGACAGCGTCATCGAGATCGAGCGCCTCGCCGCGATCGTCTCGCGCACCGGCGCCTCCCAGCGTGTCATGCTTCGCGTCAACAGCGGGGTGCACGCCGAGACCCACGACTTCCTCGCGACCGCGCACGAGGATCAGAAGTTCGGCTTCGCGCTGGGTCAGGCTCCCGCGGCCGTCGCACGGATCCGCGAGGTCGACGGACTCGTGTTCGCCGGCCTGCACTGCCATATCGGCTCGCAGATCTTCGGTGTCGCCGGGTTCCGCGAGTCGGCCTCCCGCCTGCTCGACCTGCACCAGCAGCTGCTCGAGGGCGGCGACATCCCGCAGCTCAACCTCGGCGGCGGGTTCGGCATCGCCTACACGCGAGTGGATGACCCGACGCCGATCGACGACCTCGCCGATGGCATCGTCGCGGCCGTGGCCGAGGGCTGCGCGGCTCGCGGCATCCCGATGCCCGCGCTGTCGTTCGAGCCGGGTCGGGCGATCGTCGGCAACGCGGGCGTGACCCTCTACGAGATCGGGACGACCAAGGACGTCGCGCTCGAGACGACCACCCGGCGCTACATCAGCGTGGACGGCGGCATGAGCGACAACCCGCGCCCCGCTCTCTACGGCGCGCAGTACTCGGCTCGCCTCGCCTCGCGGGTGGGAACCGGCGAGCCGATGCTCGTGCGGGTCGTGGGCAAGCACTGCGAGTCGGGCGACATCGTGGTCGACCACGAGTACCTGCCGGGTGATGCCACCCCAGGCGACCTGCTCGCCGTTCCCGCCACCGGCGCGTACTGCGCACCCCTGTCGAGCAACTACAACCACGTGCCACGGCCGCCCATCGTCGCCGTGTCCGGCGGAGAGTCGCGCGTGATCGTGCGCGGCGAGTCGTTCGCCGATCTGCTCGCACGCGACGCGGGCATCCCGCAGTGAGCCACGGCCGTCCGCGGCCAGACCCGATGTCCTGACCCGACCGTGCTGAGGAGCGCAGATGACTGACTACCGACGACTTCGTGTGGCGCTGCTGGGAGCCGGAGCCGTGGGCTCCCAGGTGGCGTCCCTGCTGCTGCGCCACGGCGACGAGCTCGCTGACCGGGCCGGAGCCCGCCTGGAGCTCGCCGGCATCGCCGTGCGCGACGTCGACGCCCCGCGCGACGTCGACCTGCCTCGCGAGCTGTTCACCACAGACGCCGAGACCCTGATCACCGGATCCGACATCGTCATCGAGCTGATGGGCGGCATCGAGCCCGCCCGCTCGCACATCCTGCTGGGCCTCGGCTCCGGTGCGGATGTGGTCACGGCCAACAAGGCGCTGCTCGCGACGCACGGGCCGGAGATCTACGAAGCCGCCGAGCGGGTGGGCGCCTCGGTGTACTACGAGGCCGCCGCAGCCGGTGCGATCCCGATCATCCGGCCGCTGCGCGACTCGCTCGCCGGCGATCGCGTGGTGCGCATCATGGGCATCGTCAACGGAACGACCAACTACATCCTCGACCGCATGGACGGCGAGGGCGCCGACTTCGCCGACGTGCTCGCCGATGCGCAGCGCCTGGGCTACGCCGAAGCGGACCCCACCGCCGACGTCGAGGGGTACGACGCCGCACAGAAGGCGGCGATCCTGGCATCCCTCGCCTTCCACACCGCCGTGCCGCTCGACGCCGTGCACCGCGAGGGCATCACGACGATCACCGCCGACATGATCGAGGAGGCCCGCGAGGCCGGGTTCGTCATCAAGCTGCTGGCTGTGTGCGAGCGTCTCGGCACCGGCGGACCCGAGTCGATCTCGGTGCGGGTGTACCCCGCTCTCGTGCCGCGCGATCACCCGCTCGGCGCCGTGCACGGGGCGAACAACGCCGTCTTCGTCGAGGCGGAGGCCGCCGGTTCGCTCATGTTCTACGGCGCCGGAGCAGGCGGCGTGCAGACGGCGTCGGCCGTGCTCGGCGACGTCGTCTCGGCGGCACGTCGTCACATCGCCGGCGGCACGGGAGTCGGCGAGTCGACGCGCGCCAACCTGCCGATCGTCTCGATCGGCCACGTGCTGACCCGCTACCAGATCACCCTCGAGGTGTCGGATGAGGCGGGCGTCCTCGCCACGATCGCCGGCCTGCTCAGCGACGGAGGCGTCTCGGTCGCCACGCTGGTGCAGACCGTGATCCCCGCCGCCGACGGCAACGAGCGCGAGAGCGCACGGCTGATCATCGGCACGCACCGCGCGACGGACAGCGCCCTCAGCGCCGCGGTCGACCGGTTGACGGCGAGCGACGTCGTCGAGCGGCTCGTGTCGGTGCTGCGCGTCGAGGGGGAGTGAGCGTGGGGGTAACCCTCGTGCCGGCTGAGCCGGTCACCTCCGAGACGCCGCTCGTCGACGGAGCGATCCGCACCGTCATGGTCACCGTTCCCGCGACCAGCGCGAACCTCGGCCCTGGATTCGACACCCTCGGTCTCGCGCTCAGCGTGTACGACACGCTGACGGCGTCGTCCTTCGACGACGACCGCCTCGTGATCGGGGTGACCGGGTCGGGTGCGGCGGAGATCCCCACCGATGCGAGCAACCTCGTCGTCCGCTCGATCGCGCATGTGTACGCCGATGTCGGCCGCCGGATGCCCGGTCTGCACCTGCACGCCGAGAACGGCGTGCCGCACGGGCGCGGCCTCGGCTCGTCCGGCGCGGCGGTGACCGCGGGCATCCTGATCGCGAAGGGTCTGCTGGCCGGAGACGTCGATCTCGACGACGAGGCGCTGCTGCGTCTGGCGACGGAGCTCGAGGGGCATCCCGACAACGTCGCACCGGCGCTGTTCGGTGGTCTGACGATCGCATGGACGGGGGAGCGCGGGCCCCAGCACAAGAAGCTGCTCGTGCACCGTGGTGTCGCGCCGCTCGTGTTCGTGCCCGGCTTCACGATGTCGACCTCGCTCGCCCGCTCGCTGCAGCCGCCGCAGGTCTCCCGCGAGGACGCCGTCTTCAACGTCTCGCGTTCGGCCCTGCTGATCGCCGCTCTCACGCAGAGCCCGGAGCTACTGCTCGACGCGACCGATGACCGGCTGCACCAGGACTATCGCGGCCCTGCGATGCCGGAGACGCTGCGCCTGGTCCAGGCGCTGCGCGCAGAGGGCTTCGCGGCGGTCGTGTCTGGCGCAGGTCCCAGCGTTCTCGTACTGGCAGACGGGCCGGGAGCCCGGCAGCGCGCAGTCCAGCTCGCCGATGCGGTGACGGACACTCCGTGGCAGGCCCACATGCTCGCGGTCGATGTCCAGGGTGGTACAGTAAGGGAACGAGCGGAGGGCACCACGTAACTTCGTGATTCTCGCCCTATCGCAATTCTGCGAAGTCCGCACGCGATCCCCAGGAACATCCAGGTACTGGCTGGCAGACGCTCTGCGTCGGCGCGTGTGATACCCGCGGCATCTGCTGCGTGCACATCGGACTGCTCGTCTTCCCACGACATATGAGGGAGTACTCGTGGAGAACCTCTCCGAGACCCAGAACGACACCCCGACCACCGAGTCGGTGACGGCCGAGACTCCGGCGCCCGCGCGCAAGCGCGCACCGCGTCGCGCCACGACCGCCTCCGCCGCGGCGGCAGCCGAGGCGAACGCCGCTGACACGGCGACCGCTCCCGCGGCCGATTCCGCTCCGGCGGCGACCGCCCCCGCAGCCCAGTCCGCTCCCGCGGCGGACTCCGCTCCGGCGGAGGAGCAGCCGAAGGCCAAGGCGCCGCGCCGCACGCGCGCCAAGAAGGCCGACGCCGAGACGCTCGACCTGCCGGCCGCGGAAGCCCCGACCCAGTCGGCGTCGGCGGATGCCCAGCCGGCTGACTCCGCGTCAGCGGAGAAGACCGACAGCGCCGAGGCGACGGCCAAGCCCGCCCGCAAGCGCCCCACGCGGGCGAAGAAGAGCGACGCTCCCGCCGAGGCGACGCCGGACCAGGGTGCGTCCGAGGCCTCCCAGCCGTCCGAGGCAGCGAGCCCGTCGGCTGACGCCGGCGACGAGCAGCAGGGGGGTGCCTCGGCCGAGCCCGCCAAGCGTCCTGCCCGCGGCCGTCGCGGCGCGAAGGCCGCGGAGGCCGAAGCTGCTCCTGCCGAGGCGCCGGCCGAGTCCGCTCCGAGCGAGCAGGCTGCGACAGCCGGCGAGCAGAGTGGCGACAACGACGGCGAGGGTGAGGGCTCCGGCCGCAGCCGCAGCCGCAGTCGCAACCGCAGCCGCGGACGCGGCGACAAGAACGGCAGCGACAAGAACGGCAGCGGCCAGAACGGCAGCGACAAGAACAGCGGCGGCCAGAACGGCGGCGCGCAGAGCAGCGGTGGCCACAGCGACTCCGACGAGGAGAGCGGCTCCGGCCGTGGCCGTCAGCGCAACAGCAAGCGCCGTGGCGGCGGCAACACCACCGCCGACGAGTTCGAGACCGAGATCGGCGAGGATGACGTGCTCATCCCCGTCGCCGGCATCCTCGACGTGCTCGACAACTACGCCTTCGTGCGCACCACCGGCTACCTGGCAGGACCCAGCGATGTGTACGTCTCGCTCGGTCAGGTCAAGAAGTACAACCTGCGCAAGGGCGACGCCGTCGTCGGCGCCATCAAGCAGCCCCGCGAGGGCGAGCAGCAGGGCCGTCAGAAGTACAACGCACTGGTGAAGGTCGACTCGATCAACGGTCTGTCGCCCGACGACGCGGCGAACCGCGTCGAGTTCGGCAACCTGACGCCGCTGTATCCGCAGGAGCGACTGCGCCTCGAGACCGCGCCCGAGAAGCTCACCCAGCGGATCATCGACCTGGTCGCCCCCATCGGCAAGGGACAGCGCGGCCTGATCGTCGCGCCGCCCAAGGCGGGCAAGACGATCGTGCTGCAGCAGATCGCCAACGCCATCGCGCAGAACAACCCCGAGGCCCACCTGATGGTCGTGCTGGTCGACGAGCGTCCGGAAGAGGTCACCGACATGCAGCGCACGGTGAAGGGCGAGGTCATCGCCTCGACCTTCGACCGCCCCGCTGAAGACCACACCACGGTCGCCGAGCTCGCGATCGAGCGCGCCAAGCGCCTCGTCGAGCTCGGTCGCGACGTGGTCGTGCTGCTCGACTCGATCACGCGCCTCGGCCGTGCGTACAACATCTCGACTCCCGCGTCGGGTCGTGTGCTCACCGGCGGCGTCGACGCTGCGGCGCTGTACCCGCCGAAGCGCTTCTTCGGCGCCGCGCGCAACATCGAGAACGGCGGCTCGCTCACCATTCTCGCGACCGCTCTCGTCGAGACCGGCTCGAAGATGGACGAGGTCATCTTCGAGGAGTTCAAGGGCACCGGCAACAGCGAGCTGCGCCTGTCGCGCCAGCTCGCCGACAAGCGCATCTTCCCGGCCGTCGACGTCAACGCGTCGAGCACGCGCCGCGAGGAGATGCTGCTCTCGGCCGACGAGGTCAAGATCACCTGGAAGCTGCGTCGTGCCCTCGCGGGCCTCGACCCGCAGCAGGCGCTCGAGGTCGTTCTGGGCAAGCTCAAGGAGACCGGCTCGAACGTGGAGTTCCTGTTCCAGATGCAGAAGTCGGTGCCCGCGCCGACCGCGAACGGCGGCTCGCACGCCCACGAGAACAGCATCCGCTGATCCACCGCTGAGCGGAGCAGAGGCGTGTTCGAATCGGTCCAGGCTCTCATCGACGAGCATCGCCGGGTGCAGGAGGAGCTCTCCGACCCGGCGGTGCACGCCGACGCCGCCCGCGCCAAAAGGGTCAACCGGCGCTACGCCGAGCTGAACCGCATCGTGGCCGCCCACGAGGCGTGGACGACGGCGGCCGACGACCTGGACGCGGCGCGTGAGCTGGCCAGGGAGGACGACGCGTTCGCGGACGAGATCCCTGGGCTCGAAGAGGGGCTGCGGGTGGCGCAGGAGAAGCTGCGGCGCCTGCTGATCCCTCGCGACCCCGACGATGCGCGCGACGTGATCATGGAGATCAAGGCGGGGGAGGGCGGCGCTGAGTCCGCGCTGTTCGCCGCCGACCTGCTGCGCATGTACGTGCAGTACGCGGCATCCAAGGGCTGGAAGACCGAGCTGCTGGAGCGCAACGAGTCGGACCTCGGCGGCTACAAGGATGTGCAGGTCGCGATCAAGGGCTCCTCATCCGACCCGTCGCAGGGCGTCTGGGCGCACCTGAAGTACGAGGGCGGCGTGCACCGCGTGCAGCGCGTGCCCGCCACCGAGTCGCAGGGGCGCATCCACACGTCCACCACGGGTGTGCTCGTCTTCCCCGAGGTCGACGAGCCGGAGGAGATCCAGATCGACGCGAACGATCTGAAGATCGACGTCTACCGCTCCTCGGGCCCCGGCGGCCAGTCGGTGAACACCACCGACTCGGCGGTGCGGATCACGCACGTGCCGACCGGGATCGTCGTGTCGATGCAGAACGAGAAGTCGCAGCTGCAGAACCGTGAGGCAGCCATGCGCGTGCTGCGCGCCCGGCTGCTCGCCAAGCAGCAGGAGGAGCTGGATGCCGCGGCATCCGACGCCCGCCGCTCGCAGATCCGCGGCATGGACCGCTCGGAGCGCATCCGCACCTACAACTTCCCGGAGAACCGCATCGCGGATCACCGCACCGGGTACAAGTCGTACAACCTCGACCAGGTGATGGACGGCGCGCTCGAGCCGATCATCGAGTCGGCCATCCACGCCGACGAAGAAGCCAGGCTCGCCGCCCTCGGCGGCGAGTGAGCCGCGGCCTCAGATCACGTAGTCGGGAGCGGTCAGCAGCGCGCGCGAGTCGACCGAATCGCTGCGCCGACGCGGCTTGGCCGGAACTCCCACCAGGACGCTGTCGGCCGGCGCGTCCTTGGTGACCACGGCGTTCGCGCCGACGACCGAGCGCGCGCCGACGCGCACCGGACCGAGGATCTTCGCACCCGCACCCACCGACACGCCGTCCTCGAGCGTGGGGTGCCGCTTGCCGTGATCGCGGGTGCGGCCGCCGAGGGTGACGCCGTGGTAGAGCATCACGTCATCGCCGATCTCGGCGGTCTCGCCGATGACGACGCCGGTGCCGTGATCGATGAAGAAGCGCCGGCCGATGCGCGCCCCAGGATGGATCTCGATGCCGGTGACCCAGCGTGTGATCTGCGAACCCATCCTCGCGACGAAGCGCAGTCGGCGCTGCCACAGCGCATGCCACACTCGATGGCCCCATACGGCGTGGAGGCCGGGGTAGAGCAGAGCCACCTCGACCCCGCTGCGGGCAGCGGGGTCGCGGTGACGGGCGGCCGCGATGTCTTCGCGGACCCGGGAGAGCATGCTCACAGAGACGGTCAGTCCTCGCGCAGGTCTTCGAACAGGGCGGTGGAGAGGTAGCGCTCACCGGTGTCGCAGCCGATGACCACGATCTGCTTGCCCTTGCTCTCGGGGCGGGCCGCGATCTTCAGCGCCTGGGCGACGGCGGCCCCGGCGGAGATGCCCACGAGGATGCCCTCCTTCGCGGCGAGCGCCCGTGAGGTCTCGAGCGACTCCTCGAAACCTGCGGTGACGATCTCGTCGATCACGTCGCGGTCGAGGATCGCGGGCACGAAGTTCGGCCCGATGCCCTGGATCTTCGCAGGTCCCGTGCGTCCCTCCGAGAGCAGGGGCGAGTCGGTCGGCTCGACGGCCACGACGTGGACCTCGGGCTTGACGGCCTTGAGCGCCTGACCGACACCGGTGATCGTGCCGCCGGTGCCGACGCCCGCGACGAAGATGTCGACCTGTCCGTCGGTGTCGCGGAGGATCTCCTGCGCGGTCGTCTCGCGATGAATCTGCGGGTTCGCGGAGTTCTCGAACTGGCGGGCCCAGACAGCACCGGGCGTGGACTCGATGATCTCCTGCAGCTTCTCGATCGCGCCCTTCATGCCCAGCGTCGGATCGGTCAGCACGAGCTCGGCGCCGAACGCCTTCAGCAGCACGCGGCGCTCCTTCGACATGGAGGCCGGCATGGTGAGGATCACCTTGTAGCCGCGCGCAGCGCCGACCATCGCCAGGGCGATGCCGGTGTTGCCGCTGGTCGCCTCGACGATGGTGCCGCCAGGCTTCAGCTCTCCGGACGCCTCCGCAGCGTCGACGATCGCGATCCCGATGCGGTCCTTCACGCTCGAGGCCGGGTTGAACGACTCGAGCTTGACGAGAACGGTCGCGTCCAGTCCCTCGGTCAGATGATTCAGCCGTACCAGGGGAGTGTTGCCGAAGGTGCTGGTGATGTCGTTGTGGATGCCGGTCATGGCAGACCTTTCGTGAGCGGAGTTCTCGTGAGCGGAGTCAGCGAGATCAGCCTACGGGGCGGGCTCCGGCTGATGACGGAATGTGACCGGCCGCCGCACCGCCTACGCTGAGAGGATGCCCCTTCCGATCTCGGCGCAGCTGCGCGCCATCGCGCAGCGCCTCGCCGATGCGGGTGTTCCGGACCCGCTGGTGGACGCCGAGCTGCTCATCGGCCACGTGCTCCGGCTCGGCCGCGGTGAGCTGCAGGCCGCACTCGTGCGCGGCGATGAGATGGCCGATGCGGATGCCGAGCGGCTGACGCCCCTCGTCGACCGGCGCGCTGCGCGCGAGCCCCTGCAGCACCTCACCGGCCGCGCGGCATTCCGCCACCTCGAGCTGACTGTCGGGCCCGGCGTCTTCGTGCCGCGCCCGGAGACCGAGACGGTCGTGCAGTTCGCGATCGACGCGCTCCTGGAGAGCGCGGCTGCGCCGCCGATCGCCGTCGACCTCGGCACGGGCAGCGGCGCCATCGCCCTGGCGATGGCCACGGAGGTGCCGCACGCCAGGGTGCACGCCGTCGAGCGCTCCACCGATGCTCACGCCTGGGCGGAGCGCAACGTGCGCGGCGTGGACAACCTCACCCTGGTCCTCGGCGATCTCGCCACCGCGTTCGATGAGCTGCGCGGCACGGTCGACGTGGTCATCTCGAACCCGCCGTATGTGCCCGATGATGCGATCCCGCGCGACCCGGAGGTGCGGCTGCACGACCCGGCACAGGCGCTGTACGGCGGAGCGGACGGCCTCGATGTCGTGCGCGTGATCAGCGCGCGTGCGCAGGAGCTGCTGCACGGCGGCGGACTGCTCGTGCTCGAGCACGGCGAGCTGCAGGGGGCGGCCATCCGCGACATCCTCACCGCAGACGGATGGCGTGCGGCCGCGACGCATCAGGACCTCACCCGTCGTGATCGCGCGACGACGGCGCTGCGGGCCTGACGAGAGCCGAGCGGGGTGCGCTCACGCGCCCGGGGGCACGGCGATCACCGACGTAGACTAGGAGCGCCATGTCAACTGTCTTCGATTGCCGCGACGACGCCCAGATCCTCGCCGGCATGCGCCATGCCCGCCAGGCGATCGCCCGCGGCGAGCTCGTCGTGCTGCCCACCGACACCGTGTACGGCATCGCCGCCGACGCGTTCTCGCCCGCTGCTGTGCAGCGCCTGCTCGACGCGAAGGGACGCGGCCGCGACATGCCGCCGCCCGTGCTCGTCGCCGGGCAGGACATGCTCACCGCGCTCGTCGAGACGGTTCCCGCGCCGGTGCAGAAGCTCGTGGACGCCTTCTGGCCCGGCGGCCTCACGATCGTGCTGCCCGCTCAGCCGTCGCTGACGTGGGATCTGGGCGAGACCAAGGGCACCGTCGCCGTGCGGATGCCCGACCGTCGCATCGCACTCGAGCTGCTGGCCGAGACGGGCCCGCTCGCCGTGTCGAGCGCGAACCTCAGCGGCCGAGACGCCGCGATCATCGCTTCGGACGCTCAGACCATGCTCGGCGACAGTGTCGCCGTCTACCTGGAGGAGGGCTACAGCGAGACCGGCGTGCCCTCGACCATCGTCGATGCCACCTCCCTCGTCGCGAGCCCCGAGGGGGAGGCCCCGATGGTGCGCATCCTGCGTGCGGGAGCGGTGACCAGGGAGCAGCTGTCGGAGGTGCTCGGGGACCTCCTCGAGCCGGAGGAGCAGCCGGGCGAGGTCGGGGAGAGTCCGGTCGATGAGAGCCCGGTCGACGAAGAGTGAAGCAGTATCTGTTCACGATCATCCTCACGGCGGCGATCACCTTCGCGCTGTCGTGGGCGGTGTGGCGGCTGAGCCTGCGGTTCAAGCTGTACCCCGGCATCCGTGAACGTGATGTGCACAAGACCCCGACCCCGCGCCTCGGCGGGGTCGCCATGTTCGTCGGCATCGCCAGCGCGGTTCTCATCTCCGCTGCCAACCCGTTCTTCGAGCGCATGTGGTCGCCGCCGAACACCCTCTGGGCGATCCTCGCCGCGGCGCTTCTGATCGCGGTGGTGGGCGTGATCGACGACCTGATCGATCTGGACTGGATGATCAAGCTCGCCGCGCAGTTCCTCGCCGCAGGCATCATCTCGGTCGGGGGAGGCCTCCAGATCCTGTCGCTGCCGGTGGGCGACATGATCCTCGTGTCCAGCTGGGTGAGCATCTCGATCACGATGTTCGCGATCGTCGTGGTGATGAACGCCGTCAACTTCATCGACGGGCTCGACGGACTGGTCGCCGGCGTCTGCCTCATCGCCAACGGCGTGTTCTTCGTCTACGCCTACATCCTCACGCGCGACTCTGGCGCGACCAGCTACTTCAACCTCGCCACGTTCCTCGCCGCCGTCCTCATCGGCGCCTGCCTCGGCTTCCTGCCCTTGAACTGGAGCCCGGCGAAGCTCTTCATGGGCGACTCCGGGGCCCTCGTGCTGGGCCTGCTGATGGCGACATCGACGATCGCGCTCACCACGCAGGGCGACGTCAACGCCTTCGACCCGGAGCGCTTCGGCCGCTCGCAGCTGCTCGGCGCGTTCATCCCCATCGTCCTGCCGCTCGTGATCGTCATGCTTCCGCTCCTCGACTTCGGCCTCGCCGTCTCGCGCCGGATGCGCGCGGGCAGGTCGCCGTTCTCGCCGGACCGCAAGCACCTGCACCACCGGATGCTGGATCTCGGCCACCGGCACCGCGACGCCGTGCTGATCTTCTACGCCTGGACCGCAGTCATCTCGCTGACGGTGCTGCTGATGTACATCGCCGGCCGGCAGGACTGGCCGGGCGGGTACCTCGCCGCGGTCGGGTTCGGCGTCGTGGGCATCGTCGCCTGCCTGATCATCACGCGCACCCCGCTCAGCGTCCGACGCAGGGCCGCTGAGCGCAGAGCCGCAGCAGCCGACTCCCACGCGACCACGTCCGACCCGACCCCGCCCGACCCTGAGCACATGGAGCCCCGATGAACCCGAGCCCCGTCTCCAGCACCCCCATCCTGCGCCGCACGCTGACGTGGTCGGCGGGTGCCGCCCTGGTGCTCGCGCTCGTGGCGGGAGGCATCGGATACGCCGTCGACGCCACGGACGGGCTGTGGAGCGGCCTGATCGGCGTGCTGCTCGCCTTCCTCTTCCTCGGTATCACGGCGGGAAGCATCCTGTTCGCGAACCGCTGGTTCGGCGACCCGATCTACGTGCAGCTGTTCTTCGCGATCGTGCTGGGCGGCTGGCTCGTCAAGCTCGGTCTGTTCCTCGTCCTCATGATCGTGCTCAGCGGCCAGCCGTGGATCTCGCCAGTGGTCTTCTTCCTCTCCATCGTCGCCGGAGTGCTCCTGTCGTTGGTGGTCGACGCCATCGTGCTCGTGCGCATGCGCCTGCCGCACGTGAGCGACATCGATCTTCCGACCGTCAACCCCGAGGACGAGGCCGACGCGGACGGCCGGGACACGCGCGGCGCGACCGAGGACGACCGCTGAATCTGGTAGTGTTGATCCGTGCCCGCCGCTCGTCTCGCGAGCGCTTGCGCTGATGCACACCGTCCCTCGTCGCCCCGGTTCCGTCCGGTGACCCGAAGCTGGAGCCCGCGCTGTTGAATCCCGTTGCGACCCTGACCCTTCGTCCGATCGCCGGTGACGGTGAATTCCACGGCCCGTCGATGGACGAGTTCTTCCCGGACATCCTGTTCACCGTGTTCGGTGTGCCGATGCATCGCATCCACCTGATCCAGCTGCTCTCGGTGATCGCCGTCGTGCTCATCATGTGGCTCGGAACGCGTCGCATGACGATCGTGCCCGGTCGCTTCCAGAGTCTCGTCGAGATGGGAATCGGCTTCGTCCGCACCGGCATCGGGCACGACCTGCTCGGACGCAAGGACGGCGAGCGGTTCGCGCCGCTGCTCGTGACGATCTTCTTCATGATCCTGTTCATGAACGTCACCGGCATCATCCCGTTCCTGAACATGCCCGGTACCGCGATCATCGCCGTGCCGCTCACGCTCGCCGTGATCAGCTACGTGACCTTCATCTACGCCGGAATGAAGAAGAGCCCGCTCGGGTTCTGGAAGAACGCGCTCTTCCCGGCTGGTGTGCCGTGGCCGGTCTACATCATCGTGACCCCGCTGGAGTTCATCTCCACCTTCATCATCCGCCCGGTGACCCTCACCCTGCGTCTGATGATGAACCTGGTCGTCGGGCACATGATCCTCGTGCTGTGCTTCGCGGCCACGCACTTCTTCTTCTTCACCGCAGGTGGCGGATGGGCGGCGCTCGGCGTCGGCACCCTCGCCTTCGGCGGCGCCTTCACTCTCTTCGAGATCCTGGTCGTCGTCCTGCAGGCCTACGTCTTCACCGTCCTCACCGCGATCTACATCCAGCTCGCGGTCGCAGAAGAGCACTGAGCGGGTCGGCAACTGCCGTCCCACCCAACGAAAGGAAAAACCCGTGGACGCTACTACGGTTCTCGCTGAAATCAACGGTCACATCGGTGCGGTCGGCTACGGCCTCGCAGCCATCGGACCGGCCATCGGCGTGGGCATCGTCGTCGGCAAGACCATCGAGGGTGTCGCCCGTCAGCCCGAGCTGGCCGGCCGTCTTCAGGTCCTCATGTGGATCGGTATCGCCTTCACCGAGGCACTCGCATTCGTCGGCATCGCCGTCGCATTCATCCCGTTCCCCGCGTAATCCGCTTCGACCTCTGAAGGAGACAGGATGCTGAACGCTCTTGTCACGAACCTCGCGGCTGAGGGTGAGCCGAAGAACCCGCTCATTCCCGAGTGGTACGACATCATCTGGTCGGGCCTGTGGTTCCTCGTCATCCTCGTCGTGGTGTGGAAGGTCGCCCTTCCTCGCCTGACCGCGATCCTCGACGAGCGCTCGGCCGCCATCGAGGGCAACATCGCCAAGGCCGACGAGGCCCAGAAGCAGGCCGAGGCCGCGCTGGAGGAGTACACCCGCCAGCTCGCCGAGGCCCGCACCGAGGCCGGTGAGATCCGCGAGGCCGCCCGTGAGGACGGCAAGAAGATCGTGACCGAGGCCAAGGAGACCGCCGTCACCGAGGCAGGCCGCATCACCGCAGCAGCTCACTCGCAGATCGAGGCGGAGCGCCAGGCGGCGTTCGTCTCGCTGCGCAGCGAGGTCGGCACGCTGGCGATCGACCTCGCAGGCAACGTCGTGGGGGAGACCCTCAGCGATGACGCTCGTGCGGCGGCCGTCGTGGACCGCTTCCTCGCCGACCTCGAGAAGGCCAAGTAATGGGCAGCGCGACCACTCAGGCACTCGCGGCATCGACGGACGCGCTTGCCGCAGCGTCGGGCCTGAACCTCCACAGTGCGGCGGAGCTCTTCGCAGCGGCCCGCACCATCGGGGAGTCGGGTCAGCTGAGCGGCGCGCTCGCCGATCCTGCAGCTCCGGCTGAGGCGCGCAGCGCGCTCGTCTCGGCTGTCTTCGCCGGTGTCTCGGCTCCGGTGCGCACACTGCTGACCGCGGTCGCGGCCCAGCGCTGGTCGTCGGTGTCCGATCTCGTCGACGGTGTCGAGGAGCTCGCCATCCGGGCAGCGGCTGCGGCGGCTCCCGGTGACGACGTCGCGACGGAGCTGTTCGGCTTCTCGCGCGTCGTCGCGGCGAACCCCGAGCTCGAGCTCGCGCTCGGAGGCCGTCTCGGCGGTGATGCGGCGAAGCTCGCGCTCGTCGAGCGGGTGCTCGGCGGGGCAGTGTCACCCGCGACCATGCTCATCGCCTCGTCCCTGGTTCCGCGACCGCGTGCGCGGCGCGTCCGCCAGGTGCTCAGCCGCGCGGTCCGCATCGTCGCCGCGCAGGCCGGCCGTTCGGTGGCGACGGTGTACACCGCCGCTCCGCTCTCGGCTGCCCAGGAAGCGCGCGTGCGCGACGCGCTCGCCCGCCGCTACGGCGGTGAGATCTCCATCAACCAGGTGATCGACGAATCCGTCGTCGGAGGACTGCGTGTGCAGATCGCCGATGACGTCATCGACGGCAGCATCTCCGCCCGCCTCGCCGACCTTCGCCAGAAGCTCGCGAGCTGAACTACTCGACGCGGGGAACCGCGCACACCCAGACACACAAAGGGAAGACAATGGCAGAACTATCGATCAGCCCCGACGTCATCCGTGACGCGCTGAAGGACTTCGCCGCCGCCTACGAGCCCTCGGGCGCCGCGGCGACCGAGGTCGGCACCGTCATCGACGCGGCCGACGGCATCGCGCACGTCGAAGGACTGCCGGGCGTCATGGCCAATGAGCTCGTCACCTTCGGCGACGGCACGAAGGGCCTGGCACTGAACCTCGACGAGCACGAGATCGGCGTGGTCGTCCTCGGCGACTTCACCGGCATCGAGGCCGGACAGAAGGTCACCCGTACCGGCGAGGTCCTCTCTGTTCCGGTCGGCGACGGCTACCTGGGCCGGGTCGTCGACCCGCTCGGCAACCCGATCGACGGTCTCGGCACCATCGCCACCGAGGGCTCCCGCGAGCTCGAGCTGCAGGCGCCCGGCGTCATGCAGCGCAAGTCGGTGCACGAGCCGATGCAGACCGGCGTTAAGGCGATCGACGCCATGATCCCCGTCGGCCGCGGCCAGCGCCAGCTGATCATCGGCGACCGCCAGACCGGCAAGACCGCCCTGGCGATCGACACGATCATCAACCAGCGGGCCAACTGGGAGTCGGGCGACGTCAGCAAGCAGGTGCGCTGCATCTACGTCGCGATCGGTCAGAAGGGCTCGACCATCGCCGGCGTCCGCGGTGCGCTCGAAGAAGCCGGCGCGATGGAGTACACCACCATCGTCGCCGCTCCCGCATCCGACCCCGCCGGCTTCAAGTACCTCGCTCCGTACACCGGCTCGGCCATCGGCCAGCACTGGATGTACGGCGGCAAGCACGTCCTGATCATCTTCGACGACCTGTCGAAGCAGGCCGAGGCCTACCGTGCCGTTTCGCTGCTGCTGCGCCGCCCGCCGGGGCGCGAGGCGTACCCTGGCGACGTCTTCTACCTGCACTCGCGTCTGCTCGAGCGCTGCGCGAAGCTGTCCGACGAGCTCGGCGCCGGTTCGATGACGGGTCTGCCCATCATCGAGACCAAGGCGAACGACGTCTCCGCGTACATCCCGACCAACGTGATCTCGATCACCGACGGCCAGATCTTCCTGCAGTCCGACCTCTTCAACGCCAACCAGCGTCCGGCGGTAGACGTGGGAATCTCGGTCTCGCGAGTCGGCGGTGACGCTCAGGTCAAGTCGATCAAGAAGGTCTCCGGAACGCTGAAGCTGGAGCTTGCGCAGTACCGTTCCCTCGAGGCGTTCGCGATGTTCGCATCCGACCTCGACGCGGCATCGCGTCGTCAGCTCGCCCGCGGTGCTCGTCTGACCGAGCTGCTCAAGCAGCCGCAGTACTCGCCGTACCCCGTCGAGGAGCAGGTCGTCTCGATCTGGGCCGGAACGAACGGCAAGCTCGACTCGCTCGAGGTCGCGGACGTGCTCCGCTTCGAGCGCGACCTGCTCGACTACCTGCGCCGCAACACGTCGATCCTCGACACTCTGCGCGACACCAACGTCCTCGACGACGCCACGGTCGCAGAGCTCGACAAGCAGACCGACGCCTTCATCCTGGAGTTCCAGGGCGGCAAGGGCCAGTCGATCAGCAACCCGGGCAACGAGCAGGTCTCGGCCGAGGACGCCGGTGACGTCAGCCAGGAGAAGATCGTCAAGGGTCGTCGCGCGTAATCGCGTGAGGTACTGATTCATGGGCGCTCAACTCAGGGTCTACAAGCAGAAGATCTCTTCTGCTCAGACGACCAAGAAGATCACGAAGGCGATGGAACTCATCGCGGCTTCGCGCATCCAGAAGGCGATGGCACGCGTCAAGGCGTCCAGCCCCTTCGCGCGGGCCGTGACGAGGGCCGTGTCGGCCGTCGCGACGCACTCCAGCGTCGACCACCCGCTCACCCGCGAGGCAGAGACGATCCGCCGCACGGCGGTCGTCGTCTTCTCGAGTGACCGCGGTCTCGCAGGCGCGTTCAACTCGCAGGTGATCCGCGAGGCTCTCGAGCAGGGCGAGCGTCTGCGCGAGCTCGGCCGCGAGCCGGTGTACTACCTGGTCGGCCGGAAGGCGGTCGGGTACTTCCAGTTCCGCCGGATCGAGTCCGCTGCGGAGTGGATCGGCGACACCGACACGCCGTCGTTCCACACCGCCGAGGAGATCGCGCACACGCTGCAGCAGGCGTTCCTGCGCGGCGGCGAGTCCGAGGGAGTCGACGAGATCGTGCTGGTGTACAACCGCTTCGTCAGCATGATGACGCAGGAGCCCACGGCCCTTCGTCTGCTGCCGCTCGAGATCGAAGAGGCCGAGGACACCGCGACCGCGGCCGTCTACCCGCTCTACGAGTTCGAGCCCGACGCCGGGACCGTCCTCGACGCGATCCTGCCGGTGTACATCCAGAGCCGCGTGTTCAATGCCCTCCTGCAGTCGTCGGCAGCCAAGCAGGCCGCCACGCAGAAGGCCATGAAGTCGGCCAGCGACAACGCCGACAAGCTGATCACCGACTACACCCGCCTGCGCAACAACGCTCGCCAGGCCGAGATCACCCAGCAGATCGCAGAGATCGTCGGCGGCGCCGACGCCCTGGCATCCAGCTGACACACATCAGGAGAAGAGACGAGAAATGACCACCACCGCCATGGCTGAGCAGCCGGCGACCGCGGTCGTCGGACGCGTCGCACGCGTCAACGGTCCGGTTGTCGACATCGAGTTCCCCCACGACTCGATCCCCGACATCTACAACGCCCTCAAGACCACCATCACGATCGGCGAGAGCTCCACCGAGATCACGCTCGAGGTCGCACAGCACCTCGGCGACGACCTCGTCCGCGCCATCGCCCTGAAGCCGACGGACGGCATCGTCCGCGGCCAGGAGGTTCGCGACACCGGAGAGGCCATCTCGGTCCCCGTCGGCGACGTGACCAAGGGCAAGGTCTTCAACGTGATCGGCGAGGTCCTGAACCTCGAGCCCGGCGAGACCATCGAGGTCACCGAGCGCTGGCCGATTCACCGCAAGGCTCCCAACTTCGACCAGCTCGAGTCGAAGACCACCATGTTCGAGACCGGCATCAAGTCGATCGACCTCCTCACCCCCTACGTGCTGGGTGGAAAGATCGGTCTGTTCGGTGGTGCAGGTGTCGGCAAGACGGTGCTCATCCAGGAGATGATCCAGCGCGTCGCACAGGACCACGGTGGAGTGTCGGTGTTCGCCGGTGTCGGTGAGCGCACCCGTGAGGGCAACGACCTCATCCACGAGATGGAGGAGGCAGGCGTCTTCGACAAGACCGCCCTCGTCTTCGGCCAGATGGACGAGCCGCCGGGGACGCGTCTGCGCGTCGCGCTGTCGGCACTGACCATGGCGGAGTACTTCCGCGATGTGCAGAAGCAGGACGTGCTGCTCTTCATCGACAACATCTTCCGCTTCACGCAGGCCGGCTCCGAGGTCTCGACGCTGCTGGGCCGCATGCCCTCGGCCGTGGGATACCAGCCGAACCTCGCCGACGAGATGGGCCTCCTTCAGGAGCGCATCACCTCGACTCGCGGTCACTCGATCACCTCGCTGCAGGCGATCTACGTGCCGGCCGACGACTACACCGACCCGGCTCCCGCGACCACGTTCGCGCACCTCGACGCCACCACCGAGCTCTCGCGTGAGATCGCCTCGAAGGGTCTGTACCCCGCGATCGACCCGCTGACCTCGACCTCGCGCATCATGGACCCGCGCTACCTGGGTGAGGACCACTACCGCGTGGCCACCACGGTCAAGCAGATCCTGCAGAAGAACAAGGAGCTGCAGGAGATCATCGCGATCCTCGGTGTCGACGAGCTCTCCGAAGAGGACAAGATCGTCGTGTCCCGTGCACGCCGCATCCAGCAGTTCCTCTCGCAGAACACCTACATGGCGAAGAAGTTCACCGGCGTCGAGGGCTCGACCGTGCCGCTCAAGGAGACCATCGAGTCGTTCGATGCGATCACCCGCGGTGACTTCGACCACGTCGCAGAGCAGGCCTTCTTCAACGTCGGCGGCATCTCCGACGTCGAAGAGCAGTGGGCGAAGATCCAGAAGGAGAACGCCTGACCATGGCGCTGCACGTGAGCCTCGTCTCCGCTGACGCGGAGGTCTGGACGGGAGAGGCGTCGCTGGTCGTCGCCAAGACCGTCGAGGGCGAGATCGGCATCATGTCCGGTCACGAGCCGGTGCTGGCCATCCTCGCCCAGGGCGAGGTCCGCATCACTCAGACCGACGGCAGCAAGGTGCTCGCGAACGCACAGGACGGCTTCCTCTCGATGGAGGGCGAGACGCTCACCATCGTGGCCGGCAACGCCGCACTGATCGCCTGACACACCCCGCGTCCGCTCCGGTTCGTGCCGTCGCACGAACCGGAGCGGACGCTTCGTCTGTGTGGAGTCCATGAAGATCCTTCTGCCCCCGTCCGAGACCAAGCGCCCGGGTGGCTCCGGTGCGCCGATGCGTCTCGACGAGCTCGCTCTGCCGTCGCTGGCCACGCAGCGCACGGAGCTCATCGACGCTCTCGTCGCGCTCTGCGCGGACGAGACGGAGGCACGTCGCGTGCTGAAGCTGAGCGAGCGTCAGGCCGGTGAGGTCGAGCACAACCGGATGCTGCGGACGTCGCCGACGATGGCCGCCATCGACCGCTACACGGGCGTGCTGTACGACGCCCTCGATGCGAACTCCCTCGACCGGACGGCTCGTCGCTGGCTCGGCGAGCACCTGCTGATCCACTCGGCGCCCTTCGGCCCGGTCGGCGCGCTCGATCAGATCCCCGTGTACCGGCTGGCGGCCGGCACCTCGCTGCCCGGCATCCGTCCCCTGCGCCGGCACTGGGCGGACGCGACATCCCAGGCGCTGGCGGATGCCGGCTTCGTGCTCGACCTGCGCAGCGAGTCGTACGTGGCGCTGGGGCCGGTGGCCGGCACGGTCCCATCAACCTATGTGCGCGTGGTCACCGATACAGGTCGCGCACTGAATCACTTCAATAAGAAGGCCAAGGGCATGCTCGTGCGCGCCCTCGCCACGACACGCCCGACGCTCCGCTCCGTGCGCGCGCTCCTGCAGTGGGCCGCGCAGAACGGTCTCCGGCTGCAGGAGACGGCGGATGCCGGTGTTCTGGAGCTCGTGGTCGAGAGCTGATCGCCGCAATGCATCGGCGCCTCGTTGCCCGTGATCGCGGCGCTTCGCTAGCATGTCCGGTGCACGAGATTCGCATGGGGGAGCGCTACCGCTTCCTCTCAATGAGAGAAGTGGTTCATTCATGGGAAATGGCGATTACGGCGACTACAGCGCCCTCGCTGCGATCATCGGCCTGCTGACGGTGCTGCTGCTGATCGTCGGGCCGATCATGTACGTCCTGACCTCGATCTTCATGATGAAGATCTTCGAGAAGGCGGGCGTCGTCGGGAAGTGGCGCGCGTGGGTTCCGGTGTACCGGGAGATGATCTTCTTCAAGCTCGGTGACATGAGCCCGTGGCTCGTGCTGTACGCGCTCGGCGCATCGATCGTGCTGTCGATCGTGGGCCTCAGCGGGATCGTCGGTCTGGCCTTCACCGCGCTGTTCGCGATGGCGGGATGGCGCGTCGGTCTCAAGCTGCAGAAGCAGGCGGCCTGGGTCATCCTCTTCGTGCTGCTCAACGTCGTATGGATGGGCATCGCCGCGCTCGACCGCTCGCGCTGGAACCCGAACGTCGCGCCCGCTCCGTGGGCGGGAAACGGCTTCCTCGGCGACAAGACCGTCTGGGACGGCATCCCCGTCCAGCCCGGCCAGAACGCCGCACCCGCCGGCTATGGCGCACCGCAGGGCTACGGCGCACCGCAGGGCTACGGCGCACCGCAGGGCTACGCCCCGCCCGCCCCGCAGGGCTACGCACCTCCCGCCCCGCAGGGCTACGCACCTCCCGCTTCGCAGGGCTACGGCCAGCCGACACAGCCGGGCTACGGCGCGCCGCACAGCCCCGCTTCGCCCGTTCCGCCGGCGCCGGGAGCGCCTGTCCCGCCTCCGGCCACGCCACCGGCACCGCCGGTCGCGCCTCCCGCCGCACCGCCCGCTCCTCCCGCGCCCCCGGCGGCGCCCGAGGATCCTTCCCAGCCGCGCCCCTGAGCTGAGCTGAGCTCGAGGAAGCCCCCGACGGTGTCGGGGGCTTCCGTGCGTCACGGCGCAGTCATGCGTGCCGCGCCGTGGCCGTTGGTCCGCCCGGCTGCGGTGCTGGCCGCCGAGCCGGTCCGAGCGCGTCCGGCGCCCCGATAGTGTGGACGCATGGCTACCTCGCAGCGTCGCGTCGGCGCATCCGGACTCGTCGTCTCCGCCGCCGGTCTCGGCTGCAACAACTTCGGCCGCGCGGGAACCCTGACGGAGACGCTCGACGGCACGAGGGCGGTGATCGACGCCGCCCTCGCGAACGGCGTGTTCTTCTTCGACACCGCCGACATGTACGGCGCTGACGCGGGCCGCAGCGAAGAGCTCATGGGCGAGGTGCTCGAGGGCCGTCGCAACCGCGTGGTGCTCGCGACCAAGTTCGGTCACGACCGCGACATGGGCTACGACTTCCCCGGCGGTCGCGGGTCGCGTCGGTACGTGCGTCACGCCGTCGAGCACTCGCTGCGCCGCCTGCGCACCGACTGGATCGACCTGTACCAGCTGCACCTGCCCGATCCGCAGACGCCGATTGCGGAGACCATCGACGCACTCGACGAACTCGTCGACGAGGGGAAGATCCGCTACTACGGGCATTCGAACTTCACCGGCTGGCAGATCGCCGAGGCCGAGCTCACCGCCCGTGCGCGGTCGACAGGCCGGTTCATCTCCGCTCAGAACCACTACTCGCTGCTGGCGCGCGCGTCCGAGCGCGAGGTGCTGCCCGCGGTCGATCGCTACGACCTCGGCTTCTTCCCGTTCTTCCCACTGAAGAACGGACTTCTCACGGGCAAGTTCACCCGCGAGGGAGGGCCGGCAGGCAGCCGGATCATGGACACGCGTCAGCACATCTGGGCGGATGCGCCCTGGGACGCCCTCGAGCAGTACCAGGCGTTCTGCGACCAGCGTGACATCACGATGCTTCAGGCCACCTTCGGCTGGCTGCTCGCGCAGCCGGGCGTCTCCAGCGTCATCGCCGGCGCCACCAGACCCGAACAGGTCGAGGCGAACGCAGCCGCGGCTGATGCCTGGACTCCCACGGCAGCCGACCTGGCAGAGATCGACGCCCTGTTCCCCCTGGTCGATGATCCCGCCGACCGGATGTGACGGCACCACTACGATGATGATGAATCCCGCGGCCGTTCAGCCGCCCAGCCGTCCGATGGAGAGCCCACGTGCCTGAGACCACGACGCAGACGTTCCGCGTCAGCGATGACCTGGAACTCGCCTGGGCGGGGGTGACCGATCGCGGTCGACGCCGTGAGAACAACCAGGACTCGTTCCTCGCGAAGTATCCGCTGTTCATCGTCGCCGACGGCATGGGCGGACACGCGGGCGGCGAGATCGCCAGCCAGGCGACCGTCGACCGGCTCTCCGACATGGTCGACGCGGGGCAGATCGACGACGAGCGCATCGTCGCGGCGCTTCAGCGGGCCGTCGACGACATCCACAGCCATCCCGAGACGACCGATGAGGGAACAGGCACGACGCTGACCGGCGTGTACCTCGACCGCGGCGAGGACGGCTGGCGCTGGATATCGCTGAACATCGGCGACTCTCGCGTCTATCTCGAGCGCGACGGCCGGCTGATCCAGGTCACCACCGACCACTCCGTCGTGCAGGAGCTCATCGCCTCAGGCAAGATCAGCCCGGAAGAGGCCGACGCCCACCCGTACAGCAACGTGATCACCCGCGCGGTCGGGGCGAACGAACTCGTCTCACCGGACTACGTCGCGATCGATGTCGTCGACGGCGACCGCTTCATCATCTGCTCCGACGGTCTGACCAAGGAGCTCACCGACTACGGCATCCTGCACTTCCTGCGTGAGAACGCTGAACCCGCCGACGCGGTGAGCGCGATGGTCGACGCGGCGCTGGAGAACGGCGGACGCGACAACGTCACCCTGATCGTCCTCAACGTGCGCTTCACCCGCGGGGCCGGGGATGCGGTCACGGCCGATCAGCCCGCCGACGCCGACGAGTCGTCCTCCACATAACCCGCGATCGAGGGTTGAGCCGCACTGCCTGTGGACAGGCCGCCTTCTGCCTCCGCGATGAGCTGAGATGGACGGATGGATGCCACGACCATCGTCCTCCCCGCGGCCCCCGCACAGCCCAGGCGACCTCCGCTTCCGGTGCTCGCCGCGATTGTTCCCGTCATCGCCGGGGTCGTGCTGTGGCTGATCACGGGATCGCTGTTCGCGCTGTGCTTCGCAGCCCTCGGCCCGCTCATGCTGCTCGCCTCGTTCTTCGACGGCATGCGGTCGCGCCGTCGAGCGAGCAGGCTGGCAGAGGGCGAGTCTGATGCGGCATGGCAGCGTGCTGAAGACGAACTCGTCCGCCTGCACGAACGGGAGCACCGGACGCTCTGGCACCGCTCACCCGATGCGGCGGGCTGCCTGCTGGATCCGCCGCTGCGCGGTCGCACGCCGCTGAGCGCCGCCACCGAGCTCGTGATCGGGCGGGGGCGCACCGGCAGCCGGGTGCGCGCCTCGGGCGGTGACGACGAGCGATCCCGCGCCTTCCGGGAGCGCGCCGAGCAGCTCGACGATGCGCCCATCGTCGTCGAGCTCGGGGGTGGGGTGTGCGTCCGCGCAGCCACTCCCGTCGCGAGTGCGATGGTCAGAGCGCTCGTCGCTCAGCTGTGCCTGCGGTTCGGCCCCTCTGAGCTCAGCCTGCACGGGCGCGGCGTCACAGACTGGGGGCTGGGCGGCTTTCCGCACGTCGATCGTCGCAGCGCTCGATTCCGGCTGAGAGTCGGCGACGGGGTGGAACCGGCCGATGCCGTGGTCTGCGTGCGGATGCCGGGGGAGGAACCGCCCGAGGGCATCACGACCGTGCTGGAGTGCGTCGCACCCGCACGAGCCGTGGCGCGGACAGCGGAGGGGCTGCGTGACCTCTCCCTCGAGGGTCTGTCGATGCAGCAGGCCGCCATGATCGCCGCCGGGGCGGCCAGCAGGTCGGAGGACGACGCTCAGGTGCCGGCTGCGGTGGCGTTCGGCGACCTCGAGGTCGCCGCGGGCGGCGACGGCCGACTCGTCGCGCGGTTCGGGCGCGGGGAGCAGGGCGACGTGCTCGTCGATCTCGTCGACGACGGGCCGCATGCGATCGTCACAGGTATGACGGGCACGGGCAAGAGCGAGCTGCTGACCAGCTGGGTCGCCGCGATCGCCGCAGCGCACGCGCCGGAGGAGGTGACGTTCGTGCTGATCGACTTCAAGGGGGGAACCGCTTTCGAGCCGCTGCGCTCGCTGCCGCATGTCGTCGCCGTCGTGACCGACCTCGATGCGACCGGCGCCCGGCGCGGTGTGGGAAGCCTCAGCGCCGAGCTGCGGCGCCGGGAGGCGGCTCTGGCCTCGGCCGGTGCGCGCGATGTCAGCGAGTTCCCTGCGCTCGCACGACTCGTGATCGTCGTCGACGAGTTCGCGGCCCTCGTGCAGGAGCATCCCGACCTGGCGCAGATCTTCACCGACGTCGCCGCACGCGGCCGCGCGCTGGGGATGCATCTGATTCTCGGCACGCAGCGTGCGGGCGGTGTGATCCGGGACGCCCTGGCAGCCAACTGCCCGTTGCGGCTGAGTCTGCGCGTGGCGGAAGCAGCGGACAGCCGCTTCGTGATCGGCTCGGACGCGGCGTCGGCACTGCCCGGCGGCTCCGCATCGCGCGGCCTGGTCTACCTGCGACGGCCCGAGGACGTCGAGCCGCACGCCATGCGCGTGGCCCTCACCTCACCGCACGATCTGGCGGGGGTGGCGCGCCGGTGGGCGGGTGCCGAGACCCCGGCCAGCCCATGGCTGCCTCCGCTGCCCCGCGTGATCGACGTTCCGACCGGCAGCAGTGCGGCCGCCGGCGGCATCGTGCTCGGTCGAGCGGACGAGCCCGAGCAGCAGAGGCAGCCCTGGGTGCATCTGGCACCCGGCGAAGGACTCGGCGTGATCGGCGGTTCGGGAGCGGGCAAGAGCACGCTGATCCGCACGGTGCATCGGCAGGTTCCCGATGCGGTCGTCATCCCGAGCGACGCCGAGGAGGCCTGGGACGCGGTGGCCGAGCTCGCCACCGGACGGCACGGGATGGTTCTCTGCGACGACCTCGACGTCCTGGTCGCACAGTACCCGGCCGAGCACGCGCAGCTCTTCCTCACTCGCTGGGAGGGCATCGTGCGCAGCCCTGCCGGCGCGGTGATCAGCGCATCCCGGGCATCCGGTCCGGTCGGACGGCTGCTCGACGGCCTCTCCGGCCGCGCCCTGCTGCGGCTGAGCAGCAGGGTGGAGCACATCGCCGCCGGCGGCGAGTCCGCCGTCTTCGATCCGCACCGGCCACCGGGCCGCGGATCGGTGTACGGGCGTGATGTGCAGCTCTGCTGGACCGATCCGGTCGCAGCGGGCAGTGAAACCGCGGGAGGTGGACGAGGGAGCGGTGGGCACGCGGGCAGCGTCAAGAGCTGGCGGCCCCAGCAGCACACCGCCGCCGGTGTGGTGACCTCAGCGGTCGAAGCGGTCCGGGTGGCACTCGCCACCGCACATCCGGGATGCCGCGTGACTCTCCTCGCCGAGAACGGCGCGGGCCCGGTCGAGTCGGATGCCGATGGTGCGCCGCTGGTGATCGTCGGCGATCCCGAGCAGTGGCGCGCTCAATGGTCGCTGCTGCAGGGCATCCGGGGCAGTGGCGAACTCGTCGTCGCGGCCGAATGCGCGACGGAGCTGCGCCAGCTCGCCGGCGTGCGCGACACGCCGCCGTACGCTCGGCTCCACGAGGGCCGGGCATGGGTGGTGGCGGCCGGAGGCAGACCCCGGCGGGTGCGGCTGATGTGAGCGGGCGGCCGGGTCAGATGCCGGAGCCCGGGCGGATCATGCCGACCGGCTGACCGCCGCCGAGCACGTCGAGCGGCAGGGCCGACGCCAGCGCGGCGACGTCCGCCTCGGTGAGCGCACCGGCGCGCGCCAGCAGGGTCGCGGCCACGATCGCCGAGGCGCGGCTGCTGCCGTCGAGCGTCTTGAGCGCGACGGTCGTGTTGTCCGGGGCGACCATGACCATCACACCCTCGGCACCGTGCTTGGCGAACACGCCCAGCGTCTCGATGGCGATGGTGTCAGGCTCGCCGGGCCCGGCGATCGTCCACGGATTCTCGCGCACGGCACGCACGAGTGCGCCGGCGACCCGATGCAGAGCGAACGGGGAGCGCTCGGAGGCCGATCCGATCCGATGGATCGCCCGTGCGAGACCCAGCAGGGTGATGGCGTGCACCGGCGCGCCGCATCCGTCGATCGAGGTGTGCGCGATCTTCTCCCCGGCGAGGCGCTCCACGACATCCCGGATATGCACCTGCAGCGGATGCGCGGGGTCGAGGTAGCCCTCGGTCGGCCATCCGGTCGCGACGCAGGCGCGAAGCATCAGCGCGTGCTTGCCGGAGCAGTTCATCCGCACCCGAGCCTTGTCGGCGTGATCGCGGATCATGTCGCGTCGTGCCGTCGTGTCTGACGGCCATGCGGCGGGGCACGCGAGGTCGTCCTCGTTGAGCCCACCCGCGGCGAGCACCTCGCGCACGACCTCCACGTGACGATCGGTTCCGCTGTGGCTGGCCGTGCCGAGCGCGAGCTGCTCGCCCTCCAGCGTCGCTCCGGCGGTCACGCTGGCGATCGCCTGCAGGGGCTTGAGGCTGGAGCGCGGCAGGACCAGCGCTTCGGCGTTGCCGTGCTGGGCGATGACCTCCCCTCCGGGGGAGAGCACGACAGCGGCGCCCGCATGGCGGGACTCCACGAAGCCGTTGCGCTCCACGATCGCGAGTTCGACAGCGTCAGCGATGGTGAGAGTCTCGAGCACCACACAAGCCTAATGCGCCGCACGATGGCAGACTGGCGCGATGGCCCCCCTCGGCGAACACCACTACGCGCTCACGACCACCTGGACGGGCAATCGAGGCACTGGCACGAGCGGCTACCGCGATTACACCCGCGACGTCACGATCGGCATCCAGGGAAAGCCCGACCTGCTCGCATCGGCAGACAAGCCGTTCCGCGGTGACCCGGCACGGTGGAACCCGGAGGACCTGCTGCTGGCGGCGCTGTCGGAATGCCACCTGCTGTCGTACCTGCACGCGTGCGTCACGGCCGGAGTCGTCGTGACCGACTACCGCGACGAGGCCTCCGGGGTCATGCGCGAGGACGGCCGAGGCGGCGGCGCCTTCGCCGAGGTCACACTGCATCCTCGGGTGACTGTCGCCGACGAGTCGATGCTCGAGGCGGCTCGGCAGGCGCACCACACCGCCCACGAGTGGTGCTTCATCGCCAACTCGGTGAACTTCCAGGTGCATCATGACGCGACCGTCGTGGTGGCGTCCGAACGCGCCTGAGATCAGCGGCGCTCGTGGGGGAGCGCCTGCTTGATCTTCTCGATCGGCGTCTGCGCGGGCGGCTCGTTGTACACGCCCGCGAGCTCCTGCCCGCTCAAGGCGTGGATGGCCGCCATGATCTCGTCGGTGGCGAGCCGGCGAGCTCGCCCGCTCGTCGCCGGACCGTGCGTCGACACGTCGATCGGTGCTCCGAAGCGCACGGTCACGCGCTCGCTGAGCGAGGGCATCTTCGCTCCCTTCGGCATCACCTTGTCCGTGCCGATGAGGCCGACGGGCACGACCGGAGCGCCGGTCTGCAGGGCCAGGAAGGCGACGCCGGTGCGTCCCCGGTAGAGCCGGCCGTCGGTCGATCGGGTGCCCTCGGGGTAGAGCGCGACGGCCAGGCCGTCGTCGAGCAGCTGCCGTTGCTGGTCGAGCGCGTCGAGAGCAGCCTGACCCGCACCTCGGCGGACCGGTATCGCGCCGACGGAGGTGAAGAAGTCGCGGGAGATCGCGCCCTTCAGCCCGGTGCCCTCGAAGTAGCTCGATTTCGCCAGGAAGTGCACCGGCCGCGGAGCGGCGATCGGGATCGCCATCGAGTCGATGAACGACAGGTGGTTGCTGGCGAGGATCACTGCGCCCGTGAGCGGCACGTTCTCCCGTCCTTCGATGCGGGGCCGGTAGACCACTCGCGCCACGGACGCTGCGACCATCCGCCCGACCTTGTACTTGAACCCGGCATGGCGGGGCGACGAATGCTCCGGCGTCTCGGGTTCGGGGTCCGTGGGGGTGACCGACTGCTCAGAACTCACCGTAAGAGCCTATCTTCCGGTGAATGCCGGCTACGGAATGACGCCGCGTCATGCTCGGGCACTCAGCGTCGGCAAAGCCGCGTGCGTCAGGATGGGAGCTTCCCGTTCCGCGAATCCGAGGTCTCATCTTGCGTCTGCGCCCCCTCACCCTTGCCTCCACCGTGGCCGTCACCGCGCTCCTGCTCACCGGATGCTCCGGTGCACAGGACGCCCCGGATTCGTCCGACTCGAAGGGCAGCGCCGACGCGTGCGCGCAGGTCGCCGCGCCGGGCGCACTCACCGACAGCGTCGAGGTCAGCGGGGAGTTCGGCCAGCCCGCCGAGATCACCGTGGCGAAGGATCAGAAGGTCGACGACGTGCAGCGCACCGTCATCGCCGAGGGCAAGGGAGAGAAGGTCGAGGAGGGCGATTACATCTCCTACGCGATGAGCGCCTTCGACTCCAAGACCGGTGATCACCTGGGCGACATCGGCTACGCCGAGGGCGAGCTGCTGCCGCAGGACGCGCTGGCGAACCAGGCGCTCGCCGAGGCGATCGGCTGCTCGCCGATCGGCACGCGCGTCGCGTTCGCGCTGCCGGCGTCCGACGGGGCGGATTCCCAGCTGTACATCATCGACGTGCTCGACAAGGTGCCGACCGCGGCGTGGGGCGAGAAGCAGGAGCCGGTCGACGGGATGCCCACCGTCAAGCTCGCCAAGGATGGCGAGCCCGACGTCGACGTCCCCACTGGCGACGCCCCCGATGAGCTCAAGATCTCAGTGCTGAAGCAGGGCGACGGGCCGGAGGTCGCCGACGGCGACACCACGCTGCTTCAGTACTACGGCGTCGACTGGGAGAGCGGCGAGAGCTTCGACTCGTCCTGGTCGAAGGGCGCGCCGTACGCCGCGCCGGGCAACGCGTACGTGACCGGGTTCGTGCAGGCACTCGCGGGCCAGAAGGTCGGCTCGCAGGTGCTCGTGGTCATCCCGCCGGAGCTCGCCTACGGCGAGGACCCCGAGGGCCACGAGCTCGGCGGCAAGACCCTCGTCTTCGTGATCGACATCCTCGCGACGCAGCACGCGCCCGCCGCGCAGTGATCCGCTGAACAGCAGCGTCCCGCGGGACGAGAGGGCGGCGATCCGACAGGGTCGAGGCCCTCTCGCATAGGCTGACGGGATGCGTCGCGTCATCGTCCTCGGCTCCACAGGCTCCATCGGCACCCAGGCGCTGGATGTGATCAGGGGGAACCCCCGCCGCTTCGAGCTGGTGGGCATCGCCGCTGGCAGCAACGCCGAGCTGGTCGCCGAACAGGCCCAGCAGTTCCAGGTCGAGCACACCGCCCTCGGAGCGGTCGAGGCGGAGCAGCTGGTGCGCGACGTCGACGCCGATGTCGTGCTCAACGCGATCACCGGATCCATCGGCCTCGGCTCGACTCTCGCCGCGCTCGAAGCCGGACGCACGCTGGCACTCGCGAACAAGGAGTCCCTCATCGTCGGCGGCGAGCTCGTGCGGGCGGCGGCCGCTCCCGATCAGATCGTGCCGGTCGACTCGGAGCACTCCGCGCTTGCCCAGGCGCTGCGCGCCGGCACGCGCGCCGAGGTCAGAAGGCTCGTCGTCACGGCATCCGGCGGTCCGTTCCGCGGCCGCTCCCGCACCGAGCTGGCGGACGTCACCCCGGCCCAGGCGCTCGCGCACCCCACCTGGGACATGGGCCGGATGGTCACGACCAACTCGGCGACCCTCGTCAACAAGGGTCTCGAGGTCATCGAGGCGCATCTGCTGTTCGACGTGCCCTACGACGACATCGAGGTGGTGGTGCATCCGCAGTCGATCGTGCACTCGATGGTCGAGTTCGTCGACGGCTCCACCATCGCGCAGGCCTCTCCGCCCGACATGCGACTGCCCATCTCGCTCGGCCTGGACTGGCCTCACCGGGTCGGCGGCGTGGGCCGGCCGCTCGATTGGCGCACCGCGACGAGCTGGACCTTCGAGCCCCTCGACGACGAGGCCTTCTCCGCCGTCGCGCTCGCCAAGGCGGTCGGCCGCGCCGGCAGCACCTTCCCGGCTGTCTACAACGCCGCGAACGAGCAGGCCGTGCACGCGTTCCACGAGGGCCGGCTGACCTTCCTCGGCATCGTCGACACCGTGCAGCGCGTCGTCGACGCGCACGATGCGCCGGAGAAGCTGACCATCGAGGCGCTCGACGAGGCCGAGCTCTGGGCACGTGCCAAGGCGGACGCCCTGATCGCCGCGTCCTGAGCCGCCCTACCGGTCCGGGCGCCGGTCAGTCCGCGTAGGGGACGGGCCAGTGCGAGTCGGGTGCCGGCCATCCGGCGGCGATGAGCGCCCGACGGGCCAGCTCACGGGCCGAGTACGGCGTGCGGACTCCGCGGATGTCGCGGTAGTCCTGGTGCCCCGGACCCGCCCAGAGAATGGCATCCCCTTCGCCGACCAGGCCCACGGCCGTCACGATCGCGTCCTCCGGGGGCGAGACCTCGTGGATCTCGGCATCCGGACGAGCGCGACGCGCGCCCTCGACGAGGGTGGCGCGGATCGACGCCGGGTCCTCGAAGCGCGGGTGGTGATCGGTGACCACGAGGATGTCGCTGCCCTCGACGGCGGTGCGCGCCATGTCGAAGCGCTTCGTGGCGTCGCGGTCGCCGTCGGCGCCGAACAGCATGAGCACCCTGCCGGGTGTGACGCGCCGCACGGCGGCGAGCGTCTTCTCGAAGGCGTCGGGGGAGTGCCCGAAGTCGACGTACACCGCGGGGCCGGTCTCGCCCGAGATGAACTGCGTGCGTCCGGGCAGATGCGCGACGATGTGCCCGTCGCGCTCGAGTGCTTCGGTGATGCGCTCCCAGTCGTATCCGCCCTCCAGCAGCATCACGATCGCGAGTCCCGCGTTGGCCGCCATGTGCGGACCGATGACGGGCACGACGGTCGACAGGGTGCGCCCCGCAGGACCGGTGAGAGTGAACGCGGTGCCGCTCGGGCGCTCGTCATCGATCGAGACGACCCAGTCGGCGCGGGCGGCGGCATCGGGGTCCGCCGCGATCGCCGGCGTGCCGACGGTGACGACGGGGACGGCGGCGCGTTCGACGACGACGGCACCCGATGCCGAGTCCACGCTCACCACCGCGCGGCGCGACCGCTCCGGCGTGAACAGCGCGAGCTTGGCCTCGAAGTACTCCTCCATATCGGCGTAGTCATCGAGGTGGTCGTGCGAGAGGTTCGTGAACCCGGCGACGTCGAACATCATGCCATCGACCCGGTGCCGCGACAGAGCCTGTGCGCTGACCTCGACGGCGACCGCCTCGACGCGCCGCTCGCGCATCAGGGCGAGCAGGGCGTGCATCTCGGATGCCTCGGGAGTGGTGAGGCGCGAGACGATCACCTCACCGGCGATGTGCCGCTCTGCCGTCGACGACAGACCCGACACGACGCCGATCTGATCGAGCAGACCCTGCAGCAGATGCGACACACTCGTCTTGCCGTTGGTGCCGGTGGTGCCGAACAGCAGCGGCAGCGGGTCGCCCGCGCCGGTGCCATAGACCCAGGCGCTCAGCGCGCCGAGAACACCCCGCGGGTCATCGACGACGATGATCGGCAGGCCCGCAGCAGCGGCGATCTCGGCGCCCGCCTCATCGGTGATCACCGCGACCGCACCCTTCTCGGCCGCCGCCTGCGCGAACTCGGCCCCGTGCCGATTGACGCCCTGGATGGCGACGAACGCCTCTCCGACGCGCAGGTCGGCGGTGGCGAGAGTGATGCCGCTCAGCTGCACGTCGGCGATGTCACCGCGGACGTCTCGGGCGAAGCGTTCGGCCAGCTCGGTCAGAGCACGACGGGGTGGGTCGGCCGGACGGAGCACAGGGGGCAGCGATGTCGTGGTCATATCCCGTCCATGATCTCACGCGACCCGCTCGCACCCGGCGTGCGGGGGATCCAGGGGATTCCTCAGAGCGGCCGGTAGCGTGGACGGGTGGAGATCCTGCTGTACCTGGGCGGCGTCGTGTTCATGCTGATCGGCCTCGGCCTCTCGATCGGACTGCACGAGGTCGGGCACCTGCTGCCCGCGAAGCTGTTCGGCGTGCGCGTCGGCCAGTACATGATCGGCTTCGGGCCGCGGCTGTGGTCCAAGCGGATCGGCGAGACGGAGTACGGGTTCAAGGCGCTGCCGCTCGGCGGCTTCATCTCGATGTCGGGCATGTACCCGCCTTCGGCGAAGAGCACCCCGGCCCGCGGTCTGTTCGCATCTCTCGTGCAGGATGCCCGCACCGCCAACGACGAGACGATAGCCGACGGCGATGAGCATCGGGTCTTCTACCGTCTGCCGGTCTGGAAGCGCGTGATCATCATGCTCGGCGGGCCGGCGATGAACTTCGTGCTCGCCATCGCGATCTTCACGATCATGGCATCTGGAATCGGCGTCCAGCAGGCGAGCGCGACCGTCGCCTCGGTGACCGAATGCGTGCTGCCCGCGGGCACGACGCAGCAGAGCTGTGCGAGTGACGACCCCGCCGCCCCGGCGGCCGAGGCGGGCGTCGAAGCGGGCGATGTGCTCATCAGCGTCGGCGGCGAGCAGGTGCAGACGTTCGCGGAGGCCTCCGCGATCATCCAGCGCTCGCCGGGCGAGCGGCTGGCGGTCGTCGTGGACCGCGATGGCGAGCGGGTGGATCTGACGCTCACCCCGGTTGCGGCGGAGCGCGGAGAGGTGGATGCCGAAGGCCGCCCGGTGCTCGATGACCAGGGCGACCCGGTCACGCGCACAGTGGGGTACGCGGGCATCTTCGCGCAGAGCGAGTACGTGCCGCAGCCGATCGCCACGGGGCCCGAGCTGGCGATCCAGCAGACCGGTGCCGTCGCATCCCTCGTGGTCAACCTGCCCACGAAGCTGTGGAACGTCGGCGCGTCGCTCGTGACCGGCGCCGAGCGCGACCCGAACGGCCCGCTCAGCGTGGTCGGCGTGGGCCGTCTGGCGGGTGAGGTGGCGGCGACGGACGCCCCGGTCCTGAACCGCCTGGTCGTGCTGATGAACCTCCTCGCGGCGCTGAACGTCGCCCTGTTCGTGTTCAACCTCATCCCGCTGCTGCCGCTCGACGGCGGGCACATCATCGTCGCCCTCTGGGAGGGCGTGAAGCGCATGTGGGCGAAGGCGACGGGGCGTTCGGCCCCGAGACCCGTCGACGCGACCAGGCTGGTTCCCGTGACGGTGGTCGTCGCTGTCCTGCTGATCGGCATGGGCGCGCTGCTGATCGTGGCCGATCTCGTCAAGCCCATGAGCCTGCTGGGCTGACGTGCCCGAGCCGGCCGCGCCGGGGGCTGACCCGTGTCAGGAGAGGGCGTGGGCGATGAGCCGCTCGAGGGTCTGCAGGCCGTCGCGCGACAGGATCGACTCGAGGTGCCCCTGCACCGAGGCGAAGCGCTGGCCGCGCAGCGCGTAGACGTCGCCGCTGGAGGAATCCGCCGACACCTCAGCATCCGGGACCGCCGTCGTGCCCGGTGCGACCCGCGCGGTGAAGGTGTTGTAGAAGCCGACCGACGCGTCCTGCCCGAAGACCGGAACCGTCTTCTGCACACCCTGATGCGGCGCGGCGAGCGGAACCAGGTCGATGCCGAGCCGATCGGCGAGGATCTGGTGACTCAGGCAGACCGCGAGCAGCGGTGCGCCCGCGTCGCGGCGGCGGGCGACGACCTGCTGCATGCGCGCGATGCGCGGGGAGGAGGCATCGCGCGGATCCCCGGGCCCGGGGCCTGCGACGACGAGGTCTGCGGTGTCGATCGCCGTGTCTGTCACGTCGTCCCAGCTGGCGATCTCGACGTCGAGCCCGAGATGGCGCAGCTGGTGCGCGAGCATGGTGGTGAAGCGGTCCTCGGCGTCGACGACCAGCGCGCTGCGGCCGGCGAAGCGGCCGCCGGGATGGGCATCCTGCGGCTGCATCCAGAAGTCAGCGAGGCGGGTGTTGCGGGATGCCAGGAGCGCGGCGATCTCGGGATCGTCTGCGAGTCGGACCTCACTGGGCGCATCGCCGTCTCGAGCCTCGGCCGCATGGTCGCGATCGATGGCGCCGATCGCGCCCAGCACGCCGGCTGCCTTGCCGTGCGTCTCGCTGACCTCGCCATGCGGGTCGGAGTGGCGCACGAGAGTGGCGCCCACCGGCACGCGCAGCTGCCCGTCATCCAGGTAGACGGTGCGGATGAGGATCGGCGCATCCAGATCGTGTCCGCCCTCGCTGTTCGGCGTGAACAGCGCGGCCACCCCGGAGTAGTAGCCGCGCGGCGACCGCTCGTGGCGACGGATCACCGCGCACGCGTTCTGCATGGGCGAGCCGGTGACGGTGGGCGCGAACATCGTCTCGCGGAGGATGTCGCGCGGGTCGAGGCGACTGCGCCCGCGCAGCATGTACTCGGTGTGCGTGAGTCGTGACATCTCCTTCAGATGCGGCCCGGTGATGCGGCCGCCGTCCGAGCAGACCTGGCTCATCATCTTGAGTTCTTCATCGACCACCATGAACAGCTCTTCGGTCTCCTTGGTGGAGGAGAGGAACTCGGTCAGCGACTCGCGGGTCGCGCCGCCCGCCGGGTGACGGAAGGTGCCGGAGATGGGGTTCATGGTGACGATGCCGTCTCGCGCCACGACGTGCGCCTCGGGGCTGGCGCCGACGGCGATCTGTCCCGGTGTGATGACCGCGAAGGTCCAGTACGCGCCGCGCTCGTGCGCGAGCAGGGCGCGGAACCACGTGAGTGCGGCGGTGCGGTCATCGGTTTCGAATCCGGCCCGGTAGTCGCGGCGGATCACGAAGTTCGCTCCCTCGCCTCGGCCGATCTCGTCGGAGATGACCCGCTGAACGATCTCGGCGTATTCATCGTCTGAGATGTCGAACCCGCCATCTCGCAGCGCGATCGGAGTCTGGGGAAGGGCGCTCATCAACTCCGCCCGGTCGAGCTGCACATGCTCGGTGACGAGCAGGCAGCGCAGGGGTGTTCCGTCGTCCTGCGCGTCGAACCCGCGCTCGCGCACCTGATGGTAGGGGACCATGGCGAAGACCTCGCGGCCGCCGTCGGGTCCCTCGAGCGGGATGTCGGCCAAGCTGTCGACGTCGACGACGTCACCGGTGAGCAGGTCGATGCCGCCCTCACGGGCGATCAGCACGAACGATGCGTCGTGGTCGTCCGTGAGCTCAGTCAATCGGGCGAGCGGAACTGCGGTCATCGGTGTCTCCTCGGTCGGGGATCCGGTGCGGGCAAGAAAAAGACCGCCCCGGGAGGCGGTCTGATCTCGTGGGTACGCGAATCACCGCCTAGAAGGCGGGCCACCAGGTGCGGGTCGCGGACATACCGTGAAAAGTAGCACATCGTGCGGCATGACCTGCGCCGCGCGGTCGGGTCTGGTTCGGTACCGGATGCGGTGTCTGAGTGTGTGATCGCGGGGGCACAGGGGTCGGAGCTGACTCAGATCCGTCGTGCCGCCGTTCGCCCAGGGGCGGCCGTGGTCGAGGTCGGCATCCACAGCGAGGCCGGTGCAGCCGTCGCGGGAGCAGGTGCCATGGTGCAGGATCAGCCAGTCGCGCTGCGCTTGGGTGGGCCGGTAGGTGCGGCGATCCATGAACCGACACTGAGAACACTGACTTGACCTAAGCAGATACCCAATACAAAACTACGAATGCGTCTACACTTTGCCGCGAGCATTATGCACGCGAACACCCCAGGTGCGGGCATCCAGCCGACGCCGATCGTGCGGCGGTAGCCTGGAGTCGTGCCTGCAGTGAATCTTGGGATGCCGCGCGTCCCCGAAGTCCTCGCCCCGCGTCGCAAGTCCCGCCAGATCCGGGTCGGCAAGGTGCTCGTCGGCGGCGGCGCCCCCGTCAGCGTCCAGTCCATGACGACGACGAAGACCACCGACATCAACGGCACGCTGCAGCAGATCGCCGAGCTCACGGCATCCGGATGCGAGATCGTGCGCGTCGCCGTGCCGTCGCAGGATGACGCCGATGTGCTGCACATCATCGCGGCGAAGAGCCAGATCCCGGTGATCGCCGACATCCACTTCCAGCCGAAGTACGTGTTCCAGGCCATCGACGCCGGCTGCGCTGCGGTGCGTGTCAACCCGGGCAACATCCGCAAGTTCGACGACCAGGTCGGCACGATCGCCAAGGCGGCCCAGGCGGCGGGTGTGTCGCTGCGCATCGGTGTGAACGCGGGATCGCTGGATCCGCGCCTGCTGCAGAAGTACGGCAAGGCCACGCCGGAGGCGCTCGTGGAGAGCGCGGTCTGGGAGGCGTCGCTCTTCGAGGAGCATGACTTCCACGACTTCAAGATCTCGGTCAAGCACAACGACCCCATCGTCATGGTGAAGGCCTACCGCCAGCTCGCCGAGCGCGGCGACTGGCCACTGCACCTCGGTGTCACCGAGGCGGGCCCGGCATTCCAGGGCACGATCAAGAGCGCCACCGCGTTCGGCATCCTGCTGGGGGAGGGCATCGGCGACACCATCCGCGTCTCGCTCTCCGCGCCGCCCGCCGAAGAGGTCAAGGTCGGTCACCAGATCCTGCAGTCGCTCAACCTGCGCGAGCGCAAGCTCGAGATCGTGTCGTGCCCGTCGTGCGGCCGCGCGCAGGTGGATGTCTACTCGCTCGCCGAAGACGTCACCGAAGGTCTCAAGGACATGACCGTCCCGCTGCGCGTCGCCGTGATGGGCTGCGTCGTGAACGGGCCGGGCGAAGCCCGTGAAGCCGACCTCGGCGTCGCATCCGGCAACGGCAAGGGCCAGATCTTCGTCAAGGGAGAGGTCATCAAGACCGTCCCCGAGGCCGACATTGTCGCCACCCTCATCGAAGAGGCGAACCGCATCGCCGCCGAGATGGGCTCCGACGCGCCGCTGGGCACCGCCCAGGTCGTCACCGGCTGAGCCGTCGGGAAGAATCCATGCAGTCCACGCTCGTCTCGTTCCCCGACGGTGCACTCGCCGGCGAGGGTGAGGTGCTTCTCGTCGATCAGCGTGCCTCCATCATCGTGGTGGATGCGACACCGTTCCATCCCGTAGATCACACCTGGCCCGACCAGCCGGGAGATTCGGGCGCCATCACCGTCGGCGAAGCGGAGGTGCGCGTGACCGAGGCCGTCATGGCGGCCATCAGCGACGAGGGTGCGCTGGCGGTCGGGTCCGACATCCCCGTCAAGCGCGGCGGCGAGGGCTGGACGTGGATGGTCGGTCATCGCACCGAGGGGGCGATCCCCACCGGGATAGCAGTCGGGGCGCGTGTCGCGCTGACGGTGGATGCCGATCGCCGGGCCTCGCTGAGCCGAGGACACACCGCGTGCCACCTGGCATCTCTTGCCCTCGATGCGGCCCTCGCGGACCTGTGGCGCAAGGAGATCGGCACCGACCCGCTGGGCAACCCCGATTTCGAGGGGAAGGCGAACCAGTCCAGCCGCATTCACGCTGACGGCAGCGTGGACGAGTACCGCCTCGGCAAGAGCCTGCGCAAGGCCGGCTTCGACTCGGAGGGCTTCGCCGCCACCCTCGCCGAGCGCGAGGCGCGGATCAACGAGACGCTCGCCGCCTGGGTGGCGTCGGCAGGGAAGAGCCGCATCGACGTCGGCGGGCCGAGCATCGTCGACCGTCGCACCTGGCGCTGCGCACTGCCCGAGGGCGAGGTCGGCTTCCTCTGCGGCGGCACGCACGTGCGCTCGCTGGCCGAGTTCGCCTCGATCAGCGTCTCGCTCGATCTCGCCGATCCGCAGCTGCTCGTCATGACCACCACTGCCGCGGCCAGGTGATCAGCCGTCCCACTGATCACCCGTCGTTGATCCATACCGCCTTGAGGATCCGCTCCGCATCCTCGTAGCCGAGCCCCGCTCGTCGGGCGGTGACCGCGAACGATCGCGCGGCCCGCACGACGTCTCGCGGGATGGGCGCCACGTCGGCGCACACGTGTGTGCCTGCGCCGGCGCGGGACACCACGAGTCCCTCCTGCTCCAGGCGCTTGTACGCCCTCGCGACGGTGCCGGCGGCGAGTCCGAGGTCGGCGGCGAGCTGTCGCACCGGGGGAAGGCGTCTGCCGGGCTGCAGCCACCCCGCGGCGATCAGTCCTCGCAGCTGGCTGTGCACCTGCTCGGAGGCGGAGCCCGCGCCGGGGGAGAGGGCGATCTTCATGAGGGACACCGCTCCTTTCTCGCTGCGTCTGGTATTCCGATGTATCGCATACGTGATACGTGATGTGTCGACTTCTGGCCACAAGCTACGGCACCATCACGGGCGATCGCGCGCCAATCGCCGAGATCGCTTGAATTTGTTAGCTGGGTTTCATATTGTCACCGAACAGATGCCGGACGGCGTCTGATCCAACGGAGGATGGAGTCTGCAATGAAGCAACGCGTTCGAGCGATCCTGATGACGGCGGCGCTCGCCGTCGGTGTGCTGGCGGGGGCAGCCGGGGCCGCGACAAGTGCATCAGCGCACGGGTGGGTGACTGACCCGCCGAGCCGGCAGGACCTGTGTTCGACCGGCAGCACCGGGTTCGACTGCGGGTCGATCAAGTACGAGCCGCAGAGCGTGGAGGCCCCGAAGGGATCGATGCTCTGCTCGGGCGGCAACGCCGCGTTCTCGATTCTCGATGACAACTCGCGCAACTGGCCGCGCACGAAGGTCTCCGGCGACATGAGCATCACCTGGAAGCTCACGGCCCGTCATGCGACCGACAAGTGGGAGTACTTCGTCGACGGGAAGCTGTTCAAGACCATCAACGACCACGGCGCTCAGCCGCCCGCATCGCTGACCCACGTGCTGCCCGGCCTTCCGCAGGGAGACCACAAGATCCTGGCGCGCTGGACCATCGCCGACACGCCGAACGCGTTCTACAGCTGCATCGACGTCACCGTCGGCCAGGGCGGCGCGACGACCCCACCGCCGGTCGTCCCGACCGACCCGCCGGTCGTCCCCGAGCAGCCCTGCGGCGCGGCGTGGAGCGCGACCACGGTCTACAACAGCGGCGACACGGTCGTCGCGGGCGGCGTCACCTACCGCGCGAAGTGGTGGACCCGCGGCGAGGCTCCGGGAACCACGGGTGAGTGGGGAGTCTGGCAGAAGGTGGGGGCCTGCGCGGTCTGACCCGACTCGACCAGGGGGCATCGTGCGTGAGAATCACGCGCGATGCCCCTTCTCCGTGCCTCCTCGCGATCAGACCGCTCTGAGGTCGACGCTGCCCCCGGTCACGTCCACGGCGGCGATCCGCAATTGCACAGTCGAACCGGGGGCCGTCCCCGCAGAGACCGGCGCCGTCGCCGTCACAGCGGGCGCAGCGATCTGCACGGACGCGCGGTCCTCGCCGCGCATCTCGATGACGGTGGCCTCGATCACCTGTCCCACCAGAGGCTGCAGCAGCGCGGCCTCGACGCGGTTGATCGTCTCGGCATCCAGCACGGATGCCCGCTGCCCCGACTGCTGCATCAGCGTCGGCAGCTGGGTGAGCGACTCGCGTGCCCACTCCGGCGCGGGCCGGCCCTCCGACACGGCCAGGCAGATCGCCAGCGACCACCGGTCGACCAGCCGGCGCAGGGGAGCGGTGGCGTGGGCGTAGGGCGCGCCGATGGCCGCCTGTGCGAGATCGCCCTCGGGCAGCTCGCCGTCGAAGGTGATGTAGCCGGCGCCGCGGAAGAGCGACGCGGCAGCCTCCAGCACCGGCAGCGTCAGCGGGTCGGCCTTGTCGAGCGTCCGGAGGTATTCGCCGTACCGACCGGAGGTCCATGGCCGGCCGAGAGCCTCGGTCTGCCGCCGGAAGCGCTCGAATGCGCCCTCGTCGGGCTGCGGCATGGTGCGCAGCACACCCACCTTCGCGTCGATCATCAGCTCGGCAGCCGCCATGCCCGTCATCAGAGACAGCTGCGCGTTCCAGTCCTCGATGGCGAGCGGGTTGCGGCGCTCGATGTCGTATCGGCCGTCCTCGCGCTGCACGACCTCCTCATCCGGCAGGTTCAGGCTCGCGCCTCCGCGGTCGGCTTCCTGCGCACGGCGCAGCTCGCCGATCTCGCGCAGCAGACCAAGGTGGTCGTCCCCACCCCGATCGACGGATGCCTGTGCCGAGGCGTAGTCGAGCTGAGACCGCGAGCGGATCAGTGCCCGCTCCAGCCGGAAGTCCGTCTTCGACCCCTCGGCGTCGAGTGCGAAGGTCCACACCAGCGCCGGACGCTCGGCATCCGCCAGCAGAGACGCACGATCCTCCGACAGGACCCGAGGGTGCAGCGGGATGCTGCCGTCGGCGAGGTACAGCGTCTGCCCCCGTAGGCGCGCCTGCGCATCCACAGCGCCTCCGGGCGTCACGAAGCCGGGAACGTCCGCGATCGCGTAGCGCACCTGATAGCCGGATCCGGCGCGTTCGAGGTGGAACGCCTGGTCGAGATCCTTCGAACCCAGGGGGTCGAGGGTGACGAAGGGGACGTCGCGCAGATCGAGATCGGGCGTCGGTGCGCTCGCCGCCTCCGCTTCGGCGATCGCCTCCGGCGGGAACTCGACGGGCGCCTCGATCCCCTCGCGCAGTGCCGCCAGCGCCTCGGCGAGCTCGCTCTGCGCGGCGGAGGATGAGACGTGTGATCGACGCTGAGGCATGCTCCCACCCTACGCAGGGGCCTGTGCAACCTCGGGTAACAGCGGCCCCGCACCGCGGCACGGGCACTACCGTGAATGCATGACGAACGCTGACAAGGCCCGCACCCTGATCGACCTCTACGACGCTCCGGAGATCCTGCGCGTCGTCAACATCTGGGACGTAGTCTCGGCCAAGGCCGTCGCCGCCCTGCCCGGGACGAAGGCTCTCGCCACCGCAGGTCACTCGATCGCGGCGACCTTCGGCTACGCCGACGGGCAGATCCCGCGCGACATCATGATCGACTTCGTCGGACGCATCGCCGCCGGGGTCGACCTGCCCGTCACCGCCGACCTCGACGACGGCTACGGCGACGCCGGCGAGACCACCCGCCTCGCGATCGGCGTCGGCGTGGTCGGCGCGAACATCGAGGACCGTCTGGCGCCCTTCGCCGAGTCGGTCGCGAAGGTGGAGGCGATCGTCAAGGCCGCGGAGGCGGAGGGCGTGCCGTTCGCGCTCAACGCCCGCACCGACGCGATCGTGCGCGGCGGCGACAAGCCGCTTGCCGACAAGCTGGCGGACGCCGTCGAGCGCGGCCGTGCGTTCATCGACGCGGGCGCCACGGCGGTGTTCGTGCCCGGCGTGCTCGACGCCGATGCCACCCGCACCCTCGTCGACGGCATCGGCCGCAACAAGGTCAGCGTCATCGGTCTGCCGGGCGCGCTCGCCGCTGCCGAATACGAGGCGCTGGGCGTCTCACGCATCTCATACGGCCCCCTCACCCAGCGCGTGGCACTCACCACCCTGCAGGATCTCGCCACCGATCTGTATGCGAACGGCGTCATCCCCGAAGGCACGCGCGCGCTGAACTGATCGACGGCCGGGACGGGTGATCACGGGTCAGTAGACTTGCCCCGTGGTCACTCGTCTCTCGAATCTCTTCCTCCGCACGCTCCGCGAAGACCCGGCAGGTGCCGAGGTCGCCAGCCACAAGCTGCTGATCCGCGCGGGATACATCCGTCCGCAGGCGGCGGGCATCTTCGCGTGGCTGCCGCTGGGTCTTCGGGTGAAGGCGAAGATCGAGACGGTGATCCGCGAGGAGATGACCGCCGCGGGTGCCCAGGAGGTGCACTTCCCGGCGCTGATGCCCCGAGAGGCCTACGAGGCCACCGGCCGGTGGGACGAGTACGGCGACCTGCTGTTCCGGCTGCAGGACCGCAAGGGTGGCGACTATCTGCTCGCCCCCACCCACGAAGAGGCGTTCACCCTCCTCGTGAAGGACCTCTACTCGTCGTACAAGGACCTCCCCCTCACGATCTACCAGATCCAGGACAAGTACCGCGACGAGGCTCGTCCGCGGGCAGGCCTGCTGCGCGGCCGCGAGTTCACGATGAAGGACGCGTACTCCTTCGACGCCTCGGACGAGGGTCTCGACGCCAGCTACATGGCCCAGCGAGACGCCTACGAGCGCATCTTCCAGCGCCTCGGCCTCGAGTACGCGATCGTGCAGGCCGATGCCGGCGCGATGGGCGGCTCCCGAAGCGAGGAGTTCCTGCACCCGACGCCCGTCGGCGAGGACACCTTCGTCCGCAGCGATGGCGGCTACGCCGCCAACGTCGAGGCCTACACCACCACCGCTCCGGATGCCGTCGGCTGGGAGGGCGTGGAAGCGGCGACGATCTTCGATTCGCCCGACACCCCCACCATCGACACGCTCGTCGCACACGCGAACGCCGTGCTCGACGGCGAGTTCACCGCCGCGGACACGCTCAAGAACGTGGTGCTCGCACTGACGCACCTCGACGGCTCGCGCGAACTCGTCATCGTGGGGATCCCAGGCGACCGGGACGTCGATCTCAAGCGCGCCGAGGTCGCCTTCGCGCCCGCCGAGGTCGAGGCGGCCACCGACGCGGACTTCGAGCGGCACCCGCTGCTCGTGCGCGGCTACATCGGACCGTGGTCCGCGACCGGCCCGGTGCTCGGCGAGGATTCCGCCACGGGCATCCGGTACCTGGTCGATCCCCGCGTCGCCGACGGCACCCGCTGGATCACCGGTGCGAACATCGACCAGAAGCACGCGCACACGGTCGTCGCCGGCCGCGACTTCACGGCGGACGGCACCGTCGAGATCGCGAACGTCCGCGACGGCGACCCCGCACCCGACGGGTCGGGCCCGGTCTCGCTCGCACGCGGCATGGAGATCGGCCACGTCTTCCAGCTCGGCCGGAAGTACGCCGAGGCGCTGGGGCTGAAGGTGCTCGACCGGAACGGCAAGCTCGTCACCGTCACGATGGGCTCGTACGGCATCGGCGTCACTCGCATCCTGGCGATCATCGCCGAGCTGAACAACGACGAGAAGGGCCTCATCTGGCCGGCGTCCGTCGCGCCGTTCGACGTGCAGGTCGTGGCTGCGGGACGCGATCAGGTCGCGTTCGACGTGGCCGAGGACATCGCGAGCCGGCTGGAAGCCAGCCGCATCGACGTGCTCTACGACGACCGCGTGAAGGTGTCTCCCGGCGTGAAGTTCGGCGACGCCGAGCTCGTCGGCGTGCCGAAGATCGTGATCGTCGGTCGCGGTGCGGCCGAAGGTCAGGTCGAGCTCTGGGATCGCGTCACCGGCGAGCGGGAATCGGTCTCGGTCGACGACGCGGTCGCGCGACTCACCCGCTGACCTCTCCGGGCCGCCCGGGGAGGGCTGTGCCAGGGTGGAGACATGACCGATGCCACGCTTGACGATGACCTGCGCCACGAGCTGACCGCGCTGCTCGACAAGGCCGGCATCCGCGCAGAGCGGGGTCTCATCGCGCGGCTGCTGCAGACCTCGCTGTCGCTGGGCATGGAGAACACCGACCGTCTCGATCTGAAGATCGCCTCGGCGGCGCTGCAGGAGATGCACCTCGCGTTCCGCCTGTTCCAGCCCTTCCACCATGTGCCGAAGGTCACCGTGTTCGGCTCCGCTCGCACCGGGGAGGACGATCCGCTGTACCTGCAGGCGCGCGATGTGGCCTCGGCGCTCGCCGACGACGGGTGGATGGTCGTCACGGGTGCAGGCCCCGGCATCATGCAGGCGGCGGCCGAGGGTGCTGGATCGAAGATGTCGCTCGGGGTGTCGATCCGCCTGCCGTTCGAGGAGCGCGCCAACACGATCATCGCCGAGAGCACGCAGGTCGTGTCGATGAAGTACTTCTTCACGCGCAAGCTGATGCTGATCAAGGAGTCGCGCGGCTTCATCTGCCTGCCCGGCGGATTCGGCACCATGGATGAGATGTTCGAGCTGCTCACGCTGCAGCAGACCGGCAAGGCCGAGCCGATGCCGATCGTGCTTCTCGACGCGCCGGACGGAAGCTTCTGGAGCGGCCTGAAGCGCTTCGTCGATGAGCACCTCGCCCCGGCCGGCGTGATCTCGCCCCACGACCTCGACCGCGTGCTGATCACCGACTCGGTGGAGGAAGCAGCGGCCAGCGTCACCGGATTCTGGAGCAATTACGACTCGCTTCGCTGGGTCGAGGATCTGCTGGTGCTGCGGCTGGTGCACACCCCGACGGATGCCGAGGTCGAGAGCCTCAACGAGCGCTTCGGGCACATGTGCGCGACCGGTCGCATCGAGCGCACCGAGCCGCTCGACGTCGAGCGCGCGGCCGGCGACGTCGTCGAGCTGCCGCGCCTGGCGCTGCACCTCGAGCAGCGCAGCGTCGGTCAGCTCTACGCCCTCATCCGCGCGATCAACGATCTGCCCTCCGCGGGCTGAACGTCACCCAGTCGATCCCTGCTCGCGGGCGACGATCGCGGCGGCGAAGGCGGCTCTGTCGATCTGATGCCCGAGGATGCTCTCCGCCGACCGATGCCCCGAGGCGTAGGCGCCGCCCACAGTCGCGGGCTCCTCGCCCCAGGTCGCCTCGCCCGCGAAGCGCAGTCCGCCCGGGAACGGTCCCGCGAGCGCGTCGTGGTCGCGGTGCGACGCGCCGATCGGCAGGTGCGAGTACGAACCCCGCGAATACGCGTCGTCGCCCCAGCGGGTGACCCAGGAGGCGATCGGCTCACCCACCGCGCCGCCGTACAGGGCGCGCAGGGCGCGCACGGAGTCCGCCACGACCTCGGCATCCGGGAGCGTCTGCATGTGCCGGCCGAGCGGGCCGGCGGCGAACGTGAGCAGCGTCGGGATGCCGCTGATGGCCGACACGTCGTACCAGGAATGCCACCGCTCACCGGCCTCGCCCAGCGCGCGGATCACGTACGTGCCCTCATCCCAGAACCGCTCGGGGAACTGCACGAAGACCTTGTTGAACACGCCCATCCCCAGACGCGCGATGCTCTCGGTCGCCAGCGGGGGGAGAGGCGGGTCGAAGCGGATCGCCTGCGCCTGCAGCACTCCGAGCGGAACCGTGATCACCACGTCCGCGGCCGCGAATGCGTCCCCGTCGCTGCAGACGATCCATCCGCCTCTCGTCCGCTCGATGCTGTGCACCGTCTGAGCGAGGCGCACATCGACGCCGGAGGCGATACGCCGCGGAAGCTCGTCGTAGCCGCGGGGGAAGATGACCTCGTCGCCCTCGATGGCATCCTCATCCAGGCCGTGCGCGTCGAGATCGCCGATCCACGCGCCGCACTGCTCTTCGACGCGGTGGCGGAAGAACTCCCGGATCTCGTCGATGCGCTCCGGATCGAGCCCCGAGGCGTCCAGTGCGCGCTCGGTGACGTCGAGGTAGCTGTCGCCTGCGGAGGAGTGCGCGATCACATCGAGCAGATGCCCATCGACCGCCGTGACGTCGGCGACCCACTGCGCGGCCTCCTCGGCATCCATCCGGATGCCCGAGCCGCCGAAGTGCTCCATCGGCCGCCCGCCGGCCTGGAAGCTGCCCACCGTGAACTCCCGCGTCGGGATGCTGAGCGCCTGCACCAGCTCCCACAGCGGTGAGCTGCGGATGCCGTGGATCCAGGACGCGCCGAGATCGACGGGGAACCCCGCCGAGCGGTCGGTCGACATCCGGCCGCCGAGCCGGTCGCGTGCTTCGAGCACGACGACGGCCCGGCCGGCGTCTGCCAGCATCCGCGCACAGGTGAGGCCGGCCATCCCGGCGCCGACGACGACCGTGTCGAATCGCTCCATGGCTCCCAGTATGAGCGTGCATCGCCGCCGGGTCGCGAGTGACCTGCTCTCGGTGCGGTCGCGACGGATCGGCTATTCTTGTCTGATGCCCGCGGAGCGTCTGTCCGCGGTGAGAGCTGAATAGAGGAGACCGCTGATGGATATCGAACTCGCACTGCTGCGCGGAATCGAGAAGGAGAAGGCGATTCCCTTCGACGAACTCGTGTCGATCATCGAGCAGGCCATCCTCACCGCCTACGGCAAGCACGTCTCGGAAGACGGCACCGTCCCGGCCGGAGTGCGCGTGGAGCTGGACCGCAAGACCGGTCACGTCGCGGTGCTGCAGCCCGTGCGCGATGACGAGGACGCGGTGATCGGCGAGGAGGAGGCCACTCCCGAGAACTTCGGCCGCATCGCCGCGTACGCCGCGAAGCAGGTGATCAGCCAGCGTCTGCGCGACATCGCAGACGACGCCGTGCTGGGCGAATTCCGCGGCAAGGAGGGCGACATCGTCGCCGGCGTCATCCAGCAGGGCCCGAACCCGCGCATGATCCATGTGGACCTCGGCAGCGTCGAGGGCATCCTCCCGCCCGAGGAGCAGGTGCCGGGTGAGGAGTACACGCACGGACGCCGTCTGCGCGTCTACGTGACCAGCGTCGCCAAGGGGGCCAAGGGCCCGCAGATCACCGTCTCGCGCACGCACCCGGGGCTCGTCCGCAAGCTGTTCGCCCTCGAGGTGCCCGAGATCGCCGGCGGCCTCGTCGAGATCGTCTCCCTCGCCCGCGAGGCCGGGCACCGCACCAAGATCGCCGTGAAGGCCAACGACCCGTCGGTCAATGCCAAGGGCTCGTGCATCGGGGAGATGGGCCGCCGCGTCCGCGCGGTGACCGAGGAGCTCGCGGGGGAGAAGATCGACATCGTCGACCACCACCCCGACCTCGCGACCTTCGTCGCGCACGCGCTGTCGCCGGCGAAGGTCACGTCGTCGTTCGTGCTCGACGCCAGCACCAAGGCCGTCCGCGCACTGGTGCCCGACTACCAGCTGTCGCTCGCCATCGGCAAGGAGGGGCAGAACGCCCGTCTCGCCGCCAAGCTGACCGGCGCGAAGATCGACATCCAGCCCGACAGCGTGATGGAGTGAGTCCCCTCGACCTGTCCGCTCGCGGTGCGGCGGGCGTCGGTCGATGCGCCGAGGTGTAAGATGGATCCTGTACGAACGTGCGTAGGCTGCCGCGGTCGTGCCTCTCGGTCCGCCCTGATCAGGGTGGTCGTGCAGAACGACCGGCTCGTCGTCGACGAGCGGGCTGCTCTGCCGGGGAGGGGCGCGTGGCTGCATCCGTCGCCCGAGTGCCTCGACACCGCCCTGCGGCGACGGGCCTTCGCACGAGCACTCCGCGTGCCGCCGTCCATCGGGTTTCCCGAGGCGGAGGACGCGCAGACCATCCAACGGCACTTCCACCGGAACAAAGGCTGAACGGCTATGGAAACAAAGTGAACGGCTCGAAATGAGACCCGTCCGCGACTAGTGGTCTGCCCTGCCTGGGCGGACCGACCCAGACAGGAGAATTGTGGCTGCCAAACCACGTGTGCACGAGATCGCCGCCGAACTCGGCGTCGACAGCAAGTTCGCTCTCGCGAAGCTCAAGGAGCTCGGCGAGTTCGTGAAGAGCCCGTCTTCGACGGTCGAGCCCCCTGTGGCGCGCAAGCTGCGCGCCGCGATCGAGGCCGACCCGAACGCGAAGCCGGCAGAGAAGACCGAGGCGAAGCCGGCGGCCAAGTCCGCCCCCGCATCGTCCAAGGCGCCGACGCCCGGCCCCAAGCCGGGTCCCGCCAAGAAGGCGGCTCCGGTCGAGGCGCCCGCCGAGGCTCCCGCTGAGCCCGCGGCTGCCGCTCCTGCGGCTGAGCCCGCCGCTCCCGCAGCGACGTCCGGTGCACCCACGCCCGGGCCGGCCAAGCCCGCGGCTCCGAAGCCCGGCGGCAGCACTCCCGCTGCCGGCGACAGCGCACCGAAGCCCGGTGGCGCCCCCAAGCCCGGAGCTCCGCGCCCCGGCAACAACCCGTTCTCGTCCGCACAGGGCATGGGACAGCGTCCCGCCGGTCCCCGTCCGGGCAACAACCCGTTCGCGTCGCAGCAGGGCATGGGCCAGCGGCCGACGCCCGGCAACATCCCGCGTCCGCAGGCTCCCCGTCCCGGTTCGCCCCGCGTCGGCGCTCCGCGTCCCGGTCGTCCCGGTGGCGCTGGTGCGCGCGGTGGTCAGGGCGGTCGTCCCGGTGCTCCGTTCCAGCAGCGTCCCGGCGGCCCCGGTCGTCCCGGTGGCGCCGGTGCTGGTGCAGGTGCAGGTGGCGGGTTCCAGCGTCCGGGCGGCGGCTTCGCCGGTCGTCCCGGCGGTGGTGGCGGCCGTGGCCGTGGACCCGGCGGTGGCACCGCTGGTGCCTTCGGCAAGGGCGGCGGCAAGAGCAAGCAGCGCAAGTCGCGTCGGGCGAAGCGCCAAGAGTTCGAGATGCGGTCGGCGCCGGTCGTCGGCGGCATCAACGTCTCGAAGGGCAACGGCGAGATCATCCGCCTGCGCCGCGGCGCATCCATCGCGGACTTCGCAGACAAGCTCGAGGCACTGAACGGCTACACCGTCCAGCCCGGGACGCTGGTCACCATCCTCTTCAACCTGGGTGAGATGGCCACGGCCACCGAGTCGCTCGACGAGGCCACCTTCGAGGTGCTGGGTGAGGAGCTGGGCTACAAGATCCAGATGGTCTCGCCGGAGGACGAGGACAAGGAGCTCCTCGAGGGCTTCGGTCTCGACCTGGAGGGCGAGCTCGACGCCGAGAGCGGCGAGGATCTCGAGATCCGCCCGCCGGTGGTCACCGTCATGGGTCACGTCGATCACGGTAAGACCCGTCTGCTCGACGCGATCCGCCAGTCCAACGTGATCGAGGGCGAGGCCGGTGGCATCACCCAGCACATCGGCGCGTACCAGATCTGGACCGAGCACGACGGCATCGACCGCGCGGTCACCTTCATCGACACCCCCGGTCACGAGGCGTTCACCGCCATGCGTGCTCGTGGTGCGCAGGTGACCGACATCGCGATCCTCGTGGTCGCGGCCGACGACGGCATCATGCCGCAGACGGTGGAGGCGCTGAACCACGCGCAGGCCGCTCAGGTCCCGATCGTGGTCGCGGTCAACAAGGTCGACAAGCCCGAGGCGAACCCCGGTAAGGTGCGCCAGCAGCTGACCGAGTACGGACTGGTCGCCGAGGAGTACGGCGGCGACGTGCTGTTCGTCGATGTCTCGGCGCGCAACGGCACGGGCATCCAGGAGCTGGTCGACGCCGTCCTGCTGACGGCCGACGCCGGTCTCGACCTCACGGCCAACCCGAACAAGGCAGCCCGCGGTGTCGCCATCGAGGCGAAGCTCGACAAGGGCCGCGGTTCGGTCGCCACCGTGCTGATCCAGTCCGGAACGCTGCACGTCGGCGACTCGATCGTCGCCGGCACCGCCTATGGCCGGGTGCGCGCCATGCTCGACGAGAACGGAGATGCGGTGGAGTACGCCGCACCGTCGCGCCCGGTGCAGGTGCAGGGTCTGAACTCCGTGCCGCGCGCCGGCGACGTCTTCATCGTCACCGAGGAAGACCGGATGGCGCGTCAGATCGCCGAGAAGCGCGAAGCCGTTCAGCGCAACGCCCTGCTGGCCAAGGCCCGCAAGCGCATCTCGCTCGAGGACTTCACCCGCGCTCTCGAAGAGGGCAAGGTCGAGACGCTCAACCTCATCATCAAGGGCGACGTGTCCGGTGCCGTTGAGGCGCTGGAGGAGTCGCTGCTCAAGATCGAGGTCGACGACTCGGTGCAGCTGCGGATCATCCACCGCGGCGTCGGTGCAGTCACCGAGTCGGATGTGAACCTGGCGACGATCGACAACGCGATCATCGTGGGCTTCAACGTCCGCCCCGACCCGAAGGCCCGTGAGGCGGCCGCCCGCGAGGGCGTCGACGTGCGGTTCTACTCGGTCATCTACTCCGCGATCGACGAGATCGAGAGCTCGCTCAAGGGCATGCTCAAGCCGGAGTACGAAGAGGTCAAGTCGGGTGTCGCCGAGATCCGCGAGGTGTTCCGCTCCTCGAAGTTCGGCAACATCGCCGGTGTCATCGTCCGCTCCGGAACGATCACGCGCAACGCCAAGGCGCGCGTCATCCGCGACGGCGTCGTCATCGCCGATGGCCTGGCCATCGAGTCGCTGCGCCGCTTCAAGGACGACGTCACCGAGGTCCGCACGGACTTCGAGGCGGGTATCGGCCTGGGCAAGTACAACGACATCCAGATCGGCGACGAGATCGAGACGACCGAGCTCGTCGAGAAGCCTCGCGGCTGACGCTGAATGCTGCTCCGGCGGCTGCCTTTCCTTCGCTCGCAGAGTGGGCCCCTGCCCCGATGCTCGCGAAGGAAAGGCAGCCGCCTCCGCGGTTCACAGCCGCATCCGCTCGGAAGGTATAGGAAAAGGGAATGGCTGGAGAACGACAGGCACGACTCGCGGATCGCATCCGCGTCATCCTCGCCGAGCGCCTCGAGAAGGGGCTGCGCGATCCGCGCCTCGGATTCGTGACCATCACGGAGGTGCGCGTCTCAGGCGACCTGCAGCACGCCTCGGTGTTCTACACCGTGCTCGGCACGGATGAGGAGCGCGTCGCCAGCGGCGCGGCCCTCACGTCGGCGACCGGGCTGCTGCGCAAGGAGGTGGGCCGTCAGCTCAACGTGCGCCTCGTGCCCACGCTCGAGTTCATCCCCGACGCGCTGCCGGAGAGCGCCGGCCACATCGCCGACCTTCTGCGCGAGGCGCGCGAGCGCGACGCGGAGGTGGCGAAGCTGGCGTCGTCCGCGACCCACGCCGGCGAGGCCGACCCGTACCGTCGCGACGACGAAGACGAGGACTGACGCCGGCGAGGACTGACGCCGATCCCGTTCACCGGGGCAGCATCAGCATCCCGGCGGTCGCCTCGATGAGCCCGTCTGCGACGAGCGAGTCTATGGCGCGGTCGCGCTGCACGGCATCCGGCCAGTCGGCGGCGACCGATTCCGCCGCCAGCCGGTGGTCGGTCGCGACGCGCAGGGTGCGGAGCACGGCCCCGCGCGCCTGACGATCCGACCCCTCGTAGCGCGCCTGCCGGCGACGCGAGTCGCCGGTGTCGGGCCGGCCTGCGGCCAGCCACGCGCATCCGGATGCCAGAGGGCAGACCTCGCACTTGGGTGCGCGCGCCGTGCAGACCACGGCGCCGAGTTCCATCATGGCGGCGTTGAAGATCGCCGACTCCGTGACGTCGTCGGGGAGGAGATCTGCCATCCGCGTGAGATCGCGCTTCGCGGGCGGGCCGGGCTGCGAGCGGCCGTCGACCGCCCTGGCGATCACGCGACGCGTGTTCGTGTCGACGACCGGATGCCGGTCGCCGTAGTGGAAGACCGCCACGGCGCGTGCGGTGTACTCGCCGATCCCGGAGAGGGCGAGCAGGGCGGGCACGTCGCGCGGCACGATGCCCTCGTGACGCTCGACGATCTCGATCGCCGCGCGGTGCAGCCACAGCGCACGCCGCGGGTAGCCGAGGTTCGCCCACTGATGCACGACCTCCGCCGGAGTCGCCTGCGACATGTCGGCGGGGGCCGGCCAGCGGCGCAGCCACGCGTCCAGGTGGGGGATGACCCTGCTCACCGGCGTCTGCTGCAGCATGAACTCGCTCACCAGGGTGCCCCAGGCGCCGTACTCGGTCGCGAACTCCTCGCGGCGCCATGGCAGGTCGCGCGCTGTCGCCGCGTACCACGCGAGCAGATCGCCACGCCAGACGGTGGCGGGCGTCGACGAGGGCACGGGCATCCGACCAGCCTATGTCGCAGGCGTCCCCGTTCGACCCACCGGCGACCGCATGCACACGCTCTAGGCTTGAGGGATGGTCTCACCCGGCATCCTGCTCGTCGACAAGCCCGGCGGGCTGACCAGCCACGACGTCGTCGCCCGCACCAGGCGCGCTTTCGGAACCCGCAAGGTCGGGCACGCCGGAACCCTCGACCCCATGGCGACGGGGCTGCTGGTGATCGGCATCGAGGGGGCGACCCGGCTGCTCACCTACGTCGTCGGCGCCGACAAGACCTACACGGCCACCATCCGTCTCGGGATGCGCACGACCACGGACGACGCCGAGGGCGAGCCCGTCGCGACAGCGGAGGCTGCGGCGGTCGAGGCGATCACCGACGACGGCATCGCCGGGGGCATCGCGGCACTCACCGGCCCCATCTCGCAGGTGCCCAGCTCGGTGTCGGCGATCAAGGTCGATGGGAGGCGCGCGTACGATCGCGTGCGAGCGGGCGAAGAAGTCGAGCTCGCCGCGCGGCAGGTGACGGTCTCGCGTTTTCAGGTGCTCGGCACCCGACGTGTCGACGGGTTCATCGATCTGGACGTCGTGGTGGACTGCTCGTCGGGAACATACATCCGCGCCCTCGCCCGTGATCTGGGCGCGGCGCTCGGCGTCGGCGGCCATCTCACCGCCCTGCGACGCACCCGCGTCGGCGGCTTCGAGATCGCAGGTGCGGTCGGCATCGACGAGCTCGACTCCGCGACGATGCTCACGCCAGCCGAGGCTGCCGCGCGCACCATGCCGGTTCTGCCGGTCTCTGCTGAGGAGGCGACAGATCTGCGCCACGGCAAGCGGCTGCACGGCCAGGCGAGCCGGCTGACCGGTTCCGAGGTCGCGGCGATCGACCCGGATGGTCAGCTCATCGGAGTGATCGAGGCGCGAGGGAAGGACATCAAGAGCGCGATGAACATGCCGGAGGTGCAGGGATGATCCTGTGGTTCACCATGACGCAGATCGCCGTCGCGTGCGCCGCCGGACTGTTCTGCCTGATCGCGGGACTCGCCGGACGCCGTCCGAGCGATTGGACCGTCGGGAGCCTGCTGCTGGTCGAGCTGCTGCTCATCGCGCAGGTGGTCGTGGCGATCATCGCCCCGCTCGCCGGCAACCCGCCCACCGGCGACCTGCTCGAGTTCTGGGTCTACCTCGTCTCGGCCGTTCTGCTGCCCCTCGGGGGCACGGCATGGGCCCTGCTCGATCGCACGCGGTGGAGCACGGTCATCCTGGGCGTGATCGGTCTGTCGCTGGGCATCATGCTGTGGCGGATGCACGCGATCTGGACGATCCAGATCGCGTGACCGCGCCGGTGCCGGTCGTCGCCGCGCGTAAGATGGACGACGCAATGTCCCACACCGTTTCGCGCGCCCGGATGACGGGCATCGGCCGAGTCCTCGTCGTCGTCTACGCCGTGATGGCCCTGGCTGCCGCCGGTCGCAGCTTCGTTCAGGTCATCCGCCGCTTCGACGAGGCACCGCTGGCGTACAGCCTGTCGGCGCTGGCCGCAGGAGTGTACATCCTCGCCACGCTGGCCCTCGTGCTCGCGCACCGCCGCGGCTGGTACACGGTCGCCTGGGTGGCGATCGTCTTCGAGCTGACCGGTGTGATCGTGGTCGGCGCCCTCAGTCTGCTGGCGCCGGAGCTGTTCGGTCACGACAGCGTGTGGTCGTACTTCGGCATGGGCTACCTCTTCATTCCCCTGGTGCTGCCCGTGTTCGGCCTGTGGTGGCTGCGCACCCACCGCCCCCAGGGGGCTTCAGCATGATCGTCTTCCGCGATCCGTCGGAGGTGCCCGCCGACTTCGGGCGGTCCGTCATCGCGATCGGCAAGTTCGACGGCGTGCATGTCGGGCACCGCGCGGTCATCGAGCGGATGCGCGAGGATGCGCGCGCGATCGGCGCCCGCACCGTCGCCGTCACCTTCGACCGGAATCCCCTCGAGGTGCTGCGACCCGAGCTGTGCCCCGAGAACGTGGTCGCCATCGACCGCAAGGTCGAGCTTCTCGGCGAGCTCGACCTCGATGCCACTCTCGTGCTCACCTTCGACCGCGCGCTGGCATCCGTGCCCGCCGAGGACTTCGTCCGCGACATCCTGGTCGACGCGCTGCACGCCGCCATGATCCTGGTCGGCCGGGACTTCCGCTTCGGTCGCGGAGGTGCCGGTGACCCCGAGCTGCTGCAGAAGCTCGGACCGCAGCACGGCTTCACCGTCGACGTCGTCGACGACGTCACTCCGGAAGGCGGCGGACGCAGGGTTTCGTCGACATGGGTGCGCGAGCTGCTCGCCGCCGGCGACGTCGCGCAGGCTGCCGGGGTGCTCGGCCGGCCGGTCACCGTGACCGGCGAGGTCGTGCACGGTCTCAAGCGCGGCCGCGAGCTGGGATTCCCCACTGCCAACCTGTCGGAGATGATCGACGCGCTGGCTCCCGCCGACGGCGTGTACGCCGGCTGGCTGCACGACCACGACACGGGCATCCGGCATCCGGCTGCGATCTCTGTCGGCACCAACCCGACGTTCGACGACGTCGAGCGTCGCCAGGTGGAGGCGCATGTTCTCGATGAGACCGGGCTCGATCTGTACGGGCATCGCGTGACGGTCGAGTTCACCGATCACCTGCGCGGCATGGTGGCGTTCGAGGGGATGGATGCCCTCATCGCCCAGATGGCCGACGACGTGTCGGTCGCCCGCAGCCGCCTCCTCGGCCAGGGCTGAATCCTTGCCGCGCGGACTCCCGCTCGGTCTTGCGGTGCGGAGCCCCCGAACAGGTACGATCGGGGCATGTCGGGTCGGACGCCTCTCGCGATCTTCAGCGCTGTGATCATCGCCGTTGCGGTGAGCGCCTGCGCCCCCGGTGCGCCCGAGCCCACGGCGTCCGACACGCCGACAGGCGGCCCGAGTTCCGCGAGCACGAGCACGCCTGTGCCTCCGACCACGGCCGCCCCTGCCGACGACTCCATAGCACTCCCCGCAGCATGCGACGACGTCTTCAGTGCGTCGATGCGCGACCGCCTCATCGCGGCGCAGCTTCCCCTGGACGACCCGACCCTGACCATGCCCTCGACCGACCTGGCGACCGGAGCGCAGATGCTCGAGGGTCTTCCGCATCTGCGCTGCACGTGGGGTGTGGCGTCGGAGGTGGGCATCGCGACGACGATCGCCCTCGTCGATGCAGAGCAGTCCAAGAACCTGCGTGATGCGTACCAGGCCGAGGGGATGGCCTGCGAGGTCGTCGCCGGCGACCCGCAGCAGACGCGCTGCCTCGCCGAGGAGAGGTTCGAGGACGAGATGCCCGGTGCGATCGGCGAGATCCAGATCTTCCAGGCCAATGCGTGGCTTTCGACGAAGTGGATCAACGTCGACATGAAGGGGTACGCCGACGACATGGTAGCTCGGCTCTGGGGATGACCCCAGTCATGGCGTAGACTGTCGATGAGGGTTCTGGCATCGGCGTTTCTGACCAGGTCCGCACCCAACCCTCGCACTCCGCATTCTCGCGGTCGCCTCATCGGAGCCGCTCACGGAGAGCAGCATCCGGCCCCGCCGGATGACCGGTACTCACGCTCAGGAGGAGCATGCCGAGCACGGCGACCGCCGCCCCGCGGCGAAAGAAGACGTCCCGTCGAGATGAAGAGGCGCCGCTGATCCCGATCCTCGCACGCAAGGTGCGCGAGATCGAGGCGAAGGCGCAGCGCGCCAAGCTGGGCCCGACCAACCGCGTCAAGTTCCAGGTGATCGCGTTCCTGGTGCGCGAGGAGCGCGCCAGGGTGAAGGCCGACGGCGAGGTGACCGACGCCGCCCGCGTCGAGCTGCTCAAGCGGCTCGACGGCGTCGCCACGATCCTCGCGAAGACCGCCGCCCGCGACACCTCGCTGATCCAGCTGCTCGAGGCCGACCAGGCGACGTCGCCCGTCGCCAAGCGCATGCGCCGTGACTGGCTGCTCGAGTCGGGAGCCGAGCTGGCTCCCGAAGAGCTGGTGATCACCGACATCGCGCCGATCGTGCAGACCCCGGTCGTTCCGGCCGCGCTCGCCGAGAAGCAGGTGACCCCGCCGGCGGTCGAGTCGCGTCTGCTGGCATCGCCGTTCCTGGCCCCTGACCTGACGCCCCGCCCTGCGGCCGTGCCCCGCCGCCGGCTCGATGGGTGGGAGCTCATGGGACCGCTGTACAAGGCCTTCGAGTCGGGCGCCGGCGGGGGAGCGGCCACGATGGAACTGCCCCCGACCCCCGAGTACGACCACATCTCGCCCAAGGGGCGCGAGGTCATGGTGCACCAGTCCCGCTTCGTCGAGGCTGTGCGCTCGGGACACCGCAGCTTCCTGCTCGCCGACGAGCCCGGCCTCGGCAAGACCGCGCAGTCGGTGCTCGCCGCCTCGGTCGCGGATGCCTACCCGCTGCTCGTCGTGGTGCCGAACGTGGTCAAGATGAACTGGGCACGCGAGGTCGAGCGATGGACGCCGCAGCGCCGCGCCGCGGTGATCCAGGGTGACGGCGCCGACATCGACGCCTTCGCCGATGTGTTCATCGTCAACTACGAGATCCTCGACCGGCACCTCTCGTGGCTCGGCTCGATCGGGCTCAAGGGCATGGTCGTCGACGAGGCGCACTTCATCAAGAACCTGTCATCGCAGCGTTCGCAGAACGTCTTGGCGCTCGCGGCCCGCATCCGCGAGAGCGCGCGCGATCCGCTGATGCTCGCGCTGACGGGCACGCCGCTGATCAACGACGTCGAGGACTTCGACGCCATCTGGCGCTTCCTCGGCTGGACGAACGGCGAGAAGCCCGAGCCGGAGCTGATGGAGAAGCTCGACGCCACGGGACTGACGCCTGCGGACAAGTCCTTCTACGCCGAGGCTCGCGAGGCCGTCATCTCGATGGGCATCGTGCGGCGGAAGAAGAAGGACGTCGCCGCCGACCTGCCCGACAAGCTCATCGCCGATCTGCCGGTGCAGCTGGACGATGAGTTCGGCCGCGGCATCCGGGCGGCGGAGCGCGAGCTGGGCGAGCGCATGGCCGCGAAGTACCGCCGGATCGTCGAAGCGCGCACGGCCGCACACGGCACATCTGCAGGTGGGTCCCTGAGCTCGTCGAAGGGCATCGACGACGACATCGTGCGTCTCGTCGCCCACAACGAACTCGAGGAGTCGAAGGCCGCCGGAGCCGGCGGCGACAACGTCTTCACCATGGTGCGCAAGATCGGTCAGGCTAAGGCCCTGCTCGCCGCCGACTACGCCGCCCAGCTTCAGCGGTCGGTCGGGAAGGTCGTGTTCTTCGCGAAGCACGTCGACGTGATGGATCAGGCCGAGGCGCACTTCGCCGCCGCCGGGATCAAGTCGGTGTCGATTCGGGGCGACCAGACGACACCCGTGCGCCAGCAGGCGATCGACGCCTTCAACACCGATCCCGAGGTGGGCGTCGCGGTGTGCTCGCTCACCGCAGCCGGCGTCGGCGTCAACCTGCAGGTCGCCTCCAACGTCGTGCTCGCAGAGCTGAGCTGGACGGCGGCGGAGCAGACGCAGGCGATCGACCGCGTGCACCGCATCGGCCAGGACGAGCCGGTCACCGCGTGGCGCATCATCGCCGCGCACACGCTCGACACGAAGATCGCCGAGCTCATCGACCAGAAGCAGGGTCTGGCCGCCCGCGCCCTCGACGGTGAGGCCGTCGCGGAGGAGCCGGGCGAGTCGGTGCAGATGGCCGCGCTCATGCACCTGCTGCGGGAGGCTCTGGGCGCGGAGTGACGCGAACCTGAGAACGGGCGTTAAGAACTCGTGTTCTTGGCGCCCGTTTTCGCGTCCGGGGAGGGAATCTGCCCAAGAATCTCGCATCACTGCGGTGACGTCGGCAAGATCGTTCGTTTTCGCGCATGCGGAATGGCTTTTCGGGCCCGATGGGCACTAGGGTCGAGACAGGCAGCGTCGCCTCTTCTACCCTTTCCCTGAAGCACGAAGGCAGCAGCATGAAGATCGGCATCCTCACCAGCGGCGGCGACTGTCCCGGGCTCAACGCGGTCATCCGCGGCATCGTGCTCAAGGGCACCACCACGTATGACCTCGAGTTCGTCGGCATCCGCGACGGCTGGCGCGGCGTCGTCGACGGCGACTTCTTCCCGCTCACCCGCCACGAGGTGAAGGGGCTGTCGAAGGTCGGCGGCACGATCCTCGGCACGAGCCGCACCAACCCGTACGAAGGCGCTCGTGGGGGAGCCGAGAACATCGCCAAGACGATGTACGGTCACCGGATCGACGGCATCGTCGCGATCGGCGGCGAGGGCACGCTCGCGGCCGCAGATCGCCTGGCCAAGGACGGCATCAACGTGCTCGGCGTGCCCAAGACGATCGACAACGACCTTCGCGCGACCGACTACTCCTTCGGCTTCGACACCGCTGTGAACATCGCCACCGACGCGATGGACCGCCTGCGCACGACGGGCGATTCGCACCAGCGCTGCATGGTCGCCGAGGTCATGGGCCGGCACGTGGGCTGGATCGCGCTGCACGCCGGCATGGCCGCGGGTGCGCACGTCATCTGCATCCCCGAGGTGCCGATGTCGATGGACGAGATCTGCTCGCTGGTCAGCAGCGCCGCCGCGCGCGGGCGCGCGCCGCTCGTCGTCGTCTCGGAGGGTTTCACGCTCAAGGGCATGGATGAGGCTTACAGCGACAAGGGGCTCGACGCGTTCAACCGTCCGCGCCTGGGCGGCATCAGCGAGATCCTCGCTCCCGAGATCGAGCGGATCACCGGGATCGAGACGCGTTCCACCGTGCTGGGACATATCCAGCGCGGCGGGTCGCCGTCGGGTTTCGACCGGGTTCTCGCGACGCGGCTCGGCCTGCATGCCGCCGACGCCCTCGTCGACGGTGCGTGGGGCCAGATGGTCGCGATGCGCGGCACCGACATCGTCCGCGTGCCGTTCGCCGAGGCGCTGGGCGAGCTGAACACTGTCCCTCGCGCCCGCTACGACGAAGCGGCCGCGCTGTTCGGCTGAGCTCCATGGCCTGCCCGCGATCCGGCAGGGTGACTGAGATCCGGACGTTTCGCGTGCGGGCATCCGGATCTGGGTCGGGATGCCGGATCTCGGCGCAGATGGCCGTCGCCGGTCTGTGCGGAGATGCGGCCCGCGATCCGGCAGGGTGCCTGAGATCCGGACGTTTCGCAGGCGGGCATCCGGATCTGGGTCAGGATGCCGGATCCCGGCCCGCCGAGGCCCGGAATCACGCCGCGAGGTGGAGCCCCTGCGCGACTGCTGCCAGCACCAGATCCTGGACGAGCTCAGGTTGGAAGAAGACCTGGTAGTAGTCGAACCGCAGCACAGTGAATCCCCGTAGCCGCAGGCGCGCATCCGCTTCGATGTCCCGACGTCGCGCGGCCGCGCTGCTGTGGTGCTCGAAGCCGTCGAGCTGCACGATCAGCTTCTCGCCGATGAGAGCATCGACGGGCCGCACGTCGATCCACACCTGCTGCCGGACGCCGATTCCGATCGCCTTCATCAGCAGCACGAACTCGGTCTCAAGACAGGAGTCGCTCAGAGCGCTGGCAGTGCGCGCAAGACATCGCTCGCGACGGCCTCGCCACCGCACGCGCTCGAGCACGGCTGCCGCGATCAGCTTCTTGTTCACAGCGGAGTCCCAGAGCGCAAGCGCCGAACGCGAATCGAGGCAGCGAGCGACGTGGTGCAACACATTGATCAGCGGGTCGACAGGCGCGCGCTCATGCACAGGCGCCGGACCGGCGGACCAGTGGACCCTGCCGTTGGCCGCCTTCGTCTTGCCTGCACCCGGCGGCACCACCAGATGCACGGCGTCGTCATCGGGAACCCAGAGTCCCAGCCTTCGGGCTTGGCTGACGCACGTCAGCCGCCCTCCGGCGCCGATGGCGGCAAGAAGCGCGGGATCGCAGTCGGGTGTCGCGATCCACGAGCGCCGCACGCGAACGAGCGTCCTGCGACTCACTGCGACCCCCACCGCGCGCTTCGAGAACCCGGCCGCGTAGATCTCGGACGTGTGAGCGATGCCGTCGTGTCGATGCAGCCATTCCGTCAGAAGCATCAGGCTACTCTGCGCGAACGCAGCGAGACCTGGAGCCGGAAACAGCCGATTGTGGAAGCTTCCGGCGGATTCGCCGCCTGTGCAGAGTGATAGGCGGCAGCCTCGGCTCCGGCAATGCGCCCGGGATCCGGATGCGCTGCGTCCTGGCATCCGGAACTGGGGCCGGTTGCCGGTTCTCGGCGCGCCGAGCGGCCGAGCGTCAGTCGGCGCGCCGAGGACGCAGCCTCAGTCGGCCAGGCCGAGGACGTCCAGCATCCAGGCGATCTCGAACGCGCGCTCGCGCCAGGAGTTGTAGCGTCCGCTGACACCGCCGTGCCCAGCCGACATCTCGCACTTCATCATCACGTCCTGGGCACCCGCGTATCGCAGAGCAGCGACCCACTTCGCCGGCTCGACATACAGCACGCGGGTGTCGTTGAGCGAGGTCATCGCCAGGATCCGCGGATAGTCCGCACCCTCGCGGATGTTCTCGTACGGCGTGTACGACTTCATGTACGCGTACACCTCGGGGTCATGCAGGGGGTCGCCCCATTCGTCCCACTCGACCACGGTGAGCGGCAGCGACGGGTCGAGGATCGAGGTGAGTGCATCGACGAACGGCACACCGGCGAGGATGCCGGCGAACAGCTCGGGGGCCAGGTTCGCCACCGCGCCCATGAGCAGGCCGCCCGCGCTGCCGCCCTCCGCCACGAGCCGCTCGGGTGCGGTCACCCCGGTGTCGATGAGGTGCTGTGCGCACGCGACGAAGTCGGTGAAGGTGTTGCGCTTGTGCAGCTCCTTGCCCTGCTCGTACCAGTGGCGGCCCATCTCGCCTCCACCGCGCACGTGCGCGACCGCGAAGATCACACCGCGGTCGAGCATCGACAGGCGCATGGTCGAGAAACCGGGATCGATGGAGTGCTCGTAGGAGCCGTAGCCGTACAGATGAACGGCGCGCGGCTCGTCGCCGGGGTCCCCGAACGAGCGCTTCCAGACGAGCGAGACCGGCACCTGCGCACCGTCGGGCGCAGTCGCCCACACCCGCTGCTGTCCGTAGTCGGACGGGTCGTAGCCTCCGAGCACCGCCATCTGCTTGCGCAGATGCTTCTCGCCCGTCGCGACCTCGAGGTCGAGCACCTGCGACGGCGTGACGAACGAGGTGTACGTCATCCGCAGGAACGGCGAGTGCCACTCGGGGTTGCCGCTGAAGTAGGCGTCGAACAGCGGCTCGTCGAAGTCGACGTCGTCGAGCGCGCCCGTCGCGAGATCCATGATCGCCGAGTGCACCAGACCCCCGCTGCGATACTCGACGGTCGCGAAGTCGCGGAAGCAGTCCACGTCGATGATCCGCCGACCCTGCTTGTGTGCAAGCAGCACCTGCCGTTCGCCCTGCGGGTCGGATGCCGCGACCGAGACGAGCTCGAAGTCGAGGGCGTCGTCGTTGTGCAGGATCAGCAGCCGGTCCTCTCCGTCGACCACGGCGTGATCGACGGAGTACTCCACGCCGTCACGGCGCGGCCACACGACCTGCGGTTCGACGGTCAGCGGGTCGGAGGTGAGCGCGGCGAGGTCGACGAGCAGCTCCTCGCTGGTGATCTTCGAGCCGAGCCCGATCATCAGGTACTTCCGGCTGCGGGTGATGCCGGCGCCCATCCAGAAGCGCTCATCCGGCTCGTGGAAGAGCTTGACGTCGTCGTCCACCGGAGTGCCGATGCGATGCAGCCACAGAGTGTCGGGTCGCCAGGCCTCGTCGCGTGTCGTGTAGAGGATCGCCGTGCCGTCCGGCGTGAAGAACGCCTGTCCGGTGTTCGGGATCACGTCGTCGAGCTTCTCCGCGGATGCCAGGTCGCGCACGTGCACGGCGTACAGCTCGGAGCCCTCGGCATCCACCGACCAGAGCAGTCGCCTGCCGTCATCTGACGCGTCGAACGCGCCCAGCGAGAAGAACTCGTGCCCCGCCGCTTCGACGTTGCCGTCGAGCAGCACCTCCTCGCCTGGCACCGGCACGCCTGGCTCGAGCACGGGCGGGGTCCAGTCATCGCCCTGTGCGGCGGTCCGGCAGTGGATGCCGTACTGCGCGCCCTCCTCGGTACGGCTGTAGAACCACCAGTCACCGCGTCGGGTGGGGACGGACAGGTCGGTCTCCTGCACCCGTGACCTGACCTCCTCGAACAGCGTGTCGCGCAGTCCGGCGAGGTGAGCGGTTCGCGCATCGGTGTAGGCGTTCTCCGCCTCCAGATGCGCGATGACCTCGCTGTCGTCCTTCTGGCGCAGCCACTCGTAGGCGTCATCGAACTCGTCGCCGTGATGGGAGCGCGTGGTGATGCGGCGGGCGGTCTCGGGCGGCTGGATGCGAGGATCGGTCACCCTGCCACGCTACCCGGCGAGTTGACCGCGAACGGGCAGGATGGGAGGATTCATCCGGGTCCTTAACGGATGACACACCCACGGTGAACTCTTCGTTCGTCACAAGCCGAGCTCTCGGCCCCTCCCTGGCAGTCCCAACGAAAGAGACCGGTGGAAACCGCAGCCCTCATCGTCGTGCTGGTCATCGCGCTGGCGCTCTTCTTCGACTTCACCAACGGATTCCACGACACGGCGAACGCGATGGCCACGCCCATCGCCACCGGCGCTCTGAAGCCGAAGACCGCCGTGCTTCTCGCTGCGACGCTCAACCTCGTCGGCGCGTTCCTCTCCACAGAGGTCGCGAAGACCGTCTCCGGCGGCATCATCCGCGAAGACGCGATCAGTCAGATGGGCGCGCAGGTCTTCCTCCCGCTCATCTTCGCCGGACTGATCGGCGCCATCACGTGGAACATGCTCACGTGGCTGCTGGGCCTTCCGTCCAGCTCGTCCCACGCCCTGTTCGGCGGGCTCATCGGCGCGACGCTGGTCGGCGTGGGCGCCACCGGCATCGACTTCGGGATGGTGCTGTCGAAGATCATCCTCCCGGCACTGATCGCCCCGCTCACCGCGGGCATCATCGCGTTCATCGCGACCAAGGTCGCCTACGGTGTGACGCGCCGGTACGACGGGAAGCCCGACGGACGCTCCGGCTTCCGCTGGGGCCAGATCTTCACCTCCTCCCTCGTGGCGCTCTCCCACGGAACCAACGACGCGCAGAAGACGATGGGCGTGATCACGCTGGCGCTGATCACGATCGGCTGGCAGACCGGCGACCCCGGCAGCGAGCACTACCACAACCCCGAGTTCTGGGTCATCGTCGCCTGCGCGTTCACCATCGCGCTCGGCACGTACCTCGGCGGCTGGCGCATCATCCGCACCCTCGGCAAGGGCCTCACCGAGGTGAAGCCCGCACAGGGCTTCGCCGCCGAGAGCTCCACCGCCGCGACCATCCTCGCCTCCAGCGCCCTCGGCTTCGCGCTCTCCACCACCCAGGTGGCCTCCGGCTCGGTCATCGGCTCGGGCCTCGGTCGGCGCGGTGCGACGGTGCGCTGGGCGACCGCCGGCCGGATCGCCATCGGCTGGCTGCTCACGCTTCCTGCGGCGGGCGGTGTCGGCGCCCTCGCCGCCCTGCTGGTCATCTGGTTCGGCAACTGGGGCGTGGCGATCGACGCCGTGCTGGCGCTCGTGATCATCGTGAGTCTGTTCATGCACTCGCGTCGCAACGCCGTGACGTCAGCGAACGCCATGAGCGATGTCGCGGAGTCCGGGCTCGCCGTGGACCACCCCGAGGTGCCGGCTCCCACCCGCCGCGCCAGCCGCATGGAGCTCATGCGCGCCCTCGAGCGCGCTGAACGCAAGGCCGATGAGGCCGAGCGCGCGGCCCGTCGGGCGAAGAAGCTGAAGAAGGCGGGCGCATCGCCGGCCGAGATCAAGGCGGCGAAGCGCGCGGCCGAGAAGGCGGCGCTGAAGTTCGCCGCTGCCGAGCAGGCGGCTCAGGAGTGGGAGAGCGCCATCGCGAGCCGGAAGGCGCGGGCCAAGCTCGCCGAGTGGGACATCGCCGTGGATGAGCAGGAGGAGGCACGATGAGCATCGACTGGGGCGCCTTCGTCAACGTCTTCGTCGCCGCGCTGGTCGGCGCCGGCACGATCGTGCTGTTCTACGCGCTGGGTCTGCGGATGCTCGTGCGGGCCGGGCGGGTCCCGGTCGTGACACCGGCCGAGTTCACGGATGCCATCACCGTGCTCTCCGAGAAGGAGATCCGCCGCGCGTCGAAGCAGGCCGCCAAGGCCGCGCGCAAGAGCCCGCTGAGCGAGGGGCAGAAGGCGCTCGCCTTCGCCGCCGCGATCGGATGCTTCATCCTGTGCGGCGCGGCGGTCCTCGGCGGCATCCTGCTGATCGTCGTCGGTCACTGACGGGCATCCACCGCCGGAGAGGGCGGTTCTAGGCTGGGGCCATGTCAGCCTCGTTCGCATTCGGCAGCCACCCCCCGGCATCGCACGTCATCGTGCACATCAGCGATCCGCACCTGCTCGCCGACGGTGCGCGGCTGGCAGACCGGTTCGACGTGGAGAGCACTCTGCAGCGCACGCTCGACGCCATCCGTGACACGGACAGCGATCCGGCGGCGATCGTCGTCACCGGAGACCTCGCCGATCTCGGTGAGCCGGATGCCTACCGCCGCCTGCGGGCTGCGGTGGAACCGCTCGCTGCCGAACTGGGCTGCCCGGTCGTCTGGGTGGCGGGCAATCACGACGAGCGGCCCGCGCTGCGGCAGCATCTGCTCGATCTCGAGCCCACCGAGCAGCCGGTCACCGGCGTGTGGGACCTCGGCGGGCTGAGACTGGTCGCCCTGGACACGAGCGTTCCCGGCTGGCACCACGGCGACCTCGATGCGGCCCAGCTCGACTGGCTGCGCGAGGTGCTGCGTGAGCGCGCACCGCACGGCACGGTGCTTGCCATGCATCACCCGCCGCTGCCCAGTCACATCCCGCTGTTCGACATCCTCGAGCTGCGCCACCAGGACGAGCTCGCCGAGGTGCTGCGGGGGAGCGACGTGCGCGCCATCCTGGCGGGTCACCTGCACTACTCCTCGCATGGAGTGTTCGCGGGCATCCCGGTCAGCGTCGCCTCCGCCACCTGCTACACGATGAACGTCGCGCGACCCGCCGTCGAGGTCAACGGGATGGATGCCGCGCAGTCGTTCCAGCTGGTGCACGTGTACCCAGAGACGATCACGCACACCGTCGTGCCGGTTGTCGAGGCGCCCACCGCCGATCACTTCACGCGCGAGTGGGCAGAGCGAATGGCATCCCTCACACCGGAACAGCGACTCGACGCCTTCTCCCGCAAGCCCCCGCGCTGAAGCATCGTAGACTGGGGGCATCCCCCGAATCCCTGATCGCCACTACCCACAAGGATGTGACATGGCCTCGTCTGAGCCTGTTCTTACCCGCACAGAGACCGATTCGATCGGAAGCATCGAGATCCCGGGAGACGCCTACTACGGCGTCCACACGCTGCGCGCCGAGCAGAACTTCCCCATCACCAAGCGCCCGATCTCGGTCTATCCCGACCTGGTGCGCGGCCTCGCGATGGTCAAGCAGGCCAGCGCGCGCGCGAACAAGGAGATCGGGGTCCTCGACCCCGAGAAGGCTGACCTGATCGACGCCGCCGCACAGCGCGTGATCGACGGCGAGTTCCACGACCAGTTCATCGTCGGCGTCATCCAGGGCGGGGCAGGCACCTCGACCAACATGAACGCCAACGAGGTCATCACGAACATCGCGCTCGAGATGGCGGGCCGCGAGAAGGGCGACTACGCCTTCCTCTCGCCGATCGACCACACGAACCGCAGCCAGTCCACCAACGACGTCTATCCGACCGCGGTCAAGATCGGCCTCTCGCTGAACCTCGTCTCGCTGCTCGACGAGCTCGACCTGCTGCGCAAGTCCTTTCTCGGCAAGGCGAATGAGTTCCACGACGTGCTCAAGGTCGGCCGCACCCAGCTGCAGGATGCGGTGCCGATGACGCTCGGCCAGGAGTTCCACGGCTTCGCGACGACACTCGGCGAAGACCACAGCCGCCTCACCGAGAACGCCTCGCTGCTCACCGAGATCAACATGGGCGCCACGGCCATCGGCACCGGCATCACGACCCACCCCGACTACGCGCCGACCGTGCTGAAGCACCTGCGCGAGATCAGCCGTCTCGACCTCAGCACCGCGACCGACCTGGTCGAGGCCACCAGCGACACCGGCGCCTTCATGTCGTTCTCCTCGTCGCTGAAGCGCAACGCGATCAAGCTCTCGAAGATCTGCAACGACCTGCGTCTGCTCTCGTCCGGCCCGCAGGCCGGCATCGGCGAGATCAACCTGCCGGCCATGCAGGCCGGCTCCAGCATCATGCCGGGCAAGGTCAACCCCGTGATCCCCGAGGCCGTCAACCAGGTCGCGTTCGCGGTCGCGGGTGCAGACGTCACGGTCACCATGGCCGTCGAAGGCGGCCAGCTGCAGCTCAACGCCTTCGAGCCTGTCATCGCGCACTCGATCTTCCAGTCGATCACGTGGATGCGTCAGGCGATGTGGACCCTGCGCGTGAACTGCGTCGACGGGATCACCGCCAACCGCGAGCGCCTCGGCGCCATGGTCGGCGCATCGGTCGGCGTCGTCACCGCGCTGACCCCGTTCATCGGCTACGCAGCGTCTGCCGCGCTGGCCAAGACGGCGCTGCTCACCAACCGCAACGTGGCCGACCTGGTCGTCGAAGCGGGCCTGATGTCGCGCGACGAGGTCATGAAGCAGATCTCGCCCGCCCGCCTCTCGGGACTCGAGACCGTCACCGCCGCGATCCCCGTGATCGCCGCCGAAGATCTCCCCGAAGCTTAAGCACAGACAGCAGAAGAGGCGGATGCCGCAGGGCATCCGCCTCTTCTGTCTCTGAAGGCGCGATCAGCCGATCGTGCGGCAGTGCGTCGTCAGCTCGCCGATGCCGTCGACGCCCACCGTGACCGTGGAGCCGTCGCGGAGGAAGATCTGCGGATCCCGTGAGTAGCCGGCGCCGCCCGGGCTGCCGGTGGAGATCAGCGTTCCCGGCTGCAGGGTCGCGGACGATGAGAGGTGCGCGATCAGCGTCGCGACGCTGCGCACCATCTGCCCCGTGCTCGCATCCTGCACGGTCTGCCCGTCGACGACGGCCCAGATGTGCAGGTCCTGCGGGTCGGGGACCTCGTCAGCTGTGACGACCACAGGGCCGGTCGGGGTGAAGCCGTCGAACGACTTGCAGCGCGACCACTGCGCCTCGGCGAACTGGATGTCTCGCGCCGTGATGTCGTTGACGACGGTGTAGCCCCAGACGGCGTGGAGCGCCTCGTCGGCAGTCACGTCCTTCGCGGGGCGGCCGATGATCACACCGAGCTCGGCCTCGTAGTCGACCGACTCGCTCAGGTCACGCGGCCATGCGGTGGTGCTGTCGTGCGCGCTGAGCGAGTTGGGCCAGAGCGTGAAGACGGTCGGGGCGGTGTCGGTCTTGAGCCCCAGCTCGCTCGAGTGCGCCGCGTAGTTCAGGCCCACCGCCAGGATGACCGGCGGCGCGACGACGGCGGGGCCGAAGCGCAGGTCGGCCACCGGATGCCGTGGCGCGTCGTCAGCGGCATATGCGGCGCGCAGCTCCTCGAGCAGCTCGTCGCCGCCCTCGATCAGCTGCTGCAGGGTCGAGGGAGCGGGGGAGAGGAGGTCGCTCACGAGGGTGGCCTCCGCGCCGTCGATGACGGCGAGCTGCAGGGCCTCGGAATCGCGAGCGCTCAGATGGGCGAAACGCATGACTCCACGCTACCCGTCGTGGTGCCGCCCGTGGCAGAGGCGGCCTCTAGGCTTTGCTCATGAGCTTTGGAGGACGGCCCTCGGCCGCACAGCCCTCGGAACCGTTCCCGACCCTGCTCGCCAGGCGTTCTCCGTACGCTCCACCGGCGCCCGCAGCGCCCGCACCCGCTCCGGCGATGCCGGCCCTGCCAGTGCCCGCCAGGCGCGGACGCAGCGCTTCGGTGTGGGTATTCGGGGTGCTCGCGTTCGTGATGATCGCGCTGATCGCGTACTTCGCGCTCTTCCTCGGGGTCGGGGCATCGATCGTCGGACTGGTCCTCGCGCTCGTGCCGCTTGCGATCGTGCTCACCGGCGTGCGGATGATCGATCGATGGGAGCCGGAGCCGAAGAGCCTCGTGATCTTCGCCCTGGCCTGGGGTGCCGTGGCAAGCGCCGGGATCGCTCTGCTCGTCGACGTCGCGTTCGCGCTGGCGGTCGGGCAGCGCAACGAGTTCTTCGCCGCCGTCATCCAGGCGCCCGTGATCGAGGAGCTCGCCAAGGGCATCGGCGTCCTGCTGGTGTTCGTCATCGGCCGCCGGGCTTTCGACGGCCCGGTGGACGGGGTGGTCTACGGTGCGCTGGTGGGTGCGGGCTTCGCGTTCACGGAGAACATCCAGTACTTCGGCACCAGCCTCACCTCTGGCGGTGCAGGCGAGCTCACGCTCACGTTCATCCTCCGCGGACTCGTCTCGCCGTTCGCGCACGCCATGTTCACCGCGCTGACCGGATTCGCCATCGGGCTCGCCGCGCGACGTGGCGCGAGCAGCGCTTCCGCCGTCGGAACCGGGGCGATAGGTCTGGTCGGCGCCATCGGACTGCACGCGTACTGGAACGGCTCCTCTCTGCTGGGCGACTTCCTCGCGCTGTACATCACCACGCAGGTGCCGCTGTTCATCGGCTTCATCATCGCGATTCTGGCGCTGCGTCGCGAGGAGGCGCGACTGACGCGTCTGCGCCTCGGCGATTACGTCACCGCGGGATGGTTCACGCCCCAGGAGGTCGAGATGCTGGCCACTCCGGCAGGCAGGCGCACCGGTCTGCAGTGGGCATCCGGTCTTCGCGGCGACCGACGCCGCGTGATGCAGGCGTTCATCCGCGATGCCGCGGCGCTGGCTGCCGTGCGCCAGCGGGCGATCACCGGTCGAGACCCGCTGGCCGCCGCCGACGAGCACGCGCTGCTGATGCGCACCCGGGATGCCAGAGCGCGGCTGCTCGCGTACTGACCGCCTCGGGCGATCCAGCGCAGACGCACTCAGCGCCCGGTGCTGCGGCGATGCCTGCTGGTCTCCCGGGCGCTGAGTTGATCTACACAGACAGGGTGCCTCGCACGCCGGGCGAAGTCAAGACCTCTGCGTCGATCGCGACCTCAGACGCCCTCGACGATCACGTCGAGGGCGATGCCCGAGCAGGACATGCGGGGAAGGTCGGAGAGCCGGCTTCCGCGCACCGAGTCCCCCGTGGCGCAGCGCGGATCGGTGGAGACCACGACGCGCCCGACGCCGTTGACGAGAGTGACCTGATGGCCCAGCGAGGCGAAGCGGGGAGTCAGCTCCCGCTCCACCTCGGCGACGAGCAGGTCGAGTCCGGCGACGCCCAGCAGACGGGTACCGGCGCTCGCCGGAACAGCGATCGTGATGGTGTACTCGTCGCTGCACAGATAGTCGACGTAGGGCCCCGCGATGTGCGGTCTTCCTGTGCTCATCGGAACGCGGTACCACTCGAGCTCGCTGTAGTCGATGTACTCCTTGTTCACCGTCTGCGAGGCGAGCACCAGCTGCCGGCCGCCTTCACCCTGCCACCAGGCGAGATGGCTTCGCGCGTCGGAGAGAAGGCCGATGGCAGCGATGAACCCGGCACCGTACACCGGCACGGCGCCCAGAGCCAGAGTGCGCTCGGCGTACGGCTCGACGATCGCATCCAGACGCGGGCGGGTGAGCGCACCCTCATCGAGAAGCTGCGCGAGCTCATGGGCGCAGGAGCCCACCCAGGAGTCGAGCATGCGGATCGGGGAGCTGAAGTACTCCTCGACGATCCGCGCGGCCGCAGCGGGGGCAGTGGTGGCGGGGGTGTTCATCGCGTCCTCCAGTGCACGTCGATGGAGATGATCATGAGATGCCGGCGGGTGAGCTCTGCAGGTGGATCAGGGCGTCGATCACGCCTGCGACCAGGCGTTCGGTGCGGACGCCGGCGGTGTCGGGATCGCTCTGCTCCACCGCGCTGATGATGTCGGCGAGCGATGCGGCCTGCTTGCGCAGCCCTGCGTCGTCGGGCGCGGCGAGGCGCAGGTACGGCGAGAACTCCGCCTGCAGCTTCATCTGCTCGCGGGTGAGGCGTGCCGACTGACTCAGCGAGACGAGCTCGACGAGCACGTCGTCGAGCACACGACGCTGCTGGTCGACATCCAGGTCGTCGAGAAGCTCCAGACGATGCAGCACGCGACCGGCCTCGCTCGCGTCCGCTCGCCGCGCGGCAAGACGCACCGCCGCCGCGGTGATCGCGCTGTAGTGCGCACCCATATCGCGCAGCGCGAGCCGCGACGTGCGCATCAGCGCGTCGCGTGCGAACGCGAGCGGGTCGGCGTCATCGACGACGAAGCTGCCGCCATTGCGTCCGCGGCGGGTGACGATCAGCCCTCGACCGCGCAGGGTGAGCAGAGCCTCCCGCACGGTGACCGGTGCCACTCCGAAGCTGCGGGCGAGCTCGGATTCGGAGGGGAGTCGCTCACCGGCGCGCAGGTGGCCGCGGTGGATCGCGTCAACCAGACGTCGCACGACCAGCTCCGCCCGGCCCTCGTCCCCGATCGACCGGAACAGCGCGCCCTGAAGCCGATGCGGCTGACGACTGCGCTGACGGTCCGGCTCGGCGCGCGCACCGGTGGGAGACGTCAGCGATTCCATACTGGATTGTTCCACGCGCCGGCTCCGAAGTGTCGCCTGAGGCCGGGAGAGCTTCCGGCTGCACTCGCCTGTCGGTGTGTTACGCGCTCAGCGGACGTTCTGCATTGACCGTGGCCCGCGCATCGCGGTTGGATGGATCCATGACTGAACGCACGAAGCCAGAGTTCGACGCCCCCACTGGCCCTGCCCCCGCAGAGCTGGTCATCCGCGACATCATCGAGGGCGATGGCGCCGAGGCGAAGCCCGGCGACACCGTCACCGTGCACTACGCCGGTGTCGAGTACGACTCCGGCGAGGAGTTCGACTCGTCGTGGGGTCGTGGCGAGACCATCCAGTTCCCGCTGCGCGGCCTGATCCAGGGGTGGCAGGACGGCATCCCCGGCATGAAGGTCGGCGGTCGCCGTGAACTCGTCATCCCGCCGCACCTGGCGTACGGCCCGGCCGGTGGCGGGCACTTCCTCTCCGGCAAGAGCCTCATCTTCATCATCGATCTCGTCGCCGTCGGCTGATCCGAATCTGCTGATCACAGCCCCTGTCCGCCTCGGCGGGCGGGGGCTTCTGCATGAATCCGGACATCGAGGAATACATGCAGGTGAATGCAAGTTATCCTCGGTACGGCGCGAGAGCGCGCCGATGAACGTCAAGGAGAACACACACATGTCGATCGAGATCCCCGGCTACCGCCCCGGCACCTGGGTGCTGGACCCCAGCCACAGCGAGGTCACGTTCAGCGTGCGCCACATGATGATCTCGAAGGTGCGCGGCTCCTTCGGCATCAAGAACGCCACCCTCGTCGCCCCCGAGAACCCGCTCGAGGCCAAGGTCGAGGCGACCGTCGATGTCGCCTCCATCGACACCAACGACGAGGGACGCGACACGCACCTGCGCTCGGCGGACTTCTTCGACACCGAGAACTTCCCGACCATGGAGTTCGTCTCCACCGGAACCCGTGTCGAAGACGGCGACTTCTTCGTCGACGGAGACCTCACCATTCGCGGCATCACCAAGCCGGTCAGCTTCGAGTTCGACTTCGGCGGCTTCGGCTCCGACCCGTGGGGCAACTACAAGGCGGGCGCCTCGGCGACGACCGTGATCAACCGCGAGGACTTCGGCCTCACCTGGAACGCCGCTCTCGAGACCGGCGGCGTGCTCGTCGGCAAGGACATCACGATCAACCTCGACCTGCAGGGCGCCCTGCAGGCCTGAGTCGGCGTCCTCGAGCCCGGAGGTCGAGCCGCCGCAGGCGGTTCAGGCCTCCGGGTTCAGTGCGTCATAGGCGCGGAAGCGGGGTGTGAGGCGCGCGATCATCACTGCGAGGCCGATCACGAGCATCCCGCCCAGCAGCGGCGGGAACCACAGCGCGGTGAGCGTCGCCAGAGTGCCGGCGTACAGCGCCCCGAGTCGGGGGCCGCCCGCGACGACGATGATGAAGACGCCCTGCAGGCGTCCGCGCATCGCGTCGGGCACCGCGGCCTGCATCATCGTGTTGCGGTAGATCGAGCTGATGTTGTCGGCCGCTCCCGACAGGGCGAGCGCGACGCAGGCGAGAACGATGAGCGGGACGTCGGGGGAGTCCTCGGATGCCCCTGGCAGGAAAGCTCCGATGAGGAGGATGGCACCGAACAGTGCGATCGTGGCGCCGTAGGCCTGCACCGCCCTGGCGATTCCGCGGCCGTGCCAGCGGTACTGGACGATCCGGCCCGAAAACAGACTCGACGCGAACGTGCCGACCGCGACGGAGGCGGTGAGCAGGCCCGTCGTCACCGCTCCGCCGCCGAGCAGCACCGTGCCGAGCGCGGGGTAGAGGGCGAGCGGGTTGCCGAACGTCATGGCGGCGATGTCGAGCAGGTACTGGGCGCGGATGTTGCCGGCGCGGCGCAGGAAGCGCCAACCGTCGACGAGGGATGTCAGTCCCGGTCGCACGATCGCGCCCTCCGGCAGCAGAGCGGGCAGGGTCCACAGGCCCAGGAACATGCAGAGCATGAGCACAACGTCGATCGTGTATGTCCAGCCGAACCCGGTGAGCGCGACGAGCACGCCCGCCACCGCGGGCCGACCATCACGGTCAGGCCGAAGGCGACGCCGTTCAGAGCCGACGCAGCGGCGAGCTGGTTCAGCGGGATCAGGCGCGGCACGATCGCCGTGCGCGTCGCCATGCCGACCGAGTTCGCTGCGGCGATGACCATGCTCAGCCCGTACAGCCACCAGATCGTCTCGGCGCGCGTCCACGTCAGCACCGACAGCAGCACGGTCGCCGCGAACGCGACGGTCGCAGCGATAAGAGCCACGCGCCTGCGGTCGAAGGCATCGGCCAGCATCCCGCCGTAGAGCCCGGCGAGGATCATCGGCACGAGACCCGCCACCGCGATCATCGAGACGGCGAACGTGCTGCCCGTGAGCTCGAAGACGTGCAGCATCACGGTCACGATCGTGAGCTGGCCTCCGATCCCGGCAAGGGCCGAGCCGATCCACATGCGTGCGAAAGCAGGGCTGGATCGCAGCGGGGAGAGATCGATCAGGTGGGCGCGGGAGAACTGCACCCGTCGAGGCTACCGGTGCGCTTCAGGCGACCGGGATGCTGGTAAGCTGTCGAGGTTGCCGTTTGATCGGCCGCGGATAAAGAGAGCCCTCGCATTCGGCGTCGGGCACCGCGCAACAAGCAGAGAGGGGATCGAATCTATGGCACTGGAAGCAGACGTCAAGAAGGCGATCATCGAAGAGTACGCGACGCACCCCGGTGACACCGGATCCCCCGAGGTGCAGGTCGCAATGCTGACGCAGCGCATCAAGGACCTCACCGAGCACCTCAAGGCACACAAGCACGACCACCACTCGCGCCGTGGCCTGTTCCTGCTCGTCGGTCAGCGCCGTCGCCTGCTGGGTTACCTGCAGGACGTCGACATCAACCGTTACCGCTCGCTCATCGAGCGTCTCGGTCTTCGTCGATAAGGCATCGACCAGCGTTCAATCGCGCAGAACATTCTTGGAGAGCCGCCCACCGGTGTGGGCGGCTCTCGTCATACCTGCGCGACCTCGACGAGGTCGGCGTGGTGGATCGCGGCGACGTCCGGGTGCGCGCGCAGACGCGATTTCAGCGCGTTCTCGCCGTAGAGGCTGTGAATCGGGTTCGCCGGGTCCCTGGTCACGCCGCGCGCGTGCGCCGCGAGATCAGCCGGCAGCTCGATCAGCGGCAGCTTAGTGTCGAGAGCGGGGTTGAAGAAGAACGGGATCGACAGGCGATCGTGCGGCGCTCGGGGTGAGACGACGCGGTGGTTGGTCGCCTTGAGGTAGCCGTTCGTCGCGTACTCGAGCAGCTCGCCGATATTCACGACGAACGCGCCGTCGACGGGCGGTGCATCCACCCACTCGCCATCGCGCTCGACCTGCAGGCCGCCGCGTCCCGGTTCCACCCAGAGCAGGGTGAGCACGCCGCTGTCCTTGTGGGCGCCGACGCCCTGCTGAGGCTCGGGGTCGGTCGTGCCCGGGTAGCGGACGATCTTGATGAGCGTGGACGGCTCACCGAAGTGGTCGTCGAAGTACGACTCGTCGGCGCCCAGAGCCAGCGCCCAGGCGCGAAGCAGCTTGCGCGCGATGCCGGAGAGGGCGGCGTGCCACTCAGCGACCACGGCGCGCAGCTCCGGCTGCGCCTCCGGCCAGAGATTCGGTCCGATGAGACGGTTGAACCCCGGCCCGCCCGCGACCGCATCCCGCTCCGGGCCGATGTCGATCTGCTCGCGCCAGTCGACGGCGCCCTTGGTGCGCTCCCCGCCGATGCGCGTGTAACCGCGGAAGTGCGGGCTCTTCACGTTCTCGATGGCGAGCTTGTCCTCGTCGGGGAGGGCGAAGAAGTCTCGCGCGGCGCGGTGCAGCCGCTGCTCCAGGTCGGCCGGGATGCCCGTGCCGGTGAGATAGAAGAAGCCGACATCGCGGGTCGCCGCGCGCAGATCGGCGCGGAACCGCGCTGCCGAGTCGTCACCGGCATCCAGCTGTGACAGGTCGAGGATGGGAAGGGTGAGATCGGTCATGCGTCGACGCTAGGACTCGGTGCGCCGGTGTGCACGAATGTTGCCTTCTCTTACCGGGTGAGGCAGCGGCGCGAGTCGCGTGAGGGTCAGCGGCTGCGCCGCGACCCGGTGGGGTCGCTGCGGTGGTCGCTTCCCGACGTCAGCTCCGAGTCGCGGAACATCCAGTGCGGCCGCGGCTCGATCAGCGGGCGGAACAGCGCGCGCACCGGCTTCGAGGAGAGTGCGAACGCGATACCGACGGCGACCGCGATGATGAGCGGGAGCCAGATCCAGGTGGGCTGCAGCCCGCGCAGCGCTCCCGACTCGCGGAACGGGTAGAGCACGAAGGAGTGCAGCAGGTACACGTACATCGTGTACTGGCCCAGCGTGGTCCAGCTCTGCGCCCGGCGCGGCAGCAGCGCGAAGAAGCATGCGCTGAGCAGGACGGCGAGCAGGATGAGCCCGAGGCGGATGCCGCCGGCCCACCACTGCTCACGGGCGAGATCGGCGTACGAGTCGTCGTAGAACAGCCAGTGCCTGAGGTCGATGGCCTTCCAGACATCCAGCCACACCCAGCTGGCGCAGCCCCACGCCGCGAGCACCCCGACTGCGATCGCCCGCACCCACCAGGGCCGGTACTCGATGAGACGCAGTCGGCGCACCACATCCCGCTCCCTGAGCCACCACCCGAGGGTGAAGAAGAACATCAGTCCGAGCGTCCGCGAGAGCGAGAACGTGCTGTCGACGTTCGTCACGTACCCGACGCCGACGGAGATCACGAGGGCCCAGGCGAGAGGCCACCGCAGCAGGGCGAGGTAGGGGAGCACCAGGCGGAAGATGCCCAGCGCGAGCAGGAACCACAGCGTCCAGGAGGGCTTCGTGAGGTTCGGCTCCACCCTTCCCTCGACCAGCCACTTGGTGAGCGTCCACAGCCCCTCGAAGATCACGTACGGTACGAGGATGTCGGTGATCACCCGGGCCATCTGGCGCTTCGTGGGGCTTCCCGCCTTCGAGAAGTAGCCGGAGATGATCGCGAACGCCGGCATGTGGAACGCGTACACCCAGAGGTAGAAGGCGTACGAGACATCCGAGTCGTAGATCAGCCGCTGCGTTCCGTGCCCGATGACGACCAGCACGATGCACGCGAACCGCGCGTTGTCCCAGAAGGGGACTCGGCGACGCGGCCGGGCGACGGCGCCGGTCGAGGCGGTCGCGGGCGGATGCTCGGCACTGCTCATGGCACGAGGCTAGCGGTTGCGGGTTTGCGGGAATAATGTTGCCGCTTCGGCGTTCCATCAAGTACATTCAAGTGAATAGAACGGATGCCTTCGGGGGTCCGGAGTGGAGAGAGAACAGTGAACGAGCAGAGCGCGATGCAGTTCGGCATCATGTCCGTCAGCGACATCACGCAGGATCCGACGACCGGAGCCACCCCGAGCGAAGCCGAGCGCATCAAGGCGACGGCGACGATCGCCAAGCATGCCGAACAGGTCGGCCTCGACGTCTTCGCCATCGGCGAGCACCACAACCCGCCGTTCTGGTCGTCGAGCCCGACGACCTTCCTCGCCCACGTCGCCGCTCAGACCGAGCGGCTGATCGTGTCGACCTCGACGACGCTGATCACCACCAACGACCCCGTTCGCATCGCCGAGGAGTATGCGATGCTGCAGCACGTCTCGGACGGGCGCATGGATCTCATGCTCGGCCGCGGCAACACCGGCCCGGTCTACCCGTGGTTCGGCAAGGACATCCGCCAGGGGCTGCCGCTCGCGATCGAGAACTACGCCCTGCTGCGCAAGCTGTGGGACGAGGACGTCGTCGACTGGGAGGGGAAGTTCCGCACCTCCTTGCAGGGCTTCACCGCGACGCCGCGGCCGCTCGACGGGGTGGCGCCGTTCGTCTGGCACGGATCGATCCGCACGCCCGAGATCGCCGAGCAGGCCGCGTACTACGGTGACGGCTTCTTCGCGAACAACATCTTCTGGCCCAAGGAGCACTACCAGCGCCTCATCGAGCTGTACCGGCAGCGGTACGCCCACTACGGCCACGGCACGCCCGAGCAGGCCATCGTCGGCATCGGGGGACAGGTCTTCATGGCCGCCCGCTCGCAGGATGCGGTGACGCAGTTCCGCCCCTACTTCGACAACGCGCCCGTCTACGGTCACGGCCCCAGCATGGAGGACTTCACCGAGATGACGCCGCTGACCGTCGGATCGCCGCAGCAGGTCATCGACCGCTATGCGTCGATGCGCGACACGTTCGGCGACTTCCAGCGTCAGCTGTTCCTCATCGACCACGCCGGACTCCCGCTGAAGACCGTGCTCGAGCAGCTCGACATCCTGGGCGGCGAGGTCGTGCCGGTGCTGCGTCGCGAGCTCGCGAAGAACCGTCCTGAGACGGTTCCGGATGCCCCCACCCATGCCGCCCGAGTGCGCGCCGTCTACGGTGAGGGGCCTTCGCGACAGGCGCGCCCGTCGGCGAACCGCGGAGACAACCTCACCGCCGGATCCCCGTATCAGGATGCGCCGGTCGCCGCCGGTGCAGCCTTCGGCCTCGGCCGGAAGGACGCGTGACATGAGCGAGCGTCGCATCGCCGTCGTCTCCGCGGGCCTGTCCAATCCCTCATCCACCCGCATGCTGGCGGACCGCCTCGCGGCGGAGACCGCGAAGGCGCTGCGCGAGCGGGATATCGCCGTGAAGGTCGACGTGATCGAGCTGCGCGACCTCGCGCACGACATCACCAACAACCTCCTCACCGGCTTCGCCCCGCCCGCGCTGGAGACCGCGATCAACACGGTCGTGTCCGCCGATGCGCTGATCGCGGTGACGCCGATCTTCTCCACGAGCTATTCCGGGCTCTTCAAGTCGTTCATCGACGTTCTCGACCCGGATGCCCTGACGGGCAAACCCGTGCTGATCGGCGCGAACGCCGGCACCCCCCGGCATTCGCTGGCGATCGACTACGCGATCCGCCCGCTGTTCGCCTACCTGCATGCCGAGGCGGTCTCCACAGGAGTGTTCGCGGCATCCAGCGACTGGGGCGGTGCAGGAGACGAGGTCGCCCCGCTCGCCAAGCGCGTCGAGAAGGGCGCGAAGGAGCTCGCCGAGGCGATCTCCAGGCGCGGCGCTGCGGAGGTCGTCGACCCGTACGATCCCGCCACCTACCTCGGGGAGGGACGCTCATTCGGGCACATGCTCGGCGGACTCGCCGGGGAGTGAGCGCTCACGGCCGGGGCGAACCACTCGGGAGAGTGAACGGCGAAGGGCTGCGACATTCCTGTCGCAGCCCTTCGCCGTTGATTCGGAAGCAGCTCAGCCGCTCTTGCGGCGGAACTCGCGCTTCATCTGCGGCGCGTGGGTGGCATGCACGGCGGAGTCGCCGTCCAGATGCGACTCTCCGCCCCGATTGTGCGCATTCTTCTTGTCGAGCGCTTCCCTGAACTTGCGCTTCATCTCCTCGGAAGAGACTGCCTTGTCTTCGCTCATGCTCGTCAGCCTAGGCGAAGACGGCGTCGGCCGCGGGTGAACGCCTCGACTGCTACGATCGACAGTGGTGCATTCTGCGCCGCACAACTTCACATCGATTCACGGAGCGGTCGGCTGAGAAGCTGGTCCCCTGTGGTGGGTTCCTCGTCGCACATGCGCCGGGTGGTCTTCTACTGGTGGCCAGCGCAGGCGAGATCAGCGGGGATCCCCGCGCGCTTATATCTGCCCGCATCCGCTCCTTCGCGATAACTCGCGCGCCACACGGGCGAGCGAGCCTAAACAAAGAAGGAGAGACCTCTTGGAAGGTCCTGAAATCACCGCCACCGAGGCCGTTCTCGACAACGGCCGCTTCGGCACCCGCACCGTCCGCTTCGAGACCGGACGCCTCGCCCAGCAGGCTCAGGGCTCGGTCGCGGCCTACCTCGACGACGAGACCATGCTCCTGTCGGCCACCAGCGCGGGCAAGCACCCGCGCGAGGGCTTCGACTTCTTCCCGCTGACGGTCGACGTCGAGGAGCGCTCCTACGCCGCCGGCAAGATCCCCGGCTCGTTCTTCCGTCGCGAGGGCCGCCCCTCCACCGAGGCGATCCTCGTCTGCCGTCTGATCGACCGTCCGCTGCGCCCGTCGTTCGTCGACGGCCTGCGCAACGAGGTCCAGATCGTCATCACCGTGCTGTCGATCGCCCCCGGCGAGTACTACGACGCACTGGCGATCAACGCCGCCTCCGCGTCGACCCAGATCTCGGGTCTGCCGTTCTCCGGCCCGATCGCCGGTGTGCGTCTTGCGTTCATCCCCGGTCACGGCGAGCACGCCGACCAGTGGGTCGCGTTCCCCACCGCCGAGCAGGTCTCCGAGGCCGTGTTCGACCTGATCGTCGCGGGCCGCGTCGTCACCAAGGCCGACGGGTCCGAAGACGTCGCGATCATGATGGTCGAGGCCGAGGCGACGGAGGGCAGCTGGAACCTGATCAAGGCCGGCGCCACCAAGCCCAACGAGGACATCGTCGCGCAGGGTCTCGAGGCCTCCAAGCCGTTCATCGCGCAGCTGGTCAAGGCTCAGGCCGAGCTGGCCGCCACCGCATCGAAGGAGCCGGGCGTGTACCCGGTCTTCCTGCCGTACAGCGAAGAGGTTTACAGCTTCGTCGCCGACCGTGCGCACTCGCAGCTGGTGGACGTCTACCAGATCGCCGACAAGCAGGAGCGCCAGAACGCCGACGACGCGGTCAAGGACCGTGTCAAGGCTGAGCTCATCGAGGCCACCGAGGCGGGCACGCTGCCTGCCGGTGCCCCGCTGGAGTTCTCCGCGGCGTACAAGTCGGTCACCAAGAAGATCGTCCGCGGACGCATCCTCACCGAGGGTGTTCGCATGGACGGCCGCGGTCTCGCCGACATCCGCCCGCTCGACGCAGAGGTGCAGGTCATCCCGCGCGTGCACGGCTCGGCGATCTTCCAGCGCGGTGAGACCCAGATCCTGGGCGTCACCACGCTGAACATGCTCAAGATGGAGCAGCAGATCGACTCGCTGTCGCCCACCACCAGCAAGCGCTACCTGCACCACTACAACTTCCCGCCCTACTCGACCGGTGAGACCGGTCGCGTCGGGTCGCCGAAGCGTCGCGAGATCGGGCACGGCTTCCTCGCCGAGCGCGCGCTCGTGCCGGTGCTGCCCTCGCGCGAGGAGTTCCCCTACGCGATCCGCCAGGTCTCCGAGGCGCTGAGCTCCAACGGCTCCACCTCGATGGGCTCGGTCTGCGCGTCGACCCTGTCGCTGCTGAACGCCGGCGTGCCGCTGCGCGCACCCGTCGCCGGCATCGCCATGGGCCTGGTGTCCGACGAGGTCGACGGTGAGACCCGCTACGCGGCGCTCACCGACATCCTCGGCGCAGAGGACGCCCTCGGCGACATGGACTTCAAGGTCGCGGGAACCAGCGAGTTCGTCACGGCGATCCAGCTCGACACCAAGCTCGACGGCATCCCGTCGTCGGTGCTCGCCGGCGCGCTGACCCAGGCGCGCGACGCTCGCCTGACGATCCTCAACGTGCTGAACGCCGCGATCGACGCTCCCGACGAGATGGCGCCGACCGCGCCGCGCGTCATCAGCGTGCAGATCCCGGTCGACAAGATCGGCGAGCTCATCGGGCCCAAGGGCAAGACGATCAACGCCATCCAGGACGAGACGGGCGCGCAGATCTCCATCGAGGAGGACGGCACCGTCTACATCGGCGCGACCGATGGCCCGTCGGCTGAGGCCGCCCGCGCCCAGGTGAACGCGATCGCCAACCCCACCAACCCGGAGGTCGGCGAGCAGTTCCTCGGCACCGTCGTGAAGATCGCCACCTTCGGCGCCTTCGTGTCGCTGCTGCCCGGCAAGGACGGACTGCTGCACGTCACCGAGGTGCGCAAGCTCGCCGGTGGCAAGCGCGTCGAGAACGTCGACGACGTGCTCTCGGTCGGCCAGAAGATCCTGGTGAAGATCACCAAGATCGACGACCGCGGCAAGCTGTCGCTCGAGCCTGTCATCGAGGACGCCGTCGCTGAGGGCGAGTCGGAGACCGCTGAGGCGTGAGCCGTCCGGATGTCTGCTGAGCAGCATCCATGATCGAGGAACCCGGGATCGTGCGCACATCGCCGCGACCCCGGGTTCTTTCGTATCCGATGTGATCGAACCGTTACGAGAACTTCCCACGCGCGCTGCTGTCGTGACCGGAACCGGGTCTGCACTCGCCTACCCTCGAAGTACGCACCAGAGGTGCGCAGCTACGGGGGTGGCGATGTGAAGCTCTTCGGCACAGGAGCAGCCGACACGGCCGGCGCGCCGACCAGCACCGCGCCCGGCTTCGACTCGCATCCCTCTGCGCCGATCCCCGTGGTCGGACCCGGCGTCGGCGAAGGCATCCGAGTGCCGCTCGGCGAGACGGGGCTCTCGATCTTCCCGCTCATGCTCGGCGCCGCCGAGTTCGGCTGGAGCATCGATCAGCTCACCAGCAGCCATATCCTCGACCGCTACGTCGAATTCGGCGGCAACGCGGTGCACACGGCCGATGGGTTCTCGGGTGGACGCAGCGAGCACATCATCGGGCAGTGGCTTCGCGCCCGCGGCATCCGCGACCGGATCAGCCTGAGCGTGCGCGTCGGCTCTCACGCCGACAACCCCGGTCTCGGCTCGGTGAACCTCGTCCGTGCGGTCGAGGGCTCGCTGACGCGACTCGCCGTCGACTGCATCGACGTGCTGTACCTGGACGCCACGCTCGACAGCAGCTCGGTGCTGGAAGACACTCTCGCGACGGTGGAGTGGCTGCGCGATGCCGGGAAGATCCGCTCGGTGGGCGCGTTCCGCTTCCCTGCGGAGCGACTCGTCGAGGCGCGTATCCTCGCCTCGGCCGGATACCCGCGCATCGAGGTGGTCGATGAGCCCTACAACCTCGTGCGACGTGGGGGATTCGAGGGCGATCTGCGCCTGGTGGCCGGGGCTCAGAACCTCGCCGTCACGCCTTCGCACGCGCTCGAGCACGGATTCCTCTCCGGCCAGCACCGCAGCAAGTCCGCCGCCGTCGGCGTGCGGGGCGAGCAGATGAAGGGCAATCTCAACCGCCGTGGCATCCGCGTCCTGCGGGTGCTCGACCGCATCGCGGCCGAGCTGTCGGTGCCCGTCGCGGCCGTGTCGATCGCGTGGCTGCTCGCGCAGCGCACGGTGGTGGCGCCGATCGTGAACGCGTTCGCACCGCAGCACGTCGAAGAGCTCATGCAGGGCGCCGGCGTCTCGCTGCTGCGCTCGCAGGTCGCCGAGCTCACCCGCGCCGGCGAGTGAGCGCACAGACTGTGCGCATCGTGTCGCGCCTCGGCGGCGTGTCGGCGCCGTGACCTAAGCTGGAATCGCCCCACCGAGACGGCGGGGCTGAAGCGAGCGGGCAGTGACGCACTACATATATCTGGTCAGACACGGTGAACATCAGGATGCCGAGCACGGCATCGACGACGGACCTCTCTCGCCTCGAGGGCGGCGTCAGGCCGAGCTGATCGCGGATCGGCTCTCCGGGCTGCCGCTCGACGCCGTCTGGCATTCGCCGCTGCTTCGCGCGGCCGAGACCGCGCGAACGGTCGCCGCACGACTGCCCGCGGTCGACCCCGTGCCGTCCGCCCTGCTCTTCGACTGCGTGCCCAGCGGCATGAGCGAAGACGTGCCATCGGTCTACGAGCCGTTCTTCGGCTCGGTGAGCGACGCGGAGATCGAGGCGGGCTCTGCGCAGATGGCCGATGCGGTCGGCGAGTTCCTGCGACGCCGCAACGGCGACGTGCACGAGGTGCTCATCACCCACAACTTCGTCATCTCCTGGTTCGTGCGCGAGGTGCTCGGCGCGCCCGACTGGCGCTGGATGACCCTCAACCAGGCGCACTGCGGTCTCACCGTGATCGCGCAGAAGCAGGGCCGGCCGTGGACGCTGCTGAGCCACAACGATCTCGGCCACCTGCCGATGGAGCTGCGCACCGGGCTGCCCGAGGGCGCTCTGGTCTGACTCGGCGATCACCCGCCGCGTCACGAACGTGGGTCACGACGGCGGATCCGTTCATCGGGCGATTCTAGACTGGGACCATGACGACACAGGTCGCCCTCGTCGGCGGTACAGGATCACTCGGACGGATCATCCACGGGGTGATCGACCAGCTCGACGGCTTCGAGGTGCGCTCCGTGCTCGGGTCGGCGAGCGACCTCGCCGAGATCGACGGCGCCGACCTGGTCGTCGACGCGTCGACGCCGGCTGCGAGCATCGATGTCGTGCGCGCGGCCGTCGAGCGCGGCATCAACGTCCTCGTCGGGACCTCGGGGTGGTCGCAGGAGCGCATCGCGCTGGTGCGGCCTCTGGTCGAGTCCGCCGGCACCGGCGCGGTGTTCATCCCCAACTTCTCGCTGGGCTCGGCGCTGGGATCGGCGCTTGCCGCCGCCGCAGCGCCGTTCTTCCCCTCAGCGGAGATCGTCGAGGCGCATCACGAACGCAAGATCGATTCGCCCAGCGGCACTGCAGTGCGCACCGCCGAGCTGATGGTCGCCGCTCGTGAGGCGCAGGGTCCGTTCCAGGCGCCGCACGTCGACCAGCGCGCGCGAGGACAGCAGGTCGCGGGCGTGCCCGTGCACTCCCTGCGTCGGCCGGGGGTCATCGCCAAGCAGGAGGCGATCCTGTCGGGTCCTGGGGAGTCGCTGACGATCGTGCACGACACGGTCGACTCCGCAGCGGCATACGCCCCTGGCATCCGCCTGGCGGTGCCGTTCGCGCGCGATGCGCGCGGGGTCGTCGTGGGACTGGAGAACCTCGTGGACATCGGCATCCGGGCGCGCTCGTGAGCTCGCGCATCGGGGTTGCGGTGATGGGGGCGGCGCTGCTGCTCTACGTGGTCATCGCGGGCTGGCTCGCGGTGATGTTCCTACGAGTGGCGACTCCGGTCTCGATCGGGATGGCGACCGCGTTGATCGTGATCGCACCGATCGGAGCGTGGGCGCTGGTTCGAGAGGTGATGTTCGGCTTCGCAGCGGATCGGCTGGGCCGCACGCTCGATGCAGAGGGCGGGATGCCGGAGGCGCCGGAGCAGCTGGCGCCGAGCGGGCGTCTGATGCGCGACGACGTCGATCCGCTGATCTCTCGATACGGCTCGGCCGCAGAGGCGGAGCCGGACGACTGGCGCGCCCGCTACCGGCTCGGTGTGGTGCAGGATGCCGCCGGGCGGCGGAAGGATGCCAGGGCCAGCATCCGCGAGGCGATCAGGCTCTCGCGGACCCGGCCCTGACATCGGAGATATCAGGCGAGGCTGGCCTCGAGGGTGATCTCGATGCCGGCGAGCGCCTGCGAGACCGGGCATCCGGTCTTGGCGCCCTCGGCGATCTCCTGGAACTTCTCCGGAGTGAGTCCGGGGACGCTCGCATTCACGTTCAGGTGGCTGCCGGTGATGCCGGTGCCGGGCTTGAAGGTGACGGATGCCGACGTGTTCACGCGCTCGGGCGGAGTGCCGTTCTCGGCCAGGGCGTGGGAGAGCGCCATGCTGAAGCACGACGCGTGCGCGGCGGCGATGAGCTCTTCCGGGGTCGTGGTCGAGTCCGATCCTTCGCTGCGCGACTTCCAGTCGATCGGGAAGGTGCCGAGGTTCGAGCTCGAGAAGGCGACGGTGCCCGAGCCCTCCATCAGGGATCCGGTCCAGGTGGTTGCGGCTTCGCTGGTGACGGTCATGGTTCCTCCGAGAATCGCTCGTCGCATCGCAGACGCGGGTTCGCGTCGCCCGGCCAGCCTATCCAGACGGGCGCTGCGTCGGAACAGGCTTCAGGTCGATGCGCCCGCGGTCGCGAGAGGCACGCGTCGAGGCTGCGTCGAACGATGCCAGCCCATCCGAGTCCGACCCCGTGTGACGTATCGTTGCTGGCATGAGTGCAGTCGTGCCGACACCCTACGAAGACCTGCTGCGTGACGTGCTGGAATCGGGCACGCACAAGGACGACCGCACCGGCACGGGCACGACCAGCGTCTTCGGTCGGCAGATCCGCTTCGATCTCTCTCAGGGATTCCCGCTGATCACCACCAAGCGGGTGCATTTCAAGTCGATCGCGTACGAGCTGCTGTGGTTCCTCCGTGGCGACTCGAACGTGCGCTGGCTGCAGGAGAACGGGGTGACGATCTGGGACGAGTGGGCGGATGCCTCCGGTGACCTCGGCCCGGTCTACGGGGTGCAGTGGCGCTCGTGGCCCACGCCGGACGGCGGCCACATCGACCAGCTCTCCCAGGTCATCGAGCAGATCAGGGCGACTCCCGACTCGCGCCGCCTCATCGTCTCGGCGTGGAATCCCGCCGACATCCCCGACATGGCGCTCGCCCCGTGCCACGCCCTGTTCCAGTTCTACGTCGCCGACGGCAGGCTGTCGTGCCAGCTGTACCAGCGCAGCGCCGATCTGTTCCTCGGCGTCCCTTTCAACATCGCCTCGTATGCGCTGCTGACCCTCATGGTCGCGCAGCAGACCGGTCTCCAGCCGGGTGACTTCGTCTGGACCGGCGGCGACTGCCACATCTACGACAACCACATCGACCAGGTGCGCGAGCAGCTCAGCAGGGACCCGTACCCTTACCCGACCCTCGGGTTCGCGCGCACCCCGGAGTCGATCCTCGACTACCGCTACGAGGACTTCGTCGTCGAGGGATATCAGCACCACCCGGCGATCCGCGCGGCGGTGGCCGTATGACCTGGGCAGGGCTCATCTGGGCCCAGGCGCGAGGCGGCGTGATCGGCGCAGGCGGAGGGATGCCCTGGCACGTGCCCGAGGATCTCGCTCACTTCAAGGAGGTCACCTCCGGTGCGCCCGTGATCATGGGCCGACGCACCTGGGATTCGCTGCCCGAGCGCTTCCGTCCGCTGCCCGGCCGCGAGAACATCGTGATCACACGCAGTCAGGACTGGAGCGCGGAGGGCGCTCGCCGGGTCGCCGGCATCGCCGAGGCGGTGCGCGGTCAGGAGCGGGTGTGGATCATCGGGGGAGCGGAGATCTTCCGTCAGGTCATCGACGACGCCGATCGGCTCGAGGTGACCGAGCTCGACATCGAGGTCGACGGCGATGCCTACGCGCCGTCGGTCGACGGCTGGCATCTGGCAGACGAGGGGGAGTGGCAGATGTCCCGCACCGGCATCCGATACCGCTTCCTCGGATACGAGCGCTGATGCCCGTCGCACTGATCACCGGAGCCAGCGCCGGACTCGGCGCGGAGTTCGCACGGCAGCTCGCCGCGCGCCACGCAGACCTCGTGCTCGTCGCCCGCAGCGCGGACGCGCTCGAGGCGCTGGCCGAGCAGCTGCGCGACGAGCACGGCGTGCACGTCGAGGTGCTCACCGCCGATCTGGCGGACGAGGACGACGTGCAGCGCGTGGCGAAGCGCATCGCCGATGCCGACGCGCCCGTCGATCTGCTCGTCAACAACGCCGGCTTCGGTCTGCCGCTGCAGTTCGCCGACAATCCGATCGAGGACGAGGTGCGGCATCTGCGCGTGCATGTGGAGGCGTCGATGCGTCTCATGCACGCCGCGATCCGCGCCATGCGCGGCCGAGGCGGGCGGATCATCAACGTGGCATCCGTCGCCGGCTTCATCTCCCGCTCCACGTACTCCGCGTGCAAGTCGTGGCTGATCGGCTTCAGCCGGTGGGCGAACGCCGAGTACGGCCGCGACGGCGTCAGCGTGACGGCCCTGTGCCCCGGATTCACGCACACGAGCTTCCATGAGCGGATGGGGCTCACCCCGGGGCAGGAGGGCGTGCCGGCCATCATGTGGCTCGATGCGCCCCGCGTCGTGCGGGCGGGACTGCGGGACGCCGCGCTCGGCCGGCCCGTGTCGGTCCCCTCGCTGAGGTACAAGCTCATCGTCGCGCTCACGCGGGTGCTGCCCAGCCGGCTCACCTCCGGTGTCGCGCGACGCGGGCGCGTCTGACGCGCGGTGCCGACGCCAGGCACTGAAACGCTACGCTGAGAGGATGACGCACGCGGATAATCCCTTCGGACAGGTGCTCGTCGCGCTGGTCACACCGATGACCGCCGACGGCGAGGTCGACTGGCCCGCCACCGAGAAGCACATGGACCGCGTCATCAGCGACGGCGCCGACGGCATCGTCGTCACCGGCACGACCGGCGAGACCTCCACCCTCACCGACGACGAGAAGATCCGTCTCGTCGAGGTCGGAAAGGACGTCTCCGCAGGGCGCGCGAAGATCATCACCGGCGGCGGGTCCAACGAGACCGCCCATGCCATCGAGCTGTACAAGGCCAGCGAGAAGGCCGGCGCCGACGGCATCATGATCGTCACGCCCTACTACAACAAGCCCACTCAGGCGGGTATCCTGACCCACTTCCGGCTCGTGGCAGACGCGACCGACCTGCCGGTCATCCTCTACGACATCCCCGGCCGCACCGGCGTGCCGATCAAGTACGAGACGATCCTGCGCCTGGCCAAGCACCCCAACATCCTCGCGGTGAAAGACGCCAAGGGCGACTTCAGCGAGGTCAGCCGCGTGCTGAACCAGACCGACCTGATGTACTTCTCGGGGGACGACTCGAACGTCCTCCCGCACCTGTCGATCGGCGCCACCGGCATGATCGGCGTGACAGCCAACATCACCTCCGCGCCCTACCGCACGATCGTCGACGCGGTGAACCGCGGCGACCTCGCCACCGCGACCGCCGAGCACAAGCGCCTCGAGCCGCTCGTGCGCGCGGCGATGACCCACGTGCCTGGAACCGTCTCAGCCAAGTACATCCTGCACGGGCTCGGCCGCATCAACAGCCCGCGCGTGCGCCTGCCGCTGGTCGGCCCGGAGGAGTGGGAGGCCGCCGTCATCGAAGACGAGCTCGCGCTCGTCACGGGCATCGCCGGCGCCGACTTCTCGAACTTCCGCCCCGACCGCAATGCGGCCGCGGGCGGCGCACTGCCCAAGGTGCACGGCACCACCCGATGAGCGCTGCTTCGCGCTGACAACGACATGACCGGGCCTCGCCTGCCCGGCTGAGGAGACCGAATGTCCTTCCCCCTCGCCGAACCCGCCCCGCTCGCCCCCGGAACGCTGCGGGTCACCCCGCTGGGCGGTCTGGGTGAGATCGGTCGCAACATGACCACGTTCGAGTACGAGGGTAAGATCCTCATCGTCGACTGCGGTGTGCTCTTCCCCGAGGAGCACCAGCCCGGCGTCGACCTGATCCTGCCCGACTTCGAGCCGATCAAGCACCGCCTCGACGACGTGGTCGGCGTCGTGCTCACGCACGGCCATGAAGACCACATCGGCGCGGTGCCGTATCTGCTGCGCCTGAAGCAGGACATTCCGCTGATCGGATCGGGCCTCACCCTCGCGCTCGTCGAGGCGAAGCTCAAGGAGCACCGGATCAAGCCCTTCACCCTCACCGTGAGGGAGGGCCAGGAGGAGAAGGTCGGGCCGTTCGACCTGGAGTTCATCGCGGTCAACCACTCGATCCCGGATGCCCTGGCCGTCGCCATCCGCACTCCGGCCGGACTCGCCCTGGCGACCGGCGACTTCAAGATGGACCAGCTGCCGCTCGACGGGCGGATCACCGACCTGCGCGCCTTCGCCCGTCTGGGCGAGGAGGGAGTCGACCTGTTCCTCGTCGACTCCACCAACGCCGACGTGCCCGGCTTCACGCCGACCGAGCGATCGATCGGCCCCGTGCTCGAGCAGGTGATCGGCAAGGCCCGGCGTCGGGTCATCGTCGCGAGCTTCTCCAGCCACGTGCACCGAGTGCAGCAGGTGATCGACGCCGCGCACGCGCACGGCCGTCGCGTGGCGTTCCTCGGCCGCAGCATGGTGCGCAACATGACCATCGCCGAGCAGCTGGGCTATCTCAAGGTCCCCGCGAACGTGCTGATCGACTACAAGAAGGCCCGCGACCTGCCCGACGACAGGATCGTCTACATGTCGACGGGCTCGCAGGGCGAACCAATGGCCGTGCTCAGCCGCATGGCCAACCTCGATCACGCGATCGAGCCCGGTGAGGGCGACACGGTGATCCTCGCCTCGAGCCTCATCCCCGGCAACGAGAACGCGGTCTACCGCGTCATCGACGGACTCACCAAGCTCGGCGCCGACGTGGTGCACAAGGCCAACGCGAAGGTGCACGTCTCGGGCCACGCCGCGGCCGGCGAGCTGATCTACTGCTACAACATCCTGAAGCCCAGGAACGTGCTCCCGGTGCACGGCGAGTACCGTCACCTGATCGCGAACGCCAAGCTCGCCCAGGCCACCGGCGTGCCGGAGGAGCGCACGTTCGTCGGCGGCAACGGCACCATCATCGACCTGCGCGACGGCGAGGCTCGGGTCGCCGGTCAGCTCGACATCGGCTTCGTGTACGTCGACGGGTCGACGGTGGGCGGCATCACCGACGCGGATCTCAAGGACCGCCGGATCCTCGGCGAAGAGGGCTTCGTCTCGATCATCGTCGTCGTCGACTCCTCGACCGGGCGCATCATCTCCGGACCCGAGATCCACGCGCGCGGCGTCGCGGAGGACGACAGGGTCTTCGACGACATCACGCCGAAGATCGTCGCCGCCCTCAAGGAGGCGGCGAGCAACGGCGTGCGCGACAACCACGCGCTCTCGCAGATCATCCGACGCACGATCGGGCGCTGGGTCAACCAGAAGCTGCGCCGTCGCCCGATGATCGTGCCCCTCGTGATCGAGGCCTGATACCGCGCAAAGCCGCGTCACTGCAGGCCGTTGTCCGCCGTCGGCCGTACCGTGGAACACATGGCCAGGAGCACCACCAAATCCGAGCGCGCGTCCGAGAGCGCGAGCTCGTCTCGCCCGAAGCGGCAGACGACGGCTCGATCGAGCGCGAAAGCCGCTCCGGCTCCGAAGAAGTACATCGACGAGGCTGAGCGCCCGCCGCTCGGCGTGCGCATGTGGCTCGCCCTCGCGCACGGCGTCGGCGGGCTGTTCCGCGCCTTCGGGCCGGAGAACCTCGAGAAGGACCAGCGGCGCGACGGCTTCCCGCTGCTGCTCGTGCTGTTCGCCATCATCGGCGGCGTCGTCGAGTGGTTCTTCATCGGCAACGTGATCGCGCAGAACATCAGCGCGTTCACCTGGGGTCTGCTGGTCGGCCGCGTCGCGTTCGTGCTCCCCGTGCTGCTGCTTCTGCTTGCAGGGTGGCTGTTCCGGCATCCCTCGTCGGTGCACGACAACGGCCGGATCGGGATCGGCTTCGGCCTTTTCGTGCTCTCGCTCGCCGGCATCCTGCATGTCGCCTCAGGTACCGCCGGCGCGACCGGCGCGATCATCCGGCCACAGCCGCGGGACGGGATGCCCGAGCTCAGCGCCGCGGGCGGCCTCTTCGGCTGGATGCTCGGTGAGCCGCTGGCCTTCCTGACCTCCGTCGTCGCGTACATCATCCTCGCGCTGCTGACCGTGCTCAGCATCCTGATCCTGACCAAGACGCCCCCGAACCGCATCGGCGAGCGGCTGGGTGATCTGTACGCCTGGATGTTCGGCGCCGAGCGTCCCATGCGCCCGAGCGCCGAGGAGTCCGTCGCCGCCGACAGCGCCGACGACGCCGAGAAGGACGACGCGCTGCCGTGGTGGCGACGCAACAAGAGCGGCAGGGAGGAGACGCCGGACGACGACGTCGACTCCCAGGCCATCACGGCGCTCTTCGACGAACCCGCGCAGAAGACGGCATACGACCAGGCGGTCATCGTCGATGACGAGCCGGCGACGCACGGCGGGGCGGATGCGGCGACCGAAGTGCTCTCCGATGTCAGCGCCCTCACCGGGATGCTCGGCGAGCAGAACACGACCGCACTGCTCGACGACTCGGGCTCCACGGGAGAGCTGCCCGGCCTCGACGGCTTCGGAACCGACGGTCCGGGAGACAAGGGGATGCAGGCTCCCGCCGCGCCCTACGTGCTTCCCTCGACGGCCGTGCTGAAGGCAGGACCGCCGCCGGTCATCCGCTCGGATGCGACCGACCGCACGATCGAGCAGATCACCAGCGTGCTGGAGCAGTTCAAGGTCGACGCCAAGGTCACCGGATTCTCGCGCGGTCCGACGGTCACCCAGTACGAGGTCGAGGTCGGTCACGGCGTCAAGGTCGAGAAGATCCTGCAGCTGAGCAACAACTTCGCCTACGCGGTCGCGTCGAACGACGTGCGCATCCTGTCGCCCATCCCCGGCAAGAGCGCCATCGGCATCGAGATCCCCAACGTCGACAAGGAGACCGTCGCGCTCGGCGACGTGCTGCGCTCGACCGCCGCGCAGAAGAGCACCCACCCGCTGACGATCGGCGTCGGCAAGGACGTCGGCGGCAACATCGTGGTGGCGAACCTCGCCAAGATGCCGCACCTTCTCGTCGCCGGGTCGACGGGCTCGGGAAAGTCCAGCTTCGTCAACTCCATGATCACGAGCCTGCTCATGCGCGCCCGCCCCGCCGATGTGCGCATGGTGCTGATCGACCCCAAGCGGGTCGAGCTGACCAATTACGCGGGCGTGCCGCACCTGATCACGCCCATCATCACGAACCCGAAGAAGGCCGCCGAGGCGCTGCAGTGGGTCGTGAAGGAGATGGACATGCGGTACGACGACCTCGCGTCGTTCGGGTACCGCCACATCGACGACTTCAACAAGGCCGTCCGCGCGGGTGAGGTGCAGGTGCCGCCGGGCAGCGAGCGCGTGCTCAAGCCGTACCCCTACCTGCTGGTCGTCGTCGACGAGCTCGCCGACCTCATGATGGTCGCGCCACGAGACGTCGAGGACTCGATCGTGCGCATCACTCAGCTGGCGCGCGCATCGGGCATCCACCTCGTGCTCGCCACGCAGCGCCCCAGCGTCGACGTGGTCACGGGTCTGATCAAGGCCAATGTGCCCTCGCGTCTGGCCTTCGCGGTGACCAGCGTCACCGACAGCCGCGTCATCCTCGACGCACCGGGTGCCGACAAGCTGATCGGTCAGGGTGACGCCCTGTTCTCGCCGATGGGCTCGTCGAAGCCGTTCCGTCTGCAGGGCGCCTGGGTGGACGAGGCCGAGATCTCGGCGGTCGTCAAGCACGTGACGCAGCAGGCGCGCCCCGAGTATCGCCCCGACGTGCAGGAGTCGGCCGAGGCGCGCAAGAAGGAGGTCGACGAGGACATCGGGGACGATCTCGAGCTGCTGCTGGCTGCGGCCGAGCTGATCGTGTCATCGCAGTTCGGCTCGACCTCGATGCTGCAGCGCAAGCTGCGCGTCGGCTTCGCCAAGGCCGGACGCCTCATGGATCTGCTCGAGTCACGCGAGATCGTCGGACCCTCCGAGGGGTCGAAGGCCCGCGACGTGCTGGTCACGTCGGAACAGCTCCCGGGCGTGCTCGCGAAGCTGCGCGGAGAGGATGCGCCGGCGCCGGCGGCGCCCGCACCGAGCGCGAGCGCATCCGCTGCCGACGACCCGTACGGCCGCGACCCCGTGGCTCAGCAGTTCGAGGGGCTGCCCGTGGTCGAGAGCGATGACGACGGCGACGAAGACGCCTGGGGACTGACGGGACGCGACTGATGACCATTCCGCGGCAGCTTCCCAATGCGATCACCATCGCCCGCATCCCGCTCGCAGTCGTCTTCTTCGTTCTCCTGCTCATCGCCGGCACATTCGGTGCCGACGACGTCATCATGCGCTGGGTGGCGGCCGGCCTGTTCGTGCTCGCCATATCGACCGACTGGGTCGACGGCTATCTCGCGCGCAGATACGACATCGTGAGCGACTTCGGGAAGCTGTGGGATCCGATCGCAGACAAGCTGCTCACCGGAGCGGGCTTCCTCGGCCTCGCGATCCTCGGCGAGGTGCCCTGGTGGATCATCATCGTCATCCTCGTGAGGGAATGGGCGATCACGATCCACCGCTTCACGCTCGTGCACGAGCACGTCGTCGCCGCGGCCTGGATGGGAAAGATCAAGACGGTCGTGCAGGGCGTGGCACTGAGCTGGGCGCTGCTGCCGCTGTACGGCCTCGTCGGGCAGACGGCGTGGGTCGTGGTCACGCAGGTGCTGATGCTCCTGGCGCTCGTGCTCACCGTCGCGAGCGGCATCGACTACGTCGTGGCGCAGGTGCGCGGCCGCCGGAGGGCCGGATGATCGATGCCGAGCTGCTGGTCGCCGCTCTCCGCGAGCGAGGCTGGACCCTCGGGGTGGCGGAGTCGCTGACGGGCGGCGCGGTCGCTTCCGAGATCGTGTCGGTTCCAGGGGCGTCAGCGACTCTGCTGGGCGGGGTGGTCGCGTATGCGACGCCGGTCAAGCACACGCTGCTCGGCGTGAACGCCGATCTGCTCGCCGAGCACGGCGCTGTGCATCCCGAAGTGGCCGCTCAGATGGCGCAGGGCGTGCGGCGCGCTGTGGCCGTCGGAGGACGCCCCGCAGATGTGGGCATCGCGACGACGGGGATCGCCGGTCCGGACTCGCCCGATGGTCAGCCGGTCGGCACCGTGCACATCGGTGTGGTCACGCCGACGGGCATCCGGAGCATCCCGCACCTGTTCGCAGGCGCCCGCGCACAGATCCGCGCGCAGGCGACCGCTGCGGCGATCGGGGCGGCGCTGGGCGCGGTGCGGGAATAGGCCCACGCGCGCCGGCGTTCTCCTCCACGTGACAAGTCGTCCACTCACAACTCAAGCACAGCGAGAAACAGTAGATTCAACGACACCCAATCGGGTTAGACTGGCGATCCCCTCGGAGCAGGCTCCGGGTGGCGCGACGGAAAGGAGGTTCCGATGATCCTCGTCAGACAGGAGATCGGCGATGTGCTGCGGGACTTCCGCCTGCAGAAGGGGCGCACCCTGCGCCAGGTCGCGAGCAAGGCCTCTGTGGCTCTCGGCTACCTGAGCGAGGTCGAGCGCGGCCAGAAGGAGGCGTCGAGCGAGATCCTCGCCTCCGTCGCCGAAGCGCTCGACGTGCCCATCTCGACCATCATGCGCGAGGTCGGCGACCGCATCTCGGTTCTCGAGGGCCTCAGCCCGTTCCCGGATGTCGTGCCCGACGATCTCGTCGCCGAGGTCGAGCCAGAGCTGACGCTGCGCTGAGCGGGCAGCCTCGCTCCTCCCATGCGACGCAGTGAATTCCTCCGCGCGGTCGACGACGAGTTCGGCGGTCGCGCGGATTCGCTCACGTACGATCTGATCCTCGGGTCGCTCGGTATGACAGCGCGGGAGGCGCTGGATGCCGGTGTGCCGCCGCGCGATATCTGGCTCGCCCTGTGCGGCGAGACCGACGTGCCCGCCACCCGGCGGTACGGCGTCGGGCGCCTGGACCCGCGCGAGCGCTGACCGAAGGTCAGTCGCTTCGCACCGGCGTGTCGTCGAAGATGTGTTCGATGTGCGCGTAACGTTCTGCACAAGTGGTCTTGACGTCATCTTCTCCACATCAGACGCTGTCGCCGATGGAATGTCGGTGGCCGCTCGTACGGTGAGGGATGTGGCACAGAGCCATACGCCTTGTCGCAGAGTCACTCCATCCGGAACGGCCGCGACAGCCTACAGGCGGCAGAACTTCGAAATACAGAGGAGCACGTCATGCCATCCACCGACGACCGCGAGAAGGCCCTGGACTCCGCACTCGCGCACATCGAGCGTCAGTTCGGCAAGGGTTCGATCATGCGACTGGGCAGCGACGAGCGCGCTCCCGTCGAGGTCATCCAGACCGGATCGATCGCCCTCGATGTCGCCCTCGGCATCGGAGGTCTGCCGCGCGGACGCATCATCGAGATCTACGGTCCCGAGTCGTCCGGTAAGACCACGCTGACCCTGCACGCGATCGCCAACGCGCAGCGTGCTGGCGGCATCGCCGCGTTCATCGACGCCGAGCACGCGCTCGACCCCGAGTACGCACGCAAGCTCGGCGTCGACATCGACCAGCTGCTCGTCTCGCAGCCCGACACTGGTGAGCAGGCTCTCGAGATCGCCGACATGCTGATCCGCTCCGGAGCGATCGACCTCGTCGTCATCGACTCCGTCGCCGCCCTCGTGCCCGAGGCGGAGATCAAGGGCGAGATGGGCGACTCGCACGTCGGTCTGCAGGCCCGACTCATGTCGCAGGCGCTGCGAAAGCTGACCGGTGGACTGAACCAGACCAAGACCACCGCCATCTTCATCAACCAGCTGCGCGAGAAGATCGGCGTGTTCTTCGGCTCACCCGAGACCACGGCCGGTGGTAAGGCGCTGAAGTTCTACGCCTCGGTGCGCCTCGACATCCGTCGCATCGAGACTCTGAAGGACGGCACCGAGGCAGTGGGAAACCGCACCCGCGTCAAGGTCGTCAAGAACAAGATGGCCCCGCCCTTCAAGCAGGCGGAATTCGACATCCTCTACGGCATCGGGATCTCCCGCGAGGGCAGCCTGATCGACTTCGGCGTCGAACACGGCATCGTCAAGAAGTCCGGCTCCTGGTACACCTACGACGGCGACCAGCTCGGCCAGGGCAAGGAGAACGCCCGCAACTTCCTGATCAAGAACGACGACATCGCCATGGCGATCGAGACCCAGATCAAGCAGAAGCTGGGCGTGGGCGTCAAGGCGGAGGCCACTGTCGACGAGCTCGCAGAGCGCCGTCCCGCGTGATGTCCTCGGCCGACGTGTTTCGACGTTGCTCAACAACCGTGTTTCGACGTTGCTCAACAACCGTGTTTCGACGTCGCTCAACAACCGGGGTGAGTTATGTCATCCGCTGATGACGACCTCGCCCCGGTGATCCCGCTGTTCGGCGGTGCTGCTCGGGCTGACGTGCGGCTCGACGACCACGAGGAAACCGCACCCGTCGAACCGGATGCCGACGAGATCCGTGAGCGCGCCGAGGAGGCGTTGGTCCGCAAGCTGCGCGCCAAGCAGCTGTCGGTCTCCGAGGCGCGGTCGGTGCTGCGGGAGAACGACCTCGATCGCGACTCGATCGACGACGTGATCGACGAGTTCCTGCGCCGCAGCTATCTCGACGATCACACGCTGGCCTCGCTGCTGGTGACCTCCGGGTCCGAGCGGAAAGGGCAGGGGCGGATCGCCCTGGCACGCTCGCTCGCGCAGCGTGGCATCCCGCGCGACATCATCGACAACGCTCTCGAAGAGCTGCCCGACGACGACGCGGAGCGGGCTCTGGAGTTCGCCCGCAGCAAGGCGTCCGGCATGAGCCGCCTCGACTACGACACGGCGCTGCGCCGGCTGCACGGGCAGCTCGCCCGTCGCGGCTACGGCGGATCCATCGCGATGGACGCCGCTCGGACTGCGCTGAGCGAGGTGGGAGTGCGTCGCGCGACGAGCCGCTCGTTCGGTGCGCCCTCCTCCGGCGTGCGGTTCGTCGACTCGGAGTGAGGATTCGGTCTACGAGCCGCTCGGCCACCCGGCCGAGCGGCTCGTAGAATGGACTGACCATGGCTTCTCTCTCTTCCGAACCGACGATCATCGCGCCCTCCGACGCGGCGATCACCGCCGACGGGCACCGTCGCTCTTACGAGGTGCGCACCTTCGGCTGCCAGATGAACGTGCACGACTCGGAGCGCCTGTCGGGTTCGCTCGAGAGTGCGGGGTACGTGCGGGCGGATGCCGGCGACGAGGCCGACATCGTGATCATCAACACGTGCGCCGTGCGCGACAACGCCGCCGGCAAGCTGTACGGAACCCTCGGGCACCTGAAGTCCCGCAAGGACAAGCACGAGGGCATGCAGATCGCGGTCGGCGGGTGCCTGGCGCAGATGGACCAGCAGGCCGTGCTCGACAAGGCTCCCTGGGTCGACGTCGTATTCGGCACGCACAACATGGGCTCCCTGCCTGGCCTGCTCGAGCGCGCACGTCACAACGGCGAGGCGGAGCTCGAGATCCTCGAATCGCTCGAGATCTTCCCGTCCACTCTGCCCACCAAGCGCGATTCCGCGCACAGCGGCTGGGTGTCGATCTCGGTCGGCTGCAACAACACCTGCACGTTCTGCATCGTCCCGAGCCTGCGAGGCAAGGAGAAGGACCGCCGGCCGGGTGACATCCTCAACGAGATCCGCCTGCTCGTCGAAGACGGTGCGATCGAGGTCACGCTGCTCGGCCAGAACGTCAACTCCTACGGCGTCGAGTTCGGCGACCGTCGGGCCTTCAGCAAGCTGCTGCGCGCGGCGGGGGAGATCGAGGGGCTCGAGCGCATCCGCTTCACCAGCCCGCACCCCGCCGCCTTCACAGACGACGTGATCGACGCGATGGCCGAGACCCCCAATGTCATGCCGCAGCTGCACATGCCCCTCCAGTCGGGCAGCGACAGCATCCTGAAGGCGATGCGTCGCTCGTACCGCAGCTCCCGCTATCTCGGCATCATCGAGCGCGTGCGCGAACGCATCCCGCACGCCGCGATCACGACCGACATCATCGTCGGCTTCCCCGGTGAGACCGATGAGGACTTCGAAGACACCATGCGCGTCGTCGAGCAGTCCCGCTTCTCGAGCGCGTTCACCTTCCAGTACTCCATCCGCGAGGGCACGCCCGCCGCGACCATGGAGAACCAGGTGCCGAAGGAGGTCGTGCAGGAGCGCTACAACCGCCTGATCGCCCTGCAGGAGCGCATCTCGCTGGAAGAGAACCAGAAGCAGGTCGGTCGCGAGGTCGAGGTGCTGGTATCGGTCGGCGAGGGCAAAAAGGATGCCTCGACGCACCGCCTCACGGGACGCGCCGAAGACAACCGCCTCGTCCACTTCGAGGTGACCCCGGGCTCGGAGCTGCCGCGGCCCGGCGACGTGGTCACCGTGACGATCACCCACGGCGCGCCCTTCCACCTGCTCGCCGACGACCCGACCGGTGCGCCCCTGCGCATCCGCCGGACCCGCGGCGGAGACGCATGGGATCGCGCACAGGCGGCGTCGTGCGGCGTCCCTGCCCCCGCAGGCGAGTCCGGTGCACCGCGCGCGGTCTCGCTGGGTCTGCCCACGCTGCGGCCCGTCGGCTCTTGACCGGTGGCTCGGCGCGTGTCGACTCGCCGCAGCTCTGGGCGATCGTCGGCGCCACCGGCACGGGCAAGAGCGAGCTCGCCCTCGACCTCGCCGAGCGACTGCGCGCGCGCGGCAACCCCGCCGAGATCGTCAACGCGGATGCCATGCAGCTGTATCGCGGCATGGACATCGGCACGGCGAAGCTCGACGTCGATGAGCGTCGCGGCGTCCCGCATCATCTGTTCGATGTCCGCGAGGTGACCGACGAGGCGGCCGTGGCCTGGTATCAGCCGCGTGCCCGGGAGGTCATCACTGCCATCCATGCGCGCGGCGGAGATGCGATCCTGGTAGGCGGATCGGGATTGTACGTCTCGAGCGTGATCTTCGATTTCCGCTTCCCGCCGAGGGATGCGGCGGTGAGAGCCCGCCTCGAGGCCGAGCTCGAGGAGCGCGGTGCCGCAGCGCTGCTCGAGCAGCTGCGCGCACGCGATCCCGAGACCGCCGCGCGCATCGATCCGAAGAACGGGCGACGGATCGTCCGCGCGCTCGAGGTGATCGAGCAGGGCGCCACCACGCACGGCGCGGCTCTGCCCGAGAAGCCCCAGCTGTGGCATCCGGCGACACGGATCATCGGTCTGCACACCCCCCGAGAGCTGCTGGTCGAGCGTCTTGACCGACGCGTGGAGCGCATGTGGCAGCACGGGATGCTCGAAGAGGTCGAGAGCCTGCGCGCCGACGGAATCGAGCAGGGCGTCACCGCGTCGCGCGCGATCGGCTACGCGCAGGCGCTCGCGCAGCTTCGCGGTGAGATGACTCAGGACCAGGCGATCGCCGAGACCCAGGCGCTGACCCGGCGCTATGCGCGGCGGCAGGTGTCGTGGTTCAAGCGCTACCCCGACATCGAGTGGGTCGAGCACCCCGTCGACGTCGAGTCACTGCTCCATTGAGCCGGGCGGTTTCCGGTTACGCGCTCTCTAGACTGTTCGCATGGTCGCATTCACCAAGGGACACGGCACCGGCAATGACTTCGTGATCATCGAAGACGTCGACGGCGAACTCGATCTGACGGTCACCCAGGTCCAGGCGCTGTGCGACCGCAACTTCGGCGTCGGCGGCGACGGCGTGCTGCGCGTGGTGCGATCGGCGGCGATCCCCGAGGGTGCGGCGGCCCTCGTTGAGGAGCCCGACGCCGAGTGGTTCATGGACTATCGCAATGCCGACGGGTCGATCGCGGAGATGTGCGGCAACGGCATCCGGGTCTTCGCGCATTACCTGCTCCGTGCCGGGCTCGCCACCATCGAGAGCGGCTCGACGCTCCCCATCGGCACGAGGGCGGGGGTGCGCGATGTGATGCGCTCCGAGAGCGGCTACCAGGTGGATCTCGGCCTGTGGAAGCTCGCCGGCGGTGAGCCGCTCGCCCGCGCAGCCGGTCTCTCGGTGCCGCGACCCGGACTTGGCATCGACCTCGGCAACCCGCACGTGGTGGTCGCCCTGGCATCCGACGACGAACTGGCCGAACTCGACCTCAATCCCACTCCCGTGCTCGATCCGGCGCCCGTGGAAGGGGCGAACGTCGAGTTCGTCGTGCCCGGCGAGCCGCTGGTGCGAGACGGCATCGGGCACGTGCGCATGCGGGTGCATGAGCGCGGGGTCGGCGAGACGCTCAGCTGCGGCACGGGCGTCGCAGCGACCGCCCTCGCGGTGCGGCACTGGGCGGGGTCCCGCGCTCCGCATCAGTGGCGAGTCGAGGTGCCCGGGGGTGTGCTGGGTGTGCGGATGTTCCCTGCGGAGGACGGCGAGCACGTCGCGCTGTCCGGGCCCGCGCAGCTCGTCTACCGCGGCGAGATCGATCTGGTCTGAAGCGACCCGACCGTCAGGGCAGCACGATCGGGGCGGTCGGCGGCGTGCCGTGTCGGCGCACCTTCAGAATGCGGTATCCCTTGCCCGTCGCCGCGCGCGTGACGCTGAAGCCGGGGGTGAAGACCGTCGACATCCACCGCTGCAGTGAATCCGAGCCGAGGTTGCGCTGAACCACCAGCCATGCGTCGCTGCGCTCGTCGAGACGGGGGATCCAGTGCTCGAGCATGGAGTGCAGCTCGCTCTTGCCGACCCGGATCGGGGGGTTCGAGCGGATCGTGGTGAACCCGATGTCGTCGGGAACATCTTCGGGCTTCACCGCGTTGACATTGGTGAGGCCCAGGGATTGGGCGTTGCGCCGGGTCAGATCCAGTGCTCGCTCGTTGACATCGACCGCCCAGATCGTGGCGTGCGGCGCCGAGAGGGCCATGGTGAGGCTGATCGGACCCCAGCCGCATCCGAGGTCGAGGAAGTTGCCGCTGGGCGGCAGGGGAGCCATGTTGGCGAACAGCACCGCGGTGCCGGCGTCGAGCCGGTCGGGACTGAACACTCCGCCGGCGGTGGTCACCTCACGATCTCGTCCTGCGAGCGGGACGGTGATGGTTCGGAGGTTCTCGGCACTGGCCGGGGCCGCACTGAAGTAATGATCGGACGACGGCATGCAGTGAGCGTACCGGACGCCGCGGGCTAAGGTTAAGGCGCTTCTCAGAGAGGACAGAGTTCACCACCGGATGACGAACACCAACGACGACAACACCACACAGGATGCCCTGGATCGCGTGCTCGCGAATGCCGAGCCGCGCACGCAGGCGCGCGTCTTCGGCGCCGCCCAGGCTCTGCAGGATGCGGCATCCGCCGCCCACACCGACGCGGACGGCGCGCAGTGGGATCTCGAGGACCGGCACGCACTGCGCCGCGTGGCAGGGCTCTCCACCGAACTTGAGGACGTCACCGAGGTCGAGTACCGTCAGCTGCGTCTGGAGAACGTCGTGCTGGTCGGCGTGTACCCGCAGGGCGCTCAGGAGGATGCCGAGAACTCGCTGCGCGAACTCGCGGCCCTCGCCGAGACCGCCGGCGCGGCGGTGCTCGACGGGCTGCTGCAGCGCAGGCCGCATCCGGACCCTGCCACGTACCTCGGTCGCGGCAAGGCGCAGGAGCTCAAGGACATCGTCGCCGCCGTCGGCGCCGACACCGTGATCGCCGACACCGAACTCGCCTCCAGCCAGCGACGTGCGCTCGAGGATGTCGTGAAGGTGAAGGTCATCGACCGCACCACCGTGATCCTCGACATCTTCAGCCAGCACGCGAAGAGCCGCGAGGGCAAGGCGCAGGTCGAGCTCGCGCAGCTCGAGTACCTGCTGCCCCGCCTGCGCGGCTGGGGCGAGTCGATGAGCCGCCAGGCCGGTGGTCAGGTCGGCGCCGGCGGCGCGGGCATGGGCTCGCGTGGACCGGGTGAGACGAAGATCGAGCTCGATCGTCGTCGCATCCGCACCCGCATGGCGCAGCTGCGCAAGCAGATCCGCGAGTTCGCCCCGGCACGCGACGCCAAGCGGGCCGAGCGCAAGCGCAACACCATCCCCTCGGTGGCGATCGCGGGGTACACGAACGCGGGCAAGTCGAGCCTGCTCAACGCGCTGACCAGCGCGGGCGTCCTGGTCGAGAACGCCCTGTTCGCGACTCTGGATGCCACTGTGCGCCGCGCCGAATCGGCCGATGGCCGCGTGTACACACTCACCGACACCGTGGGCTTCGTGCGCAACCTGCCGCACCAGCTGGTCGAGGCGTTCCGTTCCACGCTGGAGGAGGTCGGCCAGGCCGACCTGCTCGTGCACGTTGTCGACGGCTCGCATCCGGATCCGTCTGCGCAGCTGCAGACGGTGCGCGATGTGATCGGCGACGTCGGTGGCCGCGACATCCCCGAGATCGTCGTCTTCAACAAGGCCGATCTGATCGATGACGACGAGCGGCTCGTGCTTCGAGGTCTGGCGCCTGACGCGCACTTCGTGTCATCGCGCACGGGGGAGGGCATCGCGGAGCTTCGCGCGGAGATCGAGCGAGGGCTGCCGATGCCCGCCGTCGAGGTGCGCGCCCTCGTGCCCTACGACCGTGGAGATCTCATCTCGGCGGTGCATGAGAGCGGCGTGCTGATCTCGGCGGTGCACGAGGAGCACGGCACGGCTGTGCACGCACATGTCTCCGAGAGGCTGGCTGCTGAGCTGGCGCCCTTCGCCGCCAGCTAGTCGCTTCCTGCTGCGGGCGGGGGTTCCGCCCGCAGCAGGAGCGGATCTCAGGATGCCGAGAAGCGGCCCTCCACGGTGGCGGAGACGGTGATTTCCTCGCCCTGGAACTCCATCGCCGGAGCGGCATCGAAGGCGACGGCCGATCGCATCGCGACGGCCTTGAACGCAGGAGCCTCGGTGGAGATCAGGCCCCGGTCCGCGATCTCCAGCGGTGTGACGGTGTGCAGCCCGAGTGCCTCCGCATACGCCTGTGCACGCGACACCGCGACGCCGACGGCCCGCGTGGCGACCTCGCGTTCCACCTCGCGCTCGGTCTCTGGCGTCAGATGCCAGTCGATATCGCCCAGTGCGACACCCTCCTCGGCTGAGAGCTCCGTGGCCCAGATCGACAGCTCCGACACGTCGGCGAAAGTGGCGGTGAAGTCCACGCTCGCACGGTAGACGGGCGCGAGCTTTCGGCCATCGGCATTCCAGGGCCGTTCGGCGTACACACTCAGCCGCTGGCTCGTCCACGCGGTCACGCTGCCGGCCTGCTCCCGTGTGACGATGCCCTCGCGCACCGGCTCGGCGAGCGTCAGGGTACGCCGCACCACATCCTCGCGCTCTGGCCCGTCGAACGCCACCGTGAGTCTGACGGTCGCGCGCTCGGGTGCGACGCGCAGTTCGTGCTCGCCGCGGACGGTGATGATGACTTCGCTCATGCGAGCGACTGTACGGCACACCGGCGACAGGCCTGTCGCGGAATAGCATCCGCAGTCGATCCGTTGTAGTCTGTGATGCTCGGGAGCACATGCTCCTGCTGGTAATTCCACAGTGTGACAGCGGCTCCTTCGCAAGAAGGTCCACGGGGCTGATCGGTTTCGACGGCGCCTGTGTATCGACGAGAAGCGGGCCGAGGATGCAGGGTTATCTCGTGAACGCTCCCTGCAAAACCATAGTTGCCGAAACCAAGCGCAACGACTTCGCCCTCGCTGCCTAAGCGAGCCCGATAGTCCGTCAGACCGTATGTGATCCCCATACGGACCCTGGCGTCATCTAGGGATCTTGCTGCGTGATGGCGTCTGGACGTCACGTGGGACTCTTCCCAGGCTGGGCTCGTCGACTTAGGTGTCTGTGACAAAGGTCGGAGCCGAGCAGAACGCCTCCACAGACTGCGCCCGGAGAAGACGTGGATTAGCAGCGTCGGACGGGGGTTCGATTCCCCCCAGCTCCACCAGCCGCTGTCACTGAAGAAGCCTCTCGATCCCCTGGGATCGAGGGGCTTTTTCATGTCGGGGGGTTACGAGCGTTTTCGCGATTTGCCCACAACTTCTCAGGACTCGGGCAGGACAGGTCCAGAGTCTGCCCACGTCGGCGGAGAGCTCGCCTTCGGTCATCCGGGTGGCGACGTCGGCATATCGTCGTCAAACAGGTCGGCGTATGTGTCGAGTGTCATGGCCGCGGACTTGTGTCCGAGCATGCGCTGCACGCCCTTGACGTTGACGCAGGATGAGATCGCGAGGCTCGCGGCGGTGTGCCGGAGGTCGTGCGGGGTCAACCGCTCGGTGTGGGCAGCGGCCAGTGCGTTGCTGAACCACGACGTCGTTCGGATGCTCGTCTTCGCGGCCTAAGGGTGATCCTTGGGGGCCATGCGCGTCAGCGCCCGGGACGAGCGCACTTTGGGGGCGTAGCCACCAGGGTGTTGCGCCACGCAAGTTGACACTGGCACATCTACGTTCATCCGGACCGATCTCTGGGCCGCCGATATACTCACGGGCATTGACTAGGGAGTGACTGTGGCGCGTCGTCGTGGGTTCTTTGCAGAGATGCAGCATCAAGCAAAGCTGGCAGAGCAGCGGCAGCAGGCCGCGCTTCGGCAGCAGGCTCAGGCAGCACGGCGGACGGAAGTTGCTCAACGTGCCGCGGAGCGTGCGCGTCTAGCCGCTGAGAGAGCATCGGAGCAAGACCGAAAGCGTCTTGAGCGTGAAGCAGCTCAGGCCTATGCGGCTGCCCGCGTCGCCGAGGCTGAAGACGCCACGGCCGAGCTCCAGGCGCGCTTCAGAGAGCTTGATGGGATCCTGAGTGCGACTTTGGACGTCGATGATTTCGTTGACCTGGCGACTCTCCGTGTGGTCGTTCAGCATCCTCCGTTCCCTGAGATGGGCCTGCGAGTGCCGGTCCGTGCCCCCGCGCCGATCCCTGCTCCGTCACTTCCGGTGAAGCAGGAACCCGAGCCGGTCAAGGGGCTCTTCGGGCGCAAGCAGAAGCAGGAGCAAGCCGTCGCGGCGGTGGAGGAGAAGTACGCCGCGGACTACTGGGCGTGGAAGGCAGAGTCGGATGCGTTGCCTGCACGCCGCGCTGAGCAGGCCGAAGCCCATGCGCGTGCGGAGGCTGAGCGGGCGCAGAAGCTCGCGGCGGCTGAGGCTCGATATGCGGAAGAAAGCTCGGCTCGTGAGCGCGAAGTTGCTGAGCAGAACGAGGCTCTCGACCAGCTGATCGCGGGCCTCGGCTACGGAACGGTCGACGCTGTCCAAGAGTATGTTTCAATCGTCCTCGCGAACTCGGTGTACCCGGAGTGGTTGCAGGTGTCCCATTCGGCCGAGTTCGAACCCAGCCAGGCAGAGCTCACCGTGCGCGTTCTGGTTCCGGGGCCCGAGATCGTTCCGGCGGTGAAGCACTTCAAGTACACCAAGGCGTCGGACGAGATCACACCGGTCGCTGCAACCCAGAAGGACACGAAAGACCGCTACGCCGCGCTCGTTCACAACGTCGCGCTTCGCTCGATGCACGAGATCTTCGAAGCTGATCGTCGCGCGCTGATCCAGAGTGTTTCGCTCGAACTTGGTACGGAGACGATCAGCCCGGCGACGGGGCAGCCCGTTTACGTCCCCTTGGTCGCGGTTGCCGTTCGGCGGGAGGAGTTCGAGAAGATTGATCTTTCGGCAGTCGTTCCCGCGGCGACCCTGGAGCACCTGGGGGCTGCGGTCTCCAAGAACCCTCACGCTCTGACACCGATCGCGACGGCCGGGGTACGTCGAGCTCGATGACTACCTCCGGACTTTCCTTCAACCCGCCTCCCGGTTGGCCGCAGCCGCCGTCCGGTTGGGTCCCGCCAGCGGGGTGGACTCCCGACCCGTCCTGGCCGGAGCCGCCGCCGGGTTGGCAACTCTGGCTCTCGACCGAGCCAAAACATGCGGATGCGTCCGCCGAATCTTCGGCAAACCACTCAGATGAGCTCGCGCCCGCAGTGGTAGATGGACGCCTCGCGTTCCTCGAAGCCGAGAATGCGGCATTGAAGCAGCGGTTGGCGAGTGCGTCTTCTGGAGACGTCGTGGAACTGGATGATGCTCGAGTTTTGCAGGACGTCGGCATCTATCGGTACCACCATCCCCTCGAGTCGGCAGCTGCTTATCAGGTCGAACTGAAGGCGCTCGAGCAGCAGGTCGCAGCGGTGGTGAAGGAGGGACGCGCGATCGTGCGCTCCGAGATGTTCACCTTCAACAATTCGCTCGCTCAGGGTCGGCGGATGAGTGACGATCTCGGCAAGCTCATGCTTCGCGCGTACAACGCCGAGGCGGACAATGCGATCCGCACGCTCCGCGCAGGAAACGTTCAGACGGCGAGGCGTCGGCTGGAAGCGTCACGCACGGCGATTGCGAAGCTCGGCCATCTGATGGAGATGCGCATCAGTGAGGACTTCCACGATTTGCGCGTCAAGGAGATCGAGCTGACCGCTGATTGGCTCATGAAGAAGCAACAGGAGCGTGAAGCCGAGCGTGAGGAACGTGCGAGATTGCGTGAGGAGAAACGCGTCGAGAAGGAGCTTGCGGAAGAGCGGGTCCGGCTGGACAAGGAACGCCTGCACCTGGTCAACACCCTTTCGGCACTTCAGAAGGGCGGAAGGACGGACGTTGCGCTCGCGCAACGCCTCGCGGAGGTCGACCAGGCAATCGAGCAGAACGACTACCGGGCCGCAAACATCCGCGCGGGCTACGTCTACGTGATCTCCAACCAGGGTGCGTTCGGCAAGAACGTCGTCAAGATCGGACTCACCCGCCGGCTCGAGCCCCGCGAGCGAATCTTGGAACTCGGGGGAGCATCCGTCCCCTTCCGCTTCGACACCCACACGCTGTTCTTCTCCGAAGACGCTGTCACCCTCGAGGCGGAACTGCACCGACACTTCGCAGAGCGCGCGCTCAACCGCGCGAATGCGCGCAAGGAGTTCTTCTTCGCAACGCCTTCCGAAGTCCGCGAGGTCCTTCTTCAGAAGGTGGGGAATATTCTCGAGTTCAACGAGGATGTGGAAGCGACGGAGTACCGGCAATCAGTGGGTTCATGGCCGGTTGGCTGACACTCACAATCGCCCCAGATTGGGCGTCCTGACCTCAGGAACACCAACTCTCGAAGATCCCGTGATTCCACGGTTTCCAATCAGACAGGACCGAGCGGAAACTCGATCGGCATAGTTCGATTCCCCCAGCTCCACAACCGCGGTCACTGTGGAATATCAACCCTGAAGCGTCGCGCCCTCGAGCGTCACGCGCTTGGGGGTCACGCCCGTGGGCGCAGCCCGTCGAGCGCGACCGCGCGGATCTCTGCGCGCAGCAGCTCCGGATCCACCGGGCCGTCCGGACGGTACCACTCGACGACCGAGTTGATCATGCCGAAGATCAGGCGCGTGGCGACACCGGCATCCAGATCCGCTCTCACGAATCCCTCCGCCTGCGCCTGTCGCACCAGACCGGTGACCGTGTGATCGAAGCGACGTCGGCGCTCGAGAGCCGCGAGCTCGATGACGCTGTTGCCGCGCAGGCGCAGCAGCAGTGTCACCTGCGGCTGCCGCTCGGTCAGCACCCGCACGGCGCCGTCGACGATGGCTGTGAGCCGTGCGTCAGCGGTGGGATGCTCGAGCGCAGCATCCAGGGCATCCTCCAGCGCACCGAGGGCGTCGTCGAGGGCGATCTGGAGGATCTGCTCCTTCGAGTCGACGTGGTGGTACAGCGCGGACTTCGTGACCCCGAGACGAGTGGTCAGGTCCGAGACAGACGTGGCGTCATAGCCCTGCTCATTGAACAGCTGGACCCCTACACGGATGACATCTGCGCGGTCGTGCCCCGGGCGCCCGCGACGCGCGGGACGATCGGTCGTCGCGGTCACGGGCGGGTCCTCAGCATCCCTCGACTCTAGCCGTGCGGTCCCGTCGGGTGGGGCCGCGGAGCCGGCGATCAGACCGGTAAGCTGGGAAGGTAATCCGACGATCGGAAAGGCTTCGACATGGTCGACTTCATCGTGTTCCTCGTGCTGTTCCTGGGCGGTATGTGGCTTCTCGGCGCCGCATGGGAGATGCCGGCATGGCAGGGTGTGGCGTTCAGCGCCGGCATCATCCTCGTCAGCCTGGCGATGGCCTGGGTCATGCGCCAGCGCGGCTCGGCGACCCGCCGCACCGACAACTGGGGCCAGCGCCAGAAGTGACGGCAGGCGCCGCTCGCGGGCGGCGCCTTCCTCTGCGGGCCTGTTCGCTCATCCCTTCCAGTCGATGAGCAGCAGGCCCTGTTTCGTGTCTGCGAACTTCACCCAGCCCTCGCCGAACTCGTAGGTCATGCCGAAGCCGTCGTCGTCGGTCGCGATGGCGTACGCGGGGTCCTCGGTGAAGTACACCACGTCACCTTCGGTCGAGCGCAGCCAGCCGTCTCGCTTCAGATGCGACTGAGTGACGTCGGAGGTGCGCGCGTCGAGCGTGCCCCACCCGTACATCTGGCCGTGGTCGGATGCCGTGCTGAAGTCGGCCCACATGCACAGCAGGCCGTCTTCGACCAGCGTCTCCCCGATGCGCAGCTCTTCCTGCTTCGCGGTCCACCCCTGGTCGGTCAGCGCGTCGACGGTGCCCGGGGTGATGATCGTCTTGCAGGTGGGCTCGGCTCCGGGCGTCGGTGTCTCGTCGACCGGGGTCGTCGTCACGGCGGTCGTCGGTTCGGCGCTCACGGACGAACCGGACGATGACGGTGTGGGCGAGGGGTCGGCGGCAGCGCAGGACGCCAGCAGCAGAACGGCTGCGAGCGCGCTGAACGCGAGGGGAGTGCGGGGGCTCATAGGGGATCCGGGGAGAGGGGAGGGGCCGCGGCGCTCAGGGGAGTCGCGCGTCGCGGAACAGGGACAGGAAGGGGTCGTGCAGGATGCCGTTGGTGGCGAGCGTGGACAGCGCCGACAGGGTCTCGGTTCCGTCGAAGGCGCTCATCCGGCCGCCGGCCTCTCGGACGATCGCCACGGCCGCGGCGATGTCGTACTCCTTGACGTCGAACTCGGCCACCATGTCGATGCGGCCCTCAGCGAGCAGCATGTAGCTGTACACGTCGCCGTACGCCCGGTCGCGCCAGACCCGGTCGGCGACGGCGTGGAGCTCGGGGAGCCTGCCGGCGTCGGCCCACTGCCCGATGCTCTGAAAGCTGACGCTCGCGTCGTCGAGCGTGTCGACACCGGACACCGACACGCGACGTGGAGCGTCGGCGGTGTTCGTCCACGCACCGAGAGCGTCAGCCGCCCACCAGCGGCGCGACAGCGCGGGCATGCTGACCACGCCGACGCGGGGAACCCCGTCGATCGCGAGGGCGATCATCGTGCCCCACAGCGGCACGCCGCGCAGGAAGTTCGCGGTGCCGTCGATCGGGTCGATGATCCACTGTCGGTGGGTGTCGCCCTCGGCGCCATACTCCTCGCCGAAGATACCGTCGGCGGGGCGCTCAGCGGCCAGCAGCTCGCGGATCGCGCGCTCCGTGGCGAGGTCGGCATCGGTCACGTGCGAGCGGTCCGCCTTGCGGGAGACCTGCAGATCGGCGGCGTCGAACCGGGGGAGTGACTGTGCGTCCGCCGCGTCTGCCAGCCGCAGAGCGAGCGCGAGATCGGCAGCGAGGTCGGCGTCGTCGCGGGTGTCGGTCACCTATCCAGGATAAGCGCGGCTCCTCGGCCGAACCGGCCCGCAGGATATCGGTCCAGACACGAAACGGACCTTCGGGCGGGCGAGGTACGGCCCGGGAGCCTCAAAGATACGGCACGAAGGAGGAGGGGACGGCGACGTTGTCGGGGACGCCCGCGAACAGCGGCGCGACCTGCTCGGGCGTGTACCCGGCGATGCCGCATCCGACCGGGGTCAGCAGGAAGCGGAGGTCCGGATGCTCGGCCGCGAACTCGACGAAGGCACGCGCTTCACGCGCGAGGACGCCGAGGCCGCTCATCGTGTCGATGGCATAGCTCTGGCCGTGCAGGCCGTGTCCTTCGCCCCACACCGCGCCGAACTTCTCGTAGGCGACACGGGCGGCGCCGCCGCCGTGCTGCCCGGCCGCGTTGCTGCCGAAGACGAACACCTCATCGGGGCGCAGGGTGACGACGACGTCGGGCGTGATCTCCATGCCGGAACTCTACGTGCCGGATCACGCGGCGAGGCGCGAAAGCAGAAAAGCCCCGGAAACTGGCGAGAGTTTCCGGAGCTGATCCGTGCACCCCCAGGGACTTGAACCCTGAACCCACTGATTAAGAGTCAGTTGCTCTGCCGATTGAGCTAGAGGTGCGTGGCCCGGGAAGATTTCCCCGGCCGAGGAATTACATTACCAGCGGCCGGGGGTCGCGCCAAATCGCACTGGTCAGCCGGGCGGGTTGCGGCATCATGCGCCTGCGGATGCCAGCTCGGCCGCCTCCTGCACGGTGTCGACGAGGTGCACATGGTGCTCCATCGGCCGACCTGCGGCGAGCGCGGTCAGCAGCGGCCAGGCGGGATACTGCTCGGTCCAGTACTCGCGTCCGACGAGGATCATCGGCGCGACGGACGACTCGTCGGCGTAGTAGTTCTCGCACGCGTCCTGGAAGATCTCCTGCACTGTTCCGCCTGCTCCGGGCAGGAACACGATGCCCGCCTGGCACACCTCCAGCAGGATCGCCTCGCGTTGCGCGTTGCGGAAGTACTTGGCGATCACGCTGGCGAACGGATTCGGCGGCTCGTGCCCGTAGTGCCAGGTCGGGATGCCGAGGGATTCGCCGCCATCGGGGAACTCCCGCCGCACGGCGAACGCCGCGTCGGCCCATGCGGCGATGCTGGGCGTGAAGTTCGGCACGGCGGCGAGCATCATGAGTGCCTGCTCGCGAGCATCCGCTCCTCGATCGGCGAGATACCCGCCGAGGTTGACGGCCTCCATCGCACCGGGGCCGCCGCCGGTCGCGACCGCGAGGGTCTGAGAGAGACGCTGTCCGAGTTCGACGCCGTCGGCGTAGTCGCGGCTGCCGCGCATCACGCCGTGTCCGCCCATGACGCCGACGAGGCTCCTGCCTGACACCCACTCCGAGAGCGCGAGATCGATGGCGTGATCGTGCAGCGACTTCGCGAGTGCGGCATCCCTTGACGTCTCGTGCTTCGACCAGGCGTAGGTGCGCGCGTCGAGGCTGTCGTGGTAGTCGGCGGTCCCGAAGAGATCCGCCGGCGTGTACAGGGTGGTGCGGTAGGTGTCGATCGGGATGCCCGGGAGTGCGGGGAACACGACAGCGCCCCGGGCACGCACCGACGACTCGTCGGCGAGGGTCAGGCGGCAGCCCAGGAACAGGGATCCGGTGACGTCGACCGACCGCAGCGCGCTGCCGCGCTCGGTGAGGTCGAGGGCGCGCATCCGCCAGCCGGAGAGCGAACGGACGCCTTCGGCGAGACGGCGGTCGAAGTCCTCGAGCGTGTCGACATCGACGACTCGTCCGCGCGTTCTTCTCATGTGACGACCCTAGAACAGCGCCGCAGCCGCACCGCGTCGAGTCCGGCTCTTCCGTCTCGGGCGCACCGGTGAGAACATGGCGGACAGGAGGTGGCTCTCATGATCGATCTCGATGACATCGACACCGATGAGGACGGCGCGCTCACCGCGTCCGTGGAACTGCCCGGAGGGCGACGCGTCACAGTCGAGTACGAATTCGATGAGGAGTTCGACTACGACGACGAGGACGAGGACAAGGGCGACGAGGACGACGAGCCCGTCGAGCGGGAGGATCTGCCCGACCTCGACGCGATGCAGGAGACCGTGACGCACGCTCTGGCACGGCTCACCGAGGAGATCCTCGAGGCACGCGAGCTAGAGGTCGTCGAAGAGCTCACCGAGGCAGCCTACGAGGACGACGACGACGAGGTCGACATGGCCGAGGCGCTGTCCGCGCTGAAGGAGGACATCGCCCTCGACGGTGTGATCGTGTTCGGCGACGGCGGGATCACGCTGCTCTTCATCGCGCCGGAGGAGTACCCCGACCTGATCATCTACTGCCTGCTCGATGAGGATCTCGAGATCGACGACCTGATGGTCGAGTGATCACCGCGGCCGCCGATCCATCCGGATGCCGCTCAGGCGGCGTCGCCGATGAGGACAGCCGCCGCATCTTCGGCCTCGCCCTCGGCGGGATCGTCGATGTGGGCAAGAGCGCGACGACCGAGAAGCACCGTCAGAGCGGCGAGCAGCACCGCGCCTGCGGCGAACAGGTAGGGCACCGTGTCGCCGTACGCGTTGGCCAGAGCGGCGGCCACCGGCGGTGCCATCGCGCCGCCGAGGAAGCGAACCGCTGAGTAGGCCGACGAGGCGACGGAGCGGGGCAGGTCGGTGGCCTCCATCACGGCCTCGGTGAGGACGGTGTTCATCACACCCAGCAGCAGGCCGCCCACGACGATGCACACCACCAGAGCGGCAGGATCGGCGACGACCAGTCCGGCCGCGATGAGATCGACGGCGAGCAGGGGCAGCGTGGCGAGGATGATCGATGTGCGCGAGGTGCGGCGCATCAGAGCGGGTGCAACCCAGACGCTCGTCACGGCGAGGGCGAGACCCCACCCGAAGAAGGTCAGTCCGATGCCCATGGCTCCGAAGCCGAGCGGGAAGGGCGAGAACGCCAGCAGCACGAAGAAGCCGATGTTGTAGAACAGGGCGGTGACGGCGAGCACGGCGAGTGCGGGCCGGCGAAGAGCGCGGAACGGCGCGGAGAACGGCATCGGCTCGCGGCGCTCGCCGTCGGTGCGCACGAGTGTGAGCACGGCGATGAAGCCGATCGCCATCAGTGCGACGACGCCGAAGAAAGGGCCACGCCAGCTGAGCTCGCCCAGCAATCCGCCGAGCAGCGGGCCGACGGCGATGCCGAGGCCGAGCGCGGCCTCGTAGAGCACGATGGCCGAGCCGCTGCCTCCGGCAGCCGCACCGACGATGGTCGCCAGGGCGGTGGAGATGAAGAGGGCGTTGCCCAGACCCCAGCCGGCACGGAACCCGATCACCCAGTCGACGCTGCCGCTCACCGCACACAGCAGTGCGAACGCCACGATGAGGCCGAGGCCGACCAGCAGAGTCGCCTTGGCACCGATGCGGCTGGAGATCCAGCTGGTGATGAGCATGGCGAGGCCGGTGACCAGCAGGTAGCTGGTGAACAGCAGCTCGGTCTCGACGGGAGAGGCCTCGAGGGACTCGGCGATGGCGGGAAGGATCGGATCGACCAGGCCGATGCCCATGAACGCGACGACGCAGGCGAACGCGACCGCCCACACCTGTGCCGGCTGCCGCCAGATCGATCCCTGTGGTGATCCGCTCATTCGTGTGCTCCTGTCGTGTCGTCTGATGTGCTCTGTGCGCGCTCGCCGAGGATGGCAGCGGTGCGTTCGATCGCACGCCAGTCGTCATCGCTGAGGCGGTCGAAGCGCGGGGCGAGAGTGGTGCCCAGCTCGGTGCGCCATTCGTCGAGGGCGCGGATGCCGGCCGCCGTCGCGTCCACGACCGTGGCTCGGGAGTCAGTGGGGTCGGTGGTGCGCTCGACGAGGCCGGCGTGCTCGAGAGTGCCGACCAGCCGAGTCATGCCCGGCTGAGTGGTGCGGGCGGCGGATGCCAGGGCGCCGAGGCGCATTGCGCCCCGCTGGTCGAGGATGCTGAGGGCACGCCACTGCGCGGACGGGGCCTCGTTCCCGGCGTCATGCGCCGCGATCCGGGCCAGCGCGTGCGCGGCGAGCACGATCGCGGTGATCGCTTCGGACTCATGCATACCTGCAAGTATATACCCGCTGGTATCTAACCGGTTCTGTGTCGACTGCCTGCGACCCGCGATGAGAGCTGATGAGCGTGTGCGAGCAGGGTGCGACCGAGCTGCGGAAGCCGGTCCGGCGCGAAGCGGAACTCGACACCGGTGATGCTGAGCGCCCATTCCGGCCGGCCCTCGCGGTCGAACACCGCGGCGGCCATGCCCCACGATCCCTCGACGATCAGGCCGGGATTGACCGAATAGCCGCGGGCCTTCGTCTCGTGCAGCCGGCGCCGCAGCGGCGCGTCGCCGTGCACCGTGCCCCACCGGTCCTCGAGCTCCGGATGCCGTTCGAGATAGGCATCCACATCGTGGTCGGGAAGGAAGGCGAGGATGGCGAGCCCTGCGCTCGCGACACCGAGGGGAAAGCGCACGCCCTCGCTCAGCACGAACGAGCGGATGGGGAACGATCCCTCTTCCCGAACGAGGCACACGGTCTCATCGGCGCGCCGGGTGGACAGGAAGGCGCTCTCCTCCGTCTTCACGGCGAGGGAGCGCACGATGTCGCGAGACAGCTCGGTGATGTCGTACCGCGCGGCTGCCACGGTTCCCATCAGATACAGCTCCGGTCCGGGCATCCAGCGGGCGGTCGCGGGATCCTGATCGACGAGCCCCTCGGCGCGCAGTGCGGTGAGCAGGCGGTGCGCCGTCGAGCGACTGAGATCGGCATGGCGGGCCAGCGACTGGAGCGGCGCACCGTCGGCCGATGCCGAGACCAGGCGCAGCAGAGCTGCTGCCCGCGCGACGGACTGGGCACCCGGCACGGTGCGACGCGAATTGCCCTGAGGTTCCACAATGTGGACGCTAGTCCGCCCTGCGACCACATCGCAAGCATCGCCTTGCCCGGTCGCGCCGGGCGGGCGGATGCTGGGAGCACCGCACACGAAGGAGTGGTCTTGATCGACAAGCAATTCGCATCCGCGGCCGAAGCCGTCGCTGACATCCCCGACGGTGCGTCGCTCGCCGTCGGCGGCTTCGGTCTCTCCGGCAACCCCATGAATCTCATCGAGGCGCTGCACGCGCAGGGCACCGGTGAACTCAGCGTCGTCAGCAACAACTGCGGCGTCGATGACTGGGGGCTGGGCATCCTGCTCGCCTCGAGGCGGATCCGCAAGATGACCTCTTCCTACGTCGGCGAGAACAAGGAGTTCGAGCGGCAGTTCCTCGAGGGCGACCTCGAACTCGAGCTGACGCCGCAGGGAACCCTCGCCGAGAAGCTGCGCGCCGGCGGGTCGGGGATCGCCGCCTTCTTCACGCAGACCGGCGTCGGCACGCAGGTCGCCGAGGGAGGGCTGCCGCGGCGGTACAACGCCGATGGCTCGATCGCCGTGGCGTCACCCGTGAAGGACGTGCGCAGCTTCGACTTCCACGGCGAGCAGCGCGACTTCGTGCTCGAGGAGGCGATCACGACCGATTTCGCCCTCGTGCACGCGCTCAAGGGAGACCGGCACGGCAACCTGATCTTCAACAAGGCCGCGCGCAACTTCAACCCGCTCGCCGCGATGGCGGGGCGGGTGTGCATCGCGCAGGTCGAGGAGCTCGTCGAGCCGGGAGAGCTCGACCCCGACGGCATCCACCTGCCCGGCGTGTACGTGCACCGCGTGGTCGAGGTGGGCAGCGACATCGAGAAGCGCATCGAGCGCCGCACCGTCCGCCCTTCGACAGGCTCAGGGACCCAGGAACCGACAAGGTCAGGGACCCAGGAACCGACAGGCTCAGGGACCCAGGAACCGACAGGCTCAGGAACCCAGGAAGGGAAGAGATGATCATGGCGCTCACCCGCGACCAGATGGCGGCCCGCGCCGCGCAGGAGCTCGCCGACGGCGAGTACGTCAACCTCGGCATCGGCCTGCCCACCCTGGTTCCCAACCACGTTCCGAGCGGCGTGACGGTCGTGCTGCAGTCCGAGAACGGCATCCTCGGCGTGGGGCCGTACCCCACTGAGGAGAACGTCGACCCGGACCTCATCAACGCCGGCAAGGAGACGGTCACGCTGCTGCCCGGGGCGGCTTTCTTCGACTCGTCCACGAGCTTCGGCATGATCCGCGGCGGCAAGATCGACGCCGCCATCCTCGGTGCGATGCAGGTGTCGGCCACCGGCGACCTGGCGAACTGGATGATCCCGGGCAAGATGGTCAAGGGCCCCGGCGGCGCGATGGACCTCGTGCACGGCGCTCGTCGCGTCATCGTGCTCATGGAGCACGTCGCGAAGGACGGCTCGGCGAAGATCGTGAACGACTGCTCCCTGCCGCTCACCGGCAGGGGAGTGGTCGACCGGATCATCACCGACCTCGCGGTCATCGACGTCACCGACGACGGGCTCGTGCTCGTCGAGACCGCACCGGGCGTGAGCGTGCAGGACGTCATCGACGCCACCGAACCCGAACTGAACATCGCAGAGAACCTGAAGGAGAACTCATGAGCGACATCGTCATCGTCGCCGCCGCCCGCACCCCGCAGGGACGACTGAAGGGGCAGCTGGCGGCGTTCACCGCACCGCAGCTGGGCGCGCTCGCGATCCGCGGCGCCCTCGAGCAGGCCTCTGTCGCACCGGATGCCATCGACGCGGTCATCATGGGACAGGTGCTCGCCGCAGGATCCGGTCAGAACGCCGCCCGCCAGGCGGCGATCGGCGCCGGCATCGGCTGGGACGTGCCGGCGAGCTCGGTCAACAAGGTCTGCCTCTCGGGCCTCACGGCCATCATCGACGCCGCGCGCATGATCCGCACCGGGGACGCGACCACTGTCGTCGCCGGAGGCATGGAGTCGATGACGCGCGCGCCGCATCTGCTGATGGGCTCACGGGACGGATGGACCTACGGCAGCGTCGAGGTGCTCGATCACATGGCCCATGACGGCCTCACCGACGCCTACGACCGCGAGAGCATGGGCGCGTCGACCGAGCGGCACAACCCCCGCTTCGAGCTGACCCGAGAGATCCAGGACACCGTCGCCGCGCTGTCTCACCAGCGCGCGGCGGCCGCCCAGGCCGCCGGTGTCTTCGACGCAGAGATCGTCGAGGTGACGGTGCCGCAGCGCAAGGGCGCCGCTCGACAGGCTCAGGGACCGGTTGTACTGGCCAAGGACGAGGGCGTCCGCCCCGACACGACCGTCGAGTCGCTCGCGGGGCTGCGGCCTGCCTTCGCCGAGGGCGGCACCATCACCGCGGGCAACGCGTCGCAGATCTCCGACGGGGCCTCGGCCGTCATCGTGACGACCCGCGAGAACGCCGACGCCCAGGGGTGGCCGGTGCTCGCCGTCATCGGAGCGAACGGGCAGACAGCAGGGCCCGACAACTCGCTGCAGGCGCAGCCGGCGCGTGCGATCGAGCGGGCGCTCGAGAAGCAGGGCATCACCGCCGAGCAGCTCGACATCGTCGAGATCAACGAGGCATTCGGTGCGGTCGTCGCGCGCTCGCAGCAGGAGCTCGGACTGTCGAGCGACATCGTCAACGTGCACGGCGGCGGCATCGCCATCGGGCATCCGATCGGTGCGAGCGGAACGCGCCTGGTCGTGCACCTGGCGCATGAGCTCGCCAAGCGCAGATCAGGGACCGCCGTCGCCGCACTGTGCGGCGGAGGCGGTCAGGGCGAGGCGCTGATCCTCACCCGCTGAGCAGGCGTCGCCGCGACGGGATCAGCGCTGCTTCGAGAGGCGCTTGACCTCGTCGCGGCGCTTCTCGCGCAGCTCCTTCTTGTCGGGCTTGGGCGCGAACGGCGAGTCGGCTGAGACGGGGAGTCCCTTGTCGAGGCGGCGCATGTCCTTCACCGCGCCGATAGCGAGTGAGAACGTGATCGCCCAGCTCGCCCAGGCGAGGATCGCCCGCCACGTGAACTTCTGACCGCGCGAACCGCGCAGCAGGGTCCACCCCGTGGAGATGGCGCTGAAGAGTCCGGTGCGAAGGAGATAGCGCATGCCCCCACGCTATCCGAGGGCACCGGGTGCTCGGGTAGGGTTGACAGCAGATCCTGCTGTGTATCTACCGGCCGCCGGCATCCCGGCGGACAACGGCGGCACCTGACCCGCGTCCCCTGACGCGTGAGAGCCACATGACACAGATCACCGCCTCTTCGCCGAGCCTGCTGCGCCTGACCGGCATCCCGTATTTCGTGATCGCGTTCATCGCGCGACTGCCGTTCGCCATGATGGTCGTCGGCGTGCTGACCATGGTCGTGACCGTGCGCGGATCGCTGAGCCTCGGCGGGCTCACCTCCGCAGCGGTCGGACTGGGCACCGCACTGGTCGGTCCCTTCCTCGGCGCCGCGGCCGACCGGTGGGGTCAGCGACCCGTGCTGCTGCTCTGCGGCGTCCTGAACGCGGCCATGCTCGCCGTCTTCGCTCTGATCGTCTACGCCCCGGCGGCTGACGTCATCGTGCTGGCATCGGCCTTCACCATCGGCGCGACCGCACCGCAGGTCTCGCCGATGTCGCGTTCCCGGCTCGTCACGATCATCGCCGAGCGGATGCCCGAGATGCAGCGCGCCCGTACGACCTCGGCGACCATGTCGTACGAGTCGGCGGCCGACGAGACCGTGTTCGTGTTCGGTCCCTTCCTCGTCGGCATCCTCGCCTCGTTCATCGCCCCCTGGGCGCCCATCGCGATCGCGTCGGCGCTGACGCTGCTCTTCGTCGGTGCCTTCGCCCTGCACCCCACCGGACGCCACGTCTCCGTCGAGCGCGACTCCCACGGCCGTGCGCCGTCGTCGGTGCGGGAGCTGTTCCGGCCCGCCCTGCTCGTCGTGGTGATCGGGATCTTCGGCATCGGGCTGTTCTTCGGTGCTGCCCTCACCGCGCTGACCTCATTCATGGCCGACCGTGGCGCCGCCGAGCAGGCGGGGCTCCTGTACGGGGTGATGGGCGTCGGATCAGCGGTGCTCGCGCTCGCCGTCGCGTGGCTGCCGCCGCGGTTCACGCTGCACGCCCGCTGGATCGTGTTCGCGACGATCCTCGTGGCGGGCTCCGTGCTCTTCGCGACGGCAGAATCGGTGACGGCGATGATCATCGCTCTCGCGCTGGTGGGCATCGGCGTCGGGCCGACCATCGTCACGCAGTACAGTCTCGGCGCCGCGCGGAGTCCGCTCGGGCGCTCGGCGACCGTGATGACGATGCTCGGCTCGGGCATCGTCGTCGGGCAGGCGGCTGCGGCCGCCGGCACCGGTGCGATCGCCGAGAGCGCCGGGACGCAGCTCGCGCTCGTCCTGCCGCTGGTCGCCGCGTCGATCGTGCTGCTCGCCGGCGTCGTCAATCGCCTGATCAGCCCCGTGCAGCGCTGACGTCGACGCGTCAACCCCCGTAACCCTCGCTGCGGTCGTGGGTAGCCTGGGGTAACCGAGCAGAGGAGTTCCATGGTCGCCGCAGAGTTCGTGGTCGTCGCCAACCGCCTTCCCGTGGATCGGATCATCACACCCGATGGCGAAGAAGTCTGGCGCACCTCTCCCGGTGGGCTGGTGGCGGCTGTCGAGCCGATGATGCGCAGCGTCGACGGCGCGTGGGTCGGCTGGGCAGGGCAGGCCGACCTCGAGCTCGACACGTTCGAGGCCGACGGCATCCGGCTGCTTCCGGTGACCCTCAGTGAGCAGGAGATCCAGGACTACTACGAAGGCTTCTCGAACGACACGATCTGGCCCCTCTACCACGACGTCATCTCGCCCCCGCAGTATCACCGCGAGTGGTGGGAGGCGTACGTCGCCGTCAACCTGCGCTTCGCCGAGGCGGCAGCGAATGCCGTAGCCGAGGGCGGGACGGTCTGGGTGCACGACTATCAGCTGCAGCTCGTGCCGGAGATGGTGCGAGGGCTGCGTCCCGACGTCACGATCGGGTACTTCCATCACATCCCGTTCCCCTCGTACGGCCTCTACGCCCAGCTTCCCTGGCGTGATCAGGTGCTGCGCGGTCTGCTGGGCGCCGATGTGATCGGGTTCCAGCGGACGCAGGACGCGGCGAACTTCCTCGCGGCGGCGAAGCGCCGCCTGGGTCACGACACGAAGGCATCCAGCATCACCCTGCCCGACGGGCGGATGCCGCTGGTGAAGGCGTTCCCGATCTCGATCGACACGACGCCGTATCGCGAGCTGGCCCAGCGCCCGGACATCCGCGCGAGAGCGCTCGAGATCCGCGAGGGCCTGGGCAACCCGAAGCACATCCTGCTCGGCGTCGACCGGCTCGACTACACGAAGGGCATCGGGCACCGCATCAAGGCGTACGGCGAGCTGCTCGACCAGGGGCGCATCTCGGTGGAGGATGTCGCCTTCATCCAGGTCGCGAGTCCGAGTCGTGAGCGGGTGGACGCCTACATGCACCTGCGCGACGAGGTGGAGCTGGCGATCGGGCGCATCAACGGCGACCACGACACGCTCGGACACACCGCCATCCGCTACCTGCACCAGGGGTTCCCGCGCGAGGAGATGGTCGCGATGTACCTCGCCGCAGACGTGATGCTCGTGACCGCTCTGCGCGACGGGATGAACCTGGTCGCCAAGGAGTACGTGGCCACCCGCGCCGACAACCGCGGCGTGCTCGTGCTCAGCGAGTTCACCGGGGCCGCCGACGAACTGCGGCAGGCGCTGCGGGTCAATCCGCACGACATCGAGGGACTCAAGGACGCCATCGTCGGTGCGATCGAGATGCCGCGCGCTGAGCAGAGCAAGCGGATGCGCGCGCTGCGCAAGCGCGTGCTCGAGAACGATGTGGCCGCCTGGTCGCAGTCGTTCCTCCGCGCCCTGGAGCAGGCCGGGCGCAACCGCCACCGTCGACACGAGGGACACGGATGACTCGCGATTGGCGCCCCGGCGCATCCGACCCGTCGGTGTCGGCGATCGCTCGCACCGAGACGCTCCTGGTCGCCCTCGACTTCGACGGCACGGCATCCGAGCTCGTCGCCGACCCCATGGCGGCGCGGGCGATCCCCGAGGTGAAGAAGGCGCTCGCCGAACTCGCAGCCCTGCCGCACACGACGGTCGCCTTCATCTCCGGGCGCAGCCTCGTGCACCTGCGTGAGATCGCCGAGCACCACGACGACTCGCCGATCGTGCTGGCCGGCTCCCACGGGGCGCAGTACTGGTATCCGGGGGAGAGCGAAGCGGATGCCGAGGCCGGCGACCCCGACCGGATGCTGCGCGACGCGCTGCTCGACGAGCTCGCGCCGCTGCTGACGAACTACCCGGGCGTCGAGCTCGAGAGCAAGACGTTCGGGATCGGCATCCACGGACGCCCCGCGAGCGCCGAGGTGGAGCGCGAGGCCTTCACCGCGGTCGACGAGGTGTTCGCGCGCCGCGCGCGGCACTGGCGCCGCCGCACCGGCGACCGCATCCTCGAGTACTCCTCCCGCGACGAGGGCAAGGACACCGCGATCGCCGTGCTGCGCGAGCACACCGGCGCGACCGGCATCCTGTTCGCCGGTGACGACGTCACGGACGAGGATGCGCTGCGCGTGCTCACCGCCGACGACCTCGGCGTGCGCGTCGGGCCGGGGGAGACCGCTGCCACGCTGCGTGTCGAATCCCCACAGCAGATCGCCGAACTTCTGGAAGTCATCGCGTCGGAACGGGCCACCCGACCCGCATAGACTTCCGTCATGTCCACCCGCGATTCTCAGCCCGGCATGTCGGGCGCCCAGCCAGACATCGACATCAAGCCCCGCAGCCGCGTCGTCACCGACGGCATCGAGGCGACCACATCCCGCGGCATGCTCCGCGCCGTGGGCATGGGCGACGCCGACTGGGACAAGCCGCAGATCGGCATCGCCTCGAGCTGGAACGAGATCACGCCGTGCAACCTGAGCCTCGACCGGCTCGCGCAGGGCGCCAAGGAGGGCGTGCACTCGGGCGGCGGGTACCCGCTGCAGTTCGGCACCATCTCGGTCTCCGACGGCATCTCGATGGGCCACGAGGGCATGCACTTCTCGCTCGTGTCGCGCGAGGTCATCGCAGACTCCGTCGAGACGGTGATCATGGCCGAGCGCCTCGACGGCACCGTGCTGCTCGCCGGCTGCGACAAGTCCATCCCCGGCATGCTGATGGCCAGCGCCCGGCTGGGCCTGTCGAGCGTGTTCCTGTACGCCGGATCCATCGCTCCCGGCTGGGTGAAGCTCTCGGACGGCACCGAGAAGGACATCACGATCATCGACTCCTTCGAGGGCGTCGGCGCGTGTCGCGCGGGCCGGATGTCGGAAGAGGACCTCAAGCGCATCGAATGCGCGTTCGCGCCCGGTGAGGGTGCGTGCGGCGGGATGTACACCGCCAACACCATGGCATCCGTCGCCGAGGCGCTCGGCCTGAGCCTGCCGGGCTCGGCCGCCCCGCCCGCCGCCGACCGCCGCCGCGACTACTTCGCGCACCGATCGGGCGAGGCCGTCGTGAACCTGCTGCGTCAGGGCATCACGACGAAGGACATCCTCACCAAGGAGTCGTTCGAGAACGCCATCGCACTGGCCATGGCGCTCGGCGGGTCGACGAACGTCGTGCTGCACCTGCTCGCGATCGCCAACGAGGCGGGCATCGAGCTGTCGCTGCACGACTTCAACCGCATCGGCAGCCGCACCCCGCACGTGGCCGACATGAAGCCGTTCGGCAAGTACGTCATGAACGACGTCGACCGGCACGGTGGCATCCCCGTCATCATGAAGGCGATGCTCGACGAGGGCCTGATCCACGGCGACGCCCTCACGGTGACCGGCAAGACGGTGGCCGAGAACCTGCGCGACCTGAACCCCGACCCCGTCGACGGCGACGTCATCCACACCTTCGACAACCCCATCCACGCATCCGGCGGCATCACGATCCTGCACGGCTCACTCGCCCCCGAGGGCGCTGTGGTGAAGTCGGCCGGCTTCGACGCCGACGTGTTCGAGGGACCGGCCCGGGTGTTCGAGCGGGAACGCGGCGCGATGGACGCTCTGGCCGCCGGGGAGATCAACCCCGGTGATGTCATCGTCATCCGCTACGAGGGTCCCAAGGGCGGGCCCGGCATGCGGGAGATGCTCGCCATCACCGCGGCCATCAAGGGCGCGGGCCTCGGAAAAGATGTACTACTCTTGACAGACGGACGATTCTCAGGCGGCACAACCGGCCTGTGCATCGGCCACATAGCACCCGAAGCGGTGGACGCTGGTCCCATCGCCTTCGTGCGCGATGGTGATCTGATACGGGTCGATATCGCGGCTCGCTCCCTCGAGCTACTCGTCGAGGAGGCTGAGCTGAGCTCCCGCCGGGAAGGCTGGGAGCCGCTTCCCCCGCGCTATACCCGTGGCGTCCTCGCCAAGTACTCCCGTCTCGTGCGCTCTGCCGCGCAGGGCGCGGTGACTGGCTGACCCTTCGACAGGCTCAGGGACCCAACGCCCAGAGCGTATGAGACACCAAGGATGCGAAATGACTCCTGAATCCGCGCCCGCCGTGCCGCGGCCGCCTGCACGCCCGTCCGCCACCCCGGAGATCTCCGGCGCGGAGGCCGTCGTCCGCTCGCTCGAGAACCTCGGCGTCACCGATGTCTTCGGGATTCCCGGTGGCGCGATCATGCCGGTCTACGACCCGCTCATGGACGCCTCGGGTCTGCGCCACGTCCTCGTGCGTCACGAGCAGGGCGCCGGCCACGCCGCCGAGGGCTACGCCGCCGCGACCGGCAAGGTCGGCGTGTGCATCGCCACCTCCGGCCCCGGTGCGACGAACCTCGTCACCGCGATCGCCGATGCGTACATGGACTCGGTGCCGATGGTGGCCATCACCGGTCAGGTGTTCTCAACCCTGATGGGGACCGACGCGTTCCAGGAGGCCGACATCGTCGGCATCACCATGCCGGTGACCAAGCACTCCTTCCTGGTGAAGACGGCAGAGGACATCCCGGGTGCCCTCGCCGCCGCGTTCGAGGTCGCCTCGACAGGCCGGCCCGGCCCGGTGCTCGTCGACATCACGAAGGACGCCCAGCAGCAGGTCGCGCCGTTCGTGTGGCCGCCGCGGATCGACCTGCCCGGGTACCGGCCGGTGACGAAGGCGCACGGCAAGCAGATCCAGGCCGCTGCGACCCTGCTCGCCGAGGCGAAGAAGCCCGTGCTGTACGTCGGCGGCGGCGTGATCCGCGCGCACGCCTCGGCCGAGCTGCTGACGCTCGCCGAGTCCACCGGCGCGCCCGTGGTCACCACCCTGATGGCACGCGGCGCTTTCCCCGACTCCCATCCGCAGCACCTCGGGATGCCCGGGATGCACGGCACTGTCCCTGCGGTGCTCGCCCTGCAGGAGTCCGACCTCATCGTCTCTCTCGGCGCGCGCTTCGACGACCGCGTCACCGGCAAGGCGGCGCTCTTCGCCCCGAACGCCAAGGTCGTGCACGTGGACATCGATCCGGCGGAGATCTCGAAGATCCGCACGGCCGACGTGCCGATCGTCGGCGACGTGCGCGATGTGCTCGTCGACCTCGACACCGCGTTCCGCGGCACGATCGGCGGCGGCAAGCCGGACACCGAGGAGTGGTGGTCGTACCTCGACGGGCTGAAGTCCGAGTTCCCGCTCGGGTACGCACAGCCGGATGACGGACTGATGTCGCCGCAGTACGTCATCCAGCGCATCGGCGAGCTCACCGGTCCCGAGGCGGTCTATGCCTCCGGCGTCGGACAGCACCAGATGTGGGCGGCGCAGTTCATCAAGTACGAGCGTCCGAACTCCTGGTTGAACTCGGGTGGCGCCGGCACCATGGGCTACTCCGTTCCGGCCGCCATGGGGGCCAAGGTCGCCGAGCCGGATCGCGTGGTCTGGGCGATCGACGGTGACGGATGCTTCCAGATGACCAACCAGGAGCTCGCGACCTGCGTCATCAACAACATCCCGATCAAGGTCGCGATCATCAACAACTCCTCGCTCGGCATGGTGCGCCAGTGGCAGACGCTGTTCTACGACGGACGTCACTCGAACACCGACCTGAACACCGGTCACGGCACGGTGCGCATCCCCGACTTCGTCAAGCTCGCGGAGGCATACGGCTGCCTCGGTCTGCGAGTGGAGAAGGAGGAGGATGTGGATGCTGCCATTCAGACCGCGCTCGAGACCAACGACCGGCCGGTCGTGATCGACTTCGTCGTGAGCGCCGATGCCATGGTGTGGCCGATGGTGCCGCAGGGCGTCAGCAACAGCTACATCCAGTACGCGCGTGAGCACGCCCCGGCATTCGATGAGGAGATCTGAGCCATGTCCACACACGTGCTGAGCCTTCTCGTCGAGGACACCCCCGGCATCCTGACCCGCGTCGCCGGACTGTTCGCCCGCCGCGGCTTCAACATCCACTCCCTCGCCGTCGGCGTGACCGAGGTGTCGGGGATCTCCCGGATCACGGTCGTCGTCGACGTCGACGCCCTGCCGCTCGAGCAGGTCACCAAGCAGCTGAACAAGCTGATCAACGTGATCAAGGTCGTCGAGCTCGAGGCGTCGAACTCCGTGCAGCGCGAGCACATGCTCATCAAGGTGCGCACAGACAACAACACCCGCTCGAACGTGCTCGAGATCGTGAACCTGTTCCGAGCGTCGATCGTCGACTACGCACCGGATGCCGTGGTCGTCGAGGTGACCGGCGACCAGGGCAAGGTGCAGGCGCTGATGCGGGCGCTCGAGCCCTTCGGCATCAAGGAGCTCGCCCAGTCGGGCCTGCTCGCCATCGGCCGCGGCGGCAAGAGCATCACCGAGCGCGTCCTGCGCGGCTGACAGAACTTACGAACCACTAGCAAGGAGAAACAACACCGTGAGCACCGAGATCTTCTACGACGCAGACGCCGACCTCTCGATCATCCAGGGCAAGAAGGTCGCGATCGTGGGCTACGGCTCGCAGGGCCACGCCCACGCCATGAACCTTCGCGACTCCGGCGTCGAGGTCACCATCGCACTCAAGGACGGCTCGAAGTCGATCGCCAAGGCGGAGGAGGCGGGCTTCCCCGTCAAGAACGTGGCCGACGCCGCCGAGTGGGCAGACGTCATCATGATCCTCGCGCCGGACCAGCACCAGCGCACGATCTACAACGAGTCGATCAAGGACAAGCTGACCGCGGGCAAGGCCCTCGCCTTCGCGCACGGCTTCAACATCCGCTTCGGCTACATCGACGCCCCCGAGGGCGTCGACGTGATCCTCATCGCCCCGAAGGCCCCCGGCCACACCGTGCGTCGTGAGTTCGTCGCCGGCCGTGGCATCCCGGACATCATCGCCGTCGAGCGTGACGCGTCGGGCAAGGCCTGGGACCTTGCCCTGTCGTACGCGAAGGCGATCGGCGGCACCCGCGCCGGCGTCATCAAGACGACGTTCACCGAAGAGACGGAGACCGACCTGTTCGGCGAGCAGGCCGTGCTCTGCGGTGGCATGAGCCACCTCGTGCAGGCCGGCTTCGAGACGCTCGTCGAGGCGGGATACCAGCCGCAGATCGCGTACTTCGAGGTGCTGCACGAGCTCAAGCTCATCGTGGACCTGATGTGGGAGGGCGGCATCGCCAAGCAGCGCTGGTCGATCTCCGACACGGCCGAGTTCGGCGACTACGTCTCGGGCCCGCGCGTGATCGACGCCGGTGTCAAGGAGCGCATGCAGGGCGTGCTCGCCGACATCCAGTCGGGCGCGTTCGCGAAGCGCTTCATCGAGGACCAGGACAACGGCGCCGAGGAGTTCCTCGCCCTTCGCGAGAAGGAGCAGGGTCACCCGATCGAGGCGACCGGCAAGGAGCTGCGCTCGCTGTTCGCATGGAAGTCGCAGGACGAGGACTACGTCGAGGGCAGCGCCGCGCGCTGATCCCGTTCGTGAAAGGGAGGCATCCGGTTCGCCGGGTGCCTCCCTTCTCGCCTCTCTCGGCTGGGTACGCTGGAGGGATGAACTCCGACCCCGAGGATGACGCTCTCAGCTGGGAGGGCGACGACGCGCTCGAGGCGCGCCGTCCCGGACCCCGCCGCGAGCAGGCGCCAGACGTCGCGCACGAACGCTCAGCGACGCAGCGACCCGCAGACGGCGAGGTCGTAGCCGGGATCGTACCCGGGACAGCCGATCCCGCACGGGACACGGACATCGACGACGAGCCGCAGGGGATCGGCACCGCGACGCTCGTGCTGCTCGGCATCTTCGGCGGCGTGTACCTGCTGTACACGATCGGCTGGGCGATCGGGGGAGTGGGGATGCAGGCGAAGGCGATGTTCATGCTGCCGGCACCGCTGTACCTCGCGAGCATGTGGATCGCCGTGCTCGCTCCTGCGCTGTGGTTCACAGCCACGCTCATGCTGACCCGTGGGGGCAGGGATTGGGTGCGCATCAGCGCTCTGGTCGTCGGGGCTGCTCTGCTCGTGCCGTGGCCCTTCGTCGTGGCCGGGGGAGGAGGAGCGCTGTGAGCGAGACCTCACCGACCGCTGCGCCCACGGCATCGCGTCTTGTCAGCCTGGTGCGCGGATTCGCCACCGGCATCCTCGGGCTCGCCTACGCGTTCATCATCTGGAACGCCACCTTCTATCTGATCGAGATGGCACAGGCTGGCATCAGCGGATACGGATGGACCGTGCTGGTCATGCCCGTCATCGTTCCGATGATCGTGTTCACGGTTGCGCTGATGCTCACCCGCCGTCGCGCACTCGGCGTGTTCATCGTCGTGATGCTCGCGGGGCTCGGCCTGAGCGCGGTGTTCTGGGTCGACACGCTCAGCTACGCGCTGCGCAACGGCGCATCGCTGCTGAGCTGACCGGCGGCATCTGCTGCTCGACTCAAGCCGTCACACGGTCGGGGCGGCTGCCGGCCCTGCGGTAAAGTGTGTCGCGATTGCGCCCCGACGGCGTGCGGCGCATCGGCTGACCATCGCTCGTCCTGCCCCGAAGGATATCTGTGCCGAACAACACCGCCACCAAGCCCGTCGTCCTGCTCGCAGAGGTGCTCTCGCCCGCGACGATCGAGGCGCTCGGGCCCGACTTCGACGTCCGCGAGGTCGATGGAACCGATCGTGAGGCGCTGTTCGCGGCTCTCGCCGACGCCCACGCCGTGCTGGTCCGCTCCGCCACGCGCATCGATGCGGAGGCGCTCGCTCACGCCCCGAAACTGAAGGTCGTCGCCCGCGCCGGCGTCGGACTCGACAACGTCGACATCAAGGCGGCCACCGCCGCAGGCGTCATGGTCGTGAACGCACCCACGTCGAACATCGTCTCGGCCGCCGAGCTGACGGTCGGGCACATCCTCAGCCTCTCCCGTCGTATCCCTGCCGCTCACGGCTCGCTCTCCGGCGGCGCCTGGAAGCGCAGCTCGTTCACCGGGGCCGAGCTCTTCGAGAAGACCGTCGGCATCATCGGCCTCGGCCGGATCGGCGCTCTCGTCGCCGCGCGGCTCAACGCATTCGACATGCGGGTCATCGCGTACGACCCGTACGTCACCAGCGCGCGCGCCCAGCAGCTGGGCGTGCAGCTCGTCACGCTCGACGAGCTCGTGGCCGAGTCGGACTTCGTCACCATCCACATGCCGAAGACACCCGAGACGACCGGCATGATCGCGGCCGAGCAGTTCGCCGCCATGAAGCCGACCGCATTCGTGGTCAACGTCGCGCGCGGCGGTCTGATCGACGAGGCGGACCTGCACGAAGCACTCGTCGCCGGCGAAATCGCCGGTGCCGGCCTCGACGTCTTCACCTCCGAGCCGCCGGCCGAGGGCAGCACCGCCCAGGCGCTGCTCGGCCTGCCCAACGTCGTCGTCACCCCGCACCTCGGAGCGAGCACCGACGAGGCGCAGGAGAAGGCCGGTGTGTCCGTCGCACGGTCGGTGCGGCTGGCCCTCGGCGGCGACCTCGTGCCCGATGCGGTCAACGTGGCGGGTGGCGTCATCGACCCGTACGTGCGCCCGGGCATCCCGCTGGTCGAGAAGCTCGGCCAGATCTTCTCGGCGCTCGCGCAGTCGCCGATCACCAGCCTCGACGTCGAGGTGCACGGCGAGCTCAACAACTACGACGTCAGCGTGCTGCGCCTCGCCGCGCTCAAGGGTGTCTTCACCAACATCGTCAGCGAGACGGTGTCGTATGTGAACGCACCGCTGCTCGCGGAGCAGCGCGGTATCGCCGTGCGCCTCCTGCAGGACGAGATCAGCGAGGAGTACCGCAACGTGATCACGCTGCGCGGCGCTCTCTCCGACGGGTCGCAGCTCGCAGTCTCGGGCACGCTCACCGGTCCGAAGCAGATCGAGAAGCTCGTGTCGATCAACGAGCACGCGATCGAGCTGCCGATCGAGAAGCACCACGTCGTGATGCTCTACACCGACCGTCCCGGCATCGTCGCGGTCTACGGCCAGAAGTTCGGCGACGCCGGCATCAACATCGCCGGCATGCAGATCGCACGAGAGGCTGCCGGCGCTCAGGCGCTCAGCGTGCTGACCCTCGACTCGCCCGTCTCCGACGAGCTGCTCGAAGACGTCAGCGCGGCGATCGACGCGGACCTGTTCCGCCAGATCGAGATCGCCGAGGTCTGATCCCTCTGCTGTGCTGACGCGGGCTCCGATTCACTGCGGAGCCCGCGTCGTCGCTTCCACGACCAGGGCGATCAGCTGATCGAGGACGGCGCCGGTCGGCACGAACTCGCTCAGCGCGCTCTGCTCGTCGCCGGGCTCGGCGAGCGAGTTGTTGAAGTAGAGGCCGTCGCTGAGCAGCATGACGAGGTCGAGCGCGGTCTCGTCGCGCACGTGCGGTCGAATGGCACCGGCCCACCGCATCCGCACCTCGCGCAGTGCTCCGGATGCCGCGGCGGACCCGCCCTGCGCGAGGCGTGTCGTTGCGATCAGCGCGCGATCGAGGGCGTCGTCCTCCATGACGGAGGTGCGCACGTAGTACGCGATCGCGCCGTCTTCGGCAGTCGTCATCCGCTCGAGGTCGTCGTCCGTCAGCGCCGCCAAGCGGGCGACGAGACCACGGGTCAGGTCGTCCTTCGACGCGAAGTGGTAGAGCAGCCCGCCCTTCGACACCCCGGCTTCGCGGGCGACCGCCTCGAGCGTGGCGGCCCGCTCGCCGTCGGCGATGAGGATGCTCTGATAGGCGTCGAGCACGCGCTCGCGGGCAAGCGGGGGACGGGACATCGATACTCCAGACGATCGGGCTGTCGTGTTACTGTACCAGCCGGACGGTTTAGAAACCCGACCGCTCCAGACACAGAAGAGGTGCAGGCATGTCCGTCACAGCCCCGATCCGGCTGACCCACGAAGACGGCGCACGCGTCGGCGCGAGAGGGTGGGCGGCGCTGGCCGTGCTGATGCTGCCCGTGCTGCTGGTCTCGGTCGACAACACTGTGCTCAGCTTCGCCCTGCCCGAGATCTCGCTCGCCCTGCGTCCCTCCGGCGCCGAGCAGCTCTGGGTCATCGACGTCTACTCCCTCGTGCTCGCGGGCCTGCTCGTCACGATGGGCGTGATGGGGGACCGGTTCGGTCGACGCCGGATGCTCTTCATCGGCGCCACCGGATTCGCGGTCGTCTCGGCGCTGGCGGCGTTCGCGCCGACCGCCGGGCTGCTCATCGCCGCACGCGCGGCGCTCGGCTTCTTCGGCGCGATGCTGATGCCGTCGACGCTGTCTCTGCTGCGATCGCTCTTCCCCAATCGCGACCAGCGCCGGCTCGCAATCGCGATCTGGGCGTCCGGATTCTCGGCGGGGTCTGCGCTCGGGCCGGTCGTCGGGGGATTCCTGCTCGAGCACTTCGCATGGGGATCGGTGTTCCTCATCGCCGTGCCCATGCTCGTGCCGCTGCTCATCGGCGGGTACTGGCTGCTGCCGGAAAGTCGTGACCCGAACCCCGGGCGCATCGACCCGATCGGCATCCTGCTGTCGATGGCGGCGATGATCCCTGTCGTCTACGCCATCAAGTCGTTCGCGGTCGACGGACCGACGCTCACCGCTGTGATGCTCGTGATCATCGGCGTCGTGATGGGCTGGCTGTTCGTGCGTCGCCAGCTGCGTGCCGAGACACCCATGCTCGACATGAGCCTGTTCCGTCGCGGTGGCTTCAGTGGCGCGATCCTGGTCAATCTGCTGAGCGTGATCGCACTCGTGGGGTTCCTCTACTTCGTGCCGCAGCAGCTGCAGCTCGTCCTCGGGCTCTCGCCGATGATCGCCGGTCTGGCGCTGGTACCCGGTATGGCGGCCATGATCGTCGCGGGACTCGGAGTCGTGCCGATCTCGCGCAGGGTGCCGCCGCATATCGTCGTGCCCGTCGGCCTCCTGCTGTCGGTCGGCGGATACCTGATCGTCGCGTTCACCGCGCAGTGGAACAGCGTCGCCTGGCTGATCGTGGCCTTCGTCGTGCTGGGAATCGGGATCGGCGCGGCCGAGACCATCTCGAACGAGCTGATCCTCGCGCATGCGCCGGTCGAGAAGGCGGGCGCCGCCAGCGCCGTCTCCGAGACCGCTTACGAGCTCGGGGCGGTGCTCGGCACCGCGGTGCTGGGCGGGATCATCACGGCCTTCTACCGCGGCGCGCTGATCATCCCGGGTGGCGTGCCCGAGGCATCCGCAGCCCAGGCTCGCGAGACGCTGGCCGGCGCCTACGCAGCCGCCCAGGACCTGCCGACGCCGCAGGCGGATGCCTTGTGGCAGGCCGCGGGGCACGCGTTCGACTCCGGCATCGTCACGACCTCGCTCATCGGCGCTCTGCTGGTGGCATCCGCGATCGTCATCGCCGCCACCGCGCTGCGGCCGACGCGCTGACATCCGGCGTGACGCCCGCGTGGGCGCCGGTACGCTGGAGGCAGTGTCCGCGGCGACCCGCGTCGCGGACGAGCAGCGCTCAAGGAGACCCATGTCGCGCGTCGTGAAGCTGGCCGTCATCCCCGGTGACGGCATCGGACGAGAGGTCATCGCCGAGGCTGAGCGGGTGCTCGACGCGGTCACCGCCGGTGGCGACGTGACGTTCGAGAAGACGCCGTTCTCGCTCGGGGCCGACCGCTATCTCGCGACCGGCGACACGCTCACCGACGAGGACCTGAACGCTATCCGCTCGCACGACGCGATCCTGCTCGGCGCCGTCGGCGGAACGCCGGGCGACGAGCGGCTGAAGGATGCCAACATCGAGCGCGGTCTGCTGCTGAAGCTGCGCTTCGAGCTCGATCACTACGTGAATTTGCGCCCTTCCAAGCTCTTCCCCGGCGCATCGGGCCCACTGGCGGATCCCGGTGAGATCGACTTCGTCGTCGTCCGAGAGGGAACTGAGGGACCGTACGTCGGCAACGGCGGCGCCATCCGCAAGGGCACCCCGCACGAGGTCGCCAACGAGACCAGCGTGAACACCGCCTTCGGCGTCGAGCGCGTCGTCCGCTACGCCTTCGACCTCGCCGAGCGGCGCCGCAGCAAGCTCACCCTCGTGCACAAGACCAATGTGCTCGTGCACGCCGGGGCGATCTGGAAGCGGATCGTCGATCAGGTGGCATCCGAGCATCCGGCCGTCTCCGTCGACTACCTGCACGTCGACGCCGCCACGATCTTCCTCGTGACCGACCCGGCACGATTCGACGTGATCGTCACCGACAACCTCTTCGGCGACATCCTCACCGACCTCGCCGGTGCCGTCACCGGCGGCATCGGTCTCGCCGCCTCTGGCAACATCAACCCCGACGGCGCTTTCCCTTCGATGTTCGAGCCCGTGCACGGCTCGGCGCCCGACATCGCGGGACAGCAGAAGGCCGACCCGACCGCAGCGATCCTGTCGGTCGCCCTGCTGCTCGACCACCTCGGCCTGCGTGAAGAATCCGCGCGTGTGCAGCAGGCGGTCGAAGCCGACATCGCGAGCCGCGACGGCGCTCGCACCACAGTCGAGACGGGCGACGCGATCATCGCCCGTCTGCAGGCGTAATCTGAGAACCCGCGCGCATCGACGCCGCATCCGACAGAGGACAGACATGACCGACACCGCCACCACGGCCAGCTCCGACACCGCTGAGCTCACGTTCGCCGTGACGAAGAACCTCGCCGCCAAGAGCCCCGCTCAGCGCGAGGAGATCCTGCAGAACCCGGGCTTCGGCACGAACTTCACCGACCACATGGTCGACATCTGCTGGTCTGAGAAGGGCGGCTGGCACCGCCCGCGCGTGCAGCCGTACGGACCGATCTCGCTCGATCCGGCAGCCGCCGTGCTGCACTACGGGCAGGAGATCTTCGAGGGCATCAAGGCGTACCGGCACGCCGACGGCTCGGTGCACACCTTCCGCCCCGACCGCAACGCCGAGCGTCTGCGCCGCAGCGCCCGTCGCATGGCCCTGCCCGAGCTGCCCACCGAGCACTTCGTGCAGTCGATCCGCGAGCTGATCGCGGTCGACGGCGGCTGGGTCCCCTCCGGCGCCGACCAGAGCCTGTATCTGCGCCCGTTCATGTTCGCCAAGGAGGCGTTCCTCGGCGTGCGACCGGCGAAGAAGGTGGCCTACTACCTGATCGCCTCGCCAGCCGGCGCGTACTTCACCGGCGGCGTGAAGCCGGTGCGCATCTGGCTGTCGAAGAACTATGCGCGCGCAGGCAAGGGCGGCACGGGAGCGGCCAAGACCGGGGGCAACTACGCGTCGAGCCTGCTGCCTCAGTCCGAGGCTTCGGGCCAGGGCTGCGACCAGGTCGTCTTCCTCGACCAGGACGGCAACGTCGAAGAGCTGGGCGGCATGAACGTGATGTTCGTCTACAAGGACGGTCGCATCGTCACCCCGCAGTCCGACACCATCCTCGAGGGAATCACGCGCGACTCGCTGCTGCAGCTCGCGGAGGACCGCGGGCTCACGGTGGAGCGCCGTGCGGTCTCGCTCGACGAGTGGCGCCAGGGGGTGGCATCCGGCGACATCGTCGAGGTGTTCGCCTGCGGCACCGCCGCCGTGGTCACCCCGATCGGCGCCCTCGTGTCGGACGACTTCGAAGACCAGCAGCCTCTCGGCGAGCTCGCCATGTCGCTGCGCGAGGAGCTGACCGACATCCAGTACGGCCGTCGCGAAGACAAGCACGGCTGGCTCGTCCGCGTCGACTGACTCTTCTTCCCCCTCTCTTTCTTTCGCCGACACCCCCACTTCGCGCCGACACCCCCACGTGTGGACGTCCGTACGTGGGGGTGTCGGCGTCTAGTGGGGGTCTCGGCGGGAATGATTCGTCCTGCACAGGGCGGCTCGCGCGGATCGCGCTGTGGAGGGCGGCATCCGGGCAGTCGGACGTCCGCATCATGGAGCGATGCGTCGACGAATCGACATCGCTGAGGCAGGTCGGATGCTGCTCACCCGCGAACACCTCCGGAACAACGGTGTCACCGAGCGGCAGCTGCGCGATGCCCTGCGCGCGCAGAGCCTGCGGAGGGTGCATCGCGGATCATACGTGCGCGCGAAGGACTGGACATCGCTCTGGTGGGAGGGGCAGCACCTGCTGAAGGTGCTGGCTGTGAAGGCGGCGAGCCAGGGGAAAGGGCCGCTGTTCACTCACGCGTCGGCGGCCGTGCTCTGGGGCCTGCCGATGTACCGGATGGGCGATCAGCCGGTGCAGATCGTCGTCGACGGGACACGCCACAGCCGGGTGATCGCCGGCGTTGTGCGCCGCGACATGCGCCTCGACGACGGGGATATCACCGAGATCGAAGGCTTCCGTGTCACGTCGCTGATCCGCACGACTTTCGATGTCGCGCGCACAGCGGCGTTCGACACCGCGGTGAGCTGCACCGACGCGGCCCTGCGCCAGCGCGCGGTGAGTGGGCAGGTGGTGGATGCCGAGGCGGATGCCCTGTGGCGCGCAGAAGCGCTGCGACTCGCGCGTCCTGGCTTGCGGGGCGTGCGTCAAGCCCGCGAGGTGCTCGACTTCGCCGACGGACGGTCGCAGCTGCCGGGTGAAAGCGTCAGCCGCGTGCGGCTGCATCAGCTGGGCTTCTCGAAGTACGAGCTCCAGGTTCCGGTCACCGGCGCACAGGGCGATCGGTACTGGGTGGACTTCGCGTTCCTGCGGGCGCGACGGTTCGGCGAGTTCGACGGGAAGGGCAAGTACCTCGATCCCGATCTTCGCACGGCGGCGTCATCGGATGAAGCGGTGGCGGAGAAGCGCAGAGAAGATGACATACGAGGTGTCACCGGGTGGGGCTTCGCCCGTTGGGGATATGAGCACATCCGCACACCTGACGCCTTCGGTACGCGCCTCGCTGCCTTCGGCATCCGTCCGCCGGGCTGACCCGCGCATGTCCGCCGCGCCCTCTCCCTCCGCGCCCTCGCCCTTCCCCTGCGCCGACACCCCCACTTCGCGCCGACACCCCCACGTGCGGACGCTCCTACATGGGGGTGTCGGCGGGAAGTGGGGGTGTCGGCGTACCGGGCGGAGAGGGAGGGGCGAGAGGGAGGGGAGAGAGGGAGGTAACAGCGCGGGGTTAGGCTGACGGAGTGAAGATCGCGCGTTTCAGTCACAACGACGGCATCCGGTACGGCATCCTCGACGGCGACGAGATCGTCGTGCTCGACGGCGATCCGATGTTCGCCGGCTACGAGCCGACGGGGGAGCGCGTGCCCGTCGCCGACGTCGCGCTGCTCGCCCCGGTGATCCCGCGGTCGAAGGTCGTCTGCGTCGGTCGCAACTACCACGACCACGCGGCAGAGTTCGGCAACGTCGCACCGGAGGAGCCGCTGCTCTTCCTCAAGCCCAACACCTCCGTGGTCGGCCCCGGCGACACCATCGTGCGACCGACGATCTCAGAGCGCACCGAGTTCGAGGGCGAGCTGGTCGCGGTCATCGGCCGCATCGCCAAGAACGTCAGCGCCGAGAACGCCCTCGACTACGTCTTCGGCTACACGGTCGGCAACGACGTGACCGCGCGCGACCTGCAGCGCAAAGACGGGCAGTGGACCCGCGGCAAGGGCTTCGACACCTTCTGCCCGCTCGGCCCGGTCATCGAGACCGAGTTCGATGCGGCCACCGCACGACTCGAGACCCGGGTGAACGGCGAGACGCGCCAGCAGGCGCCGCTCACCGACATGGTCCACTCCGTCGCGGACATCATCGCGTACGCCTCCGCCGTCTTCACTCTGCTGCCGGGAGATGTGATCATGACCGGCACCCCTGCGGGCGTGGGCGAGATCGTCGCAGGCGACAGCGTCGAGATCGAGATCAGCGGGATCGGCGTGCTGCGCAATCCCGTGCGCGACGCCGCCCCCAGCGCGTGAGCGCGGTGAGCACCCCGCCGATCGAAGACCTCCGCGCCATTCAGCGCCGCACCGTCGGCGTGCTCGCCGCCGGGCAGGTGCTCGGCGGCATCGCATTCGGTGCGACCGTCTCGCTCGGCGCCCTGCTCGCCGCCGACCTCTCGGGTGATGACGCCCTGTCGGGTCTGGCGACCGCGTCCGTCACCCTGGGCGCTGCCGCTTTCGCGATCCCGCTGGCGCGCTTCGCCGCACGCCGCGGACGCCGGATGTCGCTGACCGCGGGCAACCTGCTCGCCCTCATCGGGATCGGCATCGTCATCACGTCGGCCGCGCTGCGCTTCTTCCCGCTGCTCCTGGTGGGCATCATCATGATCGGCATGGGCAACGCCGGCAACCTGCAGTCGCGTTTCGCCGCCACGGACCTCGCCCAGCCCGCGCACCGCGGTCGCGACCTGTCGATCGTCGTGTGGTCGACCACCGTCGGCGGGGTGACCGGACCCCTGCTGCTGCCGCTCGGCGAAGAGGTCGGCGCACTGATCGGGATGCCTCCGCTCACCGGTTCCTATCTCTTCTCGCTCGTCGCTCAGGCGGCCGCGCTCGTGCTGTATGTCATCGCGCTGCGCCCGGACCCGCTGCTGACGGCCTTGAGCCTGGCCAGATCATCCGCCCGGGGCGCGGTGCTCGGGGCCGATGTCGACCGCCCGGTCGTCGCGCGCTACGCGATCTTCGCCGTGTCGGGGTCGCACGCCGTGATGGCGTCGGTCATGGCGATGACGCCGATCCATCTGAAGCACATGGCGCACGGCGGCGGGCACGGCACGACCCAGGAGGTGACGCTGCTGGTCGGAGTCACGATCGCTCTGCACGTCGCCGGCATGTACGGCCTGTCACCGCTGTTCGGGATCCTCGCCGACCGGTGGGGGCGCATCCGGGTGGTGCTGCTCGGCCAGGCGGTGCTCACCGCTTCGCTGCTCACCGCCATCTTCGCGGGAGAGCATCCGGCGGGTGTGATGGTCGCACTGATCCTGCTCGGCCTCGGCTGGAGCGCGGCTACGGTGGCCGGGGCGGCACTGCTGACGGAATCGTCGACCGTGCTCATGCGCCCGCGACGTCAGGGCATCAGCGACTCGCTCATGAGCCTCACCGCGGCGGTCGGCGCCGCAGGAGCGGGGATCGTGCTCACGCAGTTCGGCTACGGCGGGCTCGCCACCGTCGCGCTCGTGCTCGTGATCGCCATCACCGCCCTCTCGCCGTTCGGCCGCATCCGCGAAACGGCATGAGCGGGGAACGAACCGCATGAGCTGGACAGGCACCGGTGAGGCGTTCGCCGCCTCCTACGCCGCGCTGTGCGCGGGCACGGGCACGGGCGAGCGGCTGCGCGAGATCGCGGGCCCCGCCCACAGTCGCACGCTGCTCGACGTCGGCGCAGGGGACGGCACGCTCGCGGTGGCGTGGATGGATGCCGGCTGGCGGGTCACCGCAGCCGAGCCCGAGCCCAGCATGCGCGAGGCTGCCCGTGCCAGGCATCCCGGGTTCAGGCTCGTCGACGAGGCTCTGCCGCATCTCTCGTTCGGCGACCGGGCATTCGATGTTCTGACGGCGAACTTCGTCCTCAACCATGTGCCCGACCCGCGAGCCGCCGCTGCCGAGCTGCGCCGGGTCGCGCGGGAACTGGTGATCGTGACGACCTGGTCGGCCTCTCCGACGGCCCTGTGGGGCGACGTGATCGAGCGTGCGGGACTGACTCCGGCATCCGGCACCCGTCTTCCTGCCGAGAAGGACTTCGAGCGCACCGCCGACGGACTCGCAGCCATGCTGATCGACGCCGGTTGGAATCCCGAGGTGGCCGAGCTGACTTGGACCTGGGACGCAGAACCCGACGCGCTCTGGCGATCCGTCGCCGGGGGAGTGGCCGGCGCCGGCGCGTACTACGCGACGCTCTCGGATGCCCATCGCGCCCGCTTCCGCGCCGCGTTCGAGGAGCTCGTCGACGAGCGCGGCGAGGGTGGGCGGATGCCGATGACGCAGACCGCCGCGATCGCCGTCGAGCGTGTCGGCTGAGCGCAGCCGAGCCGGCCGGGTCAGGGCATCCGCCCCGGATAGAATCGAGGGGATATGGCTACCGTGCATCCCCTCACCACCACCGCCACCGGATCTGACGTCCGAGTGCGCTTCTGCCCCTCGCCGACCGGCCTGCCGCACGTCGGCATGGTGCGCACGGCGCTGTACAACTGGGCGTACGCCCGCCACAACGGCGGCAAGCTGATCTTCCGCATCGAAGACACCGATGCCGCGCGTGACAGCGAGGAGAGCTTCCGTCAGCTCGTCGACGCGCTTACCTGGATGAAGATCGACTGGGACGAGGGTGTCGAGGTCGGCGGCCCGCACGCGCCGTACCGCCAGTCCGAGCGGCACGACATCTACCGCGGTGTGATCGAGAAGCTGCTGGCGACCGGTGCGCTGTACGAGAGCTACTCGACGGCGGAGGAGATCGACGCCCGCAACGAGGCGAACGGCCGGGCGAAGCAGCTCGGCTACGACAACTTCGACCGCGACCTCACCGACGAGCAGAAGGCCGCGTTCCGCGCCGAGGGCCGTCAGCCCGCGCTGCGTCTGCGGGTGCCGGATGAGGACCTGACCTACGTCGACATGATCCGCGGCGAGGTGACCTTCCCGGCGGGCTCCTTCCCCGACTTCGTGGTCGTGCGCCCGAACGGTGTGCCGCTGTACACCTTCGTGAACCCGGTCGACGACGCGCTGATGGGCATCACGCACGTGCTTCGCGGCGAGGACCTCATGCCGTCGACCGCACGCCAGCTCGCGCTGTATGACGCGCTGATCCAGGCGGGCGTCACCACCTTCGTGCCGCGCTTCGCGCACATGCCGCTCGTGCTCGGTGAGACCGGAAACAAGAAGCTGTCCAAGCGCGACCCGCAGGCCGACCTGTTCCTGCACCGCGAGCGAGGCTTCATCCACGAGGGCCTGCTGAACTACCTCGCGCTGCTGGGCTGGTCGATCGCCGCGGACCGTGATGTGTTCTCGCTCGACGAGTTCATCGCCGCGTTCGACATCGCCGACGTCAACCCGAACCCGGCGCGCTTCGACCAGAAGAAGGCCGAGTCGATCAACGGCGACCACATCCGGATGCTGGATGAGAAGGACTTCGCGGAGCGGATGCTGCCCTACCTGGCCGCCGCGGACGTGTTCGGCGGCGAGCCGACGCACGAGCAGATCGTGCTGGCGTTCCGCGCGGCGCCGCTCGTGCAGGAGCGCATGCAGCTGCTCGGCGAGTCGGCCGGCATGCTCGGCTTCCTCTTCACGGACAACGTCTCGTACGAGGCCGACGCGCTGAAGGGCCTGCCGGCGAACGCCGCCGAGGTGCTCGCGGCGTGTGCGGTGGCTCTCGAGCCGATCGAGGAGTTCACCCCGGATGCCATCCAGTCGGCGCTCTCGGCCAAGCTCGTCGACGAGCTCGGGCTCAAGCCGCGTGTCGCGTACGGTCCGCCGCGCGTCGCCCTGACGGGCCGGCGCGTCTCACCGCCGCTGTTCGAGTCGATGGAGCTGCTGGGCAAGGACGAGTCGCTGCGGCGACTGCGCATGCTCGCTGACTTCCTGGCGTGAGCTGTCCGGCGCCGGATGCCGTGATGCCGGCAGCCGAGACGGATGTCATCCTCGGCGATCTGGGTGTGCTGCTGCTCGAGTGCGGCACGTCGGTGACCGACGTGCGCGGATCTCTCGAGCAGGTGAGCCGCAGAGCGGCGCCCGGGACGACCCTCGAGTTCGCGATCCTGCCGGAGATGGTGATGGTGAGCCGGCCAGGGTCGGCGTCGGCGACGACCACGGTGATCGGCAAGGGCGAGGCGCTGACCTTCCGCCAGTCGGCGCGCGCTAGCAGGCTGGTGCGCGATCTGGAGATGGGCGCCGTGCCATTGGCATCCGCGCCAGAGCGGATGGCGGCGATCCGCGCGACCCCGCGCCGGATGCCCGGTCTGCAGAGCGTCATCGGCTGTGGTCTGCTCTCCGTGTCGCTGGCCGTGCTGTTCCGCTGCCCATGGTGGGCGGCCATCGTCGCGCTGGTGGTCGGCTTGCTCGTCGGCGGACTGATGATGCTGATGATGCGGGTGCGGGCCGCAGCGGCGGTCGCTCCGTTCGTGTCGGCGTTCGCGTCGACCCTGCTGGTCGGCGTGGTGGCGAACGCGTGGGATCTCGGACCTGTGCCGTTGTTCGCCGTGTGCGCACCGGTGGCGATCCTGGTGCCGGGCGCGTTGATCACCAACGCTCTGCTGGAGCTGACCTCGACCGATATCGTCACCGGCGCTTCGCGGCTGATGTACGGGCTGATCATGCTCGCGTTCATGGCCGCCGGACTGTACTCGGGTGCCTACCTCACGGGGCTCCGGGTCGACTCGGCGTCGGCGGCGCTGGTCGGTGAGGCCGTGCACCTATCGAACGAGAGCGCGGGGTGGGAGGCGCTGCCGCCGCTGTGGACGGCATGGTTCGCGGTGGTCGTGCTCGCCATCGGCATCGGCCTCGCGTTCGGATCCGGCTTCCGCCTGACGGTCGTCTGCATCGTGGTGATGACGGGCACCTACGCGGTGCTCGCGCTGTTCAGCCCGCTGGTCGGCAGCGTCGTGGCGACCGGAATGGCAGCGGCGGTGCTGTTCGTCGCGGCTCGCGTACTCGAGCGGGTGACGCTCGCCGTGCCGGCCACGGTATCGTTCCAGCCGGCGTTCCTGCTGCTCGTGCCGGGCACGATCGGTCTCGTGTCGCTGGCGAGCTTCGACGCGCAGGCACTGGCATCGGCACCCATGATGTTCCTCAGCCTGTGCATCGGCACGAAGGTCGGTGCTCTGCTGGCGGATCTCGCACGGATCACTCGGTCGACGGTGTTCCTCCGGTGGACGAAGCCGGCGCGGATGGGGGAGCTGTGAGCTTGGCGGTTTCGCCACGCCCGGGCATCCGGTGTCGATTCGCCATCTGCACGCCGCTCGGGTAAGCTTGACTCTCGGTGCGAGGCTCCGGTTTCGCCCTTGGGGTATGGTGTAATTGGCAACACGGCTGATTCTGGTTCAGTTGTTCTTGGTTCGAGTCCAGGTACCCCAGCAGAGAAGAACCCCCGTTCAGGCGGGGGTTTTCTGGTTCTCAACCCGGTGGGTCAGCTCACGGCGATCAGTGAGCGCTGCCACCCCGCGGATCCATCTGGTGCGATGGGGGCGGCTTCCTCGATCTGCATCTCGCCGTTCTTGTTGATCGCTCGCACGGCGACGTAGTGATTGCCGGGTTCGGCGTCCCATTCCAGGAACCACTGCACCCAGGTGTCGGTGTTGATGGGAGTGGACAGGGTCGCACGCTGCCAGTCGCCGTTGTCGATGCTCACTTCCACGGCTTCGATGCCCACCGTCTGCGCCCATGCCACGCCCGCGATCGGGATACGGCCGGCAGCGACGCTCTTGCCGATCTTCGGGGTGTCGATGCGGGATGAGAACTTGATGGGCGCCTCGGCGCTGTAGCCGCGCGGCGTCCAGTATGCCTCGTCCTTCTCGAACGTGGTGACCTTCAGCTCGGTCACCCACTTCGTGGCCGACACGTACCCGTACAGGCCAGGCACCACCATGCGGACCGGGAATCCGTGCTCGAGGGGGAGCGGCTGGCCGTTCATGCCGACGGCGAGGATCGCGTCGAGCCCATCATCGGTGAGCGCCGACAGGGGAGTGCTGGCGGTGTAGCCGTCAACGCTGCGGGACAGCACCATGTCGGCGTCGGCGTGCGGGGACGCCAGCCGCAGGACATCCCGGATCGGCACGCCGAGCCACATCGCGTTGCCCACCAGGTCGCCGCCGACGACGTTGGAGACGCAGGTCAGCGTGATTGCGTACTCGTCCAGTCCCATCTCCACCAGCTCGTCGAAGGTGAGCTCGATCCGCTGGTCGACCATCCCGTCGATCACCAGCCGCCAGCTCGCGGGGTCCACGGTCGGCACGGTGAGGGCTGTGTCCACCCGGTAGAAGTCGGCGTTGGGGGTGAACAGCGGGGAGATGCCGGGGACGTCGAGCTCGGCGCCGTCCGGGATCGTCACCGACGTTCGAGCTGCGGGCAGGCGAAGCCCCTTGCGGATCGCCGCAACGGATGAGGCCGTCGCGCTGACGACGCGAGAAGTGACGCCGACGATCAGCGCGGATGCGCCGGCGATGCCGGCGAGCGCGAAGAACCGGCGTCGGTCGACGGCCACGGCGCTGCCGGCACCATGGGTGCTGTCGCCGGAGTCGCCATCGGCTGCGGGCTCGGTGGCCGAACGCTGCCAAGCGCGAAGCCGCCGGCTGAGGAAGACGAGAGCCGCGATTCCGGCGATCGCGCCGATCACCGACGGAAGGAACGCGAGGGGGGTGACACCGGCGCGCGTCGTGGTGGCGGCCACCGATGCCGCCCCGGCGATGCCGAGCACGATCATTCCGACCGGCGGCCACAGCAGCTGCAGGATTCCGGCCGCCGCCGACGCGATCACGACGGCCAGACCGAGTCCGATCAGCAGCGCGACCTTGTCGAACTCACCGAACGTCGAGATGGCGAACTCCTTGAGGGGCTGCGGAACGATGTCGATGACGAACGAGCCGACCGCCAGCAGCGGGCTCGCATCCCGCGCCACCAGCAGAGCCGACAGCTCCGCAGCGGCAAGGAACACCACACCGCTGATCACGCCTGCGACTGCGGCGAACACGATGAACGCCCCGCGTCGATTCTGTTTCGACATTGCTCCCCGATCCTCGCACCGGCCCGATGGCCGCTTGCTGAGTGATTCGGAGGCGGCACCGAATCGGATCGGATGTGCCGTGGCTGTCTCAGAGCGGTGAGGCGGTTTCGACTACACTCCGATCAGGCTGCACGATCATCGCGGTCGCGCCGTACGAGATGGATGTCGAAGCCATCGTCGGGCCGATGCCCTCCCACCCGCGATGGTCCGTGTGCACAGTGCCGGCCACCGCCTTTCTCGAAGGAGCGACCGGATGGCTGACATCGGGCTCTTCTACGTCGGCGCCGTGCTGATCATCAACGGCATCATGCTGCTCGGCGCGATGACCGCCCGAGCCGCTGCTCCGCTCAACCTCTTCGTCGGCGCCATGCAGGTCATCACACCGACCTTCCTGGTCATGACCGCGGACGGTGACCCTGCGGTGATCTTCGCCGCGAGCGGCCTGTACCTCTTCGGCTTCACGTATCTGTGGGTGGGCATCAACGCTCTGGCGGATCTGCCGGCGACGGGTCTCGGCTGGTTCTCGCTGTTCGTCGCCGTGGCTGCGATCGGATTCGCCGAGAGGACCTGGGCTGCCGGCGGCCGGGTCTTCGCCGTCATCTGGGTGCTCTGGGCGCTGCTCTGGCTGCTGTTCTTCCTGCTGCTCGGCCTGGGCAAGGATCACCTGGCGCGCCTCACGGGTGCCGTCGCGCTCGGGGAGGGCATTGCGACGGCCGCTGTCCCCGCGTGGCTCTCGCTCACGGGTTCGTTCGTCGATTCCGAGATCGCTGCGCTGATCCTCGCCGCGGCTTCGGCCGTCGCTGTGATCGTGCTCTACCTGCGGCTGGGCAGGACTTCGCGGGCCGCTCCGGCCGACGTGCGCGCCACCTCCTAGCATCCGCCTCCTCCGGTCGCCAGGCCCTTCGCCTGCTCGCGCCGTCGTCGCACACTGGTGGCTCGACGCGAGAGGAGAAGACTGCATGAGCACCCGTCTGAACAAGAAGGCTCTCGAGCACGCCCGCGAACTCCTGCGCAAGGGCGATGTCGTGCACGACGAGCGCGACGACTGGAGCGAGCACGCGCCGAGCACCGCTGACGAGAACGCATTCATCGACAAGCACGGCATGGACCAGTTCGCGCTGTGGCACCTGGGCGAGGACACCAGCGCCTCCGAGGGCACGAAGGGCCGATACAGCTTCCCTTACGGCGACTTCCGTCGGCTGCACCGCTGCGCGGTGATCTCGGCCGAGAGCAGAGCCGGTCAGTACGACCACACGTCGATCGAGAAGGCGCTGAAGGACCTGCTCGCCGACATCGACGACGCCTGAGTCGCACCTCGCGCCACCGCGGCCGGTTCCGGCCGCCTCAGAGACACCACAGGGGAGAAGCACATGAATGCCACATCACCGACGTCAGCGCCCGCGTCCGAGCACGGCAACCCGCTGCTGACAGCCGAGGCGTATCTGCTCGATGTCGACGGCACGCTCATCGATTCGAACTACCTGCACGTCATCGCCTGGCAGCGCGCGCTGCGCGATGCGAACACCGCCGCCCCAGCGGCATCCATCCACGCGGCCATCGGTCTCGACTCCGCCAAGCTGCTGGATCGCATCGCTCCGCATGCCGATGACGAGCAGCGCGACCGGATCTCCTCGAGGCACTCCGCGCACTACAGCGACCTGTCCGAGGAGCTCGCGCTTCTGCCGGGGGCGCGCGAGCTGCTGCGCCTCCTGCATGAGCGCGGCACGCGGGTGGTGCTCGCGACCTCCGCACCTCAGGAGGAGGTCGACCGTCAGCTCGAAGTGCTCGACGCCGAGCAGTGGATCGACGCGATCACCACCGCGGAGGACGTGGAGACCGCCAAGCCCGAACCGGATGTCTTCGCCGTCGCGATCGAGCGTGCCGGCGTGCCGGCTGAGCGCTGTGTGGCGATCGGAGACGCGCGCTGGGACATGATCGCCGCAGCGAAGGCGGGCGTCGTGGCCGTCGGCGTCGAGACGGGTGGCACCGATGGCGGCGTGCTCACCGACGCCGGTGCCGTGTCGGTGCATCAGGGCGTGCAGGAGATCGTCGATCTGCTGCAGCATTCACTCTGAGCCGGCACCGACAGTGACCGCATGAACAAGAACGGCAGACGACAGGAGAACCAGATGTTCCGCCCAACCCCGAACCTCAGCACCCGCACGACTCTCGCGCGCACCGGCATCGGTGTCTGCGCCGTCGCTCTCGCACTCGGCATGGCCGGATGCACCCCGGAGAGTGCCACGCCGTCGCCGTCCGGCTCGACCGCCAGCGCCCCATCCCAGAGCAGCGGAGAGCCCGCTGCTCCGAGCGGATCGGCGACCGCGGCCGCCGGAGCCGACACCGACCTGCGAGAGACGCAGCTTCCGATCAGCGCCGAAGACGCGATGAAGACCGCGATGGATGCCGTCGGCGCCGGATTCATGCACAGCATCGAACTCGACTACGACGAACGCGACGCGGCCTGGGAGTGGGAGGTGAAGATCCTCGACGGCACCACCGACCACGAGATCGAGATCGATGCGAGCAGCGGCGAGATCGTCTCGCAGAAGAAGGACACCACGGATGACCAGGAGAAGGAAGTCAGCCTGGAGGACCCGATGAGCTACGACGAGGCACTCGATCTGGCCACCGCGAAGGTGGACGGGCCGCTGCGCGGGTGGAAGCTCGAGTGGGACGACGGACGCCGGGAGTACCAGTTCGACCTCATGCAGGGGTCGGATGAGGTGGAGGTCACCGTCGACGCCGACACCGGCGAGGTCATCCTCGATTGATCGGCGACGCGGGTGCGGAACCAGCCCGCGCCGTGGCGCTCACTCCTGGTCGCGGCGCAGCTGATCAGCTCCGACATCGCGTGACTGGTCTGCTGTCCGCTCATCCGCGATCACGTACCTGTGGATGCGGATCCGCTTGCGGGGAGGGCGCTGGTCGTGCACCACGATGGGATCGCCCGTCAGAGGGTCTTCTCGGCTCGTGACCCGGTCGTCCGCCCGCCGACGCGCATCGTCGTCGGAGCTGTCCACGCGGGACCCGTCCACGCCGGAGCCGTCGACTCTGGAGTCGTCGTCCGAGTCGTCGGCGTCCCCACCCTCGTAATAGTGCTGAATGCGGTCGATGTCTTCGTCGGTCAGGATGCCGTCGGCATCGATGCGAGGGGCGTTCTTGACCGTGTCCTTGTCGTGCTCGACATGAAGTGCCTCTCCATCGAAGTCGGCGTCACGCAGCGGCACGAACGACTCCGACTTGCCGAACCAGCCGGTGGTGACGCCGACGAACAGCGGCTGACCGCCGTCCGGATCGACGTACACGTGCTTCACCGTGCCGATCTTCGACCCATCGGTGTCGACGACATCGGCGTCGAACAGACTGTTGATCCTGTGTGATTCGATCATGGGCTTGCCTTCCTGTCAGGCGGCGGCAGAGGCGGTGGGCCTCTGCCGCCGGTGGTTCACCGTCCGAGTCCTGTGCGGTCCACCCGGCGGTGGTAGCGCATGCCGCCGATGCCACCGAGAATCGCGCCGCCCAGGCTGACGAGAGCCACGACGATCGCGGTGATGATGCCGGTGACCGTCAGATCGCCCTCATCGATCGGGATCCGGGGGAAGCTGTTCAGCTGACCGAGGACGTTGAACTGCGCACCGGCCACAGCGGCGACGATGGCCACAACGATCGCGATGACGATCGCCCAGATCCACACGGCCAGTCCCTGCTTGACCCCCGAGAACCGTGCCATCCGGCCGGCCACATAGCCGCCGCAGTAGTAGGCGACGAACAGCACGACGGCCAGCGCGATCGCGCCGACGATGGTGACTGTCTGCGCATTCGCGCCGATCTTATCCGCAGCATCCTCGACGTCGCCTTCCGCGACACCGAGGCCGAGACCGGCACCGACCGCGCTCAGCAGCGCCGTCAGCAGAACCGCCGTGCCGGTCGCAGTGAGCCAGCCGAAGAAGGCCGAACCCCACTTGAACCCTCCGAACCGCTCCTGCTGGCGTCCCAGCACCTCTTCGCGCTGTGTGGGTCCTCGCTCGGCCGAGACCGCTGCGGGCTCATGGCCACGAGGATCCGAATTGGATGTGCTCATCTCGACTCCTGACGTCGGGCGGGCGGAGCGGATCACGCCCACGTGATCTCTCCCAGAGTCCGCTCTGCGGCTCCCGACAGGGAGGGGGTTGACCCCGGGGCATCCGAAGTGCCATCCATAGCGACCGGACCACCGGTCAGCACCAGCGCCGCCCATGCGACGGTGGTGAGACGCCGGCTTCCCTCGCGGTCAGCCCTGTCGAGCCTTGATCGCGGCGACGTGCTCGCCGCGGCGCTCGACGACGTGCTGCTGGTACTCCGGATGCTTGGGAAGCCAGGCCACGACGTACGGGCAGACCGGCACGATGCTCTTCCCCGCGGCGATCACATCATCGACGACGGCGCGGAGCAGCTTCGAGGCCAGCCCCTGCCCGTTGTACTCCTCGGAGACGGCGGTGTGGAACAGCACGCGTTCATCGCCGACGTCGACGTACGACTCCTCGCCGATCTCCGTCGACTGTGCACCGTCGTCTCCGCGATCGATCAGCACATACCGCGACTCGTCCGGCAGCTCGGTCACGGCGAAGCGCTCGGCGGTCATGACAGCACCTTGCCGTCGTCACCGCGCGGGCGCACCGGGTGCTCGCTGAGGATCGAGATCCGGTTGAACATGTTGATGGTGAGCGCGACCCACTCCGCGGCGGCGAATGCGGCGTCGCCCAGCACGGCCCGCGCACCGGCCAGGTCCGCCTTCGACTCCTCGGTCAGGGGCATGCGCGTCGCGGCCTCGGCGATGGCCAGCACGGCGGTCTCGCGCTCGGTGAAGAGCGTCGTCTCCCGCCACGCGGGAAGCAGGTCGATCTTCTGCTGGGGGATGCCCGCGCCGCGAGCTTCGCGCGTGTGCAGATCGAGGCAGAACGCGCAGGCGTTGATCTGCGACGCCCGCACCTTGATGAACTCGCTCTCCTGCAGCGAGAGACCACTGCGCTCGGCCTCGCTCGCCACGGCCCGGGAGTACTCTCCGGCGGCCTTCCAGACGTCAGGTGCGGATTTGTCGAGATAGGGACGCATTTCTCATCTCCTCGGATGCGATGACCGGCCGGGAAGCGGCTCTGAGCACCAACTTAGACCGCGCGCGCCGCATTCCCGTCGGGTCGGCGGCTGCGACCGGCCCTCCTTCGGCGGAGCGGAGGCAGAATGGAAGACGGGGCACCCGAGCCCTGTCACGAGACACGAGGAGACGAGAATGACCAGCGGAACCAGCGACACCGGAGAGATCACCCGCCGCGCAGGTCTGGACACGGCCGTGCTCGCCGGCGGGTGCTTCTGGGGCATGGAGGACCTCGTCCGCCGCCAGCCCGGCGTCGTCGCCACGCGGGTCGGCTACACCGGCGGCGAGAACGATCACCCGACCTATCGCAACCATCCCGGGCACGCCGAGGCACTCGAGATCGTCTACGACCCGGCCCAGACGACGTACCGGGACATCCTCGCCTTCTTCTTCCAGATCCACGACCCGTCGACTCTGAACCGCCAGGGCAACGACATCGGCACGAGCTACCGCTCGGCGATCTTCCCGCTCGATGACGAGCAGGAGCGCGTCGCGCGCGAGACCATCGCGGATGTCGACGCGTCCGGCCTGTGGCCCGCGCCGGCCGTCACCACCATCGAGCAGGCAGCCCCGTTCTGGGAGGCCGAGCCCGAGCACCAGGACTACCTGGTGCGCTACCCCAACGGGTACACCTGCCACTTCCCGCGTGCGGACTGGGTGCTGCCGCGTCGTGAGGCCGGCACGACCGCCTGAGCGAGCTTTTTACCGGCACCATCGCCCCGGTGTCAAGGCATGTGCGCGGGCCGACGCCCGCCTCTACCTTCGTGAGCATGGACACCGCTGAGAACCCACCCCGTCTGCGCCGAGCGATCAGCGGGCCGATGCTGTTCGCGTTCATCCTCGGTGACGTTCTCGGCGCCGGGATCTACGCCCTGATGGGCGTGCTGTCCGAGAGCGCGGGCGGCATGCTGTGGGCGCCGCTGATCGTCGCCCTGCTGCTCGCGCTGCTCACCGCCGGCTCCTACGCCGAGCTGGTGACGAAGTATCCGCGGGCCGGGGGAGCAGCGGTCTTCGCCGAGCGCGCCTTCCGCAGCCCCCTGCTGTCGTTCCTGGTCGGGTTCAGCATGCTCGCCGCCGGCGTCGTCAGCGCGGCCGGTCTCGCCATCGCCTTCTCGGGCGACTACCTGGCCACCTTCATCGACGTGCCCGTGATCCCCGCGGCAATGGTGTTCCTCGTGCTCGTCGGACTGCTCAACGCGAGGGGCATCCGGGAATCGATGGGCACCAACCTGGTGATGACGGCCATCGAGCTCAGCGGGCTCGTGATCGTGATCGTCGTGGTGGCGATGTTCGTCGGCGGGGGCGGGGGAGACCTCGGCCGAGCGACCGAGCTGCCCGAGGGGGTCGGCGTCGCCGGTGCGGTGCTGGGCGGCGCGATCGTCGCCTACTACTCGTTCGTCGGGTTCGAGACCTCCGCGAACGTGATCGAAGAGGTCAGGAAGCCCAGCCGGGTGTACCCGCGCGCGCTGTTCGGCGCGCTGCTCACCGCCGGCGTCGTCTACGTGCTCGTCGGCGTGGCCAGCGCAGCCGCACTGCCGACCGACGAGCTGCAGGAGTCGACCGGACCGCTGCTCGCGGTCGTCGAGGCCACCGGCGTGAGCGTGCCGTCGTGGCTGTTCAGCCTCATCGCCCTCATCGCGGTCGCCAACGGCGCGCTGCTCACGATGATCATGGCCAGCAGGCTCGCGTTCGGCATGGCCGAGCAGGGGCTCCTGCCCTCCGCGCTCGGCCGTGTGCTGCCGAACCGGCGGACGCCCTGGGTGGCGATCATCTCGACGACAGTCGTGGCCATGCTGCTGACCCTCGTCGGCGACCTCGCGACCCTCGCCGAGACCGTCGTGCTCCTGCTTCTGCTGGTCTTCATCAGCGCCAACGTGTCGGTGCTGGTGCTGCGTCGCGACAAGGTCCAGCACGAGCACTTCCGGGTGTGGACCTTCGTGCCCGTGCTCGGAGTGATCTCATGCCTCGTGCTGCTCAGCCAGCAGCGACCCGTCGTGTGGCTCTTCGCCGCGATCCTGCTGGCCGTGGGCGTGGTCCTGTGGCTCAGCACGCGGCGCTTCGCCGGACAGCCCGTCGCCGACCGTCCTGACGAGATGTCCGCCGAGCACTGAGTCTCATCGGCGGGGGACGACGCCCGCACCCTCGCGCAACTCGAACACCAGCTGCGTCTCGGTCGCCCTGACGATGTCGTGCACCGTGATGCGCTCGAGCACGATGTCGCGCAGCGCTGCGGCGTCGGCCACCGCGACGTGCACGAGGAAATCGTCGGCTCCGGCGATATGGAAGACCTGCAGAACTCCGCTGGTCGCGGCGAGAGCGTCGAACAGCGACTCGACGCCGTCCCTGCTGTGACTGCCCAGCCGCACGCGGATCATCGCCTGCACCGGAGCGCCGACGCTCGCCGGATCGATCTCGAGTCGTGGGCCCGTTATCACGCCGCGGCTGCGCAGGGTGCGCAGCCGGAAGGCGCAGGTGGATGCTGGGATGCCCAGCGCCACCGCGAGATCCTTGATGGGAGCATGCGGAGCGTCGATCAGCGCCGCGAGTATGCGCAGATCGAGCTCGTCGACGACACCCTGCTGTGCTGAGGCCAACTTCTGCTCCCGAGATCCGCGTGAAACTGTTCTCGAAACAACTTACGCGCCGCCCGGGGATCGCCTCGACAACGACTCTGGACTGAGATGAGCGAAAAGAGCAGGATCGACGACATGTCCGACATGCCGCTGCACCCCGACACCGTCGCCGTCCACGCCGGCCGCGCCGACTTCGGCGCCCTCGGTGTCCACGCCGCCCCGATCGATCTGTCATCGACCAATCCCCTGCCCGACATCCTGCACGGCGGCGACTCGTACGAGTCGATGGCCACCGGCGGTCACCCCCTGCCCGACGGCGGCAACGTGTATGCGCGGCTGTGGAACCCCACCGTCGCACGCTTCGAGGAGGCACTGTCCGAACTCGAGCACTCCGAGGCGTCCGTCGCCTTCGGCTCCGGGATGGCGGCCATGACCGCCGCGATACTCGCGCACACGACCGCCGTGGGCAAGCGGCACATCGTCGCCGTGCGACCCCTGTACGGCGGCACCGATCACCTGCTGGACTCCGGGCTGCTCGGCGCGGAGGTCACCTTCTGCCATGAGCACGAGGTGTCCGCCTGCGTTCGCCCCGACACCGGCATGATCGTCCTCGAGACACCCGCGAACCCGACGCTCGACCTGGTCGACATCGCGGCCGTCGTGGCGCAGTCCGACGGCATCCCGGTGCTCGTCGACAACACGTTCGCCACCCCGCTGCTGCAGAACCCGCTCGATCTGGGAGCGGCGATGTCGATGCACAGCGCGACGAAGTACATCGGCGGTCATGGTGATGTGATCGCCGGCGTCATCTCCTGCAGCGAGCAGACGGCCGAGGCGCTGCGCAGGGTGCGCGCGATCACGGGCGCTCTGCTGCACCCGCTCGGCGCATATCTGCTGCACCGCGGTCTCGCCACTCTGCCGATGCGCATCCACGCCCAGCAGAACTCCGCCCGCACGCTCGCCCTCGCGCTGCAGCAGAACCCGGCGGTCAGCGAGGTGCTCTACCCCGAGTTCGGTGACGAGCGCGGCCTGATCGGCCGGCAGATGCGCGGCGGGGGAGCGATGATCGCCGTACGGCTCGCCGGCGGATACGCCGCAGCCGAGGCGCTGACCGGAGCGGTGCGGCTGTTCACCCATGCCGTCTCACTCGGCGGCGTGGACTCGCTGATCCAGCATCCCGCCGCGCTCACCCACCGCCCGGTCGCACCGGAGGCGCGACCGGGGGCCGATGTCGTGCGGCTGTCGATCGGTCTCGAGAACGTCGACGATCTGCTCGCCGACCTCGAGCAGGCGCTCGCGAAGGCGCCGGTGCGGACCACCGCGTGAACCGCACCGGCGACATCGCGCGCGGTCTCACGGGGTGGGCATGCCGCCGTTCACGTTGAGCGTCTCTCCGAGGACGTAGCTGGACTCCGGTGACGTGAGGAAGACGTACGCCGGGGCGAGCTCGGTGGGCTGACCGGCGCGGCCCAGGGGAGTGCTCTTGCCGAACTCGGGCAGAGCATCCTTCGGCTGCCCGTCCGAGACCTGCAGGGGCGTCCAGATCGGACCGGGCGCCACCGCGTTCACGCGGATGCCCTTCTCCGCGACCTGCTGTGCGAGGCCCTTGGTGAAGTTGTTGATCGCGGCCTTCGTCGAGGCGTAGTCCAGCAGGTGCGGCGAGGGCTCGTACGCCTGGATGGACGTGGTGTTGACGATCGTGGACCCAGCGGGCATGTGTGCGAGAGCCGCCCGGGAGACGCGGAACATCGCGATGATGTTCGTCGTGAACGTCTCGGTCACCTGGTCGTCGTCCAGGTCGGCGATGTCCTCGACCGCGATCTGCTTGCCGGCGTTGTTCACCAGAGCGTCCAGTCCGCCGAGCGCCTGCACAGCCTGGTCGACGAGCTGCTGGCAGAAGTCGCGGTCGGTCAGGTCACCGGGGAACAGGAATGCCCGTCGTCCGCAGTCCTCGATCACGGACTTCACGTGCTGGGCATCCTCCTCCTCTTCCGGCAGGTACGACAGGGCGACATCGGCGCCCTCGCGAGCGAACGCGATCGCCACCGCCGAGCCGATTCCGGAGTCCGAGCCGGTGATGAGGGCTCGGCGCCCCTCGAGCCGCCCGGTGCCCCGGTATGACTGCTCGCCGCGGTCGGCCTTCGGCTCCAGCTTCTCGTCGAGGCCGGGCTCGGGCTGGTCCTGCTTGGGCGGGCTGATCGAGGGGAAGCGATCCACCGGGTTCTGGAAGGTCAGCTGGTCGTTGGTGTTCTCGTCGGTCATGTCAGCTCCTTTTCGCGTAGGCGTGCGTGAGCCACGCTCGCTTTCCTCGTCACGCACGGGAAGGGGGTTGCGCTCGCGGCGCTGGCCACTGCGTGAGCAGTCGCGACGTGACACGATGGACGAATGAGCTCTGCCAATCTGTCCCGCGATGAGACCTCCCGTCGCGCAGCGTCGATCACGCTGCGCGAGGTGCGGGTCGAACTCGACCTCGCCGGCGCCCCCGAGCGCGCCCGCACCGGCTTTCCCACCGCGACGACGCTGACGTTCGACGCGGCCGAGGCCGAGACCTGGCTGGACTTCATCGGGGAGTCCGTCGACCGCGTCATCGTCGACGGTGACGAGCGCGAGCTCCGCTGGGACGGCGCCCGCATCCTGCTCGACGGCCTGGGCGGCTCGCATGTGGTCCGCGTCGAGGGCGTCGCAGCGTACAGCCGCTCGGGTGAGGGCATGCACCGCTTCCACGACCCCGTCGACGGGGAGACGTATCTGTACACGCAGTACGAGCCAGCTGACTCCCGCCGCGTCATGGCGTGCTTCGAGCAGCCCGATCTGAAGGCCGCGTACACGTTCCACGTTGTCGCTCCCGCAGGCTGGCACGTGCTCTCGAATCAGTCGCCCGCGCACGTGACACCCGGAATCGGCGTGCAGACGGTGGAGTTCGCCCCCACCCTGCCCATCTCCAGCTTCATCACCTCGGTCGCCGCCGGACCGTACGCCAGGATCGACGGCGAATGGACGCGCGACGACCAGCGAATCGATCTCGGCGTGCTGTGCCGCGCATCCCTCGCCGAGCACCTGGAGGCCGACGAGATCCTCGAGGTCACCCGTCAGGGTCTCGACTTCTTCACCGACGCGTTCGCGTACCCGTACCCGTGGGGCAAGTACGACCAGATCTTCGTGCCCGAGTACAACCTCGGCGCGATGGAGAACCCTGGCCTCGTGACGTTCACCGAGGCGTACATCAGCAGGGGAGCCGCGACTGACGCGCAGCGCGGCGCGCGGGCCAACACGATCCTGCACGAGATGGCCCACATGTGGTTCGGGGATCTCGTGACGATGCGCTGGTGGGATGACCTGTGGCTCAAGGAGTCGTTCGCCGACTACATGGGCACGCATGCCTCCGCCGCCGCGACCCGGTTCACCGATGCCTGGGCGCGATTCGCGAACAGTCGCAAGACCTGGGCGTACCGGCAGGACCAGCTGCCGACCACTCATCCGATCGTCGCCGACATCCCCGATCTCGAAGCCGCGAAGCTGAACTTCGACGGCATCACGTACGCGAAGGGCGCCTCGGTGCTCAAGCAGCTGGTCGCATTCGTCGGCGAGGACGCGTTCTTCGAGGGCGCGCGCCGCTACTTCGCCGCGCACGCGTTCGGCAACACCACCCTCGGCGACCTGCTCGACGAGCTCGAAGCGGCCTCCGGGCAGCCGCTGCGCGACTGGTCGCGGTCGTGGCTGGAGACCAGCGGGGTCTCGGCCCTCTGGCTCGAGACGGATGCCGAGGGACGACGCGTCATCGTGCAGGACAGCGGCGACGTGGCCCCGCGCCCGCACCGACTGCGGGTCGGGCTGTACGACCGCGTCGACGGCGCACTCGCCCTCCGCGAGCGCATCGAGCTGACCGTCGACCAGGAGCGCATCGAGGTCGAGATCCCGGATGCCGACCTCATCCTGCTCAACGATGACGACCTCACCTACGCCAAGGTGCGACTCGACGAGCGCTCGCTCAGCACCGTCGCCGCCTCGCTGTCGTCGCTGTCGGATGACCTGGCCCGCGGCCTCATCTGGTCGTCGCTGTGGAACGCGACAAGGGACGGCGAGCTGGCCGCGACCCGGTATCTCGAGATGGTGCGCACGCACGCGCCCGCCGAACCGAACGTCGGACTGCTGAGCGCGACGCTGCTGAATGCCGCGTTCGCCATCGCGCACTACGTCGTCGACGACGAGCGCGCAGAGCAGCGCCGTTCCTGGGTCGACTCGACCTGGGCGGCGCTGCAGAGCGCCGACCCCGGCAGCGATGCTCAGCTGTCGTGGGCACGCGCCTTCGCCGCCGCGTCGTCGTTCGACGACTCCCGCGCCGACGACGTTCGTGCGATCCTCGACGGAGACGCCCCGCAGGGGCTCCCGATGGATGCCGACCTGCGCTGGCTGCTGCTCACCGCGCTGGCCACCACGGGACGTGCGGACGCCGAGGCGATCGCGGCAGCGCGCGCGGCCGATGACACGGCCGCCGGCCGTACCGCGGAGATCCGCGCCCTGGCATCCCGGCCGGATGCCTCGACCCGCGCCGCAGCGTGGGAGGCGGCCTGGAACGACCACAGTCTGAGCAACGACCACCTCGACGCGACCATCTCGGGCTTCCGCGCCGGCGGGCGTCGCGACCTCATCGACGGTTTCGACGCGCAGTACTTCGAGCGGATCCGCGGCGTATGGACGGAGCGCAGCATCGAGCTCGCACAGCGACTCGTGCTGGGCCTGTTCCCCGCGACCGAGAGCACCGACGCCGTGGACGCGTGGCTCGAGCAGAACGCGGATGCTCCGGGTGCGCTGCGTCGTCTGGTGATCGAGTCGCGCGACGATCTCGCACGCGATCTGCGGGTGCGGGCGGCTCAAGCCGGGCTGTGAGCGCGGTCCGGCCCTGAGTGAGACGTCGAGGCTCTCGTCAGACGTCGAGGCTCTCGGCCGGGTCGAGCTCGAAGAACTTCCCGCCCCCCTGCTCTGTCGCCCACTGCAGACGTTGGCGATGCATGGTGCGCCCGATCGTAGACAGCGTCATGTCGTGCGTGCCGAAGCAGCGCCGCGGGGCCACGGCGAGCACGAAGTCCATCGCCTCGCCGATCTTCAGCCAGGGAGCGCCCAGCGGAGCAGCGAGGGTGCTCACGTCGACGCCGTTCGGAACCGCGTAGGAATCGCCGGGGTAGTACAGCTCATCGTTCACGAGCACACCGAGGTTCTCGATCTCGGGCATGCTCTCGTGGATGACCGCGTGCTCGCCGCCGAAGAACCGCAGGCTGAACGCGCCGACCGTCACCGCGTCGCCCGGCGCCACGACAGTGATGTCGTAGTCGGACGCGGCAGCAGCCACGCCTGCTGTGCTGAAGATCGGGATGCCCGGCGCAGCGCGAAGGATGCGGTCGAGGTGCGCGGCCGTCCAGTGGTCGGGGTGCTCGTGCGTGATGACGACGGCCACGACTGCGCCGAGGTCGTCGAGCGGCATGGTGAACGAACCTGGATCGATCAGGAGGGTCTCGCCGCCCTCGTCGATTCGCAGTGCCGCGTGCTCGTACTTCGTGATGCGCATGAGCGCAGTCAACTCGCCCGATCCGGTTCGGGCAAGCCCGTCGACGCGACACGCCCGTGATGTATGCGCCGTCGCTGCCGATTTGGAGTGGTAGCGCCCGGCGTGACAGAATTGCACGGTTGCCACATCGGTCCTCAGGGCCGGACGGCCCCATCGTATAGCGGCCTAGTACGCCGCCCTCTCACGGCGGTAACGCGGGTTCGAATCCCGCTGGGGTCACAGCGACACAGAAGGCCCTCCGATCGCTCGGAGGGCCTTCTGCATACCCGGCGGCCGGCCACCCGGCCGAGCTGCAGGCGTAGGTCAGGGCTGATTTTGTGCGCCGGGATCGGTCATGGCATACTTGAACGGTTGCAGTGACGGCCCCATCGTATAGCGGCCTAGTACGCCGCCCTCTCACGGCGGTAACGCGGGTTCGAATCCCGCTGGGGTCACGGACATGAAGAAGGCCCTCCGGAATCCGGAGGGCCTTCTTCGCGTCCGGACGGGTGTTCAGCCCTCACGCCAGGAGTCGTCGGTGAGATGCGATCCAGCCTGCGGGCCCATCTGCAGCATCCCGCCGTCGACGCTCCAGTCCGCGCCGGTCACGTAGCTCGCCTCTGCAGAGGCGAGAAACGCGATCACCGCCGCCACTTCCTCGGCCTTCCCCGGCCGGCCGAGCGGCACGCCTGGCCGGTGGGTGCGATCGGCGTCGGCCGACGTGCGGCCGCTTGCAGCCGTCGCGATCTCACCCGGCGCCACGGCGTTGGCGGTGATGCCGTGCTCGCCGAGCTCCTGCGCCATGGTCTTGATGAGACCCGACAGCCCGTGCTTCGCTGCGATGTAGGCGGCCAGGCCCACTCGCGGCTGGTGCGCGTGCACGCTGGTCACGGCGATGATCCGGCCACCTGCGCCGGCGGCGACCATGCGGCGTGCCGCGGCCTGCATCCCGGCGAAGGCCCCATCGAGGTTCAGCGCCACCGTGTCGCGCCACTCGCTCAGCGGCACCTCGAGAAACGGACGAGGCACGCTGGCGCCGGCGTTGTTCACGAAGACGTCGAGTCCGCCGAGCCGTTCCGCGAGATCGTCGACCACCCCCGCGACGCTGCCGAGGTCGGTCGCGTCGAACCGCGTGACGACCGCCGTGCGACCTCGCTCGCGCACCCCGGACGCCGTCCGCTCGGCGCCCTCTTCGTCGCTGTGCCAGGTGATGCCGACATCCATGCCGGCATCAGCGAGCGCGAGAGCGGTGGCGGCCCCGATCCCGGAATCGGATGCCGTGACGATCGCGTACCGGGGAGAGAAGGACTTCACTGTCATGGCGGCACGCTACCGGACGCGAGCGCGCGCGCGGAAGGGTGTCGTCCGGATGCCGGCTTCAGTCCGCCGTTGCGCTGCGACGCCGGCGTCGGCGGATGAGCCACACGACCACCAGCACGAGCGCGGCGATGCCGAGCCACGGCAGCAGGAAGCCGATGACGACCACGAGGCCGTTCATGCTCGCGATCAGCCCGTTCCACCCGGCCAGCAGCCCGTCGCTGAAACCTGCGGGATCCGCCCCGGCAGCAGTGCTCTGCTCGGTCAGCTGAATGGAGAGCGTCGACAGGGCGACCTGCTCGTCCAGGCTCTTCAGCTGCTGCTCGTAGCTCTCGAGCTGCGCCTGGCGCTCGCTGAGCGCCGATTCGGCGGCGATCAGGTCGGCCACCGATCCCGACTTGCTCATGAGCTCCGTCAGCCGCTCGACCGAGGTGCGCGCCGAGGCGATCCGAGCCCGCAGATCGACGGCGGTGGAGGTGACGTCGTCGCGTGAGATCGTCGAGCGCAGCACCTCGGCATCCGCGCCCACGGCCGTCATCACCTCATCGAGATCAGCGGCGGGGATCCGGATGCTGATCCATCCGGTGCCCGGCTCTCGCGGCTGCGGGGGGAGCAGCTCGCCCCCAACGGGGTCGAGACCGAGCGAAGCGGACTCGACGAAGCCGCCGTGCTCGGCAGCCAGAGCCGCGATCTCATCGGCAGCGTCCTTCGCGTCGCTCACCTGAAGTGTCATCTCGGCAGTCACGATGATCTCCCTGGTGCCGTCGAGAGTCGCGAACGGCACGTCTGCGCCCTTGTCGCCGCTGTCGTCACGCGGGGCGACCGCCCCACCCGACGAGATCGTGTCGCTGCCGTCAGCATCACCTCCGGATTCGGCCTGGGGAGCAGGCTGGACCTCGCTCGCGGCATCGCGCGCCGGTGCAACGGCCGCCGAGTCGCCCGCGCTGCTCGGCATCGCCGATCCCAGTCCGTTCAGCAGCGGCGGCGCGATGAGCGCGCCGGCGGCGAACGCGGCAGCCACTCCGAGAGCTGTGGCCCACCCGCGTCGACGACGACGTCCGTCAGCCGCCGCGCGCGTGCTCCCGTGCGCATCGTGGGCGATCCGATCGAAGATCGTCCGCTCCATCTCCGCGATGCTCTCGTCGCTCAGCGGAGGCAGTCCGCTCTTCTCGCTCATGCGTCTCTCACTTCCTTCACCGCGCCGCGAAGTCGCGAACGCACCCGGGAGAGACGATTGCGAACAGCGGCGTGGCTCACCCCGAGCTGTGCGGCAGCGGCCTCGTAGGCGTACCCCTCCACCGCGCACAGCCGGAAGATCTCCCGGTCGGTGTCGCCGAGGCGCTCCACTTCTGCCGTGATCCGCTCGGCGAGCGATGACGCGATGACCTGGTCCTCGACGCTCACCGTGCCCGGGAGCATCTCGTCCACGGCATCCGCGGTGTTCGCGCTGTCGCGGCGCAGCCGACGAAGGCGGTTCGCCGACTGGAAGCGGCAGATGGTCGCGAGCCACGGCAGCAGGGAATCGCCGAGCAGCTCGAGACCGGGCAGCTTCCGCCAGGCGACCACGAACGTCTCCTGCACCACATCCTCGGCGTCGGAGGGCGAGCCGAGGATCCCGTGGGCGATCCAGTAGACCGCGCGCACATGGGCGCGGTAGATCGCCCGGAACGCATCCTGATCCCCGGATGCGGCTCGAGCGGCCCACTCGCGGTCCTGCGTGCTGTTCGGCATCCCTCTTCCGTTCGCCGTCGCCTGTCTGAGTGTCTCTCATATGCAGGTGTCCCGGAACAGGAGACCGTCTCAGAATCCGCTACGATCGATGCAGCGAGGGGGAGTATCCCGACATCGCGCGGATCGTCATCACGAGCACCATCAAAGCTGCTCCGGCCGCGCGACGCATGTCACACATGCGGGGAGAGACTTTCGGTACTCACCGCACCCCCGAAAGGCTCCAGTCCTTTGATTCCCATCTGGTTCGAAGTCACGTCCCTCATCGTGCTCACCGTGATCCTCATCGCGGACCTGCTGCTGATCCTCAAGCGGCCGCATATCCCCTCGACCAAGGAGTCCAGCCTGTGGGTGGCGTTCTACGTCACTCTGGCGCTGATCTTCGCGGCCACGCTCGCCTTCTTCGGCGACACGAAGTCATCGCTCGACTTCCTCACCGGGTGGGCGATGGAGTACAGCCTCTCGATCGACAACCTCTTCGTCTTCGTGCTGATCATGACGCAGTTCTCGGTGCCGCGTCGCTATCAGCAGGAGGCGCTGATGGTCGGCATCATCATCGCGCTGGTGCTGCGCGCGATCTTCATCCTCATCGTCGGCGCTGCGGTCGAGCATCTCAGCCCGATCTTCTACCTCTTCGGAGCGTTCCTCGTCTTCACGGCGATCCGTCAGGCCATGCCTGAGAAGGAGGAGGACGACGCGAAGACCGAGAACTTCATCGTCCGGCAGATCCGCAGGGTCATCCCGATCAGCGACGAGTACGACGGGCCCAAGCTGCGCACGGTCGTCAGCGGCAAGAAGATCTTCACCCCGATGCTCATCGTGTTCGTCTCGCTCGGCGTCACCGATCTGATGTTCGCCGTCGACTCCATCCCCGCCATCTTCGGCGTGACGACCAACCCGTTCATCGTGTTCACAGCGAACCTGTTCGCGCTGATGGGTCTGCGTCAGCTCTACTTCCTGCTCGGCGATCTGCTCGACCGCCTGCGCTACCTGCACTACGGGGTGGCGTTCATCCTCGCGTTCATCGGCGTCAAGCTGATCCTGCACGCCATGCACGAGAACGAGCTGGCGTTCATCAACGGCGGTCAGCCGATCGAGTGGGCTCCCGACATCAACAACTGGGTGTCGCTCGGTGTCATCTTCGCCTCGATGGCCGTCGCCACCATCGCCAGCCTGATGGCTTCGCGACGCGACAGGAAGGCCGCCCTCGAGAGCTGAGCACGACCGGTTCCGCTGTGCGAAACACACCGAAGGGCCACCCGTCGACGCCGTGTAAACTGACCGGCATGCGGCGGGTGGTTCTTCTTCTTAGCAGCCGCGACGGGACCTCGATCTAAGGCCTTCCTCGTCGCGGAGTCCATCATGGGCCGACTCTTCGAGCCATCTAAGGAACACACCGCATGACCAGCAGCACAGCGCCGCGCACCCTGGCCGAGAAGGTCTGGGACGATCACCTCGTCGTCAAGGGCGAGAACGGCGAACCGGATCTCATCTACATCGACCTGCACCTCGTGCACGAGGTCACCAGTCCGCAGGCATTCGACGGGCTGCGCGCCGAGGGGCGTCCGCTCCGCCGGCTCGACCTGACGATCGCGACCGAGGACCACAACACCCCGACCCTCGCCATCGACAAGCCGATCGCCGACCTCACCAGCCGCACGCAGATCGAGACGCTGCGTCGCAACGCCGCCGAGTTCGGCGTGCGCCTGCACTCGCTGGGCGATGCCGAGCAGGGCATCGTGCACGTGGTCGGCCCGCAGCTCGGGCTCACCATGCCCGGCATCACCGTGGTCTGCGGCGACTCGCACACCTCCACGCACGGCGCTTTCGGCGCGATGGCGTTCGGCATCGGGACCAGCGAGGTCGAGCACGTCATGGCGACCCAGACGCTGCCTCTGAAGCCCTTCAAGACCATGGCGATCAACGTCGAGGGCACGCTGCGGCCGGGGGTCACCGCGAAGGACATCATCCTCGCCGTGATCGCGAAGATCGGCACCGGCGGTGGACAGGGCTACGTGCTCGAGTACCGCGGCAGCGCCATCCGCGCCCTCTCGATGGAGGGCCGCATGACGATCTGCAACATGTCGATCGAGGCCGGCGCGCGCGCCGGCATGGTCGCCCCCGACGAGACGACCTTCGCGTACGTGAAGGACAAGCCGCATGCTCCGCAGGGGCAGGACTGGGACGACGCGGTCGCCTACTGGCGCACGCTGCCGACCGACGAGGGTGCGACCTTCGACGCCGAGGTGTTCATCGACGCCGACCAGCTCGAGCCCTTCGTCACCTGGGGCACCAACCCCGGCCAGGGAAGCTCGCTGTCGTCGTCCGTGCCCGACCCGGCCGCGATCGCCGACGCCAACGAGCGCGCAGCCGCAGAGCGTGCGCTCGAGTACATGGATCTCACTCCCGGCACCCCGCTGAAGGAGGTGCAGGTCGACGCCGTCTTCATGGGGTCGTGCACGAACAGCCGCATCGAGGACCTGCGCGCCTTCGCGTCGATCATCGACGGCAAGAAGAAGGCCGACGGCGTTCGCGTCATGGTCGTTCCCGGATCCGCCCGGGTGCGCCTCGAGGCCGAGGCCGAGGGCATCGACAAGATCGTCGAGGCGTTCGGAGCCGAATGGCGATTCGCGGGATGCTCGATGTGCCTCGGCATGAATCCCGATCAGCTCGCCCCCGGTGAGCGATGCGCGTCGACATCGAACCGCAACTTCGAGGGACGTCAGGGCAAGGGCGGTCGCACGCACCTGGTCTCGCCTCTGGTCGCAGCCGCCACCGCGATCCGAGGCACGCTGTCGAGCCCCGCAGACCTGGAAGCGAGCATCTGATGGAGAAGTTCACCACCCACACCGGCATCGCCGCTCCGCTGAAGCGCTCGAACGTCGACACCGACCAGATCATCCCCGCGGTGTTCCTGAAGCGGGTCACCAAGACCGGCTTCGAGGATGCCCTGTTCCACGGCTGGCGTCAGGATCCGGAGTTCGTGCTCAACCAGGCCCCGTACCAGGGCGCATCCGTGCTGGTCGCCGGGCCCGACTTCGGTACCGGATCGAGCCGCGAGCACGCTGTCTGGGCACTGCGCGACTTCGGATTCTCGGTCGTGCTCTCGTCGCGCTTCGCCGACATCTTCCGGGGCAACTCCGGAAAGCAGGGCCTGCTGGCGGCGACCGTCGAGGAGGCCGAGATCGAGCGGATCTGGGAGCTGATCGACGAGCGACCGGGTAGGTCGGTCACGGTCGATCTCGAGGCTCGCACGGTGACCGTGCCCGGCGAGACGCCGGGCTCCGAGCCTGTCTTCCAGGCCGCCATCGGGATCGACGATTACACTAGATGGCGGCTCCTCGAAGGGCTCGATGACATCGGGCTCACTCTGCGCAACGAAGACAAGATCGCGCAGTTCGAGGCCCGTCGCGAGTCGTGGCGGCCACGTACGCTTCCGGTCCGATAGGGCGGGACATCGTGGGCCGGGGGCCACAAGCCCTGCGGCATCCGCCGTGAGATACACAGACATCGCGGCGAACGCCGCGATGTCCCGAAGAAGATGAGGCCCGAATGACGACATCGCCGCGAGTTGCTGTAGACGACCGGGTTCCGGCTCCCGCCGGATCTGTCCTCGCGATCCGCGGCGGCAGACCGCTGCGCGGACGCGTCGATGTCAAGGGCGCCAAGAACCTCGCCACGAAGGCGATGGTCGCGACCCTGCTCGGTGAGACGGCGAGCACGCTGCGCGATGTCCCCGACCTCAGCGACGTCGCCGTCGTCCGGTCGCTGCTCGAGGTGCACGGCGTGACCGTCACCGAGGGTGACGAGCCCGGTTCGCTGATCCTCGACCCGAGCGACGTCGAATCGGCCCACTACGAGGAGATCGACGCGCACGCCGGCGCGTCGCGCATCCCGATCCTGTTCTGCGGGCCTCTGCTGCACCGGCTCGGTCAGGCGTTCATCCCCGACCTCGGTGGATGCCGGATCGGCGACCGGCCGATCGACTTCCACCTCGACGCGCTGCGGAAGTTCGGGGCAGTCGTCGAGAAGCAGCCGAGCGGCATCCGTCTCTCCGCACCCAACGGTCTCAAGGGCGCGAACATCCACCTGCCGTACCCGAGCGTCGGTGCCACCGAGCAGGTGCTGCTGACGGCCGTGCGCGCCAAGGGCGTGACCGAGCTGCGCAACGCCGCCATCGAGCCCGAGATCATGGATCTCATCGCTGTGCTGCAGAAGATGGGCGCCATCATCTCGTACGAGCCGAACCGGGTCATCCTCATCGAGGGCGTCGAGACCCTGAGAGGCTACGACCACCGCGCCATCTTCGACCGCAACGAGGCCGCGTCGTGGGCGTGCGCTGCGCTGGCCACAGACGGCGAGATCTTCGTCGGCGGCGCCAAGCAGCAGGAGATGCTCACCTTCCTCAACGTCTTCCGCAAAGCGGGCGGCTGGTTCGACGTGCAGGAGGACGGCATCCTCTTCCGTCGCGACGGCGAGCTCAAGCCCGTCGTCGTCGAGACCGACGTGCACCCGGGCTTCATGACCGACTGGCAGCAGCCGCTGATCGTGGCACTGACCCAGGCGCCTGGCCGCTCCATCGTGCACGAGACCGTCTACGAGAACCGCTTCGGTTTCACTCAGGCTCTGGTGAAGATGGGCGCCGACATCGAGGTGCACCCGCACGGATTGCAGGACGGACCCCGTCGCGTGCCGCGTCGGGAGCTCGAGCAGGCCGCCGTCATCACCGGCCCCACGCCGCTGCACGCGGCTGACATCGTGGTTCCCGACCTGCGCGGCGGCTACAGCCACGTGATCGCCGCCCTGACGGCGGAAGGCGAGTCGCAGGTCTCGGGTGTCGACATCCTCAGCCGCGGGTACGAGAAGTTCCTCGACAAGCTCCGCGCGCTGGGCGCTGACTTCGACGTCGTCCGGTGAGCTGATGGCCGCCTCAGAACGCAGCCGCCCCAGTCTCTTCTGGCCGCTCGCGGCGATCGTGATCCCGCCTGTGTCGCTGCTGGCCAAGGTCACCGTCTCCGGCGCCGAGAAGCTGCCCCGCACGGGCGCCTTCGTGCTGGCGCCGAACCACTACTCCGAATTCGACCCGCTGATCGTGGCGATGTCGGTGTACCGCGCCGGGCGCCTGCCGCGGTTCATGGCGAAGGACAGCCTGTTCCGCGCCCCCGTCCTCGGCTGGGTCCTGCGGAAGACGGGGATGATCCCCGTCGCCAGGGCATCATCGGCATCCGGTGCGAAGCAGACGCTCACGCAGTCGCGCGAACTGGTCGAGAACGGTCGCGGCGTGATCGTGTACCCCGAGGGGACGCTGACTCGCGATCCCGCGATGTGGCCGATGCGCGGCAAGTCGGGCGCCGTGCGCCTCGCGCTCACCGGCGACATCCCGCTGATCCCGATGGCGCAGTGGGGCACCCAGCAGATCATGGGGCGCTACCAGAAGGGGCTCAGCCTCTGGCCCCTGCGCAAGCCGGTGCGCGTGCTGATCGGCGATCCGGTGGATCTGTCCGACCTGCGCGGTCGCGCCGGCGAACCGGGTGTGCTGAACATCGCGACCGAGCGTCTGATGGCCGCCATCACGGCCCTGCTCGAGGAGCTGCGCGACGAGAAGGCCCCGGAGAAGCGCTGGAATCCGGGCGACCACGGTCAGAAGGAGACGGGCCGCCTTGATTCATAAGCGCACACCGCAGCCCTCCGGCACTCGTGCGGCCGTGATCGGCGCCGGCAGCTGGGGCACCACCTTCGGCAAGATCCTCTCAGATGGCGGCGCCCAGGTGACCATGTGGGCGCGTCGGCCTGAGCTCGCGCAGGAGATCGCCGAGGCGAAGCGCAACTCGAAGTACCTGCCCGGCATCAACCTGCCCCGCACCATCGACGCGACGCACGAGCTCGCTCACGCCCTCGACGGCGCGCAGCAGGTGTACCTGTCGGTGCCGAGTCAGACCCTGCGCGAGAATCTGAAGGCGCTGCGCCCGCTGCTCGCGGGCCAGGACATCCCGATCATCAGCCTGATGAAGGGCGTGGAGCGCTCGTCGGGTCTGCGGATGAGTCAGGTGATCGAGCAGGAGCTGGGATGCGATCCGGACCGGATCGCCGTGGCATCCGGACCCAACCTCGCGCTCGAGATCGCGCGAGAGCAGCCCACCGCAGCCGTGATCGCGTCCCGCAGCCAGGAGACAGCGGATGCCGTGGCGCGCACCGCCCGCAACCGCTACTTCCGCTCGTTCGTGAACACCGATGTCATCGGCACGGAGTTCGGCGGCGTGCTGAAGAACCTCATCGCGGTCGCCATCGGCATCGTCGACGGCGTGGGGTACGGCGAGAACACCAAGGCGTCGATCATCACCCGCGGTCTGGTCGAGATGACCGACTTCGCAGTGGCGAACGGAGCCCGCCCCGAGACGCTGCAGGGTCTGGCGGGACTCGGGGATCTGATCGCGACGTGCCAGTCGCCGCTGAGCCGGAACAACACCGCCGGGCGGCTGCTCGGGCAGGGGTACAGCTTCCACGATGTGGTGAAGCAGATGAATCAGACCGCGGAGGGCCTCGCCTCGGTCGCTCCCATTCTCCAGCTCGCACACGAATCAGAAGTGCACATGCCCATCGTGCAGCAGGTGAAGATGGTGCTCGACGGGCGGATGGACCCGCGTGACATCGCGCCGCACCTGACCACCGACGACGACACTCCGCAGGAGGAGATGACCAATCATGGACAAGCAGACGGTGGTGGTGCTCTTCGGCGGGCGTTCCAGCGAGCACTCGATCAGCTCCGCAACGGCGAGCGGGGTGCTGGCGGCGATTGATCGCGATCGCTACAACGTGATCCCCGTCGGGATCACCCGCGAGGGCGCGTTCGTGCTCGAGCAGGATGACCCCGCGAAGTTCGCGCTGGATGCGGCGAACATGCCGGAGGTGCGCGACAACGGCACGCGGATCCGGTGGCCGGAGGCCGGTGGCGACCGCGTGCTGCGCGTCGTCGCGCCCGATGGCTCGCTCGTCGAACTCGCTGCCGTCGACGTGGTGCTGCCGATCCTGCACGGCACGCACGGTGAGGACGGCACGATTCAGGGCTTCTTCGACATCCTCGAGATCCCGTACGCCGGCGGCGGAGTGCTCGACTCGGCAATGTGCATGGACAAGCACTTCATGAAGGTCGCACTCGAATCCGAGGGCATCGCCGTCTCGCCGTGGGTCACGGTTCGCCAGCGCGCCTGGCAGCAGGATTCGGCGCCGCTGCGCGCCGCGATCGCCGAGCTCGGCCTGCCGCTGTTCGTCAAGCCCGCACGCGCCGGCTCCAGCGTGGGCGTGTCGAAGGTCGAGACTCTCGGCGAGCTCGACGCGGCTCTCGAGGTGGCCTTCGCAGAGGACGAGAAGGTGCTCGTCGAGACGGGCATCGTCGGCCGGGAGATCGAGGTGGCGATCCTCGAGACCGCCGACGGAGTGCGCGCATCGTTGCCGGGTGAGATCGTGCTCACCTCGCGCGGCTTCTACGACTTCGAGGGCAAGTACCTGGGCGGGGAGGGCGTCGACGTCGTCTGCCCGGCTGAGATGTCGGATGCCGAGATCGCGGCCGTGCAGCAGATCGGCGTGCGCGCATTCGAGGCGGTCGACGGCAAGGGCCTCGCGCGGGTGGACGTGTTCCTCGCAGCCGATGGCGAGATCGTCGTGAACGAGCTGAACACCATGCCCGGTTTCACTCCGATCTCGATGTTCCCGAAGTGCTGGATCGCGTCGGGCCTGAGCTACGGCGAGCTGATCACCGAGCTGATCGAGGGGGGCCTGCGCCGCTGAGCCCCCCTGGGTCCCTGAGCTTGCCGAAGGGCTAGTCGGTCAGCTCGTCAGGGGCCGTGCAGGCGCTCTCCGCATCGATCATCCGCACGCCGGACACGATGCCCGGGCTGGTGAGTACATCGTTGGCGCTGACGACCTCGGTGTCGACGAAGACCTGCACGGCAGGACTGCGGCCATAGGTGGTCATGCGCATGCGGGGGGCCTCTGATTCATCGACCAGCCAGTCGATGCCCTCGAGGGTCACGCACTGCAGATCCGCGGTCGGCCCGGGAACGGCGACGCCGCACGTCAGGATGACGCTCGTCTTCCCGTTCGTCCCGTACGCCCCGGTGGCCTGCGCATCGGTCCAGCGGCGGTCCTGCCCGGCCACGCTCTGCGGGAGGCGCACGGTCACCTCGGCGCATGCCGGGTCGTTCGCGTCAGCGGCCGGTGTCAGGGCGACGGTGGTCGAGCAGCCGGTGAGGGCGAGCATCGCCGCCGCACCGGTGATCAGGGCGAGACGGCGCAGCATGATTCCAGGCTACCGTTGTCGGCATGGCATCCGGCTCCGACGACGACCCGCGCATCGGCGACATCTCGGAGGGAGCGGTTCTCCGCGCCATCCTCGCGCGCACCGCACCTGCTGCGCACGCCGTGCTCGGTCCGGGTGACGACGCGGCAGTGATCACCGCTCCGTCGGGATCGGTCGTCGCCACCGCCGACACCCTGGTCGAAGGGCCGGACTTCCGCCTCGCCTGGTCGACCGGCTACGACCTCGGCTGGAAGTCCGCTGCCGTGAACCTCTCCGACATCGCCGCCATGGGCGCGGTGCCCACCGCCCTGCTCGTGTCGCTCGCCGTGCCCGCCGGCACCCGGCTGTCGTTCGTCGAGGCGATGGCGGACGGCTTCCGGGAGTGCTGCGCTCAGCTGGCGCCGGGATGCTCGGTCGTCGGCGGTGATCTCACGGTCTCGGAGCTGCTGATGATCGCGGTCACGGCGCTGGGCGATCTCGGCGGGCGTTCCGCGGTGACGCGCGCCGGTGCGCGGCCCGGCGACGTGGTCGCCCTCGCGGGAGAGCTCGGCGTGGCCGCCGCGGGTCTCGGGCTGCTGTTCGCCCGCTTCCGCAACGGTGCGACCCCGGTGCCGGTCGATCGCTCAGCTCTGGATGCCGTGCAGCAGCGTGCCCTCGATCGGCAGCTGCGGCCGGTGCCCCCGCTCGCGCTCGGACCGATCGCGGCGGATGGCGGAGCCACGGCCATGATGGACGTCTCCGACGGCCTGGCACTGGACGGCTCTCGCATGGCGGATGCCTCCGGTGTGACGATCGCGCTCTCGGGCTCCGCGCTGGACGCGCTGGCATTCGGGGGCGATCGAGGCCGTGCGCTGGGCGGGGGAGAGGATCACGGCCTGCTGGCGACCTTCGCTCCCGGTGAGGTTCCCGACGGCTTCACGTCGATCGGCCAGGTGCTCACTCGCGGGGACGCGTCGGTGCTCGTCGACGGGGAGCCGGTCGCCGAGTCGGGGTGGGACCCGTACCGCGACTGGGATCACGCGCGCTGACAGCGCAGCGGGTGCGGCGTCAGGCCTGCTCGCCCGACGGCTCCGCCCACCACACGCGAGTGTCCCCGTACGCCTTCTCCCTCAGGAGAGTGAGGCCGGCGGCACCGAGGTCGGGTGGCGTCGCCCGTTTGCCGCGCTCGATGACGACCACCGCTTCCTCCGACAGCAGAGCCGCGAGCGCGACCAGGTCGGCCGTCATGGCCGCGTCGTCGAGATCGTACGGCGGATCGATGAACACGAGATCGAACGGACCCTGCGCTCGCGAGAGGTAGGCGCGGACGGCGCTCTGATGCACCTTCGCCGCCGGCTCCGCGCTCATGGCCTTCGCGACCACGGTGACGTTGCGGCCGACGATGTTCGCCGCCGTGCGGGAGATCTCGACGAGATCGACGCGCTGGGCGCCCCGGCTCCACGCCTCGAGACCGAGCGCACCGCTGCCGGCGTACAGGTCGAGTACGCGGGCACCGTCGATGGCATCCATCGACTCCAGCGCTCCGAAGAGCGACTCGCGCACGCGGTCGCTGGTGGGGCGGGTGCCGGCGCCCGGCACGTCCAGGCGTGCGCCACGGGCGGCGCCGGCGATGATCCTCGTCACCCGATCACGATACGACACGGCGGTCGATGTCTCCGGCGCTCCCTAGACTCGAACCATGTCCTTCGAGCTCGACACGCCGCTGACGACCGCCGTCGGCGCGTCCACGGCAAAGACCCTCGAGAAGGCGTTCCGGATGACGAGCGTCGGGGATCTGCTGGGACACTATCCGCGACGCTATGCGGATCGTGGCGAGCTGACCCCGATCCTGGAGCTGCCGATCGGCGAGACCGTCACGATCGTCGGCGAGGTCATCTCGGCGACTGCTCGCGAGATGCGCAACCGACGTGGCGCGATGCTCGAGGTCGTCATCGGCGATGGCGTCGGGCAGATGGCGCTGACATTCTTCGCGAAGAACCTCGGTCAGGCGGAGTGGCGCAGGAAGGAGCTGTCGGTCGGACGCCGCGGCATCTTCTCGGGCAAGGTCGGGATGTTCAAGGACAAGGTGCAGTTCGCGCATCCGGATTACCAGCTCTTCGACGACACCGAGAGCGCCTACCGCCAGGCGGATGCCCTGCAGGACGTTCCCATCCCGATCTACCCGGCGACCTCGGCGATGCAGAGCTGGCAGATCGCGAAGCTGATCGGCGTCGTGCTCGACCAGCTCGGCGACGTGCCCGACCCTCTCTCCGACGACATCCGCGCTCGCGAGGGACTGCTCACCGCACGGCAGGCGCTCGACGCCATCCATCGTCCGCGGCGCAGGGGCGACATCGAACCGGCCGTTCGCACGCTGCGCATGCACGAAGCACTCGTGCTGCAGACGGCGCTGCTGCAGCAGCGCATCCAGGTGCGCTCGCTCACCGCCACCCCGCGTACGGCACGCCCCGGAGGGCTTCTCGAGCGCTTCGACGCGACGCTGCCCTTCACCCTCACGCCCGACCAGCAGCGCGTCGGGGCGGTGATCGCGGCCGATCTGAGTGCCGATCGGCCGATGAACCGGCTCATCCAGGGCGAGGTCGGCTCGGGCAAGACCCTGGTCGCGCTGCGGGCGATGCTCCAGACGGCTGAATCCGGGGGACAGGCCGCGCTCATCGCCCCCACCGAGGTGCTCGCCGCGCAGCACCTCCGCTCGATCACGAAGATGCTCGGCCCCGACATGGCGGCCGAGCTCATTCCGACGCTGCTCACCGGTCAGATGTCCGCGCCGGCACGGCGCAAGGCCGCGCTGCGCGTGGCATCCGGGCAATCGCTCATCGTCATCGGCACGCACGCGCTGCTCTCCGAGAAGACCACCTTCGCCGACCTGGCGCTCGTCGTCGTCGACGAGCAGCACCGGTTCGGCGTCGAGCAGCGCGAGATGCTGCGCGCGAAGGGCACCGCGCCGCACGCGATCGTGCTGACCGCGACCCCCATCCCGCGCACGGTCGCGATGACGGTGTTCGGCGACCTCGACACCTCCGTCATCCGCTCGATGCCGGCGGGGCGCGCCGGGATCACGAGCCATGTCGCGCCGCTGGCCGAGCATCCGGAGTGGTTCCAGCGGGTCTGGGGGCGCGCAGCCGAGGAGATCGCAGAGGGCCGTCAGGTGTTCGCCGTATGCGCGGCTATCGACACCGCGAAGGACTCGGTCGAGGTCGATGACCAGCCGCCGCCGGACGTCGAGGGCAAGGGCCCACGCTGGGGTGTGGTGCAGCTCGAGCAGCTGCTCGCCACGCATCCGGTGCTGGGAGGCGTGCGTCGGGCCGTGCTGCACGGCAAGATGCCGGCCGAGGAGAAGGATGCCGTGATGCGCGCGGTCGCACGCGGGGAGATCGACCTGCTCATCGCCACGACGGTGATCGAGGTGGGCGTCGACGTGCCGAACGCCTCGACGATGGTGATCATGGACGCCGATCGGTTCGGCGTGTCGCAGCTGCACCAGCTGCGCGGTCGTGTGGGCCGCGGCGAGCACGCGGGCCTCTGCCTGCTGGTCACCGAGGCTGAGGGCGGCTCTCTGGCGCGCGAGCGCGTCGAGGCGGTAGCCGCCACGCTCGACGGATTCGAGCTGGCCGAGGTCGACCTCGAGCTGCGCGGTGAGGGCGACGTGCTCGGGGCCGCGCAGGCGGGCGTGAAGTCGTCGCTGCGGCTGCTGCGGGTGGTGAAGGATGCCGGGCTCATCGCCTACGCGCGTGACATCGCCGCCGACATCCTCAAAGACGACCCGATGCTCGTCGAGCATCCCGGTCTGCGCGTCGCGATCGCCGGCCGAGTGAGCGAATCGGATCGGGCGGCCCTCAGCAAGAACTGAGGGCACGATGTCATAGGCTGAAGGCGTGAATTCTCGGATCGCCGTCGTTCCCGGATCGTTCGACCCGCCCACGCTCGGGCATCTTGACGTGATCTCGCGGGCTGCCCGCCTCTACGACGAGCTGCACGTGCTGGTCGTGCACAACCCCGGCAAGGAGGCGATGCTCCCGATCGCTCAGCGACTGAGCCTGCTCGAGCAGTCGATCGCCGAGGCCGGCGTCGAGGGACACATCATCGTCGGGTCGTGGAGCATGGGCCTGCTTGTCGACTACGCCCGCGATGTCGACGCCGGGGTGCTGGTCAAGGGCATCCGCTCGCAGGTCGACGTCGCATACGAGTCGCCGATGGCGATCGTGAACCGTCACCTGGCCGACATCGAGACGGTGTTCCTGCTGCCCGATCCCGCCCACGCCATGGTGTCAAGCTCGCTGGTGCGTCAGGTTGCCGCCCTCGGCGGCGACGTCTCGCCGTTCGTGCCGCCCGTCGTCGCCTCCTTCCTCGACACGGGAGCCCGCGGGCTCTGAGTCGTTCGGCCCCCGTCCATCTGCGACCGGTAGCATGGCGGGGTGAAATCCCGAGTGAACGGTCCCTTCTTCCTCCCCGTCCGCGACATCGTCCGCAAGCCGGGGGAGATGCGCGAGCATCGCTTCGAGGTCACCCTCCGCGAGAAGTGGGGTGAGGGCATCGTCGCTGTCGAAGCCGGTGAGATCCTCGATCTGGACGTGCGTCTGGAGTCGGTGCACGAGGGAATCCTCGTGTCCGGAACGGCCGATTCGGAGTACTCCGGCGAGTGCGGTCGTTGCCTCACAGAGATCTCTGCGCCCGTCGAAGTCGAGTTCCAGGAGCTTTTCGCGTATCCTGGAGAGGAAGAAACTGACTTCGAGGTTCAAGACGACCACGTGGATCTTGAAACTCTGGTCAGGGATGCGGTTGTACTGTCGCTTCCATTTCAGCCGGTGTGTCAGCCGGATTGCCCGGGTCTCGATCCGAACACGGGCGAGAAGCTGGCCGTGAGCACCGACGCAGAGAGCACTGCTCCCATCGATCCTCGATGGAGCGCGCTCCGCCAGATCACAGACCAGGACGCCCCGGCAGACCGCCGCGGCGCCGAGAAAGAAGAGAGCTAGTCATGGCCGGTAACCCCCCGAAGCGCAAGGTCTCCCGTTCCAACACCCGCTCGCGCCGCGCGCAGTGGAAGGCGGAGCCCACCGCTCTGGTGAAGACCATCGAAAACGGCAAGGTCGTCTACAGCCGTCCGCACCAGGCGAAGGTCGTCACGGATTCGCAGGGCACCGAGCTGTTCCTCGAGTACAAGGGCCGCAAGGTCGCCGACATCTGATCGGGTCGGTGATGTCCGAGATTCTCACGGGGCGAGCCTCGCTGGTCGAGAAGCTCGGCGTCGACATCGATCCTGAACTGCTGGAACGTGCGCTCACGCATCGTTCCTATGCGTACGAGCACGGTGGCATCCCGAACAACGAGCGTCTCGAGTTCCTCGGAGACTCGGTGCTCGGACTCGCGGTGACCGTCATGCTCTTCACCACGCTTCCCGACCTCGACGAGGGCGAGTTGGCCAAACGGCGCGCAAGCGTCGTGTCGACCGTCGCCCTCGCCGAGGTCGCTCGCGCTATAGGCCTCGGTGAGCACCTTCGTCTCGGACGAGGCGAGGAGCAGACCGGCGGCCGCGACAAGGATTCGATCCTCGCCGACACGATGGAAGCCGTCTTCGGTGCGACCTTCCTTTCGGCCGGACCGGATGCCGCGACTGAGCTGGTGCTGCGGCTGACCGAGCCGCTGCTCGCGGACCCCGAGCGCTACGGCGCGGCGATGGACCCGAAGACCAGCCTGCAGGAGCTGGCCGCGCGTCTCGGGTCCACTCCGCCGGTGTACTCCATCGAGTCCGCCGGCCCCGACCACAACCGTGTGTTCACCGCCACGGTGCGCGTCGGCGACCTGGCGAGCACCGGCGTCGGCACGAGCAAGAAGACGGCCGAGATGGCTGCCGCGCTCACGGCGTGGCGGCTGCTCAGCGACCGGGTCTGATCTCGCGTGCCCGAGCTTCCCGAGGTCGAGGTTGTGCGCCACGGCCTCGCGCCCGCGGTCACCGGCTCGCGCGTGCTCTCGGTCGACGTCCTCGATGAACGCGCCCTCACCAGGCATCCGCACGGCGCCGCCGACTTCGTCGGCCGTCTCGAGGGGCGCGACGTGCGCTCCGCCGCGCGACGCGGCAAGTTCCTCTGGCTGCCGCTCGCGGACAGCGCGGGGGAGCAGGAGGCTCTCGTCGCGCATCTCGGCATGAGCGGGCAGATGCTGCTGCGCGATCCGGATGCCCCGCTCGAGCGTCATGAGCGGGTGCGATTGCGCATCGAGCATCCGGGTCACGGCGTTCTCGCCGTCGTCTTCGCCGATCAGCGCACCTTCGGGTCGCTGGCCGTCGACCGGCTGCTGCCCACCCCGGATGCCGCCCCGGGCGGCTACGGCACCGCCGATCCGCTCGTGCCGTCGCAGGTCGCGCACATCGCCCGCGATCCGCTCGATCCCGCGTTCGACGAGCGCGAGGTGATAGCCCGCATCCGCCGGCGATCCAGCGCGATCAAGCGCATCCTCCTCGATCAGTCGCTGGTCAGCGGCATCGGCAACATCTACGCCGACGAGTCGCTGTGGGCGGCGCGGATCCACCCTGAGACGCATGGCACGGCGATATCGGTGCCGGCGCTGCACCGGCTGCTGGCCGAGGTGCGCCTCGTGCTCGAGAAGGCCCTGGCTGAGGGCGGCACGAGCTTCGACGCGCAGTACGTCAACGTGAACGGCCAGGCCGGTTACTTCGCGCATTCCTTCAATGCCTACGGTCGCGGGGGAGAACCGTGCCCGCGGTGCGGTGGGCCGATCCGCCGCGAGGCCTTCATGAATCGCTCCAGCCATTACTGCCCGCGCTGCCAGCGGAGGCGCTGACCTTGTGCAGGGCAGGGGGATGATGGATCTGCGGTGGCTGAGCGCGCCGGAGTTCGAGGTCGCTGCCGCGATCGACCGGGCTCGCCGCGGGTCACGCCCGCGCTGGATGCCGACCGCGCGCCAGCTGATCGTGCACGTGAACCACTGCCTGATGCTGTGGTACCTCTGCATCGTCTGGTTCACGCTGGGCGTGCGGATCGACACGCTGCAGGAGAACCGGATCACAGCGGTGGATGTGCGCGATATCGTGATCCTGACTGTGGTCTTCCTGATCTGGTGCGCTGGCGCGCTTCTGCTGTGGCGGTGGTCGAAGCTGCCGCCGTCGCGCAGATCACGCCTCGCAAGCTGGCGTCAGACCCTGACTTCTCTCGCCAACGGGTTCGAGCCGCAGCCGACCCGAAGAGCGCGGTTCCGATCTCTGATCACCACAGGCGTAGCGGCGACGTACTTCCATCCGCGATTCGTGGCTGGGGACGTCGAGTTCGGCCAGCTCAGAGCCAAGCGCGCGAGCAGCGACGACTGGCACTACCTGATGCTCCGGCTGCCCGCCCCCGTCCCGCACGTCGTCCTCAGCTCCGTGAAGTCGGGCGGCATCTCGAAGCAGCTGCCCGTGCACCTGGAGCAGAGCCAGCGGATCTCGCTGGAGGGTGATTTCGACCGTCACTTCCGCGTCTACGCCCCGAATGACTACGGCACCGATGCTCTGTACCTGCTCGCGCCAGACGTGATGGTGGCTCTGCTCGACCATGCCGTGGCCTTCAACGTCGAGATGGTCGACGACACCGTGGTCTTCTTCGCTCCGGGCTCGGCGGACTTCACCCGCGCAGAGACCTGGGAGCGATTCGGCGTGCTCATCACCTGCGCTGTACCAGTGGTGTCTCGGGCGGCAGCTCGATATCGCGACGACCGGGTGCCGGGGCAGGGCGATCCCACCGCGCGCACCTCGTTCCGTGCCACCATGGCAGATCCGACCGTCACCTGGGTCGAGCCGAAGCGGAAGATCGATTCGGCGGGCAGGCGACTGAAGATGCGAGACCGTCGCGTGGGATTCCTATCACTCGTCGGAGCGCTCGGCTGGTGCGCGACGCTGGTGTTCCTGTACGTCGTGCCCGGGCTGTTCGCCTTTGCCGGATTCATGTCGATCATCGACGGGCACTGATACACCGGCAGGTCGTCCTGGGTCAGCTCACGCACGTCGAGCGATGACGCACGGAGGATCGTCAGTTCAGCTTCTTCTGCCAGGCGCCCGCGTAGGAAACCGGCTGGAACCGCATCGCCTCGTTGATGTCGAGCATGGGACGGTTCTCCTCGGCGTTGAAGGTGGTGATGCGCGGCGAGTCAGGCGCGATCCCGCGCCAGCGGAGGATGTTCGCGCATTTCACGATCTGGCCCAGGCGATGCCCGCGGTGCTCCTTGAGCACCAGCGTGCAGTACTGGTGCGTCACCCCGGTCGGATCCGATCCGATCACCAGCTCGTTGAACGCGGCGAGCGTGTCCGTGGGGACGTGCTTCACCGCGGCGACCGAGACCGTCTGGCCGCCCTCGACGAACCTGGCATCGCGCCGGGCGAGGCGATCGGCATCCCAGATCTCCTCATCCATCTCGAGATGTCCGCTGGGGGCATCCGTCGACATCCGCGAGAGCGCCCACGCGTACCCGGACCGCAGCTCGGGCGGGGTGGGCACCGTCCACTCGACCAGGCGGTACTCGTCGCCGGCGACGGCGAGCGCGTCGGCGAGCATCCTCTCGATCGGCGCGAGATCACCCTGCAGGTCGAAGGCGCTGTTGCGCTCCACCTGCTCGAGCGTGAAGCCGTCGTCGGCGAGCAGCTGAGCGTGTGGGGTCCGCGAGATGTGACCCCATCCGGTCTTCGGGACGAGGGGCGAGTCACCGGGGGCGGCGCGGTGCAGAGTCCAGGACTGGATCACCTTGCGGCCGATCCGACGCACCTCCGCCTCGGCCTCGGCGAGCAGCGCGTGCTCGATGCCGCGGCCCCAGTTCTCGGGCATAACCATCAGATCGCTCTCCGCGCTGGTCGGCTCGGCCGTCGCGTGGCTCACCGTCACAGCTCCCACGATCCGTTCGCCCTCTCGGGCGAGCAGGGTCTGCTGCACGTAGTCGGTCGAGGCGCGCCACTGCGGCAGCATCTCGTCGGCGGTGCGACCCAGGTCGTCCAGTCCCGTATCGCTGACGCAGATGGCGTTGTTCAACGCGACGAACGCGTGGAAGTCCGCCGCGTCAGGGCTGTCCAGCGTCTCCGGCACCGTCAGCGCGGTGATGATCAGCCCGGTCCTGTCGTTCGTGATGGTCGTGCTCATGCGAGGTCCTTCCTCCAGGCGCCCTCGTAGGCGATCGGGGTGAAGCCGATGGCTTCGTTGATGGAGAGCATCGGCTGGTTCTCCTCGGCGTTCCAGGTGGTGACTCGAGGCGAGAGCGGATGACTGTTGAGCCAGGCGAGCAGACCCGCCGTCTTTACGAGCATGCCGAGTCGGTGTCCGCGATGCTCGGAGAGCACGAGAGTGTCGAACTGGTGAGTGCCTGCGGCGACGTCTTCGCCGAGTGCGAGTTCGTTGAATGCGCAGAGCTCACCGGTGACGACGTGCTGCGCGGCGGTGACGAGAAGCGTCCAGCCGCGCGCCGTCAGGCGCGACTCCTCTCGGCGCACTCGATCGGCATCCCAGACCTCCTCCGGCATCCCGAGGTCCCCGTCAGGCGCATCGGTCGACATGCGCGACTTCATCCAGGCGTAGCCCTCGACGTGCTCGTCCGGTGTGGGCATCGTCCACTGCACGACGCGGTAGTCCGCAGCGTGCGCTGCGGCACCGTCGCGCAGGCTGCGCAGGTGATCTGCGACCCTGTCGCTCCAGATCAGCGCGCTCCCGCGCGCGACCTGCTCCAGGCGGAAGCCCTTGCGCTGCAGGAAGCGCGCCGTGCGGTCGAGCGGAGCCGACCCGAACCCGGTGGGGGAGTCGAGCCGCGGCAGCGGTGCCTCGGTGTCGTGGTGCTCCGACCAGTTGAGCAGCTTGCGCACGCCGGCATCCCGTGCCACCGCCTCGATCTGCGCGTACGCGGCCGGTCCGATCCCGCGGCCCCACGCGCGACGGAGCAGAGCGACGGTCACGAACGCGGTCGCGCCGCCGTCATCGCGCAGGATGTCGAGCGCGCAGCGCCCCACGGTGTCGCCGTCGAGTTCTATCGCCCAGTGCCGCCGGTCGCGGTCGGGCGTGGGGGAGAGCGTCGACAGCAGCTCGGACGCCGTGAGGAAGTCATCGTCGCGACCGGTGGTCTCGATGAGCAGCTCGTTGCGGACGGCAGCATAGGCGTGGACTGCGGGGGACGGCCCCGCGTCCGCTCGGGCGGCGAGCTCGAGCGGACGCAGGGTCGCGCCGATGGGAAGGGTGATGGACATCGTCTGCCTCTCAGAGCTGATTGCGCTGGTAGCCCCAGACCAGCAGGCTGATCGCCTCGGTCTCGCGAATCGGCCGGCGGTCGAGGTCCGGAGCCGGCGAGTAGGGCTTCTCGTCACGGGTGCGGGTGCTGCGCTGCAGCAGCCACAGCCCGATGCGGAAGGTGAGCCGGTCGACGTGCGTCAGGCGCTGCAGACCGTCTCGGTCGGGGATGGTGAGGATCTGACGACCCTCGGTATCCGGTGGATGGATGGACGTGGATTGCTGCCGGTGATCGGTCAGCAGAACGGTGCTCACGATGTGTGCGCTTTCTGTGGGTGTGGCTGGGCTCGTCGTCGCCGGCACGGCGAAGACGGTGCCCGGGAACGCAGCGTCCGAAGCGGTCGACGAACACGGAGTCCTCGTCGAGGCGTCAGGATGCTGACGGGCGAGGCCCGCGGTGCGGGCGGAGGTCGACTGCCGGTGAGGCGGCGACGGCGATCATCGATCTGACGCAGGGATGCGTCGGAGAGACCGGGAGAGGCGGTGTGGTTCTAGCCCTGAGAACGGGCGAAGGTCACCGACACGGCGGCGTATGGCGCACGCGCAAGCGGCATGGTGAAGAACCAGGCGGCGTTGTTGTTCGTAGTCATCGGTGACCTCCTCTCTTGTGATCGGACGCCACGCTAGTGAAGGCGCACAGCTTCCGTCAAGCATTTTCTTCCGTCCCGGCGTGTCGCCCGTGCGTCATCGCGCTGCTGAACGCTCCGAGTACGGCGCGGAATCCGCGCCGTACTGCGTGATTCCGGTAGCGTCTGACCCGTGAACCCCCTGACCACGAAGGCGCCGGCATGCATCTGAAGAGCCTGACGCTCAAGGGCTTCAAGTCGTTCGCGCAGCCGACCTCCTTCGTGTTCGAACCGGGGGTGACATGCATCGTCGGCCCGAACGGGTCGGGCAAGTCGAATGTCGTGGACGGGCTCGCCTGGGTGATGGGCGAGCAGGGCGCCAAAACGCTGCGCGGCGGGAAGATGGAGGACGTCATCTTCGCCGGCACCTCGACCCGCGGTCCTCTCGGACGCGCGGAGGTGCAGCTGACGATCGACAACAGCGACGGCGCTCTGCCCATCGACTACGCCGAGGTGACGATCAGCCGCACGCTCTTCCGCAACGGCTCGAGCGAGTACGCCATCAACGGCTCAAGCTGCCGGCTGCTCGACGTGCAGGAGCTGCTCAGCGACTCGGGTCTCGGCCGCGAGATGCACGTCATCGTCGGTCAGGGACGCCTCGACACCGTGCTGCAGGCGTCGCCGGAGGACCGCCGCGGCTTCATCGAAGAGGCCGCCGGCATCCTCAAGCACCGTCGTCGCAAGGAGAAGACGGTCCGCAAGCTCGACGCGATGGAGACGAACCTCACGCGGCTCAGCGATCTCGCCGGCGAGATCCGTCGCCAGCTGAAGCCACTGGGCAGACAGGCCGAGATCGCCCGCGAGGCGCAGACGATCGCGGCGGTGGTGCGGGATGCCAAGGCTCGCCTGTTCGCCGATGACGTGGTCGCCCTGCGCACGGCTCTCGCAGACCACACGCGCACCGAGCACGAGCGGCACACCGAGCGCCTCGTGCTCTCCGAGCAGGCGGAGGGCGTTCGCGCGGGCATCCAGCGGCTGGAACAGCAGCAGAACTCTGCCGCCGTCGACCGCGCACGCAGCGTCGCCTTCGCTCTCGAACAGGCGCAGGAGCGCATGCGCAGCCTGTACACGCTCGCCAACCAGCGCCTCGCGCTGCTCGGCAGCGAGGCTGACGACGCGGTCACCGCGATCACCGTCACGCAGGATGCCATCGACGAGGCCTCTGACGAGATCACGCGTATCTCGGAGGGTCTCGGCGACGCGCAGGATGCCGCGGTCGCAGCGAGCCGAGAGGTCGTGAACGCGCGCGCCGAGCTCGACACCCTCGACGTCGACATCGCCGAGCAGAGCGCTCTGGTGTCGCAGTACGACATGCGGCTGAACACGCTGCGCGGCAACGCCGACGCGGCGGCATCCGCCCTCGCCGCCGTGCGCGGCGCGGTGCTGCGACAGGAGCAGGCACTCGAATCGGCGCATCAGCGTCGCCGCGAGGCGGCAGATGCGCTCGAGGGGATCGACGACGCGCACCCACCCGAGGGCTCGGCCGCGGAGTACACCGCCGCCTATGACCAGGCGCAGAAGGAAGTCTCCGCCGCGGAGTCGGAGCGCGACTCGCTGCGCGAGCGGCTGCATGACGCCGAACGTGAAGCCGACGCGCTGACGGCGAAGGCTGCGGCGCTGACGAGCGCGCTCTCACTGTCGGGCGGAGCGGCCGAGATCGTGGCATCCGGAGCCGCAGGGGTGCGCGGACTGGTCGGCGACGCGGTGCAGGTGCAGGCAGGCTACGAGGGCGCCATCGCCGCCGTGCTCGGCCCGCTCGCCGAGGGCGTGCTGGTAGATGCCGCCGACTACGCGTTCACGCTCGTGGCGCAGGGGGCGCGGGGGACGGTCGATCTGGTGATCGCCGAGGGCACGGTCACTTCGGCCGTCGTCGCTTCCGGTGTAGACGGCGCGATTCCTGCTGTCGATGTCGTCGATGCGCCGCACGGTGTGCGGTCGCTGCTCGCGACCGTGCTCATCGTCGAGGATCTCGACGGCGCGCGGGATGCGCGTCGTGCCCTCGACGCGCTCGGCGACGACCGCACCACGGTCGTCACGAAGACCGGCGAGGTCGTCACCGCGCACAGCCTCCGCGCGGGGTCGGGAGAGACGTCGCGTCTCGAGCTCGCCGCGGAACGGGACGCGGCGACCGACCGTCTGGCCGAGGTGCGCACGATCGTCGACGCGCTGCGCGAGGCGCGGGTGGACGCGACTGACCGGGTAGAGATGGCGCGACGAGCAGCGAAGGACGCCCTGCGCGCGCTGCGCGAGCACGACGCCGCGCTGGCGAATCACGCCGAGCAGGTCAACCGCGTCACCGTGCAGCACGAGGCAGCCGTCGCGGAGTGCGACCGACTCGAGTCGAGTCTCGCGCAGGCGCAGTCGGCTGTCGCGGATGCCGAGCAGAAGGCGGCAGCGGCGAAGAACGAGCTCCAGGCGGCGGAATCCAACCCGCGGCCCGTGCTGGATGCCTCCACCCGTGACGGACTTGTCGAAGCGCTGGAGTCGGCCCGCGAGGGCGAGGTGCGCGCTCGCCTCGAGATCGAGACGCTGCGCGAGCGCGTGCGTGCAGCGCGGGCGCGGGTGGTCGCTCTCGAGCGTCAGCGGGAGCAGGAGCGGGATGCCGCGGCTGAGGCTGCCAGACGTGCCGTGATCCGACGGGCGCAGCGGGCTGCGGCATCTGCGGTCGCCGAGGAGCTGCCGCGCGTGCTTGACTCGATCGACCGATCGGTGAGCGAGGCGCGCGTGGCCCTCGCCGCTGCCGAGGCCGAGCGCTCAGCGCACAACGAGGAGCTCGTCGCCCTGCGCAAGCAGGAGAGCTCGCTGCGTGACCGCCTCACCGGACTCACCGAGAGCGTGCACGGACTCGAACTGCAGATCCACGAGAAGAAGCTCCACCTCGGCAGCCTGCTCGATCGGGTGGCCTCGGAGCTCGCGCTCGACGAAGACACCCTCATCGCGGAATACGGGCCCGATCAGCTGATTCCGCGAGACCCGGGAACGGAGGCGGACGACGAAGACGCGTCGGGCATCCCGTTCGACCGGCGCGTGCAGGAGAGGCGACTGAAGGACGCCGAACGCAAACTCGCCCAGCTGGGCCGGGTGAACCCGCTCGCGCTCGAGGAGTTCGCGGCACTCGAGCAGCGGCACGCCTTCCTCACCGAGCAGCTCGCCGACCTGACGAAGACCCGTCAGGATCTGCTCACGATCATCGCTGAGCTCGACGAGCGCATGCAGACGATCTTCGCCGCGGCGTTCGAAGACACCAAGCAGGCGTTCGGGGAGGTGTTCCCGCTGCTGTTCCCCGGCGGTTCCGGCAGCATCTCGCTCACGAATCCGGACGACATGCTGACCACGGGGATCGAGGTCGCCGTGCGACCGGTCGGCAAGAAGATCGAGCGGCTCTCCCTGCTCTCGGGCGGTGAGCGCTCGCTCGCAGCGGTCGCGCTCCTCGTCGCGATCTTCAAGGCGCGGCCCAGCCCGTTCTACATCCTCGACGAGGTCGAGGCCGCGCTCGACGACGCGAACCTCGGCCGGCTGCTCACCGTCTTCGAGCAGCTGCGTGAGAGCTCGCAGCTGCTCGTGATCACGCACCAGAAGCGCACGATGGAGATCGCCGACGCGCTGTACGGCGTGTCCATGCGCCAGGACGGCGTGTCGGCCGTGGTCGGACAGCGCGTGGGCGACCGCGCCGCGGCCTCCGCCTGATCCGGCCCACCGGCGCGAACGCCTAGGCTGGGGGCATGGCGGAGAAGTCCTGGTCCCTTGGTCGCGCGCTGCGCGGCATGTTCGTCAAGCCCACGATCGACGAGACGACGTGGGAGGACCTCGAGACGGCGCTGATCACCGCGGACTTCGGCCCCGACATCACCGAGCAGCTCCTCGACGAGCTGCACGAGAAGGTCGACCGCTACCGCACCACAGACCCTCGAGACCTGCAGCGCATGCTGCGCGAGACCCTCGAAGAGCGGTTCGCGAAGTTCGACACCACGCTCAAGCTCACCGAGCGCCCCGCCGTCGTGCTCGTGGTCGGCGTGAACGGCGTCGGCAAGACGACGACGATCGGCAAGTTCACCAAGTTCCTGCGCGGGTTCGAGCGCAGCGTCGTGGTCGGCGCGGCCGACACGTTCCGCGCGGCGGCCGTCGAGCAGCTCGCGACCTGGGCGCAGCGCGGGGGAGCGGCCATCGTCCGTCCGCAGCAGGAGGGCCAGGATCCGGCATCCGTCGCCTTCCAGACGGTGGAGTACGCCAAGAACCAGGGCATCGAGATCGCCATCATCGACACCGCCGGACGCCTGCACACCAAGAGCGGTCTGATGGACGAGCTGTCGAAGGTGCGCCGCGTGATCGAGAAGCAGGCCCCCATCAGCGAAGTGCTGCTCGTCCTGGACGCGACGACCGGTCAGAACGGCGTCATGCAGGCGGAATCGTTCCTGCAGCATGCCGGGGTCACCGGGCTGGTGATCACCAAGCTCGACGGCTCCGCCAAGGGCGGCTTCGTCCTCGCTGTGCAGGAGCGCACGGGCATCCCGGTGAAGCTCCTCGGCCAGGGTGAGGGGATCGATGATCTCACCGGCTTCACCCCCCACGTGTTCGTGTCGTCGCTCGTCGGCGCGTAGGACTACCGCCGCGGCGGAGAGGCTGGTTTCATAGCGTTATGGCGATCGAACACGACTACTTCGGGGTTCTCTCCTCGGGGCCCGACGGCGCCATCTTCTGGAGCGAGCAGGTGGACGTCGGCGACCAGTCCGTCACCGTCGACCTCACCGCCCCCGACCAGGACGACGTGTCCATCGCCGCACTGGACGTCGCGGCGGCGCTGATCGCCGGGATCGAGGACCTGGATGCCACGGTGCGCGGCGCGATGCTGACCGAGGTCGACGACCGCACCAGCGAGGTGACCGAGTACATTCTGCAGCAGCAGGAGGCGTTCGGCGACGAGCTCGAAGACGTGCTCGTCGACGTCAGCGGTGACGCCGCGGTCGACATCATCCGGTCGCTGCGGCTGTCGAGCATGACGATCCTCGCCGACGAGCACGGCGGATCGGAGCCGTTCGCGGTGCTCGAGTACGCGCTCGACGCCGATGAGACCGACGAGGTGCTGCTGGTCAACCTGGCATCCGACGGCTCGGTGCAGTCGGTCACCAGCGCCGACTGAGCCTCAGACGGCCTGCGCGAATCCGAGGTCGGCGCTCTCGGCGATATGCGCGAGGTGCGGCGGGATCTCGCGGCCCTTCGAGATCATCGACTGAGCCCACAGACGTCCGGCACGGTACGACGAGCGCACGAGGGGACCGGCGAGCACGCCGAGGAATCCGATGCGCTCGGCCTCGGCCTTGAACTCGACGAACTCGTCCGGCTTCACCCACCGGGCGACGGGCAGGTGGCGCGGCGTCGGGCGAAGGTACTGCGTGATGGTGATGATGTCGCATCCGGCATCGCGCAGATCCTGCAGCGCCTGCACGACCTCCTCCGGCTCCTCGCCCATGCCGAGGATGAGGTTCGATTTCGTGATGAGTCCCGCGTCGTGCCCCTGCGTGATCACGCTCAGCGAGCGCTCGTACGTGAAGGCGGGCCGGATGCGCTTGAAGATGCGCGGAACCGTCTCGACGTTGTGCGCGAAGACCTCGGGGCGCGCGTCGAAGATCTGCCCCAGGAAAGCCGGGTCGGCGTTGTGCTCGTTGGCGAGCAGCTCGACGCCGGTGTTCGGGTTCAGCGCATGGATCTGACGCACGGTCTCGGCGTTCAGCCACGCGCCCGTGTCCGGCAGGTCGTCGCGGGCGACGCTCGTGACGGTGGCGTAGCGCAGGCCCATCCGCTGCACGCTCTCCGCGACCCGACGCGGCTCATCGATGTCGTAGGCGTCGGGCTTGCCCGTGTCGATCTGGCAGAAGTCGCAGCGGCGGGTGCACTGCGAACCGCCGATGAGGAAGGTCGCCTCGCGGTCTTCCCAGCACTCGAAGATGTTGGGGCAGCCGGCCTCCTGGCAGACGGTGTGCAGATCCTCGGTCTTCACCAGCGACTGCAGGGCCGTGTACTCCGGTCCCATCTTCGCCTTGGTCTTGATCCAGGCGGGCTTGCGCTCGATGGGCGTCTCGGCGTTGCGGACTTCGAGGCGCAGCAGTCTGCGTCCGTCGGGGTGGGCGGCGCTCATGCGGCGACTCCTTCGTTCTCGGTCGCGTACTCGGCGATGAAGGCGTCGGCGACCGCGCCGACGATGTCGCGCGGTGCGACCGGCGCTCCGGTGACCTCGCTCACGGTCGTCACACCGGCATCGGCGATGCCGCAGGGGATGATGCCGCGGAAGCCGGCCAGCGTGTTGTCGCAGTTGATCGCGAAGCCGTGCATGGTCACTCCCTGCTGCACGCGCACGCCGATCGCGGCCACCTTGTCCTCGCCGAGCGGACGACGCACCCAGACTCCGCTGCGCCCGTCGACCTGGTAGCCGTCCACGCCGAGCGGCTTCAGGATGCCGATCAGCAGCCGCTCGAGTCGACGCACGTGCGCGACCACATCGATCGGCTCGTGCAGCCGCACGATGGGGTATCCGACCAGCTGACCCGGACCGTGCCAGGTGATCTTCCCGCCGCGGTCGACATCGACCACCGGCGTGCCGTCCTGCGGTCGCTCATGTTCCTCGGTCCGCTTCCCCGCGGTGTAGACCGCCTCGTGCTCGAGCAGCAGCAGGGTGTCGGTCCTGGTGCCGGCGACGACGTCGCGATGCACGCTGCGCTGCAGCTCCCACCCGTCGAGGTAGGGCACGTAGTCGGGTGCGAGACCAGGTGTCTGGATGTCGAGCATCGGGGCTTCTCCCAATTGTTGGATGGCGTCCAAGAACAGGCGTCGCTTCCACAATACGCGGTCGACGGGATCGATGGGCACGACGCGCGGCTACGCTGATCGCTATGAGCACGGCTTCGCGAGCAGGACGTCCCCGGGCGTCGTCTCGCGAGACGCTCGCGGAGGCGGCCTGCGAGCTGTTCCTCGAGCAGGGATACGAGGCGACGTCCATCGTCGACATCACGCGTCGCGCCGGAGTGAGCCGGTCGAGCTTCTTCAACTACTTCTCATCGAAGAGCGACGTGCTGTGGTCGGGGTTCGACGCGAGGGTCGACGCGGCTCTGGTCGCGCTGGCGCGCCTGGGAACGGATGCCGACGGCGCTGCCGTGCGAGACGCGCTGCGTCCCATGCTCCACGATCTGGCACCGGACCCGCTGGCACTCGCCCTCCGTCACGCGAGTGCCATGGGCGTCGAAGCGGGGCTGATGCGCGACACCGGGCTGCGCCATGCCCGGCTGGCTTCGGCGATCGCCGCGACCGCGCGCAGCGCCGGCATCGAGGCGATCCGCGCCGACATCCTGGGTTCAGCTCTGGCTGCGGCCGTGCTGTCGTCGGTACGGGTGTGGGCGGAGCAGGGTGCCGGTCAGGCGTCGCTCGAGGCGCGGTTCGAGGATGCGATGCGCAGCGTGCACGATCTTCCCTGGCGCTGAGCGGACGACGCCCGCCGCTCGCGTAGAATCGGAGGCACCATGGCTACCTTTGGCACGCTCTCCGATCGGCTCACCGAGACCTTCCGCAACCTGCGCACGAAGGGAAAGCTGACCCCCGCCGATGTCGACGGCACTGTCCGCGAGATCCGGCGCGCTCTGCTCGACGCGGATGTCGCGCTGCAGGTCGTCAAGGACTTCACGTCGAAGGTGCGCGAACGCGCCCTCGGGGACGAGGTCAACAAGGCGCTGAACCCGGCGCAGCAGGTCGTTCAGATCGTGAACGAGGAGCTCGTCGCGATCCTGGGCGGCGAGCAGCGCCGCCTCGAGTTCGCCAAGAACCCGCCGACGGTGATCATGCTCGCCGGTCTGCAGGGCTCGGGCAAGACCACGTTCGCCGGCAAGCTCGCCAAGCAGCTCGAGGGCGAAGGACACACGCCGCTGCTGGTCGCTGCCGACCTGCAGCGTCCGAACGCCGTGAACCAGCTGCAGGTGGTCGCCGAGCGTGCGGGAGCCACCATCTTCGCTCCGGAGCCCGGCAACGGCGTCGGCGACCCGATCCGCGTCTCCAAGGACGGCGTCGACTACGCCCGCCGGCACCAGCACGACGTCGTCATCATCGACACGGCCGGACGCCTCGGCGTCGACGCCGAGTTGATGAAGCAGGCATCCGACATCCGCAAGGCGACCAGCCCCGACGAGGTGCTGTTCGTCATCGACGCGATGATCGGACAGGACGCGGTCAACACCGCCAAGGCATTCCAGGAGGGCGTCGACTTCACCGGCGTCGTGCTGTCGAAGCTCGACGGCGACGCCCGCGGTGGCGCGGCGCTGTCGGTGGCCTCGGTCACCGGACGCCCGATCATCTTCGCCTCGACAGGCGAGAACCTCGAGGACCTCGAGCCCTTCCACCCCGACCGCATGGCGAGCCGCATCCTCGACCTCGGCGACATCCTGACCCTCATCGAGCAGGCGCAGCAGGCCTTCGATGAGGAAGAGGCCCTGAAGATGGCCGAGAAGCTCGCCAACGAGGCGTTCACCCTCGAGGACTTCCTCGAGCAGCTTCAGCAGATGAAGAAGATGGGCTCCATGAAGAAGATGCTCGGCATGCTGCCGGGCATGGGGCAGATGAAGCAGCAGCTCGAGGACTTCGACGAGCGCGAGATCGACCGCACCGAGGCGATCATCCGCTCGATGACCCCCGGTGAGCGTCGCAACCCGAAGATCCTCAACGGCTCGCGCCGGCTGCGCATCGCCAAGGGATCGGGAATGACCGTCACCGACGTCAACCAGCTCGTGCAGCGCTTCGAGCAGGCGGCCAAGATGATGAAGACCGTTGCGCGCGGCGGCACGCCGAACATCCCCGGCATGGGGCCGATGGGCAAGCCGGGCGCGTCGAGCAAGCGCGGCAAGAAGGGCGGCAAGGGCAAGAGCGGCGGCTCGCGGTCCGGCAACCCGGCCAAGCGCGCCGCAGAGAACGCCGGCCTTGCGACCGCGAACGCCACGCCGACCGGAACCGGTTTCGGACTCGGCGGGCAGAAGGCGCCGAGCGAGGCCGACCTCGCAGAGATCCAGAAGCTGTTCGGCAAGGGCTGATCGCCCTCGCAAGACTCGCAAGACTCGCAAGACTCGCAAGACGAAGCGGGCCCGAAGATCGCTCTCCGGGCCCGCTTCGTCGATCAGGGATCACCTCACGTCGGCGTCCACCCAGTCCATCGACTTCGAGACGGCCTTGCGCCACAGGCGCAGCTGGCGGTCGCGCTCATCGGCATCCATCGTCGGCTCCCAGCGCTTGTCCTCCTGCCAGTTGGCCGACAGGTCGTCCAACCCGCTCCAGAAGCCCACGGCGAGGCCCGCGGCGTACGCCGCGCCGAGGGCGGTGGTCTCTGCGACGACCGGACGCACGACAGGCACGCCGAGCACGTCGGCCTGGAACTGCATGAGCGCGTCATTGGCCACCATCCCGCCGTCGACCTTCAGCTCCGAGAGATCCACGCCGGCATCCGCGTTCACCGCGTCCAGCACGTCTCGCGTCTGGAAGGCGACCGCCTCGAGAGCGGCACGGGCGATGTGGTTGCGGTTCGAGTACCGGGTCAGGCCCACGATGGCGCCGCGGGCATCCGAACGCCAGTACGGCGCGAAGAGACCCGAGAACGCGGGCACGATGTACACGCCGCCGTTGTCCTCGACCTGGCTGGCCAGGTCTTCGACCTCGGGAGCTGAGCTGATGATCCCCAGCTGGTCACGCAGCCACTGGATCAGCGACCCGGTGACGGCGATCGAGCCTTCGAGCGCGTAGTGCGTCGGGCCGTCACCGAGCTTGTAGCCGACGGTCGTGAGCAGACCGTTCTTCGAGTGCACCATCTCCTCGCCGGTGTTGAAGATGAGGAAGCAGCCCGTGCCGTAGGTGTTCTTGCTCTCGCCCGTGTCGAACGCGGCCTGACCGAACGTGGCGGCCTGCTGGTCTCCCAGGATGCCCGCGATGGGCGTCTCGCGCAGCAGCGACGAGCTCTCGGCCGCGCCGTACACCTCAGACGACGAGCGGATCTCGGGCATCATCGACCGCGGCACCCCGAACGCCTCGAGGATGTCATCGCGCCACTCGAGCGTCTCGAGGTCCATGAACATCGTGCGCGACGCGTTGGTGACATCCGTGGCGTGCACGCCGCCGTCGGTGCCGCCGGTGAGATTCCACAGGACCCAGCAGTCGGTGGTGCCGAACATCAGGTCGCCGGCCTCGGCCTTCTCGCGCGCGCCCTCGACGTTCTCGAGGATCCAGGTGATCTTCGTGCCCGAGAAGTAGGTCGCCAGCGGCAGACCGACCACCGGCTTGAAGCGCTCGACACCGCCGTCGGCCGCGAGGCGGTCGACGATCTCCTGGGTGCGGGTGTCCTGCCAGACGATCGCGTTGTACACCGGCTTTCCGGTGTTCCTGTCCCACACCACCGCGGTCTCGCGCTGGTTCGTGATGCCGACCGCGGCGATGTCGTGGCGGGTGAGGTCGGCGCGGCTCAGCGCCAGGCCGATGACCTCCTGCACGTTGCGCCAGATCTCCAGCGCGTCGTGTTCGACCCAGCCCGCCTTCGGCAGGATCTGCTCATGCTCCTTCTGGCCGGTGGCGATGATGCTGCCCTTGCGGTCGAAGATGATGGCACGGCTCGACGTGGTTCCCTGGTCGATCGCGATGATGTACTCAGCCATTGTGTTTCTCCTTTGAAATCGATGCGGGTCAGGCGAGGCTCAGCAGCGCCGGTGCGAGAAGGGCGGCGATCGCGCCGCCGATGAGCGGGCCGACGACCGGAACCCACGAGTACGACCAGTCGCTCGAGCCCTTGCCCTTGATCGGCAGGATGGCGTGCGCGATGCGCGGACCGAGGTCACGTGCCGGGTTGATCGCGTATCCGGTCGGGCCACCGAGCGAGGCGCCGATGCCGACGACGAGCAGGGCGACGGGCAGTGCGGTGAGCGGGCCGAGGCCGCCGGGAGTGCCCACCTCGATGTCGCCGTAATCCGCGAACGCGAGGATCACGAACACCAGCACGAACGTGCCGATGATCTCGGTGACGAGGTTCCAGCCGTAGGAGCGGATCGCGGGGCCGGTCGAGAACACGCCGAGCTTGTTCGCAGCATCCGGCTCGTCGTCGAAGTGCTGCTTGTACGCGAGCCAGACGAGCACGGCGCCGACGATGGCGCCCAGCAGCTCTGCAGCGGTGGCGACGAGGAACGCGGCGAACGTGATCTTGCCGGCGATGAGCAGGCCGATTCCGACCGCCGGGTTGATGATCGCGCCGGAGTAGGCGGAGACGAGAACACCGGCGAACACGGCGAGACCCCATCCCCAGTTGACCATGAGGAATCCGCCCGCGTAGCCCTTGTTCTTGGCGAGCGCGACGTTGGCGACGACACCGCAGCCGAGCAGGATCAGCATGGCCGTCCCGACGAACTCGGAGAGGAAGTACAGTCCGAGGTTGATATCAGTCATGTCTTCATTGACCTTTCGTGCGCACGCGCTCTCCCCAAGCGCGTGCAATGAGTGAATTCATGTCGTGAGGAGTACGACGGTGGGTCCTTCAGCCGTTCTGGTGGGAGGGAAGTGCAGGAAGCTCGAGCCCGTGCCGTTCGTTGAGCAGGGCGCGCGTGTCCTCGAGTTCGGCCGCGCGACGCTCTGCATCCCACTCGAGCAGGGGAGCCATGGCATCCGCCAGCTCGACGAGCATCTCACCGGTGACGTCGCCGGTGAACGCGAGGCTGGTGCGGCGCAGGATGACATCCTGCAGCCGGACGGCGTGCTCGCGCTCGATCATCCAGGCCAGCTCTCGTGTCGAGAGCTCGCCGTCGGCGAGCGGCGCATCATCGCCCTCGCGGATGAACTGCCACACGTCTGCCGCGCGCGTGCCGTAGCGGGTGAGGAGGCGCTCGGCGCGATCTCCCGCTCCGGGGAGGTTCTTCTCGAGCCAGCTGTGCCGGGCACGTGCGGTGCGCGGGAAACCCTGTCCTCCGCCGATCGCGCGACCGAGCGTCGACACACGACGACCGCGGTTGATCAGTCCGAGCACGACGTCCGAGAGCGACTCGCCCAGGGCGCGGAAGGTGGTCCACTTGCCGCCGACGAGGCTGACCAGCGGCACCTCTCCGCCGCGGTCGACCTCGACGCGGTAGTCGCGCGAGACGAAGCCGGGAGCGGTGTCCTCGTGGCGGGGGAGCGGACGGATGCCCGAGAAGGTGTACACGATCTGATCGCGAGAGACGGCGATCGACGGGAACACGTGATGGATCAGCTCGAAGAAGTAGTCGATCTCCTCATCCGTGCACACCGGAACCTCGCGCGGATCGGCGTCGATGTCGGTCGTGCCGACGAGCACGCGACCCTTGAGCGGGTAGATGAGCACGATGCGTCCGTCGGAGTGCTCGAAGAAGATCTCCCTGCCGGCGGTCGCGTCGAGCAGCTCCGGGTGGTCCAGCACGATGTGCGAGCCCTTGGTGCCGCCCATGAAGCGGGTCTCCTCGCCGAGAGCGTCGTTCGTGAGGTCGGTCCACGGTCCGGATGCGTTCACGACGACATCGGCTGACACCGTGAACTCAGTGCCGGTCTCGAGATCGCGCAGCAGCACGCCGTCACCCGTGCGTCCGACGGCCTCGACGTAGTTGAGCGCCACGGCACCCGAGTGCGCGGCCAGACCGTCCTGCAGCACGTCGAGCGCGAGGCGCTCGGGGTCGTGCATGGACGCGTCGTAGTAGGTGGCGGTGTACTTGATCTTCGGATCGAGCGAGGGCAGCTCCGCCAGCGAGCGCTTGCGTCCGAGGAAGCGGTGGCGAGGGACGACCCCGCCATCGCGAGAGAAGGTGTCGTAGATCGTGAGCCCGACCTTGATCAGGAAGGCTCCGCGCTCCTGCGGCTTTCCGCTGCGGTGCGTGAGGAAGCGCAGGGGAGCGGAGAGGATGCCCGAGAAGGTCGAGTAGATCGGGATCGTGGTCTGCAGCGGTTTGACGTAGTGCGGCGCGATCTTGAGCAGTCCGTTGCGCTCCTGGACGGATTCGCGCACGAGGCGGAACTCGCCGTTCTCGAGGTAGCGGATGCCGCCGTGGATCATGTGACTCGATGCCGAAGAGGCGCCGGACGCGAAGTCGCCGCGCTCCACGAGCATGACGTCCACGCCCTGCAGGGCGAGATCACGGAAAGCGGCGATGCCGTTGATCCCGGCACCGATGATGAGAACCGTGGTGCGTCCTGATTCGCGCACCGCTTCGACCTGCTGGCGCTCGCGTGATGAGTGCGTCGACTCGATCATCTTCGACCTCCCTCTTCTCTGGATGCTCCCAGCATCGACCTGAAGCGCGCTACGTGCAACCCCGATGCACATATGTGCAAGAATCGCGGCGGAGGATGTCATGGCCACCGACACCGCACGCGACCGCAAGCTCATCGCCGCGCTGACCGCGGCGCAGCTGTATTACATGCAGGACCAGACCATGGACGTCATCGCCCGCGAGCTCGCCACGTCCCGATCGTCGGTTTCGCGGCTGCTGCGATTCGCTCGCGAGGTCGGTCTGGTCGACATCCGCATCCACTCGCCCCTGGAGCGGTTGGGGATGCTCGAGCAGCGGCTCAACGACCGGCACGGCATCACCGCGCACATCGCCCCGATCCCGGAGCGGGTGAGCGAGGTGGAGCGACTCGAGCGCGTGGCGCTCACCGCCGGGCGCCTGCTCTCGCAGTTCATCGAGTCCAACATGGTCGCGGGCGTGGCCTGGGGTTCCACGATCAGCGCGGTCAGCCGCTCGCTGACCCCCAAGGAGACCCACGGAACGACCTTCGTGCAGCTCAACGGCGCCGGCAACACGCAGACGAGCGGGCTGGAGTACTCCAGCGACATCCTGCAGCGCTTCGGTCACGCGTTCGGCGCCCAGGTCGAGCAGTTCCCCGTCCCCGCCTTCTTCGACAGCCCCGACACGCGTGAGGCCATGTGGCGCGAGCGCAGCACCCGGCGGGTGCTGGCCTTCCAGGCGAAGATGGACATCGCCGTGTTCGGCCTGGGCTCGCCCGAGGCCGACGTGCCCAGCCGCGTCTACGTCGGCGGCTACCTCGGACGCGACGACTATCGCAGTCTGAAGGAGGACGCCGTCATCGGCGACGTGGCGACCGTGTTCTTCCGGGCGGACGGCAGCTGGCGGGACGTGCGGCTCAACGCACGTTCGACCGGGCCCGGACTCGACCGGCTGAGACGCGTGCCCCGCCGGGTGTGCGTCGTCTCGGGTGCGGCGAAGCTCGGCTCGCTGAAGGCCGCGATCGGCGCGGGTCTCATCACCGATGTCGTGCTCGACGATTCCCTTGCTCGCCGACTGCTCGACAGCGACTGATCGAGAGTGCGGGGCGACGCTCAGCCGGCGACCGAGCGCTCAGGACCTGCCCGGAACTCTCGGATCAGGTGCTGGACGACCTGCCGGAGATCCCCGTTCGCCGCATCCGCCGCCGCGAGCTGACGCGAATAGCTCGCACCCTGGTCGACGATCGTGCGCACGCCCTGCAACTCGTCCGTGCAGCGCAGATCAGCGGCGATCGGCATGAGATCCTCGACGACTGCAGTGATGTGCTCGCGCACCGGAACCTGCGATCCCGCGCGGTCGACGATCACCCTGGCATCCAGGCCGTACCGGGCCGCCCGCCACTTGTTCTCCCGATGGAACCAGGGCTGAAGCGTCGGCAGCTGCCTGCCCTCGTCGAGCTCACGGGAGAAGAACTCCACGAGTGCCTGGGTCAGTGCGGCGACGGATGCCAGTTCACTCAGCGTCGACATGCCGTCGCACGCGCGCACCTCGATCGTGCCCCACTTCGGCGCCGGACGGATGTCCCATCGGATCTCGGACGGGTCCTCCATCACCCCGGTGCGGGTCATGTCGTCGACGAAGGTCTCGAACTCCTGCCAGTTGGAGATGGACCAGGGGAGCCCCGCGGTCGGCAGCTGCTGGAACACCAGGGCCCGGTTCGAGGCGTAGCCGGTCCGCTCACCGGCCCAGTAGGGACTCGAGGCGGACAGCGCCTGAAGGTGGGGGAGAAACCCCGCCAGGGCGCCCATGATCGGCAGTACCTTCGCCCGATCGTCCACACCGACATGCACGTGGATGCCCCAGATCATCATGTTGCGGCCCCACCACTGGGTGCGCTCGATGAGCTTGTGATAGCGGTTCTTGTCGGTCACGCGCTGATCGAACCACTGCGCGAAAGGGTGGCTGCCGGCCGACAGCAGCTCGATTCCCGCGGGGTCGGTGGAGCGGCGCACGGCCGCGATGGCGGCGGCGACGTCGTCGACCGCGTCGGCGACCGTGGCGCCCACACCGCTGGTCACCTCGATGGTGTTCGTGAGGAGCTCGCCGGTGACGGTGTGCCGTTCCGGGGCGCTCTGCCGCTCGAGACGGGTCAGCAGCTCGGGCGCGCGGCCCACGAGATCTCCCGTGGCCGGATCGGCGAGCATGACCTCCCACTCCAGCCCGACGGTCGAGCGGACGGAGGAGGCGAATTCGATCGGCACGCGCACAGTCTGACACGGTGCGCCGACGCGCCCCACAACCCGTGACGTGTCGTTTCGCGGACTGCGCCCGAATCTGGCAGAATAGAGGGTCGGACGGCTGCTCGACCCTCTATCCAGCATCCGTCACCCCTTTCAGAGCTTCCGCCGGATGTGCACCCCACTCTCCAGGCGACCGGTTCATCTTTCTTTCCACACCATTCAGGAGAATCGTGGCTGTCAAGATCCGTCTCAAGCGCATGGGCAAGATCCGTGCACCGCACTACCGCATCGTCGTCGCCGACTCGCGCACCAAGCGCGACGGTCGCGTGATCGAGGAGATCGGTCAGTACCACCCCACCGAGCACCCTTCGGTGATCACGGTCGACTCCGAGCGTGCGCAGTACTGGCTGTCGGTCGGCGCGCAGCCGACCGAGCAGGTCGCCGCGCTGCTGAAGCTGACCGGTGACTGGGGCAAGTTCAAGGGCGACAAGGATGCGAAGTCCACCGTCCAGGTCGCGGAGCCGAAGGCGCCGTTCGAGATCGACTCCGCCAAGAAGTCGGTCATCAAGCCCAAGGCCGAGAAGAAGGCCGAGGAGGCCCCGGCCGACGCTCCTGCCGACGCGGAGGCCGCTGAGGCTCCCGCCGCCGACGCAGAGTAATCCGCTGTGCTCGCCGCCGCGCTCGAACACGTCGTCAAGGGGATCGTCGATCACCCGGACGATGTCCGCATCACCGCATCCGCGTCGCCCCGTGGCGACCTCCTCGAGGTGCACGTGCACCCGGATGACCGTGGTCGCGTGATCGGGCGCGGCGGCCGCACCGCCAAGGCGCTGCGCACGCTCATCTCCGCCCTCGCCGACGGACGTCGTGTCCGCGTCGACGTCGCGGACGACTGACGTGGCCGCCGAGAAGAACCAGCTCCGCGTCGGCCGTCTGCTCAAGGCACACGGACTCAAGGGCGCGCTGAAGCTCGAGCTGTACACCGACAACCCGGAGCGGCGCTTCGTTCCCGGGGCCGAGTTCACGCTGCAGGTCCCGGAGGCCTCCACCTGGCACGGCAAGACCGTCACCATCCGGGAATACCGCGAGATGAACGGCAACTCCGTCGTCTTCCTCGACGGCGTCGAAGACCGCACCGCGGCCGAGTCGCTGGTACGGGCGATCCTCTGGATGGACGAGGACGACGAGGTCGAGGACGACGCGTGGTACGCGCACCAGCTCGTCGGTCTCGACGTGGTGCGCGACGACGTCGTCGTCGGTCGCGTCGCGCGGGTCGAGCACCTCCCCGCGCAGGATCTGCTGATCGTGAAGACCGAGTCGGGCGAGGTGATGGTCCCGTTCGTCGAGGCCATCGTGCCGACCGTCGATGTCGCCGCCGGCCGTGTCATCGTCACGCCGCCCGCCGGGCTCTTCGAGGAGCTGCCGGCAGCGGACCCGGGCGACGACGCGCCATCAGAGTGAGCCGCGGCGTCCACCGATGAGAATCGACGTCGTCTCGATCTTCCCCTCGTACTTCGACGGGCTCACCCTCTCCCTGCTCGGGAAGGCCCGGGACTCGGGCATCCTCGATCTCGACGTCCACGACCTCCGGGACTGGACCTCCGATCGGCACCGCACCGTCGACGACACCCCGTACGGCGGCGGCGCCGGCATGGTGATGAAACCGGAGCCCTGGGGCCTCGCGCTGGATCAGCTCGCGGATTCGCAAAGCGGGCCCCTGAGCTCGTCGAAGGGCCGGCCGACCATCATCTTCCCCTCGCCCGCGGGCGAGGTCTTCACGCAGGCGACCGCTCGCGAGCTCGCCACCCGGGAGCATCTGATCTTCGGCTGCGGGCGCTATGAGGGCATCGACGAGCGCGTCTTCGAGTACGCCGCCGACCTCGGCGAGGTGCGCCTGATCAGCCTCGGCGATTACGTGCTCAACGGGGGAGAGGTCGCCGTGATGGCGATGGTGGAGGCGATCGGCCGCCTCATCCCGGGCGTGGTCGGCAACCCCGAGAGCCTGGTCGAGGAATCGCACGAGGACGGCCTGCTGGAGTACCCGTCCTACACGAAGCCGTCGGTGTGGCGCGATCGCGAGGTTCCGCCGATCCTGCTCAGCGGCAATCACGGCGCGATCGCCGGGTGGCGTCACGAGCAGCAGCTGGAGCGCACCCGCGTGCGCCGTCCCGACCTGCTCTCCGACTGAGCGCTCGAGCGGTCAGCGGCCGGAGGACACCGGCACCTCACCGGTGGGTGCGTCGCTCGCCTCCGGCGTCGCGCCGGGCCTGCGCTTCGCCCGAATCGAGCGGATGCGCACGGCCGCGAGCACGACGAGCGTCACCGCCACGACGATGATGACGACGTTCTGAACCACGTCGACGTACTGCTCGACGATGTGCCAGCCCGAGCCGAGGAACCAGCCGCAGAGGATGAACGCGGTGTTCCAGATCAGGCTGCCGGCCGCCGTCAGCGCACCGAAGCGCCACAGCGGCATGCGCGCGACACCGGCCGGTATCGAGATGAGGCTGCGGAAGATGGGGACGAACCTGCCGAAGAAGACCGCCTTTCCGCCGTGACGGTGGAACCACGCGACCGTGCGGTCGACGTCGGACACGTCGATGAGGGGGAGGCGACGCGCGACGCGTCGCAGGCGATCCAGGCCCAGCCACGCGCCGAGCCCGTAGAGGGCGAGCGCGCCGACCAGCGATCCCGCTGTGGTCCACGCGACGGCCTCCCACAGGCCGAAGGAGCCGTCGTGAGCGGCGATCCCCGCCATCGGGAGGATCGCCTCACTCGGCAGGGGCGGGAACAGGTTCTCGAGCGCGATCGCGATGCCCGCGCCGATCGGACCGATCGTGTCCATCAGGCTGATCACCGCGTCGATGAGCGTGCCCAGCCAGGAGGTGTCGGTCGTGGAGGTCGTCATCGTGCGGCGCATCCCTCGGGTCGTCGGGCGGTGTCGGAGCCGAGCCTAGGGCGTTCTGCATGCGAGAGGTCTGGGAGCACCGGCCCGGCCGCGGACGCGCCGCCGTCGCCGAGGAGTTCTCCGGTCAGTCGACGCCGAGGAAGCTGCGATCCGTCAGCACGATCGGCCCGTCCTTCGTGACGGCGACGGTGTGCTCGGAGTGCGAGCCGCGGGATCCGTCTGCGCTGCGCAGCGTCCATCCGTCGTCATCGGTGACGAGCTCGTCGGTCGTGGCGAGGAACCACGGCTCGAGCGCGAAGACGAGGCCCTCGCGCAGCGGGAATCCCCGCCCAGCGCGGCCGTCGTTCGGCACATGCGGGTCGCCGTGCATGATGCGGCCGACGCCGTGGCCGCCGAAGTCGGTGTTGATCGAGTAGCCCTCGCCGTGCGCGACCGCGGCGATGGATGCCGAGATGTCGCCGATCCGGTTGCCGATGACGGCGGCGGCGATGGCGGCGTCGAGAGCGCGCTCGGTGGTGTCGATGAGCCGCAGATCCTCCTCGCGCGGCGTGCCGACCACGAACGACACCGCCGAGTCGGCGACCCATCCGTCGAGGGAGACCGCGAAGTCGAGCGAGACCAGATCGCCGTCGCGCAGCGCGTAGTCGTGCGGGAGTCCGTGCAGCACGGCATCGTTCACCGAGGTGCAGATGACCTTGCCGAACGGCCCACGACCGAATGAGGGGGCGTAGTCGATGTAGCAGGACTCGGCGCCGGCTCGCCGGATCAGGTCGTGCGCTCTGGCGTCGATGGCGAGCAGGTTCGTCCCCACCTTCGTCTCATCGCGCAGCGTCGCCAGGGTCTCGGCGACGAAGCGGCCGGCGGCGCGCATCTCGTCGATCTCGGCGGGGGTGCGCAGTTCGATCATGGTGTTCCTCTCGTCAGCATCCATTCTCCCCGATGCGCACCCTGCCGATGCCCACAGCGAACACCTGCCGGCGGCGGCGGGTGTGGACGTACCATCGGAGCATGGACCTGCGACGGCTGTTCTTCCGCTGGCTGCTGCCGGCATCGCTCGCCCTTCCGGCGTGGATGCTGATCGGCTGGGCGATCTTCGGGCAGAGCGGCTGGGCGCTGCTCTGGGTGCTGCTGATGGCGGTCCCCGGTGTCCTCGTCACCCAGCTCGTGCTGACCCTGCTGACGCGCTCGCGTCCGTCGGTGCGTGCCGAGCGCGCCGTGTCGTGGCTGGACGTCGCCGGCTTCGCCGTGTGGCACGTCCTGACCATCCTCGTCGGCTTCTTCATCGACGGCGCCTTCCCCTGGCTGCTCGCAGCCGCCATCGTGGCAGCGATCGGCCTCTTCTGGATGCAGGTCTGGCAGCTCTGGAACGAGGCTCGCGGTGCCGGAGCACGCCTGCGGGAGACGCTGACGTGGTCGACGATCGCTCCGCAGCAGCGCAGTGATCGCGCTTCGGACGAGCCGGGCGTCGTCATCATCGAGGAGTCCCGTTCGAGGGATCTCTGAGGGCGCGCTCGAGTGGCGCGGGGCCGCGCTTCATGGCAGAATAGATGTTTGTGCCGTGACCCGGTTCTGCCTCAGGGGAACCCGCGGACGCATCGCGCGCCGCTCGGCACACACCCGTTCTCATCCCTTTGATTCATGCACCCGACCTGTGGCGAGTGCAGAGAGAGACGATCATGCAGATCCTCGACGCCGTCGATGCGGCTTCGCTCCGTTCCGACATTCCTGTCTTCCACCCCGGTGACACCGTCAAGGTGCACGTGAACATCACCGAGGGTGCCCGCTCGCGTATCCAGGTGTTCCAGGGCGTCGTCATCGGCCGTCAGGGCGATGGTGTGCGCGAGACCTTCACGGTCCGCAAGATCAGCTTCCAGGTGGGCGTCGAGCGCACCTTCCCGGTGCACTCGCCGGTGATCGACCACATCGAGGTCGTCACCCGCGGTGACGTGCGTCGCGCGAAGCTGTACTACCTGCGCAACCTGCGCGGCAAGAAGGCCAAGATCAAGGAGAAGCGCGACAACTGACGCGCCGCATCCTTGCCACAGAACCCCGGGACACTCGTCCCGGGGTTCTGTCGTTCGGTCGCGGGTGTGCGACGCTTGTACTGCCGCGTGCGCGGTGAGTCGATGAAGAGGAATCACATGACATCCGATGCCCCCGCGGCAGTCCAGCCACCGCAGCGGCGTCGGGGTGCACTGGTCTTCCTGCGCGATGTGCTGGTCATCATCCTCATCGCGGCGCTGGTGTCGTTCGTGGTCAAGACCTTCGTCGTGCGCTCGTTCTACATCCCGTCGGGATCGATGGAGCGCACGCTGCTCGTCAACGACCGCATCCTCGTCGACGAGCTCACGCCGCGCTGGAGCGGATACGACCGCGGAGACGTGGTGGTGTTCAAGGATCCCGGCGGCTGGCTGCCGGCGGCTCCGCAGACACCGGCACGACCCCCGCTCGTCGAGGCGGTCGACTGGGCGCTCACCTTCGTGGGCATCTCGACCACAGATGCCCAGGACCACCTGGTCAAGCGCGTGATCGGCATGCCGGGAGACCACGTGGTCTGCTGCAATGCCCTGGGGCAGATCACGGTGAACGGCTCTCCGATCAACGAGCTCGGGTACCTCAACCTCCCCGAGGGCGACACGGCCGCCTCGAACGTCGAGTTCGACGTCACCGTGCCCGAGGATCGCATCTGGGTGATGGGCGACAACCGCGACCGCTCGCAGGACTCCCGCGCGCACCAGGAGCTGCCCGGAGGCGGCTTCGTGCCCCTCGAGAACGTCGTGGGACGTGCCTTCCTCACCACCTGGCCGCTGGACCGGTTCGGGTCCGTCGACACGCACGACGAGGTGTTCCGCGCCGTGCCCGCACCGGAATGACGGTGGTCGCGCCGACGCTCACGCTCGAGCGCCGTCTGCTCAAGGAGTTCGACCTCATCATCGCCCTGGACGAGGTCGGCAGGGGAGCACTCGCGGGTCCCGTCGCCGTCGGGGCTGCGGTGATGGATGCCGCCGGCTCTCGTCGGCGCGTGCTCGACGGGCTGCGCGATTCGAAGATGATCACCGAGAAGCGCCGCCCCGAGATGGCCGAGCGCGCCCAGGCCTGGGTGCCGGTGTCCGCGGTCGGCTGGGCCAGTGCGGCGGAGATCGACGAGGTGGGCATCATGGGCGCCCTGGGCCTTGCGGCATCGCGCGCGGTGCAGGCGGTCGTCGACGCCGGGGCGAGCCTCGAGCGCACCCTCGTGATCCTCGACGGCAACCACGACTACGTGTCCCGGGTGCACCCGGTGCCGCTCACCGTGCGCACGATCATCAAGGGCGACCGCGACTGCGCCTCCGTCTCGGCGGCGTCCGTGATCGCGAAGGTCGCGCGTGACACGCACATGGCCGCGCTGCATCCCGAGCATCCCGACTACCAGTGGGAGCGCAACAAGGGCTACGCGAGCCCGGAGCATCGGCAGGCGATCCGCGAACGCGGTCTGTCACCGCTGCACCGATCGTCGTGGGCGATCGCAGACGCGCCGACGCTGTTCTGAGGAATCCGCATCGGAGGCCGTCTGCTCGTAGGATGGAGACATCATGGATGAGGATGCCTTCGACGACTACGACCGCGAACTCGAACTCGCGCTGTTCCGCGAGTACCGCGACGTCGTCGGCCAGTTCCAGTACGTGGTCGAGACCGAGCGCAGGTTCTATCTCGCGAACGAGGTGAACGTCGTCCGTCGCGACACCGAGCACGACTTCTACTTCGAGATCTCGATGAGCGACGTCTGGGTGTGGGACATCTACCGCGCCGATCGCTTCGTCAAGGCCGTGCGTGTGCTCACCTTCAAGGACGTGAACGTCGAAGAGCTGCAGCGCCGGGAATTCGAACTGCCCGAGGAGCTGTCGCTCGACGGCAAGTGACGATCATCCCCAAACCGGGGATGTCGGTGAGTTCTTCACAATCACTGTGAACGCCGAGCGCCGAGGTCGGTGCTGCCGCGCAGGCTGTCGTCATGGCAGCGAAAGACGACTTCGGGCGAGCGGGCGAGGAGCGGGCGGCGCAGCATCTGAGCGCCTGCGGCTACGAGATCCTCGAGCGCAACTGGCGGTGTGCGCAGGGCGAGATCGACATCATCGCCGTCCGAGACGGTCTGCTCTGCATGATCGAGGTGAAGACCCGGCGCTCGGAGCGCTTCGGGCATCCGTTCGAGGCCGTCGACGAACGCAAGCATCAGCGCCTCTGGCGCCTGGCTTTCGCCTGGGCGCGATCCCACCCCGAGCTGTCCAGGGGGCGGCGCATCAGGATCGAGATCATCGGCCTGACCGGTCCGGATGCCCGTGACGCACGACTCGAGCATCTCGAGGATCTGCGGTGAGCACCGCGCGCACGTGGGCGGTCGCTCTGACCGGAGTGGATGGCCACATGGTCGAGGTGGAGGCCGACCTCAGCAACCAGACCCCGGGCTTCCAGATCATCGGTCTGCCCGACAAGGCTCTGGGAGAGGCCGCGCAGCGGGTGCGCAACGCCTGCGTGAACGCGGGACTCGACTTCCCGCGCCGGCGGCTCACCGTGAACCTGTCGCCCGCGAACCTGCCGAAGGCGGGGAGCGGCTTCGATCTGAGCGTCGCGGTGGCGACGCTGGCGACCGGGGGAGCGCTGCGACGGGATTCGGTGCGCTCCACGGTGCACATCGGCGAGCTGGGCCTCGACGGCAGGCTGCGCCCTGTTCCGGGCGTGCTGCCGGCCGTCTACGCTGCCGCGCGTGCTGGTTTCACTCGAGTGATCGTGCCGCACGCCAACGCCACCGAAGCCCGGCTCGTGCCTGGCGTCGAGGTGCACGCTGCGGTGTCGCTCGCCGAGGTCGCGGTTGCGCACGGCGCCGACATCGAGGTCGACGATGCCGAGCCCGTCCGGCTGCCCGCCCGTGCTGATCGCGCAGATGAGAGTCTGGACCTCGCCGATGTGATCGGGCAGGACGAGGCGGTCGACGCGCTGATCACCGCTGCAGCCGGCGGTCACCACATGATGCTCAGCGGTCCTCCCGGTGCAGGCAAGACCATGCTGGCGCGACGCCTGCCGGGGATCCTCCCGTCGCTGACCGAGCCCGAAGCACTCGAGGTCGCGGCGATCCGATCGCTCACGGGCGAGGCGGTCACCCGGCTCGACGCGCTGCCCCCGTTCGAGGCTCCTCACCACACGGCGTCGGCTGCCGCTCTGGTCGGCGGCGGCTCACGCGTGCCCCGGCCCGGCGCCATCGTGCGCGCGCACCGTGGCGTGCTCTTCCTCGATGAGACGCCGGAGTTCCAGCGGGCGGCGCTCGACGCGCTGCGCCAGCCGCTGGAGTCGGGACGCATCGAGATAGTGCGGGCAGGCTTCGCCGCCAGCTTCCCCGCGCAGTTCCAGCTGATCCTCGCCATGAATCCCTGCCCCTGCGGCAACTACGGCGTCCGGGGAGCCGAGTGCACCTGCCCGCCGACGGCCATTCGCCGCTACGCGGGGCGGCTGTCGGGGCCACTGCGCGATCGCGTCGACATCGACCTGCAGGTGATGCGCGTCGCGGCATCCCGGGCGACGTCAGGTGAGCGCTCGGGGATGTCGACCGACGAGGCGCGCGATCGAGTCGCGTGCGCTCGGGCGGCGGCAGCGGAGCGATGGCGTGCCAGCCCCTGGCGCGTGAACGGCCAGGTGCCGGGGGAGCGGCTCCGTCAGGGCGCGCTGCGCCTTCCACCGGCGGTGCGGGCGCCGCTGGATCGCGCGCTGGAGCGAGGGGCGGTCACGTTGCGCGCGTACGACCGGGTGCTGCGGATCGCGTGGACCCTCAGCGACCTCGCCGGCCTCTCCTCGCCCGGCGCTGATCAGCTCGGGCACGCGCTGTTCCTCAAGAAAGGGCTCCTGGCATGATCGCCAACGGACTCGAACTGATCGATGACCCAGAGGTGCGCTCGAGCGCTCGCCTGCTGCGGCCCGATGCCGACCCGGCCGAGGTCGCTGCGCGGGTCGCGTGGTCGGTGCTCATCGAGCCGGGAGACGGGGTCGCCGGCGCTCTGCTTGAGAGGCTGGGCGCCGTGGAGGCACTGCGCGCCACGTTCGGGGAGACGAGCCTCATGCCGCCCGGAGTCACAGCGGCACGGCCTCTCGCGGACGCGCTGGCACGATGGCGGCCGCGCGCGAGCGCTCGCGCCGTGCGGGATGCCCTCGTCTCGGCGCACAGCGTGGGAGCGCGCCTGCTGCTTCCCGGCGATGAGCTCTGGCCGGAGGGCCTCGGCGACCTCGAGGTGCATCAGCCCGTGCTGCTGTGGGCGCGGGGCGACGTGCGCGTGCTGGGCGCCGAGACCGCTGCGGCGATCGTCGGCGCGAGGGCCGCCACGGGGTACGGCGAGAACGTCGCCGCGGAACTGGCCGGAGACCTCGCAGCCGATGGGACCCTGGTCGTCTCGGGGGGCGCCTACGGGATCGACGGGGCGGCGCACCGCGCGGCGCTGGGCGTCGGCGGGGCGACGGCCGCGTTCCTCGCCGGCGGCGTCGACCGCGCCTACCCGATCGGGCATCAGCAGCTGTTCGACAGGATCAGGCAGTCCGGCGTCGTGCTCAGCGAGGTGCCCTGCGGGTCGGCGCCGACGAAGTGGCGCTTCCTCGCCCGCAACAGGCTCATCGCGGCCTCGACCCTCGCGACGGTGGTCGTCGAGGCGGGCTGGCGCAGCGGCACGCTCAACACCGCGGGGCACGCATCGTCGCTGGCACGTCCGATCGGCGCGGTCCCGGGGCCGATCACCTCTGCAGCGTCGGCGGGATGCCATCGGCTGCTGCGGGAGTACGACGCCGTGTGCGTCACGAGCGCGCAGGAGGTCAGGGAGCTGTGGGGAGAGACCGATGCCACAGCTGCCGCACCCGCTGCGCCGGATCATGACCGCACGCGGCTGTTCGATGCGATGAGCACGCGCACCGCACGGGAGACGGCGGACATCGCACGCCGCAGTGGCCTCTCCATCGAGCGGGTGCGCTCGCTCCTCGGCATGGTCGGCCTGGAGGGCGGAGTCGTTGAGCGCGACGGCGGGTGGATCCGCACCCAGTGACGACCCTCCGGCGCGGCACCGCACGAACGGCAGTGGCGGCACTGCGGCGCGGCAGTCGGCGACGCAGCGAGGGAGCGGCATGCTGGAGAGGTGAGGTATGCGGACGCGGTGACATCCTTCACGTCGTATCTCGATCGAGTGCGACGGCTGTCACCTGCCACCGTGCGGGCCTACCGGTCCGATCTCGCCGACCTCGGCGCAGTGGTCGAAGACGCCGACCTCCGCGAGATCGACCTCGAGATGCTGCGCGATTGGCTGTGGCGGGCCACGCAGCGAGGAGATGCGCGATCGACCCTCGCACGACGCGCCGCCGCTGCTCGGTCGTTCTTCGGATGGGCGCACGAGAGCGACCTCATCGCCGTTGATCCCAGTCTCCGCCTGGTCACGCCGAAACGTGCGAAAACCCTTCCCGTCGTCGCCTCCAAGGAGGGGATGCGCGAGCTGCTCGACCAGCATCGTGCGGCAGCGGCCGAGGGCGACCCCATCACTCTTCGCGACCACGCGATGCTCGAGGCGCTGTACGGCAGCGGCATGCGCGTCTCGGAGCTGTGCGGCATCGACATCGACGACGTGGACATGCACCGTCGCACCGTGCGCGTGCTGGGCAAGGGCGCCAAGGAGCGAGTGGTTCCGTTCGGGGCACCCGCAGCCGAGGCCATCGGCGCCTATCTCACCCGGGGGCGCCCGGCGCTGATCACCCGCGCCGAGAACGCGACGCCTGCGCTGTTCCTCGGTGCGCGCGGCTCGCGTATCGGCTCGCGCACCGTCTACGCGCTCGTCGCCCGCGTGCTCGGCCCTGTCGTCGGTGCCGACCACGTCGGTCCGCACGCGCTCAGGCATTCCGCCGCCACCCACCTACTCGATGGCGGAGCAGACCTGCGTGCCGTGCAGGAGATCCTCGGGCACGCCAGCCTAGGAACGACGCAGATCTACACGCATGTGTCGGCCGAGCGGCTGCTCGCCGGGTACCGCCTCGCCCATCCGCGCGCATGACCCGCCGGCAGCCGGGCGCCGCGGTCATCCCTCGCAGCAGGGGAGCAGGATCGCCCGCGGCACCTCGCCGAACAGCGGCAGTGGATTGATGTAGCGGCCGTCGAGTCGCACGCCGACATGCAACGTGCCGCGCTTCGCGTGACCGCCGGTGGCCACCGTCCCGATCAGGTCCCCGGTGGCGACCACATCTCCTGGCGACAGTGTCGGCGACACGGGTTCCCATGTGCTCACGCGACCGCCGCCGTGGTCGATCGTGATCAGCGGACGGTCGACCACGGTGCCCGAGAACGCCACCACGCCAGCGGCGGGCGCGATGACGTCCGCGCCCGCAGCCGCGGCGACATCCATCCCCCGATGACCTGCGCCGTAATCGTGCACGGGAGCGCGGAAGGGCTCCACCACCGACCGCGCACCGCTCACCGGCCACACCCAGGCACCTTCGACGTCGGCCGGCCCGCTCGCGACGCTGCCGCTGGAGAGGGCGAGCGAGAGGACGAGGGCGATGAAGCGGGCGGCCATCGTCCCACCCTGGTCCATCTCGCCTCATCTCCAGGCGCGGGATGCCGAGGACCGGGGATAAGCGGCCGATCGCCCCGCCTGTGCAGGGCGTTGGCGCTGAGCCCGATCCTGTACACTGGGGGAGCACCTCGAAATCGAGGTGACTACGCGTGCCCACAGCGACTCAGGTCGTGGCATCCACTCCCACAGGTCCCGCTTCTCCGAGCGGGCGGGTGTGCGCCGGGCACCAGGATTGCCGGTCGATCGATCGGCGAGATCAACCTCAACGACGCGACAGCGTCAGAACAAGGAGACGACCATGGCTGTGGTCACCATCCGCCAGCTGCTCGACAGCGGCGTGCACTTCGGACACCAGACCCGCCGGTGGAACCCGAAGGTGAAGCGCTTCATCCTGACCGAGCGCTCGGGCATCCACATCATCGACCTGCAGCAGTCGCTGGCATACATCGACCAGGCGTACGACTTCGTCAAGGAGACCGTCGCACGCGGCGGCACCATCCTCTTCGTCGGCACCAAGAAGCAGGCGCAGGAAGTCCTCGCCGAGCAGGCCGACCGCGTGGGCCAGCCCTATGTCAACCAGCGCTGGCTGGGTGGCCTCCTCACCAACTTCTCCACGATCGCGAAGCGTCTCGCTCGCATGAAGGAGCTCGAGGAGCTCGACTACGAGAACCCCGCCGCCTCGGGCTTCACCAAGAAGGAGCTCCTGCTCAAGAAGCGCGAGCTCGACAAGCTGCACAAGTCGCTCGGTGGAATCCGCAACCTGTCGAAGACCCCTTCGGCCCTGTGGGTCGTCGACGCCAAGCGCGAGCACCTTGCCATCGACGAGGCCAAGAAGCTCGGCATCCCCGTGATCGGCATCCTCGACACGAACGCCGACCCGGACGACTTCCAGTACCCGATCCCCGGCAACGACGACGCGATCCGCTCCGTCTCGCTGCTGACGCGCATCGTCGCCGACGCCGCAGCCGAGGGCCTGCAGCAGAAGCACAACCCCGACGCCGGCGACGCTGAGCCGCTCGCCGAGTGGGAGCGCGAGCTGCTCGAGGGCGGCGAGGCTCCTGCCGCTGAGGCTGCTGAGGCTCCCGCTGCTGAGGCCGCCGAGGCTCCCGCCGCCGCTGAGGCTGCTGAGGCTCCTGCCGCCGACGAGGCCGCCGCTGAGGCTCCCGCCGCCGAGGCAGACGCCAAGTAAGTCCCCCCACACGTTCAGATTCGAAGCAAGGAGCCACCACACATGGCCAACTTCACCATCGCCGACATCAAGGCGCTGCGCGAGCAGCTCGGCACCGGAATGGTCGACACCAAGAAGGCGCTCGAAGAGGCTGGCGGAGACGTCGAGAAGGCGACCGAGATCCTTCGACTCAAGGGCGCGAAGGGCAACGCGAAGCGTGCCGACCGCTCAACCAGCGAGGGCCTCGTCGTCGCTCGCGAGACCGACGGCGCTGTGACGCTGATCGAGCTCGCGTGCGAGACCGACTTCGTCGCGAAGAACGAGCGCTTCATCACGCTCGCCGAGAAGGTCGCCGACGCCGTCGCGGCCGTCTCCGCCGACTCCGTCGAGGCAGCGCTCGCTGCTCCGGCCGGCGAGCAGACCGTCGAGCAGCTGATCTCGGACGAGGCGGCGATCATCGGCGAGAAGGTCGAACTGCGTCGCGTGCGCACCGTCACCGGAGACGCCGTCTCGGTGTACCTGCACCGCACCAGCAAGGACCTTCCCCCGCAGATCGGTGTCGTCGTCGCGTACAGCGGCTCGGACGCCGAGACCGCTCGCAGCATCGCGCAGCACATCTCGTTCGCGAACCCGTCGTACCTCTCCCGCGAGGACGTCCCGGCCGCCGAGGTCGAGAAGGAGCGCGAGATCGTCACCGAGATCTCCCGCAACGAGGGCAAGCCCGAGGCCGCTCTGCCGAAGATCGTCGAGGGTCGCGTCACCGCTTACTTCAAGCAGGTCGCGCTTCTCGAACAGGACTATGCGAAGGACAACAAGCTGTCCGTGGCCCAGGTCGCGAAGGATGCCGGTATCACCGTCACCGACTTCGCGCGCTTCAAGGTCGGCGCGTAACAATCCCCAGGGGGTTCGGATCTGAGATCCGGACCCCCTTCTTCATGCCCAGAAGGCACTATCTTGAATCGGGACGAGAGGAACCCATCCATGACCGAAGGCACCGGACGCCGACGCGTCCTCCTGAAGCTCTCCGGCGAAGCGTTCGGCGGAGGCCAGCTCGGCGTCAACCCCGACATCGTCGGCCAGATCGCCCGTGAAATCGCGGCAGCCGTCGACCGTGTCGAGATCGCGATCGTCGTCGGCGGCGGGAACTTCTTCCGGGGCGCGGAGCTCAGCCAGCGCGGCATGGACCGCGGTCGCGCCGACTACATGGGCATGCTCGGCACCGTCATGAACGCCCTCGCACTGCAGGACTTCCTCGAGCAGGCAGGCGCCGCGACGCGCGTGCAGTCCGCGATCTCGATGACGCAGGTCGCCGAGCCGTACATCCCGCTCCGCGCGGAGCGCCACATGGAGAAGGGCCGCGTCATCATCTTCGGCGCCGGCGCAGGCCTGCCGTACTTCTCCACCGACACCGTCGCCGCCCAGCGCGCTCTCGAGATCGGCGCAGACGAGGTGCTGGTCGCCAAGAACGGTGTCGACGCCATCTACACCGCCGACCCGAACAAGGATGCCAGCGCCGAGCGCATCGAGCGCGTCACCTACCGCGACGCCCTGCAGCGCGGACTCAAGGTCGTCGACTCCACCGCTTTCAGCCTGTGCATGGACAACAACATGGACATGCGCGTGTTCGGCATGGAGCCTGCGGGCAACGTCACGAAGGCGCTGCTCGGCGAGCCCATCGGCACGCTCGTCACACCCTGACCGCCCCGTCGCTCAGGGTTCTGCGGCAGATCGCCGGATAGAATCGTTCGAAAACCACGACTTGAAGGAGCACCCGTGATCGCGGACGTCCTCGCAGATACCACCGCACGCATGACCCGCGCGGTCGACGCCGCCAAGGAGGACTTCGCCACGGTCCGCACCGGTCGCGCGAACCCCCAGCTCTTCCAGAAGCTGATGGTCGACTACTACGGCTCCCCGACGCCCATCGCGCAGCTGGCCTCGATGGCGAACCCCGAGGCGCGCACGCTGATCGTCACCCCGTACGACAAGAGCGCGCTGCGAGCCATCGAGCAGGCCATTCGCGACATGCCGAACCTTGGAGCCAACCCGACGAACGACGGCAACATCGTCCGCGTGACGATGCCCGAGCTGACCGAGGAGCGCCGCAAGGAGTACGTCAAGCTGGTGCGCTCGAAGGGCGAGGACGCCAAGGTGCAGGTGCGCGGCATCCGCCGCAAGGCCAAGGATCAGCTCGACGGGCTCAAGAACGAGGTCGGCGAGGACGAGATCGCTCGTGGGGAGAAGGAGCTCGACGCACTGACCCGCCAGTACGTCGACGCGATCGACGACGCGCTCAAGCGCAAAGAGGCAGAGCTGCTCGAGGTCTGACGGCATGGCAGGCGACAGCGATCCCGGCGAACAGCCGCTCACGCGGCGAGAGGCCCGACACGGCGATGCTCCCGCTGACGGCGATGCGTCGGCGCGCCCGGCTTCCGGCGACAGCGTCGGCGGATCCGACTCGGAGCGGGCTCTCTCGGATTCGGCGTTCCCGGCGTTCGATGCCGGGCGCATCCCGCCGCGTCCGCCGATGCCGGCCGCCGACGGCGTGGAGTCGCATGCGCTTCGCGAGCAGTGGCGCGCCAGGCGCGGAGAGTTCGAATCGCACGTCACGCAGGCCCGCGAGCAGTTCGACCAGGCCAACGAGCGGATCAAGCAGCGCACGGGCCGCGATCTGATCGTGGCCATCCTGATCGGCGTCGCGTTCGGTGCCGTTCTGGTCGCCTCCCTGCTCTTCATCAAATGGCTGTTCCTGCCGATCGCGATCGCGGCCGGCCTGCTCGGCACCTACGAGCTCTCCCGTGCTCTTCGGGCGGGCGGTCGGAGGGTGGATGTCGCGCCGCAGCTGGTCGCGGGCGCGGCGGTGCTGCTGACCGGCCCGTTCGCCGCACTGTGGCTGAGCTGGGTCGTGCTCATCGTGGCCGTCGCCTTCGTCAGCGTGTGGCGGATGATCGGGCAGATGATCGCCGCAGACGGTCGCACCTACGGTGCCGTGCTCGCCGATGTCGTGGTCGGGGCGTTCGTGCAGGTGTACGTGCCGTTCCTGACCTCTGTGGCGCTCATGCTGCTGAGCCGCGAGAACGGCGAGTGGTGGGTGCTGGGCTTCATCGCCGTCGCCGTCGCCGCCGACACGTGCGCGTACGCTGCGGGGCTCGCGTTCGGCAAGCATCCGATGGCGCCGCGGATCAGCCCGAAGAAGACCTGGGAGGGCTTCGGCGGTGCGGTCGTCGGGTCGCTCGCGGTCGGCGTGCTCCTCGCGATCTTCCTGCTCGAGCTTCCCTGGTGGTGCGGTCTGATCTTCGGGGCGGCGATCCTCATCTGCGCCACGCTGGGCGATCTGGGCGAATCGATGCTCAAGCGCGACCTCGGCATCAAGGACATGAGCTCCTGGCTTCCGGGGCATGGCGGCCTGCTCGACCGTCTCGACAGCATCCTGCCCTCCACTGTTCCCGCCCTCGCGCTGTACTACCTCCTCACCCCTCTGATCGGATCCTGATGACTGAGTCAGACCTCGAGGCGTTTACGGCGCCGCCGGCCTTCCCCCTGACGACCGGCAGGCAGCGCGGCTATCACCGCACAGCCGTCGACAGCTTCCTCGACTCCGCTCGAGCGGCGTTCGAGGAATCGCGCACCGATTTCGGTGCAGACGACGTGCGTGCGGCATCCTTCCCGCTGGTCAGGGGAGGGTACGTCATCGCCGATGTCGACGCCGCACTCGCCCGCGTGGAGGATGCCTTCGCCCAGCGCGCTCGAGAGCGGGCCATCGGCCGCGTCGGCGTGGATGCCTGGGTGGCGCAGGCGCGTGAGGACGCGCAGCAGGTGCTCGATCACCTCACCCGGCCCCGGAGGAAGCGGTTCGCTCGCACGAGCATCCTGACCTTCGGCTACCGCCTGGATGAGGTCGACCACGTCGGCGACCGCATCGCGGCCTTCCTGCGCGACGGCGATCCGCTCGACGTCGATCAGGTGCGAGCCGCCGCCTTCCGCATGCAGCGCGGCGGGTATCGGGAAGAGCAGGTGGATGCCCTTCTCGACGCCACGGTCGAAGTCCTCCTCTCCGTCCGCTGACCCGTTCTCGGTGAGTTCTCATGGATGTGGTGCCGAGGTGTGCGTAGACTGTTGGCCATCGTGACTCCCGATAACGAATTGATCTCGAACGTGACGCGCCCGAACGCCTCGCGTACGAAGAAGACGAACAAGACGCGCCACCGCGCCAGCGCTGTGCTGGCCGGGCTCGCGGTCGTCGGCATCTCCGCGGCCATGATGGCACCGAGCGGTGTCGCCGTCGCCGAGCCCCAGCCGACCGACACGCCCGTGACGGCATTCTCGCTGGCTGCCGCCGACACGCAGAGCATCACGGTCTCCGTCGAAGGTGCAGACATCGCCCCCGTCACGCGCAACGGCTTCGAGGTGTACGTCAAGCCGAAGCCCACCCCGCCTCCGGCGCCCAAGCCGGCTGCCAAGCCCGCGGAAGCCGCTCCGAAGAGCAGCGCGCCCTCGACGCCTGCCTACACGGGCGGCGGCTCCAAGGAGGAGTGGATGTCGGCTGCCGGGATCGCGAGCAGCGACTGGCCGTACGTCGACTACATCGTCTCCAAGGAGAGCGGCTGGAACCCGAACGCGACCAACAAGTCGTCCGGCGCGTGCGGGCTGGTGCAGGCGCTGCCCTGCAGCAAGGTTCCCGGCAACGGCTACAACCCGGTCGACAACCTCCGCTGGGGGAACGGCTACGCGGTGGGACGCTACGGAAGCTGGGCCGGAGCGTACAACTTCTGGTCGCGCAACCACTGGTGGTGAGCGGGCACCATGCCACGCTCCCGTCGACGCCGGCCTGAGCGCGCCGCATCCGGTGATTCCTTCGACCGGCTCCTCGCGGGCTGGAAGCGCACGGAGACCCGGCGTGGCCGGGAATGGACCGTGCAGCCGATCTCGGCCGGCCAGGCCCTCAAGGACTACCGGTGCCCCGGCTGCGCGGGCATCATCCCTCCCGGCACGGCGCACGTCGTCGTGTGGCGTGCGGACGGCGTGATGGGCGAGAGCGCGGATCTCGCCGCCCGGCGGCACTGGCACTCGCACTGCTGGCGCGTCGCCTGAGGGCGGAGCTCCGGCTCAGCGCTCGTTCATGCGGGGGATCAGCACCTGCCGGTAGATGATCAGCACGCTCGCGGCGACCGGAATCGCGATCAGCGCACCGAGGAGTCCGAGCAGCGCCCCGCCTGACAGCGCGGCGATGACGACGACCGCTCCGGGGACCGACACCGCGCGGCTCATGATGCGCGGTGCGATGAAGTAGGCCTCGACCTGCATGTAGATGAGGTAGTAGATGGCCGCCGCCAGAGCGGTGCCAGGCGATCCGACGCCGGGAAGCAGACACGCCAGCACGATGATCGTCGAGCCGGTGAGCGTACCGACGAGCGGGATGAGGGAGAAGAAGAAGGCGACGACGGCGAGCACCGCGGTGAACGGCGCGTCGATGATCGACAGGTAAACCATGCTCAGGATGCCGTTGATGACACCGAGCGAGACCTGCCCCATCACGTAGTGGCCGACGGAATCGGTGATCTGGTCTGCGATGTCGATGAAGCGCTCGCGCTTGGAGGCGGGCACCAGCTGGTAGACGGCGCCCTTCAGCGAGGGGGTCGAGGCCGTCATGTAGATCGTGAGGATCAGCACGATGAACGCGCCGAACGCGCCGGTCAGCACTGCACCGCCGACGACCCAGACGCCCTCGCCGATCGTGGTGCTCCACTGGGTCACGCTCTTGGTCCACTCCTCGGAGGCGATCCAGCTGTTGATGTAGTCGAAGACGAGATTGACCTCGAGGTTGGGGAACGCGTCGGTGAGCCACGCCTTGACGTCGCTCACGGTCTGCTCGCCGTTGACGAAGAGCGGTGTGATGCGCGTCACCAGCTGCGTGATCTGATCGGTCACGACGGGCAGCACGATCAGGACGACAGCGGCGAAGACGCCCAGCACGGCAAGGATGGTGAGAAGCACGGCGGCCCAGCGGGGGAGACCGCGGCGCTCGAGGGAGGTGACCAGCGGGTCGAGTCCCAGGCTCAGGAACAGGGCCGTGCCGATGTAGAGGATGATCGTCGACAGGGCCTGCACGCCGGTGAGCAGCAGGAGGCCCAGACCCACGCCGAGCGTCGCCACCAGCGCGGTGCGAAAGGGACTGTGAATCTTCATGGCTCTCCTGGTCGACCTGCGAAGATCCTAGTTGCTGCTTGCGGCGGGTCCTCGGCGACGGGCCGCAGCGGGTGATACCGCCGCCCGCGCATGCCGCTTCGTGGGCAATGCCCAGGTGCTTTCGCTAGTCTAAAACGTCGAGCGGACTGCGGCGGATGCCCGGTCGCGTAAGGAGTTGATTCGTGCGTTTCGTATGGGCCGTCGTGGCCTTCGTGCTGGCCACGGTTCTCATCGGAGCCGGGATCGCCCAGCGCACCATCTTCATGGGGCCCACCGAGCAGAGGATGGCGCTGTCGGTCGACGAGCCGCAGCCGTATCTGCTCGTCGATGCGGACGTGCTCGCCGCCCACCCCGGGCTTCAGAAGCTGCTCGTGCGCGGCGAGGGCGAGATCTTCGTGGCGTACGGCCGGACCGCCGATGCCGAGGCATGGCTGTCGGACACGAGTTACACGAGTGTCACGCTCGGGAAGGACGACGAGCCGGTCAGCAGGACCGTCGCGCCTCAGCAGCCGCCGGCCGGAGGAGGCGAGACCTCGGGCCGCAACCCGGCAGGCTCCGATCTCTGGCTCGATTCGTATGCCGAGGAGGACACCCTCGTGACCGAGATGCAGCTGACGCCGGGGCACAGCGTGCTCATCTCGCGCGACGGCATCGAGCCGGCTCCCGACGAGGTGCTCGTGAGCTGGGGACTCGACACCCGCACCCCTCTGGCGGGTCCGCTGATGACGGCCGGCGGTGTCCTTCTGCTCGCAGGTCTCGTGCTCTACATCCTGGCGATCCGCCACCAGCGTCGCGGCCGCGGACCGCTGCGCAAGGGGCCGGGTCCGCTGCCCGAGACGCAGCCGATCGAGATGCAGGGCACTCCGCGGCGCGCGGCGATCGAACAGGGGTCCGGGGATGCCGCTGATCTTGACCGCACAGCGACCGGGCGGATCGACGCTCCCTCTGCAGACTCCGAGGGGGAGGAGCGGTCGCCCGGGCAGGCGCATCGCATTGCGCTGCGGCGCCGCCTCGCACTGGGTCTGCCCGCGCTGACGCTGACCGCCGTGCTCGCGACCGGCTGCTCGGCGGAGTCCTGGCCGGAGTTCGGCGCGGAGACCCCGACGCCGACCCCGACGCCGACGGTGGTGACCCCCGAGGATCAGAAGCCGCCGGTGGTCACGAAGAAGCAGGGCCAGCGCATCGTCTCCGAGATCGCCCAGGTCGTGCAGCAGGCCGACGAAGAACTCGACATCGCTCGCGCCGAGACGCGTATCGCCGGGGCCGCTCTCGAAGGCCGGCGCACCGAGTACACGCTCCGCGAGAAGATCGCCGAGCGCACGCAAGCACTGACGTCGCCGCGGGACAAGGTCAAGATCCTTCTGCCGGAGGCGACGGACAGCTGGCCGCGCTCGGTGCTCGCGCTGACCGTCTCCGAGAAGGACGACACCGCGGCGCCCGTGCTGCTGACGATGACGCAGGACGATCCCTGGTCGAACTACCGCATCTCCGAGATGGCCGACATGCCCGCCGCCTCCGAATTCCCCGACGTCGCGCCGGCGTGGCTCGGCACCACCCGCATCCCCGCCGAGTCTCCGTTCCTGGCGCTTCCGCCCGAGCAGGTGGCGGACGCCTTCTCGGACTTCGTCGACAACGGCGACAAGAGCGAGTTCGCCGGGCGTTTCGACGCCACCGCCGAGAAGCTGGCGCAGAGCGTCCGCGACAGCCGTACCGCCGTCCTCACCGGGCTCAAGGAGAAGCAGGCCGACACCACCTCCACGGTCGCGTTCGACATGAAGGCACCGGAGGAGACGCCGCTCTCCCTGGCCACGCTGGGCAGCGGAGCGGTGGTGGCTGTGCGTGTCGATGACATCGAGACGATCACCGCGACCTCGGCCGATGCGGTGATCCGGATCGGCGAGAATCAGGAGGCGAGCGCGCTGACCGGCGTGAAGGAGTCCGCCAAGGGCTTCACCACGATCTACGGCATCCAGCTCTTCTTCTCCGTGCCCGCACAGGGCTCGAAGGAGCAGATCCGTCTGCTCGCGTACCATCAGGACCTCCTCAGCGTGAAGGTGAACCAGTGACCGAGATCTCCGCTGCCGCTTTGCGCGGCGCAGTCGACCTGTCCTCTCTGCGCAACCGGCCAGCCGGCGCCCAGGACCCCAAGGGAGCCGCGGCCCCGAGTGCGCCGGTCGATGGGGCGCCCGATGTGGTCGTCGATGTCACCGATCAGTCGTTCGGCGAGATCCTCGAGCTCTCGCGCTCGGTCCCCGTCGTCGTCGACCTCTGGGCGGAGTGGTGCGGGCCGTGCAAGCAGCTCAGCCCCATCATCGAGAAGGTGACCCGCGAGCAGCACGGGCGCGTCGTGCTCGCCAAGGTCGATGTCGACGCCAACCCTCAGGTCGCACAGGCATTCCGCGCGCAGTCGATCCCCATGGTCGTCGCCCTGATCGGCGGACAGCCCGTGCCGATGTTCACGGGCGCCGTCCCTGAGGAGCAGGTGCGCGAGGTCTTCGCCCGCCTGCTCGAGGTCGCCGCGCAGAACGGCGTCACCGGATCGGTGCCCGTGGGCGACGACGGCGCCCCGGCCCCCGAGGACGAGTCCGCACCGCTGCCGCCTCTGCACGCCGAGGCGTTCGAGGCGATCGAGGCGGGGGACTACGCGCGCGCGATCACCGCGTACGAGAAGGCCCTCGCCGAGAACCCGCGCGATGACGACGCGAAGGCGGGGCTGGGTCAGGTGCGGCTGCTGCACCGCGTGCAGGGCCTCGACCTGCAGCAGGTCCGCGCCGCGGCTGCTGCTGCGCCGATGGACATCGACGCGCAGTTCCAGGTCGCCGACCTCGACCTCGCCGGCGGCCATGTCGACGACGCGTTCAGCAGACTGCTCGAGCTGTTCAGTGCGGCCGACGCCGGCAGCCGCACGCGCATCCGCGAGCGGCTGGTCGAGCTGTTCGAGCTGATCGGTCCCGCTGACCCGCGCGTGACGTCGGCGCGCACGAGGCTCACCTCGCTGCTCTTCTGACCCGGCCCCCTCATTCGACGACGAGCGCCCGACCCCCTTCTGGGGTCGGGCGCTCATCGTTCACCAGTGGCTCGGCGTCGGCAGGTGCGGATCGGGCTGGTACCGGAACCACAGCGTCGACAGCGCCGGAAGCGTGACGGTCGCGATCGCGGGATCGTCGTCGTTGGCTCTGTGGGCGCTGATCATTCCGAGGTTCCCGGCGTCGTTCCCGCCGAAGGCGGCGGCATCCGTGTTCAGGATCTCCTGCCAGGAGCCCTCCACAGGCAGGGCGATCCGGTATCCCGTGCGTGTCACGCCCGCGAAGTTGGAGATGACCACTAGGCGGCCGCCATGGGCATCCCGCCGCTCGAACGCGATCACGCTGGGATCCCAGCTGGGCGCTCCCAGACGCGAGAACGACGAGCCGTCGTTGTCGCGCTCCCAGAGCGGGGCCTGCGCACGGTAGACGGCGTTGAGCGAGCCGACCAGCTGCTGCAGCTGGGCGTGCGCCGGCTGGTCGAGCAGCCACCAGTCCAGCTCGCGGTCGACCGACCACTCGCCGATCTGACCGAACTCCTGACCCATGAACAGCAGCTTCTTGCCGGGATGACCCCACATGAAGCCGAGGTACGCGCGCAGGTTCGCGAGCTTGTGCGCGTGGTCGCCTGGCATCCGCGAGACCAGGGTGCCCTTGCCATGCACGACCTCGTCGTGGCTGATCGGCAGCATGTAGTTCTCGCCGAAGGCGTAGACAAACGAGAACGTCATCTCACCCTCATGGTGCGCGCGGTGCAGCGGGTCTCGCTTCATGTACTCGAGCGAGTCGTTCATCCACCCCATGTTCCACTTGAACCCGAAGCCGAGTCCGGCGTGGTTCGTGGGGGCGGTCACGCCGGGGAATGCCGTGGACTCCTCGGCGATCATGACGACGCCCTTGTGCTTGCGGTAAGCCGTGGCGTTGACCTCCTGCAGGAAGTGGATCGCCTCGAGGTTCTCGCGTCCGCCGTGGATGTTCGGCTCCCACTCGCCCGCCTTGCGCGAGTAGTCGAGGTAGAGCATCGAGGCGACGGCGTCGACGCGCAGACCGTCGATGTGGAACTCGCTGAGCCAGAACAGGGCGTTCGCCACGAGGAAGTTGCGCACTTCGCTGCGACCGTAGTCGAAGACCAGCGTGCCCCAGTCCTGATGCTCGCCGCGCCGAGGATCCGCGTGCTCGTACAGCGGGCTGCCGTCGAAGCGGGCCAGGGCGAACTCGTCCTTCGGGAAGTGGCCGGGCACCCAGTCCATGATCACGCCGATACCCGCCTGGTGGAGCCGGTCGATCAGGTACCTGAGGTCGTCGGGCGAGCCGAAGCGGCTCGTCGCGGCGTAGTACCCGCTCACCTGATACCCCCACGATCCGCCGAACGGATGCTCGGCGAGGGGCATGAACTCCACGTGGGTGAATCCCGTCGCCAGGACGTGCTCGATCAGGGGATCCGACGCGTCTCGGTAGGTGAGACCGCCGCGCCACGAGCCGAGGTGCACCTCGTAGACCGACATCGGCTGGGCGACCGCATGTGCGGCGGCGCGCCGGGTGAGCCAGGCCTCGTCGTTCCAGCGGTAGGCGCTCAGCGTGACGACCGAGGCGGTCGCCGGCGGCAACTCGGCCTGCTGCGCCATGGGGTCGGCTTTCTGCCGCCAGTGCCCGTCGGCGCCGAGGATCTCGTACTTGTAGCGCGCTCCGACAGGCACGTCGGGGATGAACAGCTCCCAGACGCCGCTCCCGCCCATCGAGCGCATGGCGTGACCTTCCCCGTTCCAGCCGTTGAAGTCGCCGACCACGCGCATCGACCTCGCGTTCGGGGCCCACACGGCGAAGTCCACGCCCTGCTCGCCGTCGAGAGCGCGGGGGTGCGCTCCGAGCACCTCCCACAGACGCTCGTGGCGTCCCTCGGCGATCAGGTGGATGTCGAGCTCCCCGACAGCGCTGAGGTGACGGTACGGGTCTCCGGCGATGGTCTCCTCGCCGCCGGAGTACGTCGTCGCAATGCGGTAGGGCACGGGCTGCCCGCTGTGGCTGCCCTCCCAGATCCCGTGCGCGACATGGGCGAGGTCGAGCCGGGAGCCGTCGTCGAAGACGGCCTGCACGGCTTCGGCGAACGGCCGGCGCGCGCGTATCGCGGTGGTGGTGCGACCGACGGAATCGGTGCGGGGATGCGCGCCGAGCACAGCATGCGGGTCGTGATGCGTGGATTGCGACACCGCCATCCACTCCGCCGACGCAGACACGTCTTCGAGATAGCTCATGATCGCTCCTTCACCTTCAGGATGTGCACCGGCTCGGCGAACGCGTCCAGCCGCACATAGTTGTGGTCGGTCCAGGTCCAGACTGCTCCGGTGAGCAGATCCTCGACCTTGAACGCGTCACCGGGTTCGATGCCCCACACCGTGGTGTCGAGGTGAACGGTCGTCTCGCGCACCGAGTGCGGGTCGACGTTCGCCACGACGATGATGGTGTCCGCGTTCCCGGTGCCGGTGAATGCGGCATCCAGATGCTTGGAGTACACCAGCACCGCATCGTCATCGCTCCAGTGCGCGGAGAAGTTGCGCAGCTGCCCCAGCGCCGGATGCTCGCGCCGGATCTCGTTCAGGCGCCGCAGCAGCGGCGCGAGGGACTCGCCGCGCTCCTCTGCGCCCTCCCAGTCGCGGAACTTGTACTCGTACTTCTCGTTGTCGATGTTCTCCTCGGAGCCGGGCCTGGCCACGTTCTCGATCAGCTCGTAACCCGCATACACGCCCCAGATCGGAGCCGCGGTCGCAGCGATGCAGGCCCGGATGCGGTACGCCGCGCGCCCGCCGAACTGCAGGTACTCGGTGAGGATGTCGTGCGTGTTCACGAACAGGTTCGGTCGCATGTAGTCGCTCGTCTCGTGCGACACCGAGGTGAGGAACTCCTCGAGCTCGGCCTTGGTGTTGCGCCAGGTGAAGTACGAGTAGCTCTGCTGGAAGCCGACCGCGGCGAGGGCCCGCATCACCGCGGGCCGGGTGAACGCCTCGGCGAGGAAGATCACGTCGGGGTCCTTCGCGTTGACCGCGGCGATCAGCCATTCCCAGAACTGCAGCGGCTTGGTGTGCGGGTTGTCGACGCGGAAGATCTTGACGCCGAGCGACACCCAGTGCATGACGACGCGCAGCATCTCGGCGTAGCTGCCGGCCGGGTCGTTGTCGAAGTTGATCGGGTAGATGTCCTGATATTTCTTCGGCGGGTTCTCGGCGTACGCGATGGTGCCGTCGGGAAGGGTGGTGAACCATTCCGGATGCTCGCTCACCCAGGGGTGATCGGGCGACGCCTGCAGCGCGAGGTCGAGGGCGACCTCGAGGCCCTCCTTCGCCGCGGCCCGGATGAAGGCGCGCAGATCCTTCTCCGTGCCGAGCTCCGGGTGGATCGCGTCGTGTCCGCCGTCGGGGGAGCCGATCGCGTACGGCGATCCTGGATCGCCGGGCTCGATGGTCAGGGTGTTGTTGCGACCCTTGCGATTCGTCGTGCCGATCGGGTGGATCGGCACGAGGTAGACCACGTCGAAGCCCATGCCCGCCACGCCCGGCAGGCGCTGCGCGGCGGAGCGGAACGTTCCGCTCTTCACTGTGCCGTCCTTGCGGCGCACCGCGCCCTCCGAGCGGGGGAAGAACTCGTACCAGGCGCCGACGCCCGCCCGCTGCCGCTCGACGCGCAGCGGCATCCAGTCGATGACCGATCCCAACGCGGCGAGGGGGCGGGCGGCGAACGCCTGGCCGAGCGCCGCGTCGACGGCGACGGCGCGCAGCGCCTCGGCATCCGACGCCTTCTGCGCCTTCCGCAGCATCGTCGCCGCAGCCCTCAGGATGCGGGTCTCGGCCGGGGGCCGGTCTGTCTCCTTGGCGGCCGCCGCGAGCAGCTGCACGCCCAGTGCGCACATCACCGGGATGTCGACTCCCGCGAGCGCCTTGACGTCGGCGGCGTGCGCCCACGTGCCGAAGTCATCCGAGAACGCCTCGAAACGGAAGCGCCAGTCGCCCGCGAGATCGAGCGCGACCGTCGTGCGCCACCGATCGCTGCCGTCGTCGAGCGGGGTGAGCCGGTGCAGCGTCTCGCGCCCGTCGGGGGATGAGAGGCGCAGATGCACGCCGATGAGGTCGTGCCCCTCGCGGAACGCCACGACGTCGAACGGCACGGCCTCTCCGACGAAGGCTTTCGCCGGGTACCCCTGAGGCACATGCGGTGTCGGCGAGAAGACCGGGATGCGCCCGGCTCTCAGGCCGGGATCGTGGGTCGTCTCGGCGGCAGGGCGCAGAGGGATCTGGGCGGGGCTTCTCAGACCCGCAGAGTCACGTGCTGTCGGTGCTGCCACACCTCGAATGTACCGTGCCTGGTGGTATGCGTCACTCGACCCGGAAGAGCTGCATCGACGTGCCCGCGATCGGGAGGACCTCTCCGGGCGAGTACCGGCGCTGCTCGTCGCGTGGCGTCTCATCTGCGCTGGACCAGAGCGACGTGAAGCCCGTCGCCCCTTCCAGCCCGTCAGGCAGGCGGACGTCGATCGAGGCCTCGGTGCCGTGCACGATCAGCAGGATGCGGTTGCTCTCGCCATCACGCGGGTCGCTCGTCGCGACGTACTGCAGGGTGCGATGGCGGGGGTCGTTCCACTGCTCGGACGCCATCGTCTCGCCGTTCTGGTCGAACCATTCCATCTCGGATGCCTCCGGGACGTGCTCGCCGAGCACCGCGAAGCGTGCGGGCCGCAGCGCGCGATTCTCGGCACGCAGGCGCGTGAGCCGGGTGACGTGTGCCAGCAGATCCTGCTGCCACGGCTCGTGAGACCAGCTCAGCCAGGTGAGGGGGGAGTCATGGCAGTAGGCGTTGTTGTTGCCCTTCTGCGTGCGCCCGAACTCGTCTCCCGCGGTGATCATCGGGATGCCCGCCGAGAGCAGCAGGGTGCCCATCAGGTTGCGCATCGCCCGGCGTCGTGCTGTGAGGATGGCGGGGTTGTCGGTCTCGCCCTCGACGCCATGGTTGAACGACCGGTTCACGTCCGCGCCGTCGCGGTTCTGCTCGCCGTTGGCTTCGTTGTGCTTGACGTCGTAGCTGACGAGGTCGTGCAGCGTGAAGCCGTCGTGCGCGGTGACGAAGTTGATGCTCGCCAGCGGACCGCGCTCCTGCGAGTAGGTGTTGGCGGAGCCGGCCAGACGATTGGCGAATCCGCCGATGCCGACGGGTGCGGTCGCGCGCCGGGCGTAGTCGATGTCGCTGAGCCAGAAGTTCCGGGCGCGGTCGCGGTAGCGGTCGTTCCACTCGCTCCATCCGGCGGGAAAGTTGCCGGTCTGCCAGCCGCCGAGTCCCACGTCCCACGGCTCGGCGATGATCTTCACGTCCTGCAGCGCCGGGTCCTCACCGATGGCCTGCAGGAGGGGATGCTCGCGGTCGTACTCATGGCCGGCGTCGCGGGCGAGAGAGGTGGCGAGGTCGAAGCGGAAGCCGTCGATCTGCATCTCGGTCGCCCAATAGCGCAGCGAGTCGAGAACGAGGCGCGCGGGCGCGTCGACCGACGTGTTGAGCGTGTTCCCGCATCCGGTGGTGTCGACGTAGGCGCCGTCCTCCAGCTGGCGATAGTAGAGGGCGTTGTCGATGCCACGGAAACTGGCTCGCGGGCCGCCGAGGCCCTCCTCGCTGGTGTGGTTGTAGACGACGTCGAGGATCACCTCGAGGCCCGCCTGGTGCAGCAGCTTGACCATGCCCTTGAACTCCGCGAGCACGGCCTCGGGGCCGGCGCGGCGCGCGGCCTCTGTGGCGTAGGCGGTGTGCGGCGTGAAGAAGTTGAGGGTGTTGTAGCCCCAGTAGTTCGTGAGTCCGCGCTCGAGCAGTCGGGGCTCGGGCACGAACGCCTGCACGGGCAGCAGCTCGACGCTGGTGACGCCCAGCTGCGTCAGGTACTCGGTCATCGCCGGGTGGGCGAGGCCGGCGTACGTGCCGTGCAGCGCAGCGGGCACACCGGGGTGACGCTTGGTGAGGCCCTTGATATGGCCCTCGTAGATGACGGTTTCGTCCATCGGCACCGCGGGCTTTTGCACATCTCCCCAGTCGAAGCCGTCGGCGATCACCACCGAGCGCCACTCCTGATACCCGCCGCCCTGCGCGAGGCCCCGAGAGTACGGGTCGAGCAGGAGGGTCTCGGAGTTGAAGACGTTGCCGGGACCGAGCGGTCCGTCCACGCGCAGCGCGTAGCGCGCACCCGCCCGCAGCAGGTCGGTCGTCGCCTCCCAGATGCCGCCTGTCCGCCGCTCGAGCGGCAGCGTCGCGATCTCCCAGTCGAGGTCGTCCCCGTCGAACACCACGAGTTCGATGGACGATGCGTTCCTGGACCAGACGCGCAGCGTTCCGCCACCGTCGTGCAGCCGCACGCCGAGGTTGTCGAGAGCGTCGCCGCCGAGGGGCGGTGCGGGCAGAGCGGGCATGGCCACCAGCCTAAACTGCCGACCCTCTGAAGATGAATCTGCGTCCCGCAGCCAATGATCCTCAGTCCCGCCGGGCGGCGCAGTGCGAGGATGGGAGGATGCGGCACTACCTCGATCACGCGGCGACGACTCCGCTGCGCGCCGGTGCCCGGGACGCCTGGATCGCGGCATCCGAGATCGTGGGCAACGCGTCGTCGACGCACGGCGCGGGCCAGGCTGCGCGCCGACTGCTCGAGGACTCACGCGAGCGGGCCGCCGCCGTCATCGGCTGCGATCCGATAGAGGTCGTGTTCACCTCGGGCGGCACCGAGTCGATCAACACCGCCCTTCGCGGCTTGTGGCGCTCGCGACCCGCGGACGCGGCGGCCATCGTCCTCCCCGATGCTGAACATCACGCCACCATGGACACCGTCGCGGCTCTCGAGCGGGAGGGCGTCCAGGTGCGTTCCGTGCGGGTGGACGCGCTCGGCCGGATCGACGTGCCGCTGTTCACCGGCGCGCTGCCCGGCGCGGCGCTGGCCACCGCCCTGGTCGCCAACAACGAGGTGGGCACGGTCAACGACGCGCCGGCGCTCGGCTTCGCCGCCGCCGCCGCGGGTGTCCCGCTGCACCTGGATGCGGTCGCCGCCTTCGGTCACCTGCCGCTCGCGTTCCGCGAGCTGCGAGGCGATGCGCCCGCCGGTGCCGGACTCGTCGCGATGAGCATCGCCGGCCACAAGATCGGCGCGCCGGTCGGAACGGGTGTGCTGGTCGCGGCCCGCAGCGCGCGGATCGCGCCGCTGCTGCACGGGGGATCGCACCAGCGCGGGCTGCGTGCGGGAACGCAGGATGTGCCCGGCGCGGCTGCCCTCGCCGTGGCGCTGGAGGAGAGCGACGCCGAACGCGAGCGCGAGAGCACCCGGCTCGCCGCGCTGCGGGACCGGCTCGTGGCGGGCGTCCTCGCCGCCGTCCCCTCGGCGTCGCTGCTCGGCGATCCGATCGATCGCCTGCCCGGCAATGCGCATCTGCTGTTCCCGGGGGCGGTGGGGGAGAGCCTGCTGTTCCTGCTCGACATGGCGGGCATCTCGGCGTCCACCGGCTCGGCCTGCCAGGCCGGGGTGGCCGAGCCCTCGCACGTGGTGCTGGCGATGGGGCGCCGCGAGCAGGATGCCCGGAGCGTGCTGCGGTTCACGCTCGGATCGACGTCGACCGAGGCGGATGTCGCCGCGGTGCTCGCCGCGATTCCGGATGCCGTGGCGCGAGCCTCGCGCTGAGGGGAGTCGCCCAGCCGGCGCTCGTAGACTGGAGTCCATGCGAGTTCTGGCGGCGATGAGCGGTGGTGTCGATTCGGCGGTGGCGGCGGCGCGCGCCGTCGATGCAGGACACGATGTCGTCGGCGTGCATCTGGCGCTGTCCCGGGCCGGCGGCACACTGCGCACCGGCAGTCGCGGCTGCTGCACGATCGAGGATGCGCTGGATGCCCGTCGCGTGGCCGATCTGCTCGGCATCCCGTTCTATGTCTGGGACTTCTCTGAGCGCTTCCGCGACGACGTCATCGAGGACTTCATCTCCGAGTACAAGGCCGGCCGCACGCCCAACCCCTGCCTGCGCTGCAACGAGAAGATCAAGTTCGCGGCCCTTCTCGAGCGCGCCATCGAGCTGGGCTTCGACGCCGTCTGCACCGGCCACTACGCGACCCTCGTCGACGGCTCGGGGGGGCTCGAGCTGCACCGGGCGTCGGATTCGGCCAAAGACCAGTCGTATGTGCTCGGGGTGCTGAACGCCGACCAGCTCGCACGAACCTACTTCCCGCTCGGCGACACGCCCTCGAAGGCGCTGGTGCGCGCTGAGGCGGCAGAGCGCGGCATCACGGTCGCCCAGAAGCCGGACAGCCACGACATCTGCTTCATCCCCGACGGCGACACGCGCGGATGGCTGGCGGAGAAGGTCGGCACCGAGACCGGCGACATCGTCGACCGCAGCGGCGGGGTCGTCGGCACGCACGAGGGCGCGCACGTGTTCACCGTCGGTCAGCGCCGTGGTCTGCGCCTGGGTGTGCCTGCTGCCGACGGCAAGCCGCGCTTCGTGCTCGAGGTGCGACCGGTGTCGAACACCGTGGTCGTCGGTCCGAAGGAGGCGCTGGCGATCGCCGAGATCGCGGGGGAGCGCTTCTCGTGGGCGGGTGCTGCGCCCGTGGCGTCCGACTTCGCGTGCGAGGTTCAGATCCGCGCCCATGCCGAACCCGTGCCCGCTCGCGCGCAGGTGACCGACACCGGGGTGCGCGTCGTGCCTGAGGTGCCGCTCGACGGCGTGGCGCCCGGTCAGAGCGCGGTCATCTACGTCGGCACGCGGGTGCTCGGGCAGTTCACGATCGACACCACAGTGTCGGCCGTCCCGGTCGGCGCCTGACGCCGGTCGGGCACTGCACGCGCGTGCGGCGTCAAGCCCCCTGGCTTGTCGGTGCTCGCTCGTAGACTTGGCGGGTGCCTGAGAACATCTCGCTGACCGACGCCCGCGCCGAAGCCGAAGAGCTCACGACCCGCATCCTCGAGGCGAAGGACGCCTACTACGGGCGAGACACGTCGCTCGTCGACGACGCGACGTACGACGGCTGGATGCGGCGGCTCGAAGAGCTCGAGCGTCTGCATCCCGAGCTGCAGGGGCAGGACTCGCCGACGCAGATGGTCGGCGCCGCGGAGGCAACCGGTCTCGCCACGATCGAGCACGCCGAGCGGATGCTGAGCCTCGACAACGTGTTCTCGCTCGACGAGCTGCGCGAGTGGGCGGCGAAGACCCAGGCATCCGCCGGGCGAGAGGTCGCCTGGCTGACCGAGCTGAAGATCGACGGTCTGGCGATCAACCTGCGATACGAGAACGGTGTGCTGACCTCGGCCGCGACCCGCGGCGATGGTCGCGTCGGCGAGATCGTCACCGAGAACGCCCTGCGTCTCGCCGACATCCCCGAGCGGCTGAGCGGCGAAGGCCATCCGGAGATCGTCGAGGTGCGTGGCGAGGTGTTCATCCCCGTCGCGGCCTTCGAGCGCCTCAACGCCGCGCAGGCGTCGTTCCGCGATCGCGTCTACGCGGAGGCGCGCGATAGGTGGGAGACGCGCGGCGGCGCGAAGAAGCCCTTCGACGATGAGAAGGCCCGTACCGCCGCGGCCCGCCGCTTCCCTGCCTTCGCCAACCCGCGCAACGCCGCGAGTGGTGGCCTGCGGCAGCAGATCGACAAGAAGACGGGTCTCGAGCTCGAAGCCGGTCTGCTGCGCATCGAGTCGCTGTCGCTGTACGTGCACGGCGTTGGCGCCTGGACGAACCCGCCGGTCGCCGCGCAGAGCGAGGTGTACGAGCTGCTGGCCCAGTGGGGCCTGCCGACCAGCCCGCACACCAAGGTGTGCCGCAGCATCGACGAGGTCGAGGAGTACGTGGCGCACTTCGGCGAGCACCGCCACGACATCGAGCACGAGCTCGACGGAATCGTCGTCAAGGTCGATGAGCTCGCGCTGCACGACGAGCTCGGGACGACCAGCCGCGCACCCCGCTGGGCGATCGCCTACAAGTACCCGCCGGAAGAGGTGCAGACCCGGCTTCTCGACATCGTCGTCTCGGTGGGACGCACCGGTCGCGCCACCCCGTTCGCGGTCATGCAGCCGGCGCAGGTCGCCGGCTCCGTCGTGCGCCAGGCGACCCTGCACAACAAGGACGTCGTGAAGGCGAAGGGCGTGCTGATCGGCGACACCGTCGTGCTGCGCAAGGCCGGCGACGTGATCCCCGAGGTGCTCGGCCCGGTGGTCGACAAGCGCGACGGCACCGAGCGCGAGTTCGTCATGCCCGACGCGTGCCCCGAGTGCGGCACGCCCTTGCGGCCCATGAAGGAGGGCGACATCGACCTCCGCTGCCCGAACGCGCGCTCCTGCCCTGCCCAGGTGCGCGGTCGTGTCGAGCACATCGGATCCCGTGGCGCGCTCGATGTGGAGGCGCTCGGCGAGGTGACCGCTGCGGCGCTGACTCAGCCCACTCGCCCGGCTGATCCGCCGCTGGAGACCGAGGCGGGCCTCTTCGATCTCACGCTCGAGCAGATCGTGCCCATCGAGGTGGTCGTGCGCGACTCCGAGACCGGACTGGCCAAGGAAGACGACGACGGCGTCGTCAAGATGCGGGCGCCCTTCCGCCGCAACGCCAGCGCAGCCGAGAAGAAGCAGGGACTCGATGGTCCCCAGCCCTCATCGCAGGCGGTGAAACTGCTCGCCGAGCTCGAGAAGGCGAAGACCAAGGAGCTCTGGCGGCTTCTCGTCTCGCTGAACATCCGCCACGTCGGCCCGGTCGCCGCCCGCGCGCTCGCGCAGTGGTTCGGCTCGCTGGATGCCATCCGCGCGGCGAGCCGCGACGAGCTGGCCGCTGTGGAGGGCGTCGGCGGGATCATCGCGGATTCGCTGCTCAGCTGGTTCGAGGTCGACTGGCACCAGGAGATCGTGCAGCAGTGGGCGGATGCCGGGGTGCAGTGGGCGACGCCAGGGCATCCCGGTCCCGGAGCCGCCACGGTCGAGGGCGGAGTGCTCGACGGACTCACCGTGGTCGCCACGGGAAGCCTGGAGGGCTACTCGCGTGAGGGCGCGCAGGAGGCGATCATGAAGGCCGGCGGCAAGGCGGCATCCTCCGTGTCGAAGAAGACCGACTTCGTGGCTGCGGGTCCCGGCGCCGGCTCCAAGCTCGCCAAGGCCGAGGCGCTCGGGCTGCGCATCCTCGACGCCGCCCAGTTTCACATCCTCGTCACCCAGGGCCCGGACGCGCTCGACGCCTGACCCGCGTCAGGGAGCACTCCGCACAGAAAGCGCCTCGCGCGGACGGATCCTCAGCATCCGTCCGCGCGAGGCGCACCGTCCCGTACCCGGCGCACGCGAGCGTGCGCCGGGGGGTTCAGTTCTTGTGGCGTGGCTTGCGGGCCGGCCGGTCGTCGCGCGCGTGGTCATCGCGGGAGCCGCGGTCGTCGCGGGAGTAGCCGCGGCCGCCCCGGTCGTCCCGGTCGTATCCGCCGCGGTCGTCGCGGTCGCGGGGTGCGCGGCGGTTCGGCACGCCGCGGTCGGGGCGGATCTCGATGAGCTTGCCCGAGATGCGGGTGTCGCGCAGCTTGTCGAGCACGGACGGATCCATGTTCACCGGCAGTTCGACGATCGAGAAGTCCGGCTTGATGGCGATCGCGCCGAAGTCGTCACGGCCGAGGCCGCCCTCGTTAGCCAGGGCGCCGACGATCTGACGCGGCTCGACGCGGTGACGGCGGCCGACCTCGATGCGGTAGGGCGCGTAGTCGCCGCGGCCGCGACGCTCCCGCGGGGCCCGGTCGCCCCGGTCGCCGCGGTCGTTGGACCGGTCGCTGCGCTCGCGCGGCGGACGGTTGTCCCGCTCCACCGCGCGCGACAGCTCGTCGTTCTCGGGGTCGAGCAGCAGCGGTGTCTCACCCTGGGCGACCACGGCCAGCGCCGCGGCGACATCCGCCTCGGGAACGTCGTGGTTGCGCACGTAGTGCGCGATGATGTCGCGGAACGCCTCGATGCGGCGGGTCTCCTCGAGAGCGGACGTGATGGCGTCGTCGAAGCGGGCGAGACGAGTGGTGTTCACGTCTTCGGTGGTCGGCAGCTGCATCTGGGCCGGCGCTTGGCGCGTGGCCTTCTCGATGTGCTTGAGCAGGTAGCGCTCGCGCGGGGTGATGAAGCTGATCGCGTCTCCGGTGCGGCCGGCACGGCCGGTGCGGCCGATGCGGTGCACGTACGACTCGGTGTCGGTGGGGATGTCGAAGTTGACGACGTGGCTGATGCGCTCCACGTCGAGACCGCGTGCGGCGACATCCGTGGCGACGAGGATGTCGAGCTTGCCGTCCTTGAGCTGGTTGACGCTGCGCTCACGCTGCACCTGCGGCACGTCGCCGTTGATGGCGGCGGCGGAGTAGCCGCGAGCGCGCAGCTTCTCGGCCAGGGTCTCCGTCTCGTTCTTCGTGCGGACGAAGACGATCATCCCGTCGAAGTTCTCGATCTCGAGGATGCGGGTCAGGGCATCCACCTTCTGCGCGTACGAGACGACGAGGTAGCGCTGAGTGATGTTCGTGTTGGTCGCGGTCTTCGACTTGACCGTGATCTCCTCGGGGTCGCGCAGGTACTGCTGCGCGAGCCGGCGGATGCTGGCGGGCATGGTCGCCGAGAACAGGGCGACCTGCTTCTCCTCCGGCGTCTGCGCGAGGATCTGCTCGACGTCCTCGGCGAAGCCCATCTTCAGCATCTCGTCGGCCTCATCCAGCACGAGGTACTTCAGTTCGGAGAGGTCGAGGGTCCCCTTCGCCAGGTGATCCATGATGCGACCCGGGGTGCCGACGACGACATCCACGCCCCGGCGCAGCGCCGACAGCTGCACGCCGTAGCCCTGCCCGCCGTAGACGGGCAGCACGTGCACGCCCTTCATCTTGGTGGAGTACGCCTCGAACGCCTCGCACACCTGCAGCGCCAGCTCGCGCGTGGGAGCGAGCACGAGTGCTTGCGGGGTCTTCTGGCCCGGCTCGAGGCGCTCGAGCACGGGGAGTGCGAATGCCGCGGTCTTGCCGGTTCCGGTCTGCGCCATGCCGACCACGTCGCGGCCGCGCAGCAGAGTGGGGATGGTCGCCGCCTGGATGGGGGAGGGCGTCTCGTAGCCGAGGTCCTTGATCGCCTTGAGCAGCGATCCGGTGATGCCCAGCTCCTCGAATCCGGGAGAGGTCACGATCTCGTCGGAGGTCTCGGGCGCGTCGGGTGCAGGGGCGATGTCGTCGGCAGTCACCTGTCAACGATAGTGGGTGCGGATGTGAGAGTGCTGGCCACTCAGCTGCCCGAGGTCAGCGCCAGCAGGCGCTCCTTCACCTCGCGGCGCAGCACCTTGCCGATCAGCGACGTCGGCAGCTCGTCGACGACGAAGAGTCGCCGCGGCACCTTGTACGGGGTGAGGATGCCGCGCACGAAGGCGCGGATCGCCTCGACGTCGACGTCCTTGCCGTCCTCCACGACGATCGCCGCGACGACCTCCTCACCGGAGCGGTCGCTGGACAGCCCCACCACGGCTGCGTCGATGACATCCGGATGCTGGCGCAGGGCGCCCTCGACCTCGGTCGGCGCCACATTGAAGCCGCCCGTGATGATGAGCTCCTTGATGCGGTCGACGATGCGCACGAAGCCGGCGTCGTCGATCGTGACGATGTCGCCGGTGCGGAACCAGCCGTCGACGAACACCGCCTCGGTCTCCTCCGGCTTGCCGTAGTAGCCGGAGAACACCTGAGGGCCGCGCACGATCAGCTCGCCGGCAGAGCCTGCCGCCACGTCGACGGTCGGATTCTCGGGGTCGACGACGCGGCACTCCGTTCCCGGCAGCGGCAGGCCGACTGTGCCGGCCACGCGATGGCCGGCGACCGGGTTGGCCATCAGCACGGGGGAGCACTCGCTCAGACCGTAGCCCTCGACGAGGTAGCCGCCGGTGGCCTCCTCGAAAGGCACCACGAGCTGGTGCGACAGTGCCATCGCACCGGAGATCGCGACCTCGGTGCCGGCGAGCGAGACGCCCTTCTCCTTCGCCGCGGCCAGCAGCCGCTCGGCGATCGGCGGCACCAGGGGCAGGAAGGTCGCCGGGTGCTTCTTGGCGACCTGCAGCACGAGGTCGGGTTCGAACTTCGGGAAGAGCACGAGCCGCGCACCCATCGACATGGCGAAGGTGAGGCACAGCGTGAGTCCGTACGCGTGGAACATGGGCAGCACGGCGTACACGACGCAGCCGTCGCCTCGTGTGATCGACGGCACCCACGCCCGCGCCTGCGCGGCGTTGGCGAGCAGGTTGCGGTGGGTGAGCGAGGCGCCCTTGGGCGTGCCCGTGGTGCCGGAGGTGTACTGGATGATCGCGAGGTCGTCGGTGCCGGGTCGCGGGTGCGATGCCGGCAGCGGTGCGCACTCCCCGAGCGAGTCCCAGCTGATCGCCCCGCGCACCTTCGCGGTCAGCGCCGCACGCGACTCCCGGGCCTTCGCGATCGGCAGTCTCAGCATCAGCTGCATCCTGCGCGGCATGGCCGTCGTCACGTCGACCGAGATCAGGCTCTTGACCGCCAGATCGGCCGGGAACGCCTGTACGGTCTCGGCGACCTTGCTCCAGACGATGGCGTGCCTGGCGCCGTGGTCCTCGAACTGCTTGCGCAGCTCTCGGGGCGTGTAGAGCGGGTTGTGCTCGATCACCACAGCACCGAGACGAAGGACGGCGTAGAAGGCGATGATGTGCTGCGGGCAGTTCGGCAGCACGATGGCCACCGGGTCGCCCGGGCCCACACCGAGATCGCGCAGCCCGGCGGCGGCGCGCTCGATGGCATCCTGCATCTCGCGGTAGGTCGTCTCGCGTCCGAAGAACTGCAGCGCCGGGGCGTCCGGGTAGTCGCGCACCGAGGCCTCGACGATGTCGATCAGCGAACCGGTCACCTCGGGAAGGTCCTGCGGGACCCCTTCGGCGTAGCTTGCGGTCCATGGGCGAGGAGGAGCGAACTCGGTCACGCGTCTCAGCTTACGTGTGCGCGCGTCACGCTCTCGTAGACTGGTGTGGTGTCTGAAATCACCCCTGATCTTGTGCGCCATCTCGGCGTGCTCGCGCGCATCCAGCTCTCCGACGGCGAGGTGACTCAGCTGACCGGTCAGCTCGACGCCATCGTCGACAACATCGCCAAGGTGTCGCAGGTCGCCACGCCTGACGTCGCCGCCACGAGCCACCCGATCGCGATGAGCAACGTCTACCGCCCCGACGAGGTCGGCCAGCCCCTCACGCTCGAGCAGGTGCTGCAGAACGCCCCGGATGCCGCCGATGGCCGCTTCCGCGTGACCGCGATCCTGGGAGAAGAGCAGTGAGCGACATCATCCGACTGACCGCCGCCGAGCTCGGCGAGAAGATCTCCGCGGGCGAGATCTCCAGCGTCGAGGCGACTCAGGCGCATCTCGACCGCATCGCCGCCGTCGACGGAGACGTGCACGCATTCCTGCACGTGAACGAGCACGCACTCGCGGCGGCCGCCGAGGTCGACGCGCGCCGTGCGGCGGGGGAGCAGCTCGGCCCGATCGCCGGCGTCCCGCTTGCGGTCAAGGACGTGCTCGTCACCACCGACATGCCCTCAACGAGCGGCTCGAAGATCCTCGAGGGCTACATGTCGCCGTTCGACGCCACCGTCGTGGCGCGCTCTCGAGCGGCCGGCTTGGTGCCGCTCGGCAAGACGAACATGGACGAGTTCGCCATGGGCTCGTCGACGGAGTTCTCCGCCTACGGTCCGACCCGAAACCCGTGGGACCTCGACCGCATCCCCGGGGGCTCCGGTGGAGGCTCGGCCGCTGCCGTCGCGGCCTTCGAGGCACCGCTCGCGCTCGGCTCCGACACGGGCGGATCGATCCGTCAGCCCGCCCACGTCACCGGCACCGTCGGCATCAAGCCCACGTATGGCGGCGTGAGCCGCTATGGCGCGATCGCGCTGGCATCCAGCCTCGACCAGGTCGGACCGGTGACCCGAACCGTCCTCGACGCCGGGCTGCTGCACGATGTGATCGGCGGTCACGACCCGCAGGACTCGACCTCGCTCGCGCAGGAATGGCCGTCGTTCGCGGCGGCAGCGCGCGAGGGCGCCACCGGTCAGGTGCTCAAGGGGCTCAGGGTGGGCGTGATCAAGGAGCTGCCTGACTCCGGCTTCCAGGCGGGCGTCGCGGCATCGTTCCGCGAGTCGCTGGCCGTCATGGAGGCGCAGGGTGCGGAGATCGTCGAGATCTCGGCCCCGCACTTCGAGTACGGGGTCGCCGCGTACTACCTGATCCTGCCCGCGGAGGCGTCGAGCAACCTCGCGAAGTTCGACTCGGTGCGCTTCGGTCTGCGCGTCACCCCCGACGGCAACCCGACGGTGGAGGACGTCATGTCCGCGACGCGCGACGCCGGCTTCGGTCCTGAGGTCAAGCGGCGCATCATCCTCGGCACCTACGCTCTGTCTGCCGGCTACTACGACGCGTACTACGGCAGCGCGCAGAAGGTGCGCACGCTCATCCAGCAGGACTTCGACGCCGCCTTCGCGCAGGTCGACGTGATCGCCACGCCCTCGGCGCCCACGACGGCGTTCCGCATCGGCGAGAAGGTCGACGACCCGCTGCAGATGTACCTGAACGACCTGACGACGATCCCCGCGAACCTCGCCGGTGTGCCGGGCATCTCGATCCCCTCGGGCGTGGCAGCCGAAGACGGTCTTCCCGTCGGCATCCAGTTCCTCGCGCCTGCGCACGAGGACGCTCGTCTGTACCGCGTCGGCGCCGCCCTGGAGGCGGCGCTGGTCGATTCGTGGGGCGCGCCGCTGCTGTCGAAGGCGCCCGCCCTTCGACAGGCTCAGGGACCCAAGGAACAGGCTCAGGGACCCAAGCAGGGAGGAACCCGCTGATGGCAACCGCCAAGCTCATGGACTTCGACAAGGCCCTCGAGATGTTCGAGCCGGTGCTCGGCTTCGAGGTGCACGTCGAGCTGAACACCCGCACCAAGATGTTCTCGGATGCCCCGAACCCGGCGAACGACGAGTTCCACGGCGCCGAGCCGAACACGCTCATCGCCCCCGTCGACCTCGGCCTGCCGGGATCCCTGCCTGTGGTCAACGCGACCGCGGTGCGCTCGTCGATCAGCCTGGGCCTGGCGCTCGGCTGCTCGATCGCCGAGTCCAGCCGCTTCGCGCGGAAGAACTACTTCTACCCGGACCTGGGCAAGAACTACCAGATCTCGCAGTACGACGAGCCGATCGCGTTCGAGGGGTCGGTCGAGGTCGAGCTCGAGGACGGCACTCTGGTGACGATCCCCGTCGAGCGCGCGCACATGGAGGAGGACGCCGGCAAGCTCACCCACATGGGCGGAGCCACCGGCCGCATCCAGGGTGCCGAGTACTCGCTGGTGGACTACAACCGCGCGGGTGTCCCGCTCGTGGAGATCGTCACCAAGCCGATCTTCGGCGCCGAGCACCGTGCCCCCGAGTATGCGAAGGCGTACATCGCCGCGATCCGCGACATCGTGCGCGGCCTCGGCATCTCGGAGGCGCGTCTCGAGCGCGGCAACCTGCGCTGCGACGCGAACGTGTCGCTGCGCCCCCGTGGCCAGGAGAAGCTCGGCACCCGCACCGAGACGAAGAACGTCAACTCGATGCGCTCGGTCGAGCGGGCCGTGCGCTACGAGATCCAGCGCCAGGCCGCGATCCTCGCCGACGGCGGGACGATCATCCAGGAGACGCGTCACTGGCACGAGGACACCGGCACCACATCGCCGGGCCGCCCGAAGTCGGATGCCGACGACTACCGCTACTTCCCGGAGCCCGACCTGCTGCCCGTGCAGCCGTCGCGCGAGCTCGTGGAGGAGCTGCGGGCCGCTCTGCCGGAGCAGCCACTGGCGCGGCGCCGTCGCCTGAAGGCCGACTGGGGCTTCACAGACCTGGAGTTCCAGGACGTGCGCAACGGCGGTCTGATCGACGAGGTCGAGGCGACGATCGCGGCCGGTGCCGCACCGGCCGCTGCGCGCAAGTGGTGGACGGGTGAGATCACGCGCATCGCGAACGCGCAGGAGCGGGAGGCCCCTGGTCTCGTCTCGCCCGCCGATGTCGCAGCTCTGCAGGGACTGGTGGATGCCGGCACGCTGACCGACAAGCTCGCCCGTCAGGTGCTCGAGGGCGTCATCGCCGGCGAGGGATCGCCGCAGCAGGTCGTCGACTCGCGCGGCCTGGCCGTCGTCTCGGACGACGGCGCGCTGATCGCCGCGATCGACGACGCGTTCGCCGCGCAGCCGGACGTGCTGGCGAAGATCAAGGACGGCAAGGTCCAGGCGGCGGGCGCTGTGATCGGCGCCGTGATGAAGGCGATGAAGGGTCAGGCCGACGCTGCGCGCGTGCGCGAGCTGATCCTCGAGCGCGCCGCACAGTGACCTCTGCGGTGCCACCGACGCGATGTCGGTGGCACCGGACAGGATGGACGCATGGGACGCGGTGACGGATCGGGCCGCATCGTCTCGCCCGAGGGCGCTGACGACACGGGCACCGGCATCCTGCATGTCGACATGGATGCCTTCTACGCGGCGGTCGAGGTGCTGTACGACCCGTCGCTGCGCGGCCTGCCGCTGATCATCGGCGGTCCGGACGGGCGCTCGGTCGTCTCGAGTGCGTCGTACGAGGCGCGACGTTTCGGGGTGCGCAGTGCGATGCCCGTCGGGCAGGCGCTGCGACTCTGCCCGACGGCGCGCGTCGTTCCACCGGACTTCACCCGCTACCGGGCGGTCTCGGCGCAGGTGATGGAGATCTTCCAGAGCATCACCCCTCTCGTCGAGCAGCTCTCGATCGATGAGGCGTTCCTCGACGTGCGCGGAGTGCGGCGCCTGTGGGGGAGCCCCGGCGAGATCGCGGCTCTCATCAGACGACGGGTGCGCGATGAGGTCGGCATCACGTGCAGCGTCGGGGTGGCGGCCACGAAGCACGTCGCGAAGATGGCATCCACCGTCTCCAAGCCCGACGGGATGCTGGTGGTTCCCGCCTCGCGGACGCAGGAGTTCCTCGATCCGCGACCGGTCGGAGCCATGTGGGGCGTCGGCCCGAAGGCCGCCGAAGCGCTGCAGCGTCGGGGTATCCGACTCATCCGCGATGTCCGCGAAGCGCCGGCCGAAGCGCTGGAGCGCGCCGTCGGCCCTGCGCTCGGGCAGCGGATGCAGCACCTCGCCCGCGGTCTCGATGCCCGCCCTGTCGAGACGGAGCGGGTCGAGAAGAGCATCGGTCACGAGGAGACCTTCGACCGCGACATCGAGGATCGGGATCTGCTTCGCTCGGAGCTGCTGCGCCTCGCTGATCGTGTCGGAGCACGCCTGCGCAGATCGGGGTGGCATGCCGGAGCAGTGGCTATCAAGATCCGCTTCGCTGACTTCACCACCCTGAGCCGCACCCTCTCGCTGCCGGAGCCGACCGATGTGGGACAGCGCATCGGAGAGACGGCGACCACGCTGTTCGCCCAGATCGAGCGCAGGGATCCCGTGCGGCTGGTCGGGGTGCGGGCTGAGAAGCTGCGTCCGGCCGGGACGTCGGCGATGGCGCTGTGGGATGACGATGAAGACCAGCGTCGCCTGGAAGGCACACTCGACGACGCGCGGGCGAGATTCGGGGTCGGCATGATCACGCGCGCCCGTCACGTCGGAGCAGCGGATCGGCGCGGCACGAGCGGCGTCGAGCCCCGGCCGTTCGGCCGGGAGTGACCGACGGCGCGGTTCGATAGCGTGGTGTCATGCCGACACCCTCTGCCACCGACCCCTTCGGAGAGCGTCTGAGGGAGGCGACGGCGCGCATCTGCGATGCGGTCACCGCGGTGTCGGCGTCGAACCCCGTCGTGGTCATCGACGGTCGCAGCGGTGCTGGCAAGAGCAGTCTCGCTGCGCGCGTCGCCAGGGCATGGCCGCTGCACACGCCCGTGCAGCTGCTCGCGCTCGACTCGGTCTATCCGGGATGGAGCGGGCTCGAACGCGGCGCGGAGATCGCGCGGGAACAGGTGCTGCGTCCGCATGGGCGCGGTCTGATCGGCATCTGGCGGCGCTGGAACTGGGAGCTGGAGGAAGAGGCCGAGGCCCATGCCGTCGACCCGGCGCTCGGACTGATCGTCGAAGGCTGCGGTGCGCTGACGCCCGCGACGGCAGCGCTCGCCGACGTCACCGTCTGGGTGGACGGACCGCACGAGTCCCGGCGTCGACGCGCGCTCGAACGTGACGGCGACGCCTTCCGCAGCCACTGGGACATGTGGGCAGCGCAGGAGGATGCGCACATCGCACGACACGCCCCGCAGCGGCTCGCTCAGGTGCAGGTGGCTACGCCGTAGACGCGGCTTCGTCGTCGGCGTCGTCGGCGCGCTGGATCAGGTCATCCAGTCGATACCCGAGCCAGTCGTACACGTGGAACCGCGGGTCCTCCGGGTCGTGACGGTCGTCGTGGTCGACGCCGAGGCGCGACGCGACGACCAGCCTGATCGCGGTGAGGGTGCGCATCCACGGATCGACGTGCGCGGGTGCGATGTCGACCTCGTGAGGGGCGAGCGCATCCCGTCCTCCGGCGTCGTCATCGCCATCGTCGAACTCGACGAGGTCCCTGCGCATGACGAGGGCGTCCTCGCGGCGGCGGTCGAACAGCTCGTCCCTGGTCCCGCGACGGAACTCGGCAGCTGCGGCGTCATCATCGGGATAGGCGACGGGCGCGAGCCGAGCCAGCGCGGGGTCGGCGCTCATGCGCGGACCGGCGACGAGCTCGAGGAACTCGTCGATGAGGTGCAGCAGATTGCGCCCTTCGATCCATGCGATCGAGATCGACACGCTCACTGCGGAACCCTTCGGATGGTGGCCCACAGCCCGAAGTCGTGCATCGCCTGGGCGTGCACCTCCATGGTCTCCCTCGGACCGGTGGCGACGACCGCATGTCCTTCGTTGTGCACGGCGAGCATGAGCGCGGTGGCCTGCTCCTCGGGGTATCCGAAGTAGCGGCGGAACACGCGAACGACGTAGCTCATGAGATTGACGGGGTCGTCCCAGACGACCAGCTGCCAGGGCACGAGCGGGGCGACCGTGAGCTGCTCATCGAGCAGGGGAGTGGATGCGGGGGTGCTCATGCCCACCCCAGCTCATGCAGCTGCTCGTCGTCGATGCCGTAGAAGTGCGCGATCTCGTGGACGAGCGTCGTGTGCACCTCGTCCCGCAGCTCCTCCTCGTCGGCGCAGGCGGCGAGATGCGCGTGACGGTAGATGATGATCCGATCCGGCAGCTCGCCCAGGCCGTACTGGCCGCGCTCGGTGAGCGCGAAGCCCTCGTACAGACCGAAGAGGTCGCTGCCGTCTTCCGGTTCGTCCTCGACGACGAAGACGACGTTGTCGAGCCCGTCGACCATGTCGTCGGGCAGACTGTCCAGTTCCTCGACGACAAGCACCTCGAAGGCCTCGGCGGTCATCTCGATGCCACCGTCAGGCAGCGCCTGCGCGTCGGAATCCAGTGAGGAGGACATGCTTCGATGCTAGCCGGGGCGCGCCCGGTGCCGGGCGCCCCTGCCGACGACTCATAGCCTCGATGGGTACCGTCGCGGTGAGAAGAAGGCTGTGCACGGCCCAGGCGTCGCACCGGCGGCTTCTCTCCCCACCGAGATGATGAGGAACCCACGTCGCATGCGCACACGAATGATCACCCCGGCCGTCGTCTTCGCCGTCGCGGGCGCGCTGCTGCTCTCAGCCTGCTCGCCGGCCGAGCAGACGGCCCGCCCAGAGCCGAGCGGCTCGGCGACGTCGGCGCGCCCGTCGGGGCCGAGCATGAAGGAGCTGTCACGCACCGATGTCCGCACGGTCATCGACCGGCTCGATCGTGCGCCGATCAGCGAGCGGGACGATGCGGTCTCGGCATCGATCCGCACCGACCGCGTCGTGCTGGGGGAGGACGGCGACCAGATCGAGATGGCGATGCCGGACGGCCTCACCTACATCTCTTTCGCTCCGTACCGCTCGCAGACCCACGACTGCACCTTCCATGCGCCGAGCTCATGCGTCGGCGAGCTGCGCAACACCGAGCTGCACCTGACGATCACCGATCTCGCCACAGGGGAGACGTATGCCGACGAGCAGACCCGCACGTTCGACAACGGCTTCATCGGCGTGTGGCTTCCGCGGGGCATCACCGCTGACGTCGTGATCGTCATCGGCGACAGCGAGGCCAGGTCCGTGATCTCCACCGTGAACGAGAAGGACCCGACCTGCATCACGACGATGCCGTTGAAGAAGCGCGGCTGATACGGCGAAGCGTCCAGCTCATGACGGATGCCGACCTGTGCGTCGGAGGCAGCACCGCGGGCGCGATCCCGTGTCAGAGAGCGGAGCCGAAACCGGTGGCGGCGAGATAGTCGGTCACGAGCTCGGCACACGAGTCCGGAGAGTCGAGCCACGGTGCGTGTCCTCCTGGCACCACCTCGAGCGTGGCGGAACGGATCTCGGCAACGGCAGGGCGTACGTGAGCCGGGGTGAGAAAAGGGTCGTCGGCGCCCCAGCAGAACAGCGGTTCGGCGGTTATTCGCCGGCGTTCACCCTCACTCAGGACACTCGCGGGGCGAGGGCGTCGGAACCGGTTGATCGCGTGCATCAGGGAGGCGACTGTCGCGGCGTTTGCCGGCCGACGAGCCGCGAATCGCAGCGAGTCGACCAGTTCGTCTGATGCGCTCGCGGCTGCTCCGGGGCTGAGCCCCTGGCCGAGAAGACGCCGGTACAGCGTTCTCGACAGTGGAACCCTCAGCATCGCCGTTCCGAGGATCGGGACCGTCATCGGCGAAAGAGGCATCCGGACATGCACCCCGGGGAATGCCACCGCGGGGTCGCCGATAGCGGTCAGGGAGCGGATCCGACCGGGCCTGGATGCCGCGTGCCAGAGGGCGAACATGCCGCCGAGAGAGTGACCGATCACCGCCGCCTCGTCAAGCGCGAGTGCGTCGAAGACGGCATCCAGCAGCTTGACGGAATGATCCCGAACCGTGCGCACGTCGCACGACACAGGACCGGACAGGCCGTGGCCGGGAAGGTCCACCAAGAGAACGCGATAATTGGCGAATTCATGGAGCCATGGCGTCCACACGGCGCTGGAAAGACTCACCCCGTGGAGAAAGACGAGTGAGGGGCCTGATCCGATGCTCTGCACGCGAAGCCGAACCCCGGCCGCCGCGAGGTCGACGAAGAATTCCTCGCGCTCCAGGCCGTAGTGCGCAAACAGTCGCGCCTCGGAATCACGGAGTCTGCGGTCGGCATCCACCCGCCCATTGTGGCGCACTCGATGGAAAAAGACTCGGACCAGGACATCACTTTGCCCCCGGCTCAAGAGCCGGGGGCAAAGTGATTGGGGTGAGTAACGGGGCTTGAACCCGCGACCCCCGCGACCACAACGCGGTGCTCTACCAGCTGAGCTATACCCACCATGCGCCTGCCGAAGCGGGCAACTCGATAAGTCTATTACATGTTCGGAGTGAACTCCGACACCGTGCGAGCAGCGATGTCACGCGCCTGTTCGGACGACGGGCCGGGAGCATCGATGAACACCGCGGAGCGGTAGTAGCGAAGCTCACGGATGGACTCGAGGATGTCGGCCAGAGCTCGATGACCGCCGTGCTTCTCGGGAGCCTGGAAGAAGACCCGCGGGTACCAGCGGCGCGACAGCTCCTTCACGCTGGACACGTCGACGTTGCGGTAATGCAGGTACTGGTCGACCTCGTGCATGTACTTGGCGAGGAACATGCGGTCGGTGCCGATGGTGTTGCCCGCGAGCGGCGCCTTCCGCTCGAGCGGAACGAAGCGCTTGATGTATGCGAGCGTCTGCTCCTCGGCCTCGGCGACACTCACGCCGTTCGGGATCTCATCGATCAGGCCCGAGGTGCGGTGCATGTCGGTGACGAAGTCGTTCATGTTCGCGAGAGCCGCATCGCCGGGCTTGATGACGATCTGGAAACCGGGGTCCAGCAGGTTCAGCTCGAAGTCGGTGACCACGACCGCGATCTCGACGAGTTCGTCGACCGAGAGGTCGAGGCCCGTCATCTCGCAGTCGATCCAGACGAGCCGGTCGTTCTCAGTCGCAGAAACCATGGTTCGATCCTAGCGACGGGGCCCGACACGGTAATCTGGAGCAGCACGCCTCCTTAGCTCAGAGGAAGAGCATCGGCTTTCTAATCCGTTGGTCGCAGGTTCGAATCCTGCAGGGGGCACCGTGTCAGTTCCGCAGCGCGGCGACCGCATCGTCGGCATCCCAGAACTCGCCGACCAGGCGGAAGGCTCCGGATGCCAGATGCAGGCGCTCCGCGCGGTAGCGGATGCCCAGCGGATCGGCGATCACGCGGAGGTGTCCGCGTATAGCGCCCTTGGCGTCGACCACGCGCCAGAGGTGGTCGCCGGCTCTGTCGAGGTGCTCCGCGTGGGTGCGCAGAGATGGCGTCTCCCACAGCAGAGCGGGGTGTGTCTCGGTCAGTGAAGCCATGGTGTCTCCTTCCTTGATTCGAACATAAGGACGGCCACCGACATTCCTTCCCGTAGACTCGGCGGCATGCCCGCGACCTCCCCGTACGCCGCTCGCCTCGCCGAGATCCCGGTCGAACGCCGAGAGGTGCAGGTGCTCGGATCGACCACCGCGTACTGGGTCTACGGCGACGCGGCCGAGGACGGGCCCACGATCGTCGCGGTGCACGGTTTCCGCGGCGAGCATCACGGGCTCGAGCCGGTCGTGGCGTACCTGCCCGGCATCCGGATCATCTCACCCGACCTTCCGGGCTTCGGCGAGACGCCTCCGATCCCGGACCGCGAGCACGACCTCGGTCTCTACACCGGGTGGCTCTGCGAGTTCGCCCGGGCAGTCGCCCCCGGGGCGATCATCCTCGGGCACTCCTTCGGCTCGATCGTCTCGGCCGCTGCGGTCGCGAGCGGCCTGGAGACGCCCGAGCTCATCCTGATCAACCCGATCGGCGCGCCCGCGCTCGAGGGTCCGAAAGGGCTGCTCACGCGGATCGCGGTGCTGTACTACGCGCTGGGCGCTCGCCTGCCCGAGCGGTGGGGGACGGCCCTGCTACGGCACCCGCTCACGGTGCGTGTGATGAGCATGGCGATGGCCAAGACCCGCGACCCGGCGCTGCGCAGGTTCATCCACGACCAGCACGAGGCCTATTTCTCGCGCTTCGCCGATCGCGACGCGCTGCACGACGCCTTCGTGACCAGCGTCTCGCACGATGTGCGGGCCTTCGCGGGCGTGATCGACGTGCCGACGCTGCTGATCGCGGCCCAGCGCGACGACATCACCCCGATCGAGGCCGAGCGACGCCTGGCGATGATGTTCCCGCACGCGGAGCTGGTGGAGATCGCCGAGGTCGGACACCTCATCCACTACGAGACTCCGGCCGAGGCGGCCGGGGCGATCCGGCGCTTCCTCAGGCTTCCCGTCGTGCCAGGCCGATGAGCCCTGCCACCCGGAAGGGGATGACCTCGCCCATCGCGAGTGAGGTCTCGGTGCGCTCCACGCCATCGATCGACAGGATCCGGGCGTCGGTGTCGAACAGGTGACGAGCGTCGCGGCACGCGACTCGTGCGAGCAGATCGATCGATCCGCTCAGCCCGTGCGCCTGCACGATCTCGGGAACCCGTGACAGCTCGGCGATGATCCGCGGCAGCTCCGTCTGCCGCACGCCGATGCTGATGAACGCCTGGAGAGGGAAGCCGAGCACCTCGGTCGAGAACGAGCGCTCGTACGACTCGAAGACTCCTGTCTGCTCGAGCCGGGCCATCCGCGCCTGGATGGTGTTGCGCGACAGGCGAAGCCGATCGGCCAGTTTCACCACGGTTATGCGGGGATCCTCCGCGAGGGCGGTGAGCAGTTCGAGGTCTGTGCGATCCAGGACGGGCATAGTGCCACACGATATCAGTGACCCGCATCGGCGAATTGCGCAACATGCTCAGCAGTCGCAAACATGGTTGAGCGACGTGTCAACTCGACGTAGCATTCGAGCAAGCCCGACGCAGCAGTCGGGAAGCCGTGCATGCCCCACGAGGGCCGCCACGTCAGGAGGACGCCGATGTCACCGAACACCAGCCCGATCGTCGACGCACAGAACGATCTCGAACTCACGGAGCGCATCATCGCTCCCGACGGCACCCGCGTGTCGAACCCGCAACTCGACCGTTGGATCGACGACATCGACTACGCGGCGATGCGCGAGCTGCACCGTGACATGGTGGTGCTGCGGCGCATCGACTCGGAGGGCGTGGCGCTGCAGCGGCAGGGTCAGCTCGGGCTGTGGGCGCCGTGCAACGGCCAGGAGGCCGCCCAGATCGGCACCGGCCGTGCGCTCGCGCCGAAGGATTTCGTCTTCCCCAGCTACCGCGAGACCGGGGTGATGTACACCCGCGGAGCGGAGCCGGGGGACTACGTGCGCATGTGGCGCGGTGAGGAGGGCGCGGCGTACGATCCCGCCCGGCTCGGCATCGCTCCGCTGCAGATCATCATCGGAGCGCAGACCCTGCACGCGGTCGGCTACGGCATGGGCATCCTCCACGACGGAGCAGACGACGTCGCCGTCACCTACTTCGGCGATGGCGCCACCAGCCAGGGGGACGTCAACGAGGCGATGATCTTCGCATCGTCGTACCGCGCACCCGTTGTGTTCGTCTGCCAGAACAACCACTGGGCGATCTCCGAGCCGGTCGGACTGCAGTCGCAGTACCCGCTGGCCGGCCGCGCGCCCGGATTCGGCATCCCCAGCCTGCGTGTCGACGGCAATGACGTGCTCGCCTGCATGGCGGCCATGCGCTGGGCGCTCGACTACGCGCGATCCGGAAAGGGACCGGCGTACCTGGAGGCGGTCACCTACCGCATGGGGCCGCACACCACAGCCGACGACCCCAAGCGCTACCGCGACGACGCCGAACTCGCCCTGTGGCGCGATCGCGACCCGATCGCGCGTCTTGAGGCGCACCTCCGCGCCGCAGGGGAGCTCACGGATGAGCACCTCGAATCCGTTGAGAAGTCCGCCGACGACGTCGCCCGCGAGATGCGCGCAGCGTGCATCGGCATGCAGACCCGCCCTGCCCTCGCCGTGTTCGACCGCGTGTACGCCGAGCCGCACTCCGGACTCGAGCGTCAGCGCGACGACTACGCCGCGTACCTGGCGTCCTTCGAGGAGGCCTGAGATGACGCAGATGACGATGGGCAAGGCCCTGAATGCGGGCCTGCGCCAGGCGATGCTCGACGACGAGAAGGTCGTGCTGATGGGCGAGGACATCGGCACCCTCGGCGGGGTCTTCCGGATCACCGACGGACTCAAGGACGAATTCGGCGCGAAGCGCGTGATCGACACTCCGCTCGCCGAATCGGGCATCGTCGGCACCGCGGTAGGACTCGCGTTCCGCGGCTACCGTCCTGTGGTCGAGATCCAGTTCGACGGATTCATCTACCCGGCGTTCGACCAGATCGTCTCCCAGGTCGCGAAGCTGCACTACCGCACGCAGGGGCGCGTGAAGATGCCGGTCACGATCCGCGTGCCCTGGGCGGGCGGCATCGGCGCCGCCGAGCACCACTCCGAGTCACCGGAGGCGTACTTCGTGCACACCGCCGGACTGCGCGTGATCGCGGTCTCCGACCCGCAGGACGCGTACCGCTGCCTGCGCCAGGCGATCGCCAGCGACGATCCCGTGCTGTTCTTCGAGCCGAAGCGCCTCTACCACCACAAGGGCGAGGTCGACCTCGCCGGCTCGCTCGCCGACGCCCCGCCGATGGGTCTCGCTCGCGTCGTGCGTCAGGGAGTGGATGCCACGATCATCACGTACGGCGCGATGGTGGGCACAGCTCTCGACGCGGCCGCCGCTGCAGAGGACGAGGGCCTGTCGCTCGAGGTCATCGACCTGCGCTCGCTCTCACCCATCGACTACGAGACGGTCACCGCGTCGGTGCGGCGCACCGGCCGCGTCGTCGTCGCGCACGAGGCATCCCGCGAGGCGGGAGTGGCGGCGGAGGTCATCGCGAGCATCACGGAGTACTGCTTCGAGTACCTCGAGGCCGCACCCGTGCGCGTCACCGGCCACGACATCCCGTATCCGCCCGCCAAGCTCGAGAAGTTCCACCTGCCCGATCTCGACCGCATCCTCGATGCCGTCGACCGCGTGCTCGATCGTCCGCACAGTCTGAGCACTGCCGACGCGAAGGGGGACGAGCGGTGAACGCCGAATTCCGCCTGCCCGATCTGGGCGAAGGACTCACCGAAGCCGAGGTGGTGCAGTGGCTCGTGCAGCCCGGTGACGCCGTCGTGCTGAATCAGACGCTCGCCGAGGTCGAGACCGCCAAGGCCGTGGTCGAGCTGCCATCGCCCTACGAGGGCAGGGTCACGACACTGCACGCCGATGCCGGCGAGACCGTGGCGGTCGGTGCGCCGCTGATCGCCTTCGACGTCGCCGGTGAAGAGCCCGACGCTCCCTCGGCTCCGCCCGCGGCCGAGGCGGAGGAGAAGGCGCAGCCCAATCTCGTCGGATACGGCGCGGCACCGGCATCCGGAGATCGTCCTGCCCGACGTGCCCGACGAGGCGGTGCGGCCCCCGCGGCCTCTGCCGATGCCGACGTGCTCGTCGCGGCCCCGCACGACGTGCTGCCGCCGAGCGTCGCGGAACCGGCCGTGGGGGAGCGGCCCCGCTCGACCCCACCCGTCCGTGCCCACGCGAAGCGCCTCGGCGTCGACCTCGCGCTGGTGGCAGCTGAGGTCGGTGACCGGGTGATCACCCGCGAGGACGTGAATGCCTATGCGGAGCGCACCGGTGCGACCGCTGCAGCGACCGAAACCGCGCCGGTCTCGTCGCCGGCGGTGCCGTCCGGTGATCGTGCGCAGACCCGCATCGCGATCAAGGGCGTGCGCAAGCACACCGCCCAGGCGATGGTGCAGAGCGCGTTCACCGCTCCGCACGTCACCACATTCCACACCGTCGACGTCACGGCGACCATGGAGCTGATCGATCAGCTTCGGGCCGACAGAAAGCTCGCTGAGCACCGCATCGGACCACTCGTGGTGATCGCGAAGGCGGTGACTCTCGCTCTGGGCCGGAACCCGTCACTGAATGCGACCTGGGACGAGGTCGCCGGTGAGATCGTGCACAACCACTTCGTCGACCTGGGAATCGCGGCAGCGACCGAGCGCGGCCTGATCGTGCCGATCATCCGCGACGCCGAGCGGCTCTCCCTCACCGGAGTGGCCGACGCACTCACCCAGCTCACGCAGACCGCGCGCGCCGGGAAGACCAGCCCAGCGGAGCTCGCCGGAGGCACCTTCTCGATCACGAACATCGGCGTCTTCGGCATCGACGCGGGCACTCCGATCCTCCCGCCAGGGCAGTCCGGCATCCTCGCCGTCGGCGCGGTGCGACGCCAGCCCTGGGAGCACCACAGCGAGATCGCGCTGCGTCAGATGATGACGCTGAGCCTGTCATTCGATCACCGACTCGTCGACGGGGCGGAGGGCGCGCGCTTCCTCAAGGACGTCGCCGACATCCTCGAGCAGCCCGGCCGAGCGCTGCTGTACTGAACCGCGCGCCGTCGGCTCGGATCGGCCGCCGATGTGAGACCATCGGCGGCCGATCTCGGTCGGTCGCCGAGGCGCAGCGGCGCCTGGTCAGTCGTCGGAGGCCGTCAGCGCCGCCATCGCCATCTCCGCGAGCAGGCGCGCGGTGTCGGTGCGTGTGCGCAGTGCGGCAGAGGTGCTGTGCGGGGTGGAGTTCAGCAGTCCGAAGCACGCCTGCACGCGCAGCCTCAGCTCGTCGCGCTCGGCGCTGACGAGAGCGCCGAGCGCGTCGATCCACAGGCCGATGTAGGTGCGCTGCAGGCGTCGCACGTCCGACCGCGAGTCCTCGGTCAGGTGCGAGAGATCGCGGTCCTGCACACGGATCACGTCGGCGTTGCGCAGCGCGAAATCGACGTGGAAGTCCACGAGCATCGCCATGCGCGTGCGGTCGTCGGACGCGCCGCGCACGACCGCCGTGCCGCCGGTCACGAGGTCTTCACTCACACCGATCAGCAGCGCGCCGAGGAGGGCCTGCTTTCCGGCGAAGTGCCGGTAGACGGCGGGACCCGACACGCCGACGGCGGCGCCGATGTCCTCCAGGCTGACGCTCGAGTATCCCCGAGCGCCGAACAGCGCGGCGGCCGCGATGAGGATCGCATCGGTGCGCTCTGCTTTGGCGCGGTTGCGTGGCGTGACGGCCATTGTCATTTCGGTTAATCCTCGCTAACCTGAATTGCCGGGGTGAGTGAACACTAGCCCTTCTGGCGCGATTTTTCCGCAACGGTCAAGGAGGACCCGCGATGCCGGTCACCCAGCAGGCTCTCGCCGACGAACTGCGCGAGCGTCTGGCCGCCGCAGCACTCGGCGGTCCAAAGCGCTCCCGCGAGCGCCACCTCTCCCGCGGCAAGATGCTGCCCCGCGATCGCGTCGACAGACTGCTCGACGAGGGCAGTCCGTTCATCGAGGTCGCCCCGCTCGCCGCAGACGGTCTGTACGGCGACGAGGCGCCGGGCGCCGGGGTGATCGCCGGCATCGGGCTGGTGCACGGGCGGCACGTGATGGTCGTCTGCAACGACCCGACCGTCAAGGGCGGCACCTACTTCCCGATGACGGTGAAGAAGCATCTGCGGGCCCAGGAGATCGCACTCGAGAACCACCTGCCGTGCCTCTATCTCGTCGACTCCGGCGGCGCCTTCCTCCCGAAGCAGGACGAGGTGTTCCCCGACCGTGACCACTTCGGCCGGATCTTCTTCAACCAGGCGCGCATGTCGGCGGAGGGCATCCCGCAGCTGGCCGCCGTGCTGGGATCATGCACCGCCGGCGGGGCGTACGTGCCCGCGATGAGCGATCAGACCGTGATCGTGCGGAACCAGGGCACCATCTTCCTCGGCGGTCCGCCGCTGGTGAAGGCCGCGATCGGGGAGGTCGTCACCGCCGAGGAGCTGGGTGGGGGAGAGCTGCACGCCCGCCGCTCGGGGGTGGTCGATCACCTGGCCGACGACGACGAGCACGCCCTCGAGATCCTCCGCGACATCGTCGCGACCCTGCCTCAGCCGGCGCAGCCGGCGTGGCACGTCGGGCCGAGCATCGCACCGCGCGAGGCAGGAAGCCTCTACGACGTCGTGCCCGTCGACGTGAACGCCGCGTACGACGTGCACGAGGTGATCGACCGGCTGGTCGATGCCGACAGTGTCAGCGAGTTCAAACCCGAGTACGGCACGACCCTCGTCACCGCGTTTGCTCGGCTGCACGGTCACCCGATCGGAATCGTCGCCAACAACGGCGTGCTGTTCAGCGAATCGGCTCAGAAGGGCGCGCACTTCATCGAGCTGTGCGACCAGCGCGGCATCCCGCTGCTGTTCCTGCAGAACATCACCGGATTCATGGTCGGCACCGACGCCGAGGCCGGCGGCATCGCCAAAGACGGCGCGAAGATGGTCACCGCCGTCGCCACCACCCGTGTGCCGAAGCTGACCGTCATCATCGGGGGCTCGTTCGGCGCCGGCAACTACTCGATGTGCGGCCGCGCGTACTCGCCGCGGTTCCTCTGGACCTGGCCGGCCAGCCGCATCTCCGTGATGGGCGGTCCGCAGGCGGCATCTGTCCTCGCCACGGTGAAAGAGGACCAACTCGCCGCGGCCGGAAGGTCGTGGACCGACGACCAGCGCGCCGAGTTCGAGGCGCCGGTGCGCAGCCAGTACGAGGCACAGGGCGAGCCCTACTACGCCACGGCACGGCTGTGGGACGACGGAATCGTCGACCCCGACCAGACCCGCGACCTGCTCGGACTCGCGCTCGACGTCGTCTCCCGCACGCCCCTGCCCGACCCGCGCTTCGGCCTCTTCCGGATGTGATCACCATGACCATCGACACCGTCCTCGTCGCCAACCGCGGCGAGATCGCTCGCCGCATCATCCGCACCCTGCGCGACCTCGGCATGCGCAGCGTCGCGGTGTACAGCGACGCCGACGCCCAAGCGCCGCACGTGCGCGAAGCCGACCAGGCCATCCACATCGGCGGCTCCGCCGCTTCTGATTCGTACCTGAACGTGGATGCCATCATGGCCGCTGCACAGGCATCCGGAGCTCAGGCCATCCACCCCGGATACGGCTTCCTCTCCGAGAGTGTCCAGCTGGCCCGTGCGTGCGATGCCGCGGGTGTGATCTTCATCGGGCCCGAGGAGAGCGCCCTTGAGATCATGGGCGACAAGGCCACCGCACGCGACCACGTTGCGCGGCACGGCGTGCCCGTGGTTCCCGGCTTCGCCGCCGCAGGCCTGAACGACGAGCAGATCCGCGTACGGGCCGATGAGGTCGGCTATCCGCTGCTGGTCAAGCCCAGCGCCGGTGGTGGCGGCAAGGGCATGGAGATCGTCCGCTCGGGTGACGAGCTCGCCGGCGCACTGGCGACCGCACGGCGCGTCGCCATCGCCGCCTTCGGCGACGACTCCATGGTGCTCGAGCGTCTCGTCCAGCGACCGCGCCATATCGAGGTGCAGGTCTTCGGTGACACCCACGGCACCGTCATCGCGCTCGGCGAACGCGAATGCACCCTGCAGCGTCGTCATCAGAAGGTCATCGAAGAAGCGCCGGCAGCGCATCTTCCCGATGCCGTGCGCCAGCGACTGCTCGACGCGGCGGTGGCCGCCGCGAAGAGCGTCGACTACGTCGGCGCCGGCACGGTGGAGTTCCTCGTCGAGGCGGATGCGATGGACGACGTGTTCTTCATCGAGATGAACACCCGTCTTCAGGTCGAGCACCCCGTGACCGAGGAGGTCACGGGCCTGGACCTCGTCGCACTGCAGCTGCACATCGCGGCGGGCGGCGCGATCGATCCGGCTCCTGCCGTGCGCGGTCACGCCGTCGAGGCGCGGGTGTACGCGGAATCGCCGGAACGAGGGTTCCTGCCATCCACCGGGCGCGTCCTGCTGTTCGACCCTCCGCGCGACGTGCGAGTGGATGCCGCGATCGAGACCGGGTCGGAGATCAGCGGGTTCTACGATCCGATGATCGCGAAGGTCATCGCGTACGGTGCCGACCGGGCGACGGCCCTGCGCCGTCTGGATGCCGCGCTCGCCCGGACCGTCGTGCTGGGAGTCGAGACGAACATCGCATTCCTGCGCGCTCTGATCCGCGATGAGCGAGTGCGTCGGGGCGATCTCGACACGGGCCTGATCGAGACGATGCTCCCGTTCGCCGCTCCGCCGCCCACGCCCGCCATGCTGGCTGCTGCCGCGGCACCCCAGACCGCGCAGGCGAGCCGCCCGAGGCCCGCTGCCGAGATCTGGCACGGGCTGCCCGGCTGGCGTCTCGGAGCGTCGGCCGCGCCGCGGCGCACCGAGTTCGTCACCGACGACGACACGATCGTCGAGGCGCCGGCAGCGTACGTGCACGGCATCCCGACGGCGACCGACGCTGACGGTGCGGTCTGGGTCTTCGCCGACGGTGTGACCGCGCGCCTGCGCCCGCTCTCGCGCCGTGGACGCATGCAGCGTCGGCTCGCCGAGCGGGAGCGCGCATCCGGACCCAGCCAGCCGGAGGGGCGTGCCCCGATGCCGGGCAGCATCGTGGCCGTCCATGTCGCCGACGGCGACGTGGTGCAGGCGGGAGACCCGCTCGTCTCGATCGAGGCGATGAAGATGGAGCATCCGGTGCTCGCGCCGCACGACGGCACGGTGCATCTGCTGGTCGCGCTCGGCGACCAGGTGCGACGGGACCAGCCCGTCGCACGAGTCAGCGAACAGGAGACAGCATGAGCACTCAGACCGAACTGACCGGCGTCGACCTGAACGAGGAGCAGCGCGAGCTCGCCTCGATGGTGCGCGAGTTCGCCGAGGAGGTCGTCGCGCCCCAGGCGTACGAGGCCGACCGCACGCACACGCTGAACCTCGACGTCGTGCGGCAGATGGGCGAGATGGGCCTGTTCGGTCTGCCGTTCTCGGAGGAGTACGGCGGGCAGGGCGGCGACTACCTCGCGCTCGGCCTCGCGATCGAAGGCATCGCGCGCGTCGACCAGTCGCTCGCGATCACCCTCGAGGCAGGCGTCAGCCTGGGGGCGATGCCCGTGTACCGCTTCGGCACCGCGGAGCAGAAGCAGGAGCACCTGCCTGCACTGCTCGCGGGCGAGGCACTGGCCGGCTTCGGCCTCACCGAGCCGGAAGCGGGAAGCGACGCGGGCGCCACGCGCACCACGGCGCGCCTCGACGGCGGCGAGTGGGTGCTCAACGGCAGCAAGCAGTTCATCACCAACTCGGGCACCGACATCACCCGCTTCGTCACGATGACCGCGGTCACCGGTACCGCAGAGCGCGCCGGTGGCGGGGAGCGCAAGGAGATCTCGACGATCATCGTCCCGAACGGCACGCCGGGATTCACGGTCGAACCGCCGTACGACAAGGTGGGCTGGAACGCCTCCGACACGCATCCCCTCACCCTGCAGGACGTGCGGGTGCCCGAGGAGAATCTGCTCGGCGCGCGCGGGCAGGGATTCCGGAACTTCCTCAGCATCCTCGACGAGGGGCGCATCGCGATCGCCGCTCTCGCGACCGGCGCTGCCGAGGGATGCCTGGAAGCCGCGGTCGACTACGCCAACAAGCGCACCGTGTTCGGCGCGGCGCTGAGCACACGGCAGAACGCCCAGTTCACCCTGGCCCGCATGCGGGCTCGCGTGCACACCGCACGCCTCGCCTGGCATCACGCGGCACGCCTGCGCGACGCCGGCCGCCCGTTCGCCGAGGAGGCGGCGATCGCCAAGCTGGTCTCGGGCGAGGCCGCGATGGACAACGCACGCGACGCGACGCAGATCTTCGGCGGCAACGGCTTCATGAACGAGTACCCCGTCGCGCGGCACTACCGCGACTCGAAGATCCTCGAGATCGGCGAGGGCACCACCGAGGTGCAGCTGCTCGTCATCGCCCGGTCGCTGGGCCTGGTCGGATAGCGTGCGATCATGACCGACATCGTTCAGCGCGGTCTGTACTTCGAGGAGTTCGAGGTCGGCGCGCGCTACCTGCACCGGCCGGGACGCACGGCGACCGAGGCCGACAACGTGCTGTTCACCACGCTCACCATGAACACGCAGGCGCTGCACCTCGATGCGGCGTTCGCCGACGGGCAGCAGCCGTTCGGCCAGCGGCTGATGAACTCGATGTGGACGCTGTCGACGATGGTCGGCGCCTCTGTGGCGCAGCTCACCCAGGGGACCCTGGTCGCGCAGCTGGGCCTCGGCGACATCTCGTTTCCGCACCCGCTGTTCCACGGCGACACGCTGTACACCGAGAGCGTGATCGTCGACAAGCGCCTCTCGGCATCGCGTCCCGGTCAGGGCATCTGCACGATCGAGCACATCGGACGCAATCAGGACGGCGTGGTGGTGGCGAAGGCCACCCGCACCGCGCTGATGCGCTGCCTGCCGGAGGGGGAGCGATGACCCTCGGCATGGGTCCGGCGCTGCTGTTCTGTCCGGCGGACCGCCCTGAGCGGTTCACCGGCGCGCTGCAGAAGGCGGACGCGGTGATCCTCGATCTCGAGGATGCCGTGCTTCCGGATGCCAAGGCGCAGGCCCGCAGGAACATCATCGCCGCCGAGCTGGACACCGATCGCGTCATCGTGCGGGTGAACGCACCCGAGACCGCGGAGTTCGAACGGGACATCGACGCGCTGCGGCAGACGCCGTTCCGGACGGTGATGGTGGCGAAGAGCGAGGACCCGGCGGCGTTCGATGCGTTCGGTGCGGAGTTCGAGCTGATCGCGCTGTGCGAGACCGCGCGCGGCGTGCACCGTGCGGGGGAGATCGCCGCTCACGAGCGCACCATCGCCCTCATGTGGGGAGCCGAGGACCTCGTGGCATCCCTCGGCGGGATGTCGAGCCGCTTCCCGGACGGGCGCTACCGCGATGTCGCGCGCACGGCGCGTGGCCAGGTGCTGCTCGCGGCCGGCGCGTACGGTCGGACGGCGATCGACGCCGTGCACCTCGACATCGACGATGTGGCGGGCCTCGCCGCTGAGGCCGCGGATGCGGTGGCATCCGGGTTCGAAGCGACCGCATGCATCCACCCGAGTCAGGTCTCCGTCATCCGCGACGCCTACCGACCCGACCAGGGGACGATCACCTGGGCTGAGGCGGTGCTGACGGCGGCTGAAGAGGAGCGCGGCGTGTTCCGATTCGAGGGGCGGATGATTGACGAGCCCGTGCTGCGGCACGCCCGCGCGGTGCTCAGCCGACGCTGACCTACAGGACGACGGCTTCCTCAAGGAGCCGCAGGGTGTCAGGCGCAGCCTCGAAGCGGTGCAGCGAGCCGTTGCCGAGCGCGCTGCCCAGCGCGGGCAGTGTTCCGCCGGAGGCGTGGTCGATCAGCGAGCGGATCACACCACCGTGGGTCACGACGATCACCGACTCCGCGGTCGGTGCCGAGCGGCGGCGAGCGTCGCGGGCGATGCTGTGCAGCGCCGCCATCGCGCGCACGCAGACTTCATCGAGCGTCTCCGCGCCGGGCACCTCGGCGTGCCAGTCGCCGTATCGTCCGAGGTAGTCGGCGACGAGCATGCCCTCACCGACCCCGAACTCGCGTTCACGCATGTCGGGAACGAGGGTCGGTGCGTCCAGCCCCAGCTCAGCGGCGATGATCTCGGCCGTCTCTCGAGCCCGCACCAGGGGGCTGGCGTAGATCGTGTGATGCTCACCGCGCGAGAGCTTGTGCGCGGCGTATCGGGCGTCGTCGCGTCCGGTGTCGTTCAGCGGGATGTCGGTGGTGCCCTGGATGCGACGGGCGAGGTTCCAGTCGGTCTGTCCGTGGCGTACGAGTGTCAGCAGGGTCACCGTTCGAGCCTAGAGGAGGCTCCCGTGAGCACGGCTCAGAGAGCTCCGAGCCGGGCCGCCAGCGCGGTGAGCACCTCGGTCGTCCCACCCTCGATGACCTCGTCGGCCCAGGCATCCGCTCTCGTCGGCTCATGATTGACGATCACGATCGGCATGTCTCGCCGTCGTGCGCGTTCGATCACCCGGATTCCGGAGTTCACCATGAGCGACGTGCCGGCGACGACGAGAGCGGAGGAGGCGTGCACCAGCGACTCGGCGAGTGCGAAGCGGGCGATCGGCACGAACTCGCCGAAGTAGACCACATCGGGCTTCAGCATCCCGTCGCAGATCTCGCAGGTCGGGATGACGAATCCCGCCGTGCTCTCCGGCGACACATCGCCGTCGGGGTTGAGCACGATGTTCTCGGGAACGAGGATCCACGGGTTGAGCTGCTCGATGCGCTCGGCGATCGCCCGCCGGTCGTACACCTGGCCGCAGTGCAGGCAGAGGGTGCGGTGCATGGTGCCGTGCAGCTCGATGACCCGCCGGCTGCCGGCTCGCAGGTGCAGACCGTCGACGTTCTGGGTGACCACGCCGGTCGCCGCGCCCATGCGCTCCAGAGCAGCGAGCGCGAGATGGCCGCCGTTCGGGTCGGGCGCGGTGAACGCGCGGTACCCGAGGTGCCCTCCGAGCCAGTACCTGCGACGCGCGGCCTCATCGGAGAGATACGTCTGGATCGTCATCGGCTTCGAGCGCGGCGGTGCGTCCTTGCCGCGGTAGGCGGGGATGCCGGAGTCGGTCGAGATGCCCGCTCCGGTCAGCACGGCGAACGGTCGGCTCTGCAGCAGCCCGGCTGTGCGCTCGACGGCGTCGGAGACCGTGTCCGAGAGCTCGAGCGACTGCACCCCGGAAGTCTATGCGGGTGCGCGGCACAGCGGGGCCGTTTCGACTGACAGCATGGACGGATGCAGCTGCACCACCTCCGCGACCCGCACGACCCGGTGCTCGACGACTACCGATCGCTCACCGACACGGCGCTGCGCCGGGTGCGCGAGCCGGCCGGCGGCATGTACATCGCCGAGTCGGCGAAGGTCATCGAGCGCGCTCTGCAGGCGGGGCACCGCCCGAGGTCGGTGCTCACCCAGCAGAAGTGGGCGGATGCCGTCGCCGAGCTGCTCGGCGACCGCGACGTGCCCGTCTACGTCGTGACCGATGACGCCGCCGAGAAGCTCACGGGTTTCGCCGTGCACCGCGGAGTGATGGCGGCCATGCACCGGCCCGAACCCCCACGCCTCGCCGATCTGCTGTCGCAGGTGAACGCTGACCGTCCGCGTGTCGCCGTCCTGGAGGGACTCACCGACCACACCAACGTCGGGGCGATCTTCCGCTCGGCGGCGGCGCTGGGCGTCGACGCGGTGCTGGTGAGCCCCACCTGCGCCGATCCGCTCTACCGCCGTTCGGTGCGCGTGTCGATGGGCACGGTGTTCCAGGTGCCGTGGACGCGGATCGAGAGCTGGCCGGACGGCATCGAGGATCTGCGCTCCGCCGGGTACCTCGTCGCGGGCATGACGCTCGGAGACGGCGCGATCGCGCTCGACGATCTCGTGGCCGAGTCGCCGGAGCGGCTCGCGCTGATCTTCGGCACCGAGGGCGACGGCATCCGACCCGAGACCGACCGACTGCTCGACCGAAGGGTCACCATCCCGATGTTGGGCGGGGTGGACTCCCTCAATGTCGCGGCGGCGTCAGCGGTGGCGTTCTACGCCACGCGCTGAGCTCTGCAGCGGTCGGATCTCAGTCGAGGTCCCCGCGCAGGAAGGGCATCGCGTCGGGGCGCTTCGCAACGACGGTGTCGCCCGACGACTGGTGACGCAGCCGTCGCAGCACCCACGGCACGAGGTGCTCGCGTGCCCAGCCGATGTCTTCGGTACGCGCTTCGCGCCAGGTGCGCACGGGCATCGGCTCCGGCTGCATCGGCTGCAGGGCGTTCGGCACGTTCAGCGCACGCAGCACCATGCGGGCGACCTCATGGTGGCCGAGCGGGTTCAGATGCAGCCGGTCATCGGCGAAGAACCGGGTGTCCTGGATGACCTTCAGGGCCCACTGGTCGGCCACGATGCAGTCGTGGCGGTCGGCGATCGCGCGCACGTTCTCGTTGTAGATCGCGACCTTGCCGCGGAAGGGGCGGAGCACCGGCGTGAAATGCGTGTCGATGCCGGTGAACAGCACGATCGCCGCGCCCGTGGAGGCCAGACGCGCGACGGCGCGCTCGAGCTGTGCGGCGATCTCGTCGGGGTCGGTGCGCGGACGGATCACGTCGTTGCCTCCCGCGCAGATCGACACGAGGTCGGGCGCGAGGGCGACCGCCGGTTCGATCTGCTCGGCGGCGATCTGCGCGATGAGCTTGCCGCGCACCGCGAGGTTGGCGTACGCGAAGTCATCGACGTCCTGTGACAGCACCTCGGCGACTCGATCGGCCCATCCGCGGTGACCGCCGGGAGCCGCATCATCGGGATCGCCGATGCCCTCGGTGAACGAGTCGCCCACCGCCACGAAACGCCGCCAGGGGTGCGGACCCTCGTTGGCGACGTACGAGCTTCGCGTCGAATCCTGATCGAGCATCGTCTCTCCTTCGACAGGAAGTGCCGCGGGGGCGCCCGGAGCACAGCATCCGAGCCTACCCGGGCGCCGAACCGAACTGTCGGCGGCCTGGATTATCGTAGAGCGGTGCTCTCTCCGTCCTTTCCTCAGCGCGCCCCGTGGGGTACCGCCGACAAGCTGAGGGCGTGGCAGCGAGAGGCGCTGGACCAGTACTTCCAGGCGGATCAACGCGACTTCCTCGTCGCCGCGACGCCCGGCGCCGGTAAGACCACCTTCGCTCTGACGCTGGCGGTCGAGCTGCTGCGGATGGGTGAGGTGAACCGGATCATCGTCGTCGCGCCGACCGAGCACCTGAAGACGCAGTGGGCCGACGCCGCAGCGCGTGTGAACATCCGCCTCGACCCACGGTTCCGCAACAGCCACTGGGCGCCGTCGCGCCAGTACCACGGTGTCGTCGTGACCTACGCGCAGGTCGCCGCGAAGTCGTCGGTGCACCGGCACCTGACCGAAGATGCGAAGACCCTGGTGATCCTCGACGAGGTGCACCACGGCGGCGACGCGCTGAGCTGGGGCGATGCGATCCGTGACGCCTACGGTCCGGCGAAGCGGCGGCTGCTGCTCTCCGGCACGCCGTTCCGCAGCGACACCGCGCCGATCCCGTTCGTCGAGTACCTGCCGGACGAGTCCGGCGCGCGGGTGTCGAGCACCGACTACGCCTACGGCTATGGCCGTGCCCTGGCGGACGGCGTGGTGCGGCCGGTGCTCTTCCACATGTACTCCGGCAAGATGCGCTGGCGCACGAGCGCCGGCGACGAGCTCGAGGCGCACCTCGGCCAGGACAACACCAAGGACGTCACCTCGCAGGCCTGGCGCACGGCGCTGGATCCGGAGGGGGAGTGGATGCCGGCGGTGCTGCGCGCCGCCGACCGGCGCCTCTCCGAGATCCGCCATCACGTGCCCGATGCCGGAGGTCTTGTGCTGGCCACCGATCAGACGGTGGCCCGCGCGTACGCGAAGATCCTGCACAGCATCACCGCGCAGCAGCCCACCGTCGTGCTCAGCGACGACGCATCGGCGTCGGAGCGGATCGAGAAGTTCAGCGCTGACGACAGACGGTGGATGGTCGCGGTGCGCATGGTGTCGGAGGGCGTCGACGTGCCGCGGCTCGCCGTGGGCGTGTACGCGACCTCCTCGTCGACGCCGCTGTTCTTCGCCCAGGCGATCGGGCGCTTCGTGCGCGCCCGCCGTCGCGGTGAGGCGGCGAGCGTGTTCCTGCCGAACGTGCCCGTGCTGATGACGCTCGCCAACGAGATGGAGAAGCAGCGCGATCACGCCCTCGACCGCCAGACCAAGGACGACGACGGGCTCGAGGACTCGCTGCTGGAGAGCGCCAATCGCGAGGACGACGCGTCGGATGCTCTCACGCAGGAGTTCAGCTACCAGGCGATCTCCTCGCTCGCGCACTTCGACAGGGTGGTCTTCGACGGCGCGGACTTCGGCGAGCTGGCTGAGCCGGGCACGCCCGAGGAGGAGGAGTTCATCGGGCTGCCAGGGCTGCTCGAGCCGGAGCACGTGCACGACCTCCTCATGCAGCGTCAGGCCAGGCAGAGCAAGCTGCGTCAGGCCCGCGAGGCCGCCGCCCCTCCTGAGCAGGAGTCGACGCTTCCCGCACCGCTGCACCGCACGCTGCGTGAGCAGCGGCAGCTGCTCAACAGCCTGGTCGGCCTGTATGCCCGACAGAGCGGCGAGCCGCACGGCGCGGTGCATGCCGAGCTGCGGCGCGTCTGCGGCGGACCCGCCGTCCCGCAGGCGACCGTCGCCCAGCTGCAGTCACGGATCGATGTGCTGCGCAAGCGCGTGCGCTCCTGAGCAGGTGCGCTTCGGGCATCCGAAATCCTGTCAATCGCTGCCCTGACGCGGTTGCAGCCCATCGCCGTCGATACCGTTGACTGTTCCCCACAGCACGGAGGATGCATGAACGCGCCCGCACAGCCCACCCCCGCCGACCGCCGGCAGTGGGCCCGCTACCTGGTCGAGGAGCGCGCCGAAGGCGCCGTCTATGCGAACCTAGCGGCTCGGCGCGACGGCGAGGAGCGCGAGATCCTGCTCTCGCTCGCCGAAGCCGAGCGCCGGCACGAGCAGCACTGGCTCGACCTTCTCGGCGGAGAGCCCCAGCGACTGCCGAAGGCCGGCATCCGCTCGCGCATGCTCGGCTGGATGGCATCCCGCTTCGGGTCGATCTTCGTGCTCGCGCTCGCGCAGAGCGCCGAAGCGCGATCGCCGTACGACACCGAGAAGTTCGCGACCCCGGCGATGCGCGCCGATGAGAAGGTGCACCACGAGGTTGTGCGCGGTCTCGCGGCACGGGGACGCCGCCGCCTGTCCGGGTCGTTCCGCGCGGCCGTGTTCGGGGCGAACGACGGACTCGTCTCCAATCTCGCGCTCGTGCTCGGGATCGGCGCGACCGGCGTGAGCGGCGGCTTCGTGCTCTTCAGCGGCGTCGCCGGGCTGCTGGCGGGTGCGCTCTCGATGGGTGCCGGGGAGTTCGTGTCGGTGCGCTCCCAGCGCGAGCTGCTGGCCTCCACCGAGGAGAGCAGTGATGCCGATGCCGCCGCGGGCGACCTCGACATCGACGCGAACGAGCTGGCTCTCGTGTACCGCGCACGCGGGATGGCGTCGGATGAGTCCCTCGCGCGCGCCCAGCGCGTCGTCGAGGCGGCTCGTGCCGGCATCCGCCGGGATGCGACAGGGCCGATCGGGACCCACACCGATCACGATCTGATCGGCAGCGACTGGGCGGCCGCGATCTCGAGTTTCCTGCTGTTCTCCTCGGGAGCGATCATCCCCGTCCTGCCGTGGATCTTCGGCCTCAGCGGTCTGACGGCGATCGTCGTCGCGCTCGTGCTGGTCGGCATCGCACTGCTCACGACCGGCGCGATGGTGGGCATCCTCTCCGGCGGCCCGCCCCTCAAGCGCGCCCTGCGCCAGCTGGGGATCGGCCTGGGCGCGGCGGCCATCACCTATGCGCTCGGGCTCATGTTCGGCGTCGGCGCGGTCTGAGTCGACCTCCTTCGGCGTCGCCGTCAACCCCCTCCCGCGATCGAGCGCAGTGCGGCTGACTGAGATCTCCATCCCAGAAGCGAGGAGTTGAAGATGCCCCAGATCATCGAGACCGTCGACGTGAACGTTCCCGTCACCGTCGCATACAACCAGTGGACGCAGTTCGAGAGCTTCCCCCACTTCCTGGACGAGGTCGTCTCGATCACGCAGATCGACGACACGCACAATCACTGGGTGGTCAATGTCGGCGGGGCCGAGCGCGAGTTCGACGCCGAGATCACCGAGCAGCACCCGGACGAGCGCGTCGCATGGCGCAGCCTCGGCGGCGAGACCGAGCACGCCGGAGTGGTCACGTTCCACAAGCTCGACGAGAACACCACGCGGGTCACGGCGCAGATCGACTGGGACCCGCAGGGCCTGCTCGAGAAGGTCGGCGCGCTGGTCGGCGCAGGATCGCACGCTGTCAAGAAGGACCTCGACAACTTCAAGAAGTTCATCGAGGGTCGTGGCGGCGAGACCGGCGCCTGGCGCGGCGACGTCGACGCCTGAGCATCGTTGCGTGTGTCGGTCGTCATCCCGGTGCGGGATGACGCAGAGCTGCTGGAGCGCTGCCTCGCCGCTTTGGGCGAGCAGACGCGACAGGCCGATGAGGTGATCGTCGTCGACAATGCATCCTCGGATGCGTCGGCGACGATCGCCGCGTCAGCGGGCGCCCGTGTGGTGCCCTGCGCCGAAATCGGCATCCCCGCGGCGGCGGCCGCCGGATACGACGCGGCGTCCGGAGACCTCATTCTCCGGCTCGATGCCGACTGCGTCCCGTCGGCGACGTGGGTGGCGGATGCGGAGGCGACGTTCTCGCGCTCTCCGGACATAGTCGCGGCGACCGGCGGTGCACGCTTCATCGACGGCCCGCGCGCCCTGCGCTGGACCGCCGCGATCTACCTGGGCGGGTACGCGGTCGCCGGCGGTGCCGCACTCGGACATCGTCCGCTGTTCGGGTCGAACCTCGCGATGCGGGCGGATGCCTGGCGATCGGTCAGCGCCGTGGTGCACCGACATGATGCCGAGACCCACGACGACCTCGACCTGTCCTACCACCTCGGAGCGGTGGGGAGAATCGGGCGGATCACCGGCGGGGCGATGGGCATCTCGATGCGGCCGCTGTGGCCGGGCCGCGGCTTCCGACGCCGGGTGCGGCGCGGATTCCGCACCGTGCGGATGCACTGGCCCGAGGACTACCCGCCGTACCGATGGCGGCGGCTGCGGGAACAGAGCTGAAACGAAGAAGACCCGGATCCGCTGGATCCGGGTCTTCTTCGTTCTGTGCGCGAGGGGGGACTTGAACCCCCACGCCCTATTCGGGCACTAGCACCTCAAGCTAGCGCGTCTACCTATTCCGCCACCCGCGCAGGTGTTGAAATGTTCGTTGCCGAACGAAGATCGACTCTAGCACGCCGTTCGGAGCTGTTCGAACCAGCGCGACTCCCGGGCGTGGCACCCCGGTTGGGTAGCCTGGGCACATGCCCGAGACTGAGCTGCCCGAGGTCGTCCGCATCGCCCGCGACCTGATCCGCATCGACACGTCGAACTTCGGCGGCGGCAGGGCCAACGGCGAGCGGGAGGCAGCCGAGTACGTCGGCGCCTACCTGCAGGGCCTCGGTCTCGAGCCCGAGTACTACGAGCCGATCGAGCGGCGCACCAACGTGATGGCTCGCGTGCGCGGGCGCGACCCTGAGCGACCCGCGCTTGTCGTGCACGGTCACCTCGATGTCGTCCCCGCGGTCGCCGCGGACTGGAGCGTCGACCCGTTCGAGGGCGTGGTGCGCGACGGGATGCTGTGGGGGCGCGGCGCGGTCGACATGAAGAACATGAACGCCATGATCCTCACCGCCGTCGCCGATATGCTCCGGGCAGGGGAGCAGCCGGAACGCGACCTCATCCTGACGTTCTTCGCCGACGAGGAGAACGGCGGCGTCGAGGGCTCCGCCCTCGTGGTGAAGGAGCGGCCCGACTGGTTCGCCGGCGCCACCGAGGCGATCAGCGAGGTCGGCGGCTACTCGATCACGGTCGACGACCGCCGCGCCTACCTGCTGCAGGTGGGCGAGAAGGCGCTGCTCTGGCTGCGTCTCGTGGCGAAGGGCCGCGCCGGGCACGGCAGCCGCTATCACGACGACAACGCGGTGACGCGGCTCGCTGAGGCGGTGGCGGCGGTCGGACGCACCCGCTGGCCGATCCGGCTCACATCGACCACCCGGGCCCTGCTGGACGGCCTGAGCGAGCTCACCGGCCGTCCGGTCGACGACCCGGATGCCCTGGCCGCTGCCGCGGGACCGGCCGAGGCGTTCCTGCGCTCGACGTTCCGCACCACGACCAACCCGACCGCGTTGACCGCGGGCTACAAGCACAACGTGATCCCCGAGACGGCGGAGGCGCTCATCGACGTCCGCGTCATCCCCGGAACCGAGGACGACGTGCTCGCGGAGCTGCAGCGGATCGTCGGTGATGACATCGAGATCCAGACGGTCGTGCGCGACATCGGGATGGAGACCGCGTTCGAGGGAGACCTCGTCGACGCCATGGTCGCCGCGCTCGGGCGTCACGACCCCGGCGTGCCCGTGATCCCCTACCTCCTGGGGGCGGGGACCGACAACAAGGCACTCGCCTCGCTGGGCATCGCCGGGTACGGGTTCGCCCCGCTGCGTCTGCCCGCGGATCTGGACTTCACCGGGATGTTCCACGGAGTCGACGAACGCGTGCCCGTAGAATCGCTTGTCTTCGGCCAGCGCGTGCTGGCCGATCTGCTGCGCAGCTGCTGACCGGCCCCTGCTCGCGCGCCACACTCACCCGGCCCTGTCAGAAAGCGACGCATGAACCTGCTCGAAGCGCTCATCCTCGGCATCGTGCAGGGACTCACGGAGTTCCTGCCCATCTCCTCCAGCGCGCACCTGCGCATCGTCGGCACGTTCCTGCCGTCGGGGGAGGACCCGGGCGCCGCCTTCACCGCTATCACGCAGATCGGCACCGAAGCCGCGGTGGTCGTGTTCTTCTGGCGGGACATCGTGCGCATCGTCGCCCAGTGGTTCCGCTCCCTCACCGGCAAGGCGCCGCGCAACGATCCCGACGCGCGCATGGGCTGGCTGATCATCCTCGGCAGCATCCCCATCGTCGTGCTGGGGCTGCTGTTCCAGGACTCGATCGAGACGGTCTTCCGGTCATTGTGGGTCGTCGCGATCATGCTGATCGTCTTCGGCGTGCTGCTCGGCATCGCCGACCACGTCGGCGCCAAGCGTCGCCAGCTCGACCAGCTCACCTACGGCCACGGCGCCGCCTTCGGGTTCGCGCAGGCGCTCGCGCTCGTTCCGGGCGTCTCCCGCTCGGGCGGCACCATCACGATGGGGCTCTTCCTCGGCTACGAGCGCGCGGCCGCCGCACGGTACGCCTTCCTGCTCGCGATCCCCGCGGTCTTCGGCAGCGGCTTCTATCAGCTGTTCAAGCACGGCGGAGACGCGAACCAGCACTTCGGTCTCGGCGAGACCTTCGCCGCCACCGGCATCGCATTCGTCGTCGCGCTCGGCGTGATCGCGTTCTTCATGAACTGGATCTCGAAGCGCAGCTTCCTGCCGTTCGTGATCTACCGGGTGCTGCTCGGTGTCGCGCTCATCGTGCTGCTCGCCACCGGCGTCGTCCCCGCCGTCTGACGGATCAGCGCTTGTCGGGACCGTCGCCGCGGCGGCGCAGATAGCGCTCGAACGCCTGCGCGATGGCATCCCCCGACGCGTCCGGCGAATCCCACGTGTCACGGGTGCGTTCGAGCTGCCGGATGTACTCCGCCATGTCCTCGTCCTCCGCCGCAGCCGCGTCGATGGACGCCTCCCATGCTGCGGCCTCGGTGCGCATGTGCTCGCGCTCGGGCCCGACACCGGTCAGCTCCTCGAGACGGTCGAGCAGCGCCAGCGTCGCCTTGGGGGAGGGGGACGCGGTCGCGACGTAGTGCGGCACGCTGGCCCACAGGCTGGCGGCCGGGATCTCCGCCTGGCTGAAGAACTGGTCGAAGACGCTCAGGATCCCGACCGGTCCCTCGTAGCTGGACTTGTCCAGCCCGTGCACGTCCCGCACCCGCTCGTCCTGGCTCGAGGCGAAGACCGAGATCGGACGGGTGTGCGGCACGTCCGAGAGCATCGCCCCGATCGTGACCAGACCCGTGACGTCGTCGCGGAGCGCGACATCGACGAACTCGTTCACGAACGCCTGCCAGGCGCGCGCCGGCTCCGAGCCGGTCAGCAGCCAGAGCTCAGGGCCGCGGACACTGGGGCGGGTGGGCCGCCACAGCGTCGCGTCCGGCCACCGCAGCTCCCGTCGTCCGTCGGCGTTCACCTGGGTCGATGGACGCGTGTACTGGTAGTCGAAGTACAGCTCGGGGTCGACAGCGTGCACCTGCTCGTACTCGCCCGCTGCACGCAGCGCGGCAATGGCACCGCTCGCCGCCTCGCCGGCATCGTTCCAGCCGTCGAACGCGGCCACGATGATGCGAGAGCCGAGGACGTCCATCCCTCTCCTTCCGGGAGCCGAGTCGATCACTCCAGGCTAGACCTCAGCACCAAGACAGGGGCGGCGACCCGGCTAGCATGGGTGCAATGAGCAGAAAGCCCGCCGCGGTCCTGTGGGACATGGACGGAACACTCGTCAACACCGAGCCCTACTGGATGTCCGTCGAGACGGAGCTGGTCGAGTCCTACGGCGGAACGTGGACGCACGACGACGCGATGCAGCTGATCGGCAGCGGTCTGCTCGAGAGCGGCCGTGTGCTGCAGCAGGCGGGCGTCGACCTCGAGCCCCAGGAGATCGTCGACCTGATGACGGATCGCGTCGCCGAGCTGCTCCGCACGCAGGGTGTGCCGTTCCGGCCCGGCGCGCGAGAGCTTCTCGCGAATCTGCGCGCTGAGGGCATCCCGACGGCGCTCGTGACCATGTCGCTGCGTCGCATGGCGCTCGACGTCGTTGCGCAGATCGACTTCGCGGCGTTCGATCTCGTCATCGCCGGCGACGAGGTCGAGCGACCCAAGCCGTTCCCCGATCCGTACCTCGCCGCTGCCGCGCAGCTCGGCATCGACATCGCCGACGCGGTCGTGATCGAGGACTCGCCGACCGGCGTGGCCTCGGGAGCGGCATCCGGTGCGGTCACCCTCGGCGTGCCGCACATCGTCTCGCTCGACGGGTACGGTGCCGACGAGCTGTGGCCCACTCTCGAAGGGCGCACGACCGCCGACCTCACCGATCTGCACGCCCGTTTCACGAAGGAGGGCGCACGATGAGCGCCGCACGTCCCAGCGGTCCCTTCCGTGAGGGTGACCGCGTTCAGCTCACCGGCCCTAAGGGTCGCCTGCACACCATCACGCTGCGAGCAGACGGTGAGCTGCACACGCACCACGGCGTGCTGCGCCACGCTGACCTGATCGGCCAGCCTGACGGCTCGGTCGCGACGAACAGCGCGGGCCACGACTACCTGGCGCTGCGCCCGCTGCTGCGCGACTTCGCGATGTCGATGCCCCGCGGTGCGGCCATCGTCTATCCGAAGGATGCGGCACAGATCGTCATGCAGGCCGACATCTTCCCCGGCGCCGTGGTCGTGGAGGCCGGCGTCGGCTCTGGCGCCCTGTCCCTCGCGCTGCTGCGCGCGATCGGACACGATGGCAGGCTCACCTCTTTCGAGCGCCGTGAGGACTTCGCCGAGGTCGCGAAGGCGAACGTCGAGACCTTCTTCGGTGAGACCCCGGAGACGTGGAACGTCGTGGTCGGAGACCTGGCTGAGGAACTGGGCGCCCAGCATCAGCCGGGAACGGTCGATCGCGTGGTGCTCGACATGCTCGCCCCATGGGAGTGCATGGACGCCGTCGCCGAGGCGCTCACGCCGGGCGGCGTCGTGATCTGCTACATCGCCACCGCCACCCAGCTGTCGCGGGTCGCGGAGTATATCCGCGGCACCGGGCTGTTCACCGAGCCCGACGCATCCGAGACGATGGTGCGCGGCTGGCACGTCGAAGGCCTCGCGGTGCGGCCCGATCACCGCATGATCGCCCACACCGGCTTTCTGCTCACCGCACGCCGTCTGGCGCCGGGCGCGGTGCCGCCCGAGGTGCGTCGCCGTGCGTCGAAGTCCAGCTACGGCGACGAGGATGTCGAGCTGTGGACGCCAGGTGCGGTCGGTGACAGGCAGATCACCGACAAGAACCTGCGCAAGCGTGTGCGCGAAGCGCAGAAGGCCGCGGGCGGCGCGCGGATCGCGGCGGCATCGCGCGAGGGCGAGCAGGCATCCGAATAGACTGGGGCGCGTGCGCAAAACGACCGCTGCCCTCTCGGCCCTCGCCCTCTCCACCATCGTCCTGACCGGATGCTCGGCCGCAGCGCCGACATTCGAGGGAGCGGCGTGCGAGCGCGACAGCTCGGTGGCGCTGCAGAAGTCGGTGAACGTGAGCGGCGACTTCGGCGCCCCGCGCGTCGAGATCGAGCTGCCTGTCCACACGGGCAAGCCCGCCTACGCCGACATCGTCACCGGTGACGGTCGGGCGATCACCGACAGCCGACAGGAGGCGATCCTCGCCCGCGTGCTGGTGAACGGCACGACCGGGCAGACGCTCGACGCGCAGCTGAAGCTGTGGAGCCCCGAATCCGCGGGCGCCGAGCTCGCAGGTGCCGACGAGGCACTGAAGTGCGCGACGGAGGGCAGCCGCATCGTCGCGTCGATCCCCGCCGCCGACCTTCCCGAGGGCGCCGCGCAGCAGATCGGCCTCGACGCCGACGACAGCCTGGTCGCCGTCTACGACGTGCGCTACACCGCCCTGGCCAAGGCCGACGGCTCCGCGGTCTTCAACGACGCGCCCGGCCTGCCCTCGGTGGTGCGCGCACCCGGCGGCCGCCCCGGCGTCATCATCCCCGACATCGCGGCACCGCAGAAGGCGACCACCGAGACGCTGCTGAAGGGCGAGCACGAGAAGGTCGGAGACGGCACAGCCCTCATCCGCTCGACCTCCGTCGGCTGGACGAGCCGCAGCGTCGGCCAGACCACCTGGGACGGCTCTGTCACCAGCACCGACGGCCTGCCCGCCGAGGTCGCAGAGGCCGTCTCCAAGTCGCGCGTCGGATCGCAGCTGATGGTCGTCGTGCCGACGCAGTCCGGCGACGACGCGACTGTGCACGTCGTCGACGTGCTCGGTGTCATCCCCCAGGAGCTGTTGAGCCAGTGACGCCCGCCCGGATCCCCGCAGAGGAGCGCCTGACGAATCTCGTCGTGGCGCTGATGGCCACGGAGATCGGGCTCACCAAGCAGCAGATCATCGAGAACGTCTCCGGCTACCGGCAGCGCGTCGAGGCGGGCGCCAAGCCCGATGCCCTGGAGAAGATGTTCGAGCGCGACAAGGACGAGCTGCGTTCGCTCGGCGTCCCGATCGAGACGATCGGCGACCCCGCCGATCCGCAGGATCTGCGCGAGGCGCGCTACCGCATCCCTCAGGCGGATTATGACCTGCCGGCTGACATCGAGTTCACCCCGGCGGAGCTCGCCGTGCTGCGCCTGGCGGGGAGCGTGTGGAGCACCGAGTCGGTGTCGTTGGATGCCCGATCCGGCGTGCGCAAGATCCGCGCGCTCGGCATCGACGGCGACGAGCCGATCATCGGCTTCGCTCCGCGTATCGCGGCCCGAGATGCGGCGTTCCCCGCGCTGCAGGAGGGGATCGAGCGGAACCGGGTCGTCGTCTTCGAGTACCTCAAGCCGGGGGAGAAGGCGCCCACCCGCCGCCGCGTGCGTCCGCTCGCGCAGGTGGAGTACGAAGCGCGCTGGCATCTGTTCGGCATCGACATCGACGCGGATGCCGAGCGCACATTCCTGCTCAGCCGCATCGTCAGCGATGTGAAGGTGACCGCGCAGACCTTCGACGTCGCCCTGCGTGAGGGCGCGACCGCCCGAGCGCTGGCGGGGCTCGAAGAGCTCGTCGCGTCGCAGATCGCCCTGCTCGAGGTGACGCCGGGCACCGAGGCGGCGCTGCGCCTCGGTCGTCGTGCGACGCCGCGCCCCCAGGGCATCGCCGTCGGCTACGTCGACCGGCACATCTTCGCCGACGAGCTGGCATCGTACGGACCCGAGGTGCGGGTGGTGAGTCCCGCCGACCTGCGGGATGCGGTGATCCAGCGTCTCCAGGCGATTGCCGAGCATCATGCCATCGACCAGGACACCGTCGATCGGGAGGACGCATGAGCACCTCGGGCGCACCGCTTCTCGCCGCCGACCGCGTGCGGCTCTACCTCACTCTCGTGCCGTACCTGCTCGAACGCGGGCAGGTCACGCTCGACGAGGCGGCGGCCGACTTCGGCGTGACCCGCGAGGCTCTGCGCGGGATGGTCGAGAAGCTCACCGTCATCGGCCTGCCGGGAGACTCCGGCTACTGGCAGCTGCCTCAGGAGATGTTCGACATCGACTGGGAGCTGCTCGACGAGCACGACATCATCGAGATCACCAACGACGTCGCGCTGCGGCGTGTGCCGCGTCTGACCGCTCGCGAGGCGGCCGCCCTGCTCGCCGGGCTGCAGATGGTCGCCTCGGTGCCGGCCGTCGCGGACTCGGGCCTGGTCGCCGGACTCATGGCCAAGCTCTCGCGCGGATCGGCCGACGCCCCACCCGACCTCGTCGTGGCGCCGGCCGCCGTCACGGAGGTGCAGCGCGTGGTCTCGCAGGCTCTGCGCGACGGCGTCGCCGTGTCGTTCCGCTACCAGGCTCCCGACGCTCAGCCCACCACCCGCACCGTCGATCCCGCGCAGATCCGCATCGACAACGGCCAGTGGTACCTGCAGGGCTGGTGCCATCTGCGCACCGCGATGCGCACCTTCCATCTCGACCGAGTCAGCGACGCCCGCCTCACCGACATTCGGATCACTCATGCCGACGCTGCCGTGCCCGCCGAGTTCGGCCACGGCGACGGACCCGAGGGCGAGGTGGTCGTGCGGATCCCCGAGCGGCTCGTGCCACTGATCGGATCGTTCCCGCAGGAGGAGGTCGAGCGCGGCGAAGGCCTCGTCACCCTCCGCATCCGTATGGCCGACCCCCGGGGCATCAAGCGCGTCGCCGCACGCTTCGGCGGCGCTCTCGAGGTGCTCGATCCACCGCTCGCGCGCGCGACGACACACGACTGGGCGGCTGCCGGACTCGACCTCTACAAGACGCCTGAGCCGCAACCCGCCCAGGTAGACTGATCGCACCCACGATTTAGGAGCCCCACATGCTTGCTGGTCTCAACGGATGGCACCTGGTTATTCTCCTCGTCGTCATCCTTCTTCTCTTCGGTGCGGCGAAGCTGCCGGCGCTGGCCAAGAGCATGGGCCAGTCGGCTCGCGTCTTCAAGGGCGAGATGAAGGCCATGCGCGAGGAAGACGCTGCCGACACCACCAAGAAGAAGGATGCCGTGAGCGACGTCGACCCCGACGCGCCCGCTGGTCCTGATCGCACAGTCTGATCACCGTGGCTGCGGTAGACGCTCGCGCCGCGAAGGGCAGCCAGCCGCGCGGTGAACGGCGCATGTCGCTGGGGGCTCACCTTCTGGAGTTCCGCAAGCGACTGATGCTGGCGGCTGCCGGCCTGCTGGTCGGCATGATCATCGCGTTCATCGTGACCGATCCGATCATCGCCTTCATCACCGAGCCGATCAACCAGGTCGCTAAGACGAGCGACACCATCGTCGCCCTGACGTTCACCTCGGTGACTTCGCCCTTCGACCTGCGCATGCGGATGGCCTTCTCGATCGGCATCTTCCTGTCGGCGCCGATCTGGATGTGGCAGATCTGGGCGTTCATCATGCCCGGACTGACCCGCAAGGAGATCAGGTACACGGTGGGGTTCATCGCCGCAGCCCTGCCGCTGTTCTTCGCCGGATGCTACGTGGGCACGCTGATCGTGCCGCACATCATCGAACTGATGGCCAGCTTCACTCCAGCCGGTTCGCCGAACCTGTACAGCGCCAAGGAGTACTACGACTTCGTCTTCAAGATGATGCTCGTCATCGGCGTCGCGTTCGTGCTGCCGGTGTTCCTTGTCGCCCTGAACTTCGCCGGCATCCTCTCCGGCAAGGCGATCCTCAAGGGCTGGCGGGTTGCGGTGCTGATCGCGACCACCTTCGCCGCTCTGGCCACGCCTGCTGCCGACGTGGTCAGCATGCTGCTGTTGGCGGGGATGCTGACCGTGCTCTACTTCGCGGCCGCCGGCCTCACCGTGCTGCTGGACAGGCGGCGTCGCAAGCACAGGATCGCCGCCGGCCTCGACCCGGACTCGCTGACCGCATGAGTTCTCCCGCCGAGCGCTACGCGGCCGCCAGGGCTGCGGCCGAGCATCCGCACACGCAGGCTTTCGCCGAGCGACAGCGCTTCGCGCTCGACCCGTTCCAGGTCGACGCCTGCTACGCGCTCGAGCGCGGCCGCAGCGTCCTGGTCGCAGCTCCGACGGGGGCGGGAAAGACGATCGTCGGCGAGTTCGCGATCCACCTGGCGATGCAGACCGGGAATGACAAGGCCTTCTACACCACGCCGATGAAGGCGCTCTCGAACCAGAAGTTCCGCGAGCTGGTCGACGTGTACGGTGCGGATCAGGTCGGTCTGCTCACCGGCGACACCAACATCAACGGCAACGCGCGCATCGTGGTCATGACGACCGAGGTGCTGCGCAACATGCTGTACGCCGACTCCGACGCGCTGCGCGGACTTCGGTACGTCGTGATGGACGAGGTGCACTATCTGGCAGACCGATTCCGCGGCCCGGTGTGGGAAGAGGTCATCCTGCACCTGCCCGAGCAGGTGCGCCTCGTCTCGCTGAGCGCGACCGTGTCGAACGCCGAGGAGTTCGGCGACTGGCTCGACACCGTCCGCGGCGACACAGACGTGATCGTCTCCGAGGTCCGCCCCGTCCCGCTCGAGCAGCACGTGCTCGTGCGCGACGACCTGCTGCCGCTCTTCGACGAGCGCGCCGGCGTCGCGACTGCGCAGGTGAACCAGGAGCTGCTGCGCATCCGCTCCTTCACCGGATCGCGTCACGAGAGCAACCGTCGCGCGCAGGAGTACCGCAGCAACCGGCATGCCGGCCGGGACGCGCACCGTCCGCCGCGCGGCGGGAAGCGCCCCGTGCGGGCAGCGAACATGAGCCGGATCGAGCGGATGGACCGGCCCGAGGTCGTGCGCCTTCTCGAGCGCGCCAACCTGCTGCCCGCGATCTTCTTCATCTTCAGCCGGGTCGGCTGCGACGCGGCCGTGCAGCAGGTGCGCCGCTCCGGTGTGCGCCTCACCAGTCAGGAGGAGCGCGCGCTGATCCGCGAGATCGTCACGGATCGCACGCGTGCGCTGCTCGACGAGGATCTCGATGTGCTGGGCTTCTGGCAGTGGCGCGACGATCTCGAACGCGGCGTCGCCGCGCACCACGCGGGGATGCTGCCGGCGTTCAAGGAGGTCGTCGAGGAGCTGTTCCAGCGCAAGCTCGTGAAGGCTGTCTTCGCGACCGAGACGCTCGCACTGGGCATCAACATGCCCGCCCGCACCGTGGTGCTCGAGAAGATGGAGAAGTTCAACGGCGAGGCCAGGGTCGCGATCACCTCGGGGGAGTACACCCAGCTCACCGGACGCGCAGGTCGGCGCGGGATCGACATCGAAGGTCACGCCGTCGTCCAGTGGACGGAGGGGATGGATCCTCAGGCCGTTGCGGCACTGGCATCCCGCCGCACCTACCCGCTCAACTCCAGCTTCCGTCCGACCTACAACATGGCGGTCAACCTCATCGACCGGTTCGGCAGGTCGCGAGCGCGCGAGATCCTCGAGTCGTCGTTCGCTCAGTTCCAGGCCGACAGATCGGTCGTCGGGCTCGCCCGCAAGGTGCGGGAGGCGGAGGATTCGCTGGCCGGCTACCGCGAGGCGATGACGTGCGAGCACGGCGACTTCCTCGAGTACGCCGCGATGCGGCGTGAGCTGAGCGATCTCGAGAAGAAGGATCGGCGGGATGCCGGAGGGCGTGCGGTCCGCGACAAGCGCATCAAGAAGATCGAGGGACTGCGCACGCGGATGAGGCGGCATGCCTGCCACAGCTGTCCGGACCGTGAGGCGCATGCCCGCTGGGCCGAGCGGTACTTCTCACTGAAGCGCGACACCGACCGCATCCGTCGGCAGATCGAGACGCGCACCGGCACGGTCGCCCGGATCTTCGACCGGGTGATCGATGTGCTGCAGGTGGTCGGCTATCTCGACGGCGAGGGCGATCGCCTGTCGCTGACCGATGCCGGCCGGACCATGCGGCGCATCTACGGCGAACGCGACCTGCTCGTCGCCGAATCCCTCCGTCAGGGCCTGTGGCGCACCCTCGACGCGCCGTCGCTGGCCGCGATGGCCAGCTGCCTGGTCTACGAGCCGCGCCGTGACGAGCAGAACATGGGCGAGCGCGGCCTGCCTCGCGGCGCGTTCCGCATCGCGTACGACGCGACGACGAGGCTGTGGGCAGAGCTCGACGATCTCGAGCACGACTACTCGCTGCCGCGCACTGAGCCGCTCGCGCCGGGACTCGCCGCGGCCATGCACGCGTGGGCGCGCGGCGGCTCCCTCGATCGGGTGCTCATCGACGCGGACATGGCTGCCGGCGACTTCGTGCGCTGGGCCAAGCAGACCATCGATCTCCTCGACCAGCTCTCGATCGTCGCCGAGGACGGCGACCTGGCGCGGACAGCCCGCAGGGCGCTCGACGGCGTGCGCCGCGGCATCGTCGTCTACACCGCGGTGTGACCGGGATGAGCGACACCGACGCGCCTTCGGCGAGCCGTGCCATGCCGCTGTGGGCCGCCATCGGCATGGCGGCGGCAGCCGGGATCCTCATGGCGCTCGCATTCCCCGCCGCCGCTGTCTGGCCGCTCGTCTTCGTTGCTCTGGCCCTGCTGCTGCCCGCGCTGGGCGGACGCCGTGTCGGCGGTGCTCTGCTCGTCGGCCTCGCTTACGGTCTGGTGTTCTTCGCCCTGCAGGTCTCCTTCACGGCGCGCTATCTCGGTCCGGTGCCCTGGCTCGCGCTGACCGTCGTGGAGGGCGTGCTCACGGCCGTGTCGCTCGTCCCGATCGCCCTCGCATACCGCTGGATGCCCAGAGCGTGGCCCCGCAGCAGGCCCGTCGCGCTGCCGCTCGTCGTCGCCGGCCTGTGGACGACGCACGAGCTCTTCCTCGGCAACTGGCCGTACGGAGGTTTCCCCTGGGGGCGGCTCGGGATGACGCAGGCGCAGGGTCCGTTCGCGCCGGTCGCCTCGTGGCTGGGGGTGAGCGGGCTGACGTTCCTGATGGTCGCGCTCGTCGCGCTGCTGATCGAGCTGTTCCGGATGCACGGGTGGCGCCGGCCGATGAGCCTCATCGCCCCGGCGGTCACCCTGCTCGTGCTGCTGCTGACGCCGCTGTTCCCGACGACGCGATCGGGTGAGATGCGCATCGCGGCGGTGCAGGGCAACGGCACCACCGGCTACTTCGACGAACGAGAGCCGTACGGCGTGATCAGCGCTCAGACGGATGCGACCAGGACGATCGGCGAAGAGGACGTCGACCTGCTCGTCTGGCCGGAGGGCGGCATCGACTACGACCCGTTCCAGGACGAGTCGACCGCGCGGCGGCTCACCCGCCTCGTGAACGAGTTCGACGCGCCTCTGCTCGCCAACACCGCCACCGAGCGCGGGAAGCGCATCTTCAACACCTCGTTCCTGTGGACTCGAGAGGGCGATGCCTCGCAGCTGCACGACAAGAGGCATCCGGTGCCCTTCGGCGAGTACGTCCCCGACCGCGACTTCTACTACGCGCTCGCGCCTGAGCTCATCGGGCTGATCGGCCGCGAGTACACCCCCGGCACGAACCCACCGCTCGTGCGCGTGGACGGCACGGGCGTCGGACTCGCGATCTGCTTCGACGTCATCTACGACGAGGTCATCCGCGAGAGTGTCAGCGAGGGCGCCGAGGTGCTGGTCTTCCAGACGAACAACGCGGACTTCCGCGGAACCGACGAGAACCTGCAGCAGCTCGCATTCGCCCGCATGCGCGCCATCGAGACCGGCCGCAGCGTCGTGAACGTCTCGACCGTCGGCACGAGCCAGATCATCCGGCCCGACGGGTCGACCGTCTCGACCCTGGACGCAGATGAGGCCGGAGCGCTGCTCGAGGATGTCGAACTGCGCTCCGGCCTCACGGCGGGGGTCGTGCTGGGGCCGTGGATTCAGCTGGGGATGCTGATCACGCCGGTCCTGCTCGTCGTCGCCGGACTGCTGTCGCGACGGCGACTCTGAGTCACGCGCCGATGCGGTGGCGGGTGGGGTCGTCTCCCGCGCCGCGGCGGGCGCGGACGTAGGCGAGGCGCTCTGCGAGGAGCTCTTCGAGCTCGTCGCGGGTACGGCGCTCGAGCAGCATGTCCCAGTGGGTTCGTGCCACCTTCTCGTCGTTGTCCTCGATCTTGACGGGTGCACCGTCGACCTGCAGCACCGCTTCGGCGCCGCAGTGACGGCACTCCCAGGTCTGCGGGGCCTCGGCGTCGGCGGCGAACATCAGGGTGGTCTCCTGGCCGCACGTGTCGCACTTGTACGCGGTGGCGCGTCGCTCCATGAAGACGACGCCCTCCTCGCTCTGAAGGCTCTGGGCACCCAGCCGGATGCCGCGAAGGCTGCGATCTGCCATTGTGTGGTCCTCTCGTCGCTGTCAGGTATAACGCCTGCGCCTGTGCGATTCATCCACGGTGGTGACAACCGGCTCGGACTCACAGGGGAATCCCAGGGCATGCGCGGGCGGCGGCGGAGCCGTCAGGAAAGAGTTCGCACCGCCAGACCGGCGCGATCGGTCACGATGCCGTCGGCGCCGGCGGCGACCAGCCGCGCCATCTCGGCGGGTTCGTTGACCGTCCAGACGTGCACCTCGACTCCGTGCCGGTGAGCGGCGCGCAGCAGCGAGGGAGTGAAGAGGCGGACGCCGCTGTGGGATACCGGGATCTGCACCGCGTCGACTTCGCGCAGCACGCGGGCGGGGGAGAGGCGGATGGCCGAGAGCGCTCGCAGGCGTGTGATCACCGAGCGACCGCCCGACGTGGCCGGCCTGATCTTCGCTCCCGCCTCGATCGTCGCCTGGAGCGCGGCGAGGCGATGACGGTCGGAGAAGCTGGTGACCAGCACCCGATCCGCGTGCGGCGCGACAGCGGCGCCGAGCGGGACGGATGCCTGTGCCGTCTTCACATCGATGTTGAACCTGATGCCGGGGAAGGCATCGAGGGCATCCGCCACCGTGAGCAGTCCGCCGTGCTCGACGAAGAGGCGCTCCAGCTCTCTCGTGCGCACCGAGCCCACGCGGCGCGGGTCCCCGGCCAGTCGCTGCAGTGTCTCGTCGTGGAAGAGGACGACGTCTCCGTCTGCCGTGACCCGGCAGTCGGTCTCGATGTACTCCGCGCCGGCCGCGTGCGCGGCGGCGAACGAGGCCGCGGTGTTCTCCCACACCGCAGCGCCTCCGCCGCCCGCGACGATCAGTCCGCGGTGGGCGAAGACGCGCGGGTGCCTGGTGCCGACGAAGAACGGATGCGTCACGCGCCGCGCGGCGGCTCGCCGGCGGCGTCGCCCCGGGGTGTGAACGCCGATCCGATGCCCTTGAGCGCCTCGGTCAGCTCGCTCGGGATGATCCAGAGCTTGCTCGACTCGCTCTCGCTGATCTTGGGCAGCATCTGCAGGTACTGGTACGCGAGCAGCTTGTCGTCGGGCCGGCCCTGGTGAATGGCGCTGAACACATTCTGAATCGCCTCGGCCTCGCCCTGGGCGCGCAGCACCGCCGCCTGCTTGTCGCCCTCGGCTTTGAGGATGGCGGCCTGACGCTGCCCCTCGGCTTCGAGGATCTGCGACTGCTTCGACCCTTCAGCGGTGAGGATGGTGGCACGACGCTCGCGCTCGGCGCGCATCTGCTTCTCCATCGAATCCTGGATCGAGACGGGCGGGTCGATGGCCTTCAGCTCGACGCGCGAGACGCGGATGCCCCACTTGCCGGTGGCCTCATCGAGCACGACTCGCAGCTGCCCGTTGATCTCGTCGCGGCTGGTGAGAGCCTCCTCGAGGTTCAGTCCGCCGACGACGTTGCGCAGCGTCGTCGTGGTCAGCTGCTCGACGGCACCAAGGTAGTTCGCGATCTCGTAAGTCGCGGCACGGGCATCCGTCACCTGGAAATAGACGACGGTGTCGATCGACACCACCAGGTTGTCCTCGGTGATGACGGGCTGCGGCGGGAACGAGACGACCTGCTCGCGCATGTCAATCAGCGGACGCAGCCGGTCGATGAACGGCACCAGGATGTTCAGCCCCGGCTGGAGGGTCTTGTGATACCGGCCGAGGCGTTCGACGACGCCGGCCGTCGCCTGCGGGATGATCCGGATCGCGCGGGCGATCGTGACCAGCACGAAGATGATGACCGCGATGGCGAGGACCCACGCGATGGCGGTCGGAATGAACGAGGAGTCGTTCATCATGCTCCTATTCGGTGACGGGACGGACGATGGCGGTGGCGCCGCTGATGTCGGCGACCGCGATGCGGGTGCCGGCGATGATGGGCGTGCCGTCGAGGCTGCGGGCGGTCCAGATGTCGCCGTTGCTGAGCTTGACCTGACCGGTGATCTGGGTGATGTCGAGCAGCGCCGTGCCGCCCAGGCCCATCAGCGCATCGACGTTGGACTTCGCGGGATCCTCTCCGCGGCGCAGGCGGTGAAGCAGAGGAGGGCGGAGGAAGAAGATGAACAGCGCTGCCGCCACGGCGGCGACGATCAGCTGCGCCCACCACGGAAGTCCGAGAAGTCCGGCGATGAGGCCGAGGAGGCCGCCGAACGACAGCATCAGGAAAGTGAAGTCGAGGGTGAGCATCTCGATCACCAGGAAGACGGCGATCAGCACCAGCCAGGCGATCCACGCCCACTGCCCGATGTCGGCTAAGAATGTCGCCAGACCGTCCATACGCCCTCCTGAGCGTCAACCTACCACGCTGGTCAGGACCGGGCCGCGGAAGGGCGCCGTTGTAGGGTGGGATGTCGCCATCCCCGGCGACCGCGCGTATCCCGAGGAGCAGAGATGACCCAGGTCCTTCCCGCCGGATCCCTCGACGGCAAGGTGGCTCTCGTCACCGGCTCGTCGCGCGGCATCGGCGCTGACACCGTCCGCTACTTCGCCGAGGCCGGCGCCGACGTCGTCATCAACTTCCGCAACAAGGCTCCGCGCGCGGAGAAGCTCGCGAACGAGTTGCGCGCCCTCGGACGCCGTGCGCTCGTCGTCGGCGCGGACCTGACCGACCCCGAGTCCGTGTCCGCGATGTTCGCCCGGGTGCGCGAGGAGTTCGGTCGCCTCGACGTGCTGGTGCTCAATGCCTCCGGAGGCATGGAGTCCGGTATGGCAGAGGACTACGCGCTGAAGCTCAACCGCGATGCGCAGGTGAACGTGCTGCAGACCGCAGAGCCGCTGCTGGGCGACGGCGCTCGGGTCGTGTTCGTCACCAGTCACCAGGCGCACTTCATCCGCACCACACCGACCATGCCCGAGTACGAGCCGGTCGCTCGCTCCAAGCGCGCGGGCGAAGACGCGCTGCGCGAGCTGATCCCCGGTCTTGCTGAGAAGGGCGTCGGGTTCACGGTCGTCTCAGGAGACATGATCGAGGGCACCATCACGGCGACGCTGCTCGAGCGCGCCAACCCCGGTGCGATCGCCGACCGCCGCGAGTCGGCGGGCAAGCTCTACAACGTCTCGGAGTTCGCCGCAGAGGTGGCGAAGGCCGCCGTGGACCCGGTGCCGGCCGACAACACCCGTCTCGTCGGCGACACCTCGGATTTCGCCGCGGAGTGACGTTCGAACGAAGAGGGAGGCGACCCGCTGGGGTCGCCTCCCTCTTCGTCTGTCGGCCTCGGCTCAGACCACGACGTCCGGCGCCTGCACGGAATCGACGGGCTTCAGGGTGAGAGCCCGCACCAGCTGCACGACCCCGAGCGCGACCAGCGAGATGCCGAGAATCAGCCACAGCACCGTGGCGGCGTAGAGCGGCGAGAGCAGCACGATGATGCCGGCGATGATGCCGAGCAGCGCATACAGCAGCGTCCACACCTTGGATGCGTCGTGTCCCATCAGGCTCAGCGCCACCACGCCATCGGCGATCCAGCTCACGCCGATGAAGATCGCGACGATGATCGCGAGCGTGACCGTCGCCGCACTGAGGTTGGCGAATGCGATGATGCCGGTTGTGATGTACAGCAGGCCCAGGATGACATGGCCGGTTCGCACCCAGCCGCCGCCCCTGCCCGAGAACACGGCGAGTCCGAGGTAGACGAGACCGCCGATGATGAGGTAGCTGGCGAAGATGCCGGTGACGATCACGGCCGATTTCGCGGGCCAGATGAGCAGCACGAGGCCGGAGATGAGAGTGATCGCCCCGGCGATGCCGAGGAAGAGACGGACGGAGCGCAGAAAACCGGGATCGGCGAATCGCAAGGCGGCCATGATTGTCCTTTCGTACGAGGGACGTTACGCGCACACGCTATCGGATGCCAGGATCGGGATGTGCCACAGGTTGATGAGGACGCGTACCGACTCGCGGAGCTGATCAGGCTGCGTCGGGTGCGCGACCGGATCGATCGCGAGTACGCCCGCGCGCTCGACGTCGAGACGCTGGCACGCGGGGAGCACATGTCGGCGGGCCACCTCAGCCGCAGGTTCCGCCAGGTGTTCGGCGAATCCCCGTACTCCTACCTCATGACGCGCCGCATCGAGCGGGCCATGGCTCTGCTGCGGCGCGGGGACGTGAGCGTGACCGACGCGTGCTTCGCGGTCGGCTTCTCGTCGCTCGGCACGTTCAGCACCCGCTTCAGCCAGCTCGTCGGTCTGTCGCCGAGCGCCTACCGGCGGGAGCCGGGACCGGGCCCGGGCATCCCGTCGTGGATCGAGAAGCAGGCGACAAGACCGATCAGGAATCGAGAAGCGGCGTCGCACGGGCGTGAGTAGCGTCGACGCCATGAACAACATCACCATCAGCGTCAGCTTCCTCCCGCACGTCGACCCGGAGGCATCCCTCGTCTTCTATCGCGACGTCCTCGGCTTCGAGGTCCGCAAGGACGTCGGATACGAGGACATGCGGTGGATCACGGTGGGGCCGGCCGGTCAGCCCGACACGTCGATCGTCCTCACCCCTCCGGCAGTCGATCCGGGCATCAGCGACGACGAGCGCCGCACGATTCTCGAGCTGATGGCGAAGGGCAGCTACGCGGGCGTCGTGCTCACGGCCGACGACGTGGATGCCGCGTTCGCCGAGATCGAGGCGAACGGCGCCGACGTGGTGCAGGAGCCGATCGATCAGCCCTACGGCGTGCGGGACTGCGCGTTCCGTGATCCTGCGGGTAACTTCGTCCGTATCAATCAGGCGATCGCCTGACGAGTGCGCCGCCCGGCAACCGCCCCCGCCCCATCGAAGGAAGCACCGTGCCACAGGACCACCCCGCCGACAGCCATGACGTCATCCGCGTTGAGGGCGCCCGCGAGAACAACCTGAAGGACGTGTCGGTCAGCCTGCCGAAGCGACGTCTGACGGTGTTCACCGGGGTATCCGGCTCGGGCAAGAGCTCACTGGTGTTCGACACGATCGCCGCCGAGTCGCGGCGGATGATCGACGAGACCTACAGCGCGTTCGTACAGGGGTTCATGCCGTCCGTGCCGCGGCCCGACGTCGATGTGCTGGAGGGTCTCACCACCGCGATCATCGTCGATCAGGAGCGCCTCGGCGCCAACCCGCGCTCGACCGTCGGCACCGTGACAGATGCCAACGCGATGCTGCGCATCCTGTTCTCGAAGTTCGGCGAGCCGTACATCGGCGGGCCGACCGCCTTCTCGTTCAACATCCCGACGCAGAAGGCCAGCGGGGTCATGACCGGGCCGAAGGGCGAGAAGAAGATCGTGAAGGACGTCGTGTACCTCGGCGGCATGTGCCCGCGCTGCGAGGGCAGGGGAGCGGTGTCGGACATCGACCTGACCCAGATCATCGACGAGTCGAAGTCGCTCGACGAGGGCGCGATCATGGTCCCCGGGTACACCGCCGACGGCTGGATGGTGAAGGGGTTCTCGCAGTCGGGCTTCTATCCCGCCGACAAGCCCATCGCGAAGTTCACCGAGAAGCAGCGCCACATGTTCCTGTACGGCGAGGTCACCAAGGTGAAGATCTCGGGCATCAACATGACCTACGAGGGGCTGATCCCGAAGATCACGAAGTCGATGCTGTCGAAGGACATCGACGCCCTGCAACCGCACATCCGGGCGTTCGTCGAGCGGGTGGCGACGTTCCAGACGTGCCCCGAGTGCGGTGGAACCCGGCTCACCGAGGGGGCGCGGTCCTCGAAGATCGAGGGCACGAGCATCGCAGACGCCTGCCGCATGCAGATCACCGACCTCGCCGCATGGGTGCGCGGTCTCTCGGTGAGCGGGGCGGGTCCGCTGCTCGACGCGCTGCGAGCGAACCTCGACTCGTTCGTCACCCTCGGGCTGGGTTATCTCAGCCTCGAGCGTCCGTCGGGCACGTTGAGCGGGGGAGAGGCGCAGCGCATCAAGCTGCTGCGCCACCTCGGCTCCTCCCTCACCGACGTGACCTACGTGTTCGATGAGCCGACGATCGGCCTGCATCCGCACGACATCCAGCGGATGAACGCGCTGCTGCTGCAGCTGCGTGACAAGGGCAACACCGTGCTCGTCGTCGAGCACAAGCCCGAGACGATCGCGATCGCCGATCGCGTCGTCGATCTCGGGCCGGGAGCGGGCAGCGGCGGGGGAGAGGTGTGCTTCGAGGGAACGGTCGATGAGCTGACGCGAAGCGGCACGCTCACCGGTCGCCACCTGCACGACCGTGCGTCGCTGAAGGATGCCGTGCGCGCGCGGGTCGGAGCACTGGAAGTCCGGGGCGCGGACGCCAACAACCTCCAGGACGTCGACGTCGACGTGCCGACCGGGGTGCTCACGGTCGTGACGGGAGTCGCGGGTTCAGGCAAGAGCTCGCTCGTGCACGGCTCCATCAGTCCCATGGACGGCGTGGTCGCGATCGATCAGACCGCCATCAAGGGCTCGCGTCGCAGCAATCCGGCGACGTACACCGGGATGCTGGAGCCGATCCGCAAGGCGTTCGCGAAAGTGAACGGCGTGAAGCCTTCGCTGTTCAGCGCGAACAGCGAAGGCGCCTGCCCCAGCTGCAAGGGGTCGGGTGTGATCGTGACCGAGCTCGGGTTCATGGACACGATCGAGACACCGTGCGAGGACTGCGGCGGCAAGCGGTTCCAGCTGGGTGTGCTCGAGTACAAGCTCGGCGGGCTCGACATCACCGAGGTGCTCGACCTGCCCGTCGCCGAGGCGCACGCGTTCTTCTCCGCGCCGGAGACCAGGATCCCCGCCGTCGTCTCGATCCTGTCGCGGATGCAGGATGTGGGACTCGGATATCTGACGCTCGGTCAGCCGCTCTCCACCCTGTCGGGCGGTGAACGGCAGCGACTCAAGCTGGCGATCCAGATGGGGGAGAAGGTCGACATCTACGTGCTCGACGAGCCGACCACCGGTCTGCACCTCGCGGATGTCGACAACCTGCTCGGTCTGCTCGACCGTCTCGTCGACGCGGGCAAGACGGTGATCGTGATCGAGCATCATCAGGCGGTGATGGCCCACGCCGACTGGATCATCGACATCGGGCCGGGCGCCGGCCACGACGGCGGGCGCGTCGTGTTCGAGGGGACGCCGGCCGATCTCGTCGCATCGAGGGCGACTCTCACGGGCGAGCACCTCGCCGCGTACGTGGCCTGACGGCGACGCCGGCATCCCGTCGTCGCCGTCAGGGGATGGTGTCATGAACCGGCGGGCTGGAACACGATCCGCTCTGAGCCCACGTCCGCCCAGTGCTGCTCGACGTCGCTGAGCGGGACGGCGCGGACCGGGACCGTGAGCTCGCCCGATGCGAATGCCTCCGCCAGCGCGGGGAGCTCGTCGACGATCTCGTCTGCGCGGACGGCGCCGATTCCGCTGCCGATCAGCTCCAACCGTGATGAGCGCAGTGCGGCGGCCGGGATGGCGGCGGTGGATCCCGCCATGGAGCCGAGCTGGATCCATCGCAGTGCAGTCGATCTGTCACGTCGCCGCATTAGCAGCGGCACCAGGGCCGAGGCGACCGGTTCGCCCCAGATGTAGTCGAGCACCACATCGACGTCTGCCGCGCCGGCCAGTCCGTCCAGCGTCACGACGCTGTCCGCGCCCCGCGCTCGCAGCGGAGCCAGGCGGGCCGCGTCGCGTCCGGCTGCCGTGACGTGGCTCGCTCCCAGCAGCTTGGCGATCTGCACGGCCAGACGGCCGGCGGCGCCGGTGGCGCCGATCACCAGCACTCGTGCTCCCACGGGCATCTGGATCCGACGGCGCAGGGCGATCCATGAGGACATACCCGGGTTCATGCCCGCGGCGATGGTGACGGGATCGGCGTTCGCGGGCAGCATGATGCTGCGGTCGGCGTCGAAAGCGGTCTGCTCGGCGAAGGTGCCGATGCGCGTCTCGTCGAGGGCGATGTAGCGCAGCGCCCCGTCGGGGTCACGGACGACGCCGTCCACTCCGGGGACGAGGGGGAGGGGAACGGAGCTGCTGTAATGACGCCCCGTGGCGCGTGCCCGAGTGAGGTGGTGCAGCCCGGCGGCCAGCACATCGGCCACGATCTGGCCTTCGCGCGGCAGCACCCCCGGGTGCTCGGCATAGACGGGAGGACGATCGACGTCAGAGAGGATGGCGGCACGCATGACTGCTCCTATATGGTTGGGAATACGAACCAGTTAAGATTGGTGGGTAATCCCAACCATGTCAAGCAACCCGAGCGCCGCCGCTGACATCGCCCTGGTGGACGCACTCGTTCACGCGACATTCGAGGTCACCGGAGTGCTCTCGCGCATCGGAGCCGACAACGACCTCTCGCTGACACAGCTGCGCGTGCTCGGCATCCTGCGCGAGCGTCGCCCGCGGGTCACCGACCTGGCGGCGCACCTTGGCTTGGACAAATCGACGATCTCTGGACTGATCGATCGCGCTGAGCGCCGCGGTCATCTCGCGCGTGCGCGGAGCGAGCAGGATCGCCGTGCGGTCGAGGTCTTCCTCACCGCCGAAGGAAGGGAGCTGACGCAGCGCATGTACGAGGCGGCTCATCGGGAGCTGCTGCCGATGTTCGCGAGGCTGGATGTGGATCAGAGAGAGTCTCTCGAGCGCCTCCTCGATCTGGTGCTCCGCGAGGAATAACCGATAATGCACATTATGTCAGATCAAGCAGGAACGGACCTCTCCTACTTCGACCCTGCGGAAGGCAGATAGAGATCCAGGTTGCGCATCATCTCGACGAGCAGCTCTCGGAGCTGGTCCAGCTGCGCTGAGTCCAGTCCTCCGTCGTAGCGGTCGCCTTCTCGCGTGGTTCGCTGCACGGCATGCAGCAGCTCGGTGCCCGCTTCGGTGATGAGGCACTCCAGGATCCTGCCGTGCGAAGGATGTGGAGTGCGCTCGACCAACCCCCGCTCCACCAAGCCGGAGATCGCCGTAGACATCGACTGCGGCGTCACGCCCGAGCGCGCGCTCAGCGTCGCGCCGGACAGTCCCCCAGGGTGAGCGACGTCGAGGATCGCCAATGCCGAGAGCTGTGACTGCGTCAGTCCGAATGCGCGCAGATCCTCGTCCAGCCGTTGCGACAGCGCCGCGTTCACGCGCCGCAGCAGATAAGGCACTCGCCGCCCGAAATCCTCCGCCATCTCTCCCCCTTCGTCATTCACAACATATCAGGCGCCTGATATGTTGTGAATCCTGCCGAACACGCAGGCCAGAACAGACAGGACCGCTGTATGAAACTCGCCTCCATTCGCCTTCTCACCAGTCGCCTCGACGAGATGGTGGAGTTCTACGAACATCTCACCGGATCGACGTTCCAACGGCCCGCCCCCGTCTTCGCGGAACTTGTCACCGCTGGTGGATCTCTTGCGATCGGCTCCGACGCGACCCTCCCCCTCTTCCCCGGTACGGGACTGACCGTGGCATCGAATTCGAGCGCGATCATCGAATTCCAGGTCGACGACGTGGACCAGGAACGCGCGCGGCTCAGCGATCACGTCGAGGTGCTGCAAGAGCCGACCACCATGCCCTGGGGCAACCGTGCCATGATGCTGGCTGACCCCGACGGCAACCGAGTCAACCTGTACACGCCACTCACACCAGAGGCGAAGGCCCGCTTCGCCGGGAGATGAGCGCTCCTCCGGGAAGCTTGTTCCATGACTGAAGGCGAGCAGAGACCTTGAATCACCAAGAACTGGAAACCCTGATTCTGACGATCATTCCCGATCGCTCGTCGACCCCCTACCTGTTCGTCTGGGCTGCGAGCGGCCAGCCGACTCCCGCATACATCACTCTGATTCCTCGATCGGACGGAACTGTGGGCGCCACGGTCGGAGACGACCGTGCGTCATGGCGGCCGTGGGTGGATGAACACGGCAATGAGCTGGTATTTCCTGATGAAGACACGGCGTGCCGGTGGGCTTGGGAGAAGATCAAGCAGTCTCGATGTCCACAGCGTCCTCGAACGCCAGAAGAGGAGGCGAAGGCTCTCCAGGACGGGGAAGAAGCGCGCCGCCGCTACGCGGCTATCCTCGACGAATCCTCACCAGGAACAAGGGGTTCTTAGCAATCGTGACGTTCGCTGAGCATGCGTGCTCTTGAGCACGGGGAGCCCGGCGAGCAGCTCCGGCACCCCTAGCTGGCGGATGGCTGCGGGCTCGACAGGGTCACACTGTCCAGCGTCCCCTCGACTCCCCCTTCCGGCGTCGGCTCCGCCTCGTCCTCTTGCTGCTCCTCCGCGTCGTCGGCGTCCTCCCGAGCTTTCTCCGCTTCCTTCTCAGCCTTCTCCGCGGCCTTGCGCTGCTCTTCGGCAGCCTTCTCCGCGGCCTTGCGCTGCTCTTCGGCAGCCTTCTCCGCGGCCTTGCGCTGCTCTTCAGCGGCCTTCTCGGCTTCTTTCGCAGCCTTCTCCTGAGCGTTGCGATCCGAGTTCGCGTCCGTGTCGGTCTGCGGGTCGTCTGCCTGTTCACCAGGCGCGTTCGCGGGCACGGCCGGCGTTGCGGGTGCGGATGGTCGGGTGTCGGCAGGGTCGGTTGCCGCAGGCTCCGGCGCGCCACCTCCCAGCATCCATGCACCCGCGAGCACAGAAGCGGCGATCGCCGCAGCTGCCGCCGTCCCGATGACCCCGACCCGTCGCCGCTTGGCACGGCTCTCGACGCCTGTCTTGTGCGACGGCGAGGGCAGCACGCCCGTCGACACGGGAGCGGGTGCCACGCCGGGCTGCACGCGCGTCGGCGTGGTCATCGCGGCTGTCGCCGCCTCCGCTGAGACCGTCGAGGCGGCTGCGGCAGGAGCCCCCGCAGCCAGCGCAGCGGCCGCGACGGCGGCTGGCATCGTTGGTCGTGGCGGCGGCGCGGAGGAGGCGGCGAGATCGGATGCTGCGGCGAAGACCTCCGATGCGAGCGGGCGGTCGCCTGGATCGAGCGCCGTCATGGACGTCAGGAGGTTGGACCATGCCGGCCCGAGGTCTGTCGGGACCATCGGCGCCGTGGTCAGCCTCGCCATCGCGGCGCCGATGCCCTCGGACTGCGGGAACGCGCGGCTGCCGGTGAGCGCCTCGAGCATCACGAGTCCGAGCGAGTAGATGTCTGCCGGCGGCGCGGGCATCGCGCCCTGAAGCTGTTCCGGGGCGATGTAGGCGGCCGTTCCGATCACGATGCCGGGAGATGTGAGGCGGGCTGCATCGACCAGGGCCGAGATGCCGAAGTCGGCGAGCTTCGCCCCCGACCGGCTGGCGGGAAACGGCGCCTGGGATATGAGCACGTTCGACGGCTTGATGTCCCGATGCACGATGCCCGCACTGTGCACGATGTGCAGTGCCTCCGCGAGATCAGTGATGAGCGCCGCGACATCTGCGGGAGCGAGGGGCCCCTGAGCGATCCGTTCGGCCAGCGTCGGCCCGTCCACGAACTCCATCACCAGGTACTCGGGGCGTCCCGGTACGAGCTGCGCGTCGTAGAGAGTGACGAGCGCCGGGTGATTGAGCGAGGCGAGAGCGGTCATCTCACCCCGCGCTCGACCCGCCGACGCGTCGTCGCCTTCCAGTTCGCTGCGCAGCAGCTTGATCGCGACGGTGCGCCCGAGAAGGGTGTCCTGCGCGCGGTACACCCGCGCCATCCCTCCCTGGCCGACGCACTCGAGGAGCTGGTAGCGCCTGTCGATCAGGCCAGAGGTGGGCAGCGAATCATCGCCTGTCATCGAGTCCTCCCGTCGCCTGTTCGGGTGCCCGGCGACGACAGCACTCTAGGTCGACGCGGGCGGCAGCCCGATGGCCTTGACAGCCGAGGAGCCCGCATCGATCACATTCGTCCCCGTACCGGGGTGCGCTCGACAGGGTCGCCGCCGGCGGGCATGGACATCTCCGCGCGCACACCGAGCAGGCGGACCTCGCGCGCGGGATCCAGAGAGGAAGCAAGACGCAGTGCGGCGTGCACGAATTCGTCACGATCAGAGGTAGGAGCAGACAGCTTCCGGCCGAGCGTCCTGGTGCCGAAGGGCGCGTATCTCACCTTGAGGTGCACGCGCTCGACGGGGCGGTCCTCTGCTGCGCAGTCGTCGAACGCTCGGATCGCCAGCTCACGCACCGCCGCAGCCACCTGCTCCGTCGTGGTGAGGTTCTGCTGATACGTCGTCTCGCGGCTGTGACTCCGCGCCACCCAGGGCGTGTCGTCGACCGTCGCCGGACCCCGGCCGAACCCCAGGTCGCCGTACCAGAGTCCCATTCGCGGTCCGAACTCCGCGACGAGCTCTCCTCGATCGGCATCCGCCAGGTTCCGCACCGTGCTGATGCCATGACCGGCCAGCCGCTTCTGCACTCGCGGTCCGATGCCCCACAGCTCACGCGTCGACCGCTCCCCCATCACCTCGAACCAGTTCTGCTCGGTGAGACGGAACATCCCCCGCGGCTTGCCGAACCCGGTCGCGATCTTCGCACGGATCTTGTTGTCTCCGATGCCGATCGAGCAGTGCAGTGCGGTGGCCGCGAGCACCGCCTGGCGTGCTCGCCGTGCCACCTCCTCCGGCTCGTCGGTCATCACCCCGAGAAAGCACTCGTCCCACCCGATGATCTCGAGCGTCACACCCGGCAGCCCGCGCAACGTCGCCATGACCGTGGCCGAGACGCTCTCGTAGGCAACGTGGTCCACCGGAAGGAACACCGCGTCGTCGGGTGCCTTGCGAGCCGCGATCTTCATCGGCATGCCGGACCCGATCCCGAACTCGCGCGCCTCGTACGAGGCGGTCGCCACGACCGCGCGCTCGGTGGGGTCGCCGTTCCCGCCGACGATCACCGGCCTGCCGACGAGCTCCGGCTGGCGCAGAACCTCGACGGCGGCGATGAACTGATCCATGTCGACGTGCAGCACCCAGAGGCTCATGCTCCGAGTCTGCGCCGTCGGCCGCGTCATGTCACGCGACCAGCAGGACTAGCCTTGATGGGTGAGCGCTACTCCCCTTCCCCGCACGACTCCCGGATGGCGCGGCTGGCTGGTGTGGGGCGTGGCGGCCGCCGCCTACGTCCTTGCCATCACGAACCGCAGCTCGCTCAGCGCGGTGGGTGTGGACGCCGCCGAGCGCTTCCAGGCCGACGCGGCGACGCTCTCGCTCTTCGCCGTGGTGCAGCTCGCCGTGTACGGCGGCCTGCAGATCCCCATCGGCGTGCTGCTCGACCGCTACGGCTCCCGTCCGATCATGGTGGTCGGGATGCTGCTGATGGCCCTCGGCCAGTTCGTGATGGCGGTGTCTCCGAGCATCGGCATCGCCCTCATCGCGCGCGTTCTGCTCGGCGCGGGCGACGCAGCCGTCTTCCCCGCGGTGCTGCGCCTCGTCGCAACGTGGTTCCCGGCCCAGCGCGGACCCGTGATGGGGCAGCTGACCGGCCTCGTCGGGCAGACCGGTCAGCTCATCGCGCTCACCCCGCTGGCCGTGCTGCTGCACTCCACGAACTGGACGATCACGTTCGGAAGCATCGCCGGACTCGGCCTGCTGTTCGCCATCCTCGTCTGGATCCTGGTTCGCAACCACCCGCCCGAGCGCAGCTCGGATGTGACCGTCAACACCGAGACGGGCGTCGTGCAGGTCATCACCTCGGCGATCGACACCGGTGTCGGCATCCGCGCGGCCTGGGCCCACCCTGGCACCCGCCTGGCCTTCTGGTCGCATTTCACCACCCCGTTCGCCAGCACCGCCTTCCTGCTGCTCTGGGGCATGCCGTTCCTCACCGCAGGGCAGGGGCTGTCGCCCGCGGGTGCTGCCGGCATCCTGTCGATCACCGTGCTGGTCAGCATGGCACTGAGCCCCGTACTCGGGATGCTGTCACGACGCATCCCCACTCGCCGGTCACTCGCGCTCGTGCTGCCGAGCATCGCCGTTCAGGTGATCGCGTGGAGCACGGTGATCCTCTGGCAGGGAGCAGCGCCGATCTGGCTGCTGATCGTGCTGGTGGTGTGCCTGGCCGCAGGCGGACCGGCATCCATGATCGCCTTCGACCACGCCCGCACGCACAACCCGGCTCACCGCCTCAGCACCGCCACCGGCGTGACCAACTCCGGAGGATTCCTCGCGGCGCTCATCGCGATCTTCTTCATCGGTCTCACACTCGATCTCCAGGGCGCCGGCACGCCCGACACCTACTCGCTGGACGCTTTCCGCTGGGCGTTCGCCACCCAGATCCCGCTGTGGCTGCTCGGTGCTTCCTTCATCATCCGCGAGCGCAGGAACACGCGCATCCGGATGGGACTGGATCCTGAGCGCAGGCGTCACCGCTGATCGGCAGGATCAGCCGCCGAAGCCGCCGAGCCGCAGCGCCTGGAAGGTCTCCAGGATCAGCTCGACGCTGAGATGCGACGGGATGCCCTGATCGCCGTCCTCGAACTCCGCCAGCTCGACACCTCGCACGCGCGCGGGGTCGATCGCGGCGAAGATCGCCGCGATCTCGTGCGGCAGCATCCCTGCATCCACGCGGTACGCGGCAGGGATGTAGCCGGGCTGCAGCACGTCCCAGTCGACGTGGATCCAGACGTCGCGGCCGGCGACGATCTCGTCGATGCGCGCGGGGGTGCTCTCGCTGGGAGGCAGTACGGTCACACCGTGCTGATCCAGCAGCGTCCGCTCGTCCGGGTCGATGTCACGGCCGCCCACGATGACCACCTGCTTCGGGTTCAGCCCCGCCCCGTGTCCGCTGTCCCACAGCCCGCACGCGGCCGCCACGACCATCCCGCCGAGGTATCCGGAGCCGGTGGTCTCAGGCGTGTTGAAGTCTCCGTGCGCGTCGATCCAGAGCACGACGGCGTCGGGGAACCGCTCCGCGAGCGTCGGCAGAGTGCCGATGCTCGCACCGCAGGTGTTCGTGGCGAGCACGGGGGTCGCGTCGCGGTCGAACGCGTCGCGGACGGCGTCGCGCAGCGCGTGCAGTGTCTCCTCCGCCGCGGGCAGGCACTCAGACCAGTCGTCCTCCTGCGCCGGGGCAGCGGTGCCGACCACGAGTGGCTCGATCCCGAGCATCCGCGACAGCGCGTGCCCCGTCTTCAGAGCGCCGGGGATGGCTCCGCCAGTGCGGTCGCCGACGCGTCCCTGCGAGATGATCAGCTCGATCGGCCTGGTCATGGGTGCTCCTTCTGAAATCGGTGTAGGTCGTGGTCGGCCGGGGTCAGCGGCGTGGGGTCCAGCCGATGGGTCGCGCTCCCCCGCGCCCGCCGTGCTCGACATCCGCCTGCGCCGACCAGCCCTGAGCGGCATCCGTGCCGTCGTAGCCGCCGCGCGCGAGACGCATGCCAACGTCGTCGTGGTGCATCCGCGGACCGCCCCCGCGGCGGACCGATGCCCGCACGCTCCACGTGTCATCGGCGAACCCGCCGCCGCGAAACACGCGGTAGTCGTCGTAGCGTTCGGGGTCGAGGAAGTCCCAGCACCACTCCCAGACGTTGCCGAGCGTGTCGAACAGTCCGTTCAGGTTCGGCAGCTTCATGCCGACATCCTGCGGCGCTTCCACGCCGTCGAGTGATGTCCAGGCGACCTCGTCCAGCGGACCGTACTGCGGCCCGACCGAGCCGGCCCGGCACGCGTACTCCCATTCCGCCTCGGTCGGCAGGCGGTATCCGTCGCTGTCGACGTGCCAGGTGACGTCCTCGCCGTCGAAGGAGTACGCAGGGTCGAGGCCTTCCCATTCCGAGGCGGCGTTGCAGAACCGGATGGCGCGGAACCAGCTGAGATCGCGAGCCGGACGCCGCGGATGCTGGGCGGCGATGCCCAGCACCTCCGCGAGCTGCCCCTCGGTGACGGCGAACGCGCCGATCTCGAAGGGCTCGAGCTCGACGGTCCGGTGCTCCTTCCGGCGTGCATCGTGAAGGGTCACCACCCCGGCGGGCAGCGCCCGCATCTCCCAGAGATCCACGTTCAGCCCTCCACGGGCACCGGCCGGGTGCTCGGTGTCGGCTTCGGGTCGAGCGGAACCGCGAACACCCGCAGGAAGAACTGACAGAGCGGTCCGACCAGCAGGGCGAACAGCAGCGTTCCGATGCCGACGATGCCCCCGAGCGCCCAGCCCAGCAGCACGACCGTCACCTCGAGACACGTGCGCACCAGCCAGATCGGGCGACGCAGTCGCACATGCAGCCCGGTCATCAGCCCGTCGCGGGGGCCGGGCCCGAAGTGCGCGCCGATGTACAGCCCTGTAGCGGCCGACAGCACGACCAGGCCGATCGCGAAGAGCAGCACCCGCTGCCACAGCTGCTCCCCCACCGGGATGAAGAGGAACCCGACGTCGGCGGACGGTCCGACCAGAACCGCGTTCACGATCGTGCCCACCCCGGGCTTCTGACGGATCGGGATCCACAGCAGCAGCACGATGCCGCTGACGATGGTGGTCACGATCCCGAAGCTGAGCGGCACATGGCGGGTGATGCCCTGGGTCAGCACATCCCACGGTGCGGCGCCCAGCGCACTGCGCACGAGGAAGGCGATTCCGATGCCGTACAGGAACACGCCGATGAGCAGCTGAGCGATGCGTCGCGGCAGTCGTCTGCCGCGAAGAGAGATCACGTCGGCGTCCGCTCGACCCAGGTGGGGTGCTTTGCGACGCGTCCGTCGCCGGACGAGGTGCGCGTCACCCGGCGCCGTACCCAGGGACCGACGAACTGCCGGTAGTACGCCAGACCGACGGGACCGGCGGGATGATCGGTGCTCGGCGACCACCACTCCTCCGGGGGCTCCGCTCCGACCGAGTGGAGCACCCGTGCTGCGACGCGATGGTGGCCGTTCGCGTTCATGTGCAGGCGGTCCTGCGACCAGTAGCGAGGGCGGGACAGCTCGGCATCCGGCCAGTTCAGCGCGCGGATCACATCGGGGCGGTCCTCGACGCGCCGCAGCACCGCCGCCGACAGCGCGTCCCCCCGACGCTGGAACACCGGCCCCATCGGAAGCTGCGCACTCGGATTGGCCCCGGAGAGCAGGATCAGCGTCACGCCCTCCTCGTCGCAGCGGCGCAGCACCCGGGAGAACGCGTCGGCGATGTGCTCGATATCCGCGTTCGGGCGGAGGATGTCGTTGCCGCCGCCGTTGAACGACAGGTGCGTCGGCCGCAGCGCGAGCGCCGGCTCGAGCTGCTCCTTCACGATGGGCCAGATCAGGCGACCGCGAATGGCGAGATTGGCGTACTGGATGGGCTCGCCCGTGGCATCCGCCCATCCTTGCGCGGCAAGATCCGCCCACCCCCGCACGCTGCCGTCGGGCAGCTCGTCGCCCACTCCCTCGGTAAAGGAATCGCCGATCGCCACGAACCGCACAGCCGCCATGGTCTCAGCCTATTGCGGCGCGGGCGCAGCCAAGGTCGCGTCCCGCGATCACCGCTCGTCGAGCGCCCGGCCCCGAAGATCGGCGAGCCCCCACGCGGTGATGGTCGCGACCACGAAGAACCCGGCGAACACCGAGAAGGTCAGCGGTGCCCCGCCCGTGGCGAGCAGCGCGGGCACGAGCAGCGGCGCGATGATCGACGCCAGGCGGCCCACCCCTGCAGCCCAGCCCGAGCCGGTGGCGCGCAGCGACGTCGGATACAGCTCGGGGGTGACGGCGTACAGAGCACCCCACGCGCCGAGATTGAAGAACGACAGCGCCATGCCCGTCGCGATGATGGCGCCCTCGGTGCCGGCGGTGCCGAACAGCACCGCCGAGATCGCCGATCCGGCGAGGAACACCGACAGCGTCGCCCGTCGGCCCCACACCTCGATCAGCCACGCCGCGACGGCATAGCCAGGCAGCTGGGCAAGAGTGATCAGCAGAGTGAACCCGAATGAGCGCACCAGGTCGTACCCGGCCTGCACGAGGATGCTGGGGATCCAGATGAATGCGCCGTAATAGGCGAAGTTCACGCAGAACCAGACCAGCCAGATGCACAGCGTGCGCGTGCGGAACTCGGGCGACCACAGTGCGCGCATGCGCTGCGCGCCGGTCGCGGCGACCGTCTGGTCAGCGGCATCCGGCGCAGGGACGCTCAGCGCAGGGGCATCCGGCTGCGACGCCGGAGACCGCTGCAGGTCCGCCGCGGTCTCGAAGGCCGACACGATCCGCTCGGCCTCGGACAGGCGTCCTCGAGAGGCGAGCCAGCGCGGCGACTCCGGCAGTCCCCAGCGCACCACGAGCGCGTACGCCGCCGGGATCGCCCCGAGGGCGAACGCCCAGCGCCAGCCGCCGTCGGATGCCGGGATCACGAAGTAGCCGATGAGAGCGGATGCCGTCCACCCGACAGCCCAGAAGGCTTCAAGGATCACGATGACGCGACCGCGGATGGCCGCGGGGGCGAACTCGCTGACGTAGGTCGACGCCACCGGCAGCTCGGCGCCGAGGCCGAGCCCCACGAAGAAGCGCAGCACCAGCAGCATCGCGATGCCGCCGACCAGCGCGCTGGCTCCGGTGGCCAGACCGTAGATCAGCAGCGTGAGAGCGAACACGTGCCGTCGACCGAGGCGATCCGCGAGCAGACCGCCGACGCTGGCCCCGATCGCCATCCCGACGAACCCTATCGAGGCGATCCATCCGGTCTCCCCCGGCGTCAGCTGCCACTGCTGCGCGAGCACCGCGATGATGAACGAGATGAGTCCCACGTCCATGGCATCCAGCGCCCAGCCGAGACCCGAGCCGGTGAGCACGCGAAGGTGCGGACGGGCGAAGGGCAGAGCGTCGAGTCGGGACGCGATGGATGCACGGCTCGGAAGCGCGGTGTGCGGCATCCTCTCATCGTAGAGGCGCCGCACACCCGCTCTCAGCCGATGACGGCGGTGCGGAGGGTGTCGAGACCGACGCCTCCGATGTCGAGCGCGCGCTTGTGGAAGTCCTTGAACGAGAAGGCGTCGCCCTGCTTCTGCTGCACGGCATCGCGCACCTGCTCCCAGATGCGCTGGCCGACCTTGTACGACGTCGCCTGTCCCGGCCATCCGAGGTAGCGGTTGACCTCGAACCGGCGGAACTCATCGGGCATGTTCACGTTGCGCCGCATCTCCTCCAGCGCGTAGTCGTGGTCCCAGATCCCGTCGCCGGAGAGGCGCGGCTTGCCCAGGTGCACGCCGATGTCGAGCACAACGCGCAGCGCGCGCATCCGCTGGCCGTCCAGCATGCCCAGGCGATCGGCCGGGTCATCGAGGTAGCCGAGCTGCTCCATGAGCCGCTCGGCGTACAGCGCCCACCCCTCCGCGTGGCCGGAGGTGCCGGCCAGCACCCGGCGCCAGGTGTTCAGCTCGGCGCGGTTGTACGTCGCCTGCGCGATCTGCAGATGGTGACCCGGAACGCCCTCGTGGTACACGGTGGTCAGCTCGCGCCAGGTGTCGAACTCGGTGACCCCTTCGGGCACCGACCACCACATGCGGCCTGGACGCGAGAAGTCGTCGGTGGGGCCGGTGTAGTAGATGCCGCCCTCCTGGGTGGGAGCGATCATGCACTCGAGCTCGCGGATCTGCTCGGGGATGTCGAAGTGGCTGGCACCGAGATCGGCGATGGCGCGGTCGCTGGTCTCCTGCATCCACTTCTGCAGCGCATCGGTGCCGTACAGCTTCCGGGATGGGTCCGACTCCAGGTGCGCGACGGCCTCTTCGACGCTCGCGCCGGGCAGGATCTCGTTCGCGATCGCCTCCTGCTCGGCGATCATCCGCTGCAGCTCCTCGCGGCCCCACTCGTAGGTCTCGTCGAGGTCGATGCTCGCGCCGAGGAAGCGGCGCGAGTTCAGTGCATACAGGTCGCGGCCGACGGCATCCTGCTCGCCGGCGACCGGTGCCAGCTCGCTGATCAGGAACTGGCGCAGATCGTCATAGGCCACTCGCGCGGCGCCGGCATGGTCGGCGATGTTGCGGGCGAGGGATGCCGGAAGCTGGCCGTCACGCGGCCCTGCTGTCGCCGCGAAGGATGCGAAGAATCCCTGGTCGGCGCTGTACCGGGCGATCTGCGTGGCCACTTCGGTGACCTGACGGCGCGCGGGCACGACGCCGTGCCGGATGCCTTCGCGCAGCGTCTCGACGTAGCCCTTGAGCGCGGCCGGCACCGCGGCGAGCCGCTCGCAGACGACGGTCCAGTCGTCGATCGTCTCGGTCGGCATGAGGTCGAATGCCTGGCGGAAGTCCTGCGGGGCGGAGGCGATGACGTTCAGATCGCGCAGGTGCCACTGCGCGTCGTGCAGCTCGAGCTGCAGCCGCAGCTCCGCCGACAGATCGGTCTTGGTGACCTCGTCGATGCTGTCGACGGGGACCTCGGCGTCGAGCGCGGCGAGCGTCTCGCGCGCCGCGGCGATGCTGCGCTCGTGCCCTTCCGGGCTGACGTCGTCGAGGCGGGCGCCTGCTTCGTTGCGACCGATGTAGGTGGCGAGGATCGGTGAGAGGTCGACCAGGGTGTCGACCCAGTTCTCGGCGATCTGATCGATGGCAGAGGTGGTGCGAGGCTCGGAACTCATGATCTCGAGCCTAGCCTCGCATCCCCACTGCACCGGGGATCAGTGCGCGGCTTCGTTCCAGTCACGGCCTCGGCCGACCTGCACCTCGAGCGGCACGGTCAGCTCGGCGGCGCCGGCCATGCGCTCGCGCACGATGCTCTCCACCTCGTCCCACTCCCCCGCCGCGACTTCGACGACGAGTTCGTCGTGGATCTGCAGCAGCGCGCGCGAGTCGAGCCCGCGCTCGCGCAGGTCGGCGTGAATGCGGTTCAGGGCGATCTTCATGATGTCGGCGGCGCTGCCCTGGATGGGTGCGTTGAGGGCGGCACGCTCGGCGTTCTCGCGCAGCACGCGGTTGGGGCTGGCGAGGTCGGGGAACGGGCGCCGTCGACCGAAGATGGTCTCGGTGTAGCCGTCTTCCTTCGCCTGCATCACAGAGGCACGCAGGTAGTCGCGCACTGCACCGAAACGGGCGAAGTACTCCAGCATCAGCTGCTTCGCCTCGGACTGCTCGATGCGGAGCTGCTTCGACAGACCGAACGCGCTCAGGCCGTAGACGAGGCCGTACGACATTGCCTTGACCTTCGTGCGCATGGCGGAGGTGACCTCTTCGGGTTCGACACCGAAGACGCGGGCGCCGACGAAGCGGTGCAGATCCTCACCGGAGTTGAACGCCTCGATCAGACCCGGATCGCCCGACAGGTGCGCCATGATCCGCATCTCGATCTGCGAGTAGTCGGCGGTCAAGAGCGTCTCGTACCCTTCGCCGACTTCGAAGGCGCTGCGGATGCGGCGCGACTCCTCGGTGCGGACGGGGATGTTCTGCAGGTTCGGATCGGTGCTCGACAGGCGTCCGGTCTGACTCCCGGTCTGCACGTAGGTGGTGTGGATGCGGTGATCGTCGCGGATCGCGGTGTCGAGCGTCTCGATGATCTGACGCAGCTTGCTCGCCTCGCGGTGCTGCAGCAGCAGCGCGAGGAACGGGTGCGGATGCGTCTCCTGCAGATCGGCCAGCACGGCGGCATCCGTCGAGTACCCCGTCTTGGTCTTGCGCGTCTTCGGCAGCTGCAGGTCTTCGAACAGCACCTCCTGCAGCTGCTTGGGCGAGCCGAGGTTGAACTCGCGCCCGACGACGGCGAACGCCTCGGCGGCGAGCCCGTCGGTGCGCTCGAGCAGCTCGCCGGAGAAGGTCGACAGCACGTCATGCGAGACCGACACGCCCGCCGACTCCATGTCGGCCAGCGCGATGACGGCCGGCAGCTCGATGTCGGTGAGCACGGCAGCGACCGACTCGGGCATCGCCTCGCGGATGGCGATCGCCGCGCGCAGGGTGAACCACGCCTCCTGCGATGGTGTGGCGCCGTCTGTCTCGGGCACGAGCTGGGTGGGATCTGCCTCGGGGAGCTTCTCGTCGAGGTAGCGGCCGACGAGGTGAGCGAGGGTCTTGTCGGGGAAGCTCGGACGCATCAGCCAGCCGGCGAGCAGGGTGTCATGAGCGAGTCCGCCCAGCCGGATGCCGTCGCGCAGCAGCGCCTTGACCTGCGGCTTGGCGTCATTGAGCACCTTCGGGGCATCGGACTCGAGCCACGCGGTGAGCGCCGTCGCCGCCTCAGGGTTCCAGCTGCACTCGTGCAGCTCGCTCTCGGTCGCCACACCGACGCGAGTGATCGCTCCGCTGACGAGCGTGAGCAGCAGCGCCACCTCGCCCTGCTGCCGGCCGAGCCAGGCTGCGACATCGGCGGCGGATGACTCTGTCGCGGCGGGCACGTCGATGGCGGGCTCGTCGTGAACGGGCTCGTCGGGCGCGCCCGCCGCCTCGAACACCCGAGGCAGGAGCGTGCGGAACTCGAGTCGGGCGAAGATGTCGCGCACCGCCTGTGCGTTGATCGGCTTGACGATCAGGTCGTCCGGGGCGACAGGCAGCTCGACATCGTTCAGCAGGCGGTTGAGCTTGCGGTTGCGGCGCACATCCTCGATGTGTTCGCGCAGGTTGCCGCCGACGACGCCCTTGATCTCATCGGCGCGGGCGAGCAGCTCGTCGAGGCTGCCGAACTGCGTGAGCCACTTGACGGCGGTCTTCTCGCCGACCTTGGGCACGCCGGGCAGGTTGTCGCTCGTCTCGCCGACGAGGGCGGCGATGTCCGGATACTGCTCCGGGCGCACTCCGTAGCGCTCGTGCACGGTGGCCGGGTCGTAGCGCTTGAGCTGCGACACCCCCTGCACGTTCGGGTACAGCAGCGTGACGTCGTCGTTGACGAGCTGGATGGTGTCGCGGTCGCCCGAGACCACCAGCACGTCGTAGCCCTGCTCGGAACCCTGCTTCGCGAGGGTTGCGAGGACGTCGTCGGCCTCGATGCCCTCCTGGGTCAGCACCGGGATGGACATGGCGGCCAGGCAGTCCTGCAGCAGCGGGATCTGACCCTTGAACTCACCGGGAGTCTCGGAGCGCGTCGCCTTGTACTCGGGGTACTCGTCGGTGCGGAAGGAGTGACGTGACGTGTCGAAGGCGATCGCCATGTGCGTCGGCTTCTCGGCCTTGATGAGGTTCACCAGCATCGACAGGAAGCCGTAGATGGCGTTCGTGTGCTGGTTGTCCTTCGTGGTGAAGTTCTCGACAGGGAGGGCGAAGAAGGCCCGGTATGCGAGCGAGTGGCCGTCGACGACCATGAGGGTAGGCTTTGCGGAGTCCGTCACCCTGCAAGCCTAACGAGGGCGACGGACACGCGCTGAGGAGGAGCATTGACCGAGCAGACCGAGATGACCGGACTGGAGTGGGCGACCCATCGCGGCATGGGCGCGCTGGCCGAGAAGATGGGCATCGAGTTCACCGAGTTCACCGTCGAGCGCGCCGTCGCGACGATGCCGGTCGAGGGCAACACTCAGCCGGTCGGCCTGCTGCATGGCGGCGCCTATGTGGTTCTCGGCGAGTCGCTCGGATCGATGGCGGCGAACCTGCACGCCGGCCCCGGGCGTCTCGCTGTGGGCATCGACATCAACGCGACCCACACGCGCTCGGCGACATCGGGCTTCGTCACGGGGGTCTGCACGCCCGTGCACCTCGGACGCAGCATGACCGTGCACGAGATCGCCGTCTCCGACGAGCAGGGCCGACGCTGCTCCACCATCCGCATCACGAACCTGATCAAGACCGTCGACGCCTGACGGCGGAATGCCGAACGGCCCCCGACGTGACGTCGGGGGCCGTTTCGCTGTGCGAGCCGGTGCGGCTCAGACAGAAGTCATTTCTTGGGCGCGAGCTGCTCGATGATGGCCTTCGCGACGTCCTGCATGGTGAGACGGCGGTCCATCGACGCCTTCTGGATCCAGCGGAACGCCTCGGGCTCGGACAGGCCCATCTTCTCGTTCAGCAGACCCTTGGCGCGGTCGACGAGCTTGCGGGTCTCGAAGCGCTCGACCATGTCGGCGACCTCGGCCTCGAGCGTGATGATCTGCTCGTGACGGGCCAGCGCGATCTCGATGGCCGGCAGCAGGTCGTTCGGGGTGAAGGGCTTGACGACGTATGCGAGGGCGCCGGCCTCGCTCGCACGCTCGACGAGCTCCTTCTGGCTGAACGCGGTCAGCAGCACGACGGGGGCGATGTTGGCCTTGTGCAGCTTCTCGGCGGCGCTGATGCCGTCGAGCTGAGGCATCTTCACGTCCATGACGACGAGGTCGGGCCGCAGCTCGGTGGCCAGCTGCACGGCGGTCTCGCCGTCGCCGGCTTCGCCGACGACATCGAAGCCGTTGTCGCGCAGGATCTCGACGATGTCGAGGCGGATCAGCGACTCATCCTCAGCGACGACGACGCGACGCGGGGCGGATGCCGTGGGCTGCTCGGGCTGCTCTTGCTCAGTCACCCGTCCATCCTAGTCGAAGGCCGCGCACGTCGGCGGAAAGCGCGCGCGGGCTGCCGTGCCGGCTGCGATACAGTCGTATGCGCAGTGTGCCGGCCGGCGTGGCGGAATGGCAGACGCGGAGCACTCAAAATGCTCTGTCCGAGAGGGCGTGTGGGTTCGAGTCCCACCGCCGGCACATGCGCAGGAGGGCCGTCCCGCAGGGGCCGCCCTCCTGCGCACTCACACGGGGCCTTCGCCGCTGGCGGCATCCGCGTCGATCACCCCGGGTATCGGCGAGCTGCCAGGAAAGCTGTCGCGCAGCACGTCCACGCCGTGCTGCGGGTGCGCGTAGGCTGCCAGGTCCTGGCGCTGCTCGCGTCGGGGTGCGGATTCCAGCCCCATGGCCTCTTCGCGGTCCTGCTCGAGACGTGGGTCGCTCTCCCCATCCCGGTTGAACGACCACATCAGCATCGGCTCACCGAGCGGCAGCGTGTCCCCGCCGCCCAGATCGTGGCGACCCGTGTGCCAGGTGTGCCAGGTCTTGCCGTAGCTGTTGAGCAGCCTCTTCATCAGCGCCTTCTCGGCGGGTGCGGGCAGCCCCGGAGCGATCAGTGAGCCGGAGAGCACCTCGTAGTTGTGCGGATGCCAGTACTGCTGCTCGTCTGCGGGAAGGGTGTGGAACAGCTTCTCCGAGATGATGTACTCGATGCCGATCAGGTTCGCGTCGGCGGTGTTGCCGTCGAACAGCGTGGCCTGGATGAAGTCGTCGTTGACCACCCGGCAGAAGTGATGTGCCTCCATCTGCATGGCCGGGTCATCCTTGGCCGGATGGAATCCGACCACGTACACGTCGAACTTCTTCAGCGGCGTCGCACTCTGCAGCGCTTTCGCACCCAGCTCCAGCGCCGAGAGCCAGAGCCCCTTGTCGTCGCCCGCGGGCTGCAGCGGGCTTCGTCGATCAGTCATCGTCATCTCCTCACTCGTCGTACGGCCAAGGTGGCACAGCGGGACGAGTTTCGGAGTGCGGTTGATTTATCTCCGACGATCACTCCGCGAGAGCGGCGACCTCGGCCATCACCCGGGGATTGGCGAGCACGCGGAAGTGGCCGCCGGTGTCCAATGGCACGTTCTTCGCCCCCGGCAGTTCACTGCCCTCGGGGATGTGCGGGTCGAAACGGGCGTACACCGAGACGATCCGCGCATTGACCTCGTGCTGCGCCGAGAGGTGGACGATCGAAGGGTCGCGCGGCGAGAGCGCCCGCAGGTTGCGCGGCAGCATGAGCCGGGCGTAGCGCGATCCGCCGAACGGCGTCGCGACCGCCACCATGCCACGGATCCGCTCGCGCTCGAAGCCCAGCATCGCCAGCTTCCCCGCCAGGCCGCCCTTGCTGTGCGCCAGCAGCACGACGTCCTGCAGCGAGTGAGCGGCCAGGTAGGCGGCGACGCCATCGGCCATCTCCGCCACGGGCTGCAGATTGCGGTGCAGCGAATCCAGCACGTGCACCGGATGCCCCAGCTCGTGCACGCGCAGCGCCAGCGGCTGCATGAACTTCCAGGTCTCGTAGATCCCCGGCAGCACCACGATCGGCGTGCCGGCGCCCGACAGGAAGCTCTCCGGATGCACCCGGCTGGCGAACGCGCGCGCCTGCCAGACAGCCGCGTAGGCGTAGTCCTCCGCCCACCACACAGCCCGGCGCAGCACGCCGCTCACGCGTCGCGGCTTCCCGCGGATGCCGCCGGCGCGTCCGCCGGCTGCGAGCCGAGCAGACGGCCGAGAGTGTGCACGATCGCTGCGGTCACCGCTCCCGGTGCCGAGTGCTGCGCGTTGTGTGCGCGCCCGGGGATCTCCACGAGCGCCACGGGCGCTCCTCCCCCGCGCGCGTCACGGAGGCGCCGGCACCAGTCGCGCCCAGCGATCGGGTCGCGTGAGCCGCGAACGATCAGCAGCGGTCCGCGCAGATCGCGCACACGCTCCTCGATCCGGTAGCGCAGCATGTGTCGCAGCTGGGCGAGGTACCAGACTGGTCCGCACCGCAGATAGTCGCCGAAGACAAGCGCATTCGCACCGGGCGGCTCCCGCAGGGTGTCCAGTGCCAGCAGAGCGGCCTGGGCGAGCACGGTGCGACGGCGGTCGTCTGTCACCGGGCCGATCAGCACGACGGCGTCGCTGAGCTGCGGGTGCCGCACGGCCAGCTCGGTGACCCACTGGGTTCCCATCGACTGCCCGACCAGAATCAGGCTCGCGGGGCGGTCGAGCATGAGCTCGTCGAGAACCACCGCCAGCGCATCGGCCATCCTCGTCACGTCCACGTCCTGCTCCGGACGAGCCAGGCCCGCGAAACCGGGCAGATCCACCGACACGACCGTGGCGTGCGCGGTGAGCCGGCCGTGCAGACGCGCGAGATAGCGGTGCGACATGCCGATGCCGTGCACGAGCACCACGGTGGCGGAGCCAGGGCCGGGCGAGGTGAGCGTGCGGAACACCAGCTCGCCCACGCGGTGTCGGCGGGTCGAAGGCTCCTGGCTCATCTCAGCACCGTATCGCGTCTGACAGACACGAGCGCCGAGGGGCGGCCCGTCGGCCCGCCCCTCGGCGCTCGGTTGCTGCTCAGACTCCGGTCTTGTAGACGGGAGCTGCGCCGCCGACGGCATCCCCGACCTTGTGGACGCGGATGTCGTTCGTCGAGCCGATGATCCCGGGAGGGGATCCGGAGATGACGACGATGACATCGCCTTCTTCGGCCAGACCGCTGCCCAGCAGGTACTCGTCGGCCTGACGGTACATCGAGTCGGTGTGCTGCACCATCTCGACGAGCGTCGAGCGGATGCCCCAGGTCATGGCCATCCGGCGGCGGATGTCGGGCTCGGGCGTGAACGCGATCATCGGGATGCGCGAGCGCAGACGCGACAGGCGGCGAGCGGAGTCACCGGACTGCGTGAACACGCACAGATACTTCGCGCCGACGAACTCTGCCACCTCGAGGGCCGCGAGTGTGATCGCGCCGCCCTGCGTGCGGGGCTTGGTGTTCAGCGGCGAGATCCGCTCGAGCCCGTGCTCCTCGGTCGACTCGATGATGCGCGCCATGGTCTCGACCACGACGATCGGGTACTCGCCCACGCTCGTCTCACCCGAGAGCATGACGGCGTCCGCACCGTCGAGGACGGCGTTGGCGACGTCGGAGGTCTCGGCGCGGGTCGGCACCGGGCTCGAGATCATCGACTCGAGCATCTGCGTCGCCACGATGACCGGCTTGGCGTTGCGGCGAGCGAGTTCGACCGCGCGCTTCTGCACGATCGGGACCGCTTCGAGGGGCAGCTCGACGCCCAGGTCGCCGCGGGCCACCATGATGCCGTCGAACGCGTCGACGATCTCCTCGAGGGCGTCGACAGCCTGCGGCTTCTCGACCTTGGCGATGACGGGGACGCGCACACCCTCTTCGGCCATGATCTCGTGCACGCGGTCGACGTCGGCGGCGTTACGCACGAACGACAGGGCGATGACGTCGGCGCCGATGCGCAGACCCCAGCGCAGGTCGTCCTCGTCCTTCTCGCTCAGGGCGGGAACGTTGACGGCGACACCGGGCAGGTTGATGCCCTTGTTGTTGGACACGGCGCCAGCCACGATGACCTTCGTGGTGACGACGGTGCCGTCGGTCTCGACGACCTCCACGCGCACCTTGCCATCGTCGATCAGCAGGAAGTCGCCGGCGTTGACGTCCTGCGGCAGGCCCTTGAACGTCGTGCCGCAGATCTCACGGTTGCCGATGATGTCTTCCGTGGTGATCTTGAAGATGTCACCGACCTCGAGCTCGTACGGACCGTCCTCGAAACGGCCGAGGCGGATCTTCGGACCCTGCAGGTCGACGAGGATGGCGACAGCACGTCCCGAGTCCTCGGCGGCGCGACGGACGTTCGAGTAGTTGGCCTCGTGCACGGAGTAGTCGCCGTGGCTGAGGTTCAGACGGGCGACGTCCACACCGGCGTCGATAAGGGCACGGACCTTCTCATAGGTCGAGGTTGCAGGGCCGAGTGTGGCGACGATCTTCGCGCGTCTCAACATCATCTCCAGGGTAAGAGGGCAGAAATCAACATGGCGACGTTGCCGCGCCCAGCCTACGCGGGCTGAACGCTGAACGCGACATCTGTGACCGCCACCGGGGCGGGCAGCACGGTGGCGCCCATCAGGTGCCGGTCGATGGCTGCGGCCGCCGACCGCCCCTCGGCGATCGCCCAGACGATGAGCGACTGCCCGCGTCCGGCGTCGCCCGCCACGAAGACGCCCGGAACCGTGGTCGCGTATTCGCCGTCGCGCTGCAGGCTGCCGCGCTCGGTCGCGGCGGGCGCGGTGTCGCCGCCGTATGACGCGGTCTCCGGCCCGGTGAATCCCATGGCGATGAGCACGAGCTCAGCGGGGATCTCGCGCTCGGTGCCGCTGCGCGGCACGCGCCGGCCGTCGATGTACTCGGTCTCCGCCACGCGGACGGCACGGACGCGACCGTCCGAGTCGCCGAGGAACTCCACCGTGGACGCGAGGTAGGTGCGTTCACCGCCCTCCTCGTGCGCGGACTGCACCTCGAACAGCGTCGGCATGGTGGGCCATGGCTGCTCGTCGGATCTGACCGTACCCGGCTGCTTTCCGATCGCGAGGTTGGTCACGCTGCGCGCGCCGTGGCGGTGCGCGGTCCCGATGCAGTCGGCGCCGGTGTCACCGCCGCCGATCACGACGACGTGCCTGCCCGCAGCGGTGATCTGGTCGGCGACCTCGTCGCCGGCACCCACCCGATTGGAGGGCACGAGATAGTCCATCGCGAAGTGCACCCCGTCGAGGTCCCGTCCGGGGATCGGAAGGTCACGGGGCACCGTGGCTCCGGTGGCGATCAGCACGGCGTCGTAGCGGCCGCGAAGCTCGTCCCACGACAGGTCCCGGCCGATCTCCACGCCCGGGCGGAAGCGCGTGCCCTCCTCCTCCATCTGCCGCAGGCGGATGTCGAGGTGCCGCTTCTCCATCTTGAAATCCGGGATGCCGTAGCGCAGCAGTCCGCCGATGCGGTCGTCGCGCTCGAACACGACGACCGTGTGCCCGGCACGGGTGAGCTGCTGGGCTGCGGCGAGACCGGCAGGTCCGGACCCGACGACAGCGATCGTGCGGCCGGTGAGACGCTGCGGTGGCTGCGGCTCGACCCATCCGTTCTCGAACGCCTGGTCGATGATCGAGACCTCGATCTGCTTGATCGTCACGGCCGGCTGGTTGATGCCGAGCACACAGGCGCTCTCGCACGGCGCTGGGCACAGCCTCCCGGTGAACTCCGGGAAGTTGTTCGTCGCGTGCAGCCTCTCGATCGCTGCCCGGTCGGCACCGCGCCAGGTGAGGTCGTTCCACTCCGGCATGAGGTTGCCCAACGGGCATCCGGAATGGCAGAACGGCACACCGCAGTCCATGCATCGGCCTGCCTGGCGCTTCAGCACCGTCCGGTCGCCGGGTTCGTAGACCTCTTTCCAGTCCATGATCCGGACGGGCACCGGTCGGCGGGCCGGCAGCTCGCGTTCGGTCGTCTTCAGAAAGCCCTTGGGGTCAGCCACCGGTCACCTCCAGGATCCGGTCCCAGATGACGTCGCCGTCGGGGTCGATCCCCGCGGCCTCGGCCTCCTGGCGCATGGTGCGCACCGCCGCGTAGTCGCGTGGCAGCACCTTCGTGAATTCGTTGAGGACGCTCTCGAAGTCGTCCAGGAGAGCGGATGCCAGCGGCGACGCCGTCCGCTCGACGTGCTCGACGAGCAGCTCGCGCAGCACCTCGGCGTCGTCGCGCTCGAGCGCAGTGAGCAGCAGCTCTCCGCTCTGCAGCGCCTGACTGTTCACTCGCGCCGCGCTGAGCCGCCGCACGTACGCGACCCCGCCGGACATCCCCGCACCGAGGTTGCGACCGGTGTCACCGAGGATGACCGCGACACCACCCGTCATGTACTCCAGAGCGTGATCTCCGACGCCTTCCACGACCGCGGTCGCTCCGGAGTTGCGCACGAGGAACCGCTCCCCCACCGCACCGGAGATGTACATGCTGCCGCTGGTCGCGCCGTAGCCGATCACGTTGCCGGCGACGACGTTGCGGTGCGGCTCGAACCGGGCATCCCGAGCCGGCCGGATGGTGATGTCTCCACCCGAGAGACCCTTGCCGACGTAGTCGTTCGCGTCGCCCTCGAGCCGCAGCACGATGCCGGGCGGCAGGAAGGCCCCGAGTGACTGGCCGGCGGTGCCGTGCAGGGTGATGTCGATCGTCTCGCGGGGAAGACCCGCCGCGCCGTGTCGTGCGGTGACATGGTGGCCCAGCATGGTGCCGACGGCTCGCTCGGTGTTGCGGATCGGCAGCTCGATGACGACCGGCAGCGCGCTGTCGAGGGCTTCGGACGCATGCACGAGCAGCGCCGTGTCGAAGTGCTTCTCGAGCTCGTGCTCCTGGGCTCGCGCGCTGCGCCTCGGCTCTCCGGCAGGGAACGCCGGACCCTCGAGGATCGGCGCCAGGTCGAGGCCGTCGGTCTTCCAGTGCCGCACGGCCGGATCGGTGCGCAGCAGGTCGCTCCGGCCGATGATCTCGTCGATCGAGCGGAATCCGAGGGCGGCGAGCAGCTCGCGCACCTCCTCGGCGATGAACTCCATGAAGTTCACCACGAACTCCGGCTTGCCCGTGAAGCGCTGGCGCAGCACCGGGTTCTGGGTCGCCACGCCCACCGGACAGGTGTCGAGGTGACACACCCGCATGAGGATGCAGCCGCTGACCACCAGAGGTGCCGTCGCGAAGCCGAACTCCTCCGCTCCCAGCAGTGCGCCGATGATCACATCGCGCCCGGTCTTCAGCTGCCCGTCGACCTGCACCACGACGCGGTCGCGCATGCCGTTGAGCATGAGCGTTTGCTGCACCTCGGCAAGACCCAGCTCCCAAGGGGTGCCGGCGTGCTTCAGCGAGTTCAGCGGGCTCGCGCCCGTGCCGCCGTCGTGACCCGACACGAGCACCACGTCGCTGAGCGCCTTCGCGACGCCGGCGGCGACCGCCCCGATGCCCGACTGGCTGACCAGCTTGGTGTGGATGCGCGCCTTGGGGTTCGCGCGCTTCAGGTCGAAGATCAGCTGCTTGAGATCCTCGATCGAGTAGATGTCGTGGTGCGGTGGCGGGGAGATGAGTCCCACGCCGGGGGTGGCGTGCCGGGTGCGGGCCACCCATGGGTACACCTTCTGCGGCGGGAGCTGCCCGCCCTCGCCGGGCTTGGCGCCCTGGGCGAGCTTGATCTGCAGATCGTCGGCTTCGGTGAGGTACTGGCTGGTCACGCCGAATCGGCCGGAGGCGACCTGCTTGATCGCGCTGCGCCGCTCGGGGTCGGTGAGGCGCTCGGGGTCCTCGCCGCCCTCACCGGTGTTCGACTTCGCTCCCAGGCGGTTCATCGCGATCGCGAGGGTCTCGTGCGCCTCCTGCGAGATCGACCCGTAGCTCATCGCACCGGTCGAGAATCGCTTCACGATCGCGCTGACCGGCTCGACCTCGTCGAGGGGCACCGGCGGGCGCTCGCCGGTGCGCAGCTCGAACAGTCCGCGCAGCGTCTTCAGCTCGCGCGCCTGGTCGTCGACCAGACGGGTGTACTCCCGGAAGATGTCGTAGCGGCGGGTTCTCGTCGCGTGCTGCAGCCGGAACACCGTCTCCGGGTTGAACAGGTGCGGTGAGCCGTCTCGCCGCCACTGGTACTCGCCGCCGGTCCACAGCCGCTCGTGCGCGCGGGGCGCGCCGTCCTGAGGGTAGGCGTAGTCATGGCGCTGCTGATTCTCGGCGTAGATGTCATCGATGCCGATGCCGCCGAGCTTCGTCTGGGTGCCGGTGAAGTACCGGTCGATGAGCTCCTGGCCGAGCCCGATCGCCTCGAAGACCTGCGCTCCTGCGTAGGAGGACACCGTCGAGATCCCCATCTTCGACATGATCTTCAGCACCCCCTTGCCCAGCGCGTGGATGAGGTTGTGCACGGCCTGATCGGGAGTGATCCCGGTGATGAAGCCGGTGCGCACCAGATGCTCGACCGTCTCCATGGCGAGGTACGGGTTCACGGCGGCCGCACCGTAGCCGAGCAGCGTGGCGACATGGTGCACCTCGCGCACGTCCCCGGCCTCGACGATCAGGCCGACGCGCATGCGCGTCTCACGCCGGATCAGGTGGTGATGCACAGCCGAGAGCATCAGCAGCGACGGGATCGGCACCAGGTCCTTGTCGGAGTCGCGGTCGGAGAGGATGAGGAACTCCGCTCCGCGCTCGATCGCGGCGTCCGCCTCGGCGCACATCGCCTCGAGCCGCTCGGGCAGCGACTGGGGGCCGGCATCGAAGTGGTACAGACCGGAGATCGTCGCACTGGTGCGACCGGGCAGCGCCCTGTCGACGTGCTTGATCTTCGCCAGCTCGTCGTTGTCGATGACAGGGAAGTCCAGGCTGACCGTGCGCGCATGCTCCGGGCCCCACTCCAGGAGGTTGCGCTGCTTCCCGAGGCCGAGCCGCAGGCTGGTCACGACCTCTTCGCGGATGGCATCGAGCGGAGGGTTCGTCACCTGAGCGAACTGCTGCACGAAGTAGTCGAAGAGCAGCCGGGGCCGTGCGCTGAGCGCGGCGATCGGCGTGTCGCTGCCCATCGCACCGAGCGGCTCGGCGCCGGTCTGCCCCATCGGGGTGAGCAGCACCTTCACCTCCTCCTCGGTGTAGCCGAAGGTGCGCTGACGGCGGGTGATCGACGCCGCCGGATGCACGATGTGCTCGCGCTCCGGAAGATCGGCGAGGCGCACCGCACCGGCATCCAGCCACTCCTGCCAGGGATGCAGGGTCGCGAGGTCGCGCTTCACCTCGGTGTCCTCGATGATCCGCCGCTGAGCCGTGTCGACGAGGAAGAGGTGGCCGGGGCGCAGGCGGCCGCGCCGCTTGATGCGCTCCGGCGCGAACTCGAGCACCCCGGTCTCGCTGCCGATGACGACCAGTCCGTCGACCGTCTCGGTCCAGCGGCCGGGACGCAGGCCGTTGCGGTCGAGCGTCGCGCCCACCTGGGCGCCGTCCGTGAAGATCAGCGCGGCCGGGCCATCCCACGGCTCCATCTGGATGTCGTGGAACTCGTAGAAGGCGCGCAGGTCGGGATCGATGTCGGCCTGCTTCTCCCACGCCTCCGGCACCATCATCATGATCGCGTGCGGCAGGCTGCGCCCGGTGAGGGTGAGCAGCTCGAGAACCTCGTCGAAGGAGGCCGAGTCGCTCGCGCTGTCGCTGCAGATCGGCAGCAGCGGGCGGATGTCGCCGAGCAGGTCGGACCGCAGCTGCGATTGGCGGGCGCGCATCCAGTTGCGATTGCCGCCGACGGTGTTGATCTCGCCGTTGTGTGCGAGCATGCGCAGCGGCTGTGCGAGCGGCCAGGACGGGAACGTGTTCGTCGAGTAGCGCGAGTGCACGACCGCGAGCTCGGAGGCGAAGCGCTCGTCCTGCAGGTCGGGGTAGAACGGCTCGAGCTGCAGCGTCGTCAGCATGCCCTTGTAGCCGAGCGTGCGGCACGACAGCGAGACGAAGTAGGCGCCGAGTTCGTGCTCGGCGCGCTTGCGCAGCCGGTAGGCGAAGCGGTCGAGGGTCAGCGGGGAGCCGGCGCTCGCGCCGGGGATGCCGACGAAGAGCTGCTCGAACGCCGGACGGGCCTCGTCCGCGAGCGAGCCGAGGTGCTCGTTGGCGGTGGGAACGACGCGCCAGCCGAGCACGTCGAGCCCCTCTGCGGCGGCGATGCGCTCGATGCCGGCCTTCTGCTCACGGCGGGCGCTCGACTCCCGAGGGAGGAACGCGAGTCCTGCGGCGTACTCGCCTGCAGGAGGGAGGTCGAAGGAGACGACCTCTCGGAGGAACGCGTCCGGCATCTGGGTGAGGATGCCGGCGCCATCGCCGGTGCCGGCATCAGAGCCGATCGCACCGCGGTGTTCCAGGTTGCGCAGCGCCTCGAGCGCCAGCGCGATGATGTCATGGCCGGGTTCCCCGCGGAGCGTTGCGACCATGGCCAGGCCGCAGGCATCCTTCTCGTGGGCGGGGTTGTACAGACCCTGTTTCGGGGGGTAGGCGCCGGAGGCGCCGTAGGGAGGCTGGAAGTACATCAGTCACCGTCCTCAGATTTCAAGTGAACCCGGGGACGCCATCGGCCCGTGCGTTCAGTGCGATCTCTCGCGCGGAAGGAGGGCCCAGACGGACCCTCGCGTGACGGGAGCGGTGCTTGTGGCGATGGCTCCTAGTTGGCTTCGGCCGAGACGGGAGGCTCACTCACGTCGACGAAGTCGGAGGAATTGTCCTGCGATTCTACATCGGCGATCTGCGGTTCCCGACCGCGCACATAGGGCGACGGCTCCACACCCGGGTGGCGACGGGTCTGCACGATGAGGATGACGACACCCACGATGACGCCGATGATCGCGGCCCACACGTTGCTGCGCAGCCCGAACAGCACCTCGCTCGGGTCGATCCGGATCGACTCCCACACGATGCGGCCGGCGCTGTACCAGATGAGGTAGAGCGCGAACAGCTTGCCCCACTGCAGGCGGAAGCGGTGACCGGCCCACAGCAGCACCAGCACGCCGAGGCCGTTCCAGAGCACCTCGTACAGGAAGGTCGGGTGGAACAGAGTGCCCTCAGCCAGTCCCGGAGGGAAGGACGGGTTGGTGGGCTCGATCTCGAGGCCCCAGGGCACATCGGTCGGCAGACCGAACAGCTCGTGGTTGAACCAGTTGCCGAATCGGCCCATGGCCTGTGCCAGCAGGATGCCCGGTGCCAGAGCATCGGCGAATGTCCAGAACCGGATGCCCGTCCACTTGCAGCCGAGCCAGGCGCCGACGGCGCCGCCGAGCAGCGCGCCGAAGATGGCGATGCCGCCCTCCCAGATCGCCCAGACGGAGCCGTACTCGAACGGGTTCCAGGTGTTCCTGCCGGGGCCGAAGTAGAAGTTGGGGTGGGTGAGCACGTGGAAGATGCGCGCACCGATGATGCCCAGAAGCACGGCGGGGATCGCGATGTCGATCACGACCCACTTCTCCGCACCGCGTCTGGTGAGGCGGTGGTTCGTCAGCAAGCCGGCGGCGATGATGCCCGCGATGATGCACAGCGCGTAGTAGTGGATCGTCAGCGGGCCGATCTGGAAGCTGCTCTCCGGTGGGCTCGGGATGCTCGCGGGCACGATGGAAAGGCTGCTGAAGGGCGCGAAGGGCATGAGAGAGATCCTAGTATCGCGTCGTCGGCGTGCCGCCGGCGAGGGTTCTGGTGGTTGCGGCGAGGGCGTCGAGTCCGCCGTCGCGGAGCGCCTTGACGAGGGCCGTGCCGACGATCGCGCCGTCGGCGTACTCGACGACGCCCGCGACCTGATCGGCATTCGAGATGCCGATGCCGACGCAGGCGAGCACCTCGCCACGGGAGCGCATGCGCTCGACGAGCGTGCGCGCTGCCAGGTCGAGCGCAGCGCGCTCACCCGTGATGCCCATCGTCGACACGGTGTACACGAACCCGGTCGACGACGAGATCACCAGGTCGAGTCGCTCGTCGCTGGATGTCGGGGCGGCGAGGAAGATGCGGTCGAGGCCCGTGCGCTTGCTGGCCTCGATCCACTCCTCCGCCGCCTCCGGCGTGATGTCGGGGGTGATCAAGCCCGCGCCGCCGGCGGCGAGCAGGTCGTCCGCGTAGCGGTCGACGCCGTACTGCATCACGGGATTCCAGTACGTCATGACGACGACCGGCACGTCGGTCTCGGCCGTGATCGCCTGCACGGCGGTGAACAGGTCGCGCATCCGGAAGCCGTTCGCGAGCGCATGCTGCGTCGCCTCCTGGATCACCGCGCCGTCCATCACCGGGTCGGAGTAGGGCGGGCCGAGCTCGATGATGTCGACGCCGTTGCGGGCGAGAGTGAGGGCGGCCTGGATGCTCGTGTCGAGATCCGGGTAGCCCACGGGCAGGTAGCCGATGAACGCGCCTCGTCCCGCGGCATGCGCCTTGCGGATGGCATCCTCGACCCGGCTCACTCCGTGGTCCCCTCAGCGTCGGTCGTCGTGGCGTCGTACAGCTCGAAGTACCGTGCGGCGGTGTCCATGTCCTTGTCGCCGCGCCCCGAGAGGCAGATCGCGATGAGGCCGTCGGAGCCGAGTTCGCGGCCGATGCGCAGGGCGCCGGCCAGGGCGTGCGCCGACTCGATCGCGGGGATGATGCCCTCCGTCCTGCTGAGCAGCCGCAGAGCCTGCATGGCCTCGTCGTCGGTCGCGGGGATGTACTCGGCGCGCCCGATGGCGCTGAGCCACGAGTGCTCGGGCCCGACCCCCGGGTAGTCGAGACCCGCGGAGATGGAGTGCGACTCCACGGTCTGTCCGTCCTCGTCCTGCAGGACGTAGGTCTTCGCACCGTGCAGCACACCAGGCCGTCCGCGTCCGATCGACGCCGCGTGCCGCGGGGTGTCGACGCCGTCGCCTGCTGCCTCGACGCCGTACAGCTTCACGTCCTGATCATCGAGGAACGCGTCGAACATGCCGATGGCGTTCGAGCCGCCGCCGACGCAGGCGACGACCGCGTCGGGCAGCCGGCCGGCCTCGGCGATCAGCTGCTCGCGGGCCTCTTCGCCGATGATCTTCTGGAAGTCGCGCACCATCGCGGGGAACGGATGCGGGCCCGCCGCCGTGCCGAAGATGTAGTTGGTCGTCTCGACGCTCGCCACCCAGTCGCGATACGCGTCGTTGATGGCATCCTTCAGCGTGCGCGAGCCGGTGGTCACAGCCACCACCTCGGCGCCGAGCAGTCGCATGCGCGCGACGTTGAGCGCCTGACGCTCGGTGTCGACCTCGCCCATGTAGATGGTGCAGTCGAGGCCGAACAGGGCGGCTGCCGTCGCGGTCGCCACGCCGTGCTGACCGGCGCCCGTCTCGGCGATCACGCGGGTCTTGCCGAGACGCCTGGTGAGCAGCGCCTGTCCGAGCACGTTGTTGATCTTGTGCGAGCCGGTGTGGTTGAGGTCTTCCCGCTTGAGGAAGACGCGTGCACCGCCGGCGTGCGCGGCGAATCGCGGCACCTCGGTGATCGGCGAAGGGCGCCCGGCGTAGGAGTGCAGCAGCGTCGCGAGCTCGGAGCGGAACGCAGGATCGGCGATCGCATCCTCGTAGGCGGCGGCGAGCTCGTCGATCGCGGCGACGAGCGATTCGGGCATGTACCGGCCGCCGAAGTCGCCGAAGAACGGACCGTGCTGGTCGCGCAGACTCACTTCATCTCCGTTCTGCCTCGCACCGGCGTGTCACCGGCGGCGAGGAATGCGTTGAGGGTGGCGACCGGGTCGCCGGTGACGAGCGCCTCGCCGATGAGCACCACGTCGGCGCCGGCGTCCCGATACCGGGTGACGTCGTCGGGCTGCAGCACGGCCGATTCGGCAATGCGGATCGCGGAATCCGGGACGCGGTCGGAGAGGCGGGCGAACAGGTCGCGGTCGAGCTCGAGAGTGTGCAGGTTGCGCGCGTTGACGCCGATGAGATCCGCGCCCAGATCAATCGCGACCTCGAGCTCCTCGGCGGAGTGCGTCTCGACGAGCGGGGTCATTCCGAGATCCGTGATGAGGTCGTGCAGCTCGGTGAGAACGGTCTGCGACAGACCCGCGACGATGAGCAGCACGAGATCGGCGCCGGCGGCGCGCGCCTCGAAGACCTGGTACGGCGTCGCGATGAAGTCCTTGCGCAGCACCGGCACGGAGACGCGCTCGGTGACCGCCTCGAGATCGGCGAGGCTGCCGCCGAAGCGGCGCTCCTCGGTGAGCACGCTGATCGCCGAAGCGCCACCCTGCTCGTACAGCGAAGCCTGCAGCGCGGGATCGGGGATCTCTGCCAGGGCGCCACGCGACGGGCTGGCGCGCTTGACCTCGGCGATGATCTTCACCCGGTCTGCCGGGGCGAGCGCGGCGAGCACATCACGAGCGGCGGGTCGTGCGGCGGCCTCGCGCTCGACGACGGCGAGCGGTCGCGACTGGGCGCGCCGCTCGGCATCCTGCACGGCGCCGGCCGTCAGGTCGGCGAGCACCATCAGTGCGCCTTCGGCGCGTACTTCGGGCCCTTCACACCCCAGCCGGCCTTCGCCATAGCCCACCCGACGATCGCTCCGACCACCACGACGGCGGCGCAGACCCAGACGGCGACCGGCAGGCCGACGCAGAAGAAGACCGTGCCGGCGGTGAAGCCCACGAGCATGATCACGACGGCGGTCCAGGCAGCAGGCGAGTGTCCGTGGCCGGGATCGGCGATCGGGTTGGTCATGTTCTCCTCCGGGTGGCTAGGCGATGCTGACAGTCTATCGGGCTGAGTCCGTCGGATCCGTGCCGTGCGACAGCTCGTCCCACGAATCGACGGAGTCGAGCGGCCCCGAGCTGCGATGCGCGCCCTCGCCAGCCGAGCGATAGCGACGGCCGCCGGTCGGCCAGCGGCGCGCGGTGAGGAGCACGAAGACGGATGCCAGAGCGAGCACCACCCAGCAGAGCAGGGCGATCACGGGCCACGGCGTCGCCGTGACGTCCGCGACGACCTGTCGCAGCGATTCCTCGCCGCCCAGGCCGGTCGCCTCGGTGACCGCGGGCGCCACGGCCGAGATCGGCGCCGACCCGATCAACGGCGCGGTGCCGAGGATGAGAACGGCGGCGGCTCCGACGCCGAGCACGGCGAGGATGTGGCGCAGCACGGGGCCGGCGATCGAAAGCGCGGCGCCCAGCGCCAGCACGGCGAGCGACAGCGGAGCCAGCAGCGGGTAGATCACCGCGCCGGTGACGGTGAGGGTCTCCCCCGCATCGGCACGCTGCACCGTCGCCCAGATCTGGGTGGACGAGATGATGCCGATCCCGCCGGAGAGCAGGAATGTGAGGACGCCGAGCATCCGGGCGCGCCGCAGCACGTCACGCCTCGCTCATGGGCAGTTCGCGCCCGTCGAAGCAGGTGCGGCTGCCGGTATGGCAGGCGGCGCCCTGCTGGTCGACCTGCAGCAGGATCGTGTCGGCATCGCAGTCCACAGCGATGCGGACGACGCGCTGGGTGCTGCCCGAGGTGTCGCCCTTGCGCCAGTACTCCTGACGCGACCGCGACCAGTACACGGCACGGCCGCCGGCCATCGTGCGACGCAGCGCCTCCGCATCCATCCAGGCCAGCATGAGGACCTCTCGGGTGTCATGCTGCTGCACGATCACGGGTGCGAGTCCCGCGTCGTTCCACGCGATCGACGTGACATCGAGCGAGCTCATCGCACCACCACGCCGTCGGCCCGCAGCGCGTCCTTGACCTCGCCGATCGTGAGCTGTCCGCTGTGGAACACGCTGGCTGCGAGCACGGCATCCGCCCCGGCGGCGATCGCGGGGGCGAAATCTGCCACGTCGCCCGCTCCCCCGGACGCGATCACGGGAACGGCAGAGACCTCGCGCATCAGGCGAACCAGCTCGAGGTCGAAGCCGTCCTTCGTGCCGTCCGCGTCGATCGAGTTGACCAGAAGCTCTCCGGCGCCGCGCTCGATGGCCTCGCGCGCCCAGTCGAGTGCGTCGAGGGTCGTCTCGGCGCGTCCGCCGTGCGTCGTGACGACGAAGCCGGAGTGCGTCGTCGTCGACCGCTTGACGTCGAGCGAGAGCACGAGCACCTGGGCGCCGAAGCGGTCGGCGATCTCATCGAGAAGCGCCGGACGGGCGATCGCGGCGGAGTTGACCCCCACCTTGTCCGCACCGACCGACAGCAGGCGCGCCACGTCGTCGACGCTGCGCACCCCGCCGCCCACGGTGAGCGGCACGAACACGTTCTCGGCGGTGCGCTGCACGACGTCGTGGGTCGTCGCCCTGGCATCCACCGTGGCGGTGACATCGAGGAAGGTGATCTCGTCGGCCCCCTGTGCCGCGTAGTGCGCGGCGAGCTCGACGGGGTCGCCCATGTCACGCAGGTTCTGGAAGTTCACGCCCTTCACCACGCGACCCGCGGCGACGTCGAGGCAGGGGATCACGCGGGCTGCGAGCGTCATCAGAGCCTCGCCGCGTCGATCGCGGTCACCAGGATCGCCCGAGCGCCGAGGGCGTACAGGTCGTCCATCACCTGGTTGACGCCCTTGCGCGGCACCATGACCCGCACGGCCACCCACTCGGGGTCGCGCAGCGGCGAGATGGTCGGCGACTCCCGCCCTCCGGCGATCTCGACGGCCTGGTCCACGAGGCGGGCGGGGAGGTCGTAGTCGAGCAGCACATACTGCCGGGCCACCATCACACCGCGCAGGCGGCGCAGCAGGCGGTCAGTTCCCGGCGCATCGCCCGGCCGGCTGATCAGCACGGCCTCGGACTGGATGATGATCGGGCCGAAGATCTCCAGGCCCGCCTGACGCAGCGTGGTCCCGGTCTCGACGACGTCGGCGATCACGTCGGCGACGCCGAGCTGCACAGCCGACTCCACCGCGCCGTCCAGAGGGACGAGGTGGGCGGTCACGCCGTTCTCGCGCAGGAAGTCGTCGACCAGGCCGGGATAGGCGGAAGCGACGCGAACGCCCTCGAGATCCTCGATCGACGAGTATCTGCCGGGAGGGGCCGCGAACCGGAAGGTCGAGCGGGCGAAGCCCAGCTGCTCGATCTCCCTGGCGTCGTCCTGACGGACGTCGCGCAGCAGGTCGCGACCGGTGATGCCGACGTCGAGAGCGCCGGATGCCACGTAGGTCGCGATGTCACGAGGACGGAGGTAGAAGAACTCGACGTCACTGTCGGCGTCGATGACGTGCAGGGTCTTGGGGTCGCGTCGGCCGGTGTATCCGGCCTCCGTCAGCATCTCGGCGGCTGTCTCGGAGAGCGAGCCCTTGTTGGGAACGGCGATGCGCAGCATGGATGTCTTTCGTCTCTGGTGAACGGTGTCTGAGCCTCGCTCACAGATGTCGGTAGACGTCCTCCAGAGACAGTCCCTTGGCGAGCATCATCACCTGCAGGTGGTAGAGCAGCTGCGAGATCTCCTCGGCGGCCTCGTCGTTCGACTCGTACTCGGCGGCCATCCAGACCTCGGCCGCCTCCTCGACGATCTTCTTGCCGATCGCATGCACTCCGCGATCCAGCTGTGCGACGGTGCCCGATCCCTCGGGACGCTCGAGCGCGGTGGCGCTGAGCTCGGCGAACAGTTCGTCGAATGTCTTCACGATTCCAGGCTAGCCGCTCGTGCACGCTCACGAAGACCGATGACGGCGGCCTCGATGTCGGCGGCCCCGTACACCGCAGAGCCCGCGACGAACGTGTCGGCGCCCGCGGCGGCGGCCTGCGCGATCGTGTCGTCGGAGATCCCGCCGTCGACCTGCAGCCAGACGCCGGACCCTCGCCTGCGCGCCTCGTCATGCAGCGCCCGCAGCTTCGGCATCGTCTCGGGTATGAAGCCCTGGCCGCCGAAGCCCGGCTCGACGGTCATCACCAGGATCTGGTCGAACTCGTCGAGGATGTCGTAGAGCGCCTCCCCTGCCGTACCCGGTTTGATCGCGATACCCGCGCGCGCCCCGATCGAGCGAAGGCGGCGGGCGAGCGCGACCGGGTCGGCGGCGGCCTCGAGGTGGAAGGTGACGCTGGCGGCGCCCAGCTCGGCGTATCCAGGCGCCCACCGGTCGGGATCGCTGATCATCAGGTGCACGTCGAGCGGGATGGGACTGGTCGCCTGGATGCGCTCGACCATCTGGGGACCGAAGGTGAGGTTCGGGACGAAGTGGTTGTCCATCACGTCGACGTGCGCGAAGTCGGCCGTCGCGATCCGGGCGAGCTCCGACTGCATGTTGGCGAAGTCCGCCGCGAGGATGCTCGGGTTGATCCGCGGCGCGGTGGGGAGGGTCACGAGGTGGTCCTTTCCGGATCGGTGCGCTGCAGCAGCGCGAGGAACATGGCGTCGGTGCCGTGGCGATGCGGCCACAGCTGCACGCTGCCGCTGCCGGGACCGTCGTTCACGCGCGGGGATAGGTCGATGGGCGATCGGGCGACTCCGGCCATGACCGAGCGCGCGTCGAGCTCGACGATGTCGTCGCGACGGCGCAGGATCTCCGTGACGACTCCCGTCGTCTCCGCCAGATGCGGCGAGCAGGTCGCGTAGCCGACGATGCCGCCGGGCTTCAGCGCGTCGAGCGCGGCATCGAGCAGCTGCATCTGCAGCTCGACGAGCTCAGGGACGTTTTCCGGCAACTTGCGCCAGCGCGCCTCCGGACGCCGGCGCAGCGCGCCGAGACCGGTGCACGGCGCATCCACGAGGATGCGATCGAAGGATGCCGGATGCTGTGCAGCGAGCACACGTCCGTCCTCCTCGTGCACGGGCACCTCGATCGGCAGCGGACGCACCGCATGCCGGACCAGTCCGGCGCGCGCGGGAACGACCTCGTTCGCCTCGAGATCAGCACCGGATCCGAGCGCGAGCGCGGCGAGCATCGCCGTCTTCCCGCCGGGCCCTGCGCAGAGGTCCAGCCACCGCTCCCCCGTATGCACGGGCGCGGCGGCGGCCAGCGCCAGCGCGACGAGCTGCGAGCCCTCATCCTGCACGCGGACGGTGCCGTTCGCGTCGGCGATGACCCGACGAGGGTCGCCGCCTGGCGAGCCGAATGCGGTGGACGCGTACGGGCGTCGCGGGGTGCCCGGCTCGGCGAGCCCCGGGAGCGCGGCGAGGGTGACCTCGGGTGCGACGTTGTCGGACACCAGCAGCGCGTCGAGTTCATCCCCTCGCCCCTCGGCGGCGAGGGCGCGCCGGAGGGCCCGGATCACCCACACGGGATGCGCGGTGCGCAGCGCGAGGCGCTCGTCGTCGGAGCGCGCGCCCGCTTCGATTCGCTGCTGCCAGGTGTCGGCGTCGTCTCGGCCAATCCGGCGCAGCACGGCGTTGGCGAATCCGGACGCCCCGCGTCCGACCTCGGCTGCGACCAGCGAGACCGACTCGTTGACCGCCGCGTGCGCGGCGACGCGGGTGGAGAGCAGCTGATGCGCGCCGAGGCGAAGGGCATCCAGCACCGCAGGGTCGATCTGATCGACGGGCCGGCCGGCCGCCTCGGCGATGATGGCGTCGTAGGTTCCGCGTCGACGCAGCGTGCCGTAGGTGAGCTCCGTGGCGAGACCGGCGTCCTGCGGGTCGAGGTTCGCTTCGACGATCAGCTTGGGCAGCAGCAGGTTCGCATACGCGTCGTCGTCCGACACGGCTCGGAGCACGTCGTAGGCGACCCAGCGGGCGGCCTGGATCTTCGGGGCGCTCACGATCCGACCCTCGCGGATCCGCCGTCGCGCAGACCGCGCCACCAGTCGGCGGCGTTCATCGATCCCTTGCCCGCCGGCTGCACACGGGTGACCGCGAGCGGTGTCGTGCCCGTGCCGATGAGCACGGCGTCCTTGGTGCCGTGCAGCAGGCCCGGCTCGAGGCGCGGCGCGTCGATCGGCCCGGGTGCGGCGCCGAGGATCTTCAGCCGAGCGCCGGCGATGGTGGTGTGCGCACCGGGTTCTGGCGTGACGCCGCGGTAGCGCGCGTACACCTCGTCGAGTGCTGCCTGCCAGTCGATCACGCCGTCGTCGAGCGTGAGCTTCGGGGCGAGGGAGGGATCGCCCTGCTGCGGCTGCGCGCGGGCGGTGCCATCGGCGATGCCGGCCACCACGTCGAGGGTGAGCGCGGCGCCGTCCTTCGCGAGCACCTCGAGAGCCACGTCGGCGGTCGCGTCATCGGGCACGGCGACGGAGCGCATGGCGAAGACGTCTCCCGCATCGAGCGCGGGCACGAGCTGGAACACGGCGACGCCGAGCTCGGCATCGCCGTTGATCAGAGCCCGCTGCACCGGGGCTGCGCCGCGCCACCGCGGCAGCAGCGAGAAGTGCAGGTTGATCCAGCCCTTCGCGGGCGTCGACAGCAGCGGCTCGCGCACGATCCCGCCGTAGGCGACGATCACTCCAAGTGCAGCGTCGAGGGCGTCGATCTGCTTCGTCACGTCTTCATCGAGCCGGGCTGCCTTGATGACGGGCAGTCCGAGCTGCTCTGCGACTGCGGCGACGGGCGACGGGGTCAGCACGCGCTTGCGCCCGAGTGGGGCATCCGGGCGGGTGATCACCGCCGCGATCTCGTGCTGCGCGGCGAGGGCGCGCAGGGTGGGGACGGCGACGGCGGGGGTGCCTGCGAAGACGAGGCGCATGAAAGGTTCTCCGGTCGGTCGAGCTTCGGGTGATCAGATGTCGGGTTCGAGGATATCGAGATGCACCGAGAGCGGGATGCGCTGCCTCCCCCGGCCACGTCGGCTCTGGGCGGCATCGGCGACGACGCTGGCGCGCAGCGTGTCAGCGACCTCCTGACCGGCGGCGTAGGGGAAGCGGACGAGGGCGCGCACGCGCCCGTCCTCGTCGATCGGCACGGGTCCCAGCACCGCGTCCGCGGGAATGCCGATGCCTGAGAGCACGTCGATCGCCGCGCTCACCGACGCCGGAACACCCTCGAGCTGCGCGAACCGCGCCGTCGGAGGCATGTGCAGCGGCATCCGCGCCTCCAGCTCGGAGCGGGCGTAGGCCGCGGCCGACCAGCTCGCGAGGGCGCGAGCCACCGGGCCGTCCACGCCCACGAGATGCACGGGTGATCGCGGGGCTGCGAGGGCGGCGGCGTTCGACCACCAGCGCAGGCACGACTCTCCGATCCGCAGCTCCGGCGCCTGCAGCATGCGTGCGCCGTCGAGCAGGATGACCGCCCGGTAGCCGCCGTCGGCGATCGGCTCGGCGCCGCGCGTGGCGACGACCAGCGCAGGACGATCGTCGACGTGCTGCACCGGGTGAGCGCCGTCGGAGACGATCACCCGCACTCCGGGGAAGGCGCGTCCGAGTTCGTCGGCGGTGCGCTCGGTGCCGGAGGACGCCAGCCGCACCTGCTCGGACGAGCATTCCACGCACCGCCAGGAGTGCGCGGATCGACCGCACCACCCGCACACGGGCACTGCTCCGCGACGTCGGGCGCCCAGCGGCCCGCCGCACTGCCGGCACCGCGCGGGATGCCGGCATGTGGCGCACACGAGCGTCGGAGCGAAGCCGGGGCGAGCGACCTGCACGAGCACCGGCCCTTCCGCCGCCGCCGCGCGCGCACTGGCGAAGGCGCTCGAGGGCACCCGCTGACCGATCGTCCGCTCGAGCTCCTGCGGCGTGCTCAGACGCACGTTCGGGATGACCCGCCGCGCGGCGGTGACATCGCGCAGCCACGAGTGCTGCACGAGCCGCTCGACGTCGGTCGAGCGCGTGTGCGCGACGAGCAGCAGTGCACTGCCCTCCTGCTCCTGCCGGATCAGCGCTGCGTCGCGGGCGTGCACGTAGGGGGCGAGCGGTTCGGCGAGCAGCGGGTCGGAATCGTCCCAGATGACGACGAGCGCGGCGCGAACCGGAGAGTAGACGGCTGAGCGGTTGCCGACCACGACGCAGGGCGCATCGTCGAGGGTGCGCAGGAAAGCGCGGTAGCGGTTGGGATTCGTCTGCCGTGCGTCGTGGCGTGCGATCGCCTCTGCCGGCACGAGCTCCGCGAGCGCGGTGAGCAGCAGCTCCTGGTCGCGGTAGTCGGGAACCACCAGGACGCTCGACCGGCCATCGGCCAGCTCGGCAGCGGCGGCAGCGGCCAGCAGCGCGGCCCATCCGGGCTCGGATCCGGTCTGGACGGGGATGGCCTCGACGGCCGCCCGGCCCGACTCGGCGATCACCTCGGCCAGACCGTCGTAGCGGGCGATGATCTCGTGTGCTCGGGTCAGGGCATCCGAATCGATCTCGATCGTCTCTTCGACCGGTGTCCACGCCTTCTCGACCCGCACCTGCCGCTTCGGGATAGCGAGGCGCAGGACGTCGGATGCCGAGCCCGCCGCGCGATCCGCCGCTCGCCGCGCGAGGCGGTACAGACGGTCGGGCATCACGACGGTCGACGAGACGACGCTCTCGATCTCGGAGAGCATGCGAGTGGCATCCGGTTCCACGTCGATCTCGACGATGAAGCCGTCGACCACGCGACCCGCGGTGCGCAGCGGCGCCTTGATGCGGACGCCGGGGACGACGTCGCCGAGCTCGTCAGGCAGGGCGTAGTCGAACAGCCTGTCCAGCTGCGGCAGCGGCGAGTCGATCAGCACCCGCGCGATGCGGCGTCCCTCCCCCGGGCCGGCCTCCGCCCGCTCGGGACGAGCCTCGGACACGACGGCCTCAGAGGCCGGCTGCGCGACGCAGGTCGTCGGCGCGGTCGGTGCGCTCCCAGGTGAAGTCGGGTAGCTCGCGGCCGAAGTGCCCGTACGCGGCGGTCTGCGCGTAGATCGGGCGCAGCAGGTCGAGCTCTTCGATGATCGCCTGCGGGCGCAGATCGAACACCTGCGAGATCGCCTCGGTGATGGTCTCCTCCGACACCCGGCCGGTCCCGAAGGTCTCGACGTAGAGGCCGACCGGACGTGCGACGCCGATGGCATACGCGACCTGCACCTCGGCGCGGTCGGCGAGCCCCGCGGCGACGACGTTCTTCGCCACCCACCGCATCGCGTAGGCGCCCGAGCGGTCGACCTTCGACGGGTCCTTGCCGCTGAACGCGCCGCCGCCGTGCCGGGCGGCGCCGCCGTAGGTGTCGATGATGATCTTGCGACCGGTGAGGCCCGCGTCGCCCTTCGGGCCGCCCGTGACGAAGGGGCCGGCCGGGTTGATGTAGTACTTCAGGTCGTCGGCGAGATCGAGACCGGTCTGCTCGAGAACCGGGTCGATGACGACGTCCCGCACGAGCTGCTTCAGCTCGTCCTGGGAGATGTCGGGGTGGTGCTGCGTCGAGAGCACGACGGCGTCGACGGTCTTGGGGGTGAAGCCGTCGTATCCGAGGGTGACCTGCGTCTTCCCGTCCGGACGCAGGAACGACAGCTCGCCGGAGCGGCGCACCTCGGTGAGACGCTCGGCGATGCGATGCGCCGTCCACGCGGCCATCGGCATGAGCTGCGGGGTCTCGTTCGTCGCGAAGCCGAACATGATGCCCTGGTCGCCCGCACCGAGCAGGTCGCGGGGATCGGTCGATCCTCCGTCTCGCTGCTCCTGCGCCTGGTCGACGCCGTTCGCGATGTCGGTCGACTGCTCACCGACCGAGATGCTGACCCCGCACGACGAGCCGTCGAAGCCCGTGTCGCTCGAGGTGTAGCCGATGCCGTTCACGACGTCGCGCACGATCGTGGGGATGTCGACGTAGCCCTCGGTGCGGATCTCACCGGCGACGTGCACGAGCCCGGTCGTGACGAGCGTCTCGACGGCCACGCGCGAATCCCGATCGACCGCGAGGAGCCCGTCGAGGATGCTGTCGGAGATCTGATCGCAGATCTTGTCGGGGTGTCCTTCGGTGACGGACTCGGACGTGAACAGGCGCAGCGCGCTCATCGGGGCTCCAAAGCGGGGTCGTGTGGCGGAGCCGGTGATGGCTCGACGCCAGTGTGCATGAAGCCGCCGACATCCCGATGAGGACGTCGGCGGCTCACAGTGCGAGTGCGATCACTCAGCGTGACGGATGCGCAGCTTGTCCTCGTTGATCTCGTGCAGAGCGATCGTGAGGGGCTTGTCCTCGACCGAGGAGTCGACGAGCGGGCCGACGTTGTCGAAGAGGTTTCCCTCGTGCAGGTCGGAGTAGTAGTCGTTGATCTGGCGTGCGCGCTTCGACGCGTAGATCACGAGCTCGTACTTCGACTCGACGCGCTCGAGAAGGTTGTCGATGGGCGGGTCGATGATGCCGTTGTTGTGTCCGGCCATGGTGGACCTCCTGGTCAGGCGACGGTGGCGTCGGGGTGACGATCTGTCGCGAAATCGATGCGGCGCGCGGTCCGAAGGGCTCAATGAGCCGAGCGACGCGCAGAGTCTGTGGACAATTCTACGACCTCTTCGGCCGCGGTCGCGACGTCGGCGTTCACGACGAGGTAATCGAACTCGTTCTGCGCGGCCAGCTCGACCCGGGCGGTGCGCAGCCGGCGGGCGCGCTCCTCGGCATCCTCGGTGCCGCGGCCGACCAGCCGCTGCACGAGTTCGTCCCAGCTGGGCGGCAGCAGGAAGACGAGGGATGCCGACGGCTCAGCCGCACGAACCTGCCTGGCGCCCTGCAGATCGATCTCGAGCAGCACCGTCCTGCCCTCGGTCAGAGCGGCGTCCACGGGCCCGCGCGGGGTGCCGTAGCGGTGCTTGTTGTGCACCACCGCGTACTCGAGCAGCTGCTCGTCGGCGATGAGACGGTCGAACTCCGCATCGTCGACGAAGTAGTAGTGCACGCCGTCGACCTCGCCGGGGCGGGGGGCGCGCGTGGTCGCCGACACCGACAGATGGATCTCCGGGTGGGTCTCGCGGATGCGCGCGGCCACCGTCCCCTTGCCGACCGCGGTGGGGCCGGCAAGCACGAGCAGGCGACTGCGGGCGGGGCGGGGCCGGTGCGGCGGGAAGCGCTCGTCGAGCCACGTGCTCAGCGCGGTGCGCTGGCGCACCCCGAGCCCCCCGAGCCGCTTGACGGGCGCGATGTGCAGCTCCTCGAGCACACGGTCGCGCTTGCCGGCGCCGATCGCCGGAAGGGCCATCAGGAAGTCGGTGACCCGCATGGTGGCGGCGTCGGAGTCGGCGTCTTCGATCGCCTGGCGCAGCACCGTCTGCGGCGCGATGACCCGCGTGCTGAGGTCGCGCTTGAGTGCGGCCCGCGCTCGCCTCCGCTCGAGGGCGCGTCGGGATGCGGCGAGGCGGTCGACATCCGGGACCGCGGGTCGTTCAGTCACGGAGGACCTCCTGGTAGCGCGCATTGCGGGTGCTGATCGCCTGGGCGATGCCGTCGGCTCCGGCGGCGAGGATGCTGCGGCTCTCGCTCGCGAGCACGTTCGCGGCCACCGCGCCGAACCGCGCGGTCAGATCCTGGGCGGTAGCGCCCTGCGCTCCGAAGCCGGGCGCGAGGATGGGCGTGCCGGCGAGCAGCTCGTCGCCGAGGCCCAGCTCCGAGCGGTCGACCGTCGCGCCGATCACCACGCCGACCGGGCCGAGTGAGCCGTCGAAGGCCGATGAGCGATTGGCCCAGGTGACGTCCCGGGTGACCCTGGCGGCCACGGTCTGCTCGTCGCCGCCGGCCACATCGATCGTGCGCGCGGTCTGCAGCGAGGCCGCCTCCGGATTGCTCGTCGCGGCGAGCACGAACACGCCCTTGCCGGCGCGGACGGCGGTCGTGAGCGTGTCGCGCAGCGAGTCCGGACCGAGGTAGGGGCTGATGGTCACCGCATCGGCCTCGAGGGGCGATCCCGCCTCCAGCCAAGCGGCCGCGTAGCCGGCCATGGTCGAGCCGATGTCGCCGCGTTTGGCGTCGGCCAGCACGATCAGTCCGGCATCCCGCGCGGCGGTCATGACGTCCTCCAGCGCGGCGAATCCTCGAGAGCCGAAGCGCTCGAAGAACGCGACCTGCGGCTTCACGACGGCCGCTCGGCCTGCCGCGGCATCCACCACGGCGAGGCCGAACGCGCGCAGTCCGTCGGCGTCCTGCGCGAGACCCCACTGGTCGAGCAAAGCCGCGTGCGGGTCGATGCCCACGCACAGCGGACCGAAGCGGTCCATCGCTGTGCGCAGGCGCGCTCCGAACGATTCCGTCATCGAGCGGCCTCGCGGTCGGCGGCGTACTCCTGCAGGCTGCGCACCTCGAAGCCCGACTGCGTGGCATCCATGCCGGTGACCGCAGCGCCGAGCACGGCCATGGTGGTGAACAGCGCCTTGTCGGCGGCGACCGCCGCGGCACGGATCTCGTACCCGTCGGCGCGGGCTGCGCCGCCGGACGGGGTGTTCACCACGATGTCGATCTCGCCGTCGTTGATCAGGTCGACGATGTTCCGCTCGCCGTTCTCCTGCGTCTCGCTGTACTTCGCCACGACCTGGGCCTCGATGCCGTTGCGGCTGAGGATCTCGGCCGTGCCCTCGGTCGCGGTGAGCGTGAAGCCGAGCTGCTGCAGGCGGTGCGCCGGGAGGATGACCTCGCGCTTGTCGGCGTCGGCGACCGAGATGAACACGGTGCCCGACGTCGGCATCCCGCCGTACGCGGCCGACTGGCTCTTCGCGAATGCGGTCGGGAAGTCGCGGTCGATGCCCATGACCTCACCGGTCGAGCGCATCTCGGGGCCGAGCACGGAGTCGACGACCTTGCCGTCGTGGGTGCGGAAGCGCTTGAACGGCAGCACCGCCTCCTTGACGGCGACCGGCGCGCCCAGCGGCACACGCGAACCGTCCTGCGCAGGCAGCATGCCCTCCTCGATCAGCTCGGCGATCGTCGCGCCCGCCATGAGACGGCTGGCGGCCTTCGCCATCGGGATGCCCAGTGCCTTCGACACGAACGGCACCGTGCGGCTGGCACGGGGGTTGGCCTCGATCACGTAGAGCACGCCGGCGCTGATCGCGAACTGCACGTTCAGCAGGCCGCGCACCCCGACGCCCTTCGCGATGGCCAGGGTGGCGGTGCGCACGCGGTCGATGTCGGTACGGCCGAGCGAGACCGGCGGGAGGGTGCAGCTCGAGTCGCCGGAGTGGATGCCGGCCTCTTCGAGGTGCTCCATGACGCCGCCGATGTACAGATCGGTGCCGTCGTACAGCGCGTCGACGTCGAGCTCGATCGCGTCGTCGAGGAAGCGGTCGACGAGCAGCGGCTTGCCCTCCTCGATGATCACCTCGCCGGCGGTGCGCACGAAGTAGTCGCGCAGCGACGGCGTGTCGTAGACGATCTCCATGCCGCGACCGCCCAGCACGAAGCTCGGGCGCACGAGCACCGGGTAGCCGATGTCCTCGGCGATGCGCACCGCACCGTCGACGTCGATCGCCGTGCCGTTGCGCGGGGCGACGAGACCGGCGTCGTCCAGCAGTCGGGCGAACAGCTCGCGCTCCTCGGCCAGGTCGATCGCGGCGGGGCTGGTGCCGAGCACGGTGTAGCCGGCCGCCTCGATGCCCTTGGCGAGCCCGAGCGGGGTCTGGCCTCCGAGCTGGCAGACGACGCCGAGGATGGTGCCGCTGCGAGCCTCAGCGTCGAGCACCTCGAGCACGTCCTCGAGCGTCAGCGGCTCGAAGTACAGGCGGTCGGAGGTGTCGTAGTCGGTCGAGACCGTCTCGGGGTTGCAGTTGACCATGACCGTCTCGTACCCGGCATCCGACAGCGCGAACGAGGCGTGCACGCACGAGTAGTCGAACTCGACGCCCTGCCCGATGCGGTTGGGGCCGGAGCCGATGATGACGACCTTGGTGCGCTCGCTCGGCGCGACCTCGGTCTCGAAGTCGTAGCTCGAGTAGTGATACGGGGTGAGGGCCGGGAACTCGCCCGCGCAGGTGTCGACGGTCTTGAAGACCGGTCGGACGTCCAGGCGGTGGCGGATGCCGCGCACCTCGGCCTCGCCGAGACCGCGCAGCTGCGCGATCTGAGCGTCGCTGAATCCGTGCTCCTTGGCGAGGCGCAGCGTGTCGCGATCGAGCTCGTCAGCCGCGGCGACGCCGTCGGCCACCTCGTTGATCAGCACGATCTGGTCGAGGAACCACGGGTCCATGGCTGTCGCGTCGAAGGCCTGCTCGATCGTCGCGCCCTTGCGCAGCGCCTGCTGCAGCACGACGATGCGACCGTCGGTCGGGGTCTTCGAGACCTCGAGCAGCTCGTCCACGGAGCGGCTCTCCTCACCCCAGTGGAAGCTGGAGCCGCGCTTCTCGAGGGAGCGCAGGGCCTTCTGCAGCGCGGTCGTGTAGTTGCGGCCGATGGCCATCGCCTCGCCCACGGACTTCATGGTGGTGGTGAGCGTGGCGTCGGCTGCAGGGAACTTCTCGAACGCGAAGCGCGGCACCTTCACCACGACGTAGTCGAGCGTCGGCTCGAAGCTCGCGGGCGTGACGCCGGTGATGTCGTTCGGGATCTCATCAAGGCGGTAGCCGAGCGCGAGCTTCGCGGCCAGCTTCGCGATCGGGAATCCCGTCGCCTTGGATGCCAGCGCCGACGAGCGCGAGACGCGGGGGTTCATCTCGATGACGATGATGCGGCCGTTGGACGGGTCGACGGCGAACTGGATGTTGCAGCCGCCGGTGTCGACGCCGACCGAGCGGATGATGTCGATCGAGATGTCGCGCATCTTCTGGTACTCGCGGTCGGTGAGCGTGAGCGCCGGAGCCACGGTGATCGAGTCGCCGGTGTGCACGCCGACCGGGTCGACGTTCTCGATCGAGCAGACGACCACCGTGTTGTCGGAGGTGTCGCGCATGAGCTCGAGCTCGTGCTCCTTCCACCCGAGGATCGACTCCTCGAGCAGCACCTCGTTGGTCGGCGAGTCGTGCAGGCCCGCACCGCCGATGCGGCGGAGGTCGGTCTCGTCGTACGCGAAGCCCGAGCCCAGGCCGCCCATCGTGAACGAGGGACGCACGACGAGCGGGTAGCCGAGCTGTTCTGCACCGGCGATCAGCTCGTCCATGGTATGGCAGATGACCGACTTGGCGACGTCGGCGCCGGCCTCGATCACGAGCTCCTTGAACACCTGGCGGTCCTCGCCGCGGCGGATCGCGTCGACCTTCGCGCCGATCAGCTCGACGTCGTACTTCTCGAGGATGCCGCGCTCGTGCAGCGCCATGGCCGCGTTCAGCGCGGTCTGCCCGCCGAGGGTCGGAAGGATGGCATCCGGCTTCTCCTTGGCGATGATCGTCTCGATCACCTCGGGGGTGATCGGCTCGATGTACGTCGCGTCGGCGAAGTCGGGGTCGGTCATGATGGTGGCCGGGTTGGAGTTGACCAGGATGACGCGCACGCCCTCCTCGCGCAGCACGCGGCACGCCTGGGTTCCGGAGTAGTCGAACTCGCAGGCCTGGCCGATGACGATCGGGCCGGAGCCGATGACCAGGACGGAGTTGATGTCTTCACGCTTCGGCATCAGTTGGCGCCCTTCTTGTTCGCGACGACGAGTTCGCGGAATCTGCTGAACAGGTAGTGGGCGTCGTGCGGACCCGCCGCCGCCTCGGGGTGGTACTGCACCGAGAAGGCCGGGATGTCGAGGGCGCGAAGGCCCTCGACGACCTGGTCGTTGAGGCCGACGTGGCTCACCTCGACCTTCCCGTAGCCGTGCGGGCTGTCGAATTCGCCCTCGAGCGGGGCAGCGACGGCGAAGCCGTGGTTGTGCGCGGTGATCTCGACGCGGCCGGTGGCCTTGTCGATGACGGGCTGGTTGATGCCGCGGTGGCCGAAGGTGAGCTTGTAGGTGTCGAGTCCCAGTGCGCGCCCGAACAGCTGGTTGCCGAAGCAGATGCCGAAGTACGGGATGCGCGCGTCGAGCACCTGTCGCAGCACGGCGACCTGCTCATCCGATGCCGAGGGGTCGCCGGGGCCGTTGGAGTAGAACACGGCGTCCGGCGAGGTCGACGCGATGTCCTCGAAGCTGGCGGACTGCGGCAGCACGTGCACGTCGAAGCCGAGTGCGGCGAGGTTGTCGAGGGTGGACTGCTTGATGCCCAGGTCGATCACGGCGACGTTCCCGATGCGCTCGGTGGTCGCGGTAATGACGACCGGCTCGGCGACCGAGACGGTGGCCGACAGGTTCTGACCGGCCATCTCCGGAGCGGCGGTCACCTGACGCAGCTGCTCGTCGGCGTCCAGCGTCGCGGCGTCGCCGGAGAAGATGCCGCCGCGCATCGAGCCGGTGTCGCGGATGCGGCGGGTGAGGGCGCGCGTGTCGATGCTGCTGATCCCGACGATCCCCTCGCGCACGAGCGCGTCGTCAAGGCTCTCCTCGGAGCGCCAGTTCGACACCCGGCGTGCGGGGTCGCGCACGATGTAGCCGGCGACCCAGATGCGCGAGGACTCCTGGTCCTCGCGGTTCATGCCGGTGTTGCCGATGTGCGGCGCGGTCTGCAGCACGATCTGGCCGGCGTACGACGGATCGGTCAGCGTCTCCTGATACCCGGACATGCCGGTGGCGAAGACGACCTCGCCGAGAGTGGTGCCGCGGGCGCCGTATGCGCGCCCCTCGAAGCGGGTGCCGTCCTCGAGCACGAGAACAGCCGCATTCTGGATCCCTGAGCCTGTCGAAGGGCCCTGAGCAGTCTGGTCGGGGGATGTCACGAGTTGTCTCCGTTCTCCGCGCCGGCGCAGAGGCGCTCGAGCTGCGGCAGGATTTCTGAGGGCCCGCCTGAGGTGGGCCGGATGAAGGAATCGACGTGGACGTCGTCGGTCGCGCGCCATACGAGGCGGATGAGACCGTCGCGCTCCACGACGCGGTCGATGGCGACGGTCGCGCGGTCTGCGGCGATCAGCCGCGCAGAGGACAGGAACACGGTCGGCGCACCGTCGAGGCTGAGTGCCACGCCCCGGTCGGTGAGCACGAGCTCCCCTCGCGCGCGGTACGTCAGCGGGCTGACGGCGAGCCGCTCGAGCGGCTGGTCGTGCTTGGTGGTGGCGACGTACAGGATCTCGTATCTGCCGGTCACATCCGCATGCTCGGGGACGCCGAGCGGAGCGGTGAGCCCGGAGTCCCGACGCAGACGCCTGCGCCAGGCGAAGAACATGGCCAGCAGGATCAGCGCGGCGACGAAGCCGATGATCAGCGCGGCGAGCTCGCGGGTCACTTCGACTCGCTCCGCTCGCTCAGCGCAGCCCGCGTGTCGAGCTCCTCCACGAGGGCTCCCCCGTCGACGGTCACGACGCCGCCGTGGATCGTCCACTGCACGCGGCCCGGCAGCTCGCGCCCGAGATACGGAGAGTTCTGGCTGCGCCCGTGCAGGTCGGCCTCGGTGAAGACTCCCGGCACGTTCGGGTCGTACAGCGTCACGTGCGCGGGACGTCCGACCTCGAGGGCACCGAAGCCGTCGAGGCGGCCGATGCGAGCCGGAGCAGTGCTCATCACGCGCGCGACGTCGGCCCAGTCGAGCTGACCGGTCTGCACCATCGCCTGGTGGACCACGCGCAGCGCGCTTTCCAGCCCGACCATGCCGTTCGCGGCGGCCTGCCATTCGCAGGCCTTGTTCTCGGCCGGGTGCGGGGCATGATCGGTCGCGACGATGTCGATCGTCCCGTCGGCCAGGCCCTCGCGCACGGCCATCACGTCTTCGGCGGTGCGCAGCGGCGGGTTGACCTTGTAGCGGGCGTCGTAGTCGCGCACGAGGTCGTCGGTCAGCAGCAGGTGGTGCGGGGTGACCTCGGCGGTGACCTGGATGCCGCGCTTCTTGGCCCACCGGATGATGTCGACGGACCCGGCCGTGGAGAGATGGCAGACGTGCAGGCGGGAGCCGACGTGCTCGGCGAGCAGCACGTCGCGGGCGATGATCGACTCCTCGGCGACGGCCGGCCATCCGGCAAGGCCCAGCTCGGCCGACACGACGCCCTCGTTCATCTGCGCGCCCTCGGTCAGACGCGGGTCCTGCGCGTGCTGTGCGATGACGCCGTCGAACGACTTCACGTACTCCAGCGCGCGCCGCATGATCAGCGGGTCCCACACGCAGAAGCCGTCGTCGCTGAACACGCGCACGCGGGCGCGGGATCCGGCCATGGCGCCGAGTTCGGCGAGACGCTCGCCCTTCTGCCCGACCGTGACGGCGCCGATCGGCTGCACGGTGGCGTAGCCGGCTGCCTCTCCGAGGGCGAGCTCCTGCTCCACGACGCCTGCGGTGTCAGCCACGGGCTGGGTGTTCGGCATGGCGAAGACCGCCGTGAAACCGCCCGCCGCCGCCGCCTGCGTGCCGGTGAGGACGGTCTCGGAGGCTTCGAATCCGGGTTCGCGCAGATGCGTGTGCAGGTCGACGAGACCGGGGAGCGCGACCAGTCCTGCCGCGTCGATGACGCGCGCGCCCGATCGGCTGAGACCGGTGCCGATCTCGGCGATGACACCGTTCTCGATCACGATGTCGGCGCTTTCGCGCCCGAGCAGCTGGACGCCTGCGATGACGAGGGTCTGGCTCACTTCACTTCCCCTCTTCGTCGTTGCGCTCGCCTGCCAGCAGCAGATAGAGCACGGCCATGCGCACGGAGACCCCGTTGGTGACCTGCTCCAGCACAGTGGAACGGGGCGAGTCCGCGGCTTCGGATGAGATCTCGAGTCCGCGGTTCATCGGCCCCGGGTGCATCACAATGCTATCGTCCGGCAGGGTTGCCGCGCGCACTGCGTCCAGGCCCCACAGTCGGGAATACTCCCGCTCAGTGGGGAAATAAGCGTGGTGCATCCGCTCCGCCTGGATGCGCAGCATCATGACGGCGTCCGGCCCTTCGGCGAGAGCGGCATCGAGGTCGTAGAGCACCCGCACCGGCCATTGCGACACGTTCTGCGGCACGAGCGTCGGGGGCGTCACCAGCGTGACCTCGGCGCCGAGCAGCGACAGCAGCCACACGTTGGAGCGGGCCACACGGGAGTGCAGCACGTCGCCGACGATGACGACGCGCAGACCGGACAGGTCGCGCCCGCGGCTGTCGTTCCCATAGCGGCGCTTGCGGATGGTGAACGCGTCGAGCAGCGCCTGGGTGGGATGCTCGTGCGTCCCGTCGCCGGCGTTGACCACGCCGGCCGAGATCCAGCCGCTGGTCGCGAGGGTGCGGGGGGCTCCGGATGCCGAGTGGCGCACGACCACGGCATCCGCCCCCATCGCCTGCAGGGTCTGGGCGGTGTCCTTCAGGCTCTCGCCCTTCGAGACGCTGGATCCCTTCGCCGCGAAGTTGATCACGTCGGCGGAGAGCCGCTTCGCGGCCGCCTCGAAAGAGATGCGGGTACGGGTGGAGTCCTCGAAGAAGAGGTTGACGACGGTCTTGCCGAGGAGCGTCGGAAGCTTCTTGACCTCGCGCGACTGGGTGTCGGCCATGTCCTCGGCGACATCGAGGATGCGCAGGGCCTGCTCGCGATCGAGGGTTCGGGTGTCGAGCAGGTGCCTCATGATTCGATCGTCACCTCGTCGGCTCCGTCGAGTTCGCGCAGGCGGAGGTTGACGCGCTCGGCGCGGGACGACGGGATGTTCTTGCCCACGAAGTCGGGCCGGATGGGCAGCTCGCGGTGGCCTCGGTCGACGAGGATCGCCAGGCGGACCGCCGACGGGCGGCCGATCGACTGCAGGGCGTCGAGCGCTGCGCGGATCGTGCGGCCGGAGAACAGCACGTCGTCGACGAGCACGACGGTCTTGTCGTCGATGCCGCCGGCAGGGATCTCGGTGCGCTTCGGCGCACGGGTCGGGTGCTTCGAGAGATCATCGCGGAACAGCGTGATGTCGAGCGATCCGACGGGGATGTCGGTCTCGGCGATGCCGGAGATGACCGAGCCGAGCCGCTCGGCCAGCGTCACTCCCCTGGTCGGGATGCCGAGGAGCACGAGCCCTTCGGCGCCTCGGTTGGACTCGAGGATCTCGTGGGCGATGCGCGTCAGAGCGCGCGCGATGTCGGCTTCGTGCAGCACTGTGCGTGCAGACAACGGCCACTTCCCTTCTCCGCCTCACAGGACGGTGTTAAAGGTTCGGTGATGCGGCAAGTCTAACGGAGACCGTCGGTGATCGTTCTCACCGCCAGCCGAGCATGTCCCGGACGACATCCTGAGACGCCGGACAGCCGTCGTTGCGGATGCCGCGCAGAGTCTCGTGCGACACGAGTGCTGAAGCGTCCGTCGACATGCGCGTCATCGCATCGATCGCCGCGTCGACTCGCGGTGCCGCAGCGAAAGCGTGCTGAGGATCGCCGGCTCGGGACGCATGGGGGTACACGACCAGCTCGGAGGTTCCGTCGCCCGTCGGCCTGGCGGCCGCGACGACGAGAGTGGGTGGGATGCTGTGCTGCAGCGACCTCGGAAGCGGAAACGGCAGCTCGTCGGCGATCAGTCCGGTCCAGAAGGTGCGGTTGGACCTCTTCGGGTTCCCCATCTCGGCGGCGACGGCCCTCCACGGGCTGCCCTGCTGCTGGAGGCGCCGATCGAACTCGTCATCTCGGAGGACGAATCCCTGTTCGGCCAGCTGTTCTCCTGCGAGCCGCACCGCGTCCTCGGGCGCGTACCGTACGAGCAGACGTGCGCCGCGAAACGGACCCTTGTACTGCAGGCGGGATGTTCGGGCATCAGCACCCACACCCAGCCGTGGCATCCGGCGCCTCAGACTCACGATGCGGCAGCGGGCTCCCGCTCATCTGCCGCGCGCGAACCGGTCTGGATGATCCGCGAAGCGCGGACGGGGTGTCCCGTCGTCGTCAGGCACTTGCCCGTCTCGAGGTCCCACTTCCAGTCGTGCATCGAGCACGTGAGCACCCCGTCCTCGATCTTGCCGGTGCGAGTGAGGTCGGCGCGCAGGTGCGGGCAGCGGCGCTGCACGACCCAGTCATCGATCTCGGCGTCCTCGGTCTGGTCGGTCTGCTCCTGGTACCAGTTCTCGACGTACTCGATGCGATCCACTGAGAGGCACTTGAGGAAGGTGGTGAGGAACTCGTTGAACTTGCCGCTGCGCCCGACCGAGAACTGCATCGAGAGGAAGATCGAGTTCGACCAGTCGATCTCGTGGTCGCGGATGTTCGTCGAGACGAGGTCGGCCGGGATCGTGTACCAGTAGATGCACTCCTCGCCCGCGTACTCACGGACCTTCGCCTTGCGGAAGTCCACGACCATGTCGAGATCGCCGATCCTGAAGCGCACGTTGCCTCCGACGCCGAGGCGGATGGTCCGCGACTTCTTCAGCAGCGGCTCCCACCACTCCTTGATCGCCGCGAGCATCTCGGCCGGCGGGATGACCTCTGCGCGAGTGGCCTCCTCGTCGATGATCTCCTGCTGGCGCGATGCGCGCTGCTCTTCGAGGTACTCCCACTTCTCGTCGAAGATGTGCGCGATCTCGTCTTCGGAGTACAGGCTCTGCGAGACGTTCATCTCGCCGTGGTTCATGTCGACCACGGTGCCGGGAATGAAGAGGTGGCCGTCGTATTTCGGCGCCAGCTCCTTCATGTGCGCCAGGAACTCCTTCTGATCGGTGAAGATCGAGTCGTCGTTCTGGCCCTTCCCGTTGAACTGGAAGAGCTCCTCGCGCAGGAACATCGGCGGGCCCGCCATCGGGAAGACGTGGGGCGCATCGACCTTCTCGATGTAGTACATGGCGCGCTTGTTCTGCGCCTCGCGCTTGAGCGCGGCGAACTTCTGCTTGGCGTCCTGAGGCAGGTCGTAGACCATCGGCCACCAGATCGCGCCGGACACCTGGGTGAAGTACGCCTCCGGCTTGCCGAACGACAGCAGCGTCTCCAGATCCAGCGGGTGCGAGTCGTTCTGGTTCAGGATCGATGCGGTGCCGTCGTCGACGCTCAGCGAGGAGTCGCCGATCGGACCGTCGCTCGGGGCGCGCAGCGGCGTGATCATGATCTTCAGCTCGCCGCGCTCGATCACCTGGCCGGCGGGCGCGTAGGTGATGTTGTTGTAGCCCAGCTTGCGGATGTCGACCTCGAGGTCGTCGGTGACGTACTCGGGCAGCAGCACCTCGATGTCCTTCGAGATGTACTTCTCGAGCAGGTTCGGGTCGAAGTGGTCGCGGTGACGGTGCGAGATGTACAGGAAGTCCGCTTCGCGTCCGAGACGCTCCCAGTCGAGGCCGCGGTTGTCGGGGAACGGGAACCAGGAGCCGTAGAAGGAGGGTCCGAGAACGGGGTCGCAGATGATGTTTCCGCCGACCGTCTCGATGAACATCCCGGCGTGGCCGAGTCCCGTGATCCGCATGTCTCTCCTCAGGGTTGGACAGCGTCGATTCTACCGAGCGCTCGCTGAGCGCGGCCGGTGACCGGCCGTGGTTATCCGGATGCTGGTGGCGTGTCGGTCACGATTCGAGCAGCCCGCGGATGTCGTCGGCGGTGAGCGCCTGCGAGAACAGAGCCTCATCGTCCATCACGGCGGTGAACAGTCGCGCCTTGCGCTGCTGCAGCGCGAGCACCTTCTCTTCGATGGTGCCGGCGGCGATGAGCCGGTACACGATCACCGGCTGGGTCTGTCCGATCCGGTGGGTGCGATCGATGGCCTGCGCCTCGGCAGCGGGGTTCCACCAGGGGTCGAGCAGCAGGACGTAGTCGGCCTCGGTCAGGGTGAGCCCGAACCCGCCGGCTTTCAGGCTGATCAGGAACACCGGAGCATCGCCCGAGCGGAATCCGTCGATGACGTCGTCTCGACGTCGGGTCGAGCCGTCCAGGTAGTCGTAGGCGATGCCTGCGGCGCGCAGCCGCTCGGCGGCCATCTCCAGGTAGGAGGTGAACTGGCTGAAGACCAGCGCACGATGCCCTTCCGCGCGCAGCTCCTGCACGTGCTCGAGCAGCACGTCCAGCTTCGCGGACGACGCGTCACCGGCATCCGGATCGATCAGCCGCGGCGACAGCGCGAGCATCCTCAGCATGGTGAGCGAGCGGAACACGATGAAGCGGTTGCGGTCGAGGTCGGCGAGCAGGCCGAGCACCTTCTGACGCTCGCGCTGCAGGACGGTGTCGTAGACGGCGCGGTGCGCGGGGCTCAGATCGACGAACAGCTCCTGCACCTGCTTCTCGGGCAGATCGCTCGCGACCAGCTCCTTCGTCCGTCGCAGCATGAGGGGACGGATGCGATGCCGCAGCCGCTCCAGGCGCCGTTGCCGGTACGGCGCCCCTTCCTCGTTCTCGGGCACCTTGCCCTGCTCGATCGGCTGCACGTATTCCTCGCGGAAGCGGCGCTTCGAGGGGAAGAGCCCTGGCGCGGTCAGCGAGAACAGCGCCCAGAGGTCGGTCAGGCTGTTCTCGAGGGGCGTCCCGGTGACGGCGATCGTGACGACCGATCGCAGCTGCGCGATCGCCTGGTGCACCTTCGTGGCGGGATTCTTTGCGAACTGGGCCTCGTCGATGATCACGCCCGCCCACTCGATGCCCTGATACTCCTCGGCATCGAGTCGCAGCAGTGTGTAGGACGTCACGATGATGTCGGCCGCAGCCGCCATCGCGCCGATCTCATCCGCCCGCCGCGATCCGGTGCCCTCGACGATGCGGACGCGCAGGTCGGGCGTGAACCGACTCGCCTCGCTGCGCCAGGTGCCGAGCACGGAGGTGGGCGCGATGACGAGGAAAGGACGCTTCTCCCCTGCCTCGACGGCGTGCGCCACGAGCGAGAGCAGCTGGAGCGTCTTTCCCAGGCCCATGTCGTCGGCGAGGATGCCGCCGAGCCGGTGCTGCCAGAGGAAGGCCAGCCAGTCGAGCCCCTGCTGCTGGTACGGGCGCAGCTGTGCTCGCAGGCCCGCCGGCGGCGCGGTGCCGGGCACGCTCTCGATCCCGCGCAGGCCTTCGGCCGTGGCTCGCCAGCCGACCGCCTGCTCGGATTCGTCGGCGAGGTCCTCGAAGTCCTCCCAAAGCGCGGTCTGATAGCGGCTGATGCGCGGGCCCGTCTCCCACTCGGTTAGCGCGCCCGCCTCGTCGATGAGCTCGCGCAGCTGCTGCAGCGCAGGATGCGCGAGCGAGAAGTACGTGCCGTCGACGAGCATGAGCTTCGTGCGCCGCATGCTCAGCGCGGTGAACAGCGGCGTGAACGGGATCGAGTGCCCGTCGATCTTCACGAGCACGCCCAGGTCGAACCAGTCGGCGTCGGTCGACTCGACAGTGGACACGGAGATCTCGGGCGTTCCGGTCAGCTCTCTGTACCGCGTTCGCCGGCCGGTGACGACGACCTTCACGTCGGTGGCTTCGAACGCCGGCAGCACGTGTGCGGCCCACTCGGCGGCGGCGAGCTGCTCGAGCTCAGCGCGATCGCGGAACTCTTCACCGCTCGCCCCGGCCCAGATCGCTTCGAGGTCGCGGAAGCGCCGGTGCTCGGCATCCGGATCACGGAAGGTCTCTGAGCCGCCGACGAACGCGACCGAGCCGTGACCCGCGTACTCCCACTCGAATCGGTAGGCGATGCGGTGCCCTTTTCGGAACGCCACCCGCAGCACGGGTTCCGGCACGGCGAGAGACGGAAGCGCCAGATGGTCGGGCGCCGTCACCACCGTCTGCCGGGCCAGAGCCGGGTAGGCGTCGGTGAGGAATCCCTCGCGGTCGTGCGGCGGCACGTCGATCGGGGCAGGAGCGTTGATCGCGTTGAGCACCGCGGGCGCAAGCGCGATGCGTGCGATGGCGACGTCGATGCCGGATCCCACGAGGCTCCACCAGTACAGCCCGATGCGTCCGATCGGACGGAGATGCGATGCCGGTGCAGTCTGCCCGTCGATCACCGCGTCGACGCTGACCGCGAGCCCCCCGCCGTCGACCGGCTCGATTCGCAGACCGATCGCCACATCATCCGCGAGGCGGACGGCGGTGTGCTTCTGCGTCGAGACGATGGGGATGCCGAGATCGGTCAGCGCGTCGAGGTGCTGCCACAGCAGCGGCGTCTCGACCCGGTCGAGTGCGATCCAGTCGCCCGCGGTGCCGGAGAGCAGCGAGTCGCGAGCGATGTTCAGGAAGTCGGTGAACCAGCGCGCCTGCTCTGGATGAAAACGACCCGATGAGCGCCGCACCGAGTCCCAGGAGGCGTCGCCCTGGATCCAGCGTCCGGTCGACGCGCTGCGCATGAGCGGGCGGACGCAGAGCAGCAGCTCACCGTGCTCCCCTGCGAGGTCGCGGGGTGTCGCCGTCTGCAGTGCTGCCGGCCCCCATCTGTCGAACGAGTGGCGCGGACGCACTCGCAACTCGATTCCCAGCGCGAGGGGCAGCGCGGCCGGTCCCGCGATCGGGGCGTTCAGCAGCGCGCGCCACGCCGGCGGCGGGACGGGACGCGCGAACGCACCGAACTGCTCCCAAGGCTCGCGCGGCGGCGGTGGTGCCGGCGGCGCGGGAGTCGGGTCGGCGGGCCGCCCGGAGACGAGGTCCGACATCTCATCCGCAGCGGATCCGATGAGGATCGCGGCGATCGCGTGCTTGCAGGCCGATGCGACCGGGCACGTGCAGCTGGTCGTCATGATCCGCTGCCCGTCGAAGCGGACGCGGCAGCGGTACGGAGCGCGTTCGCTGCCGAACACGTCGGCGGTGAGGGTCTGCGATCCGGCATCCCACCGCGCGTCGACGACGCGACCCCGGCGGGCGTAGTCAAGACCGCGCTGGTACCCGCCGTCGCCCGCCAGCTCGCGCAGCGCGGTGGCGGAGGGACGAGGAGAGCTCATGACAGCATCCTCCCCGTCACCACCGACACGCGCTCATCACCGACACGAGCTGGGCGCCGGCTGGGACTCAGATGGAGCGAGCGATGCGGGCGAGCACGCCGTGCACGAACGCGCCGGAGTCCTCGGTCGAGAGCTCCTTGGCCAGTTCGACGGCCTCATCGATCGCGACAGCCGTCGGAACCTCGTCGTTGTAGACGATCTCCCAGGTGCCGATGCGCAGCAGGGCGCGGTCGACGGCGGGCATCCGGTCGAGCTTCCAGTCGTTGCTGTGCGTGGTGATGTGCTCGTCGATCTCGTCGCGATTGTCGATGATGCCATCGACGATGTCGCGGGCGTACAGCCAGGAGGCTTCACGAGACGGCTCGCTGGCGGCGCGCTTGGCGGCTGCCGCGAGCACGACCGAGAGCTCCTCGCCGCGCACGTCAGCCGAGAAGAGGATGTCGAGGGCGCGCTTGCGCGCCTTGGTGCGGGCGCTCAAGGTCAGTCGTTGACGCGGCCGAGGTAGTCGCCCGTGCGGGTGTCGACCTTGACCTTGGTGCCGGTCTCGAGGAACAGCGGAACCTGGATCTCGTAGCCGGTCTCGAGGGTCGCGGGCTTGGTGCCGGCCGACGAGCGGTCGCCCTGCAGGCCGGGCTCGGTGTAGGTGACCTCGAGCACGACCGAGGCGGGCAGCTCGATGTAGAGCGGGTTGCCGTTGTTCAGCGCGATCTGCACCTGCTGGTTCTCGAGCATGTAGTTCTTCGCGTCGCCGACGGTGGCCGCGGGGACGTTGATCTGGTCGTAGTCCTCCTGGTCCATGAACACGAAGCTGTCGCCATCGGTGTACAGGTAGGTGAAGTCGCGACGATCGACGTTCTCGATCTCGATCTTGGTGCCGGCGTTGTAGGTCTTGTCGACCGACTTGCCCGTGACGACGTTCTTCAGCTTGGTGCGGACGAAGGCGCCGCCCTTGCCGGGCTTGACGTGCTGGAACTCCACGACGCTCCAGAGCTGTCCGTCGATCTTGATGACGACGCCGTTCTTGATGTCTGCGGTGGATGCCATGGTGATGGGGGTCCGTTCGTTCAGAAGTTTGGAGGGCCGGGCGCGGTTGCGCGCAGAGGGTGGCCGAGAAGCGATTCTATCGGATGCCCTGGATCGAGCGATTTGATCCGGTTTCACTCTTCCTTTCTTCGTAGTTTTGTTCTATACTGGTGTCATGTTCATCGATGAGGAGCTCGGCGCGATTCCGCAGTCTGCGGGTGATGTGCTGGGTGTGCTCCTTGATGATGTGACGTGCTCCGAGGTGGATGCGAACCGGTATGCCGCGCGGCAGGCCGAGCGGGTCGTGGAGGCGGTGCAGTTCGCGCGCCGGCATCCGGAGATCTACACGATCGACGCCGATGCGCAGATGGCCGAACGCGCTGTCGTGCTGGAGCTGTCGGTGCGGCTGCGGATCTCGCAGGAGCGGGTGCGCGAGCTGTGCGTGGTCGCCGAGACCGCAGCGCGGAATCTGCCCCTGCTGTGGCAGCGCGCCCGTGACGGGTTCGCGTCGATGCACAACGTCGGCGTCGTCGTCACCGCCGCTGGCGCGCTCGCGTCTCCGGTGGGTGCGCCGCAGGAGGTGCGGGATACTGAGGCCGCCGCCCTCGCGAAGGTGGATCACGCGGCGCATGAGTGGGTGCTCACCTGCTCCTCGGCGGTGCTGCGGCAGCGGGCGAAGAAGCTGGTGGACCGGATCACCGGCGACACCGCCGCGCGCCGGCACACCCGCGCGATGGCCGACAGGCACGTAAACCGCTCGCCCGCCGGGGACGGGATGTCGTGGGTCACCGCCCTCGTTCCCACCCACGAAGCGGTCGCCGTGATGCGGCGTCTGACCGCGACGGCGAAGCACATGCAGAAGGACAAGCGCGAAGGCAGAACCCGCAGCCAGATCCGCGCCGACCTTTTCAGCGCCTGGCTGCGCGGCGTCGGCACCCCCACCGCGGTGAAGACGAAGCTGTTCGTCACCGTCCCTGTGCAGCTGCTCGCCGGTGAGCCGGTCCCGGTGGAGTCGTCGATCGTGGGCGGCGACAGCATCGACCCGATCACTGCCAAGCAGATGTTCCTCGACGCCCGCGGCTTCCGTCGCGTGATCACCGACCCCGTCAAGGGCGTGATCGTCGACATGGACCGCCGCACCTACCGGCCCACCCGCGCCCAGCGCGATTGGCTGACCCTGCACCACGGCACCTGCTCCCGCGACGGGTGCACCCGCCTCGCCCTCGACGCTGACCTCGACCACGACCGCCCCTGGGCTAAAGGCGGGACGACAGACCTGAGTCAGCTCCGACCCCTCTGCCCCCGCGACCACACACTCAGACACCGCACCCGCATCCGGTACCGGACGCGACCCAACCACACCGTCCAGGTCATCTCCCCCACCGGATACACCAGCACCGCACCCCCACCCTTCTGAGCGCCGACCTGCAGAGCATGATCGAAGTCATAACGGTTCGCGTGAACTCCGCCTCTTCCAGCGAGGATGGGGCCGTGCGATCGAGATCACTTTATGAGCGATCGAGGGAACTGGTGATGCTGGTGCATTGGGATGGTTCAGCATCGCTGAGGCTTCCCGCCTTCTCTCGATCAACGAGTCCCCAGCACGCACAAGGCATGGGAGAGCCCTGCAGCGTCTTCAACGGCACCTCGAAGGCGGAAACGAGGAATCGAGCGTCGGCCGCCGCTCGTCCCGGTTTCGCAGGAGACCACTGGCCGCAGATGCGAACAACTAGGAATCGAAGGGACCGAGCGAAGCATGCAGACGCTACCCAATACCTCGTGGGGCCTGATCGCAGGCGCCGCGATCGTCCTGGCCCTCGTGATCAGCGCAGCAACTGGTCTTGGCGCGTCCTCGCGCGTCCTCGGGTTGCACGTGCCGTATATCTCACGCAGTGCCGCTACGTGGATCGGCGGTCACCGCGCCGCGCTCTGGATCGTTGTTCCTTGTAACGTTGCCGCGCTCGTTCTCGCACAAAGCGATCCATTCCTCATGGCCGGCTGGCTCGCCTGGGGTTGCGGCATCGTGGGCGGCGGACTTGCGGCGACGCTCCGGGCTCGCCGCTTGATGAACGACGCGCAGTGAGCTGCGCACCAATGCGCGCGTGGGAACAAGGGCGACCTGCATCCTGCCGTAAACGATCGTTTTCGGCGGGTGCAGACGGCCACGGCTCCACGCCGTCATGGACGCCGGCGTAGCAGGCGTCTACGCTGATGATGCTGGCTGACCAAAGGGGAATCGGCATGCCCGAGGCAGGGGTCGAAGATGGCGTGCGTTCGCGCCCGGTCGATGGGAAGGCCATTGCTAGCTTCTCTCTCGCAATCGTTTCGGTGCTGGCTTCCCAGTTCTGGATAGTCGCCACGGTGGTCGCCGTCGCGGCGGTGAGCCTTGCTCTAGCCTCTCGCCGTTCAATTCGTGCGGATCCCAGCCTGCGGGGAACGGCGCTGAGCCTCGTCGGCTTCCTGATCGCGGTCGGCGTCCTCTTGTTCGCGACCGTCGGCCCCTCGCTGCTGTCATTGTTCCTCTTCACGATTGCCCCGCCAGCAGCGTCGGTGTAGCGCCGACGGGCAAACGACGCGCGTGGAGCGGTAGTTTCACCTCAGCTAGAGCCATCTGCCGTTGTGACGTTTGTGGCGGATCTTGCGGCGACCGCTTCGCTGTCTCCGTTGCATTGCGCCCGAATCGATCGTTTACGGTGACGCCGACGCGCGCGTGTCGACATACTGTAGCCATGCGCAAGGCACGTGGACTGCTCGTCATCACGCTTGTTACGAGCGGGATCCTGGCATTTTCGGGATGCTCGGCTCCAATGAAAGATGATTTTGCTGACCTTCGGAAATCGCACACGTCTGAAGATAAGCTGCCTGCGCTCGACGAAGACCCGAGCGATACGATTGACCCTTCTACGACCCGTTATGTTGGCGAGCACGAGGGAACGTCGTTGTGGATAGCTGAAGGCATTGAGACGTCGTCCATCTGTCTCGTCGCTTTATTTGGGGACTCCGAGGGCTCCATCTCGTGCGGAGGCACCTCCGGGGTTGCGACACAAGGGCCAGCTGGTAGCTTCGCCGTCATTCCCGACGGTGTGTTCGCCCCTGACAACGCGATGAAGATCTCAGAGAACGTGTACGCCATCATGCCTTGAAGGTCCACGTCGTCGGGTCGACGCCGTGCTCGACGGAGCGCCCATTGACCCGCCGATAGCGTCTGCCAGAAGCAAGTTCCGGAGAACGTTACCGGCGTGGCAAGCGTGCACCAAACGAGAGATGCGCCGCAAACGTTCGTTTTCGGCAGTCCAGGCAGTGAGCACCATCACAACTGCCAAGAACCACTGTGGGTCTCAATGCCAGCTGCCGCCCCAGTCGTAGAGTTCCGCAGTAGTCTGGTACTCGCGCAGCGCAACGATAAGCCCACCAGCAGTACGAGCAATCGTCGCACCCTCGAACGTGCTGCGATTCCCATCCCAGGTGCACTCGAAACTCCATTGCGCGACTTCGTGACCTGAAACGACGAGATGCTCCGTTGTATCCCACCTGTGCACGACTCCGCCTGCGGCAAACCACGTCCGAGCCCACTGAAGCACGCGATCGCGACCTCGATAGACCGGACCATAGCATTCGGTAACAACGCATTCCGGGCCAACCATCGCGGCAATCCGCTCCGGATCGTTCGCGACCCAGGCATTGATGTACTCGGTCAAAACGCTCACTCCTCCACCGTACTCGGCCAATCGTCCGGTGATGCGCCGCTGAGTGGCGGTTGTGGCGAGGGTTTGTGCAACCATTCCGAGCCCTAGCTTTAGACCGCGCCAGAAGCGATCGTTTTCGGCAGCCTCGCCGACACTGACGACCAGGTGCGCGACACGCCGAGAAACGGTCCGCCGGAAGCCCCTGCCGAAACCGGATCGGCCGAAAGCCTTGCAGCAGCGTTATCGGCAGCCGCGAGTCCAACTGTGTGCACTGCCCCTCGCACCAGACGCTGTCTCTAGGATTGGACGCGAGGAGCGTGATGACGAGATCAGATGAGACCGGCGACGGAACGCAGTTCACCGCCGCGTCGAAAGCACCCGCGACGAGCGACACCTTCTCCTCCTCGACTCCGTACGGCATCTGCGAGTACTTTGCAGCGGGCAGCATCAGTCGCGCGCAGCTCATCGACGAACTCGTACGCTTCCCGTACGTCCCGGGCGGGACGACCGACGGCTATGACTCTCTCCTCGTGGACCCCTCGGGCACCTGGTCGGAGGTTGCCGATGCTGCGCGGCGAGGTGTCATCGATCACGCGGTCTATGCGGAAGTCTTCCGTCGCAGGCATCCGGAATACGCCGCTGCGATCGCGGCTGAGTAGCGCGTACTCGGCGGAGGTGTGATGCATGGCCGAATTGTTCGCCTCTCAGGACTGCATCCCGGAGCGCGCTGCGATCGACGCCGACCTCGTCCGTAGCCTGGTCCGCGGACAGTTCCCTGCGTGGGCCGAACTGCCCGTGCATCCGGTCGTGCAGGCGGGAAATGATCACCGCATGTTCCGGTTGGGCCGAGAGCTCGTCGTGCGCCTGCCGGCCGCTGTCGCCTATGTCCCCCAGGTGCGCAAGGAGCAGCAGTGGCTGCCGAGGCTCGGCCCGCAGGTGACGATGCGAATCCCCGAGGTCGTCGGTCGCGGCGAACCCTGCGACCCCTTTCCCGCGCCCTGGTCGATTTACGACTGGATCGACGGACACCGCCCTGAACCTGCGCTGCTCAGCGGCGACGAGACTGCCGCTGCTGCTCTTGGCGACTTCCTCAGCTCTCTGCAGCGGATCCAGGCATCGGACGGGCCCGTGCCCGGTCCGCACAGTGCGTGGCGCGGCGCTCCGGTGGCCCAGTGGGACGATCAGGTGCAAAGGCGACTATCCCTGCTCGATTCTCCGCAGCGCGACCGCGCGGTCGGCCTTTGGCGCGACGCGACAACCGCACCCGCCCACGAAGCGGCGGTGTGGCTGCACGGCGATGTGGCGATCGGCAACCTGCTGGTCGACCGCCGGCATTCGCTTTCCGCTGTGCTCGATTTCGGATGCTCGGCGGTCGGCGACCCGGCATGCGACACGGTGATCTTCTGGACGCAGTTCCGAGGAACGGCGCGCCGAGCATTCCGTACCAGCCTCGGACTCGATGACGCGGCATGGGCACGGGGCGCCGGGTGGGCCCTATGGAAGGGACTGATCATGCTGACCAACGTCACTCCCGGAGAGTCCGATTTCGCACGCCGTGTGCTGCACGAGCTGCTCGATCCGGAATGATCCGCGCGCGCCGCGGCCGCGATGTCAGAACCGTGCCGAGAATCCGCCGTCGGTGTGCAGCAGCTGCCCGCTGATCCAGCGGCCCTCGTCGGAGAGCAGGAATGACGTGATCCCTGCGATGTCGCGGGGCGTACCCGAGCGCCCGAGCGGGTGCTGCGAGGTCAGCATCAGTCGAGTCTCGTCGTCCATCCATCCGGTGTCGATCGGCCCGGGGTTCACGACGTTCGCGGAGATCCCGCGGGGCCCGAACTCACGGGCAGCGGAGATGACGAGCCGGTCCAGCGCGCCCTTCGATGCTCCGTACGGCAGATTCCCCGTAACGTGATCGCTCGTGAATGCGACGATCGCGCCCCCGGTCTCATCGACCTGCCGCGCGAAGGCAGCGATCAGCAACAGGGACGCACGCGCGTTCACGGCGACATGCTGGTCGAAGCTCTCGGCCGTGGTGTCGAGAATGCCGGACTCCACATCATGGGCGTGACTCAGCACTAGAGCCGACAGTGGGCCGTGCTCATGGGAGATCGTGTCGATCAGGGCGGTCGGCGCCTGTGCATCCGATAGGTCGCAGGGGTAGTCCCCTGCGTCCAGGTCGCTGGTAACGACCTTCCACCCGTCGGCGCGGAGTCGAGGAACGATGCCGGCGGCGATGCTGTTCGAACGTGCGGCTCCGGTGACCAGTGCGAGGGGCATTCCTCGACGCTAGCAGCGGCATGGGCCAGGAACTGACGGCGAACTACCGTTCCGCACACCCGAGTCCGATAGGTTCCCGTAGTGTCCACAAATCCGTTCGGTGAGGTTCCCGTTCTGCCGGTGGCGATACCCCTGGGGATCGCGCTGTTCGCTCTGCTGATCGTCGATCTGTCGAGGCGCAAGAATCTCACGCTGCCGCGCGCTATCACTGCAGCCGTCGTCGCGACCTATGCTGCCGGAATCACCGCGAACACGGTCTTCCCGATCTACCTGTCACCCGCCGAAAGCGATACAGCGTGGAGCCCCGCGATCGCACTCGTGCCCTTCTACGACTATGAAGTGGAGGACGCGCTGACGAACCTTGCGGTGTTCCTGCCGCTGGGGTTTCTCATTCCCCTCCTCTTGCAGCGCGCGTCCTGGCAGAAGGTCGTGCTGACCGCCGTCTCGATCAGCCTCGGAATAGAGCTCGCGCAACTCGCCGCCCAGGCCTACTTCTCCGGCGGGCACATCGCCGACATCAATGACCTCATGTGGAACACCGCTGGAGGCGTGATCGGCTACGGCATCTATCTGTCGGCCAGCAGAGTTCCCAGCCTCGCCGCACTCATGAGCCGCTTCCGGTGGCGCGAAGACTCACCGTCGCAACCAGTGCCCGAACACGTATGAGGCGAGCCTGTCGCGTCATCGCACGATCGACCCTGAGCGCAGTCGCAGGTCCGCCATTGTGGGGCGGCTCTGTACAGGCACCTGGGTCGCGTGGTGGACTGGCCGCGTGAGCTTCTTCCCACCTGATCCGCCGATGCCAGAGCAGGACGACGACGAGCCACCCCAGCCGCGATGGTGGCAGGCTCCGGAGAACGAGCTGCCAGTCCTGATCCCGGCATCCGAGGTCCTGGCTGTGACCGACCATGCCGCGGTGGCCCTCGTCGCCGTCGCCGTCTACTCCGATGGGATCGAGCTCCGCATTCAGCGACGCCTGCGCCGCAACGGCATCGCGATCGAGGACTGGAACGAGCTGACCGGCGCCTTCGTGGAGCACATGGGTTTCGGCTCAGCCAATCCGGCCGGGCGCTTCCGCGTCGGCGTGGTGCTGGCCGACGGCACGAAGGTGACCGACGCCTCGCCATTCTTCGGCGGCGGCGATCCGATGGCCGAGCCTGAAGGCTTCACACTCAGCCGACGCGAGCAGGGCGGCGGTGGCGGTCCGCACGCCTACTCGTCGGCCGATCACCTCTGGTTGTGGCCGCTGCCACCCGACGGGCCGATCGAGGTCGTCGTGCAGTGGCCGGCATTCGGCATCGGCGAGACGCGCCTAACCATCGATGCCGGCCCGGTGTCAGAGTCGAGCGCTCGAGCCCGCCCATTCTGGGCCGACTGACTTCAGAGCAGGGCGGCCAGCTCCCGCACGGCGCGCGCGTAGCCGTTCACTCCCCCGCCGACCACGCGCACAGCGGCGATGTCATCGAGGTAGGAGAAGTGCCGGAACTCCTCCCGGGCGTAGACATCGGAGATGTGCACCTCGGCGAACGGCAGGCCGACGCCGGTCAGAGCGTCTCGCAGCGACACCGAGGTGTGCGTGAGCCCGCCGGGATTGATGATGATGGCCGCGCAGTCCTCTCGGGCGGCGTGGATCGCGTCGATCAGCACACCCTCGTGGTTGCTCTGCAGCGCACGCAGCTCGTAGCCGACGTCGGCCGCGGCAGCCGCCGTGAGCTGTTCGACGTCGGCCAGCGTCGCGGTGCCGTAGACATCGGGCTCGCGCGTGCCCAGCAGGTTGAGGTTCGGACCGTTCAGCAGCATCATGCGACGGGCATCGGTCATCCGACGATCTCCTGGTATGCGGCGAACATGAGCGACTCGTCCGGTGCCTGCACCACGGTCGGCTTCGCGATGTCGTCGAGCAGGATGAAGCGCAGCATCCCGCCCCGCGCCTTCTTGTCGCGCTGCATCGTCGCCAGCAGCTGCTGCCAGGCGCCGGCGCGGTAGGTGGTCGGCAACCCGAGCGACTCGAGCACCGACCGGTGCCGGTCGGCTCCCGCATCCGACAGCCGCCCGGCCAGACGCGACAGCTCGGCGGCGTACATCATGCCGATCGAGATCGCGGCACCGTGGCGCCACTGGTAGCGCTCGGCGTGCTCGATCGCGTGCCCGAGAGTGTGACCGTAGTTGAGAATCTCCCGCAGCCCTGCCTCGCGGAAGTCGTCCGAGACGACCTTGGCCTTCATTTCGATCGCGAGCTCCACGGTGCGGCGGAACTCGTCGGTCGTCGGATCGACAGCCCGCTCCGGCGACGCCTCGATGATGTCGAGGATCTCCGGAGCCCAGATGAACCCCGCCTTCACGACCTCTGCATAGCCCGCAGTCGCCTCGTTCGCGCTCAGGCTCTGCAGCTCGTCGAGATCACCGACGACGGCCCGCGGCGCCCAGAACGCGCCGACCATGTTCTTGCCCTCAGCCGTGTTCACGCCGGTCTTGCCGCCGACGGCGGCGTCGACCAGGCCGAGCACCGTGGTCGGCACCTGCACGACCTGCACGCCGCGCAGCCAGGTCGCGGCGACGAAACCGGCGACATCGGTCACCGAACCGCCGCCGTAGCCGACCACCGCGTCGGTGCGGGTGAAGTCAGCCTGGCCCATCACCTGCCAGCAGAACGCCGCGACCTCGATGCGCTTGCCGGCCTCGGCATCCGGGATCTCGGCGAGCAGCACCTCGATTCCGCCGTCGGACATCAGACGCTCGCGCAGTTCTGCTGCGCGCTTGCCGAGGGTCGGCGGATGAACGACGAGCACCTTGCGAACCGCGGGGTTGAGCGCTGCCTGCACGCGGTCGAGGATGCCGCGCCCGACGGTGATGTCGTAGGGGGTCTGTCCGGAGACGCTGATCGTGGTCGTGGTCATGGCTGCTTCCTCCTCCAGGCGGCGATCTCCTCCGCCAGTGCCCGCATGGGTCTGCGTGATGTGTCGACGGTGAGGTCGGCGACCTCCTCGTACCGGCTTCGTCGCTGGTCGAAGATGGTGCGCCAGCGCTCCACCGGGTTCTCGTCGCCCGCCAGAAGCGGGCGAGCGCTTCCGCTGATGCGCCGCTCGACGGCGTCTGCGGTCACGGTCAGGAAGACGACGGGATGCCGGTGCAGCAGGGCGCGAGTATCGGCATCCATCACCGCTCCCCCGCCCAGCGAGACCACGCCGCCCTCTGCGACCGCCACCGCGACGGCTTCGCGCTCGAACTCACGGAACCGCGCTTCGCCGTGAGCGGCGAAGATCTCGGGGATGGGTCCGTGCTCAGCGGCGATGCGCTTGTCGGTGTCGATGAAGGGCACATCGAGCAGACGCGCGACCTTGCGACCGACGCTCGTCTTGCCTGCAGCCATCGGGCCGACCAGCACGAGGGTCAGCGGATGATCAGACGAGCTCATCATGGGCGAGCAGCGCCGCCTCGGATGCCGGTGCGGTGCGCAGCGACTCGGGGATCGCGGCGAGGTAGGAGTCGAGATTGCGTCGTGTCTCGCGGATGCTGTCGCCGCCGAACTTCTCGAGCAGCGAGTTCGCGAGTTCGATGGCGACCATCGCCTCGGCCACGACACCGGCGGCCGGCACCGCGCAGACGTCGGAGCGCTGGTGGTGCGCGGTCGCGGTCTCGCCCGAGGCGACGTCGACCGTGCGCAGAGCGCGTGGCACCGTGGCGATCGGCTTCATGCCGGCGCGGACGCGCAGCACGGTGCCGGTGCTCATACCGCCCTCGATGCCGCCGGCGCGGTCGGATGCCCGTGTGATGCCGTCACTCGCGGAGAACAGCTCGTCGTGGGCGGCCGAGCCGCGGCGGCGGGTGGTCTCGAAGCCGTCGCCGACCTCGACGCCCTTGATCGCCTGGATGCTCATCAGCGCCTGCGCCAGACGGCCGTCGAGCCGGCGGTCCCAGTGCACGTGCGAGCCGATTCCGGGCGGGAGGCCGTACGCGAGCACCTCCACGATGCCGCCGAGGGTGTCGCCGTCCTTGCGGGCGGAGTCGACCTCCTCGACCATGCGGGCGGAGGTCTCGGCGTCGAAGCAGCGCAGCGGATCCGCATCGAGCGCGTCGACGTCGTCCGGCGTGGGCAGCGCGCCGTCATCCGGAGCCTGCACCGGGCCGATCGAGAGCGTGTGGCTCACGAGGCGGATGCCGAGCTCCGACAGGAAGGAGCGGGCGACGGCGCCGAGGGCGACACGCGCGGCGGTCTCCCGCGCGCTGGCACGCTCGAGGATCGGCCGCGCCTCGTCGAAGTCGTACTTCTGCATGCCGACGAGGTCGGCGTGACCTGGCCGCGGGCGGGTGAGCGCCGCTCCCCTGCCGCGGGACTTCTCGGTCAGCTCGGTGGGCGCCGGGTTCATCACCTCGGTCCACTTGGGCCACTCGGTGTTTCCGATCCGCAGCGCGATGGGGCTGCCCAGCGTGAGGCCGTGGCGAACGCCGCTGGAGATGGTCAGCTCGTCCTGCTCGAACTTCATGCGCGAGCCGCGACCGTAACCGAGCTTGCGGCGCTGGAGATCGGCCTGGATGGCCTCGGCCGTGACCGTCACACCGGAGGGCAGACCCTCGACGATGGCGATGAGTTCGGGGCCGTGCGATTCGCCGGCAGTGAGCACGCGGAGCATTGCTCTAGTCTTCCATGCCCGCCGACCGCATGATGTCGACTGTGACGGCCTCGTCGGGCAGCTCGCTCCGCTGGTCGCCATGTCGGAAGATGCGGATCTGGCGGACGGCCTGGAACAGCAGCATCTCGAAGCCCGAGATGACCCGCTTCGAGGGCCAGAGCGCTGCCAGAGCAGAGGGCCACGGCGCGTATGCCGCTTCGAAGAGCGTGCCGCCGACGGCTGCGAGCGGCGTCGCGATGCCGGTGTCGAGCGCGGTGCCGCTCGGCAGAGTGGCGACGGTCGCATCGACGTCGGATGCCGGGGCCGCGAAGTCCGCGGTGCTGACCTGCACGCCGAGGGCCTCGGCGGTCGGGCGCAGGCGGTCGACCGCCTCAGGGCGCCGCGCGCGGAACTCCACCTCGGTCGCCCCGAGATCGCTCAGCGCGACCAGCGCGGATGCCGCGGTGGCGCCGGCCCCGAGGATGCGCGCGCGCCGCACGCCCGTGACCCCGGCGTGCGTGAACGCGTCGACGATGCCGCCCACGTCGGTGTTGAAGCCGCGGAGGGTCTCGCCGAGAAGCAGCGTGTTCACCGCCCCGGTGAGGGCCGCGTGACGGTCGAGCTCGTCTGCGGTGTCGTGCGCGACCTCCTTCAGCGGCATGGTCAGCGACAGCCCGCGCCACGACTCATCGAGCGATGCAAGGGCGGTGGCGAACCCGGCTCTGTCGACCTGACGACGCTCGTACGTCCACTCGAGTCCGAGATGCCGGTAGGCGGCGGAGTGCAGCTGCGGCGAGCGGCTGTGACCGATCGGGTCGCCCCAGACGGCGAGGCGCGTGCGCCCGACCACGTCAGCAGCCCTTGTAGTCGGTGTTCGCCGAGCACCACGCGCGCATCTTCTTGATGCCCTGCTGATGCTCTTCGTAGGTCTCGGAGAACTGTGTCTCGCCGGTCGAGAAGTCGACGGTCACGAAGTACAGCCATGGGCCGTCGACCGGGTGCATGGCGGCGTCGATCGCGGCGTCGCCCGCATTCGCGATCGGCGTCTTCGGAAGCCCGGTGATGACGTACGTGTTCCACGGGTTGTCATCATGCTGCGCGGCTTCCGAGGTGCTCGCCTTCCCGGCGTGCAGCTCCCCGTAGCCGTATTGCGCGGTCGAGTCCATCTGCAGCATCATGCCATCAGCGACACGGTTCGCGATCACCCGCGACACCTTGGGGAAGTCGGCGGTGCGGGCCTCGCGCTCAATGATCGAGGCGATCGTGAGCACGCGCTGCACGTCGTCTGCGGGAACGCCCGCCTTCGCCAGCGACTCGCGGGTGCGATCGACCATGGCGGCGATCACGTCCTGCGCGCTCGAGCCGGGATCGAACGTGTAGATGGCCGGGAACAGCCAGCCCTCGAGGTTCTCTGCGGAGACGCCATACGCTCCGGGATCCTGAACGGCGGCCTGCAGATCCTCGATCGGGATGCCGACGCCCTCCGCGATCCGCGGCAGCGACGAGGCGACGGTGCTGCCCTCGGCGATGCGCACGGTGTTGGCCATGCGATTCTCTGGGTTGGAAAGCGCCTTCAGCGCCGCCGACGCCGTCATCTTCTGCTGGAGCTTGTACACGCCGGGATAGAAGGTGACGTTGGGGTCGTTCTCGATCAGGTAGTCGTAGAACACCCGGTCGGTCTTGGTGACCTTGGCCTGGAAGAGCGCTGTCGACACGGGCGCGCCGGTGTCGCCCTTCTTGATCGTCACGAAGGCCTCGCCGGTGGCGATGCCCGACTCGTAGTCCTTCGGCTCGCCCCACCCCATGATGTCGTCGATCTGTGTCTGGTAGGTGTTGTAGACCCAGACGCCGGCTCCGGCGATGACGCCGCCGATCACCAGCAGCACGATCAGCGCGATCAGGCAGCCGCGGCCGCGACGCTTGCGCGGGACGTGGGTCGCCGCCTCGGGGGCGAACAGCGAGTCGAGAGACTGGTGGTCCGGTTCATCGTGCGCCATCGGGGCGCCGGACGGCGTCGCCGCGACGTCTGCGGACCCCTGGCGATCGCCTCGGCCGACCGGCCGCGGCGAGACGGTCGCCTCGGGCTCCGCGGGGACGGGCGGCGTGTCGTCGCCCGTGACGCGCGATGCGCTGTCTCCGCTGGCTGTCCGGGCACTGGGCACATCACGCTCTGTTGCGTCGCGAGCGGCTGCTTCGCGCAGAGCCCGGCGCGAACCCGGAGCGGGTTCGTCACGTGCGTCGCGTTCGGGCAGCGGCGTGGCAGCCGTGGGAACGTTGTCGAAGAAGTCACCGAGCGAGTCGGGTCTGCGATCGTGCGGATCAGACATCGCGCGGCGGCTCCTGGGCAGGGGGGATCAACGCACCGGCGGGCTTTCCGGTGCTCTTCTCGGTGTCCACGGCATGCTGCAACAGCACCACTGCGGCCACTTGATCGACAATGCTACGAGACTTCTTCTGGGTTCGCCCAGAAGCGCGCAGTGCGGTGTGAGCGCTGACCGTGCTGAGCCGCTCGTCGACCATGCGGACAGCCAGGCCCGAGCGGTGCTGCAGTTCTTCCGCGAAGGCGCGCGCATCCGTGGTCGACAGCGTCTCCTCGCCGCGCATGTTCACGGGCAGGCCCACCACGATCTCCAGCGGCTCCCACTCGGCGACGAGCTGAAGGATGCGATCGATCGACGTCTCCGACCGCGGCACGGTCTCCACCGGCACAGCGAGCATCCCGTCGGGATCGCACCGGGCGACGCCGACGCGCGCCTTGCCGACATCGATCCCGATGCGGGTTCCGCGGCGGAAGCCCGTCACGCTCCTGCGAGCTCCGAGACGATCCGCGCAAGCGCGGCATCCAGAGCCGAAGCATCGGTCCCGCCACCCTGAGCGACATCGTCCTTCCCGCCGCCGCCGCCACCGAGCAGGCCGGCGGCGATGCGCACGAGTGCGCCCGCCTTTGCGCCGGCGGTGCGGGCGGCGTCGTTCGTCGCCACCACGACGATCGGCCGGCCGCCGACCACGCCTCCGAAGGCGACGACCGCGGGGTCGGATCCGAGGCGCTCGCGCACGCTGAGGGCGAGCGTTCGGATGTCATCTGCTGAGCCGATCTCGCCCAGGGATGTCGACGCCACCCGGTATGCGCCGACGCGCGATGCGGCCTCGACGAGAGCAGGGACTCGACCCTCGCGCTCCTTCGCCTCGAACTGCGCGATGCGCTTCTCAGCGGCCTTCAGATTCGCCTGCAGCTCTTCGACGCGGGCCCCGAGCTGGTCGCGCGGCGCCTTGAGCGCAGAGGTCAGCTGCGACACGACGGTGCGCTCGGCAGCCAGCTCACGGAAGGCATCCTGTCCCACGAGAGCCTCGATACGGCGGTTGGATGCTCCGACCGACGACTCGCCCACGAGGCTCACCAGCCCGATCTCCGAGCTCGTCGTCACGTGCGTGCCGGCGCAGAGCTCACGCGACCAGGGCCCGCCGATGTCGACCATGCGCACCACGTCGCCGTACTTCTCGCCGAACAGCGCCATGGCGCCGGCCTCCTTGGCCTCGTCCAGCGAGACGATGCGGGTGGTCACCTCGAGTGCGTCGTTCACCGCCCGGTTGGTGATCTCCTCGATCTCCGAGCGGGTCTCGAGCGAGAGCGGCTGCGACCACGCGAAGTCGAAGCGCATGTACCCGGCACGGTTGAGCGATCCAGCCTGAGTGGCGGTCTTGCCGAGCGTGTCGCGCAGAGCGGCATGCACCAGGTGCGTGGCCGAGTGCGCCTGCTGAGCCGCACGACGATTCGCCGCGTCCACCACGCTGGTCGCGCGGTCATCCACCGAGACCGACCCGGTAGCCACGTGCACGGTGTGGCTGATCAGTCCGGGCACCGGACGCTGCACATCGAGCACGTCGAGTTCGAACCCGGCGCCGACGATCGTACCCTTGTCGGCCACCTGGCCACCCGATTCGGCGTACAGCGCGGTCTCGGCGAGGATGACCTCGGCGACCTGACCCTCGGACGCCGTCTGCGCGGGGGCCCCGTCGACGATCAGTCCGAGCACCCGGGATTCGGTCTGCAGATCGGTGTAGCCGGCGAAGCCGGTCTCCCCCAGCGCGCGGAACTCGCGGTACACCGACACATCGGCGAGCTGTCGCTTGCGGTTGCGGGCGTCGGCCTTGGCGCGGTCGCGCTGCTCCTTCATGAGCGCATCGAACGCCGGGCGATCGACGTCGAGGCCCGCCTCCTCGGCGACCTCGAGTGTGAGGTCGATCGGGAACCCGTACGTGTCGTGCAGCAGGAAGGCGTCGGAGCCGCTGAGCGTGGCGGCGCCCTTCTTCTTCGTGTCGTCGAGCGCGAGGTCGAGGATCGTCGATCCCTGAGCGAGCGTGCGGCGGAACGTCTCCTCCTCGGCGAACGCGGCGGAGGAGAGCGTCGGCCATTCGGTCTCGAGCACGGGGTACGCCGACTTCATGGCATCCCTCGACGCGGCGAAGAGCTCGGGGAACGCCGGCGCGTCGACACCGAGAAGCCGCATCGACCGCACGGTGCGGCGCATCAGACGGCGCAGGATGTAGCCGCGGCCCTCGTTCGAGGGGCGCACGCCGTCGGAGAGGAGCATGAGAGAGGAGCGCACGTGATCGGCGATGACGCGGAAGCGCACGTCGTCTTCGTGCACGGCGCCGTACCTCTTGCCGGAGAGCTCCACGGCGCGGTCGAGAACCGGACGCACCTGGTCGCTCTCGTACATGTTCTCGACGCCCTGCTTGAGGAAAGCGACGCGTTCGAGCCCCATGCCGGTGTCGATGTTCTTCATCGGCAGTTCGCCGACGATGTCGAACTCGGTCTTGCTGCGGACGTTCTCGACGAACTCCTGCATGAAGACGAGGTTCCAGATCTCCAGGAACCGCGAGTCGTCCACGGCAGGTCCGCCGTCCTTGCCGTAGGCGGGCCCACGGTCGAAGAAGATCTCCGAGTCGGGGCCACCGGGGCCGGGCTGCCCGGTGTTCCAGTAGTTGTCGGCGCGCCCGAGTCGCTGGATGCGCTCCGGCTTCAGCCCGATGATGTCGCGCCAGATGGCCTCGGCCTCGTCGTCGGTCTCGTAGACGGTGACCCACAGGTCCTTCTCGTCGAATCCGAGGCCGCCGTCGGCTTCGGAGGAGGTCAGCAGCTCCCACGCGTAGCGGATCGCGCCTTCCTTGAAGTAGTCGCCGAACGACCAGTTGCCCAGCATCTGGAAGAACGTGCCGTGGCGGGCGGTGCGCCCGACCTCTTCGATGTCGTTCGTGCGGATGCACTTCTGCACATCGGCGATGCGCGGGTGCGGAGCGGGAACGACGCCCGTGAGGTACGGGATCATCGGCACCATGCCGGCGACGGTGAAGAGCAGCGAAGGGTCGTCGCTGACCAAGGATGCCGACGGGACGATGAGGTGGTCGTTCTTCTCGAAGTAGTCGAGGTACCGCTGCGCGATCTCCGCAGTTTTCATAGAGCTCGTGGCATTCCTTGCGTGGGAGCGCCGCGTCGGGATGCGCGGCGAGTGTGAATCGGGATCAGTCGTCTGCGGGGTCGGACAGGCGGGCTTCCTGCTGCCGATACGCGTCGCCGATGACGGCGGTGACCTGGGACAGACGGGCGTCGAGGTCGGCGAAGATCTCCTGCCCGCGAGGGTCCTTGTTCATGAAGTGGGCGGCGACGAAACCGCCGATCACGCCGGTCAGGAACCAAGACAGTCTCTTCATCGCTCCATCCTACGACGAGAGGCGCCGGGGAATCCCCGACGCCTCTCGTGCGAGCCTTCGACCGGCTCAGGCACCCAGTGTCTTATCGAGCTGCGTAGTACTCGACGACGAGCTGCACTTCACAGGTCACGGGGACCTCGGCGCGCTTCGGACGACGGACCAGGCGGGCCTGCAGCTTGTCGAGCTCGACCTCGAGGTAGCCCGGAACCGGGGGCAGCACCTCGGCGTGACCGCCGGCTGCTGCGACCTGGAAAGGCTCGAGAGCCTCGGACTTGGCCTTGACGTGGATGAGCTGACCCGGCTTCACGCGGAACGACGGGCGGTCGACGAGCTGACCGTCGACGAGGATGTGACGGTGCACGACCAGCTGGCGAGCCTGCGCGGTGGTGCGGGCGAAGCCGGCACGCACGACGAGGGCGTCGAGACGCATCTCGAGCAGCTCGACCAGGTTCTCACCGGTCAGGCCGTCCTTGCGGCGGGCCTCGTTGAACGCGATGCGCAGCTGCTTCTCGCGGATGCCGTACTGCTCGCGCAGACGCTGCTTCTCACGCAGACGGACGGCGTAGTCGCTGTCAGCCTTGCGCTTGGTGCGGCCGTGCTCGCCGGGAGCGTAGGGACGCTTCTCGAGGTAGCGGGCGGCCTTCGGGGTGAGCGGGATTCCCAGCGCACGGCTGAGACGGACCTTGCGGCGGTCCTGGGACTTCGTGACCACGAAGTGTTCCTTCCGTGACGTGGACGCGTCTTTCGCGCCTCACGGGCGTATCGCCTCGCTTCCTTCTTCTCGACGCGCACGCCGGGGCGCGACAGGAAGTGGTGCAGGAGAGAGGGATGCCCGAAAACTGTGTTTCGAGCCGCTCAATGCTAACAGATCGGGCTGAGCGTCTCAGCGGTCGCCGAGGATCCTGCGGATGCGCTCGAGCCGCGGTGCGATGTCGCGCTCGGCACCGAGGTTCTTCGGCTCGTAGTACCGGCGGCCGACGAGTTCGTCGGGAAGGTACTGCTGCGGCAGGATGCCCGCGTCGCTGTCGTGCGGATAGCGGTAGCCCTTCCCGTGTCCCAGGCGCTTGGCTCCCGCGTAGTGCGCGTCACGGAGATGGATCGGAACCCGCCCGAAGCCGCCCGCCCGCACATCGGATATCGCCTGGTTGATCGCCGTGTAGGCGGCATTCGACTTGGCGGTGGTCGCCAGGTAGATGGTGGCCTCGGCCAGCGGGATGCGGCCCTCGGGCATCCCGATGAAGGCGACGGCGTCGGCCGCCGCGGTCGCGATGCTCAGCGCGTGCGGGTCGGCGAGACCGATGTCCTCCGCGGCGGAGATCACCAGCCTGCGGGCGATGAAGCGCGGGTCCTCCCCCGCCTCGATCATGCGCGCCAGATAATGCACCGCCGCGTCGGGGTCCGAGCCGCGGATCGACTTGATGAACGCGCTGATCACGTCGTAGTGCTCGTCGCCCTGCCGGTCGTACCGCAGCAGCGCGCGATCCACGGCCTGTGCGACGTCCTCATCCGAGACGACGACGCCATCTCCGTCTTCCTGCTTCGACAGCGCGACGGCCGCCGCAGCTTCGAGGCCGGTGAGGGCGCGACGCGCATCGCCCGACGCCAGCCTGATCAGCGCGGCTCGAGCGTCGTCCGAGACCGCGACTGCTCCGCCCAGGCCACGCGCGTCGGTCACCGCACGGTCGAGCAGAACGCCGATGTCATCGTCGGTGAGGGGCTTCAGCGTCAGCAGCAGCGAGCGGGAGAGCAGCGGCGAGATGACGGAGAAGGACGGATTCTCGGTCGTCGCCGCGATGAGGATGACCCACCCGTTCTCGACGCCGGGCAGGAGGGCATCCTGCTGCGCCTTGGTGAACCGATGGATCTCGTCGAGGAAGAGGATCGTCGTCTGCCCGTACAGGTCGCGCTGCGTGACCGCCTCCTGCATGACCTCGCGCACGTCCTTCACGCCCGCCGTGATCGCGGACAGCTCGACGAACCGGCGCCCGGAAGAGCGCGCGATCGCCTGCGCGAGGGTCGTCTTGCCCGTGCCGGGCGGTCCCCAGAGGATGATGGACACGGCGCCGGGCGCCTTGGCATCGGGGTCGGCGAGGGCGACGATCGGCGAGCCCGCGCGCAGCAGATGCTGCTGCCCGGCCACCTCGTCGAGCGAGACCGGTCGCATGCGCACAGCGAGCGGAGTCTGTCCCGACAGGAGGGGCGCGGAGGTCATCGTTCCAGGCTAGCTGGCAGGGCGGACACCGGGCGTGCCCGGGTAGGCTCCTGACGATCGCATCAGGAGGAGGCCCCATGGCAGCACGCGGTTCCCGCAACCCCCAGCGCACGCGTACCGACGCGGAGCGCGCCCGGCTGTATGCGGCGCGCAGCGCGTGGAACGCCAAGATCATCCGGCGTCGTCGGCGCGACACGATCGTGGCCACTGTCATCGGGTCGCTGATCGTCGCGGGCGCTGTCGCCAGCCAGGCCGTGCACGCGCAGATGACCGCACCGGAGCCCGCCCCGACCCAGACGTCGACTCCCGCGCCGACCCCTTCTCCTGAGCCGTCCGAGAGCGCTGATCCCGACGAGACGCCGGCGCCCGCGCCGACGCAGACGCCGGGCGAGTGAACTAGGCTGAGCAACGTCCTTTCCCACTCCCGCGGAGCGACCGCGCAAGGAGAACATCGTGTCTGACAACGACGCCCCCACGCCCACCCCTCCTGTTCCCGGACCGCCTGTTCCGGCTCCGCCGCGTAAGCCGATGCCCACCGTGGCAGCGGCAGCGCCAGCAGCGCCGGCCGTCGCGCCGGTCACCTCGGACGCCGCCGAATGGGGCCGGGTCACCGAGGACGGCACGGTCGAGGTGCGCGAGGGCGAGAGCTGGCGTCCGGTCGGCCAGTACCCCGACGGCACCGCGGAAGAGGCGCTGGCGTACTACGGCCGCAAGTACGACGACCTCGCCGTCAAGCTGGGCACGCTCGAGACCCGCGCGCAGAGCGGCGGCGCATCGGCGACCGACCTGACCAAGCAGGCCACGCACCTGAAGGGCGAGGCCGCGGAACCCGCCGCCGTGGGCGACCTGGTCTCGCTCCGTGAGCGCATCGAGACGCTCCTCGCCTCGCTCGCCGACGCCGCGGCCAGAGAGTCGGCCGCCGCGAAAGAGGCGCTGGACGCCGCCATCGCCGAGCGCACCGCGATCGTCGAGAAGGCCGAGGCCATCGCCGGCCGCGATCTGGCGAAGGTGCAGTGGAAGCAGGTCACCGCAGAGATGACCGAGCTCTTCGACGCTTGGCAGGCTCACCAGCAGAACGCGCCTCGCCTGCCCAAGGGCGTGGCGCAGCAGCTCTGGAAGCGCTTCCGGGATGCGCGCACCACGGTCGACAAGGCACGACGGGCGTTCTTCTCCGAGCTCGACGACGCCCACCGCACCGCCCGTGACGCCAAGGCTCGTCTCGTCGAGCGCGCGGAAGCGCTGGCACCCCGCGGCGTCGACGGCATCCCCGCTTATCGCGATCTGCTCGACGAGTGGAAGGCGTCGGGGCGCGCCGGCCGCAAGGCCGATGACGCGCTCTGGGCGCGGTTCAAGGCAGCCGGCGACGCGCTGTATTCCGCACGCGCAGAGCAGGCGGCCGCTGAGGAGGCCGACTCGGCTCCGAAGATCGAGGCTCGTGAGGCACTGCTCGAAGAGGCGAAGGCCGTCGCCGACGAGCCGAACCTCAAGCGCGCCCGCGCCCTGCTCACGCGCATCCAGCATCAGTGGGACGAGGTCGGCCGCATCTTCCCGCGCGAGAAGGAGCGGGCGCTCGACGACCGCATGCGCTCGATCGAGCAGGCCCTCAAGTCGCGTGAGGACGTCGACTGGAAGAAGAACAACCCTGAGACGAAGGCTCGTGCGAACGACATGAGCTCGCAGCTTCTCGAGGCCATCGAGAAGCTCGAGGCCGAGCTCGCCGCGGCGGAAAAGTCCGGAGACAAGCGCGCAGCCAAGGAGGCCACCGAGGCCCTCGCCGCGCGTCGCTCGTGGTTGAGCGCCCTGGGCGGCTGAACCTCGCCGGCTGACCGGCATCCGCCGTTGTCCACAGTATGAGCCGCGACGTCCTTCTGGTGGGCGTCGCGGCTCATACTGTTGAGCGTGCATCCTGCCCTGTTCTACCGTCCGGGTGGCCGGCTGAGCCTGACCGAGCTCAGCGCTGCACGCCTCGACGGCGACGTCGTCGAGGTCGGCGAGGGATACATGCCGGCGGACACCATCGAGGGACCTGGCGCGAGAGCGTTGAGCCTCTCGCCACTCGTCCCGCCGGGAACGGCCGTGAGCGGCGTGAGCGCCGCCTGGGTGCACGGGGCCGGCGACGCTCCCCCGAGCGTTCACCATGTGTCCCGGATCAGCGTCAGCCGCCAGCGCATCGGTCCGTCGATGCGCGTGGTGCATCACGAGAGACGGCTCGCCGCCGACGACATCCGATCGATTGCCGGAGTATGGGTTCAGACGCCGGAGGCGACCGCCGTGTCGCTGCTGCTCAGCTCGGCGCGCAGCGCTGAGGACGAGATCTGGCTGCATGCGCTGATCGGCGTCTCGCCCGGGTTGATCGACGCCGTTCGCGCGCGGGTGCTGCCGCTGGGCAGGCGGCCGGGCGCCGCCCACGCCAGACGGATCCTGGAGAGCTGGCGGCTCAGGACGTGGTGACGCGGTACACGTCGTAGACGGCATCGATGCGGCGAACGGCGTTGAGCACCCGGTCGAGGTGCACCGAGTCCCCCATCTCGAAGACGAATCTGCTGAGAGCGAGACGCTCGTCGGTGGTCGAGACCGTGGCCGAGAGGATGTTGACGTGGTGCTCGCTGAGCACGCGCGTGACGTCGGAGAGCAGGCCGGAGCGGTCGAGCGCCTCCACCTGGATCTGCACGCGGAACACGCTCTTGGTCGTCGGCGCCCACTCGACCTCGATGAAGCGCTCCGGGTCGGAGCCGAGCGCCTTCACGTTCACGCAGTCCTGACGGTGCACCGAGACGCCGCTGCCCCGCGTGACGAACCCGACGATGGGGTCTCCGGGCACCGGAGTGCAGCAGCGTGCGAGCTTGACGAGGATGTCCGAGGCGCCTCGCACCAGCACACCGGAATCGCTCGTACGCGGTTCGCGCGCCGGGGCACGGCCCGGCAGCTCGATGGCGCCCGTGCTGGTGTCCTCATCGGCGGCGACGAGAGCGGTGACCTTCTCGAGCACCGACTGCGTCGAGACGTGCCCCTCGCCGACAGCGGCGTACAGCCCGGAGACGTCCTCGTAGCGCAGCTGACGCGCGACCTCGGCGAACGATTCCTGGTTCATGAGCCGCTGCAGGGGCAGGTTCTGCTTGCGCATCGCCCTGGCGATGGACTCCTTGCCCTGCTCGATCGCCTCCTCGCGACGCTCCTTCGTGAACCATCCGCGGATCTTGTTGCGCGCCCGGGTGCTCTTGACGAAGCTCAGCCAGTCCTGGCTGGGTCCCGCGTCGGGGTTCTTCGAGGTGAACACCTCGACCACGTCGCCGCTCTTCAGCTCGGTCTCGAGCGGCACGAGCCGCCCGTTGACCTTGGCGCCCATCGTGCGGTGCCCGATCTCGGTGTGCACGGCGTACGCGAAGTCCACCGTCGTCGCACCGGTGGGCAGGCCGATGACCCGCCCCTTCGGGGTGAAGACGTAGACCTCCTTCGCGCCGATCTCGAAGCGCAGCGAATCGAGGAACTCGCTCGGGTCAGCCGTCTCCGCCTGCCAGTCGGAGATGTGCGCGAGCCAGGCCATGTCGGCGTCGGCGGCACGGGCATCCACCTTGCCGCCGTTCATCCGCTCCTTGTACATCCAGTGCGCGGCGACGCCGAACTCCGCCTGCTGGTGCATCTCGTGCGTGCGGATCTGGATCTCGACGGTGCGGCCCGACGGCCCGATGACCGTCGTGTGCAGCGACTGGTAGAGGTTGAACTTGGGGGTGGCGATGTAGTCCTTGAAGCGGCCGGGCAGCGGCGTCCACCGGGCGTGGATCGCTCCGAGCACGGCGTAGCAGTCGCGCACCGAGTTGACCAGGACGCGGATGCCGATCAGGTCGTAGATGTCGTCGAACTCGCGTCCGCGCACGACCATCTTCTGATAGACCGAGTACAGCTGCTTGGGGCGCCCGACCACCTTGCCGCGGATGCGCAGCTCGCGCAGATCCTCGTTGATCGACTCGATGACGCTCTGCAGGTACTTCTCGCGCTGCGGGGTGCGCTGCGCGATGAGGCTGTTGATCTCGGCGTAGATCTTCGGGTGCAGCACCGCGAACGAGAGATCCTCGAGCTCGGACTTGATCGTCTGGATGCCGAGACGGTGCGCGAGCGGCGCGTAGATCTCGAGGGTCTCCTTGGCCTTGCGCGCCGACTTCTCGGGCGGCACGAAGCCCCAGGTGCGGGCGTTGTGCAGGCGGTCGGCGAGCTTGATCAGCAGCACCCGGATGTCCTTCGACATCGCCACGATCATCTTGCGGACCGTCTCGGCCTGCGCGCTCTCGCCGTACTTGACCTTGTCGAGCTTGGTGACGCCGTCGACGAGCATGGCGACCTCGTCGCCGAACTCCGCCGTCAGCTCGGTGAGCGCGTACCCGGTGTCCTCGACGGTGTCGTGCAGCAGGGCCGCGGCGATGGCACGCGGGCCGAGGCCGAGCTCTGCCAGGATCTGCGCGACGGCGAGGGGGTGCGTGATGTACGGCTCGCCGCTCTGGCGGCGCTGCCCCTCGTGCTTCTCCTTGGCGACCCGATAGGCCCGCTCGATGATGGGCAGGTCCCCGCGCGGGTGGTTCGCGCGGACGGTGCGGATCAGGTTGTCGAGGTCGTTGACCCTGGGTGCGCGCGAGAAGATGCGCGGCACCAGCCGGCGCAGGCTCGAGACCTGCGTTGTCGCCTGAGAATCCGCCATCTTCTGCTCCCGTTCCCGATCAGATCATCCTACGCGCGGCCGAGGTCGTCCCCGGCCGCGCGCGGGCGATCACACCGCCGCGACAGCGCGCTCGCGCGCCTCGTGCACCTTCGCGTCGTGCGCGACGATGGCAGGCTCCTTCTCGCGGAACAGCGAGTAGAGGGGCGCCGCGACGAACAGCGTCGAGTACGTCGCGACGATGATGCCGACGAAGATCGACAGCGAGATGTCGGTGAGCGTCTCGGCGCCGAACCACAGCGAGCCGATGAACAGGATCGCGCCGACCGGCAGAGCAGCGACGACCGACGTGTTGATCGAGCGGATCAGCGTCTGGTTCACCGCGAGGTTCACGGACTCGCCGAAGGTGCGCGACGTCTGATTCACGTCCTCTGTGGTGTTCTCGCGGACCTTGTCGAACACGACCGTGGTGTCGTACAGCGAGTACGCCAGGATCGTGAGGAATCCGATCACCGCCGCAGGCGAGATCTCGAACCCGGCGAGGGCGTACACGCCGACCGTGATCAGGAGCACGTCGAGCAGGCCGATGATGGCGGCCGCCGACATCTTCCAGGTGCGGAAGTAGATCGCGAGGATGAGGAAGGTCAGGGCGAGGAAGATCGCCAGGCCCCACAGCGACTGGCGGGTGACGTTCTCGCCCCAGGCCGGCCCGATGAACGAATCGGTGATCTCGTCGGCCTTCACGTCGTACGCGTCGGCGAGGGCGGCCTTGACATCCTGCGTCTCGTCCGGCGTCATCTGGTCGGTCTGCACCCGCACGTCGCGGTTGTTGACCGTGACCACCTTGGCGGCCGCGTCCGGCACGACCGAGCGCACCGCGTCGGTAGCGAGGGCCTGATCGGTGGACGAGGGGGCGGACACGACGAACTGCGATCCGCCCGTGAACTCGATCGAGAACTGCACCGGACGTATGAGCGGCACGAGGGCGGAGCCGACGACCAGCAGGATCGCGATGACGAACCACAGGCGCCGCTTTCCGACGAACGGGAACGAGGTCTTGCCCGAGTAGAGGTTGTTGCCGAACTCATTCATGGAGAACATCAGGCGTCGGAGTCCTTTCCGGCATCCTTGGATCCCGCGAGAGCCTCAGCGCGCTTGCGCTCGGCGATGGTCTGCCGCTTCTCGGCCTCGCCGCGCGCGCCCTTGTTGCGGGCGGCGCGCCCGGACGAACCGGTGTGCACGTCGCGGAACTGCGCGCGACCGCGGTAGACCGCTCCGAGCGCATCCGGGTCGAGACCTGAGAGCTTGTGCCCCCCGCCGAAGAACCGGGTGCGCGCGAGCAGCTGCATGACCGGGTGGGTGAAGATCACGAAGATGAACACGTCGATGAGCGTCGTGAGACCCAGGGTGAACGCGAAGCCCTTCACCGTGGCGTCGGCGAGGACGTACAGCACGACGGCGGCGAGCACGTTGATCGACTTCGAGATGTAGATGGTGCGCTTCGCGCGCCCCCAACCGTCTTCGACGGCGGCGACGATCGACTTGCCGTCTCGCAGCTCGTCTCGGATTCTCTCGAAGTACACGATGAACGAGTCGGCCGTGAACCCGATCGACACGATCAGACCTGCGACGCCGGCGAGCGACAGGCGGAAGCCCATCCGCCACGCGAGGATCGCGATGACGATGTACGTCAGCACGCCCATCACGCCGATGGATGCCATGATCACCCAGCCGAGTGCCCGGTACGTGATCAGGGAGTACAGCGCCACGAGCCCCAGCCCGATGAGACCGGTGATGAGGCCGATCTGCAGCTGCTGCGAGCCGAGCGTCGCCGAGATGGTGTCCGAGCTCTCGACGGTGAAGCTGAGCGGCAGCGCACCGTAGCGCAGCTGGTCGGCGAGGGCCTTCGCGCTGTCCTGCGTGAAGTTGCCCGAGATGCTGGGCTTGCCGTTGAGGATGACCGCCTGCATGGTGGGCGCGGAGAGCACCTTGCCGTCGAGCACGAACGCGAACTGGTCGCGGGGCGACTGCTGCGCGAGGCGGTTGGCGTTCAGCCGCTGGCTGACCTCGCCGAAGATCTGGGTGCCCTTGGCATCGAAGACGAGGTTGACCGTCCAACGGCCGCTCTGCTGCTCGCGTCCGGCCGTGGCGTCGTTGATCACGCTGCCGTCGAGCTCCACGGGTCCGAGCAGGTACTTGTAGCTGCCGTTCTCCTCGCATGCGATCAGCGGCTCATCCGCGGGGGCGTTCGCCGAATCGTGCTTCGCGGAGCAGTCGTAGGCCTGCAGCTCGGCCACTCGCCGGTCGGTGACCCAGTTGGGGTCGGACTTGTCGGTCGGCTCGGCGGTGGGCGTCGCGTTCATCGCGTCGTCCGGGGTCGGGTACGCCGTCTCCTGACCGTCTTCGCCGACGAACGAGGTCGCCGGGGCGGTGGCCAGAATCACCGGGCGCAGCTCGAGCTTGGCGCTGGCCTGGATGCGATCGCGGGTGGCCTGGTCTGCGGCGCCGGGGATCTGGACGACGATGTTGCGGCCGCCCTCCGTCGTGATGTCTGCCTCGGCGACACCGGAGGCGTCGACACGCTGGCGGATGATCGCAGCGGCCTGATTGAGCTGATCCTCGGTGGGGGCGGCTCCGTCGGGCGACTCGGCGCCGAGGATGATCTGCGTTCCGCCCTGCAGGTCGAGCGCGAGCTCAGGGGCCCAGGAGCTGGCCGGCTCTCCGGCGTCGGTCTTGAAGACGTACACGCCGAGAGCATTGATGCCGAACAGCACGGCCGTGACGATGAGCAGGCCGAGGAGGACTCGCCAGGCATGGCGAGTCGGAGATGTTGATGCCACTGAGTTCCGCTTTCGAGTGAGGTGCCGGCGCGTCAGTTCTCGTCGTTGCGCTCGAGCCGCGCCTTGGTCTCTTCGGGAGTCTCGACCTTGATGGACTCGATGCCGTCGGTCCGGTCCTGAGCGGGCGCGTCGACATCGGTGACGGGCGTGTCGATGAGCACGTCGCCCTCCGCAGTCTCGTCCACGAGGCGCAGGATCGCCTGGCTGTGCACCTCGATGACGACGCCGGGTGCGATCTCGACGCGAGCGGGCTTGTCGAGGTCGACCGGGTCGTACGAGACGATGGTGCCGTACAGGCCGCCCTGCAGCAGAACCTTGACGCCGGGAACCGTCTTGGTGGCCTTCTCCTCCTGCTGCTCCTTCATCTGCTTCTGGCGCTTGCGGGTGTTCAGGAACATGAACACGAGCATCACGGCGAGAAGACCGAAGAGCATGAGGGACATGGGATCCATAGGGATGGGCCTTTCAAAGAGCGCACGCCGATGAGCGCACAAGGGTTCGGGGAGGCTTCAGCGATTATAGGTCATCGAACAATGCCACGCCTTCGGGGTGCGCGATGCCGAGGTGCCGGTAGGCCTCGGGCATGGCGATACGTCCGCGCGGGGTGCGCCCGAGGAAGCCGATGCGCACCAGGTAGGGCTCGACGACGCTCTCGACGGTCTCGGCTTCCTCGCCGACGGCCACCGCCAGGGTGCTGAGCCCCACCGGTCCGCCGCGGAACCGACGCACGAGCGCCTCGAGCACCGCTCGGTCGAGCCGGTCGAGGCCGATGGGGTCCACATCGTAGAGCTCGAGTGCCGCCTGCACGTCGGCGATCGACGCCGACGCGCCGCCCCCGTGAACCAGCGCATAGTCACGCACGCGGCGCAGCAGGCGGTTCGCGATGCGGGGGGTGCCGCGAGAGCGTCGCGCGATCTCGCTGAGCGAGTCGTCGGGCAGCCGCACGCCGAGCACGTTGGCCGACCGCGCGATCACGCGCTCGAGATCGTCGTCGTCATAGAACTCGAGATGGCCGGTGAATCCGAAGCGGTCGCGCAGCGGATTGGGCAGCAGGCCAGAGCGGGTCGTCGCGCCGACGAGCGTGAAGGGCGAGAGTTCGAGCGGGATGCTCGTGGCGCCGGCACCCTTGCCGACCATGATGTCGATGCGGAAGTCCTCCATCGCGAGGTACAGCATCTCCTCGGCGGAGCGCGCCATCCGGTGGATCTCGTCGATGAACAGCACCTCGCCCGGCGTGAGGCTCGACAGCAGAGCTGCGAGGTCCCCGGCGTGCTGAATGGCGGGACCGCTGGAGAGGCGCAGCGGCCGGCCGCTCTCGTGCGCGACGATCATCGCGAGGGTGGTCTTGCCGAGCCCGGGGGGACCTGCGAGCAGGATGTGATCGGCCGGGCGCTCCTGGATGCGCGCGGCTTCGAGCAGCAGCTGCAGCTGACCGCGCACCTTCGGCTGCCCGACGAACTCGTCGAGACTGGTCGGCCGGAGCGCGCCCTCGATCGCGAGCTCGGTCTCGTCGAGCGCCTCCCCTGCATCACGCGCGTCGTCAGCCACGCTTGGCCCCCGGTCCCATGGCGGCGAGCGTGCGGCGCAGCAGCGCCGGAACCGACTCGCGCTCGGCGTCGGTGGCATCCTCCGCCGACTGCGCCGCAGCTTCCGCGGCGACCTTCTCCGACCAGCCCAGTCCGACCAGCGCCGCGGCGACCTGCTCGACGGTGGCGGTGGCGGGAGCCCCGGCGGGGGCGAATGCCACACGGGGCTGCACCTTGCCCGCCAGCTGCACGACGATGAGCTTCGCCGTCTTCGGGCCGATTCCCGACACACGGCGGAACGGTGCGTCGTCCTCTGCGGTGACAGCCTCTGCGATCTGATCGACGGTGAGGTGCGAGAGCACGCCGAGTGCGGACTTCGGCCCGACGCCGGTGACACTGAGCAGCTGACCGAAGATCTCGAGTTCGTCGCTGTCGCTGAAGCCGAACAGGGTGAGCGCGTCCTCGCGCACGATCAGGCTGGTGTGCAGCTGAAGCTGGTCGCCGACCACGGCGGTGTGCGCCACATCGCCGGGGACGAAGACCGAGAACCCGACTCCGCCGGTCTCGATGACGACGTGGGTCGAGCCGGCGTGCAGCACCGTGCCGCGCAGAGACGAGATCATGCGGCCAGCCTATCGAGCAGGTCGTACATCCGTTCGACCGACACGGGCGCGCGCGGGCAGCGACCGGCTCCGGCTGCCGCGCTCGGCGTCGGCCCAGGCCTGCTGCGCCGGGGTGAGACTGGTGCCGGCAGCCGCCGCGGCGGAGCCGCCGCGCCACGCGTGGCAGAGGGCGATCGCGAGGGCGTCGGCGGCATCGGCCGGCTGGGGTGGAGCATCCAGTCGCAGGATCCGCGCGATCATCGACTGCACCTGGCGCTTGTCGGCAGAGCCGTATCCGGTGACGGCGGCCTTCACCTCGCTGGGCGTGTGGGTCGCGGCGGGAAGTCCGGCTTCCGCGGCGATGAGGAGGGCGACACCGGATGCCTGGGCCGTGGCCATCACAGTCTGGACGTTGTGCTGGGCGAAGACCCGCTCCACCGCGACCGCGCCCGGCTGGTGCTCGTGGATCACCGCGCGGATGCCCGCGGCCACCGCCGCCAACCGCGTCGACAGGTCCGCATCGACGGGAGTCCGCACGACCCCGACATGCACGAGGGATGCCCGACGCGACCGGTCGACGTCGACGACCCCGATGCCGCAGCGGGTGAGGCCGGGATCGATGCCGAGGACGCGCAGGGAGCTCACTCCCCCAGGCTATGAGCACGCAGAAGGCCCCGAGCGCAGGCGCGCCCGGGGCCTTCCGGTGTCGTGGCTGTTCAGCTTCCCGGCGTGGGTTGCTGAGCCCGCCGAAGGGGGGTTCCTGAGCGCGCCGAAGGGGGGTTCCTGAGCCTGTCGAAGGGCTACTCCTCGTCGTCGCTCTCGAGCTCGGCCTGCACCTCGGGAGTCAGGTCGAAGTTGGCGAAGACGTTCTGCACGTCGTCGCTGTCTTCGAGCGCGTCGATGAGGCGGAAGACCTTGCGTGCCGTGTCGGCGTCGATCTCGACCTTGAGGTTCGGCACGAACTCGATGTCGGCCGAGTCGTAGTCGATGCCGGCGTCCTGCAGGCCGGTGCGCACGGCCACCAGATCGGTCGCCTCGGCGATCACCTGAAAGCCCTCGGCGTGCGGCTCGATCTCCTCGGCGCCGGCCTCGAGGGCCGCCATCATCACGTCGTCCTCGGTGGTTCCCTCGGAGCCGACGACGATCACGCCCTTGCGGGTGAAGTTGTAGGCGACCGATCCGGGGTCGGCCAGAGTGCCGCCGTTGCGGGTGAGGGCGGTGCGCACCTCTGCCGCAGCACGGTTCTTGTTGTCGGTCAGACACTCGATCATGAGGGCGACGCCGTTGGGTCCGTAGCCCTCGTACATGATCGATGTGTACTCGACGGCCTCGCCGCCGATGCCCGCACCGCGCTTCACCGCGCGGTCGATGTTGTCCTTCGGGACCGACATCTTCTTGGCCTTGAGCACCGCGTCGAACAGCGTCGGGTTGCCGGCCTGGTCGGGTCCGCCGAGCTTCGCGGCGACCTCGATGTTCTTGATGAGCTTCGCCCACGACTTGGCACGGCGCGAATCGATGACGGCCTTCTTGTGCTTGGTCGTGGCCCACTTGGAATGCCCGGACATATGTCTCCGCTCGTCGTCTGCGCCTGGAGTCGCCTCCAGGGCGCCGTCCATTCTATCGAATAGCACGGGATGCGCTTCAGCGCCGGTCGCCGACCCTCCGCAGGAATCGCTCATGGAACCGCGTCTCTCCGGAGATCTCCGGATGGAAGCTGATCCCCAGCAGGTTCTCCTGCTCGACCGCGACCACCGTTCCATCCTCCAGGGACGCCAGCACCGCGGCATCCGGACCCACCGACTCGACCACCGGTCCGCGGATGAACGCCGCGTGCACCGGTTCATCGCCCAGCGCCGGCACCGCGACCGGCCCCTCGAACGAGTCGACCTGACGGCCGAATGCATTGCGCCGCACGGTGACGTCGAGCCCGCCGAACGTCTGCTGTCCTTCAATCGCGTCAGCGAGGCGATCGGCGAGCATGATCAGTCCGGCGCAGGTGCCGAACACGGGCATCCCCTCGCGGATGGCCGCACGGATCGGCTCTGCGAGCCCGAACATGCGGGTGAGCTTGTCGATCACGCTCGACTCCCCGCCGGGGATCACGAGACCGTCGACGGAGGCGAACTCCTCCGGCCGGCGCACGCGCACGACCTCTGCACCGAGGTGCTCGAGCATGGCGGCGTGCTCGCGCACGTCACCCTGCAGCGCGAGCACCCCGACGCGCGCCATGGTCACCAGCCGCGCTCGGCGAGGCGGTGGGGCGCCGGAAGATCGGTGACGTTGATGCCGACCATGGCCTCGCCCAGGCCGCGCGAGGCCTCGGCGATCACCTTCGGGTCGTCGTAGAACGCTGTCGCCTTGACGATCGCCTTGGCTCGGGCGACCGGGTCACCCGACTTGAAGATGCCCGACCCGACGAAGACGCCGTCCGCACCGAGCTGCATCATCATCGCGGCGTCGGCCGGGGTCGCGACACCGCCGGCGACGAAGAGGACGACGGGCAGTTCGCCGGTCTCGGCGATCTCGGCGACCAGCTCGTACGGCGCCTGCAGCTCCTTGGCGGCGACGTAGAGCTCGTCCTTCGACAGGGCGCCGAGGGCGGCGATCTCGCCGCGGATCTTGCGGATGTGCTTCATCGCCTCGGAGACGTCTCCGGTGCCGGCCTCGCCCTTCGAGCGGATCATCGCCGCGCCCTCGGTGATGCGCCGCAGCGCCTCACCGAGGTGAGTGGCGCCGCAGACGAACGGCACGGTGAACGGCCACTTGTCGATGTGGTTCACATAGTCGGCGGGCGAGAGGACCTCGGACTCGTCGATGTAGTCGACGCCGAGCTCCTGCAGCACCTGCGCCTCGACGAAGTGCCCGATGCGGGCCTTGGCCATCACGGGGATCGAGACCGAGGAGATGATGCTGTCGATCATGTCGGGGTCGCTCATCCGCGACACCCCGCCCTGGGCACGGATGTCGGCCGGCACGCGCTCGAGCGCCATGACGGCGACGGCGCCCGCGTCTTCGGCGATCTTCGCCTGCTCGGCGGTGACGACGTCCATGATGACGCCGCCCTTGAGCATCTCGGCGAGACCGCGCTTGACGCGCTGCGATCCGGTGGTCGGGTTCTGGTCGGTGGATGCCATGATCACTCCTCGTTGTGACAATCCGCGCTTTGGCCTATGCCAAACGATAGCACCATAGAATCGGGGTGATGGACGCGACGATCACCGGAACCTCCGCTGCCGAGATAGCCGACAGCGTGCGCGGTCTGCGCGAGCGCGGGTCGCTGCGCCCCGGCGACCTGCTGCCTTCGGTGCGCGAGCTCGCGACCATGCTCGGGGTGAACCGCAACACCGCCGTGGCCGCGTATCGCCAGCTGGCACAGGCAGGGCTCGTCGTCTCCCGCGGTCGCGCCGGGACGATCATGGCGGGCGGTGAGCCCGTGGCGCAGGAGGGCGTCGCAGACACCGTGCTGCGCGACGTGGCATCCGGAAACCCCGACCCAACCCTGATCCCCGATCCCACGCCCGCGCTGGGGCGGATCGTCGGGCGCCCCGTGCTGTACGGCGAGCCGGTGATCGACGCCGGGCTCGAGCAGTGGACTCGCGAGTGGATGCTCGCCGACCTCCCCCGCGACGACCTGCGCGTGATCGTGACCAGCGGTGCCGTCGACGCGGTCGAGCGGCTGCTCGCGCAGGCGCTCACGCGCGACGATGCGGTCGCTCTGGAGGACCCGTGCTTCCTCTCCAGCATCCACACTGTCCGGCTCGGGGGCTATCGTGCCGTCCCGGTGCCCGTCGATGAGGAGGGCATGACGGTCGACGGCCTGCGCGCGGCCCTCGACGCGGGGGTTCGCGCCGTCATCAGCACGCCTCGCGCGCAGAACCCCACCGGCGTGAGCCTCTCCCCCGCTCGCGCCGCGGCGCTGCGCGAGGTGCTCGCCGATCATCCCTACGTCCTGATCATCGAGGACGACCACTTCTCACTGCTCTCGCCCCACCCGTACGCCTCGCTGATCGGCCGCGAGCATCGCCGGTACGCACTGATCCGCTCGGTGTCGAAGTTCCTCGGGCCCGACATGTGCCTCGCCCTCGCCGGCACGGATCCGACGACCGCGGAGCGGCTGGCGATGCGTCTCAGCCCTGGCACCACGTGGGTGAGCCACCTGCTGCAGCGCCTGGCGCACGCGCAGCTCACCGACCCCGACGCCCGAGCGCAGATCTCCCGCGCTGCCGCGCACTACGCCGACCGCAACGCGGCATTCGCCAAGGCGCTGCAAGCCCGCGGCATCCGGACCATGTCGACCGACGGGCTGAGCCTGTGGGTGCAGCTTGAGACGACCGCACGCATCGCCGCCGAGCGGCTCATGCGCCGTGGCTGGCTCGCCCGCCCCGGCGATGAGTTCCTGCTCGACGAGACCGCGGGTCCGTCCCGCCATCTTCGCCTCACCGTGCACGATCTGACGGATGCCGAGAGTGCCCGCCTCATCGATGACCTGGCTGCGGCTGCAGTGAGAGGATGAAAGGATGAAGATCCTCTCGATCCAGTCGGCCGTCGCGCACGGTCACGTCGGAAACTCCGCGGCCGTCTTCCCACTGCAGCGCCTCGGCGTCGATGTGCTGCCGGTGTACACGGTCAACTTCTCCAACCACACCGGCTACGGCTCCTGGCGCGGACCGATGATCGACCCGTCGGATGTGCGAGAGGTGATCACCGGCATCGAGGAGCGCGGCGTCTTCGGCGAGATCGACGCGGTGCTCAGCGGCTATCAGGGCGGCGAGGGCATCGCCGACGTGATCATCGACGCCGTCGCTCGGGCTAAGGCCGCCAACCCGGATGCGGTGTACGCCTGCGACCCGGTGATGGGAAACGCGAAATCGGGATGCTTCGTCGCCCCGGCGATCCCCGTGCTGCTGCGCGACAGGGTTGTGCCCGTCGCCGACATCATCACGCCGAACCAGTTCGAGCTCGGCTTTCTGACCGACACCGATCCGTCGGATCTCGAGTCCACGCTCGCCTCGGTCGACGCCGCGATGGCGATGGGGCCCTCGACCGTGCTGGTGACCTCCGTCGAGCGCCCCGACCGCGAAGAGGGCACGATCGAGATGCTCGCCGCCGATGACAAGGGCGCCTGGCTCGTCGCCACGCCGCATCTGCCGATGAAGGCGAACGGCTCAGGCGACGTGACCGCAGCCCTGTTCACCGCGCACTACACCTCGACCGGCGACGCGAAGCTCGCCCTCGAGCGCACGGTGTCCAGCGTGTTCGACCTGCTGCAGAACACCCTCGACTCCGGAGACCGCGAGCTGCGTCTCGTCCAGTCGCAGGAGGCCTACGCGAACCCCCGGATGCAGTTCACCGCGCACCAGGTGCGCTGACCTGCTGCACTCGGACTCAGCGGCCTCAGCGCGGCCAGGCGTTCGCGACAGCCTCGCGGATCTCGCCCAGCAGCTGCGGCAGGGCCTTGGTCTTCGCGATGATCGGGAAGAAGTTGGCATCCGTCGCCCACCGCGGCACGATGTGCTGGTGCAGGTGGGCGGCGACGCCGGCGCCGGCGACCTCGCCCTGGTTCATGCCGAGGTTGAAGCCGTCGCAGCGTGACACCTCGCGCAGCACCCGCATGCCCGTCTGAGTGAGTGCGCCGATCTCGGCGACCTCCTCGGGTGTCGCCTGGTCGTACGTGCCGATGTGGCGGTACGGGCACACCAGCAGGTGACCGGAGTTGTACGGGAACAGGTTGAGAACCACGAAGGCGGTCTCGCCGCGGGCGACGATCAGCCGCTCCTCGTCCGGATGCTTCGGCGCCTCGCAGAACGGGCACTCGTCGCGAAGCGGCTGCGGGCCCGCCTTGATGTACGCCATCCGGTGCGGCGTCCACAGGCGCTGGAACTCGTCCGGCACGCCGGCAAGACGACTGCCGTCTTCGAGTTCAGTCAAGCGAGGTCCCCCGACGTCATGACGCGCGCGTGGCTCGCGATCGCCGAGCGGATGCGCGACACGGCATCCGCGACCGGCACCCCGTTCTCCTGCGACCCGTCGCGGAAGCGGAACGAGACCGTGCCGGCGGCGCGATCCTGCTCGCCCGCGATGAGGATCACCGGCACCTTCGCAGTGGTGTGATTGCGGATCTTCTTCTGCATCCGGTCGTCGGAGTGGTCGACGTCGGCACGGACCCCGGCTTCACGCAGCTGGGCGACGACGCCGTCGAGGTACTCGCCGTACTGGTCGGCGACGGGCACGCCCATCACCTGCACCGGAGCCAGCCACAGCGGGAAGTCGCCGGCGTAGTGCTCGAGCAGGATGGCGAAGAAGCGCTCGACCGAGCCGAGCAGCGCGCGGTGGATCATCACCGGGCGGTGCTTCTGGCCGTCGGGGCCGGTGTACTCGAGCTCGAACCGCTCGGGCTGGTTGAAGTCGAGCTGAATGGTCGACATCTGCCAGGTGCGTCCGATCGCGTCACGCGCCTGCACCGAGATCTTCGGGCCGTAGAACGCGGCTCCGCCCGGGTCGGCGACCAGCTCGAGACCCGACTCGAGGGCGACCTCGCGCAGGGTGTCGATCGCGGTCGTCCACTGCTCGGGGTCGCCGAGGAACTTGTCGTTGCCCTCTTCATTCGTGGACAGCTCGAGGTAGAAGTCGTTGAGGCCGTAGTCGCGCAGCAGGGTGAGCACGAGGTTCAGGTTGGTCGCGAGCTCCTCGCGCACCTGGTCCTGCGTGACGTAGATGTGCGCATCGTCCTGGGTCAGGCCTCGCACGCGGGTGAGCCCCGACAGGGTGCCGCTCTTCTCGTAGCGGTACACGGTGCCGAACTCCGCCATCCGCAGCGGAAGCTCACGGTAGCTGCGGCCGCGCGAGCGGAAGATGAGGTTGTGGAACGGGCAGTTCATGGGCTTCAGGTAGTAGTCCTGGCCCTGCCGGGTGATGTTCCCCTCGTCATCACGCGCCTCATCGAGGTGCATCGGAGGGAACATGCCGTCGGCATAGGTCTGCAGATGACCGGAGGTCATGAACAGGTCCTTCTTGGTGATGTGCGGGCTGTTCACCACCTCGTAGCCGTTGCGCAGCAGATGGCGACGCAGGTTCTCCTCGATCTCGTAGCGGATGATGCCGCCCTTGGGGTGGAACACCGCGAGGCCCGAGCCGATCTCGTCCGGGAAGGAGAACAGGTCCATCTCGACACCGAGCTTGCGGTGATCGCGACGCTCGGCCTCGGCCAGACGCTCCTGATAGGCGCGCAGCTCGTCCTTGGTCGGCCATGCCGTGCCGTAGATGCGCTGCAGCTGCGGGTTCTTCTCGCTGCCGCGCCAATAGGCGGCCGCGACGCGGGTGAGGTCCCAGCCGTTGCCGACCATGCGGGTGCTCGGCACGTGCGGGCCACGGCAGAGATCCTTCCAGGCGACCTCGCCGTCCTTGGTGACGTTGTCGTAGATGGTCAGCTCGCCGGCTCCGACTTCGACGGATGCGCCTTCTGCGGCATCCGCGCCCGACCCGGGGCCGCCCGCGAGGTCGATGAGCTCGAGCTTGAACGGCTCGTTCGCCAGCTCCGCTCGTGCTTCGTCTTCGGTGACCACTCGGCGGGTGAAGCGCTGACCCTCGCGGACGATGCGCTGCATCTCCTTCGAGATGGCCTTGAGGTCCTCCGGGGTGAAGGGCTCATCGACGCCGAAGTCGTAGTAGAAGCCGTCGGTGATGAACGGACCGATGCCGAGGTTCGCCTGCGGGCGTATGCGCTGTACGGCCTGGGCCAGCACGTGCGCCGTGGAGTGGCGCAGGATGGCGAGCCCGTCGGGGCTGTCGATGGTGATCGCCTCGACGACGTCGCTGTCGGCGACGGTCGCGGCGAGATCCTTCAGCTCGCCGTTCACGCGCATGGCGATGACGGAACGATCGGTGAACAGGGCGAAGCCGTCGCGCTTGTCGGCACGAGGCTGGGCGATGTCTGACACGGGTTTCTCCAGATAGACGATGGAAGTGGACCACTCAGCTGCAGGCGCGAACGCGCCCCTGCCCGCTCAGGCGTCCGTAGTTCGCGCGACGACAGCGGTGACAGAGGTCACGAGAGCGGTCGACGCGGATTCCATGTCCTGAAGTCTACGCCGCCGGCGTCCCGGCATCCCGCATCCGCGCCCCGGACACAGGAAAGCCCCGGTCCGCGAGCTCTCGCTCTGCGTACCGGGGCCGAGCGCCGATCGTTTACCCGTTGACGATCGACGCGGGGTCGGAGGTCACACGCTCGTGTTACGACCCGAGACCGCCCTGATGAGCCACGCGATCACCGCGAGCGCAAGAAGGACCAGTCCGACCCACAGCAGGAAGTTCAGGGACTGCACCAGCCCACCCGTGATTGCCAGGATGATCGCGATGACCGCGATGATGATGAGAAGGGGATTCATGACCGCTCCTTTCCGTTCTGGAGCTCACCTGAGCTCCGATGTGACCACCGTAGGGCGGCGCGACCGCTCGGCCGTAGGGGGTTGACTCTGCGAGTCGAACCGTGCGAACGCTGCCCCTGGTACGCGGCATCTGGGATGCTGTGCGCATGACGTCCCCCTCGATCGTGTGGTTCCGCGATGACCTGCGCCTCGCAGACAACCCCGCCCTGCGTGCGGCGATCGACCGGGACGAGCCGATCATCGCCGTGTACGTCCTCGACGAGGAATCCCCCGGCTTCCGGATGCTCGGGGGCGCCGCCCGCTGGTGGCTGCATCACTCGCTCGCATCTCTGCGCGACCGCGTGATCGAGCGCGGCGGCGCGTTCGTGCTGCGTCGAGGTGCTGCGGCGCCCGTCATCGCGGAGCTGGTCGCGCAGACTGGCGCCGGTGCGGTGTTCTGGAACCGGCGCTACGGCGGGCCGCAGCGGGACGTGGACACGCAGATCAAGACGGACCTGCGTGAACGCGGAATAGAGGTGCGCTCGTTCGCGGCATCGCTCCTCTTCGAGCCGTGGACGGTGCGGACAGGCAGCGGCACCCATTTCTCGGTGTTCACGCCCTTCTGGCGCGCGTGCCAGGCTCTTCCCGCGCCGCGCGCTCCGCTGCCGGAGCCCCGCGAAATCCAGGGACCTGCCCGGATCCCGGCATCCGACGATCTCGACGACTGGTCGCTGCTGCCCACCGCTCCAGACTGGGCGGGTGGTCTGCGCGAGATGTGGGAGCCGGGCGAGCCGGCTGCGCGCGCACGGCTGAGGGATTTCCTCCGCGAAGACCTGGCGCAGTACGACACCACGCGCGATGAGCCGGCGGCGGGCATCACCTCCCTGCTGTCACCGCGACTGCGGTGGGGCGAGCTGAGCCCTTTCACCGTCTGGCACGCCGCGACGGAGCACGAGGGCGCTGGGCGCTTCCTCTCCGAGATCGGCTGGCGCGAGTTCGCCTGGCACACCCTGTTCCACTTCCCGGAGCTTGCGACCCGCAACCTCCGCCCCGAGTTCGACGCGTTCCCCTGGCCCCGGCTGAAGCCGGGTCGGCTGACCGCATGGCAGCGCGGCGAGACGGGCATCCCACTGGTGGATGCCGGGATGCGCGAGCTGTGGCACACCGGCTTCATGCACAACCGGGTGCGGATGGTGACGGCGTCGTTCCTGATCAAGAACCTGCTCGTCGACTGGCGCCGCGGCGAGGAGTGGTTCTGGGACACGCTGGTCGACGCCGATGACGCCTCGAATCCGTTCAACTGGCAGTGGGTCGCCGGCTCCGGCGCTGACGCCGCGCCGTACTTCCGGGTGTTCAACCCCGAACTGCAGGCGAAGAAGTTCGATCGCGATGGCCACTACGTCCGGGACTGGGTCGGGGATGCCCGGCTCGAGCCGATCGTCGACCTCGGCGAGACGCGCAAGGCGGCGCTCGCCGCGTACGAGAGCATGCGCCGGTCTCGCTGACCCGACCCCGCGCTTCGACGCCTACAGGAGATCGGCCGGCAGGTCGTCGAAGCCGCCCGGCTGCACGATGTCGAGCGCCTCGAGACGGTGCGGCAGAACGGCGATCCGCACGCGGCTGTGCGGTGAGAGCAGAACGGACACCTCTGCTCCCTCGGCGGTCCGGAAATCGACGAACCGGCTCTGCGCGGCAGCCTCTTCGATGCGACTCTTCAGATCGCCGATGTCCTGGTCGCGCTCCAGCGGGATGCTGTCGTCGTCATCGATCAGAATGATCGCCTGCTGCATCTGCACCATGGTCATGCAGCGACGGTAACCACCTCGTTTGACATGGAAGAGGGGGTTGCGCTCGCCGGGTCGACTCGCAAGACAAGTCCGTCTGCAACGAGCATCCGGAAACGAGAAAACCCCCGGACTCATCCGGGGGTCTCTGTCTGTGCGCGATACTGGGATCGAACCAGTGACCTCTTCCGTGTCAGGGAAGCGCGCTACCGCTGCGCCAATCGCGCCTAGAAGGCTGTTCAGTTGTCAGAGAGGTGGCGACGGGATTCGAACCCGTGTAAACGGCTTTGCAGGCCGGTGCCTAGCCTCTCGGCCACGCCACCGCGAGGTGGATTCGAACCCACATGCCGAAACCCCCTGAAGGGGGCTCCTGCACTCGAGCGGATGACGAGACTCGAACTCGCGACCCTCACCTTGGCAAGGTGATGCGCTACCAACTGCGCTACATCCGCATATTCTGTTGTCGTTCCCGGCTTCCCGGGCACTTGAAATACATTAGCCCAGGATCGGCGCATCGCCAAACCGCTCCACGCCGCCGGGCGTGTCTTTCCACCCGGCCCCAGCCGCCACGCCCGGCGAGCCGCACGGTGTCTGGACGCCCGCACGGATCGGGTATGCTTTCTGACTGTGCCACCGTGCACGAAACAACTCCACATGGGCGATTGGCGCAGTTGGTAGCGCGCTTCCTTCACACGGAAGAGGTCATCGGTTCGAGTCCGGTATCGCCCACCATCCAGGAACCCCGTCAGTGATCTGACGGGGTTTCGTCGTTCAGCCGCGCACAACCGGAGCAGGAGACGGCCTAGCACAGACGGCCGCGAATCGCGCCCCCGTTCACACATCCGCGCGCGGTGTCCAGGCTGGTCGCATGCTTCACCGGATCGCAGACGACGCTCCCCTTCTCCTCGTGCACGGGTACGACCTCGGCGCCCGCATCTGGTCGCGGGTCCGCGACGGAGCGCGCGGCGCCCCGATGCGACTTCTCGGGCATCGGGCGGCGTTCGTGCGCGGCGCTGAGGGCGTCAACCTGTTCTACGACGGGTCCCGTATCGCCCGCCACGGCGCCATGCCCCGTTTCGTGCAGGAGACGCTGTTCGGCCATGGATCGGTGCACAGCCTCGACGGCTCCGATCACCGTCATCGCAAGGCCACCTTCGTGGACGTCGCCTATGAAGACGAGCAGGTGCGGCGCCTGCAGCCGGAGCTCGAGCGCGAATGGCGGCGCGAACTCGACGAGTGGATCGCGGGCGGCCACCGCACCGCGTACGACGCGGCAGTCGGCGCCTTCGGCCGGGCCGGGATGCAGTGGGCCGGGCTCCCCGGCTCCGACGAGGCCCGCACGAGATGGGCGACTCGGCTGGCGCAGATCGTCGACGGGTTCGGCAGCCCGTTCTCCCCCGCGTTCGGCGAGGCTCTGTTCAACCGGCTCTGGTCCGATCGCCGTGCGGCGAGGCTCATCCACGACGTGCGCGCCGGCATCCTCACTCCACCGGAGGGCACCGCGCTGCACGAGTGGGCGTGGCACCGCGGACCCGATGGGAGGCTGCTCCCCGAACGGCTGGCGGGCGTCGAACTGCAGAACAGCATCCGTCCGCTCGTCGCCGTCGCACGCTTCGTCGCCTTCGCAGCCAAGCGGCTGCTCGAGAATCCCGACTGGCGCCTGCGCATCCATGCCGAGACCGCACGCAGCGGCGAGCTCGTGGGCGGGCAGCTCGCCGTGGCCTTCGCGCAGGAGATCCGGCGAACGGCGCCCTTCGTGCCGATGCTGCCGGGCCGGGCTCTCACCGACATCGACTTCGATGGCCAGCACGTCCCGGCAGGCGGACGGGTCGTCATGGACATCCTGGGCACAGACCTGGACGACGCGTCGTGGGACGACGCTGCCGAGTTCCGTCCCGAGCGCTTCATCCACCGGCCCGATTACGAGGCCATCCCGGCGTTCATCCCGCACGGCGGCGCCGGTGTCGCCACCGGTCACCGCTGCCCCGGCGAGAAGCTCGCGATCGCCGGGCTCTCCGCGGCGATCGCCGCTCTCAGCGACCCGCGGGTGCAGATCGCGCCGGAGGGTCTCGACGTCGATCGACGTCGGCTGCCCACCATGCCCGCGTCCGGCGGATGCGTGCACGCGGCAGCCGCACGAGAAGCAGAACCCATCACCGATCATCAGCACGACGAGCAGAGGACCCTCTCATGAAGGCATTGACCTGGCACGGCAAGCGCGATGTCCGTATCGAGCACGTGCCCGACCCGAGCATCCTCGAACCGACTGACGCCATCATCCGCGTCACCTCCACCGCGATCTGCGGCTCGGATCTGCATCTCTACGAGCTGCTCGGGCCGTTCATCGACCGAGGTGACATCCTCGGCCACGAGACCATGGGCGAGGTCGTCGAAGTCGGCTCGGAGATCCGCAATCTGACACCCGGCGACCGCGTCGTCATCCCGTTCAACATCTCCTGCGGCACCTGCTGGTTCTGCCAGCGCGGTCTGCAGTCGCAGTGCGAGACCACGCAGGTGCGCGAGTACGGCAGCGGCGCCGCGCTGTTCGGGTACACGAAGCTGTACGGCCAGGTGCCCGGCGGGCAGGCGGAGTATCTGCGCGTGCCTCTGGCCGACTACAACCACGTGAAGGTCGGCGGCGATCTGCCCGATGACCGCTACCTGTTCCTCAGCGACATCCTGCCCACCGCATGGCAGGGCGTCGAGTACGCACACGTCCCCGCCGACGGCACCGTCGCCGTGCTCGGGCTGGGCCCGGTCGGGCAGTTCGCGGCCCGTATCGCACGCTCCCGCGGGCACCGGGTGCTGGCGGTCGACCCCGTACCCGAACGCCGCGCCATGGCTGCGCGTCACGACATCGAGGTCTTCGACCTCGACGACGACACCATCCCGCATCTGCGCGACCTCACCGCCGGCCGCGGCGCGGACTCGGTGATCGACGCAGTGGGACTGGAGGCGCACGGCAGCCCGGCGATCTCCCTGGTGCAGCAGGCGGTGGGGCTGCTGCCCGACCCGCTGTCACGACCGGTGCTCGAGCACGCGGGCGTCGATCGGCTCGCCGCACTGCACGCCGCCATCGAACTGGTCCGCCGCGGCGGCACGGTGTCGCTGAGCGGTGTCTACGCGGGCGATGCCGACATCCTGCCGATGAAGACGATGTTCGACCAGCAGATCTCGCTGCGCATGGGCCAGTGCAACGTCAAGCGCTGGACCGACGAGATCCTCCCTCTCGTGGAAGACGATGCTGATCCGCTGGGCGTGATGGACCTCGTCACGCACCGGGCCCCGCTCGACGATGCACCCGAGCTGTACCGCACCTTCCAGCGCAAGGAGGACGGCTGCATCAAGGTCGTGCTGAGTGCAGGAGCATGAACGACTCACGCATCGTCGTATCGGGAGCGAGCGGCCTCATCGGCAGCGCGCTCACGCGATCACTCCGCGCAGACGGCATCCGCGTGGTGCACTTGGTAAGGCGCCCCGCCCGCAGCAGCGACGAAGTCGAGTGGCTCACCGGCAGACGGCTCGACCCCGACGTGCTCGCCGGTGCGGCGGCCGTCGTCAACCTCAACGGTGCGAGCATCGGCAGGCTGCCGTGGGGCCCGCGCTACCGGGGCATCCTGCGAGAATCGCGCCTCCAGCCCACCTCGGTCCTGGCCGACGCGCTGCTCGCCCTGAAGACGGATGCACCGGCCCTGCTGTCGGCATCGGCCGTCGGCTACTACGGCGATCAGCCCGGCACCCGTCTCGACGAGACGGGTGCTCCCGGCGAGACCTTCCTCGCCGGCATCTGCGTGGAGTGGGAGCGGGAGGCCATGCGAGCGACCCCCGCAACCCGGGTCGCGCTGCTGCGCACCGCGCCGATCCTGCATCCGGATGCCGTGCTGAAACCCATGATCGCTCTCACCCGGCTGGGGCTGGGCGGGCCGCTGGGCTCTGGGCGACAGGTGTGGCCCTGGATCTCGCTGCCGGATGAGGTCCGTGCGATCCGGCACGTCATCGACTCCGACATCCACGGTCCGGTGAACCTGACCGGACCGCATCGGGCGACGGCGGGCGGGATCGGGCGCGCTCTGGCATCGCGGATGCATCGGCCATACCTCGTCCCCGCACCGGCGTGGGCGCTGCGTCTGGGCCTCGGTCGAGCCGCCGCCGACTCCCTGCTGCTGGCGGATGCCGACGTCGCGCCCGCCGCGCTCACCCGCAGCGGCTTCGATTTCCGGCATCCGACCGCGTCAGAGGCTCTCGCCGCCGCGCTCGGCTGATCGCGGCGGCTGCGCTGCGCGTCGGGCGTCAGTGCGCTCCGGCGCGCAGCGCCTGATCGATCGCCACGCCGATGCCGTCCGTCCACGGCTCTCCGTGCCCGGGGAGCACGACAGCGGGATCGACCGCGCGCAGCGCATCCAGCGATGCCAGCGCCCTCGTGCTGTCGGCGGTCGCCGCTCCCGCGACGATCTGCGGCCCCTGCGTGCCCGTGTACGGGTCGAGGGTGACGATCGCGTCGCCGCAGAGCAGCACACCGGCCTTCTCGAAGTAGTAGCCGCAGTGTCCGTTCGTGTGGCCGGGCGTCCAGATCGCCCGAGGATGACCTGGTACATCGATCACCTCGCCGTCGGCGACGACGGGTTCAGCCGCCACGCCCTTCACCCGGAGCGCGCCGGCCTGCACCATCGACACCACCGTGGGCAGGATGCGCGGGTGGCGCAGCGGGTATGACCAGATGGGCTGCTCGTGCGCATAGCGGTACGGGTGCTGGGCCAGACGCTCATCGTCCGGATGCACGAGCGAGCCGACGCCGCGGTCGGCGAGCGGGCGCGCCATCCCGACATGATCGAAGTGCCCGTGGGTCAGCAGCACGGCGTCGATATCGCGCACTCCCGCGCCGATGCGCTTCAGCAGCGCTCCGAGCAGCCGGCTGGAACGCGGCAGTCCGGCATCGACGAGGGTCAGCCCGCCCTCGGCTTCGATCAGGTAGCAGTTGACGTGCGCAACATCGAGCCGGTGCACGCCAGGAGCAGGTTCCGTCCATCCCGTCGGTGTGGTTCTCATGACACCACTGTGGGGCGACGGCATGCGGCACGGAGGTGCCTTGCCGTCGCCCCGCGGGGGTGATATCGGCGCGGGCTCAGGCCCGAGCGGTCCCGAGAGCCGCGCGTGCGGGCTGCGGCTCGGAGAAGATCACCACGATGATCACCGTGATGCCGACGACCACGTGAGGAACCCACGCGTTGGGCGCGGCGGAGATGAAGCCGAACAGCCACGGCGAAAGGGCGAGGAACAGGCTGGCGACGACGTCGAAGACGAGGTGCACGGGCATCGGGATGAGCTTGAACGGGCCCCACTCATAGCTGGTGAACAGGCTGTAGACGATCAGCCCGACGCCCAGGACGATCGGGATCACGACGGCGGGGCCGCCCATCGCGGCGAAGCCGAAGAGCCAGGGAGCGACGATGAGGGCGGCGCCCACCAGGTAGTCGAGCACGCCGTGGACTTTCGTGGGGATGAAGCGCATGATTCCTCCTTGATCGGTCGAGTCCTGGTTGGGGACTCGCCGGGGGTTCGTCTCCCCCGGCCCGATCGGATTGGATGCCATCGCCGCGGCGTCCCACGGCGCCACTCGCAACCGTCAGACGCGCGCCCACCCGTAGCGGCTGAGAAGGGTCTGCGCGACGCGGCCATAGCGACCGGCGTCGAGGACGGCGGCCTCGCGACGCATCCCGTCATGGTGCACGCTGTACAGCTGCTCGATGTCGACCCACGAGTCGCGCCCCTGGGAGTCCCAGCCACCCGACCCGATCGGGACGAAATCCCGGTCGCGATCGTGTGCTCTGCTCGTCATCCGCACGGCGTACACGCGGTCGGCGCCCTGCCGGCCGATCACGAGCACCGGGCGGTCCTTGCCCCGTCCGTCGTTCTCCTCGTAGGGCACCCAGGTCCAGATGATCTCCCCGGAATCCGGCAGGCCATTGCGGGACGGCGAGTAGCCCACGTGCACGTCGCGGACGCGCGCAGGGTCGATCCGGACGGTCTCGGATCCTGGCATCCGTCCCGCGTCGGCCGCCGTGTGCTGCTCCGCGCTTCTCCCGTCGGGGCGGAGCGTGGCGCGAGGGCGGGGGCGGGGGTCGCCCCCGCCGCGCCGTGACAGCGCCCTGCCGAGGATGTCGGCGATGACCGAGAGGAACCTGCTGCTCGAACTCACCCGCTCACCCTAGCCGCCGGTCATCGCGCCAGCAGGTAGCCCGCCTCGCCGTGCACTGCGAGGTCGACACCGGCGACCTCATCCTCCTGCGTGACGCGGAACCCGATCGTCTTCTCGATGACGAACCCGATCGTGTAGGCGATCACGAACGAGTAGAGCATCACTCCCCCGGCTGCGACCACCTGCACGGCCAGCAGCCGCGCATCACCGCCGGTGAGCATCCCGTGCCCCGTGGCGAAGAAGCCGAGGTACACCGTGCCGAGCAGGCCGCCCACCAGGTGAAGGCCCACGACATCCAGCGAGTCGTCGAACCCGAGCCGGAACTTCAGCTCGACGGCCAGCGCGCACAGGGCGCCGGAGAGGCCGCCCAGCAGCAGCGCCCAGCCCGGGGCGAGATCGGCGCACGCCGGCGTGATCGCGACGAGGCCGGCGACCAGCCCCGACACTGCGCCGACGGAGGTCGGCTTGCCGACCCGCAGCTTCTCGACGAGCACCCAGCCGAGGATGCCGGCGGCCGCGGCCCCCAGGGTGTTGATCGCGATCAGGCCGACTCCGCCCATGTCATCCGAGAGCCACTCCGCTCCGGCGTTGAAGCCGAACCAGCCGAACCACAGCAGCGCGGCACCGAGCAGCGTCAGCGGCACGTTGTGGGGCTTGCTCAGCTCGCGCCCGAAGCCGATGCGCCTGCCGAGCACGAGTGCGAGCGCGAGCGCCGCCGCACCGGCATTGATGTGCACGGCCGTGCCGCCGGCATAGTCGATGACGGCGATACCGCTGTCCTCACCGAACAGGGTCGTGCCGAGCTGCATGATCCACCCGCCGCCCCACACCCAGGCGGCGATCGGGAAGTAGCCGATCGTGCCGAAGACGCCCACGAAGATCAGCCACGGTCCGAACCGTGCGCGGTCGGCGATCGCCCCCGAGATCAGCGCGACGGTGATGATCGCGAATGTCGCGCCGTAGGCCACGCCGAGCAGGGCGACATTGGCATCCGGCGCCGAAGAGGCGGCTGCCAGACCGAGATCCGCGAACGGATCGCCGGCGAAGTGCGCGGGCGACGACACCGTGCTCATCGAGTAGCCGTACAGCACCCAGAGCACGGCGATCAAGCCGATCGCCCCGAAGCTCATCATCATCATGCTGACGACGCTCTTCGCCCGCACCAGACCGCCGTAGAAGAACGCGACCCCCGGCGTCATCAGCAGCACGAGCGCGGTCGCGGTGATCACCCACGAGACGTTGCCTGTGGCATCCATGTCGAAACCTCCTCCGTAGAACGAACGAGGTCAGTCTGTGCGTGCGATGTTTCCGGCGACGGCGCGCCGTGTTGCGGGCGTGTTACACCCGAGCATCCGGTGTGACGATCGTGTTACCCGGCAGCGCCCGTCACTCGGCAGCGGAGTGGGTCAGCGCGTTGAGCCGCGAGATCGCGCGCAGGTACTTCTTGCGGTAGCCGCCGGCGAGCATCTCGTCGGCGAAGACCTGATCCAGCGGCACCCCGGTCGCGACGATCGGCAGCTGCGCGTCGTACACCCGGTCGACGAAGGCGACGAAGCGCAGCGCCTCGGACTGGTCGGTCAGGGTGCGCACGTCGCGCAGTCCGACCAGCGACAGCCCGTCGATCAGGCGGATGTACCGCGACGGATGCACCTGGGCCAGGTGCTGGATCAGCGTCGCGAAGTCGTCGTCCGAGGCGGCGCCGGATGCCGAGGCGCTCTCGACCGCCTGCGCGTAGCGTGCGTCGTCCGACACGACCGCGCTGCCGTCGATCGAGCGCTGCCGGTAGTCGACGCCGTCGATGCGCAGCGTCTCGAAGCTCTCGGACATCGCGTGGATCTCGCGCAGGAAGTCCTGTGCGGCGAAGCGGCCCTCGCCCAGCGCGTTCGGCGGGGTGTTCGATGTGGCCGCCAGCTTGGTTCCCGACGAGACGAGCTCACCCAGCAGCCGCGTCATCACCATGGTGTCGCCCGGGTCGTCGAGCTCGAACTCGTCGATGCACAGCAGATCGGCGCCGCGCAGCAGATCGACGGTGTTCTTGTAGCCCAGCGCGCCCACGAGGGCCGTGTACTCGATGAACGATCCGAAGTACTTCCGCCGGGCGGGAAGGGCGTGGAAGACGGACGCCAGCAGGTGGGTCTTGCCGACGCCGAACCCGCCGTCGAGGTACGCCCCTGGCTTCATCGGCGTCTCCTTCGGCGCGCGACGGAACAGGCCGGCCTTCTTCGCCGGAGCGGCCGCCTTGCCGGCGAAGCGCTGCAGCAGCTGCTTCGTCGCCTCCTGGGACGGGTAGCGATCGTCGGAGCGATAGCTCTCGAAGGTGGCATCGTCGAACTGCGGAGGAGGTACGAGGCTCGCCAGCATCTCGGTTCCGGTCACGACGGGCGTGCGCTCGGTGAGGTGCACGACGCCCGTGCTGATCTGCTGAGTCATCACGTTCCTGAGGTCATAGTCTTACGGTCCGGATGCGGGTGCACGCCAGGGGATCTATCGTCATAGGGGACGGCACAACTTTACGCCGTCGCCATGCCCACCCGAGCCCGACCCCTGAGGAGCACCCGTGGCCGTCGATCACGACACGTCATCCCCCAAGTTCGCCGAGTACGCCGCACCCGGCCGCCTCGTGACCACCGAATGGCTCGCCGCCCGGCTCGACACCCCCGGTCTCGTGGTCGTGGAATCCGACGAGGACGTGCTGCTCTACGAGACCGGACACATCCCCGGAGCGGTGAAGATCGACTGGCACACCGAGCTCAACGACCCGGTCGTGCGCGACTACGTCGACGGCGAGGGCTTCGCCGAGCTGCTGAGCCGCAAGGGCATCGCCCGTGACGACACCGTGGTCATCTACGGCGACAAGAACAACTGGTGGGCCTCCTACGCGCTGTGGGTGTTCTCGCTGTTCGGCCATGAGGACGTGCGCCTGCTCGACGGCGGCCGCGACCGCTGGATCGCCGAGGGACGCGAGATCACCACCGACAAGACCGTGCGTCCGGCGACCGAGTACCCCGTGGTCGAGCGCGACGACTCGCAGCTGCGAGCCTACAAGGAGGACGTGCTCGCATTCATCGGCACGGGGCCGCTCATCGACGTGCGCTCCCCTGAGGAGTACAACGGCGAGCGGACCACCGCGCCGGCCTACCCCGAAGAGGGCAGCCTGCGGGCCGGTCACATCCCCACCGCGCAGAGCGTGCCCTGGGGGAAGGCGGTCGCCGAGGACGGCGGCTTCAAGTCGCGCGCCGAGCTCGAGGAGATCTACCTCGAGCAGGCGGGCATCGATGACGCAGACGATGTCATCGCCTACTGCCGCATCGGTGAGCGCTCGAGCCACACGTGGTTCGTGCTCAAGCACCTGCTCGGCATCGAGAAGGTCCGCAACTACGACGGCTCGTGGACCGAGTGGGGCAGCGCCGTGCGCGTGCCGATCGTCAGCGGCAGCGAGCCCGGCTCGCTCTGAGGCAGGCTCGCTGAGCGCCCTGCCCGGCGACGGGTGGGATGATGTCAGGGATGACCGACACGCACGTCCCCGCCACCCTCGCCGAGTTCCGCGACGAGTTCCTCGAACTGCCCGAGCCCGATCGGCTCGAGCTGCTGCTCGAGTTCGCGAACGAGCTCCCGCCCGTCTCCGATGAGATCGCCGCCCATCCGGAGATGGGCGAGCGCGTGGCCGAGTGCCAGTCGCCCGTCTACATCTTCGTCGAGGTGGACGATGGCGTCGTCACCATGCACGCGACGGCGCCGCCGGAAGCTCCGACCACGCGCGGCTTCGCCAGCATCCTCGCGCAGGGGCTCACCGGCCTCACCGCCGACGAGGTGCTCGCGGTGCCCAACGACTATCCGCAGAGCATCGGGTTGACGCGTCTCGTCTCCCCCCTGAGGATCGGCGGCATGACCGGGATGCTGATGCGGGTGAAGCGTCAGGTCGAGGCGAAGCGCTGAAGGGAGTCCGTCGGCGAGGCCGCGGGGTCAGAGCAGGTTCTGCGCCGTCATCCATCCGGTGATCGCCGCCGACCAGCCGTCCTCGTCGTAGTTCCAGATCTTCGTGTGCCGCGCGACGTGGAATTCCGGCATCGTCACGAGGTCGGGTCGCGCCTCGGCGAGGGCGTGGGATGCATCGGCTGGAACGAACCCATCGTCGTCGCTGTGCAGGATCAGGATCGGGGAGTCGAGCTCTGAGGCGCGGGCGACCATGTCGAGCCTGTCGAACCGGATCGCCTCCTCGGCGCCGCTGAGCCGGGCGAGGAAGGTGTTCCCCAGCGCTCCCATCGCGAGTCCTGGCAGCGGTTCGCGCAGTCCCGACTCGCGAGCCTGGAAGCGCAGCACCGTGCGCCAGTCGACGACCGGCGAGTCGAGGATGACCCCGGCGACGGCATCCCGATGCTCGGACGAGACCGCCGTCTGCAGCGCGATCGCCCCTCCCATCGACCAGCCCATGAGCACCACGCGCTGCGCGCCCTGCCGCAGCGCGTAGCCGATCGCCGAGTCGACGTCACGCCACTCCGACGCGCCGAGCGCATAGCTGCCGCCCCGCGTGCGCGGCGCCTCGCCGTCGTTGCGGTACGACACGACCAGGGTCGGCAGACCCAGCGCGTTCAGCAGAGGGACCGCACGCAGGCACTCGGAGCGGAGCGTGCCCCGCCCGTGCACCTGGATCACCCACGTCGACGAATCGGCCGGGAACAGCCACGCAGGGCACGGACCGGCGGGCGAGCCGATGAGCACGCTCTCCCAGGGCAGGTGCAGCTCGCTCGGCGACACGTGGTACCAGCCGCTGAACGCTGCATCGCGGTCGACCCGGGCGCCGGGCTCGATCTGGGTGAGCAGCTTGCGGCGCACGCTGGTGGCGTCGGCGCTGAGCACCGCCCCGAGCTTGACGTAGCCGTAGGTTCCGGTGGTGAACAGACCGTAGCGTCCTGGCAGCTCGGTGTCGGGCGTGCGCGTGAGCTCGATGGTCTGAGCGCCGGTGTCGACCGCGAGGATCTGCGTGTCGTTCCTGCGCACGGAGGGCATGACGACGCGGCGGGCCGCAGCGAGGACGGCGGCTGCCCCGGCCGCGGCTCCTGCGGCGATGACAGCGGGGACGGCGAAGGCTACGGCGTGCCTGAGACTCTTCATCGCCTCCCGACTCTAGCCTGTCCACGTGAGCGCACATCCGGATGCCGCAGCGCTGTTCGATGCAGCGGCGGCAGAGCTTCGTGAGACGGCGTTCCGCACCGACATCGTCGTGCGGGAGATTCCGTCGCCCGCCGGGCTGGCGCCCTTCTCCCTGGCCCTCGCCGCCGACGTGCGGCCGGACGATCACGGCGACTCGGTGTACGGCACCGGGCGCTTCGTGCTGCTGCACGACCCGGACGAGCCGGATGCGTGGGGCGGCGCCTGGCGCATCGTCGCGTTCGCTCAGGCTCCGCTCGAGCCCGAGATCGGCACCGACCCGCTGCTGGCGGACGTCGCCTGGTCGTGGCTGGTGGATGCGCTGGAATCCCGCGACGCGGGCTACCACTCGGCGTCCGGCACCTCGACGAAGATGCTCTCGAAGGGGTTCGGGGCGCTGGCCGCAGAGGGCGACGGCGCCCAGATCGAGCTGCGCGCGTCATGGACCCCGGATGCCCCGCTGCGCCCGCATGTGGAAGCATGGGCGGAGTTGGTCGGGATGCTCGCAGGACTCCCGCCGGGATCAGAGGACGTCGCCGTGTTCGGCGCGAGAAGGGGCGCACGTGGCTGAATACTCCGTGATCGACGACCGTGCGGAGTTCGAGAAGGCGGCAGAGGCGCTCTCCCGGGGCTCGGGTCCGGTGGCCGTCGATGTGGAGCGGGCATCCGGATTCCGCTACTCCCAGCGCGCCTATCTGGTGCAGGTGTTCCGCCGCGACGCGGGGGTGTTCCTGTTCGATCCGCCTGCGATCGGCGATTTCCAGCCGCTTCAGGATGCCATCGGCGACGCCGAGTGGGTGTTCCACGCCGCCAGCCAGGACCTGCCCTCGCTTCGCGAGCTCGACCTGGTGCCCGCGCGCATCTTCGACACCGAGCTCGCCTCCCGGCTGCTGGGCAGCGACGGCTTCGGTCTCGCCGCGGTCGTCGAGCACACGCTGGGCATCACCCTCGCCAAGGCGCACTCGGCAGCGGACTGGTCGACGCGCCCGCTTCCCGACCCCTGGCTGGAGTACGCCGCGCTCGACGTGCTGCACCTCGTCGACGTGCGCGATGCGCTCGTCGACGAGCTCGATGCGGCGGGCAAGTCCGAGATCGCCGCCGAGGAGTTCGAGGCGACGCTGCACCGCCTGCCGAAACCTGCCCGCGAGGAGCCGTGGCGACGCCTGAGCGGCCTGCACAAGGTGCGCGGAGCTCGCCAGCTGGCGGTGGCGCGTGAGCTGTGGACGGCGCGCGAACAGTACGCCGAGCAGGTCGACGTCTCGCCCGGTCGTCTCGTGCCCGACCGCTCGCTGCTGGCCGCCCTGCTGGCCGCGCCGCGCTCTAAGCAGGAGCTCGCGGGTCTGAAGGAGTTCAACGGGCGTGCGAGCCGTACCCAGATCGATCGCTGGTGGGCGGCGATCGAGCGCGGTCGCAGCACCGAGGACCTGCCTCGCGAGCGCGTGCCGAGCGATGCTCTTCCGCCGCCCCGCGCCTGGGCCGATCGCAACCCGGAAGCCGACCTGCGCCTGAAGGCTGCGCGTCCCGTGGTCGAGGCCCTGGCCGAAGAGCTGCACATGCCGACCGAGAACCTGCTCACCCCTGACCATCTGCGCCGCATCGCCTGGCAGCCGCCGGCCGAGCTCAGGGCCGAGTCAGTGGGCGCGGCGCTCGCCGAGCTGGGTGCACGCCCCTGGCAGATTGCGCATACCGCACAGAAGATCGTGGATGCATTTGTAGAGGGGCCGCAAACCGCTGTTGAGGGCTTCCCTACCGCTTCGTAGGTTCGACCCAACCGATTCCTGGCGCATAATCCACGCTCCTAGGCTGGAGGAGAACCCCAACCTATGGAGGCAGAGTGGCCGAGATCTCGGACGTCTACTTCGTCGATGGAGTGCGCACCCCGTTCGGGCGCGCCGGCGAAAAGGGCATGTACTGGAACACCCGCGCTGATGACCTCGCCGTCAAGGCGACCATCGGCCTGATGGAGCGCAACGCCGCCGTCCCGGGCGACCGCATCGACGACGTCGCCATCGCCGCGACCTCGCAGACCGGCGACCAGGGCCTGACCCTCGGCCGGTCGGTCGCCATCCTCGCGGGCCTTCCGCAGACCGTTCCCGGTCTCGCCGTCGAGCGCATGTGCGCCGGAGCGATGACCAGCGTCACCACGATGGCCGCGTCGATCGGCGTCGGCATGTACGACTTCGCCCTCGCGGGCGGCGTCGAGCACATGGGCCACCACCCCATCGGCGGCAACGCCGACCCGAACCCGCGCTTCGTCGCGGAGAAGATGGTCGACCCCGGCGCGCTCAACATGGGCGTCACCGCCGAGCGCATCTTCGACCGCTTCCCGCATCTCACCAAGGAGCGCTCCGACCGCTTCGGCATGCTCAGCCAGCACAAGGTGCAGGCCGCATACGACGCGGGCAAGATCCAGCCCGACCTCGTGCCGGTCGCAGTCAAGGGCTCCGACGGCGCCTGGGGTCTCGCGACCGAGGACGAGGGTCGCCGTCCGCAGACCACCATGGACGACCTCGCCGCCCTGAAGACGCCGTTCCGTCCGCACGGCCGCGTCACCGCCGGCACCTCCTCGCCTCTCACCGACGGGGCGACCATGTCGCTGCTGGCCGGCGGCAGCGCGGTGAAGGAGTTCGGGCTCACCCCGAAGATGAAGATGGTGTCGTTCGCGTTCGCCGGCGTGCAGCCCGAGATCATGGGCATCGGTCCGATCCCCTCGACCGAGAAGGCCCTGAAGAAGGCCGGCCTCGACATCTCCGACATCGGACTGTTCGAACTCAACGAGGCCTTCGCGATCCAGGTCATCTCCCTGCTCGACCACTTCGGCATCGCCGACGACGATCCGCGTGTGAACCAGTGGGGCGGCGCCATCGCCGTCGGACACCCGCTCGCGGCATCCGGAGTGCGCCTGATGATCCAGCTCGCCGCGCAGTTCGCCGAGCGGCCCGACGTGCGCTACGGCCTGACCGCCATGTGCGTCGGTCTCGGCCAGGGCGGGTCGGTCATCTGGGAGAACCCGTTCTACGACGGCAAGAAGAGGAAGTGACCCCGATGGCCGACACGATCAACGAGCAGTACGCCGGCGTCGACTTCACGCCCCTCTCCGCCCTCGCCGACGGCGAGGTCGTCACGCACTCCCCCGTTCGCGACATCCGCCTCGCCTCGGGCAAGGTGCTCGCCCTCATCACCCTCGACAACGGCCGCGACCACACCCGGCCGAACACGCTGGGGCCCGCGACGCTCACCGAGCTCGGCGCGACGCTGGCGTCGCTGAAGGCGCGCGCCGCCGCAGGAGAGATCCAGGCGGTCGGCATCACCGGCAAGCAGTACATCCTGGCTGCCGGCGCGGACCTCTCCGACATCAGCCGGCTCGGCTCGAAGGACAACGCCCGCCTGATCGCGCAGCTCGGACACAAGGTGCTCGGCTCGCTGTCAGAGCTCGGCGTGCCGTCGTTCGCCTTCGTGAACGGGCTCGCGCTGGGCGGGGGCATGGAGATCGCGCTGAACTCCACCTACCGCACCGTCGATGCATCGGCCGCGGCGCTGGCGCTGCCCGAGGTCTTCCTCGGCATCATCCCCGGCTGGGGCGGCGCCTACCTGGTGCCCAACCTCATCGGCATCGAGAAGGCCCTCGAGGTCGTCGTCTCCAACCCGCTCAAGCAGAACCGCATGCTCAAGCCGCAGCAGGCATTCGAGCTGGGTCTGATGGATGCCATCTTCCCGGCATCCACCTTCCTCGAGAGCTCGCTGGCCTGGGCAGACGCGGTGCTCGGAGGCAGGAAGGTCGAGCGCAAGAACGAGCCGGGCAGGATCGAGCGCACGGTCAAGTGGCCCATCGCGATCAAGACGGCCCGCGGCATGCTCGAGTCGAAGATCGGCACGATGCCCCGCTCGCCCTACGTCGCCCTCGACCTGCTCGAGAAGGCGAAGAGCGGCACGAAGGCCGAGGGCTTCGCGCGTGAGGATGAGGCACTCGCAGAGCTCGTCACCGGCGATCAGTTCGCCGCGTCGATGTACGCCTTCGACCTCGTGCAGAAGCGCGCCAAGCGCCCCGTCGGCGCTCCCGACAAGACGCTCGCGAAGAAGGTCACCAAGGTCGGCATCATCGGTGCGGGCCTGATGGCCAGCCAGTTCGCGCTGCTGTTCGTGCGCAAGCTGCAGGTGCCGGTGCTGATCACCGACCTCGACCAAGCGCGTGTCGACAAGGGCGTGTCGTACATCCACGACGAGATCGGCAAGCTCGAGCAGAAGGGCCGCCTCGACGGCGACACCGCGAACAAGCTGCGCTCGCTGGTCACCGGCACCACGGACAAGACCCAGTACGCGGACTGCGACTTCGTGATCGAGGCTGTGTTCGAGGAGGTCGGCGTCAAGCAGCAGGTGTTCGGCGAGATCGAGAAGATCATCGCCGACGACGCGATCCTCGCGACGAACACGTCATCGCTTTCGGTGGAGGAGATCGGCTCGAAGCTCGCCCACCCGGAGCGACTGGTCGGCTTCCACTTCTTCAATCCGGTCGCGGTCATGCCGCTGATCGAGATCGTGAAGACACCGCACACCGCAGAGGCCGCGCTGTCCACCGCGTTCGTCGTCGCGAAGGGCCTGGGCAAGAACGCGGTCCTGACCGCGGACGCTCCTGGCTTCGTCGTGAACCGCCTGCTGGCGAAGGTCATGGGCGAGGCGGCACGCGCCGTCTACGAGGGCACTCCGATCGCGGACGTCGAGCGCGCCTTCGGCCCGCTCGGCCTGCCGATGGGTCCGTTCCAGCTCATCGATCTCGTCGGCTGGAAGGTCGCAGCCCACGTGCAGGACACCATGGTGCGTCACTTCCCCGATCGGTTCTATGCGAACGAGAACTTCCATGCTCTCGCCGAGCTGGACGCCGTCGTCGAGAAGGACAAGGGCGGGCGCGTCACCGGCTGGACCAAGAACGCCGAGAAGGTGCTCAAGGGACATGTCGGCAGCTCCCCCGCATCCGCCGACACGATTCTGCAGCGCGTGCAGGACGGGCTCGCTCAGGAGATCCGTCTCATGCTGGACGAGGGCGTCGTACCCGAGGTCGAGGACATCGATCTCTGCCTGATCCTCGGCGCCGGATGGCCGTTCATCGATGGCGGCGCGTCGCCGTACCTCGACCGCGAGGGTGCATCGGAGCGGGTGTTCGGCGGCACGTTCCACAACCCGCCGATCCGCGGCATCGTCCAGAGCTGACACTCGTGCAGAGCTGACACTCGTGCAGAGCTGACGCTCAGTGCACAGGGGTCGCACCTTCGGGTGCGGCCCCTGCCGTGTCCTGCGCCGAACAGCCAGCCAACAGCGGGTGAACACCCGACGCGATCGCGGGGATTCGTGTTCGGCGGTCGTCGCCGGGCGGCACGATGGTGGCATGGACATGATCCTCACGATGCTCGGCGGGAGGAGCATGTCGGGTCTGCTGAAGACCGGCACGGCCATCCTCACGGTCCTGCTTGTCGTCCCCGCCCTGCTGCGGCTGTTCGTCGTGACGGTGGATGAGGGGTGGGCGGCGATCCGCACCCGCAACGGCAAGCCGATCATCCGCAATCGTCTGCAGCGGCGTCCCGCACGCGACGGGGGCGCCGTGGGCGAGGTCGTCGTGCTGCATCCGGGCACTCATGGCACCTTCCCGCTGTTCTACTGGTACCGGCTGGTCGACGTCCGCTGTCGCGCCACCGACCTTCCGGTGCGGGAGATGACCGGGGCCAGTGGTCGGCAGCACCGCGTGCATGCGTCATTCGAGTGGCGTCCCATCCCGAGCGGACGAGATCTTCGGGTGTTCGAACTCGACGTCGTCAACGTGAAGGAGCGCGCATCGAACATCGTCGGGGCTGCTCTGCGCGACATCGTGCGCGGTCTGGACGCGCCGGAGCTGCCCCACAACGATGAGCTGAGCGCCTTCGTGCTGGCGGCGTGCTCGGAAGAGGTGCGCCGCGCATGCGGTGTCGATGTCGTGCGGGTGATGATCACCGGCGATGCGCTCACCGACGGCTACCTGCTCGCCGGTGCCCTTCGCGAGAGCGATCGGGTATCAGCGGGTGTCGCGGCGCTGCACGCGATCAACTGAGTCCGTCGCGTGGGAGCGCGGCTCAGCGGCTCTCGTGCAGCGGGAGCTCGATCGCGCCGGTCTGGCCCGGAGCCTTCGCCACGGGGATCCGGGTGCCGCTCACCTGCGCGACGATGTCGGCCGTGATCTTCTCGGCCGTGAGTCCGGCATCCTCCAGGATCTGCTCCCGGGTCGCATGCTGGAGGAACTCGTCCGGCACGCCGAGCTCGTCGACGCCGGTGTCGATCCCCGCCTCACGCAGCACCTGACGCACACGGGTGCCGATGCCGCCGGCGCGGATGCCGTCCTCCAGGGTGATCACGAGACGATGCCGCGCTGCCAGCGAGACGACCGCCGGCTGCACGGGCACGGCCCACCTGGGGTCGATGACCGTCGCGCCGATGCCGCGGGCGCCCAGCCGCGCGGCGATGTCGACCGCCACCTCGGCGAACGAGCCGATCGCGACGATCAGCACGTCCTCCTCGTCGGCGCGGGCGAGCACATCCGTGCCGTCCTCGAGGCGCTCGATCGCGGTGATGGGGTCGGGCACCTCGCCCTTGGGATAGCGGACCACGGTCGGTGCGTCGTCGATGGCGACGGCTTCGGCGAGGGACTCGCTCAGCCGCAGAGCGTCGCGCGGGGCGGCGATCCGGATGCCAGGCACCATCTGCAGCATCGCGAGATCCCACACGCCGTTGTGGCTCGGACCATCCGGGCCGGTCACGCCGGCGCGGTCGAGCACGAAGGTCACACCGGCGCGGTGCAGGGCGACATCCATCAGCACCTGATCGAAAGCGCGGTTCATGAAGGTGGCGTAGATCGCCACCACGGGGTGCAGGCCTCCGAATGCGAGTCCTGCGGCGGAGGCGACGGCATGCTGCTCGGCGATGCCGACGTCGTACACGCGGTCGGGGAACCGCTCGGCGAAGGCGGCGAGTCCGGTCGGGCGCAGCATGGCCGCGGTCATCGCGATGACGCGGTCGTCGCGACCCCCGATCTCGACGAGCGCATCGGAGAAGATCGAGGTCCACGAGGTGCCCGACGAGGACGACAGCGCGCCGCCCGTCTTCGGATCGATCCGGCCCACGGCATGGAACTGGTCGGCGACATCGTCGAGGGCGGGCTGGTAGCCGCGGCCCTTCTCGGTGATCGCGTGCACGATGACCGGGGCGCCGTAGTCCTTGGCGTAGCGCAGCGTCTCGATGAGCGCGTTCACGTCGTGACCGTCGACCGGACCGAGGTACTTGATGTCGAGGTTGGAGTACAGGGCGACGTTGTTCGCGAAGCGGGAGAGGAAGCCGTGCGTGCCGCCGCGCACGCCGCGGAACACGGCACGCCCGAGCGGACCGAAGGCGCGGAACAGCCGGTCGGATTTGCGGTGCATCTCGCGGTACATGCCTGCGGTGCGCACGCGGTTGAGATAGCGGGACATGCCGCCGATCGTGGGCGCGTAGGAACGGCCGTTGTCGTTCACGACGATGACGAGGTTGCGCTCGTTGTCGTCGCTGATGTTGTTCAGCGCCTCCCAGGTCATCCCGCCGGTGAGGGCACCGTCTCCGACGACCGCGATCACGTGTCGGTCCCCGCGGCCGGTCGCCGTGAGAGCCCGCGAGATGCCGTCGGCCCAGCTCAGCGAGCTCGACGCATGCGAGGACTCCACCACGTCGTGGACGCTCTCGGACCGCTGCGGGTAGCCGGCGAGCCCGCCGCGCGAGCGGAGCTTCATGAAGTCCTGACGACCGGTGAGCAGCTTGTGGACGTACGACTGGTGTCCGGTGTCGAAGATGATCGGGTCATCGGGTGAGGAGAACACCCGGTGCAGAGCGATCGTGAGCTCCACCACGCCCAGATTCGGGCCGAGGTGCCCGCCGGTGCGAGCGACGTTCTCGACCAGGAATGCCCGGACCTCGGCCGCCAGCTCGACCAGTTCCCCGCTGGAGAGTCGATCGAGATCTCGGGGGCCGGTGATGCTCGGCAGGATCGGCATGGACGTCCTTCCGCGACGTTGATCGCCCGCCGGAGAAGGCGCGCGCATCGGAACATTCTATCTCGCGATGCTCGAGAGGCTCGGTGGCCCGCGCATCGAGAGCTGACGCGGGATGCGACAGGGGCCCGGATGCCGAAGCATCCGGGCCCCTGTCGACTCGGGTCAGACCAGCGAACGAAGCACGTACTGCAGGATGCCGCCGTTGCGGTAGTAGTCGGCCTCACCGGGGGTGTCGATGCGGACCACCGCGTCGAAGGTGATGGGCTCGCGGCCCTCTGCCGAGAACTCGCTCGGAGTGGCCGTGACCTTGACCGTCTTCGGCGTGGTGCCCTCGTTGAGTGCCGTCAGGCCCTCGATCGAGATGACCTCGGTGCCGTCGAGGCCGAGGGACTCCCAGGTCTCGCCCGCCGGGAACTGCAGCGGGACGACCCCCATGCCGATGAGGTTGGAGCGGTGGATGCGCTCGAAGCTCTCGGTGATGACCGCCTTGACGCCGAGCAGGTTGGTGCCCTTCGCCGCCCAGTCGCGCGACGAGCCCGAGCCGTACTCCTTGCCGCCGAAGATCACCAGCGGAGTGCCCTGGTCCTGGTAGTTTTGCGACGCGTCGTAGATGTACGCCTGCGGACCGCCCTCCTGGGTGAAGTCACGCGTGAAGCCGCCCTCGATCTGCTGCCCGTCGTTGACGGCCTTGACCAGCGCGTTCTTCAGGCGGATGTTCGCGAACGTCCCGCGGATCATCACCTCGTGGTTGCCTCGGCGCGAGCCGTACGAGTTGAAGTCGCGCTGCTCGACGCCGTGCTCGGTGAGGTACTGCGCGGCCGGGGTGCCGGCCTTGATGTTGCCGGCGGGCGAGATGTGGTCGGTGGTGACCGAGTCGCCCAGCGTCGCCAGCACGCGAGCCCCGGTGATGTCAGTGACAGGAGCCGGGGTCAGCTCCATGCCGTCGAAGTACGGAGCCTTGCGCACGTAGGTCGACGCGTCGTCCCACTCGAAGATCGGGCCGGTCGGCGTGGGCAGGTTCTTCCAGCGCTCGTCGCCGTCGAACACGGTCGCGTACTGCTTGATGAACTGGTCACGCGAGATCGACGAGTCGATGATCTGCTGCACCTCTTCGGTGTCCGGCCAGATGTCCTTCAGGAAGACGTCGTTGCCGGCCTCGTCCTGACCGAGCGGGTCGGTCTCGAAGTCGAAGTGCATGGAGCCTGCGAGGGCGTACGCCACGACCAGCGGCGGGCTGGCCAGGTAGTTCATCTTCACGTCAGGGCTGATACGGCCCTCGAAGTTGCGGTTGCCCGAGAGCACTGCGGTGACGGCGAGGTCGTGCTCGTTGATCGCCTCGGACACCTCTTCGATCAGCGGGCCGGAGTTTCCGATGCAGATCGTGCAGCCGTAGCCGACCGTGTAGAAGCCCAGACCCTCGAGGTCCTTGTCGAGGCCGGACTTCTCGTAGTAGTCGGTGACGACCTTCGAACCGGGGCCGAGAGTCGTCTTGACCCACGGCTTCTGCTTCAGGCCCTTCTCGCGGGCCTTGCGAGCGAGAAGACCGGCGGCGATCATCACCGACGGGTTCGACGTGTTGGTGCACGACGTGATGGCGGCGAGGGTGACCGCGCCGTTGTCGAGGATGTAGTCCTGCCCCTCGGGAGTCGTCACCTTGACCGGGTTGGATGCGCCGTGGTCGCCGCTCGAGGCGAGCATCGAGTGCTGGTGCGCGCTCTCGTGCTGGTACGAGACGCCCTCCTCCGACACGTGCTCGCGCTCGACGCCGGGTGCGTTGCCCGGGTCGGATGCCGGGAACGTGCCCTCGACCTCGACCGTGGCCTCGTTCGCGGAGGTGTAGTTCAGGATGTCCTTCTCGAACTGGCTCTTCGCCTCGGCGAGCAGGATGCGGTCCTGCGGACGCTTGGGTCCGGCGATCGAGGGGACGACCGTCGACAGGTCGAGCTCCATGTACTCGGAGTACGCGGGCTCCTTGTCGGCGTCGTGCCACAGCCCCTGGGTCTTGGCGTACTGCTCGACGAGCTCGACAGCCTGCTCGTCACGTCCCGTGAGGCGCAGGTAGTCGAGGGTCACGTCGTCGATGGGGAACATCGCGGCGGTCGACCCGAACTCCGGCGACATGTTGCCGATCGTGGCGCGGTTCGCCAGCGGGACGGACGCGACGCCGGCGCCGTAGAACTCGACGAACTTGCCGACCACGCCGTGCTTGCGCAGCATGTCCGTGATCGTGAGCACCACGTCGGTGGCGGTGACGCCGGCGGGGATCTCGCCGGTGAGCTTGAAGCCGACGACGCGCGGGATGAGCATCGAGACCGGCTGACCGAGCATCGCGGCCTCGGCCTCGATGCCGCCGACGCCCCAGCCGAGCACACCAAGGCCGTTGACCATGGTGGTGTGCGAGTCGGTGCCGACGCACGTGTCGGGGTAGGCACGCAGCACGCCGTCGACGGTGCGGTCGTAGATGACCTTGGCGAGGTGCTCGATGTTGACCTGGTGCACGATGCCCGTTCCCGGGGGCACGACCTTGAAGTCGTCGAACGCCGTCTGGCCCCAGCGCAGGAACTGGTACCGCTCGCCGTTGCGCTGGTACTCGATCTCGACGTTGCGCTCGATCGCGTCCGGGCGGCCGAACAGGTCGGCGATCACGGAGTGGTCGATGACCATCTCAGCGGGCGAGAGCGGGTTGATCTTGTTCGGGTCACCGCCGAGGGCGGTCACGGCCTCGCGCATGGTGGCGAGGTCGACGATGCAGGGCACGCCGGTGAAGTCCTGCATGACCACGCGAGCTGGCGTGAACTGGATCTCGGTGTCGGGCTCCGCAGTGGGGTCCCACGATCCGAGCGCCTCGATCTGCGACCTGGTGACGTTGGCGCCGTCCTCCGTGCGCAGCTGGTTCTCGAGGAGCACCTTCAGAGCGAAGGGGAGCTTCTCGTGACCCGGGACCGAGTCGATGCGGAAGATCTCGTAGTCGGTGCTGCCGACTGTCAGGGTGCTCTTGGCACCGAAGCTGTTCACCGTGGACACGAATCCGTCTCCTTCTGAATCGGATGGGAGCGACAGGCGCTTCCATCTTGCTCGCCGAGTGAGCGCCACGGCTAGCAAGGCCTGCCTTACCAGTCTGCGCCGGACGACCGCTCGACGGAATGAGCAATTTATCTTGACGTCAAGATAAATCTACCAGACCGGGTGTCTGTCGGCGGCTACTCGGCGCGCCGGTACAGGGCGCGGACGACGAGCCAGGTGACCGCGACCATGGGCGCGAAGAGAGGCAATCCCATGACCAGCTTGAGCGTGCCGAGCAGCGTCACCTGATCGGTCAGGTACAGCGGGAGCTGCACCGACAGGCGCAGCAGGAAGAGCGCGCCCCAGGCGAGCCCCAGCCAGAAGAAGGCGCGGCGCTTGCGGCGGTCCTCACGCCATGCGGTGCCCTCGCCCATCAGGAAGCCGACCGCCAGTCCGATGATCGACCAGCCGATGAGGGCGGCGACGACCATCGCCGTGCCGTAGAGGGCGTTCGTGATCAGACCGGGGACGAAGTTGTCGGCCCCGCGCCCCGTCCACAGCGCCAGGCCTGCCGCTGCGCCCGCGGCGAGCAGACCGCCGACGGCCGCAGCGGGCGGCGACTTCTGCACGAGACGGATGATGGTGAACACCGCGGCGATCCCGACCGACACCCCGAGGGACAGCAGCAGGGGGTCGGGGCGGAGAGTGAAGAGGATCACGAATGCGAGGCTGGGGAGCACCGACTCGATGATCCCGCGCCAGCCGCCCATCGCACTCCAGACGATCCGCTGGGTGCTCTCTTCTGTCTCCGAGCTCAGGCCGGCGCGGCGGGCGGCACCGCCGAGTGCGGCGCCGAAGACCTCCGACGCCGACGGCTCCGCGGAGCCGGCCGGCTCCGACGCCGGGCGCGACGGCGTGGGCGTGTCGTCTCGATCGTCTGTCTGCGTCACGCCGATCCCGGCGTGGAGGGCATCTTCAGCGGGATCAGGTCGCGCGGCGGCATGGGGGTCGCGCCTCGCACGACGACGATCGAGCGGAACAGGTCCTCGACCTGCTCGGCAGCTGCGGGGTCGGAGGCCGCGTCGCCGCCGATGACGCCACGCAGGAACCACCGCGGGCCGTCGACGCCGACGAACCTCGCCAGGCGCATGCCCGACCCTTCGGCAGCCGTCGCCGGCACCTCCGCGAGCAGCTCCTTGCCCAGCGTCCCCTCGCGCTCTTCGACCCGACCGCCCTGCGTGCGGATCTGGTCGCGCAGCTGCACGCGCGTCTCATCCCACAGTCCGCGCGAGCGCGGGGCGGCGAACGGCTGCACCTGCAGCGACGAGCCGGCGTAGTCGAGGCCCACGGCCACGATCCTCTTGCTCTGCTCCTCGACCTCGAGGCGCAGATTCAAGCCCTCCCTCGGCAGCACCTTGATGCCGCCGAGGTCGATGTACGGGCGAACGGGGTTGGCCTCGCTGTCATCGAACGGGCCCGCGGTCGCCCGGTCGGCCGGTGCGGACTTCAGCGTGGGTTCGATCTCTTCAGTCATTCGCTCTTTCCCTGGGTGTAGCCGGTCGACCCGAATCCGCCGTCGCCGCGGACGCTGTCGGGCAGTTCGTCGACGGGCTCGAAACGCGCCTGCACGACGGGCATCACGATCAGCTGGGCGATCCGGTCGCCGACCGCCACATCGTACGCTTCCCTACTGTCGGTGTTCAGCAGGCTGACCCTGATCTCGCCCCGATAGCCCGCGTCGACGGTGCCGGGCGAGTTGACCACGGTGATGCCGTGCTTGGCGGCGAGTCCGCTGCGCGGAACGACGAAAGCCGCATACCCCTCGGGCAGCGCGATGCGCACGCCCGTGCCGATCAGCGCCCGCTCACCCGGCTCGAGCCGAACCGCCTCGGTCGACACGAGATCGGCCCCGGCATCTCCGGGGTGCGCGTAGAACGGGACGTTCGCCGAGATAATGGGGACGGCAACGGAATGAGTCACCCCATGAGGCTAATGCAGAACATCCACCCCGACACGCGCGAGACCTATCGTGAGCGACTGGCCCCCGGCCTGTGGCTGCTGGTCACCATCGCCCTCGCCGGCCCGATGGTGTCGCTCGTGCTGACACCGCTCGATGCGAGTCTCGCGCTGATGGTCGGGGCGGTCGTCTCGCTCGTGCTGGTCACGCTGAGCATCGCCCTCTCCCCCACGATCCGCGTGATCGACGGCGTGCTGCATGCGGGGCGTGCGCACGTCGACGCGGTCTGGCTGGGCGAGCCCCTCGAGTTCTCCGGCGAGGATGCCAGGGCCCGGCGCACGCACCAGATCGCCAGGGACGGCTGGAACCTGCTCCGAGGCGGCATCGACGGCGTCGTCGTCGTACCTGTCACCGATCCGGACGACCCGGTGAACAGCTGGACGATCTCCTCGCGCACGCCCGACCGTCTCGCGGCGGCGATCAGGGCGGCGCGCGCGCAGCGCCGCTGACGAGCCGGAACGCAGAACGCGCCCCGAGCCATGAGGCCGGGGCGCGTGCGTGTCGGTGGTCAGGCGGCGCATTCCTTGCAGATCGGGCCGTCCGCGCCGTCGTGGTCGAGCTGCGAGCGGTGCTTCACGAGGAAGCAGCTCATGCAGGTGAACTCGTCCTGCTGCGCGGGCAGCACGACGACATCGAGTTCCATGTCGGAGAGGTCGGCGCCGGGAAGCTCGAACCCCGTGGGGTTGTCCGAGTCCTCGACATCGCCGGCGCCGGACTGGGTGCTCGGCACGCGCTCCTTGAGGGCTTCGATCGACTCTGAGTCGTCTTCGCTCTTGCGAGGGGCGTCGTAATCGGTTGCCATGCGGTGATTCTCCACTTCCGTGGTGCGTGTGATCGTGGGGTGGGGGGATCCGATTTCGGGTGATCGGCGGGCCATAGTTTGCACGACTGCGCACCATTTAGCAAATGCCGGTCGGCCCGGTCGGGAAAACTCGCGGCACGCCCGCGATATTCCCCGTGCGAGCAGGGTGCGCGTGACACCATGAACGCACACCCATCAGAGGGGCATTGGCATGGAAAACGTCACCATCGTCGGAACGGAAGCGGGAGTCCTCGTCCTCGCGACCGAGTCCGGGCAGCGCTTCGCGCTCCCCATCGACGACGTCCTGCATCGCGAGGTGCGTCGAGCGACCCGCGAGGCGGAGCCCGCACCGGCACGGCTGGCCGCGAGCCCGCGCGACATCCAGGCGCAGATCCGCGCCGGGCTGTCTGCCGCCGAGGTCGCCGCGCTGCTCGGTGTGAGCGAGTCCGATGTGGCGCGCTTCGAGGGACCGGTGCTCGCCGAGCGCGAGCACATCGTCAACCAGGCACTCGCGGTGCCGGTGCTGATCGGCAGCGAGGTCGAGCCCGACGCGCAGCCCACCTTCGGCACGGCCGTGCGCGCCAAGCTGGCCGACCTCGCCGCGTCCGACGAGCGCTGGGCCAGCTGGAAGGACGAGTCCGGCTGGACGGTGAAGCTCGAGTTCACGGCGAACGAGGTGGCCCACGACGCTCGCTGGACGTTCGACCCGCGCCGCAGCACGCTGTCTCCGATGAACGCCGATGCCGCCCAGCTCTCCCGGCAGGGCTCGCTTCCCGAGGGGCTCATCCCGCGGCTGCGAGCCGTGGACGGGGAGCGCGTCTCGCCGTACAAGGACGACAGCCGTTTCGATTCGGGTGCGTTCGGCCCGCGGCTGCTTCCGCAGCCGGAGGAGGGCGAGGATGCCCCTGTGGCCGAGCACTCCAGCGCCGCGGTTCAGGACGCCGCCGCCCGCCGCGCCCCGGACGAGCACCGCACGAGCTCGGAGACCGCGGACCTGCTCGAGGCGCTGCGTCGCCGTCGGGGTCAGCGCGAATCGGCACCGCTGTTCGACGAGGGGCACGACGACGAGGCATCGCCGATCGCGCTGTTCGACGCACTCGACGAACCCGACGAAGAGCCCGCCGAGGCGAAGCCCGACGACACGAAGGCCGCTCCCGAGCCCGCCGCCGAGCAGCCCAGCGGACGGCGGAAACGTCGCAACGCGATGCCCTCCTGGGACGAGATCGTGTTCGGAGCGCGCACCGACGAGTGACCCTTCGACAGGCTCAGGGACCCAACCGCCTCAGCGCCGGAAGGCGCCGAGTCGGATGAAGGGCACCCGCCATTCCTCGGGTGTCAGCGCACCGTGCTGTCCCACCATGCCGCGGCCGCGCTGATCCTCGGCCTCGGCGTCGTAGAGGGCGACGTTGCCTCGCGCGATCACCAGCAGGTCGCCGATGCGCTCGCGCACGGCATCCGGGACCACCGGGCCGAACAGGCCCGCAGCGATCGCATCGGCGCGGCTGACCACCTCGGCCGAGCCCTCCAGGTCCCGCCGCCAGCGCGTCAGCAGACCCGCCTGGTCGGCATCGGGCTCGGCGTAGACGTGCAGCATCCGCGGCTCGCCGCCGATGTGGCGGATGCCGTCGTGCCAGCCGCTCGCCGCATCCAGCACGAGCTGACGGTGGTGCGGCACGTCGATCATCCCGTGATCGGCGGTGACGAGCACTCCCACCCCATCCGGAACGGGTCGCGAGAGCGCGGCGTCGACATCCTCCAGGGCGGCGACCCACTCGGCCGAGTCGACGCCGTGGCGGTGCCCCGCTTTGTCGACCTCGGGCAGGTAGCAGTAGACGAGGGCTCCGTCGTGGGCATCCGCGAGCTCCCACGCGAGCTCCACCCGCTCGGCCGCGCTGCGCGCCGAGCGGAAGTCGGCACCGCGCAGCGTCGCCCCGGAGAATCCGCTGCCGGCATAGGCCGGGATGCCGACGGCGAAGGCGGGATGCCCGGCCGCTGCGGCCTGCTCGAAGAGCGTGGGGCTGCTCTGCCACTCCAGCGGGTCGATGCCTCCCGCGTCCCACCCGCTGAGCAGGTTCACCAGGGCATCGGACTCGGAGTCGCGCACACGGTAGCCGACCAGGCCGTGCGTTCCGGGGGCGGTTCCCGTGAGCAGACTGGTCAGTGCGGCAACCGTCGTGGTCGGGAACACCGACCCCGCGACGTCCTTCTTCGCCATGGCCGATGACAGCGTGCGCGCGTGCCCGGCATGCGCGCGCAGCGGCAGGACGCCCAGTCCATCCACGACCACCAGCACAGCCGAGCGGACGGCGGTGGGCTCGGCGGATCCGCCTCGCAGCGACGTGAGCAGCTGCGACGCCACCCCGCTGATGTTCCGCGTCGAATCAAGGCTGGTCGGTAGGATGAGAGGCATCCGGGTCAGTCTCGCACAGGTGACCCGACGCACCGCGCCCGAGCGCCGTCGCGAGTCCCGCACCGAGCGACCAGCAGGAAGTCCATGCCAAAGCCCTCGTCATCCGAGCCCATTCAGGAGCGCATCCAGGACATCGACCTCTCGCAGGAGATGCAGGGCTCGTTCCTCGAGTACGCCTACTCGGTGATCTACTCGCGCGCGCTGCCCGACGCACGCGACGGCCTGAAGCCCGTGCAGCGGCGCATCCTGTACCAGATGGCCGAGATGGGGCTGCGCCCCGACCGCGGCCACGTCAAGAGCGCGCGCGTCGTCGGCGAGGTGATGGGAAAGCTGCACCCGCACGGCGACTCCGCGATCTACGACGCGCTGGTGCGCCTCGCCCAGGACTTCGCGCTGCGCGTGCCGCTGGTCGACGGGCACGGCAACTTCGGCTCCCTCGATGACGGACCGGCCGCCTCCCGGTACACCGAGGCGCGTCTGGCGGCATCCGCCCTGGCCATGACCGAGAGCCTCGACGAGGACGTCGTCGACTTCGTGCCCAACTACGACGGCCAGTTCCAGCAGCCCGCCGTGCTCTCGGCCGCCTTCCCCAACCTGCTCGTCAACGGCGCCAGCGGCATCGCTGTCGGCATGGCGACGAACATGGCGCCGCACAACCTCATCGAGGTCGTCGCGGCAGCCACGCACCTGCTCGAGAACCCCGAGGCGACCACCGCCGAGCTGATGGAGTTCGTACCCGGTCCGGACTTCCCCTCCGGCGGCATCCTGATGGGCCTCGACGGGGTCAGAGACGCGTACGAGTCCGGTCGCGGCGCCTTCCGGCTGCGTGCCAAGACCTCGATCGAGCCGCTCGGGCCGCGCAAGACGGGCATCGTCATCACCGAGCTGCCGTACCAGGTCGGACCCGAGCGCGTCATCGAGAAGCTCAAGGACGCGGTCACCGCGAAGAAGCTGCAGGGCATCAGCGATGTGCAGGACCTGACCGATCGCAAGAACGGCCTGCGGCTGGTCATCACCGTCAAGACCGGCTTCGACCCGGCGGCGGTGCTCGAGCAGCTGTTCCGCTTCACCCCGCTCGAGGAGTCCTTCTCGATCAACAACGTCGCGCTCGTCGACGGTCAGCCGCGCACCCTGGGCCTCAAGGAGCTGCTGTGGGTGTATCTGCAGCACCGCGTCGAGGTCGTCACGCGGCGCAGCCGCTACCGCCTGGCGCGGCGCAACGAGCGGCTGCATCTCGTGCGCGGTCTGCTGGTGGCCATCCTCGACATCGACGAGGTCATCCAGGTCATCCGCTCGTCCGACGACTCCGAGACCGCCCGCTCCCGCCTGCAGCAGGTCTTCGAGCTCGACGAGGTGCAGGCCGAGTACATCCTCGAGCTGCGCCTGCGCCGCCTGACGAAGTTCTCGCGTCTCGAGCTCGAGGCGGAGCGCGACAAGCTGCTCGCCGAGATCGCCGAGCTCGAGACCCTGCTCGCCGATCCGGCCCTCGTCCGCGCTCAGGTCGCGCGGGAGCTGGATGCCGTGGCCGAGCAGTTCGGCACCCACCGGCGGACCCTGCTGCTCAACGCCGCGCCGCCCAAGGCGCGCACGACCAAGTCGGCTGCGGAGCTGCAGATCGCGGATGCCCCCACGACGCTGCTGCTGTCGACCACCGGTCGCGCCGTGCGCGTCGACCTCGAACCGGGCGCGGTGATCACCACGCCCCCGCGTCGCAGCAAGCACGACGCGATCCAGGCCCGGCTGGAGACGACCACGCGCAGCGAGATCGGAGCGGTCACGACCGCCGGACGCGTCGTGCGGTTCACTCCCCTCGACATCCCCGCCGTCCCCGCCTCATCGGTCGGGCTCGGCGCCGGGGTGCGCATCTCGGACTACCTCGGGCTGACGGACCGCAGCGAACGGGTCATCGCGCTCATCCGCTTCGACGACGACACGCCGCTCGCCCTGGGCACCAGGGACGGCGTGGTCAAGCGCGTCGTCCCCTCGACCCTCACAGTGCGACCCGAGCTGGAGATCATCGGACTGAAGCCGAAGGATGTCGTCGTCGGTGCGGCGCCGGCTCCGGATGACGCCGAGCTGGTCTTCGTGACCTCGGATGCCCAACTGCTGCACTTCTCCGCGTCGAGCGTGCGCCCCCAGGGAGCGCCGGCCGGAGGAATGGCGGGAATGAAGCTCGGCGCGAAGAGCCAGGTCATCTCGTTCACCGTGGTGACCTCGGTCGAGGACGCCGTGGTGGTGACCGTCTCGGGGTCGGAGGGCACTCTCGCCGGCGCTGACGCCGGCCGGGCAAAGGTCTCGTCGTTCGCCGAGTTCCCTGCGAAGGGCCGGGCGACCGGAGGGGTGCGCGCGCACGCGCTGCTGAAGGGCGAGGACGGACTGCGCCTCGCCTGGGTGGGAGTCGATCCGCGCCCGGTCGGGACCGATGGGGCGGCTCGCGTCCTGCCGCCGTCGGGCGCCAAGCGCGACGGCTCCGGGCAGCCGCTGGATGCCGTGATCGGCTCGGTCGGCACCGCGATCGGCTGACCCTTCGACAGGCTCAGGGACCCATGGGAGGTCAGGGCCCTTCGGCAGGCTCAGGGACCCATGGGAGGGTCAGGGCCCTTCGACAGGCTCAGGGACCCATGGGAGGTCAGGGCCCTTCGGCAGGCTCAGGGACCCAAGGGAGGCTCAAGAAGCCATGGAAGGGTCGGAGACCTGCCGACGGGGTCAGGCGTCGATCGCCTCGCGGCTGAGCCGGTCGCTCGAGCTCATGATGAACTCGCGGCGCGGGGCCACCTCGCTGCCCATCAGCAGCTCGAAGGTGCGCACCGCGGCATCCGCCGACTCCGCGTCCTCGATCGTCACGCGACGCAGCAGACGGCCGGACTTCTCCATTGTGGTGTTGGCCAGCTGATCGGCATCCATCTCGCCCAGGCCCTTGTACCGCTGGATCGGGTCCTGCCAGCGCTTGCCGGCCTTCTGCAGCTTCGCGAGCAGGGCGTGCAGCTCGGCCTCGGAATAGGTGTAGATCGTCTCGTTCGGTTTGGAGCCGGGGTTCATGACGATCACCCGGTGCAGCGGCGGGACGGCGGAGTATACGCGGCCCGCCTCCACGAGCGGACGCATGTAGCGGAAGAAGAGGGTGAGCAGCAGCGTGCGGATGTGCGCGCCGTCGACGTCGGCGTCGCTCATCAGGATCACCTTGCCGTAGCGCGCGGCGCTGAGGTCGAAGGAGCGGCCGGAGCCGGCGCCGATCGTCGTGATGATCGCCGCGCACTCGGCGTTGCTCAGCATGTCGCTGATCGACGCCTTCTGCACGTTGAGGATCTTGCCGCGGATCGGCAGCAGCGCCTGGAACTCGCTGTTGCGGGCGTTCCGGGCGGTGCCGAGCGCGGAGTCGCCCTCGACGATGAACAGCTCGCTCTGCTCGAAGTCCTTAGACCGGCAGTCGACGAGCTTCGCGGGCAGCGACGACGACTCCAGCGCCGTCTTGCGCCGCTGGGTCTCCTTGTGCGCTCGCGCCGAGACACGGGCCTTCATCTCGGAGACGATCTTGTCGAGCAGCATCGACGCCTGGTTCTTGTCGTCGCGCTTGGTCGACGCGAAGCGCTCGGCGAGCTGCGTGCGCACCACCTGAGCGACGATCGTGCGCACGGCCGGGGTGCCCAGCACCTCTTTGGTCTGCCCCTCGAACTGCGGCTCGGGCACCGTGACGGTGAGCACCGCCGTGAGGCCCGCAAGCACGTCGTCCTTCTCGAGCTTGTCGTTTCCGACCTTCAGGCGCCGCGCGTTCTGCTCGACCTGGCTGCGCAGGGTCTTCAGCAGCTCCTGCTCGAAACCCTGCTGGTGCGTGCCGCCCTTGGGGGTGGCGATGATGTTCACGAACGAGCGGATGGTGGTGTCGTAGCCGGTGCCCCACCGCAGGGCGAGGTCGACCTCGCACTCGCGCTCCACCTCGGTGGCCTTCATGTGCCCATCGGCCTGGAGCACGGGCACCGTCTCGGTGAAGCGTCCGCTGCCCTGGATGCGCCACGTGTCGGTGACCGGCGCATCGGATGCCAGGAACTCGACGAACTCGGAGATCCCGCCCTCGTACAGGTAGGACGTCAGGCGCGGCTGCGCCGGCGCGTCGCCTTCGGGCCCGAGTCCCGCATGGGGCCCTGAGCCTGTCGAAGGGCGCTCGTCGCGGACCTCGAGCTCGAGACCCGGCACGAGGAACGCCGTCTGACGCGCGCGCGTCTCGAGCTCGGGGAGCTGGAAGGCGGCGTCCTTCGTGAAGATCTGCCGGTCGGCCCAGTAGCGCACCCTGGTGCCGGTGACGCCCTTGGCCACCTTGCCGATCACGCGCAGCTCGCTCTGCTGCTCGAACGGCGTGAAGGGGGCGTCGGGGCGCGGCTCGCCGTCGTCGGCGAAGAAGCCGGGCTCGCCGCGGTGGAACGACATCGCATAGGTCTTGCCGCCGCGATCGACCTCGACGTCGAGGCGCTCCGAGAGCGCGTTCACGACCGAGGCGCCGACACCGTGAAGACCACCGGATGCCGCATACGAGCCGCCGCCGAACTTTCCGCCGGCGTGCAGCTTGGTGTACACGACCTCGACGCCGGTGAGCCCCGTGCGCGGCTCGACGTCGACAGGAACGCCGCGCCCGCGGTCGGCGACCTCGACGCTGCCGTCAGCGTGCAGCGTGATGTCGATCTTCGAGCCGTTGCCGGCGACGGCCTCGTCGACGGAGTTGTCGATGATCTCCCACAGGCAGTGCATGAGACCCGGCGACCCGTTCGAGCCGATGTACATGCCGGGGCGCTTGCGCACGGCCTCGAGGCCCTCGAGAACCTGGAGATGGTGGGCGGAATACTCGGCAGTCACAGTCATCGATTCTATTTCCGGACGAGCAGGGGCCGGACCGCGACACTCCCCGCCGGGCAAGGCCGACGGCCCCGCGTACGCGCACAGCGAAACACGCCGCGATCCGGGCATGCATACGTGTGGCGCGTGGTTGTATTGAGCACGATCTCAAAGGATCCGAACCGCTGAGGAGGCACCGAGATGAACGCCACGACTGAGCGCGAGACTGCCGAGTACCGCCTCACCGCGATGGACCGCTGCGACTCCTGCGGAGCGCAGGCGTACATCGCCGCCGAGGTCAACGGCACCGAGATGCTGTTCTGCGCACACCACGGACGCAAGTACGAGGAGAAGCTGCGCGCGATCGCCACCTCCTGGCACGATGAGACCGCCCGTCTCATCGAGGCCTGAGGCGATCAGTCGACCACCAGTCGACGTACCGCGGGAGTGAGCCTGGTGATGATCTCCTCGCCGACCGTGTCCACGTGCTCGGCGAGGGCGGTCGCATCCGGCTCGCCCGCCGCACCCGGCCCGAAGAGCACCACGCGCTGACCCGCGGTCGCTCCGGCCCACGGCTCGACCGTCAGGGTGCTGCCGCTGATGTCGATGATGCGGCGCAGTCCTCCCGGTGTCGCGATCTGCGCGCCACGCAGGATCGACGGCAGACCGTGGAAGGCCCCGATGCCCACCCGGATGGCGTCGGCACCGACCTGCTCCACGGGCGCAGTGAGCCGGGCGATCAGGCTGAGACCCTCGAGCGCGGGGCCGTCGGCCGACCGGATGCCGTAGCAGAAGGCTCCGATGCGGCTCAGCGAGCCGCGCAGCTCCGGGCGCCACCATGCCGCAGCGGACGCGGTGAGGTGCAGCACCTCGGGCTCCCCGCCGGCGGCGACGAGCTGTGCGACCGCATCCAGGAACACCCGCTGCGCGGCGTCGTCCTCGGCGTCGCTGGCCTCGGAGAGGTGGCTCCACACGCCCGACACGGTGACGCTCCCGCGACGTTCGGCAGCGACTGCGGTGGCGATGGCGTCCTGCCACTGCTCGGGACGGAAGCCGTTGCGGTGCAGACCGGTGTCGATCTTCAGGTGCACGCGCACCCGTGCGCCTGCGGTCTCGGCCTCGGTGATCACATCGTCGAGATAGGCCGCCGACCCGACGCCGAGGTCGATGTCCGCCGCGATCGCCTGGGCGATCTCCCCCCGCGATGACGTCGCCCACGCGTACACGCGCTGCTCGGTGAGCGCGCGGATGCGCAGCGCCGTGGGGATGTCGTAGCCACCGAACCAGGTCACTCCGACCGCGGACGCCTCCCGCACCGCCCAGTCGATGCCGAGGCCGTACGCGTCGTCCTTCATCACGAGCAGCAGGTCCGACGGCGACAGGCGCCGCTGCACCGCGGCGATGTTGCGCCGGAACGCGCCGCGCGAGATCTCGAGCACGGGTCCTGTCATGCGATCCACTCCCCCTGGCCGTGCCGCCCGATGACGACGGCCATCTCCAGCGGTGTGAGCCCGCTCACCGCCGACCACTGTGCGAGCGCGTCGCGGGCGCCATCGGCGCCGCCGAAGTAGACGACGGACGTGCCGTCGTCGACATCGCCGCCCTCCAGGTCGACCACGCACACGTCCATGGCGATGCGCCCCACGATGGGGAGCATCCGATCGTGGATCTGAACCCGCACCCTGTTTCCGAGCACCCGGGGGATGCCCTGCGCGTAGCCGCCGGTGACCAGCGCGACGCGGGTGTCCTCGGCGGCGCGGTGAGTGTAGCCGTACGAGACGGCCTCCCCGGCTCGCAGGGGCTTGGTGGAGAGCACGCGGCCCTGCAGGCCCATCACCGGGTCGAGAGGCCCAGACCCGGTGGCATCCGGGATCCCGAGCAGAGCGACCGGGCCGACGTCGGGCGCACCCTCGGTGCGCACGCGCAGCCCCGAGCGGGAGGAGACCACTTCGACGTGCTCGGGGTCGACGATCACGTCGGTGGCCCCGGCATCGGCGAGGACTCGGGCGACCTCAGCCGCACCGTGCCCGTACCCGTCGTGCCGGAGGTCGACCAGCGCACCGGGCCCGACATGCGCACGCGCCGCTCGATCGAGCGCTCCTCGTGAGAGGAGCACCCGTGGCAGCGCGCTGCTGACAGTCATGACGATCTCCCGCTCTCAGAGCTGGATGGTCTTGAAGCCCTTGTCGTGGATGAAGCGCTCGATCGCATCGCGTGCGCCCTTCGCGTACTCGTCGAATGCGCTGGGCGTCGCGCCGGGCAGGTCGAGCCCGCGGCGAGCGGCCACCGCCGAGACGAGCACATCGGCCAGCGCGGGGTTCAGCGGCAGCACGGGGCCCTGCACGTTGCCGGTGACGGCGTTGCGGTGGCGGACGAACTCTCCGCGGCTCTCGCCGCGCGCGTAGCTTCCGCGACCGGCGACGACCGTGCCGTATCCGGTGGTCGCGTCGGTGAGCGCCCACTCGGAGGCGTGGTCTTCGAAGCCGACGACCGCGGCGTCCGGCGTGCGGACGGTGATGTACCCGACGCGGCGGTCACGTGTGCGAGCGACCCGGTACGGCATGACGCCGAGACCCGCGACGCTGTCGCCGTCGGTGAGATCGATGCGCTCGCCGAGCAGCTCGGCCGAACCGCCGACGGCGAACAGCGTGCGGTCATCCGCGATGAAGGAGCGCAGCTCCTCGGCCCGGGCGACGAAATCGGCATGCACGCCGCGCAGCGCAGAGAGCGGACCGTTGCCGATCACGACGATGTCGGCGTCATCGGGCATCCGCTCGCCCACGCCGACATGCGCGGTGGTCGACTCGACGCCCCTTGCGCGAAGGCGCTGCTCGAGGGCGCGGACGTTGCCGCGGTCACCCGTGATCCCGAGCTCGGCGGGATACAGCTGGACGATGCTGATCTGCGTCATCGGCGCGCCACCTCCTGATCGCCGTACCCGAGGATGCGGCGACCGATCATCATCAGCTCGTAGTTGACGAACCAGGTCTGCTTGCCTGCCGTGGTCTCGGGGAACGAGCGCATGATCGCGACAGCCTTCTCCATGTCGGGCTCCACGGCGCCGATCTCCACACCTGCGTGCGCCAGGGCGAGAGCCAGCTGGTGGGCCTTGTCGCCGGTCACCACGTCGACGCGCGGCAGCGCCGTGAAGTCGACGTCGTACAGCCACGACACGTCGGGGGTCCCCTCATCGATCGCGATCAGGGCGCGTTCCGGAGTGCCATCGAGGGCATCCAGGTTCATCTGGATGCTCGGAGCATTCTTGAACATGACGAATTCGACCTGCTCGCCCGAGGGGTCGCGGCGCAGCGGGATGACCTCACCACGGCCGTAAGCCGGTGCCATGCTCGCGAAGCCCGTGGCCGCGCGCTCGGTGTCGAACTCGGCTCCGAGCACTCCGGATGCCACCGCAAGGGCAGCGGCGGCGTCGGCGGCGTAGTGCAGCCCGCGGGCAGGCAGGGTGATGCGGGCATCCGCTCCCCCGACATTCACGACCACATCGCGGCCGGCGACCTCGCGGACCTCGGAGAACGCCTCCCGGTCGATGATCCCCGCCGTGCCGCTTCGCGTGTCGACCGCGTTGGCGAGGCCGTGCGCGGCGGAGGCGACGATGTCGGACGCGACTCCGAAGAAGGTCACGGGGGCGCGCATCGCGTCGACGTCGATCTTCGAAAGGTACGGGTCGTCGCGGTTGATCACGACGTGCGCCGAGGCGCGCTTCGAGGCCTCGAGCATCATGTCCGCCACGCGCTCGGTCTCGTAGAACCGGTACAGCTGATCGACCTGCACGTTCAGCGACAGGATGACCGACGGCGAGAGGCGGTCGGCCAGATCAGCGGCGAAGCCCTCGTCGATCTCGAGCACGGCGACGTCGGCCCGGATGCGACCGGTGAGGGTCGCGTCGGCGAGCAGCGCGCTGGTGACTCCCTGCGGCAGGTTGGCGCCGGTCGGGTTGGTGAACACCTTCAGCCCGTGCGCACGCAGCACCTCGCTGATCATGTGCGTCGTCGTGGTCTTGCCGTTCGATCCGAGCACGAAGACCACGCCGTAGCGGAACTGGTCGGCGAGCGTCGGCAGCAGCGTCGGAGCGAGACGGTTGGTGAGGTAACCGGGGAAAGCAGAGCCTCCCCCGCGCAGACGGGTCGCGAAGCGCGCGAGCTTGCCCGCCAGCACGGGGAAGACGTACCGCAGGCCGGCTGAGCGCGCCTGAGGTGTCGCCGGCATCATTCGAGGTAGTCCCGCAGCGACTGCGACCGGCTCGGGTGCCGCAGCTTGGCCATCGTCTTCGACTCGATCTGACGGATGCGCTCGCGCGTCACGCCGAAGGTGTCGCCGATCTGGTCGAGGGTCTTCGGCTGACCGTCGCCGAGACCGAAGCGCATCCGGATCACGCCGGCCTCGCGCTCGGACAGGGAGTCGAGCAGCTGCTCGAGCTGACGCTGCAGCATGGTGAACCCGACCGCGTCCGCGGGGACGACGGCCTCGGTGTCCTCGATGAGGTCACCGAACTCGCTGTCGCCGTCCTCGCCGAGCGGGGTGTGCAGCGAGATCGGCTCGCGGCCGTACTTCTGCACCTCCACGACCTTCTCGGGAGTCATGTCGAGCTCGCGCGAGAGCTCCTCGGGCGTGGGCTCGCGGCCCAGGTCCTGCAGCATCTGACGCTGCACGCGAGCGAGCTTGTTGATGACCTCGACCATGTGCACCGGGATGCGGATGGTGCGCGCCTGGTCGGCCATGGCACGGGTGATCGCCTGGCGGATCCACCACGTCGCGTAGGTCGAGAACTTGAAGCCCTTGGTGTAGTCGAACTTCTCGACCGCGCGGATCAGGCCGAGGTTGCCCTCCTGGATCAGATCCAGGAACTGCATGCCGCGACCGGTGTAGCGCTTGGCGAGCGAGACGACGAGGCGCAGGTTGGCGCCCAGCAGGTGGCTCTTCGCGCGCTGGCCGTCGCGAGCGACCCACTGCAGGTCGAGCCCGAGCTGGCTGGACTTCTCGGCCGCCGACATCGTCGACAGCTTCTCCTCGGCGAACAGACCGGCCTCGATGCGCATGGCGAGCTCGACCTCTTCGGCCGCGTTCAGCAGCGCGACCTTTCCGATCTGCTTCAGGTAGTCCTTCACGGGGTCGGCGGTCGCGCCGGTGATCTGCGTGGAGTAGACGGGGACGTCGTCCTCGTCCTTCGACGTCAGGACGATCGCGCCGGTGGGCAGCGGCTCGGTGAAGGCGGGCTTCTTGTCGCCCTCCTCCTCGTCGCCATCCTCGGTCTCGACGGCCTCGTCGACCTCCGCGGCCTCGTCATCCTTCTTCTTCGCCGTGCGACGGGCGGGGGCCTTCTTGGCGGGCGCCTTGGCGGCGGCGGCCTTCGTCGCCTTCTTGGGCGCCGGCTCAGCGGCTTCCAGCACCTCCGCCTCGACGGCGGCGGTCTCGGCAGCGGTCTTCTTGGTCGTCCGGGAGTTCTTGCTCGTGGCAGGAGTCACGTTTCGCCTTTCACGGAGCGGTGCACGCGCTCCGAGCCGTTTCGGACACTAGTAAGACCCTTGTCAAGTGCATCCGTGAGGAATCTGTTGACAACGGGTCGAGCATCCATTATCACACACGACCGCGCCGGCTTTCTCCGATTCCGGGAATCCGCCGCTCTCAGCGCTGCTTGTCGTCGTCTCCTGGACGGCGCGTGGCGAGGTACCGCTCGAGTTCGGCGGCGAGCTCGTCGGCGCTCGGCAGGTCGCGCTCGTCGAAGCCGCCCTCGTCGCCCGTGTCATCCCGGCCGGCCATGTACGCGTCATAGCGCTGCTCGAGTCCGCGCAGCATCTGCACCAGCTCATCGCTGCCCTGCACCTGTTCGGCGACGCGTGCGTGGAACTCCTCGCTGCGCTCGTGCACGGCATCCATCCGCAGGACCAGCCCCGTGCCCGCCATCAGCTTGTCGGCCGCCGCGACCACCGTGTCGGGGTAGTCGGTGTCGGCGAGGTAGTGCGGGACGAGGAGGACGAATCCCGCCACGCGCACGTCGTTCTCGGCCAGGCGGAACTCGAGCAGGTGGGCCGCGGTGGCCGGCACCTGCGTGCGCGGCCGCCATACCGAGTGCACGGCCGTGAGGTCGCGTCTGTTGCCGCTGACCGTGACGCCCAGCGGCCGGGTGTGCGGAACGGGCATGGCGATCGAGTGCACCCACGTGACCGTCGAGACCTGGAACGCGTCGACGAAGTCGACCACGGCGCGCGCGAAGGCATTCCACGCGAAATCGGGCTCGTAGCCGGAGAGCAGCAGGAACGACTGGCCGAGGGCGTCGTGCGCCAGGGAGAGCTCGAGCCGCGCCGGGCGGTACTCGGTGAGGTGGTCCTGATCGAAGAGCACGATTGGGCGCCGCGCCCGGTAGTCCAGCAGCACGTCGTCATCGAAGACGGCGAGCGGCTTCGGGTCCGTCGTCGCATTGAGGTGCTCGATGAGACCCGCGACGGCGCTGCCGGCATCGGTGAAGCCCGTGAGCAGGATGACCAGGGGCAGGCCCGTCGGCACGTCCGGAGCCCCGGGAACCGACTCGAAGAGGTCAGCAGGTGACGGCATATGTCCATGCTACGAGTCGCATCCCGAGCCCGGGCGGCGCCATGCATGCTGACAGCGAACACGGCCGCAGCGCCTCGGCTGGGCGAGAGAGGCCGTCCATAGGATGGAGCCATGACGCTTCCCGTGATCACCCACACGACCGATCCGTTCCCCGGAGGCACCGCAGACGCCGCCGTGCTCGTCATCCCCGATCTCTCCTCCGCAGCCGACGCGCTGAGCGGGTACGAGGGTCTTGCCGACACCCTGGCAGGCATCGGATACAAGGGAACGGCTTCCGCCTACGCTCGCGTGCACGTGCCGACGGTGACGTCGCTGCCCCTCGCGGTCGTCAGCGCCGGATCGCAGCCGGATGCCGCCGCCGTGCGCGACGCAGTGGCGACGGCCGTGCGCTCGCTGACCGGCTTCGCGACGGTCTCGATCGGGTTCGCCGGCGACCTCGAGCAGCACGCCGACGCAGCGGCGGAGGGCGCCCTGCTCGGCGGCTACCGCTTCGACGACTACCGCTCGGAGAAGAAGCTCTCTCGCGCTGAGACCATCGTGCTGCACGCCGCATCGATCGGCGACGAGGCGCTCGAGCATGCCCGCGCGGTGGCCGAGGCCGTCGCCCTCGTGAAGGATCTCGTCTCGGTTCCTGCCGAGTGGCAGAGCCCCGCTCAGCTCGCTGACGAGGCCGCCAAGGCCGTCGCCGATCTGCCGATCGAGGTCGAGGTGCTGGATGAGAAGCAGCTCGAAGAGCAGGGCTACGGCGGCATCCTCGGCGTCGGCCGCGGATCCGACCGCCCGCCGCGACTGGTGCGTCTGTCGTACTCCCCCGCCGAGGCCGCTCGTCACATCGCGCTGGTCGGCAAGGGCATCACGTTCGACACGGGTGGTCTCTCGCTCAAGCCCGCGGCCGGCATGGTCGGGATGAAGTTCGACATGGCGGGCGCCGCCACCTCGCTCGCAGCGATCCGCGCCGTCGCCGCTCTCGGCCTGCCCGTGCAGGTCACCGCCTTCCTGTGCATCGCCGACAACATGCCGTCGGGTCGGGCGACCCGTCCGGGCGACGTGCTGCGGATGCTCGATGGCCAGACCGTCGAGGTGATGAACACCGATGCGGAGGGCCGTCTGGTCATGGCGGACGGTCTCGTCGCCGCCAGCCGGGAGAACCCCGACGTGATCATCGACGTCGCGACGCTCACCGGTGCCATCATCGTCGCGCTGGGCATGCGCCACACGGGCGTGATGGGTGACGACGACGCCGTCGCCGAGTATCTCGCCGCAGCCGAGTCGGTCGGCGAGGATGCCTGGCCGCTGCCGCTTCCCGAGTTCATGGAGGAGAGCCTCGACTCGCAGATCGCCGACATGGTGAACGCGAACATGGCCGACCGCTCCGGCGGATCGCTCTTCGCCGGACTGTTCCTGCGCCGCTTCATCGGCCGGACCTCGGATGCCGAGGACGCGCCGCGCATCCCGTGGGTGCACCTCGACATCGCCGGTTCGGGCGAGCACAAGGGCGCGCCGTACGGCTTCACGGAGAAGGGGCCGACCGGCGCAGCCGTGCGCTCCCTCATCGCGTTCGTACGAGCATCGGCGAAGGAGTCCTGATGGCCACGCACGAGTTCGACCTGGTGATCCTCGGCGGCGGCAGCGGCGGCTACGCGGTCGCGCTGCGCGCCAGCGAGCTGGGCAAGAAGGTCGCGCTGATCGAGAAGGACAAGGTGGGCGGCACCTGCCTGCACAGGGGGTGCATACCCACCAAGGCTCTGCTGCATGCGGCGGAGGTCGCCGACCACGTCCGGTCCGCGGCATCCGTCGGAGTGACGGCGACCTTGGAGGCGGTCGACGCCGCAGGGGTGCGCGCGTACCGCGAGGGCATCGTCGCCAAGAAGTTCAAGGGCCTGGAAGGGCTCATCAAGGCGCGCGGCATCACCACCGTGGACGGAGAGGGGCGTCTGGCCGCCGACCGCGCGGTCGTCGTCGGAGAAGACCGCTACGTGGGCACGGACGTGGTCCTCGCCACCGGCTCGTACAGCCGCTCGCTGCCGGGACTCGAGATCGGCGGGCGGATCCTCACCAGTGAGCACGCTCTCGCGCTCGACGAGGTGCCCGGCAGCGTGATCATCCTGGGTGGCGGCGTCATCGGCGTGGAGTTCGCCAGCGTGTGGAAGTCGTTCGGAGCAGAGGTCACGATCGTCGAGGCGCTGCCGCACCTCGTTCCGAACGAGGACATCGCGATGAGCAAGGGACTCGAGCGCGCGTTCCGCCGTCGTGGCATCAAGTATTCGCTGGGCACCCGCTTCGCGAAGGCCGAGCAGGACGACGCGCAGGTCACCGTGACGCTCGAGGACGGCAAGAGCGTCACCGCCGACTATCTCCTCGTCGCCGTCGGGCGCGGACCTGTGACCGAAGGGCTCGGGTTCGAGGAGGCCGGTGTCGCTCTCGAGCGCGGGTTCGTGACGGTCGATGAGCAGCTGCGCACGACCGTGCCCGGCGTCTGGGCGGTCGGCGACATCGTGCCGGGCCTGCAGCTCGCGCACCGCAGCTTCCTGCAGGGCATCGCCGTCGCCGAGCGCATCGCCGGGCTGGACGTGCCGACTCCGCCGGAGTCGCAGATCCCACGGGTGACGTACAGCAGCCCCGAAGTGGCATCGGTCGGCATCACCGAGGAGGCGGCGGTGGCCGCGCACGGCGCCGACGGCGTCGTCTCGTACGAGTACAACCTCGCCGGCAACGGCAAGAGCGAGATCATCGGCACGGCCGGCCTGGTGAAGGTCGTCCGCCGCAAGGACGGTCCTGTCCTCGGCGTGCACCTGCTCGGCGACCGCGTCGGCGAGCTCATCACCGAGGGCCAGCTCGCCGTAGCCTGGGAGGCGCACCCGGAGGACATCGCGCCGCTCATCCACGCGCATCCCACGCAGAGCGAGGCACTCGGAGAGGCTTTCCTCGCACTCGCCGGAAAACCGCTGCACGCCCTGTAGGAACGCACCAATATCCATAGACTCCCAGGTCACTAAGCTTGGGGCATCACAATTTTCCGAAGGAGACTCGACATGAGCACAGCCGTGGTCCTCCCCGCACTCGGGGAGAGCGTCACCGAGGGCACGGTCACTCGCTGGCTGAAGCAGGTCGGCGACACCGTGCAGGCTGATGAAGGCCTGCTGGAGATCTCGACCGACAAGGTCGACACCGAGATCCCGTCCCCCGTCAGCGGTGTGATCGAGGAGATCCTCGTCGCAGAGGATGAGACCGTCGAGGTCGGCGCGCTGCTCGCACGCATCGGCGACGGCAGCGGAGCGGCATCCGGCGGCGACGCGCCGGCCGAGGAGGCACCGGCTGAGCAGCAGCAGGCGCCGGCCGAGCAGGCGCAGTCGACGGCAGCGCCGGCCGAGAACGAGGTCGAGGCCGCGCAGCAGCAGGCGCAGAGCGACTCGCCCGCGCCCGCAGCGTCGAGCGACGCCACCGATGTGGTTCTGCCGGAACTCGGCGAGAGCGTCACCGAGGGCACCGTCACCCGCTGGCTGAAGCAGGTCGGCGACGACGTCGCCGTGGATGAGGCGCTGCTGGAGATCTCGACCGACAAGGTCGACACCGAGATCCCGTCGCCCGTCGCGGGAACCCTCCAGGAGATCCTGGCCGGCGAAGACGAGACCGTCGAGGTCGGCGCTGTTCTCGCCCGCATCGGCTCGGGTGCGCCCGCAGCCCAGGCTCCGGCGCAGGAGGCCCCCGCTCAGGAGGCCCCCGCTCAGGAGGCACCCGCTCAGGAGGCACCCGCCCAGGAAGCACCCGCCCAGGAAGCACCCGCTCAGCAGGCACCCGCGCAGCAGGCACCCGCACAGCAGGCACCCGCGCAGCAGGCACCGGCTCAGCAGGCACCCGCTCAGCAGGCACCTGCTGACTCCGATTCCGACTCGCTCTACGTGACCCCGCTGGTGCGCCGCCTGGCCAGCCAGCAGGGCATCGACCTGTCGACGGTCACCGGAACCGGCGTGGGAGGACGCATCCGCAAGGAGGATGTCCTCAAGGCCGCCGAGTCGAAGTCGCAGGCACCGGCCACCGAGGCCGCAGCTCCGGCGGCACCCGCGCTCGAGGTCTCGCCGCTGCGCGGCACGACGCAGAAGATGTCGCGCCTGCGCAAGGTCGTCGCCGAGCGTGCGGTGGCCTCGATGCAGCAGACCGCACAGCTGACCACCTTCGTCGAGGTGGACGTCACCAAGCTCGCGGCGTTCCGCAACGCGAAGAAGGACGAGTTCAACCAGAAGACCGGTGCGAAGCTGTCGTTCCTGCCGTTCTTCACGCTCGCCGCCGCTGAGGCCCTGCAGGCCTTCCCGATCATCAACTCGACCGTCGACGGCGACTCGATCGTCTACCCGGCGAGCGAGAACATCTCGATCGCGGTCGACACCGAGCGCGGCCTGCTCACCCCGGTCGTCCGGGATGCGGGCACGAAGAACCTCGCCCAGCTCGCGCAGGAGATCGCCGACCTGGCGGCCCGCACCCGCGACAACAAGCTGAAGCCCGACGAGCTCGCCGGCGGCACCTTCACGGTGACCAACACCGGCTCGCGCGGCGCGCTGTTCGACACGCCCCTGGTGTTCCTGCCGCAGTCGGCGATCCTCGGCACCGGCGTCGTGTTCAAGCGCCCCGGCGTGGTCACGGTCGACGGAGTGGATGCCATCGCGGTCCGCTCGTACGTCTACCTGGCGATCTCGTACGATCACCGCACGATCGACGGAGCGGATGCAGCCCGCTTCCTCGGCGCGATCAAGAGCCGCCTCGAGTCGGCGGAGTTCGCGGCGAACCTCGGGATCTGAGCGCGCTCAGCCCTGACCGGATGGCTGGTTCGCGACGTCGTACACGTCGCGGACCAGCCATCGGTCTTTCTGCATGACGAGCACGAGCATCTGCTCCCCGCGCTGCCCCGACTCCCCGAGGCGCAGCACGCCCACATCGCCGTAGTCCTCGACCGCGGCGATCGTCCGCTTCGCTTCGGTTCCCGCGAGGCGCTCCTGCACCGCCGCACCTGCGCCGTCGACGACCGCGTCGGCGCACACCGCATCACCTCTCCGCCCGCACTCCAGCACGGTCGTCAGCAGCGCCGCAGCGCGCTGCTCCGCCGAGCCGTCGATCATGACATCCGGCGCCTCAGACGTCTCCACGTCCCGTTCCGGGGCGGCATCCGGGGCCGAGGTCGGCGTCACCGCCGGGATCACCTCCCCCACTCGCTCGGTCGCCGCAGAGTCCTCCTCCCCTGTCGGCCACATCAGACCGCCGACCAGCACCAGCGCGGCCGCCGCTCCGCCGACGATCAGCATGCGACCGCGAGGGGCGCGTGCGGCCGGCTCCCCCGCGCGCCTCGACCTCACGACCGCTCGTCGATCACGCCTGAGGCCGGTCCTCAGCTGGCGCGCCATGTCCTGTCCCGCCTCGATCAGGCGGTCCTGCACGCGGCGCAGCGCTCCCGGCTCAGCGGCCAGCAGGTCGGCATCCTGATCCAGACGCACAGCGTGCGCATCGATCGCGACCACTCGCCCCGGCGCGAACACCTCTCGCACCAGAGCGCGGGGAGCGGCGAGCTCGGTCAGCTCGCGCTCCCACCGCTCGATGGACCGGCGGACCATGCGCTGATCGCCCGCCGCCGTCTCGATCTCGCCGAGCAGCCGGTTCAGCGCGCGATCCGGACACCCCTCCCGCAGACGAGCGATGAGCGCGACAGCCGACGCGGTGCAGGCCACGCCCTCACCCGGCGCGAACACCGGCCGCGCCTCATCGGTGAGCCACCACTGCCCGGTGACGCTCCGATCGCCGACCTCCACGATCCCGCGCAGCAGGCTGCCGACGAGCGTCACCGTCTCCCCCGCCGACAGCGCGCTCTCCGCCGCCGCGCGGCGTCCGAGGAACACCTCGATGCGATCCGCGCACCACGGCAGCACCGCGTCGTGTCCGTCCGGCCTGCGCAGCAGGTCGCGCACGCCGGCGACATGCTCGGCGCCGGCGTGCAGCCACAGCGGCTCGGGTACGGCCTCGACGTCCACGCGCACACCGCGTCGCTCACCATCCGTGATCAGCTCACCGGGATAGGCGGATTCCTGCGCATCCAGCATCCGGATCGAGCGATGCGCGCCCGGTGTCAGAGCTGCCGTCTCATCCATCCCACCATCTCAGCGCGCGGCGCCATGCAGCGCGGCCGCGAACAGCGGAACGGGGGACGATCGACCCGATCTCGCCGGCTGTGCAGGAAGAACGTGCATCCCGGAATCGGTAGGCTGTACGCATGGCAAAGAGTGCTCCCGTCACCGAGAAGCGGCCCGGCTTCTTCTCGCAGATCCGTTCCCTGTTCCGTTTCACGCGGGACGTGTACGGCTGGCTTCCGTGGGCGCAGATCGCCATCCTCGTCGCCGGAGTGCTGATCGGTCTGATCATCGGCTTCCTCATCAGCGGCACCTCCGTGCTCGGCCTGATCCTCTGGGGCTTCACCGGTCTGCTGTTCGGAATCCTCGGCGCCATGTTCCTCATGACGCGCCTGTCCACGACGGCGATGTACGCGAAGATCGACGGGATGCCCGGCGCGAGCGGCCACGTCCTCAGCACCAGCCTCGGCCGCAGCTGGTCCGCCTCGGACACCCCCGTCGGCGTCAACCCCAAGACCCAGGAGGCCGTGTACCGCGTGGTCGGTCGCGGCGGCATCGTCATCGTCGGCGAGGGCGCCCGTGGCCGTCTCACCCGCCTGATCAACGAAGAGCGCCAGAAGGCGCAGCGCGTCGCGCACGGCGTGCCCGTCACGGTGCTCTACGTCGGTCACGGCGACGACGATGTCGCGATCGCCGACCTGTCGAAGACCATCAAGAAGCTCCCGAAGGCGATCGACAAGGCCACGATGGCCGCGGTCATCCGCCGCATCGAGTCGGTGTCGCAGTCGCTGTCTTCGCTGCCCATCCCGAAGGGCATCGACCCCACCCGCGTGCGCTCGCAGCGCCCGCGCTGATCCGCGGACAGCGCTGGAAACGCAGAACGGCTCCTCTCGATCGAGAGGCGCCGTTCTGCATGTCTCACTCGCCCAGCGGCTCCTTGGGCAGCCGGCGCACGCGGGGACGACGGCGCCGCTTCTCGGGGATCATCGAGCGCATCTCCTCGAGCTTGCCGAAGCACAGCAGACGATCCTCGGCCTCGAGCTCGACGTGCTTGCGCGGGTTGGGGATCACGCTGACGCCGCGGTGCAGCGTCAGCACCGTGATGTCGCGATCCCACAGCCCGAGATCCCCGAGCTTCATGCCCACCTGCTCCGCGCCGGAGTGGATGAGCAGCTCGGCCACGCCGTAGCCGGTCGACACGCTCAGCCGCTGACGGACGTCGATGTCGGGGAACGCCACCTGGTTGGCGATGTAGTCGATGATCGCGCCGGCGACGTCGAGCTTCGTCGCAGTCTCGATGCCCTGCAGGCCCGGTGAGGAGTTGACCTCCATGACCAGGGGGCCGTCATCGCTCTCGAGCATGTCGACTCCCGCGACGCGCAGACCCATGATCTGAGCCGAGCGCACCGCCGTCTGCTCGTACACCGGGTCGAGGGTGACCGGCTCCACCCGACCGCCGCGGTGCACGTTCGAGCGGAACTCGTCGCCGTCGGCGACGCGGCGCATGGCGGCGACGACGCGATCGCCCACCACGAGCGCGCGGATGTCGCGGCCACGGCTCTCCGCGATGAACTTCTGGATGAGCACGTTCTGCTTGGTCGAGTGCAGGGTCTCGATGATCGCCTCGGCGACCTTGACCTGCGGGGCGAGGATCACGCCGATCCCCTGCGTGCCCTCGAGCAGCTTGATGACGACGGGAGCGCCACCCACCCGCTCGATCGCGGGGCGCACATCGGCGCGGTTGCGCACGAACGCGGTCGGGGGCATCGCGATGTTGTGCCGGGACAGGATCTGGTTGGCGCGGAGCTTGTCGCGGGCGCTCGAGATGCCGTTGGCCGTGTTCGGGGTGTAGACGTCCATCTGCTCGAACTGACGCACCACGGCCGTGCCGAAGTAGGTGATCGAGTTGCCGATGCGCGGCAGGATGGCGTCGTACTCGCTGAGCTGCTTGCCCCGGAAGAACAGGTCGGGTGCGTCAGCGGTGAGGTCGATCGCGAAACGCAGCGTGTTCAGCACCTTGACGTTGTGTCCGCGCTGCTGCGCGGCGGCCCGAAGACGCTGCGTCGAGTACGAGTGCGGGGCGCGCGAGAGAACAGCGATCTTCACAGAGGTTTCCTGCCAGGATGTACGAGTGACACGGTCCTCTCATTCAAACACGTCCACCGGTTGGCGGGAGTGGGTCGGCCTGCCGGATCTCGGGATCGACTGGCTCAAGGCCAAGATCGACACGGGCGCGCGCACGTCCTCGCTGCACGCCTTCGATGTCACCGAGTTCGAGCGCGACGGCGAGGACTGGGTGCGCTTCGCCGTGCATCCCTGGCAGGACAGCATCGCCGACGCCGTCGTGCACGAGACGCGGGTGCACGACCGCCGCGCCGTGCGCAGCTCGTCGGGTCACACCGAGCACCGCATCGTGGTGACGATGCGGGTGCGGCTGGTCGGCAGAGAGGTGGATGCGGAGGTCACCCTCACCAATCGGGATGAGATGGGCTTCCGGATGCTGATCGGTCGCGAGGCTCTGCGTCAGGGATTCCTCGTGGACCCGGCAGGCTCGTTCCTCGGCGGCCGCGCGCCGCGCGAGATGCGCAACCGCAACCGCGGCCGCTGACGCTTCGGCAGGCTCAGCGCCCTTCGGCAGGCTCAGGGGCCCATGATAAGGCTCAGTGCCCTTCGGCAGGCTCAGGGGCCCATGATAAGGCTCAGTGCCCTTCGGCAGGCTCAGGGGCCCAGGATGAGTCTCAGCCGCGAATCAGCACCGTGCCGGCGATCTTGTCGTGCAGGCCCCGCTGATCGGCATCCCAGATCACCGCCGGGATCACGAACACCAGCAGCAGCGTCCGCACGATCGGACGCCACAGCCCCACCCACGCACCGTCCACGCGCAGCACGCGCATGCCCAGCATCCGGTGCCCGGGGCTTCCGTTCGCCGTCGGGAGGAAGACGATCTGCAGCACGGCGAAGACCATCATGGGCGCGAACTGGCGCCAGCCCGCTTCGGCGGGCAGCTCGAGCGGGTCGTAGCCGAGGAAGCCGATCGCGATGACCGTGGCGGCGAAGTAGTCGATCAGCAGGGCGGCGATCCGGCGTCCGGGACGGGCGATGCTCCCCGGTCCTGAAACGGGCATTCCGAGGCGTTCGCCGGGGTAGTCACTCACCCGTCCAGCCTATCGAGCGGCCGTAACATGCCCGAAACACAGCGGACACGGCTGAGAAACTCCATGCGCATAACCTGCGTAAGGTTGATGCAACCGATACCCGATCAGGAGTCGTACATGTTCACAGAGCCCGCTGAGGTCATCCGCTACATCGAGGAGAACGACGTCAAGTTCCTCGACATCCGATTCACCGACCTTCCCGGGGTCCAGCAGCACTTCAACATCCCCGCCTCCACGGTCGACGACGACTTCTTCCGCGACGGGCAGCTCTTCGACGGGTCGTCGATCCGCGGCTTCGCGAGCATCCACGAGTCGGACATGCAGCTGATCCCCGACGTCACGACCGCGTACGTCGACCCCTTCCGGGCCGCGAAGACCCTGGTGATGGTCTTCGACATCCACAACCCCCGCACCGGCGAGATCTACAGCAAGGACCCACGCCAGGTCGCCAAGAAGGCCGAGAAGTACCTGGCCTCGACCGGCATCGCCGACACGGCGTTCTTCGCCCCCGAGGCCGAGTTCTACATCTTCGACGACGTGCGCTACTCGGTGACCGGAGGCGAGAGCTTCTACAGGATCGATTCCGAGGAGGCCGCATGGAACTCCGGTCGTGAGGAGGAGGGCGGCAACCTCGCCAACAAGACGCCGTTCAAGGGCGGCTACTTCCCCGTCGCCCCCGTCGACAAGACCGCGGACATCCGCGACGACATGACCCTGCGCCTGATCGACTCCGGCTTCCACCTCGAGCGCTCGCACCACGAGGTCGGAACCGCCGGTCAGCAGGAGATCAACTACCGCTTCGACACGATGGTCAGCTCAGCCGACGACATCCTGAAGTTCAAGTACATCATCAAGAACACCGCCGAGGAGTGGGGCAAGACCGTCACCTTCATGCCGAAGCCGCTGTTCGGCGACAACGGCTCGGGCATGCACACGCATCAGTCGCTGTGGCTCGACGGCAAGCCGCTGTTCTTCGACGAGGCCGGCTACGGCCAGCTCAGCGACATCGCTCGCTGGTACATCGGCGGTCTGCTCAAGCACGCGCACGCCGTGCTCGCGTTCACGAACCCGACGCTGAACAGCTACCACCGCCTGGTGAAGCACTTCGAGGCGCCGGTGAACCTGGCCTACTCCGCCGGCAACCGCTCGGCCGCGATCCGCATCCCGCTCACCGGCTCGAACCCGAAGGCGAAGCGCATCGAGTTCCGCGTTCCGGATGCCTCGTCGAACCCGTACCTCGCGTTCGCCGCGCAGCTGATGGCAGGCCTCGACGGCATCAAGAACCGCATCGAGCCGATGGAGCCGATCGACAAGGACCTGTACGAGCTGCCCCCGGAGGAGGCCGCGAACATCCCGCAGGTGCCGAACTCGCTGCTGGACTCGCTCGAGGCACTCCGCAAGGACCACGACTTCCTGCTCGAGGGCGGCGTGTTCACGCAGGAGCTCATCGACACGTGGATCACCTACAAGTACGAGCAGGAGATCCTGCCGATGGCGCAGCGCCCGCACCCGTATGAGTTCGAGCTGTACTACGGATGCTGAGCTTCGGGTCGTCTGAAGCGCCAGCCCGCTGAGAAACCACTTCCTGCCCGAGACACCACGTGTGAGCGTGTGTCTCACGCGGGAAGTGGTTTCTCGCGTCTGAGGGCCCCGCGGCGCCGTGCGCTGACCGGCCCCGCCGGCCCCGTCAGCGCAGCGCGTCGACGGCGATGTCCCACCAGCCCGCCGCGGCCGCGCGGTGCTCGTCGATGCGCTCCGCGGCGGCGTCTGTCGTGGCGCGCGCCGACGCGGCGATCTCCGTGAGGCGGGCGGGAGCATCCGCGAGCCCATCGAGGTCGACGACGCCGTCCTGCCCCCAGTGGCCGAGTGCGCCGCTGAGCTTGATGCGCGTGTACTCGTCGACGGCCAGCGCCAGGATCGGGCTCCCGGCCGGTGCGGCGAACACGGCAGGGTGGTAGCGACTGGTCACCAGCAGTCGCGATGTGCGGGCCAGTCGCGCGGCGGTCAGCGAATCACCGCTGGGCAGCACGTCGCTCGGGCGTCGCATCCGGGCGCGCACCCGCTCATGCAGCGCCGCGTCGCCGGCGGGCTCGGAGCCCGCGGTCTCAGGTCCGAAATGCGCGTGGAAGACGACGGGTCCCACGGTGTCCGCAGCGTGATCGAGCAGCGCGGCGATGCCGCGCTCGACCTCGTCGGCGGGGCGTCCGGCGAACCACCCCGACAAGCTGACGAGAACGCGATCGGACGCGCCGGCTCCGTCATCGCCCATCGGTCCGCCGCCGAGGAACGAGGCGTCGTCGACGCCGGCGCGCACATCCGCGCCCCAGGTGCGGGCGAGTTCTGCCGAGGCGTGCTCGCGGACGCCGGTCAGCGCGGCCGCACGTGCCATCGCGGCGACACGTTCGGCATCGGCATCCTCCAGATCTGGTCCGAAGGTCTGCCCCGACACCACGACAGGTAGACCGCGAGCCCGTGCCATCGCGGCGAGCGTGGTGCGCTCGTACACGTGCACCGGCCAGCGCGACGCGAGGTTGCCGCCGCCCGCGATGAGCACACCCGACGCGTCACCGATCGCATCGAGGACCGGGCCGGCCGGGTCGCCGGCGTCGAGTGCGGTGCGTCCCGCCGCAGCATCCACGAGAAGCGCGCTGCGGCGAGCCGCGGCATCGCGATCGAGACCGACGAAGCCGAGCCGCGGAACGCTGGGCACGCCGTAGCGAACAGCGGATTCCTCCGGCGCCGACGACACTCCCACGACCCCGAGATCACGGGCAGCCAGCTCGTCGCGCGCGGCCTCGAACATCGCCTCGTCGCCGATGTGGATCATGCCCGACAGCACACCGATGTCGCCGATGGTGAGAACGCTCACGCCTGTCCTTCGCTCGGAACCCGGGCCGACGATCGGCGCCTTGTCAACCGTAAACTCTATTCTCCTCGCCGCAGTACGATTCCACTCGGTGCCTGTGTCGGTGCCCGTTCGGAGGGCAGCATGGGTATTCAGACGGCGATGGATCGCATCACCGGATCCACATCGATCATCGAGGCGATGCGGGCCGCCGACGATCTCGCGTTCGAAGCCGGTCGCGATCCGGGCGTGCGCACGCTGCGCGTGCTGACGGCCGCTCTCTCGGCCGATGACGATCTCGCCGGGATCGCGGCGGTCCACGCCCTGGCCGAGATGAACGACGAGGAGGCCGCACGACTGCTGTCGAGCCTGCTGTCGTCACCGCGGCCGTACATCGTCGAGCATGCCGCCGACGCCCTCGGCCGCCGTCCGGCACGCCCCGAGGCAGTCGGGCGTCTGGTGCGCCTCGTCGCCGAGGGCGGCTTCGCCGGCATGCTCGCTCAGCACACGCTGGAGAAGTGGTCGACGGGCGCCGCCGAGCTGCTCGCGGTCGCCCTGGAGGCGGCGTGCACGGGCACGCTCCCCCACGACGCGCGGGCCCGCTTGGTCGAGACGATGGGGCTCGTGCGCCATCCGCTCGCTGTCCGTCCACTGCGAGTCTGGGCGACCGATGTCTCCGCCCCGCCGACCGTTCGAGAGGCGGCGGTCGCCGCCCTCGGTCAGCGCCGTGAACCCGGCGCGATCTCGACCCTCGAAGGCATCGTCGTCGAGGGTGGCGAGCTCGGCGATCTCGCTCGCCTCGCCCTCATCGACGCAGAGCCCGCGCCGATCGCGCGTGAGAGCGGCGAAGGGCTCACGGTCGCCCAGCTGTTCCTGCACGCCGACGTCGACTCGGCGCTCTCGGCGGCCGGCGCCGGCGACAACGGCGGCATCGCCACGCTGCTGGTGCGACTGGGTGATGCCCTCGTCACCGAGCCCGCAGCCGTGCAGCGCGTGCTGACCCTGTCGCGCGGCACGGCCGCGCAGGCCGGTCCCGACCTGCTGCAGGTCGCTGGCGGCGAGACCGGCCACCTCTACGGCCACATCCCGCTCAGCGCGCCGCCGGTGAGCTCAGCGGCGGCGTGGCCGCTGCGGGTGAGCGTGCGCCGGGGCATCCGGCGCCTGCTGCGCGCGGCGGGGCGCGTCGACGTGCTCCACCTCCGCATGGCGGACGTCGGCAGCCTGGCTGCCGCCGACGTCGCGCGTGAGCTCGGAATCCCCACGGTGTTCACCGTCGCGCCCGACCCGCACAGCGTCATCGCGTCGCTCGAGCGCTCCGGCACCCTCACCCGCGAGGACTTCGGCGCGGCAGATCTCGCCGAGCACTTCTGGTTCCGCACGCACCTGGTGCAGAGCCTGGCCGCGTCTGCCGCGCACTCCGTGTTCTTCCCCCGGCCGGAGCTCGAGCGCGACATGCGTGCGCTCATCGGCATCGACATGTCGTCGCGGCCAGAACGCCACACCGTGGTCGCCGAGGGCGTCGACCTCGAGGTGGTGGATCGCGCCGTCGCGCGTGCCCGTCAGGTAGCCGGCGGCGTCGAGCCGACCGGCGCTCTCGCCGAGCTCGCCGCGCTGCTCGACGCTCTGCCCGAAGAGCGACGACACCTGCCACTGCTGGTCACGGTGGGACGGATGCACCGCATCAAGGGCATGGCCACCCTGGTTCGGGCATGGGCGGAGAGCCCGCTGACCGACGCCGCCAACCTCCTGGTAATCGGCGGCGACCTCGCACATCCTTCGGTGGACGAACGCGAGCAGCTCGATCGCATCCAGGCCACCCTCCCTCCCGCGCAGCATGCGACGCGCGGACTGCTGCTGACCGGCCATCGGTCCAACGACGTCGCCGCGGAGTGGCTCGCGGCCGCCCGCTTCGGGCTTCCCGGCCGTGCGGCGCCGGACGGCGTGTACGTCTGCGCGAGCCTGAAGGAGGAGTTCGGCCTGGCGATCCTCGAGGCGATGGCCACCGGCCTGCTCGTGGTCGCGCCCGATAGCGGCGGCCCAGCCACCTACGTCGAGCACGGCGACACGGGCTTCCTCACCGAGACCGCCGACCCGGGCAAGCTCGTCGCTGCGATCGAGTGCGCGCTTGCGCGCGCCGCGGCCGGAGACGGCGCACCCGCACGAGCGCGCGACCTTGTGGCTGAGCGCTTCACCATCCAGGGCATGGCCGCCAAGCTCGCTCCGGTGTACGAGTCGGTCGCGCACAGCGAAGCCGAGCTGCAGCGCGCTGCGGAGCTGCTCGTATGACCCTGCTGATCATCAGTCCCGACTATGCCTCGCACCTGCTGCCGCTGGCGGCTCTCGGCACGGCCTGGCGTGACGCGGGTGACGAGGTCGTCGTGGCGACAGGTCCTGCGACGGCCGGCATCGTCGCCGACTTCGGCTACCGCCGAGTGCACCTGCCCCTCGGTCGAGGAGCGAACGCGGGCGTCATCCGCAGCTCCGAGCAGCAGGCCGAGGAGGCCGCATCGCTCGAGGGATTCTTCGCCTCAACGCGCACGGGCATGGTCCCGACCCTCGCCTATCAGGCGCGCGAGCGCCTCACAGACCTGATGTGGGAGCCGGTCGACCGGGCCCGAGCGACGCTGCGGGTGATCGACGAGGTCGCGCCCGACGCGATCCTCGTCGACCATCTCGCCTACAGCGCCCGTCTGGCACTGCACACCTGCCGCATCCGGTACGGCGACGTCGTGCTCGGCCATCCGAGTGCGCTGCCGGTCTCGGGTGAGGTCTACGGCTACCCGCCGGCATGGCCGGCCGCCTTCAGCCCGGGGCAGACGGAGCTGAGCCAGCTGCGGAGGCTGTGCGAGGAGGTGTCGCGGCGCTTCACGGCCCAGTGGAATGAGGCGGCCGCCGCGCTCGACGCGCAGGCCCAGCCCGTCGAAGACGCCTTCGCGCTGCACGGCGACACCGTGCTCTACAACTATCCTGCCGAGCTCGCCACCGGCGACGGGAGAGTGCTTCCAGCGCACCGGTTCCTCGGATCGACGCCGCGCGAGGAGGCCGCGGCGTCGGACGTCGACGGCTGGATCGCGGCGGGCGAGCCCTACGTGTACGTGAGCTTCGGCAGCTTCCTGTCCGTTCGCGGAGACGTGCTCGCCCGGGTCGCCGCCGCGCTGCGCGCGACCGGCCTGCGCGCGGCGATCGCGACGGGTACGACGGATGCCGCTGCGCTCGGCCCGATCCCCGACGACTGGCTCGTCGCGGAGTACCTACCGCAGGTGCGACTGCTCACGTCGGCCGCGGCGGCCGTGACGCACGGGGGCAACAACTCCGTGACGGAGGCCGTCGGGCACGGGGTGCCGTTGCTCGTGCTGCCCTTCTCGACGGACCAGTTCGCGGGCGCAGCCGCCATCGAGCGCACCGGGACGGGCCGAGCGCTCGATCCGAACGCGGCATCGGTCGACGAGCTCGCCACGGCACTGCGGGAGATCGCGGATCCGGCGTTCGCCGGACGCTCGATGCTCCAGGCGGCCGCTGCAGCGCAGGCGACGCATCCGGGTCCGTCGATCGCCTACGCGACGGTGTCGGGATCCTCCGCTCCACCGCAGGTCGCCGCGGCGTCGCCGGCCCCGTGAGCGGGAGGCGGCGGGCAGGTCAGATGACGGCGCCGGGAAGGCGCACCGCGCCTACCAGCCGCGCCATCGCCGGCGGGTCGCCGGCAGCCGCACGGTACTGCTCCATGCGCGCCGCGTTCGCATCGTACGCGGCGCCCGCGCGCACCTCGCCGACGTGGTGCAGCGCGTACACCCGGCCCGGATGCCGTACGGGCGGTGCCCCGAGGATCGTCGAGTGCGCGAGGAACCACGCCGCATCCTCGAAGCCCCACCCGCGGAATCCCTCGTCCTGTCCCCCGTGACTCTCCCAGGTCCGCGGCGTCGCCACGTACACGCCCGAGCAGGCGCCCTCGACGTACTGCTCGACGGCGCAGTCCGCCAGCGGCACACCGGCGGCGTGATCGACCGAGCCGGTGCGTCCGAGCCAGCGGTACTCGTCATAGGGCAGGTGGACGAAGCGGCTTTCAGCGGCCGCTCGGATCGCGGCGATCAGCGGCTCGCGCTCGGGGATGGTGTCGGCATCGCCCACGACGACGACCTCATCCTGGGCCGCGTCGCGCATGGCGCTGTTCCGGCATGCGGCGAGGACGAACGGCACATCCCCCGTGTCGACGGTCTCGAGCGGAACCTCCGGCAGCGTCTGGCGGTACCACGCGATCACGCGCTGGTAGGCGTCCATGCGCGAGGGTGCGGGACGCCACGGGATCACGATGCGAGCGGCGGGAAGCGGTGAGTCGAGGGTGGTCATGCACCGTCCTTTCCCCCCGAGCTTAGGGGAGGTCGGCAGACCATCCGCACCGCGCAGGGCGCTCAGCAGAGCACGCGCAGCGCACCGGGCTGCACGCGCACGGCGAGCTTGGAGATGTCGCCCGCCTCTTCGCCGTCGATCTCGAAGGGCACCGGTCCCGACAGCGCGACGGCGATCGCCTCGCCGGTCAGGTGCTGCGTGACGTCGGTGCTCACGGTCTCCTCGCCACCGCCGAGCAGGCGCCGGATGCCGTTGTCCCAGACCACCGTGCGCAAGGTCTGCAGCCACTGCACGACGTTCTCAGCGCTGATCACCAGCAGGTCGAGGCGTCCGTCATCGACCACCGCGTCCGGCAGCAGGGTGAACCCTCCCTGGATGTCGCCGCAGTTGCCGATGAGCAGCGTGTGACCGCTGAACGTCTGCTTCTCGCCGCTGTCGAGGGTGATCTGGAAGTCGACGGTCTCGGAGGCGGTCACCGCGCGTCCCATCGCCGCCACGTAGGCGAGCCAGCCGGCCTTGCCCTTCAGGTCGTCATCGGTCTCGGCGAGCATGTGCGCGTCGAGACCGAAGCCGACCATCACCAGGAACCCGGTCTCGACCTCGGCGTCGTCGGTCCTGGTCCAGCCCATGTCGATGCGACGCTCGTTGCCGGTCGCGATGACGTCCATCGCCTTGGGGATGCTGCCGACCGGGATGCCGAGGTTGCGGGCCAGCAGGTTTCCGGTGCCCTGCGGCACGATCCCGAGCGCCGGAGCGTCTTCCACCGAGGCGAGGACCTCGGCGACCGTGCGCACCGTGCCGTCGCCGCCCACGGCGATGACGACGTCGCAGCCGGCGTGCACGGCCTCGGCCGTCATCGCGCGACCGGGGTCGTCGGCGGCGGTCTCCCACCACATGAGCTCGGTGTCCGCCGGGACGGCAGCCGCCACGGCATCCCGAAGCGCGTCACCCTCGATCTTGGTCGGATTCCAGATGATCCCGAAACGCTGTGCCATCCGCTCCCCCTTCATCACGGCTGAGTGTCAGCCGTAGAACTGCTTCTCGAAGACTCGCCGCGCCCGGCGCGTGACCCGGAGGTAGTCCTCCTCAAGCACGGTGGCGGCGCGGTCAGGATATCCCAGAAGACGGCCTACCCCGTCGAGCTCGCGGATCTCGACCGGCAGCACGTCCTTCGTCTGGCCGGTGAGCAGCGTCATGGCCGAACGCAGCCGACTGGCGAGAACCCATGCCTCTCGCAGTCGCTCGGCATCGTCGGCGGGAAGGAGATCGGCGAGCACCGCCGCATCCAGCGCCTGCAGGGTGGACGTCGTGCGCAGGTCGGGGACCCGGTGACCGTGCTGCAGCTGCAGCACCTGCACCATCCACTCGACGTCGCTCAGCGTGCCGGGCCCGAGCTTGAGATGCCGTCGAGGGTCGGCTCCCTGCGGCAGGCGCTCCCCCTCCACACGCGCCTTGATGCGCTTGATCTCGCGCACGTCCTGCAGCGACACGCTCTCCGGGTACCGGATGCTGTCGGCGAGCTCGGTGAACCGCGCGATCAGCTTCATGCTGCCGGCGATCCCCCGCGCGCGCAGCAGCGCCTGCGCCTCCCAGGACAGCGACCAGCGGCGGTAGTACTGCGTGTACGCCTCGATGGTGCGGACGATGGGCCCGTTGCGGCCCTCGGGGCGCAGGTCGGCGTCGAGCTCCAGCGGCACGCGCTGGTCGGCCAGATGCTCGCGCAGACCTGCCACGATCTTGGCGGCGTGCTGCTGGGCACGCTGCGGATCCACGCCGTTCGGGTCGTAGATGAACAGCACGTCGGCGTCGGAGCCGAAGCCGAGTTCAGCGCCCCCGAACCGACCCATCGCGATGATCGAGAAGTCCATCGCGTCGTCTTCCGGCGGCACGATCTCGCGCCGCACGGCGCGCAGCGCCGCCTGGATCGCGGCCTCGGTGATCTCGGTGAGCGCCCTCGCCATCTCATCGACGCCGACCTGATCGAGCACCGCCCCCATGGCTGTGCGCAGCAGCTCGCGTCGGCGGAGCGCTCGCACGGCCCGCAGCGCGGCCTGCGTCGTCGCATGCCGGGTCTGGATCGCTCGAGCCTCGTCATCGAGCGCGGGCCCACCGCGCGGACGCAGGGCGGCAGGCGTGTCGAGCCAGGCCACCGACTCGGGGATCCACTCCATCAGCTCGCCGACGTAGCGAGAGCTCGAGAGCAGCCGCGTCAGCCGCTCGGCCGCGCCGGACGAGTCGCGCAGCATGCGCAGGAACCAGTGCGTGTCACCGAGTCGCTCGCTGATGCGCCGGAACGCGAGGAGTCCGTAGTCCGGGTCGGTGCCGTCGGCGAACCAGCGCAGCATCACCGGCATGAGGTGCTTCTGGATCGTGGCCTTGCGGCTCAGCCCCGATGTGAGAGCGGCGATGTGCCGCAGGGCGCCGGCCGGATCGCGGAACCCGATCGCCGCGAGACGCGAGCCCGCCTGCGCGGTGGAGAGCGCGCGTTCCTCGGCGGGCAGCGAGGCGACAGCCGAGAGCAGCGGCCGGTAGAAGAGGCGGACGTGCTGATCGCGCACCGCCCGCCGCACCTCGTCCCATATCGTCTGCAGCCCGGACGCGCTGTCGGCCAGAGCGGTCGCTCGGGCAAGGCGTCGCATGCCCTCGTCGTCGCGCGGCATGAGGTGCGTCCGCGTGAGGTCGTGCAGCTGCAGCCGGTGCTCGAGCAGCCGCAGGATGCGGTACTGCTCGCCGAAGGCGCTCGCCTCCGCGCGCCCGATGTAGCCGCCCTCGACGAGCGCGTCGAGCGACTCCAGCGTGCCGCGCGTGCGGATGCCCTCGTCGCTGAGTCCGTGCACGAGCTGCAGCAGCTGCACGGTGAACTCGATGTCGCGCAGACCGCCAGGGCCGAGCTTGATCTGGTACGGCATGTCCTCGGCAGGGATGTGGTCGGTGACGCGCTCGCGCATGCGCTGCACGCTCTCGACGAAGTCCTCGCGTTCCGCGCTCGTCCAGACCTTCGGCTGGACCGCGGCGATGTACTCCGCGCCGAGCTCGGCGTCGCCCGCGAGCGGGCGCGCCTTGAGCAGCGCCTGGAACTCCCAGCTCTTCGCCCAGCGGTCGTAGTAGGCGAGGTGGGATGCCAGCGAGCGCACCAGCGCACCCTGTTTCCCCTCCGGGCGAAGGGCGGCATCGACCTCCCACAGCGGCGGCTCGATCTCGAGGCCGTTCAGCGCGGTCATGGTCTCGCGTGCCAGGCGCGTGGCGATGTCGATCGCCCTCGCCTCGCTGACGACGCTGTCGTCGACCGTTCCCGCGACGAAGATGACGTCGACATCGCTGAGGTAGTTCAGCTCGCGTGCACCCGCCTTGCCCATGCCGATGATCGCCAGCCGTGTCGCCGCGATCTCGTCGCGGGTGCCCGCGCGACCCGAGCGCTCGACCACCGTGCGCGCCACCGCCAGCCCTGCCTCCAGCGCCGCCGCGGCGGCATCTGCGAGTGCGGCCGAGACGCCGGCGATCGCGGCGGTCGCCGACTCCGCGGCCAGGTCGACGGCCGCGATCTCGCTCAGACAGCTCCGATACTCGACCCGCAGCGCCGTCACCGGGTCGGCGGCGCAGGCGAAGCCCTCGTCCGCGTCGACGGCCGCGAGCATCCGCGCGGTCAGCTCCGCGGCATCCGGGAGGTCGGGGCGCAGCAGCACGTCGGCGTGCAGGCGCCCGGGATGCCTTTCGAAGAACGCGCCGAGTGCCCGCGACACCCCGAACAGCCGCCATGCCGCCTTCCGCGCCATGGGGTCGGAGAGCACCGCGGCGACCTGCGCGGCGTCGCGTCGCGCCACGGCGACGAGGCCGCGCACCGCGGCATCCGGATCAGCGGCGACCATGCCGTCGGCGAGCTCGACCCGCTCGAGGCCGGTGAGCTCGGCGAGCTCGCTGAGGTCGGCTGACGCCGAGGTCAGCTCGACGAAGCCGAGCCGCGCCAGTGCCGACAGCGATACGGACGCATCAGGACGCGCCATCGCCGCCTCAGAGCAGCCCGAGGTTGTTCTTGAGCTCGAACGGCGTCACCTGTCCGCGGTAGGCCTCCCACTCCTTCTGCTTGTTCAGCAGAACGTAGTTGAACACCTGCTCGCCGAGCGTCTCGGCGACGAGCTCGGAGTCGCGCATGTACTCCAGGGCGTGGTCGAGACTCGCCGGCAGCGGCGCGTACCCGAGAGCCCGGCGCTCGGAGTCGCTGAGCGACCATACGTTGTCCTCCGCCTCGGGCGGCAGGTCGTACTCCTCCTCGATGCCCTTGAGGCCGGCGGCGAGCATCAGCGCATACGCGAGATACGGGTTCGCCGCCGAATCGAGCGCGCGGTACTCGATGCGCGTGGACTGGCCCTTGTTGGGCTTGTACATCGGCACGCGGATCAGGGCAGAGCGGTTGGCGTGGCCCCAGGTGACGAAGCTCGGTGCCTCGTCGCCGCCCCACAGGCGCTTGTACGAGTTCACGAACTGGTTGGTGACCGCGGCGATCTCGTTCGCGTGGCGCAGCAGACCCGCGATGAACCGGCGACCGGTGAGCGAGAGCTGGTACTCGGCGCCGGCCTCGTAGAACGCGTTGACGTCGCCTTCGAACAGCGACATGTGCGTGTGCATGCCGCTGCCGGGGTGGTCGTTCAGGGGCTTCGGCATGAACGTCGCGTAGACGCCCTGCTCGATCGCGACCTCCTTGACCACGGTGCGGAAGGTCATGATGTTGTCCGCCGTCGTGAGCGCATCGGCGTATCGCAGATCGATCTCGTTCTGGCCCGGCCCGCCCTCGTGATGGCTGTACTCCACCGAGATGCCCAGGTCCTCGAGCATCCGCACGGCACTGCGGCGGAAGTCGTGCGCGGTGCCGCCGGGGACGTTGTCGAAGTAGCCGGCGCTGTCGGCGGGAACCGGCCCCTCCGGGCCGAGCTGCGAGGACTTCAGCAGGTAGAACTCGATCTCGGGATGCGTGTAGAACGTGAACCCGGCGTCTGCCGCCTTCGCGAGCGCGCGTCGCAGCACGTTGCGCGGGTCGGAGACCGCGGGACGGCCGTCCGGCGTCGTGAGGTCGCAGAACATGCGGGCCGTCGGGTCGACCTCGCCGCGCCAGGGCAGGATCTGGAATGTCGTCGGATCCGGCTGCGCGAGCAGGTCGGACTCGTAGGTGCGGGTCAGCCCCTCGATGGCCGAGCCGTCGAAGCCGATGCCCTCGGCGAATGCGCCCTCGACCTCAGCGGGGGCGATGGCCACCGACTTGAGCGTGCCGATGACATCGGTGAACCAGAGGCGCACGAACTTGACGCCGCGCTCCTCGATGGTGCGCAGCACGAAGTCGCGCTGCTTGTCCACCCTCACCGGTCCGACTCGAGAGAGCTGGAGCCCCACCCGTCGTCGGCCGCATCCTCCTCCGCCCAGGCACGAGAGCGCTCGCGCATGGTCTCGGGGGCACGGGCCGCGTCCTCCCTGGTGTCGAACGGACCCACCCGGTCGACGGATGCGGACTGCATGCCGAACTCGACCTCGCCCGTGCTGAGGTTGTACCAGTACTTCTCGTCGCCGTCGGACATGTCAGCTCCTTCGTCGGGATCTCGTCACGATCCTAATCGCTGGGTCGCGCATGGCTAGGCTATTCGCCATGGCACAGGCAATCGGCGTCGACATCGGCGGAACGGGCATCAAGGCGGGCATCGTCAACCTCGAAACAGGCACTCTGGAATCGGACCGGGTGCGTGTCCCCACGCCCGAGGGCGCCCACCCCGCCGACGTCGTCGAGACGGTGCGCGAGGTGCTCGGCACCCTGGGCGTCGCCGATTCCACGCTGCCGCTCGGCGTCGCGTTCCCCGCCATCGTCAAGTACGGCAGGACGCTCTCGGCCGCCAACGTCTCGAAGGAGTGGGTCGGCTTCGAGGCCGAGAAGTTCTTCGAAGAGGGACTGGGCCGCAGCATCACGTTCGTCAACGATGCTGACGCAGCCGGCGTCGCAGAGGTCCGTCACGGCGCGGCGCGCGATGCCCGCGGTCTCACGATCATGACGACCCTCGGCACCGGCATCGGATCGGCATTCCTCTACGACGGCGAGCTGATCCCGAACACCGAGCTCGGGCATCTCAACCGTGACGGCGAGTCGATCGAGCGCTGGACCGCGTACTCGGCGATGGAGCGCGAGAACCTGTCGTGGGAGGAGTGGTCGGCGCGTCTGCAGGAGTTCTACTCGCACGTCGAGTTCCTCTTCAGCCCCGACCTGTTCGTCGTCGGCGGCGGCGTGTCGAAGCACCCCGAGAAGTTCCTGCCGCTGCTCGATCTGAGGACCCCGATCGTGTCGGCCGTGCACCGCAACGCGTCCGGCATCATCGGCGCTGCCGCACTCGCCGCAGGCTGACCAGCACATGCCAGGAAGGCCCGGTCATCGACCGGGCCTTCCTGCGTGTTCGGGGCGAGTGGGCCGGCCTGTACGCCGGGTTCTGTTCAGGAGTTCTTCGCTCCCTTGACGGCCATCTCTCTCGACGACACGTTGCCGTGCCGTTCCAGCGACCTACCCGAGGACTCGGCGAGCCGCGTCGACGTCCTCTGTCTGGTCTTGCTCCGGGCGAGGTTTACCTGGCGGAGCGCGTCACCGCGCTCCCCGGTGGTCTCTTACACCACCCTTTCACCCTTACCCATCCGCCCTGCGACCCTTCGGCAAGCTCAGGGACCCAGGTGTCGGACGGGCGGTCTTCTCTCTGTGGCACTGTCTCGCGGATCACTCCGGGTGGGTGTTACCCACCGCCCTGCCCTGTGGAGCCCGGACGTTCCTCGGTGCGCTCACGCGCCACGCGGCCGTCCGGCCGACCCACTCGCCCCTTGATTCTACGCGCCCTTTGCCGCGTCCTCCGCGATGTGCACGTCGAGCGGGACGTCGATGGCGAATCCGGGGAAGAGCCGCGCGGTGGCGGCATCCGCGGCATCTCGCAGGATGCCCGCGACCGCCTCCGCCTGTTCAATCGGGGCGTGCACGATCACCTCATCGTGCAGGAAGAACGCGAGATGCGCGCGGTCACGGAAGACCGGACCGGATGCCGCCGCCGGCACAGATGCCGGTGGCAGCGCCATGAGGCGGTGGCGGATCTCGGCGAGCCACAGCAGCGCCCACTCGGCGGCCGTGCCCTGCACGATGAAGTTGCGGGTGAAGCGGCCGCGATCTCGTGCCCGGCTGCGTGCCCGGCTCTCCTCGGCGCCCGCGGCGTCGGGTCCGCTGGCCCGTGTCTGGGCGAGGCGCCACGCGTCGTCCGGCCGGGGCGAGCTGCGGCCGAGCAGCGTGCTCACCACCCCGCCCTGCTCACCGGTTCGGGCGGCGGCGTCGACGAGCCCCATCGCACGCGGATACACGGTGCGCAGCCTCGGCACGAGCTGTCCGCTCTTGCCCGTGGTCGCGCCGTACATGGCTCCCAGAACCGCGTACTTGGCCTCGTCGCGCGTTGCGACCGCTCCGGAGCGCACGACGCCCTCGTACAGGTCGCGCCCTCGCGCGGCCTCGACCATCGCGCTGTCGCGGGACATGGCCGCGAGCATGCGCGGCTCGAGCTGAGCAACGTCCGCGTCGACGAGGGTCCAGCCGGCGTCGGCCCGGACGGCGCCGCGCAGCTGGCGAGGTATCTGCAGCGCTCCGCCACCGGACGAGGCCCAGCGCCCGGTCACCACGCCGCCGGTCAGGTAGATCGGGCGGAACCGCTCGTCGTGCACCCATTCATCCAGCCACGCCCAGCCGTTCGCGGCGAACAGCCGCGCGAGCTTCTTGTACTCCAGCAGCGGTGCGACCACCGGATGCTCGACGCGCGACAGCTCCCAGCGCGACGTGGAGTCGACGAACACGCCGGCACGGTGCAGCGCCCGCAGCAGACGGGGCGGGCTGTCGGGGTTCAGGGTCGGGTCCTCAAGACAGCGCCCGATCTCGGCGGCGAGCACCGCCATGCGCGCGGGTCGCGCGCCGCGCAGCGGACGGGGCCCGAGCTGCTGCTCGAGGATGCCGTGGTGCTTGGCCGTGCTCCAGGGCAGACCGGCGGCCGTCATCTCCTCCGCGATGAGGGCTCCGGTCGATTCAGCGGCGCACAGCAGCGCGAGGCGGGAGTCGGGTGCGGAGGCCAAGGCGGTCAGCTGGCCTCGCCACTGCGCGCGCACCTCATCGATGCCATCGTCGCGTTCGGCGCTCACCGCGCTCGCGTCGAACAGACTCGGCTGCGCGGAGGCGTCCTCGATGCCATCGGCCCGCAGCCAGCGGCCCGATGGGGGCAGCGGATGCGACAGCGATGCGGTGTCCCGCAGGATCGCATGACAGAGCAGCAGGTCGTGCGCCCGTCGCACCCGCACCCCTGCGGCGAGCAGCGGAGGGTAGAAGGTGCGCAGGCTCCGCACCGTCCAGCGCGGCGAGAGGCGCTGCTCGAGCTCGCGCATCTGCGGGACGAGATCGCGCTCCGAGACCTCGGTGATCACCGCAGCGGCATCGACGTCCGCGTGCAGCGCGATGACCCATCGGCCGCTCGGTGCTCGCGCCACCAGGGCATGCGGCGGCCCGGCAGCTGAAGTCACAGCATCCGGTCTATCACCCGCGTCCGACATCGGCTCCGTCGCCGAGGCCGGGAAGGATCATCACAGACCGGACTCCTCGGTGCGCACGAGGATGCCGCCGCACTCGGGGCACGAGAGCACCTCATCGGCGGGGGCGTTGCGCACCGCATTCAGCTCGATGCCGGCCAGCACCATCTGGCAGCCCTCGCAGATGCCGCGGCGCAGCAGACCCACGCCGATGCCACCGCGTGCGGCGCGGCGGGTGTACTCGGCGAGCAGCTCCGCGGGGATGCTCGCGGCAAGAGCCGCACGATCGCGGGCGAGGTGCTCGCCCTCGGTCGCTGCGGCAGCCATGTCGGCCTTGGCGGCAGCGGTCAGCTGCGCCCCCTCGGACTGGGTCTGGTCGAGCAGCGCCTGCTGCGCGTCGACGGACGCCTGTGCCTCTTCGACGCGCGCCATCACCTCGAGCTCGGAATCCTCGAGCATGCTGATGCGCCGACCGAGGCTCTCGATCTCGTTCTCGAGCGCCTGCGCCTGCTTCGGATCGGTCGCCGCGGCAAGCCGCTCCGCATCCCTGTCGCGCCGGTGCGCGGCGAGGGCGACATCGGATTCCAGGCGCGCGAGCTCGGCGTTCGCATCGTCGAGCGCCCCGGTGAGCCCGGTCAGCTCGCCCAGCTGCTGCTGGCGCAGGGCCGCGAGCTCATTGATGCGGGCACCCTGCGCGGGGGTGGTGCGGGCGCGCTCGGCCTGCGCGATCTTCCGATCGAGGTCGGCGATGTCGAGGAGGCGGCGCTGGTGCTCGGGGCTGGCTTTCACTCCTCAAATCTAGCCGTTGCCGGTGACACCGTCGATGTAGAGCCAGAGCCGGTTCTCGCGCACGAAGCGGCTGCGCTCGTGCAGCGTGCCGCGCCCCTTGTCGTCACGGTAGAACGCCTCGAACTCGACCACACCGCGATCGTCGAACGGACCGCCGTCCTCCTGATCGAGGATGTCGAGGCGCTGCCACCGGATGCCGTCATCGAGGTCGAGCCGGTCGGGACGCGTGGACGGATGCCAGGTGCGCAGCAGATGCGCGTCGTCGCCGATCGCGAACGCCGTGAACCGGGAGCGCATCAGCCGCACGGCGGTCGGCGCCGAACCGGATGCCAGCACCGGGCCGCAGCACGAGCCGAACACGTCTCCGCTGGTGCAGGGGCATCGCTGATCGCTCGCGGGTGTCGACATGCCTCCATGCTGACACGCGAGCACGGCGCAGGCCCGGCCCTAGGTGTTCTTCCCTAGGCTGGGCGTGACCGACGACCCGGAGGACCACCATGACCACTGTTCCCGTCTTCACCGCCCACAACGGATTCCAGCTGCCCGCAGTGGGGCTGGGCACCTACCGGCTGAACGGGGAAGCCGGTGCGCAGTCGGTCGCCTCGGCGATCGGGCTCGGCTACCGCCTGATCGACTCGGCCTTCAACTACGAGAACGAGGGCGCCGTGGGCGCCGGAGTTCGCGCATCCGGAGTCGACCGTTCCGATCTCATCGTCACCACCAAGCTGCCCGGCAGGCACCACGAATCCGGCAAGGCGCGCACCAGCATCGAGGAGAGCCGGTTCCGTCTCGGACTGGACGTGACCGACCTGCACCTCATCCACTGGCCCAATCCGATCACCGGCCGGTACGAGCAGGCCTGGCAGGGCCTTGTCGACGCGCAGCAGCGCGGAACCGTGCGCCAGATCGGCGTGTCCAACTTCCTTCCCGAGCACCTCGAGCGGATCGAGTCGGCGTCAGGCGTCCGCCCGGTCGTGAATCAGATCGAGGTGCACCCGTACTTCCCTCAGGAGGAGGCGCTCGCGTTCCATGCCGACCGCGGCATCCTGACCGAGGCGTGGTCGCCGCTCGGGCGTGCGCAGCAGGTTCTCGACGAGCCGGTCATCGTCGAGATCGCCGAGCGACACGGCATCTCCCCCGTGCAGACCATCATCGCCTGGCATGTCGCTCGCGGCACCGTGTCGATTCCGAAGGCATCCTCGCCCGAGCATCAGCGCACCAACCTCGAGGCGGCATCGGTCGTGCTCGACGCCGCCGAAGTTGACGCGATCACCGGGCTCGGTCGTGCCGACGGTCGCCTCTTCGACGCCGACCCGGCCACGCACGAGGAGATGTGAGATCGGGATGCCCGTGAGCCCGCTCTTCGAGCTGCCGCGCCGAGTCGCCTCGGCGAAGCGGACATGACGTTCTTCGAGCAGCCGCCCGTGCGTGGCAGCGCGCTCGGCAGACGGCGGTCCGTCGTCGGGCTGATCAGCACCGCAGCGGTGCTCGTCGTGCTGGCGCTGGTCACCGTGGGCGGCCTGTGGCTGATGTCGGAGGACTCTAACGCCGACGAGCCGCTGCTCACGCGGATCTTCCCGGCGCTCGCCGCCCCCGCTCCCCCGTTGACCGCCGAGTTCGCCGACCTCGCCGATCGCATGATGCTGACAGCGGAGGGTCGGGAGATCTTCGCCTTCACGCAGCCGCGATACGCCGACGCCGACGAGATCGCCGAGCTCTGCGGAGACGATTCCCACGACCGCGGCGAGGAATCCACACTCGGCTGTTTCAGCGGTCTCGCGCAGTCTCGCGCGCAGGATCGGATCTTCATCTACCGCCCGGCCGACGAGCGCCTCGCCCAATCGGTGGTCACGACGGCTGCCCATGAGCTGCTGCACGCCGTGCACGCGCGCATGTCCACAGAGGAGAAGGCGCACGTCGCCGAGCTGGTGGCGTCCGCGACAGCTCGCGTCCCGTCGGACGACCTCGTTCACGACCAGATCGCCGCCTCCATGGACGGCGACGAGGAGAAGAGGGCGGCCGAGCAGTTCGCCTACCTCGGCTCGCAGGTGCACCCCAACGCCGGGTTCCCCACCGAGCTGGAGGAGATCTACGCGCGCACGATCGCCGATCGCGCCGCACTCGTCGAAACGCACCGGCGAGCTGTGGCTGTGCTCGATGACGTGCGGGCGGCGGTTGCCCGCGCGTGGGAGGAGCTGGCGGCAGCCGAGCAGGCGAACGCGCAGACGCGTGCTCAGCTGGAGGCCGACACCCGTGCCCTCTCCGAAGCCGCCGCACGATTCGCCGATGATCAGGCGGAGTTCGATGCGACGCCGCCGGAAGAGAGAGCGCGGTGGCGGGTCACTCTCACACCGACGAACGGCGAACCGCTCACGATGTCGTGGGAGGAGTCGATCGCATATCGCGATGACGATCTGAACCGCATCCGGGGCGAACACCACGCCCGCCGGGCCGAGCTCGAGCTCGCCGAGGCGGAAGCGGCCCGTCTGCGTACGGACACGCAGGCCCTGCAGGATGACGCACTCGCTCTGCTGCGCGACGCATATCCCGGCCAGACGTTCAAGGACTGACCTCAGCCGCCGCACCATAGAACGTCAGCACGCCACGGTCAACGCCCTCACCGGGTGGTGAACCAGCCGCCTAGCGTTGCCCGTGCTCGTCGCCGCCGCATCGGGTCCGACATACGGGCGCGACAGGGTTCGGTGGCACCTCGGGCACGGAGGAGAACCGATGCGCGCGATGACCTACCGAGGCCCGTACAAGATCCAGGTCGCCGACAAGCCGATTCCGGCGCTCGAGCATCCCGGTGACGCCATCGTGCGGGTCACGCATGCCGGCGTCTGCGGCTCGGATCTGCACCTCTACCACGGCATGATCCCCGACACCCGCATCGGTCACACGTTCGGTCACGAGATCGTCGGGGTGGTCCACGAGGTCGGTTCCGGCGTGCAGAACCTCGCACCGGGAGACCGCGTCATGGTGCCGTTCAACATCTACTGCGGGTCCTGCTACTTCTGCTCGCGCGGCCTGTTCTCCAACTGCCACAACGTCAACCCGAACGCGACCGCTGTCGGCGGGATCTACGGCTACTCGCACACCGCCGGCGGATACGACGGCGGCCAGGCGGAGTACGTCCGCGTTCCCTTCGCGGACGTGGGTCCCAAGCCGGTCCCGGACTGGCTCTCGGCCGAGGATGCCCTCATGCTCACCGATGCGTTCTCGACCGGATACTTCGGGGCGCAGCTCGGCGACATCGCCGAGCGCGACACGGTCGTCGTGTTCGGCGCAGGGCCGGTCGGTCTCTCCGCAGCGCGCTCGGCGTGGTTCCTGGGTGCCGGACGGGTGATCGTCATCGACCACATCCAGCATCGCCTCGAGAAGGCGCGCGACTTCGCCTATGCGGAGACGATGCACCTCGCCGAGCACAAGGACATCGTGCTGGCGCTGAAGAGGGCCACCGACGGCCTCGGTGCGGACGTCGTCATCGACGCCGTCGGAGCAGAGGCCGACGGGAGCGTGCTGCAGCACGTCACCGGCACCAAGCTGAAGCTGCAGGGCGGCTCGCCCGTCGCGCTGAACTGGGCCATCGATTCAGCACGCAAGGGCGGCACGGTATCGGTGATCGGCGCCTACGGGCCGCTGGTGTCTGCGGTGCGATTCGGAGACGTGGTCAACAAGGGCCTCACCCTGCGAGCCAACCAGGCCCCCGTGGCACGTCAATGGCCGCGGCTGCTGGAGCACATCCGCTCCGGACACCTGCGTCCCGGCGAGCTGCTGACGCATCGCTTCCCCCTCGAGGACATCGGTGAGGCGTATCACGTCTTCTCATCGAAGCTCGACGGCTGCATCAAGCCCATCATCGTCGTCGGAGAGGAATGACCATGCCGTACGAAGCCGCGAAGCCGAACCGCAGCCCGAGCGCCGAAGAGCTGCGCGAAAGGATCCCCGGCTGGGGCGCCGACTCCGATCCGGAGCATCGTCGCACCTGGCAGCAGAGAGACGACATCGGCGACACCGGCGCGCATTGGCGCCTTCCCGAGCGCCAGCCGGGCGGCGAGCGGCGTGAGCGCTCGATAGAGCACATGATGCTGCCGCCGGTGTTCGGCACCGCGCAGCCGCTGCACGGCATATCCGGGCGGATCCGGCGCTTCGCGTACGACCGGCTGGGCGAGACGAAGAACACGCGGTGGCTGCTGCTCGTGCTGGGCGATCGGGCGGAGGCGTGGGGGGCGCATCTGCGCTCTTTCGTGAGCGCGCATCCCGACAATCCGGTGACCCAGACCGGAGTGCTCGCCGAGCGGCGCCGTCATCCCCTGAGCTCGCGGTTCGGAACGGGACGCCTGGATGTGCGGCACACGTGGATGGATCCGCTCATCGTCGCGGGTCCGTGGGTGGCAGCAGTGGTGCTGATCGGAGCAGTGACGCGGCGCGCCCGCGGACGGCGGTGACGACGAATGAGCTGCGACGGGTGACGGTGGGCCCTGCCGGGATCGAACCGACGACATCCACGGTGTAAACGTGGCGCTCTACCAGCTGAGCTAAAGGCCCTGGTACCCCTATTCTACGGTGCGGAATTTGCGGAACCGGTCTTCGGAACGGATATAGGCTGAGCACAGCGCGCGTTGTGCGGTGCCGACAAGGTCTGCCCGCGCCGCATCCCGTTCCTTGGCACGACCTGCCAGCTTGACGAAAGGCTCCACGTGACCGTCCACGATCAGGATCCGTACTCCCAGGCACCTCTGGACAGCGACCCAGAGGAGACCGGCGAGTGGCAGCAGTCACTCGACGAGCTGGTGGATGCGAAGGGTCCCGGCCGCGGCCGGGAGATCATGCTCAGCCTCCTCAAGCGCTCGAAGGAGCGTCACCTCGGCGTGCCGATGGTGCCGACCACCGACTACATCAACACGATCGCCGCGTCGAATGAGCCGGAGTTCCCCGGCGACGAGGAGATCGAGCGCCGCTACCGCCACTGGATCCGCTGGAACGCGGCGATCACGGTGCACCGCGCGCAGCGCCCCGGCATCGGGGTCGGCGGGCACATCTCCACCTACGCCGGCGCCGCGTCGCTGTACGAGGTCGGCTTCAACCACTTCTTCCGTGGCCAGGACCACCCGAGCGGCGGCGACCAGATCTTCATCCAGGGCCACGCCTCCCCCGGCATCTACGCCCGCTCCTTCCTCGAGGGGCGCCTGAGCGAGGCCGACATGGACGGCTTCCGGCAGGAGAAGTCGCACGCCGGTCACGCCCTTCCGTCGTACCCGCACCCGCGGTCGATGCCCGAGTACTGGCAGTTCCCGACCGTCTCGATGGGCCTCGGCCCGATCAACGCCATCTACCAGGCGCAGTCGAACAAGTACCTCACCAACCGCGGCATCAAGGACACCGGCGACCAGCACGTCTGGGCCTTCCTGGGCGACGGCGAGATGGACGAGGTCGAGAGCCGCGGGCAGCTGCAGGTGGCCGCCAACGACGGCCTCGACAACCTCACCTTCGTGATCAACTGCAACCTGCAGCGTCTCGACGGTCCGGTGCGCGGCAACGGCAAGATCATCCAGGAGCTCGAGTCGTTCTTCCGCGGCGCCGGATGGAACGTCATCAAGGTCATCTGGGGCCGGGAGTGGGACGACCTGCTCGCCCGCGACGACGACGGCGCCCTGCTGAACATCATGAACGCCACCCCGGACGGCGACTACCAGACGTACAAGGCCGAGTCGGGCGCGTACATCCGGGAGAACTTCTTCGGCCGCGACGAGCGCGCCGCCGCCCTGGTGAAGGACCTCTCGGACGACGAGATCTGGCACCTGCGCCGCGGTGGTCACGACTACCGCAAGGTCTACGCGGCCTACAAGTCGGCGATGGAGCACAAGGGCCAGCCGACCGTCATCCTCGCCAAGACCGTCAAGGGCTACGGTCTCGGACCGCACTTCGAGGGCCGCAACGCAACCCACCAGATGAAGAAGATGACGCTGGACAACCTCAAGACGTTCCGCGACACCATGCAGATCCCGATCACGGACGCCCAGCTGGAAGAGAACCCGTACCTGCCTCCGTACTACCACCCTGGGAAGGACGACGAGACCATCCAGTACATGCTGGAGCGTCGTCGCAACCTGGGCGGCATGATCCCCGAGCGCCGCACCGCGCACACCGCGATCACGCTGCCCGAGGAGTCGACCTACGCGCTGCCGCGCAAGGGCTCCGGCACTCAGGAGATCGCCACGACGATGGCGTTCGTCCGCCTGCTCAAGGATCTGCTGCGGGCGAAGGACTTCGGCAACCGCATCGTGCCGATCATCCCCGACGAGGCGCGCACGTTCGGCATCGACGCGTACTTCCCCACGGCGAAGATCTACAACCCGAACGGCCAGCACTACACCTCCGTCGACCGGCAGCTGCTGCTCGCCTACAAGGAGAGCCCGCAGGGCCAGATCGTGCACGTCGGCATCAACGAGGCCGGCGCCGTGGCGGCGTTCACCGCCGCCGGCACGTCGTACTCCACCCAGGGCGAGCCGCTCATCCCGATCTACATCTTCTACTCGATGTTCGGGTACCAGCGCACGGGAGATGCGCTGTGGGCGGCCGGCGACCAGATGGCACGCGGCTTCATCATCGGCGCCACGGCCGGACGCACGACGCTCACGGGCGAAGGCCTGCAGCACGCCGACGGACACTCGCCGCTGCTGGCATCCACCAACCCGGCGACGGTCTCGTACGACCCCGCGTACGGCTACGAGATCGCGCACATCGTGCGCTCGGGTCTGGAGCGGATGTACGGCGGATCGCACCCCCACCCCGATGTCATGTACTACATCACGGTCTACAACGAGCCGCTCGTGCAGCCGGCCGAGCCGGAGGATGCGGACATCGACGGCATCGTCCGCGGCATCCACCGCATCAAGCCCGGCACGGGCGAGGGCCACAAGGCGCAGCTGTTCGCCTCCGGCGTCGGTGTGCCGTGGGCCCTGGAGGCCCAGGAGCTGCTCCAGCAGGACTGGGGCGTCAGCGCGGATGTGTGGTCGGTCACCTCGTGGAGCGAGCTGCGCCACGACGGTCTCGCGGTCGACGAGCACAACTTCCTGCACCCCGAGGAGGAGCCGCAGACCGCCTACCTCACGCAGAAGCTGCAGGGAGCAGAGGGCCCGGTCGTCGCGGTCAGCGACTTCATGCACGCCGTGCAGGACCAGATCCGTCCGTGGGTGCCCAACCCGTACTACACGCTGGGCGCAGACGGCTTCGGCTTCTCGGACACCCGTGCCGCCGCGCGTCGCTTCTTCAAGATCGACGGCCCCTCGATGGTCGTGCGCACTCTGCAGGCGCTGGCGGACGAGGGCAAGATCGACCGCTCGGTCATCGGCCAGGCGATCGAGAAGTACCGCCTGTTCGATGTGAACGCCGGCACCAGCGGGAACGCAGGCGGCGAGAGCTGAACCTGTGAGCAGTACCTCCCAGCAGGCCATGGACAAGGCCGCGACGCTCGCCTGGCTGCGCCGGATCTCCGGTGACATCGCGACGGTGACGATCAAGCGGCTCGAGGACACCCTGCCCTGGTACGCCGACATGCCACCGGCCCGACGCTCCGCCGTCGGGCTGGTGGCCCAGGCCGGGATCACGTCGTTCATCCAGTGGTACGAGGATCCGACGTCGACCCCCTGGATCGCCGCCGACATCTTCGCGGCCGCCCCTCGTGAGCTGCTGCGCAGCGTCAGCCTGCAGCAGACCCTCCAGCTGATCCGCGTCACGGTCGAGGTCACCGAGGAGCGCGTCGCGGGGCGCGGCGAGGATCTCCGCGAGGCGATCCTGCTCTACTCGCGCGACGTCGCGTTCGCGTCGGCCGACGTGTACGCCCGTGCCGCCGAGGCTCGGGGACTGTGGGATGCCCGGCTCGAAGCCCTCGTCGTGGACTCGATCCTCACGGGCGAGGCCGACGAGGAGCTGCCCAGCCGGATCGCCGCCCTCGGGTGGCACGGCCACGGCGAGGTCAGCGTCATCGTCGGCACCACTCCCCCGCAGTTCGACGTCGACCTCGTCAGACGCACCGCCCGGCGCATGTCGGTCGACGTGCTGATCGGCGTACAGGGATCGAGACTCGTGCTCGTGATCGGGCGCGCCCGCGTGGCAGGCAAGGATGACGAACCAGAGGAGCTGCCGTTCAGCGAGATCGCACAGCGCCTGGAGCCGTCCTTCGGCCCCGGGTACGTCGTGCTCGGCCCGCCCGTGACCGCACTCGTCGACGCCGGCCAGAGTGCCCGCGCGGCGCTCGCGGGCTTCGCCGTCGCCCGCGCCTGGCGAAGCGCACCGCGGCCGGTCGAGGCCGACGACCTGCTGCCGGAGCGCGCCCTGGCGGGCGACACTCTGGCGAAGCAGACGCTGATCGAACGCATCTTCCGCCCCCTCGAGGCGCATTCCACCGACCTGGTGACCACGCTGTGGAGCTACCTCGACAACGGCCGATCACTCGAGGCGACGGCGCGCGAGCTGTTCGTGCATCCGAACACGGTGCGATACCGGCTCAAGCGCGTGACCGAGGTGATCGGCTGGGACGCGACGGGCCCCCGGGAGGCGCTCATCCTGCAGACGGCGCTGATCCTCGGATCGATCGGGACCGCGGAGCCTGCACGGCGACGCGCCGTGACCCGCCGTCGCTGACCCGTCGCGCCAACGCCACGGCCCCTCCGGCGCCGAAGATGTGCGCCACGCACAATCGATTCGCCGATTGTTGTGATGTTTCATCCACCACCCTCGGCCGATCGTTGGCAGACTAGTGTGGTGATCGTCGTCGCCTCGCCCGGACAGGGCTCTCAGACTCCTGGCTTCCTCGCCCCCTGGCTCGAGCTGGACGGCGTCGCCGAGCAGCTCGCCGCGTACTCCGAGGCGGCCGAAGTGGATCTGATCGCGCACGGCACCGAATCGGATGCCGACACCATCCGCGACACGCGCATCGCGCAGCCGCTCATCGTCGCGGCCTCGCTGATCGCCGCCGAGCAGCTGACCCGGCGCGCTGGACGCCGCCCCGACGGCGTCGCCGGCCACTCGGTTGGTGAGCTCGCCGCCCTGGTCGGCGCCGAGGTGCTCGTTGCCGACGACGCGATGCGCCTGGTCGGTGTGCGCGGACGCGCGATGGCGGATGCCGCAGCTCACACGCCCACGGGCATGAGCGCGGTGCTCGGCGGCGACGCCGAAGAGGTGCTCGCGCTGCTCGACGAGCTGGAGCTCACCCCCGCGAACTACAACGTCGCCGGCCAGATCGTCGCCGCAGGTGCGCTGCCCGCGCTCGCGCAGCTCGCCGAGCGGGCTCCGCGAGGCGTGCGGGTCATGCCGCTGCAGGTCGCCGGCGCGTTCCACACCTCGTACATGGCTCCTGCCGTCGATGCGCTGCGTGCTGCCGTGTCGGACATCTCGACGACCGACCCGACCGTGACGCTCTGGTCGAACCGGGATGGCGCCGTCGTGGGCGACGGGCAGGACGCCCTCGACCGCATCGTGACCCAGGTGTCGTCCCCGGTGCGCTGGGACCTCTGCATGGAGGCCTTCGCCGCTGCAGGCATCACCGGGTTCATCGAGGTCGCCCCCGCCGGCGCGCTCAGCGGTCTCGCGAAGCGCGGACTGCGAGGCGTCCCCAATGTCGCAGTGAAGACCCCCGACGACCTCGACGCAGCCGTGGAGCTGCTGAGCGGGTCATCGAAGAACGGAGCAGTCTCGTGAGCACCCTCAAGCAGGCCACCGGCCCCGCGCACACGCGCATCTACTCGGTCGGCGCGTCGCGCGGCGAGAACGCCGTCCCCAACGACGACCTGATCGGCCCGATCGACTCCAGCGACGAGTGGATCCGGCAGCGCACCGGCATCATCACCCGCACCCGCGCGGTTCCCGAGACCAGCGCCGTCGACCTCTCCACCGCCGCCGCGAAGGAGGCCGTCGAGCGTTCGGGCATCGATCCGGCCGAGATCGATCTCGTCATCGTCGCCACGATCAGCAATCCGCAGCAGACCCCGTCCGTCGCCGCTATCGTCGCCGACAGCATCGGCGCCACTCCCGCCGCCGCGTACGACATGAACGCCGCATGCGCGGGATATGCGTACGCCGTCGCGCAGGCAGACGCGCTCATCCGCGCCGGAGCAGCCCGCCACGCGGTCGTCATCGGCGCCGAGAAGCTCTCGGACGTCGTCGACCCGACCGACCGCAGCATCTCCTTCCTGCTCGGTGACGGCGCCGGGGCGGTCGTCATCGGCCCGAGCGAGACGCCCGGCATCTCGGCGACCGTGTGGGGCTCGGACGGCTCGAAGTCCGACCTCGTCGGCATGAACCACACCCTCACCGACTTCCGCGACGGCAAGGCGCCCTGGCCGACCCTCCGCCAGGAGGGCCCGAGCGTCTTCCGCTGGGCGGTGTGGGAGATGGCCAAGGTCGCCCGACAGGCGCTCGAGCGGGCCGGCATCGAGGCATCCGACCTCGCGGCATTCATCCCGCACCAGGCGAACCTGCGCATCATCGAGGAGTTCGCGAAGCAGCTGAAGCTGCCCGAGACCACCGTCATCGCCCGCGACATCGAGACGACCGGCAACACGTCGGCCGCCTCGATCCCGCTCGCGACGCACCGCCTGCTCGAGGAGCACCCGGAGCTGAGCGGCGGTCTGGCACTGCAGATCGGGTTCGGCGCCGGTCTGGTCTTCGGCGCGCAGGTGGTCGTGCTCCCCTGATCGGGCCCACGCCTTCCCTAGACTGTTCACCGGTTCATCCCATTCCGAGAAAGTAGGAAACACCATGGCTCTCACCAACGACGAGGTCCTCGCCGGCCTTGCTGAGCTTGTCACCGACGAGACGGGCATCGACGCGTCCGAGGTCACGATGGAGAAGTCGTTCACCGACGACCTCGACATCGACTCGATCTCGATGATGACGATCGTCGTCAACGCCGAGGAGAAGTTCGGCGTCACCATTCCCGACGACGAGGTCAAGAACCTGAAGACCGTCGCCGACGCCGTCAACTTCATCGTCGCCGGCCAGGAGTAAGACCCGCGGATGCCACCCCCGCGGACCGCGGGGTGTGGCACCCACATGCACTGATACCCCTCCTCACGAAGGACTCCCATGACCAAGCGCATCGTCGTCACCGGCATCGGCGCCACGTCCGCTCTGGGCGGCACGGCTCCCGAGAACTGGGCGAACCTGCTCGCAGGCCAGTCCGGCACCCGCACGCTGCCGCACGACTGGATCGAGAAGTACCAGATCCCCGTGCACTTCGCCGCGGAGGCCATCGTCCGCCCCGAGGAGGTGCTGCCTCGTCACGAGGCGAAGCGACTCGACCCCTCGACGCAGTTCGCGATGATCGCGGCGCGCGAGGCGTGGGAGGATGCGGGCGCCCCCGAGGTCGACCCCGACCGCCTGGGTGTCGACTGGGCGACCGGCATCGGCGGCGTCTGGACGCTGCTGGATGCCTGGGACACCCTGCGTGAGAAGGGCCCGCGGCGCGTCATGCCGCTGACCGTGCCCATGCTGATGCCGAATGCCGGCGCCGGCAACCTCTCGCTGCACTTCAACGCGCGGGCGTTCGCCCGCACGGTCGTCAGCGCGTGCGCGTCGAGCACCGAGTCGATCGCGAACGCCTACGACCACCTGCAGGACGGCCTCGCCGATGTCGTGATCGCGGGCGGCGCCGAGTCGGCCATCCACCCGATCACCATGGCGTCGTTCGCCTCGGCACAGGCGCTCTCACGGCGCAACGACGACCCGGCGACGGCATCCCGGCCCGGCGCGATCGACCGGGACGGCTTCGTGATGGGCGAGGGCGGTGCGGCCCTCGTGCTCGAGACCGAGGAGCACGCCAAGGCCCGCGGCGCGAAGATCTACGCGTACGTCGTGGGTGGCGGCGTGACAGCCGACTCGTACCACATCACCGGAAACGACCCCGAGGGCACGGGTGCCGCACGCGCCGTCGAAGCGGCTCTCGCCCAGGCGGGCGCGTCGCCCGATGAGGTCGCGCACATCAACGCGCATGCGACCTCCACCCCCGTCGGCGACCCCAACGAGTATGTGGCGCTCAAGCGCGTGTTCGGCGACCGGGTCGACGAGATTCCGGTCTCGGCGACCAAGGCGTCGACCGGGCACCTGCTCGGCGGCACCGGAGCACTCGAGGCCGTGTTCACCATCCTCGCGCTGCGCGACCGCGTCGCTCCCCCGACGATCAACATGACCGAGCCCGACCCGGCTGTGCCGTTCAAGCTCTCGACGTCGCCGCAGCCGCTCGGCGACGGCGAGCTGCTGGGGATCAGCAACTCGTTCGGCTTCGGCGGGCACAACGCGGTCGTCGCGTTCCGCAGCGCCTGACGGCCGACCTCGCCCCGCACTCGCGACGAAGCCCCCGCCTTCCCCGGCGGGGGCTTCATCCTGATGCGTGGGATTCGCTTTCCCGGTCTCCGGGTGCGACCACCGGATCCCGCTACTCGCGCCTCCACCGCACGTCCTTTCGGTTGCCGCGGCGCCTGCGGCTACCCGACCTTGTGCAGCCAGACGACGTGCGTGTCGTCGCCGGCATGCCGGAACGGCTCGAGCTCCTCGTCCCAGGCCGAGCCGAGAGCCACGTCGAGTTCGCGCTGCAGCTCGGCCACGTTGCCCGCGGCGATCTCCATCGCGTAGCGGATCCGGTCCTCGCCGATGACGATGTTGCCCGCCGAATCGGTCTGGGCGTAGTGGATGCCGAGATCGGGCGTGTGCAGCCACCGACCACCCTCGCTGCCCGGCGTCGGATCCTCCGACACCTCGAATCGGAGGTGCTCCCAGCCGCGGATCGCCGTCGCGAGCGCCGCGCCGGTCCCGGCCGGCGCGTCCCAGTAGAACTCCGCCCGGCGGGTGCCCTGCTGCACAGGCTGGTCACTCCACTCGAAGTTGACGGCACGACCGATAGCGCGTCCCACCGCCCATTCGAGGTGCGGGCAGAGCGCGCGTGGAGCGGAGTGGATGAACACCACTCCGCGTGCGTATCCCGTCGCCATGATCTCTCCGTTTCATCAGGTACGTCTTCCCCTACGACCTGATCCGAAGATGCGGCGAACTATGCGGTTGTACCGCGATTATCGCCCAGAACAGCACGAATCACAAGCTTGTCATTCCGGATGCCAGGACGGCCCCGGTCGTGATGACCGGGGCCGTCCTGGTGTGAGCCTGTCGAAGGCCGGTCCCTGAGCCTGTCGAAGGGCGGTCCCTGAGCCTGTCGAAGGGTTACGCCTCGCTCATCGCAAGCTTGGCCTGCTGGCCCTTCGCGGCGTAGTAGGCAGCGCGAGCGGCATCGCGACGGGCCTGCTCGGCGTAGCCGGCCTCGAGCACGTCCTGCGCGACCTCGACCTGCTCGTGCTGGTCGGTGCCGTTGTACTTCTCGATGTAGGCGTCGAGCTCGGGGCCCGACTCCCACGAGGTGATCAGGCAGTAGCGGGGCTCGGTGCCGTTGTGCGTGGTGGCGTGCCACAGACGCTGGGTGTCGACGATGAGCTGAGCACCCGCCGGAAGGGCGATGCGGTACTCGACGCTCGGGTCGGTGCGGTTCTCACGCAGGACGAAATAGCTGTCCTTGTCGTCGGTGAGGTTGAAGAACCCGCGCACGACCCAGCCCGTGCCGTCGGGGTTGAGACGGTTATTGTCGTCCTGGTGCAGGTTGTAGAGGCACTCGCCGTACGGGGTCGGCTGCAGCTCGATGACGCGGCAGCGACCGACGTTGGCACCCGGCTCCTTGGCGCGGGCCGTCAGGGTCGGGGCGATCGCGGTCTGCGAGTCGATCCAGACGCCGTCCTTGTCGGTGCGCGGCGGCTTGTGGTTCCAGAAGCCGTTGCACTCGATCTCGCCCTTGGCGCTGGCGAGAGGCGAGAAGCGGGTGTCGCCCGAGGACTTCCAGTCGACATACTCGATGTCGAGCCATTCCTTCGGGTCCATCTCCCCGCCGTAGCTGTCGAGGATGACGAATCCCTTGTCTTCGAGGGCTGCGGACTTGATGTATCCCATGATCTGAGTCATGTCCTTTCGTAATGGGCCAGCACGTTTTAACAGGCCCTACTTAGGCAAGCCTACATCCGGGTCCTGGACGCACCCCGGCGGCTCGGCCGGAGAAAACGGCCCCGGACTAGACTCGATCCGGCGGACAGTCACCCCGCCATCCGGAGGAATCACGCAGCCATGGCAACGGCGACCAATGTCGAAGCGCACGCGACGGGAACGATCGAGTGGCTCTCCGCTCCGACGACCAACATCGTCGTCCCGGTCTATCAGCGCCAGTACCGATGGGACATCGGCGGCTGCGAGAAGCTGCTCTCCGACATCCGGGCAGTGGCCGGTGAGGATGACGGTCACCGGCACTTCATCGGCTCGATCCTGTCGGGCCGGGACGCCGCGCCCGGCGCCGCGGGTGCGGATGCGGAGGATGACGATCTGATCCTCATCGACGGGCAGCAGCGGATCACCACGATCATGCTGCTCATCGCCGCTCTGCACCACACCGTCCGCGAGAGCGACCCGTCATTCGCGGCCGAGCTGCAGCGGGTGCTCGTGCGGGCCGACGATCCCGCGCGCACGAAGCTGCGCCCGCACGACGCGTGGGCCGGACTCTACGAGTCGGTCGTGCTGGACCGACGTCATGGCGCGGACCGCGAGTCCCGCTTCGACGACAACTACGCCTTCTTCCGCAGCCAGGTCCACGCCGATGAGGCGCCCGCCATCTGGCGCGGCCTGCAGCGTCTCGAGCATGTGTCGATCACCCTCGGTCCCCACGCCAGCGCCCAGCAGATCTTCGAGAGCCTGAACTCGACCGGGCAGCCGCTGCGCGACCACGAGCTGATCCACAACTACATCCTGATGGGTCTCTCGCACGCCGAGCAGCTGCGCATCGAGCGCGAGTTCTGGCTCCCCATCGAGCAGCACACCGGCGAGACGATCGGAGCCTTCTGGCGCCACTTCCTCGTGATGACCACCGGGCGTGAGATCGACGCGGCGGGTGAGCACGGCGTGTACGCGGCGTTCCGCGGATCGTTCCCCCGGCTCGATGTCGAGCATCTCCGCGCCGATGCGTCGGTCTGGCGCGAGTACGCCGAGATCTACGGCATCCTGCTCGACCCCTCTCGCGAGCCGGATGCCGGCCTCCGGCTCCAGATGCAGCTGCTGAACACCTTCGGGCGCACCTCGTATCCGCTGGTGATGAGCGCCTACGGGGACTACCGCCGCGGCGCCGTCCCCCGAGAGCAGCTCATCGACGTGCTGGAGTGGGTGCAGGCGCTGTTCCTGCGCCGCGCGATCGTGGGACTGCCCACCGATCGGCTGATCGCGCGGCTGTGCCGTGCTCGCACCGAAGGTCACGACGCGCTGATGCGCGCGATCGGCCGCATCACGCCGTCCGACGAGCGGGTGAGCGCCGTGCTGAAATACGGCGAGCTGCCGCACCCCGCGTACGTGCTCGGGCGGATCGAGGGCGTCGAGGACCTGACCGACTTCGACGTGGAGACCATCGTCCCGCCCGTTCCGGCCACCACCTGGAGCGGCGACGGCACCCGGCCGTGGAACGAGTACAGCGAAGACGAGCAGAACGCACACCGCGCACTGACGCCGACGCTCGGCAACCTCACGCTGCTGGAGGATTCGCTCACCCTGCGCGTCTTCGGAGCATCGTTCCCCGAGAAGCGCGACCTGGCCTACGCCCGCAGCTCGATCTCGGCCACCAGGGAGCTGGCCGAGATCCCGGCGTGGAACACCGCGGCGATCGCGGCACGCACGGTGCGGCTGACCGCGGAGCTGCTGAGGATCTGGGGGCGCCCGGATGTGGGCGAGATCGACGACGACGGGTTGACCCCGGTGCTCGACGCGGTGCGTCGCCGGGGCTGGCCGGCCGGGTGGGATCGCGAGTTCGACTACTGCGAGTACCGCGGCGAGCACTGGGAGATCAAGGACGTTCGCGCTCTGTTCAACCGCATCTTCCGCCGCGCGTGGACCGACGACCGCGCCGCCGCCCTGTCGTACAGCGCGAAGCACGGCGGTCCGCTTTACAGCGAGATGGCGTGGAAGGGTCAGTGGGATGAGTTCGACGAGTCGCACTTCCTCTACATGGGCTGGGATTCGCACTACATGATGACGGCGCTTCAGGGGGTGCTGGAGGAGTCCGGCATCGCCACGGAGGTGTTCGTGAAGTACTCGTACATAGGGAACGTGATGTGATGACCGCCACCACCACCGCCAAGACCACTGTCCGGCGCATGCAGGACCTCACCGTGGAAGAGCACACGCTCACCCTGCCCCTGGTGTGGGGCGACGCCGCCGACACGCGCACGATCGACGTGTTCGCCGCCGTCGTGAGCCGTGAGGGCGGCGAGAACCTGCCCTACCTGGTGTTCCTGCAGGGCGGGCCCGGCCACGAGGCACCTCGCCCGTTCCATTCGCCGTCGAGTCCGTCGTGGCTGGACGCCGCTCTCGCTGAGCACCGCGTCGTGCTGCTCGACCAGCGCGGCACGGGGCGCTCGACGCCGGTGGGCGATCAAGACCTGGCGCGCGGCGCCGAGGCGGTCGCCGAGCACCTCACTCACCTGCGCGCGGATGCCATCGTGCGCGACTGCGAGGCGTTCCGACAGCACCTCGGCGCGGAGCGCTGGAACGTGCTCGGGCAGTCGTTCGGCGGTTTCACGACCCTCGCCTACCTGTCGACCGACGCGTCATCGCTCGAGCGGGTCTACATCACCGGTGGCCTGAGCACCCTCGACCGCACGCCCGACGAGGTGTACGCCCTGTGCTACGACAAGATGCGCGAGGCATCCGAGAGGTACTACCGCCGCTTCCCGCAGCACCGCGACCGGATGCGCCGGCTCGCCGACCTGGCCACCGCCGGTGACCTCACCCTGCCGGACGGCGAGGTGGTCTCGCTGTCGAGGCTGCGCTCGGCGGGCTCCGCCCTGGGCACGAACGACGGCTGGCAGTCGCTGTGGTCGCTGCTGGAGCTCGATCCCACCTCGAATGCCTTCCGCTACGACCTGGCCGCCGCGATGCCGTACGACGGGCGCAACCCGCTGTACTTCGTGTTCCACGAGTCCAGTTACGCCTCCGGCCATGCCACTCGCTGGTCGGCGGAGCGCGTCGAGCCGGCGGACTTCGCGGCTGATCCGACGCTGTTCACCGGCGAGCACATCCGCCGTGACTGGACCGAGACGGTTCCCGCCTTCCGCCCCTGGCGCGACGTCGCGCTGGCTCTGGCCGAGCATGAATGGCCGACGATCTACGACGCGGCCGCCGTGCAGGCATCCGGAGCCGTCGGCGCAGCCGCCGTCTACGTCAACGATGTCTACGTGCCCTACGAGTTCTCGATGGAGACCGCGCGCCTGCTGCCCGGCGTGCGCACGTGGGCGACGAGCGAGCACGAGCACAACGGCCTGCGCTCCGGCGATGTGCTTGCGCGCCTGATCGACCTCGCGCACGACCGGCGCGTGCGCTGAGCGCCGCCGGCGCCGGAGTCAAGGCCGTGACGGCGCTGGCGTCCGGCGCCTAGTCTCGGAGAGATGACACCACCCGACGCGTCCCCGACCCGGCGCCCTCGCATCCGAGTGGGCACCTCCGGCTGGCGGTACCGCTCGTGGCGCGGCGACTTCTATCCCGAGGGCCTGGTGCAGCGGGCGGAACTCGAGTACATCGGCGAGCACTTCTCGACCGTCGAGCTCAACGGCTCGTTCTACTCGCTGCAGCGGCCGCAGAGCTATCTGCGCTGGCGCGACGCCGTGCCCGATCACTTCACCTTCGCGGTGAAGGGATCGCGATACATCTCGCACATGCTCCGCCTGCGCGACACCACCACCGCGCTGGCGAACTTCTTCGCATCGGGGGTGCTCGCGCTCGGTCCCACCCTGGGCCCGATCCTCTGGCAGCTGCCGGAGCGGCAGAAGTTCGACCCGGACGTCCTCGACGGCTTCCTCGCCGGGCTGCCGCGCACCACCGCAGAGGCCAGAGCGCTCGGACGACAGCACGACGAGCGGATGAACGGACGCACCTGGCTGGAGGATGCCGAGGATCGCCCGCTGCGCTACGCGCTCGAACCACGCTCGGACACCTTCGACGACCCTCGGCTGGCGGAGATCCTCAACCGGCACGGCGTTGCTCTCACTGTCGCCGACACGGCGGGCAGATGGCCGCAGTTCGAGCCCGGCGACGCGGACCTCGTCTACGTGCGGCTGCACGGCGCATCCGAGCTGTACGCGAGCGGATACACGGCTCAGGAGCTTCAGGAGTGGTCCGAGCGATGCCGTCGCTGGGCGGAGCAGGGCCGCGGGCGCGATGTCTTCGTCTACTTCGACAACGACGCGCGCGGCCACGCACCACACGACGCGCTCGCGCTGGCCGGGCTCGTCGGCGACGCGCCCGACGGCCGCTGACCTCGTTCAGCGCCGCGAGCGGCGCAGCCGGCGAGCGAGCCGCTCATCGGCGACATCGTTCTCGGCGGTCTTCTCGAGTCGCTTGGTGTCTCGCAGCGACACCTGCAGATCGCGCTCGGCAGGCACGCCGCGGCGCAGCTCGCGCACGCGCTCGAGCTCCGCGTCGAACAGCGCGCCGACGAGCAGGGAGATGTTGGCGATCCACAGCCAGAGCAGGAAGATCACGACGCCGGCGAACGACCCGTACACCCGGTCGTAGTCGGCGAGGTGGCTCACGTAGAAGCCGAAGCCGACGGATGCCAGCGCGAAGGCCCCGATCGCGACCAGCGCACCCACGCTCATCAGGCGGAAGCGGGGATGAGCGACGTTCGGCGCGAAGTAGTACAGGATTGCGACGATCAGGCACACGACCAGTGCCACGGCAGGCCAGCGGACGATGCGCCAGATCGTCAGCGCGACCTCCCCGGCACCGATGGACTCTCCGAGCGCCTGGGCGAGAGGCCAGCTGAGAGCGGCCAGGACACTTGCGATGGTGACGAGCACGAACACCGCGAACGTGACGATCAGGTGCGTCGGCTTCGCCTTCCAGAACATCCGTCCCTCCGGCACGCCGTAGATGCTGTTCATCGCGCGCCCGAGCGTGGTGACGTACCTGGCGACCGACCACAGCGCGAAGACGAGCGCCAGGACGATCACCCAGCCGGCGCCGGCCGTCGATGCGACCTGCTCCAGGGGCTGCTGCAGCACCTTCACGGTGTCTTCCGGGGCGACCTCGCGCAGCAGGTCGAGCACGGCATCAGCCGCACCCCGCTTCTCGCCGAACACGCCGATCACCGAGAACGCCGCGATCAGAGCGGGGAACATCGCCAGGATCGCGTAGAACGTCAGCCCGGCGGCGGCATCCGGACAGTAGGTGCGGAAGAAGCCGCGCGCCACGCGCTTGACGATGAGCGTGGTCGCCTCTCGCCGCTCACCGTCGCGGCGGGTGTCGGATGCCGGAGCGTCTGGGGCCATGTGCTCAGGATGGCGCATCCCGGCGGTCACAGCACCCGCCTTGCATCCGGGAGAAGCAGGATGCTATCCCGGCTTGCTCGCCGGTCAACCCCTTTGCCTGCTCGCTGTCCACCGGCCAGCGTGGAGGAGGAAAGGAGCAGACATGTCGAACACCCACGAACAGCCCGATGAGGAACCCACCACCGAGGAGCTCGAGGAGCCGAGCACCGAGAAGGAGCCGGGCGAGGAGCCGAAGGTCGAGCAGCCGGACGACCCCGAGCCCGACCACGACGCGGTCGGCATCGGCGTCATCGGCGGTCCGCAGAGCGACACCGCCGACCAGGACTCCTCGAGCCCGGATGCCGATCAGCCCAGCTGAGGCTCTTCACGCAGAGAGCTGCGGCCTGCCTCCCACGCGTGCAGGATGTGCTCGCTCGCCCATCCGTCGACGGTGAGGCAGGCTGCAGCTCCGAAGAGGATGTCGTCGAGAAGCTCGGGCGAGTCCTCGGCCAGGGAACCGGCGAGGTCGCGCCCGGCGATCTGCTCGTGCACGGCATCGGCCTCGACGTGCTCGTCGTAGTACGCCGTCACGTCCTCCCCGAAGCCGACTCTCCGCAGACCGTCGGCGATCCCCCGGCACGGCAGCGAGGAGGTCATCTCGAAGGCGGCGAGGTGCCCCACAGCCGCGCCGCGCAGCCTCCGGTTCAAGCCGAACATCGTCATCAGGTTGAAGGACGCGAAGGTGATCGCCGGCACCGAGTCGGCGTACGCGCCGTAGGTGTCGTCGAGCCCGGCGCCGCGCATCGCGTCGGCGAACATCACCTGGTGCATGCGCTCCACCCGCCCGCCGCCGTACTCGTCGGCCTGGATCTCGATCAGGGCCGCCTTGGCGCGGCCGGTCAGTCGCGGGGTGGCCCACGAGTGCGCATCCGCCTCGCGAAGCGTGTAGATGCTGCGCTGGATCAGCAGCTCGCGCGCCTGGTCGGCGTCGGCCTTCCGGCTGACGAAGTGCGACAGACTCGGCCCGGGCTGCGGGGCGGTCAGAGCGAACAGCGCCGCCGCGACAGCCTCCCGTGTCGCCTCCGGCGTGTCGGGCATCGGCGCTGCGGCGCGGACGGCGTCCTCGAAGGCGCGTTCCAGGACGGCACGGGCGGTGAGCAGCGAGACGTCCCATTCCCAGTGCGCGCCGAACTGCGGCAGTGAACCGTATGCCACGGCGTACAGCAGGAAGAGCGAGAGCTGCACGTCGTCGTCGGTGATCGGATCTTCCACCAGGACCGCATCGCGGGCCAGCTGCGGCAGGCCTTCTGCCCGCTCGGGGGCCCGGTCGTTCAGCACCTCGAGCAGTTCGGCGCTGAGGGGGCCGCGCGCGCTGACGGCGACGGACGTGGCGTCGGAGGAGAGGCTGAGCGTCATGGGGCTCCTTCGTCAGGCGGTGATCCGGCCGGATCATCCGTGTGCGACCACACTAAGGCGGGACGGATACGCGATCACCGGCCTTGACACGACCCACGCCCGGCCGTCAAGTCCTTGCCCGCCGCTGCAGCCTGACGCAAGACTCGGATCTCACCGCGATGAGGAGTGCTCATGACCGCGAGAACTGAGGCGGCGACGATCACCGCCTGCACCGATGGACCGCTGCTCGTGCGGGGAGACGTCGACCTGCAGTCCGCGGCGGGGCGGCCCATCGAGCGCCACCGCCGCACCATCGCGCTGTGCCGCTGCGGCCTGTCGTCGATCAAGCCGTTCTGCGACGGTGCGCACAAGACATCCGGATTCCGCACGGACGACTGAGCCTGCAGCCGCAGGAGAGTAGGGCGGGTCGGACTTGAACCGACGATCGATGGGTTATGAGCCCACTGCCTTAACCAGCTTGGCCACCGCCCCGTAGACCAACAGCCTACCGTCCACGCGGCGCGCTACCCCGCCTGTGCGGCCGCGTGCGTGCGGGTGTGTTCGAGGTAGATCTCCGCGTTCTCGATCAATCCGCGGCGCTCTTCTTCGGTGAGCGGCCTGCGCACCTTCGCCGGCACGCCGGCCACCAGTGAACCGGCAGGAACCTCTGTGCCGCCCAGCACCACCGCGCCGCCGGCGATCAGGCATCCGGCGCCGATCACCGCCCCGCTGAGCACCACCGCGCCCATGCCGACGAGCGAGCCGTCGCCGATCGTGCAGCCGTGCACGACCGCGTTGTGGCCGATCGAGACGTCATCGCCGATGACCACGGGATGCACGCTGTCGACGTGCACCGAGACGTTGTCCTGCACGTTGCTGCGCGCGCCTACCGTGATGGATGCCGAGTCCCCGCGCAGCACCGCGTTGTACCAGACGCTCGCCGCGTCACCCAGCGCGACATCGCCGACGATGCGCGCACCGTCGGCGACGAATGCGTCGGCGGGGATGCGGGGAACCTGCGTTCCGAGACTGATGACGGAAGCGTTCTCGGCGATGGTCATGAAGGTGAGACTACCCTCACTTCCGCGTGATTACGCGGAAGTGAGGGCCGGTAAGCGTTGCCTACGCTTGCTTGCGGAATGGTTCACGCTGAGTACCGTTGTACTCAGAAGACGTGGCAGCAGACATCTCGGAGGTTCACATGAGCAAGGCCCAGACCATCCCCAGCATCGCCGTCGACCCGACCGTCGCCGCGGCCGCAGCGCAGTTCCTCTCCCCCGTGGTGCACGGCCTGCAGGCCCTCACCGTCAACGGCAAGCAGGCGCACTGGCACGTTCGCGGCGCGAACTTCGTCGGCGTGCACGAGCTGCTCGACACGATCGTCGAGCACGCCGGCGACTTCGCCGACACCGCCGCGGAGCGCATCGTCGCCCTCGGTCTGCCCATCGACGCCCGCGTGCAGACCGTCGCCGAGCGGGCCGGCCAGACCGCCGTCCCCGCCGGCTTCGAGCAGTCCGACGAGCTCATCCGCGCCGTCATCAGCGACATCGACGCGATCCTCGTCAACGTGAAGTCCGCGGTCGACGGTCTCGACGAGGTCGACCTCACCAGCCAGGACGTGGCGATCGAGATCCAGCGCGGCCTCGAGAAGGACCGCTGGTTCCTCATCTCGCACATCGCGGCCTGACACCGCACCACAGAGAGGGGCGCCGCAGCATCGCTGCGGCGCCCCTCTCTGTGTGGACGCCGGCGCGTTCAGTCCAGGTGCGTGAGCGTTCCGCCGAGGAGGGTGGCGGAGACCGGCATCCGGCTCAGTTCGATGCGATCGGCGGTCAGCGGGTCGCTGCCGCACAGCACGAGGTCGGCCACGCCGCCGAGCTCGATGTCGGTCTCGCCGTGGCGGCTGCTCGCGCGCAGCGCGGACTCGACGCTGACCCGCTCGCCCGGCTGCCACGGCTCCCGGTCGTCGCCGGTGCGGTGCACCGCCGCAGCGATCGCGAGCCACGGATCAAGGGGTGCGACCGGGGCATCCGATCCGAAGCGCACCGGGATGCCCGCCTCGAGCAGCGAGGCCAGCGGGTGGCTCAGCGCCTGCTGATGCTGCCACAGGCTGCCGACCATGTCGCGGTCGTCGACCGCGTGCTCCGGCTGCACGCTGGCCACGACGCCGAGTCGCGCGAAGCGCGCGAGGTCCGCATGCCGCACGAGCTGTGCGTGCTCGATCGTGCCTCGGGCCTGGGTGAAGGTGAAGGCGTCGAGAGCGGATGCCACGGCGCGGTCGCCGATGGCGTGCACGGCGACGTCGATTCCTGACGCCGTGGCTTCGGTGAGCAGACCGCGAAGACGGTCAGGTTCGATCGTGAGCACGCCGAAGTTCGCCGGATCGTCGTCGTAGGCGTGCGAGCACGCGGCGGTGCGAGTGCCGAGCGAGCCGTCCGTGATGAGCTTGAGCGGGCCGACGTGCACGAGCCCGCGGGTGCCCGTCAGCTCCTCCCCCGTGCGGAGTCCGTGCGCGATCGCGCGCGACAGGTCCGCGGCGTAGAAGGCGAACTCCACCCGGTGCGCGGCGAACCCGGCATCCGTCCGGCGACGCCAGGAATCCGCATTCCACGCCATGTCGAAGTCGACCAGGCCGGTGACGCCCCGAGCGGCGGCGCGGTCGCCGGCCCGCCGCACCGCGGCGTCGGCTGTGGAATCGTCCGCGGCGTTCAGCCGCCGGGAGATCTCGAAGGCGTCCTCCTCGCGCAGCATCCCGTCGTCGGTAGGGGTGAAGCCCTCGCGCTGGAATGCGGCGGTGTTCAGCCACACGCTGTGCACGTCCGCGTTGATCAGGTACGTCGGCTCGCCGCCGGTCCGCTCGTCGAGCAGAGCAAGAGACGGGGCGTCCGGCCACAGCGCATCCCGCATCCCGGCACCGACGCGTCGCCCGTCCGTGAGAGCCCGGGCATCGCCCATGACGCGGGCGGCGTCGGCGGCGCTCTGCATCTCGCCCAGCGGCACGCGATCGGCGTTCAGGGCCCACTGCACCGTGTGCACGTGGTGATCCCACAGCCCGGCGACGACGCGGCGGCCCTCCCCCTGAAGCACCAGGCCCCGGGCAGGCAGAGACCCCGTCGGTGCGATGTCGGCGATGCGCCCATGCTCGATCACGAGATCGACGGGCTCGTCGCCGAATGCCGGCGCCAGTGGCCCGCTGAGCCGAACCGCACGCAGGAAGTCGACGCGATCGCCGCGCGCCATCATGAGCGGCGTCCGGAGTGGGCGTCGCGGGCACGGCGCATCTCTGCCGCCAGCGCCGGGTTGGCGTGTGCGCCGGTGCTCTCGAGCGCGGCGATCACCTCGTCGACGGTCTCGGCCGGCTTGTTCTGGCTCAGCTTGCGCTTGGCGACGACCTTGGCGGGTGTGAGCCGGAAGCCGACCGTCCCCGCAGCGAGCCGATGCACGAACGCCTCATCGTTGGGCAGCTGCCACATGCCGCGCGGGCTCGGCATGCGGCTCTCGAAGACATCGACCATCCGCTCGAGCACTCGCAGGTTGTCGGCGTCGGAGAGGATCTCCGGTACGCCGCTGAGATGGACCGAGGCGTGGTTCCAGGTGGGCACGGCCTGCATGTCGCCGTACCAACCCGGTGAGATGTAGCCGTGCGGGCCCTGAAAGGCGATGAGGATCTCACGCTCGCCCAGTCCGTGGATGAGATCGTCCGGACGTCCGACGTGGCCCACCACGGTGAGGTCGTCGCGCTCGTCATCGAGCAGCACCACGTAGTGCGAGGCGACGAGCCCGTCGTCCGCATCGCTGACGAGAGTCGCCCACGGGTTGAGCTCGATGATCCGGCGCAGTTCGGCCGGGTCAGTCATGGCGAAGCTGGGGTTCTGACGCACCCTGCAAGCCTAGGACCGACCCGGCCGAACGAACTCTCACCGCCTGGTCTTGACCACCGGGATCGCCTGGGTCTTCCAGTCCTCGAATGCCTGATCGCCCGCCATGAACGCGTTCACCTCTTCGGGCGTCGCCGTCAGCTTCGGGTCGTTGTCGAGGTACTTCTTCGTCTCGCGCGCCACGAGACCGGAGAGGAGGAGCAGCCCGATGAGGTTCGGCAGCGCCATGAGGCCGTTCATCACGTCGGAGAACGCCCACACCACGCCGAGCTGGACCGTGCAGCCGACGAACACCACGAGGGAGAACAGGATGCGGAACGGCATCACGGCCTTGCGTCCGATCAGCCGCTCGATGCTGCGCTCGCCGTAGTACGACCAGCCGAGGATCGTGGAGCCGGCGAACAGCACGAGACCGATCGTCACGATGTAGTGTCCCCACTCGCCGGGCAACCCGTTCGAGAAGGCCTCGCCGGTCATCAGGGCTGCACTGATCTGGTCGCCGTTCTCGTCGGTCAGCTTCCACGCGCCGGTCGTGATGATCACGAGGCCGGTGCAGGTGACGACGATGATCGTGTCGATGAAGGTCTGGGTCATCGACACCAGGCCCTGTCGCACGGGGTGGCTGGTCTTGGCAGCCGCCGCGGCGATGGCCGCCGAGCCCATACCCGACTCGTTCGAGAAGATGCCGCGCGCGACACCCATCTGCACGGCGATGATGATGGCAGAGCCGGCGAAGCCGCCGATCGCGCTCGTGCCGGTGAAGGCGTCGGTGAAGATCTCCGCGAAGGCGGCGGGCACGCCCCCGATGTTCGCGATGAGGATGTAGATCGCGCCGAGCACGTAGAAGATGATCATCACGGGCACCAGACCCGCGGTGACGCGGCCGATGGACTTGATGCCGCCGACGAGCACGAGCAGCGCGAACACGGTGAGCACGATGCCGGTCACCCAGGTGGGCACGTTGAAGCTGTTCTCGAGGTTGGCCGAGATCGAGTTGCCCTGGGTCATGTTGCCGATGCCGAAGCACGCGATCACGGCGGCGACGGCGAAGAAGATCGCAAGGAACTTGCCGAATCCGCCCGGGATGCCCCGCTCGAGGTAGTACTGCGGACCACCGGACTTCTCACCGGCGGCGTCGGTGGTGCGGAAGCGCACGCCGAGGAACGCCTCGGAGTACTTCGACGCCATGCCCAGCAGGCCGGTGATCCACATCCAGAACAGCGCGCCCGGTCCGCCGATGCCGATGGCCGTTGCGACGCCGACGATGTTGCCGGTGCCGACCGTGGCGGCGAGAGCCGTGGTCAGCGCCTGGAACTGCGAGATGTCGCCGTCGGCACCGGGATCCTTGCGGGTGAACAGGCCGAGGCGCAGCGCTGCGCCGAGGCGGAGGAACTGCAGACCCCCCAGGCGGATGGTCAGGTACAGGCCGGTGCCGAGGAGCAGCGGGATGAGGATCCACGGTCCCCAGATCCATGAGCTGATGTTCTCGAGCACGCCCTGCAGCGCGGAAAGGTCCATATGGTCTCCTGTCGTGCGACGTTGCAAACGGACTCAGCCATCCTATTCACAGCGGGCACCCAGGTTGGATCATCGCGCGCGGGTCGCGATCAGCGCTGGCAGTACGGGCACCAGTACAGCTTGCGGGCGCCGATCTCCTCCAGGGCGATCTCCGTGCCGCACACCCGGCACGGCAGTCCCGCCCGGTGGTAGACCCAGTGCCGGTCGTCGCGGCTGGCCATGGCAGCCCGATACGCGTCACCGGTGAGGCCGTCCATGGTCATCATCTGACCGGTCTCGACCCCGATCGAGAGCAGCTCGACCCAGTCGCGCCACAGCTCTCGCACGACCTCCTCGGGCACGTCGCGTCCGGGTGTGTGCGGCTCGAGCCGGGCTCGGAACAGCATCTCGGCGCGGTACACGTTGCCGATCCCGCTGACCACCGCCTGGTCCATCAGCAGCAGCGCGATCGGCGTGGGCTTGCGGCGGACGGTGCGCACGAAGCGCTCCTCGCCCTCGGCGAGGTCGCCGACCAGCGGATCGGGCCCCAGCTTCGCGACCGAGGCGAGCATCTCGTCGGTGGTCTGCAGCGCGCACGCCGTCGGTCCGCGCAGGTCGGCGCAGGTGGTGTCGTTCAACAGACGCAGCCGCACCTGGCCGACCACGGGCGGCGGCCATTCGTCGACCTCGTCCGCGAGGCCGCTGGTCTGCTCCGACATCCGCACGTGCACCCGCGACTTCCGCGGAGCGCCGATGGAGCTCAGCGAGTTCTCGCCGGCGTCGTCGTAGATCGCCTCGCCTTCGGTGTCGAGGTCGGTGCCGCGCTGGTTCGTCTGCCCCATGCGACCGTTGGCGGATGCGATGGTGGCGTCCGCCACGATCTCGCCGGCGAAGTCCCATGCGCCGTAGAGGCCGAGGTGCACGCGCAGCCACACGGCGTCCTCGAACTCGAGGAACATCTGCTTGCCGACGGCCATCGCCTGCAGCATCTCGCGCCCGTCGAGGACCGCCGCGCCCTCGGCGAAGCGCCCCTGCGGGCTCGACGCCCTGACGGGCCGGCCCAGGAAGTTGCGCGCGAACTGGCGGGCGATGCGGTGGACGGAATGACCCTCGGGCATGTCAGGCGCGCCCGTCGGCGGAGCCGACACCCCCCTCACGCGGGTCGGGAAGCAGCGACCCGTCCTTCTCGAAGTCGGCGATCTGGTTGATCCGGCGCACGTGGCGCTCCTCGTTGGAGAAGGGCGTCGCGATGAAGCGGTCGATGAATGAGGTGACCTCGTCGAAGCTGTGCTGGCGCGCGCCGATGGAGATCACATTCGCGTCGTTGTGCTCGCGGGCGAGCTCTGCGGTCGAGAGGTTCCACACCAGTGCTGCCCTGATGCCCTCGACCTTGTTCGCGGCGATCTGCTCGCCGTTGCCTGATCCGCCGAAGACCACGCCGAGCGCCTCGACGCCGGCGCGCTGGTCGGCGACCACGGCCTGCGCAGCGCGGATGCAGAAGGCGGGGTAGTCATCGAGCGCGTCGTACTCCACGGGACCGTGATCGATGACCTCGTGGCCCGCCTCGCGCAGGTGCTGCTGCAGGCGGGTCGAGAAGTCGAGTCCGGCGTGGTCGGTGGCGATGTGGATGCGCATACCGCCATCATATTCAGGCTCGAGCGCTGGGTCCCTGAGCCTGTCGAAGGGTCAGGGGGCGATGCCGGCTGCCGCCGGCTTGAAACCGGCGCGGATGTTCTCGCAGCATCCGGGACGGCACACGTCGAACCACGGTCCGAGGTCCGTCACGTGCGCGCGGTCGGCGGCGGGGCGCCCCTCCAGGCGCTCCTGCACCAGGTCGACGATGCCCGCGACGAACGCCGGCGAGACACCGGGGGTCGGTGTGCGGGCGAAGGCCAGCCCTGCGTCCTCCGCCGCCTCCTTCGCCTCGGTGTCGAGGTCCCAGAGAACCTCCATGTGGTCGCTCATGAATCCGACCGGAACGACGACGACCGCCCGTCGTCCTCGCTCCGGCAGCTCGCCGATGACGTCGCAGACATCGGGCTCGAGCCACGGCTGCGAAGCGGGGCCGGAACGCGACTGGTACACGAGCTCCCAGGGCACGTCGGCGGCGGCGGGTGTCAGTTCTGCCACGCGCGCCATCACCCATGCGCTGACGGCTTCGTGCTGCACGGCATACGCGCCGCCCTCGCCCCAGTCGACGTCCCGGGGGCCGGAGCGCACGGCGTCGTCCATGGGGATGCTGTGGGTCGAGAAGAGCACCTGGATCTGCTCCGGTGCGAGTCCCTCGTCGAGGCGCTCGCGCACGGCATCGTGCACCCCCTCGACGAACGCCTGCACGAAGCCGGGGTGATCGAAGAACGGACGGATCTTGTCGATGGTCACGAGACCGTCGTATTCCGTGCCGTCGAGGATGCGAGAGAAGTCCTCGCGATACTGACGGCAGCTCGAGAACGAGCTGTACGCGCTGGTCGCGAACGCCAGCAGCGTGGTGTGCTCGTCGGCGACCGCCTCGGCCACGGCGTCCTCGAGGTACGGCGCCCAGTTGCGGTTGCCCCAGTACACGGGAAGGTCGATCGATCGCGCCGCGAGCTCCGCCTCGAGCGCCGCCTTCAGCGCGCGGTTCTGCGCGTTGATGGGGCTCACGCCGCCGAAGTGACGGTAGTGGTGCGAGACGTCCTCGAGCCGCTCGTCGGGGATGCCACGGCCGCGCGTGACGTTGCGCAGGAACGGGATCACGTCGTCTTGGCCTTCGGGCCCGCCGAATCCGGCGAGCAGGATGCCGTCGTAGGCGACGGGAACCTCGATGTGCGCGGAGCCGGTCGATGCGGCCGGCGAGGCGTGCGGAACGACGATCTTCTCTGAGGAGCTCACGTGATCCATCCTGTCACCGACTCGCTATGAGCCAGCATCGAGATCTGCACCTGCGCGCGGCGCTGGCGTAGGCTGTCCTGGTTGCCGTCGGCGCCAGCAGCGCCGACGCACCTCGACATCCCCTCCACCAATGGGAGAAATCAGCTGTGCCTGGAGAAAACCTCACACGTACCGAAGCGCAGGAGCGCCGTGCCGTCATCGACACGCAGTCGTACGAGATCTCACTTGACCTGACCAAGGGTGCGGAGGTGTTCGGCTCGCGCAGCGTGGTCCGCTTCACCGCGACCCCTGGCTCGTCGACCTTCATCGACCTCATCGCACGCGAGGTCCGAGAGATCACGCTCAACGGCGAGCAGGTCGATCCGAGCGCCGCCTTCGAGGACTCGCGCATCGCGCTCGACGGCCTGCAGGCCGAGAACGTCCTCATCGTCGACGCCGACTGCCTCTACACCAACACCGGCGAGGGACTGCACCGATTCGTCGACCCCGTCGACGGCGAGGTGTACCTCTACTCGCAGTTCGAGGTGCCCGACTCTCGCCGCGTGTTCGCGGTGTTCGAGCAGCCCGACCTCAAGGCGACGTTCCAGTTCACCGTGACCGCGCCTTCGGCGTGGAAGGTCGTCTCGAACTCCCCCACCCCCGAGCCGATCGTGCACGACGCGTCGTCGGGCTCCGAAGATGTGGCCACCTGGGGCTTCGCGCCCACGCCGCGCATCTCGTCGTACATCACTGCGCTCGTCGCGGGTCCCTACGAGGCCACCTTCTCCGAGCTCACGAGCGCGTCGGGCAAGGTCATCCCGCTCGGCGTCTACGGTCGCAGGAGCCTGTGGCAGCACCTCGACGCCGACTACATCTTCGACAAGACCAGGCAGGGCTTCGAGTACTTCGAGGCGAAGTTCGGCGTGCCGTACCCGTTCGAGAAGTACGACCAGCTGTTCGTGCCCGAGTTCAACGCGGGCGCCATGGAGAACGCCGGCGCAGTCACCTTCACCGAGACCTACGTGTTCCGCAGCAAGGTCACCGACGCCGTCAAGGAGCGTCGCGTGGTGACGATCCTGCATGAGCTGGCGCACATGTGGTTCGGCGACCTCGTCACCATGAAGTGGTGGAACGACCTGTGGCTGAACGAGTCGTTCGCCGAATGGGCATCCACCATCGCCACGGCGGAGGCAACCGAATGGAAGGCGGCCTGGACGACCTTCAACGCGATGGAGAAGACCTGGGCCTACCGTCAGGACCAGCTGCCCTCCACTCACCCGATCGTCGCCGAGATCAACGATCTCGAAGACGTGATGGTCAACTTCGACGGCATCACCTATGCCAAGGGCGGCTCGGTGCTCAAGCAGCTGACCGCGTGGGTGGGCATCGATGCGTTCTTCGCCGGTGTCGGCCAGTACTTCCAGAAGCACGCCTGGGGCAACACCGAGCTGAGCGACCTGCTCACCGAGCTCGAGGCCACCAGCGGACGCGAGCTGACCACCTGGGCGAAGAAGTGGCTGGAGACCGCCGGGGTGAACACGCTCGCCCCGGTCATCGTCGACGACGCAGCAGGCGTCATCACCCGCTTCGCGGTGACCCAGACTGCTCCCGCCGACTACCCGACCATCCGTCCGCACCGCCTCGGGATCGGGTTCTACAACCTGAGCGACTCCGCCGGTCGGTCGGAGCTGGTGCGCACGCACTACGTCGAGGTCGACGTCGACGGCGACCGCACCGAGATACCGGAGCTGCAGGGCCTCGCGCGCCCCGACATGGTGCTGCTCAACGACAACGACCTCGCCTACGCGAAGATCCGCCTCGATGAGCGCTCGCTGGCCGCGGCCATCGAGCATCTGTCCGACATCTCCGACCCGCTCGCGCGCTCGCTCGTGTGGGGTGCGGCGTGGGACCAGACCCGGGATGCCGAGACCGCCGCCAGCGACTACATCGACCTCGTGCTCGGCAACATCGGCCACGAGACCGAATCGACGACGGTGCGGACGACGCTCTCGCAGCTGCAGGTCGCGGCGAACATCTACGTCGCGCCCGACACTCGTCCGGCGGCCCGCGAGAAGATCGCCGACGGGCTGTGGGCCCTCGCCCACCAGGCCGAGCCCGGAAGCGACAGTCAGCTGCAGCTCGTGACGGCGTTCGCCAACTCGATCGCCACCCCCGAGCAGGCGGGCATCATCGGCCGTCTGCGCGCCGGCGAGGACACCCTCCCCGGACTCGAGATCGACGCCGACCTGTCGTGGCTTCTTCTCGTCGGCCTCGCCGCCGCCGGGGCGACCGACGCCGCCGCGATCGACGCCGCACTCGCCGCAGACAACACGTCCAAGGGCGCCGAGTTCGCGGCTCAGGCACGTGCCGCGCTGCCCACCTCGGAGGCCAAGCAGACCGCCTGGTCGTCGCTGATCGACAACGGCGACCTGCCGAACACCATCGTGCGCTCGGCCACCCTCGGCTTCGTGCACCCGTCGGGTGTCGACGTGCTGGCAGCGTTCATCCCCAAGTACTTCGAGATGCTGCTGCCGATCTGGGAGGAGCGCACCTACCAGATCGCCGACTACCTGATCGTCGGCCTCTACCCGCGCTCGCTCGCGAGCGTCGAGCTGCGCGACGCGACCCGCAGCTGGCTCGCCGAGCACCAGGATGCCGCTCCCGCGCTGCGCAGGCTCGTGCACGAGAACCTCGCCGACGTCGAGCGGGCGCTGGCCGCGCAGTCCCGCGACGCCGAGGACTGATCCTCGCTGCGACGGGCTCGGCGACAGCTGTCGCCGAGCCCGTCGCATCCGGCCCACCCAGTGTGCGCTGAGGCGTGACGGCTAAAATCGAGGTGATGGACATCCGCTTCGCCACCGAGACTCCCGCACCCGACCCGACCGACCCCGGATGGTGGGGCGTCATGCTCGAGATCCTGCTGAAGATCGGTGGGAAGGCGCTCACCGTGGCCATCATCATCGCGAGCTGCGTGGCCATCGCGTTCATTCTCCGCCTCGTCATCCGCCGCGTGGTGCAGCGCATCGTCAACAGCGCGAAGTCGAAGGCGCGCGTCGACGACACGCAGGCTCTCGAGCGCTCCCCGCTCGCCGACATGCGTCTCGTCCAGCGCACCCGCACGCTCGGCTCGATCCTGCAGAACATCGTCAACGTGATGCTCGTGGTGATCGCCCTCGTGCTCACCGTGAACGCCATCGACCAGAGCCTGCTCGGCTCCCTCACCCTGCTCACCGCCGCGGTGGGTGCGGGTCTCGGCTTCGGGGCGCAGAACATCGTGAAGGACGTGCTGAACGGCATCTTCCTCGTGGCCGAGGATCAGGTCGGCATCGGCGACGTCGTCGACCTGGGACTCGCTTCCGGCGTCGTCGAGTACGTCAGCGTGCGCATCACCCAGGTGCGCGACGTGAACGGGACGCTCTGGTACGTGCGCAACGGCGAGGTCACCCGCATCGGCAACATGTCGCAGGGTTGGGCACGCGCCATCGTCGACCTGGGCGTTGCGCCGGATGCCGACCTCGAGGCCGTGGAGAAGTCGATGATGGAGACCGCTCAGGGGCTGGCCAAGGACCCGAAGTGGCGCACCCGCATCATCGCGAAGCCCGAGATCTGGGGTCTGGAGAGCATCGACGGCGATGCCCTGGTCGTGCGCGTGGTCATGAAGACCCGGGCCAACGCGATGGACGACGTCTCGCAGGAGCTGCGTCGCCGCCTGCGTGCGGATCTCCTCGAGAAGGAGATCGACGTGCCACGCCTCGCCGCGGTCACGCTGACGGGCCTGGATGGCGCCCGCCGGGTGCGCGGCGCGAATCCGCCGGTCACCAAGCCGAACGCGGTCACCGGAGTCCCCCGGATCGTCGATCGCGGCATCTGGCGGCGCAAGAAGACGGGCGATGAGGAAGGCGGCGCACAGTGACGTTCTACGATGAGGTCGGCGGGCAGGAGACCTTCGAGCGCCTCGTGGCGGTGTTCTACCGGGAGGTCGCACTCGACCCCGTGCTCAAGCCGATGTACCCCGAAGAGGATCTGGGCCCCGCCGCCCAGCGCCTCACCTGGTTCCTGGCGCAGTACTGGGGCGGCCCGAGCACGTACGGCGAGCAGCGCGGCCATCCACGGCTGAGGATGCGGCACATCCCGTTCCACATCGACCCCGACGCGCGGGATCGCTGGCTGCGCCACATGCGCACCGCACTCGACGAGGTGCAGCTCTCCCCCCTGCACGAGGCCACCCTGTGGGACTACCTCGAGCGGGCGGCGTATGCCATGGTGAACACATTCGAGCCCTCGGGCATCGGCGCAGGTCCCCAGGGCCGCCCGACGCTCGAGCACCGCGCAGCCCCGGAGTCGACGGAGACCACATGACATCCCTGCCCCGCACCCCCGCGACCGACGTGCTCGTGATCGGCTGGGGGCTGGCGGGGCTGGTGGCCGCCGCCGAGGCGCTCGCGGCCGGCAAGCGGGTCACCCTGATCGATCAGGAGCCACGCCAGAACCTCGGCGGGCAGGCGTGGTGGTCGTTCGGCGGCCTGTTCCTCGTCGACTCCCCTGAGCAGCGCCGGATGGGCATCCGCGATTCGCTCGAGCTCGCGCGGCAGGACTGGTTCGGAGGCGCCGGCTTCGACCGGCCGGAGGACTCCTGGCCGAAGCGGTGGGCGGAGGAGTATCTGCAGTTCGCGGCCGGCGAGAAGCGCAGCTGGCTGCGGGAACGCGGCGTGGGGTTCTTCCCCGTGGTCGGCTGGGCCGAGCGCGGCGGCGGGGGTGCGATCGGACCGGGCAACTCGGTACCTCGCTTCCACATCACCTGGGGCACGGGCCCCGGCATCCTGGCGCCTTTCCTGGCTGCCGTCGAACAGAGCGAGGCGGAAGGACGAGCGACGATCCTCTCGCGGCATCGCGTGACCGATCTCCTCGTCGAGAACGGCGGCGTCGTCGGGGCCCGCGGCGCGGTGCTCGAAGACACGCTCGCCCCTAGGGGTGTGCCGACGTCGCGTGAGCGCGTGGCCGATTTCGAGATCAGCGCGGATGCCGTGATCGTGGCCTCCGGCGGTATCGGCGGCGACCACGATCTCGTCCGCGCATTCTGGCCGGAGCGCCTCGGCATGGCTCCCGAGCACATGCTCACGGGGGTTCCGGCCTACGTCGACGGCTCCATGCAGGCGGTGACGCGGGCGGCCGGAGCCGACCTGATCAACACCGACCGCATGTGGCACTACGTGGAGGGGATTGAGAACTGGGATCCGGTGTGGCCGGGGCACGGCATCCGGATCCTGCCTGGGCCGTCGTCGCTGTGGCTGGACGCGACCGGCAGCCGCCTCCCCGTGCCGCTGTACCCGGGCTTCGACACGCTGGGCACGCTCGCGCATCTGCGCCGCACCGGGCACGACCACTCGTGGTTCGTGACGTCGCTGAAGATCGTCGAGAAGGAGTTCGCGCTGTCGGGCAGCGAGCAGAACCCCGATCTGACCGGACGGGACGTCGGACTGCTGCTGAGATCGCGGCTGGCGAAGGGGCCGACCGGACCCGTGCGGGCGTTCCTGGACGAGGGCGCGGACTTCGTCGTCGAGGACGACCTCGAGTCGCTCCTCGCCGGCATGCGCGCCATGTCCGGCGGCGAGGTGCTGGATGTGGACCGGGCGCGCGAGGAGGTGGTGGCGCGCGACCGTGAGCTCGACAACGAGTTCACGAAGGACGCGCAGATCGCGATGCTGCGCTCGATGCGCGGCTACCGCGGCGACCGGCTGATCCGCACCGCTGCGCCGCACCGTCTGCAGGATCCAGCGGCGGGGCCGATGGTCGCCGTGAAGTTGCACGTCCTCACCCGCAAATCGCTCGGCGGCATCCACACCGACCTCGACGGCCGCGCTCTGGATCTCAGCGGGAGCGCCATTCCGGGGCTGTTCGCCGCCGGCGAGGCGAGCGGCTTCGGCGGTGGCGGGATGCACGGCTACCGGGCGCTGGAGGGCACCTTCCTCGGCGGATGCCTGTTCTCCGGCCGGCAGGCGGGGCGAGCCGCCGCGCGCTGACTACGGGGTCTCTGAGCCTGCCGAAGGGCGTGTGCTGCGCACGGCGGTGAGGCCGGTCACGGCGGGGCCGCGGCTGAGCACGTGCCCGCGGGCGAAGGCGAGCCGCGTCCATCGGCCCGACTGTGTGAGCCGCACCTCCTCGGCGCCGTTGATGAATCCGAAGGCATGTGCGGCGAATGCGACACCGCGCGGCAGCCCCGACAGGGCGTCGTCGGGTTCGCCCCAGATGCGCGCCCGCAGAGCGCGCACGGCTTCCTCGCCGGAGCCCGGTGCGGTGCCGTGCGCGACGGCGGAGATGCCCCACTGGGCGCGCTCGGCGACGGTCTGCGCGGTGAGGGCGCCCGCGTGCATCCATTCTCCGCGAGGCGGGGCGACGCCCGCCCAGGCCGGTGCGCGGCCGGTGTCGGGCAGGGTGAGTTCGTGCGGGTGCTCGCCCTCGGCGAGCTCGTCGACGACGATGTCGCAGTGCAACTCGGGATCCGCGCGCACGATGCGCATCGCGAGCACCGTGGGCGTCTGGTCGAACAGGCTCTGCGGTGCGAGCGCCGCGGAGGTGAGCGCGAGCACGCCGTCGGCGGCCTGCAGCCGCACCCCGTCGGCGCCGGCTTGAGCTGCTCGCCCGGCGAAGGTGAGCACGTCACGTGCGGTCTGGGCGTCGGCGAGCACGAGCGGTCTGGTCACTCTTCTAAGTTAGTCGGATGACTGCTGGCCGAGAGGCCGCAGGTCCGTCGACCTGAACCAGCCGGATGCCCGCTGGCCCAGAGCCCGACGGTCCCGAGAACTAGACTGGTCTGATGACCGCTGAGCAGGATGCCCGCCGATTCGTCGACGCCCTTCTCGGCGTCCTGGACCTTGCGGAGTCGGAGGCGAGGACCACGGAGGACATCTTCACCGGCCGCTCGCACTTCATGCCCACGGGGCGGGTCTACGGCGGTCAGGTGCTGGCGCAGTCGCTGGTGGCAGCCGAGCGGACGCTTCCCGAGGATCGCGTGGTGCATTCCATGCACGGCTACTTCCTGCGTCCGGGCGACACCGCGAGCAGGATCACCTTCTCCGTGGACCGCATCCATGATGGGCGCTCGTTCTCGACGCGACGGTGCCAGGCGTTCCAGGGCGGGGTTCCGATCTTCTCGATGATCGCCTCGTTCCAGGACGAGGACCCCGGTGCAGAGCACGCCGAGCCGATGCCCGAGGGCATCCCCGATCCCGAGCAGCTGCGTCCCGACGAGGAGCTGGTGGGAGCGGTGCATCCGCTGACGAGGAAGATGCTCACCGAGCGTCCTGCCGATGTGCGGCACGTGGAGGGACCGCTCTACGTCGACGCCGCCGGCGAGCGAGTCGCGCATCAGGCGGTGTGGATGCGGATGCGCGCCGCTATGCCGGATGACCCTCGCCTGCACCGCGCGGCGCTCGCGTACCTCAGCGACATGACCATTCAGGAGCCGATTCTGCGCCGTCACGGCGTGACCTGGAGCACCCCGGGGCTCAAGGTCGCGAGCCTGGATCACGCCATGTGGTGGCACCGCTTCGGCCGGGCGGACGAGTGGGTGCTGTACGTGCAGGAGTCGCCCAACGCACGCGGCGGGCGCGGACTCTCGACGGGTCGGATCTACGACCGCGAGGGGATGCTGCTGGCCAGCGTCGCGCAGGAGGTCATGGTGCGTGCGCCTCAGCCCGAGGCCTGAGCGTCACCGACGTGCGTAGCTGATCGGCTCGCCGACGTACGGCTCCCATGCCTGGCGCATCTCGGGGCTGATCCGCACCGGGCGACCGGTGCCCGCATCGACGAGCACGATCACGGCGGTCGAGCGCGCGTACAGGATGCGCTCGACGCTCGCCGGATCGTTGTGCACCTCGTAGCAGACCTCGAGGCTCGAGCCGCCGAGCTTGCCGAACCACATCTGCACCTCGAGAGGGCGCCGCTGGTACGGGACGGGCGCGAGGTACTCGATCTCCTGACGGGCGATCAGGGTCAGAACCCCCTGGTCGATCCCCGATTCGAGGATCGCCGTCGCGGGCGCCTGCTCCCCCGGCTCCGGCTTCCAGAAGGCGCGCACGCGCGCCTCCTCCAGCAGCTTGAGCATCGAGGTGTTGTTGACGTGGTTGAACGCGTCGAGATCACCCCAGCGCAGATGGATGGGGATGTGCAGGCGCCGGCCGTCGGTCATCTCGGAGCGATCAGTCGCGGGTCAGCTTGCGGTGCGTGGTGCGGTGCGGACGCGACGCCTCCGGGCCCATGCGCTCGATCTTGTTGTTCTCGTACGCCTCGAAGTTGCCCTCGAACCAGTGCCACTGGGCGGGGTTCTCGTCCGTGCCCTCGTAAGCGAGGATGTGCGTCGCGATGCGGTCGAGGAACCACCGGTCGTGCGTGATGACCACGGCGCAGCCCGGGAACTCGAGCAGGGCGTTCTCGAGCGAGCTCAGGGTCTCGACGTCGAGGTCGTTGGTCGGCTCGTCGAGAAGCAGCAGGTTGCCGCCCTCCTTGAGGGTGAGAGCGAGGTTCAGACGGTTGCGCTCACCACCGGAGAGCACGCCAGCCTTCTTCTGCTGATCGGGCCCCTTGAATCCGAACTTCGACACATAGGCGCGCGACGGGATCTCGATCTTGCCGACCGTGATGAAGTCGAGGCCGTCGGAGACGACCTCCCACAGCGTCTTGTTCGGGTCGATGTTCGCGCGGGACTGGTCGACGTAGCTGATCTTGACGGTCTCGCCGATCTTCAGGTCGCCGCCGTCGAGCGGCTCGAGGCCGACGATCGTCTTGAAGAGCGTGGTCTTTCCGACGCCGTTGGGACCGATCACGCCGACGATGCCGTTCGGCGGCAGGCTGAAGCTCAGTCCATCGATCAGCACGCGGTCGCCGAAAGCCTTGTGCAGCTTCTTCGCCTCGATGACCACGCTGCCGAGGCGGGGCCCGGCGGGGATCTGGATCTCTTCGAAGTCGAGCTTGCGGGTGCGCTCGGCCTCGGCAGCCATCTCCTCGTAGCGAGCCAGACGCGCCTTCGACTTGGTCTGGCGGCCCTTGGCACTCGAACGCACCCAGTCGAGCTCGTCCTTCAGGCGCTTGGCCAGCTTGGCGTCCTTCTTGCCCTGGATGTCCAGGCGCTCGGCCTTCTTCTCGAGGTAGGTCGAGTAGTTGCCCTCGTAGCCGATCAGCCGACCGCGGTCGACCTCAGCGATCCACTCGGCGACGTTGTCGAGGAAGTACCGGTCGTGCGTGATCGCGATGACCGCGCCCTTGTAGTCCTTGAGATGCTGCTCGAGCCAGAGCACGCTCTCGGCGTCGAGGTGGTTGGTGGGCTCGTCGAGCAGCAGCAGGTCGGGCTTCTGCAGCAGCAGCTTCGCGAGCGCGACGCGGCGCTTCTCACCACCGGAGAGAGGGGCGATCTCCGCGTCGGCCGGAGGGGTGCGCAGGGCATCCATCGCCTGCTCGAGCTGGGAGTCGAGATCCCATCCGTCGGCCGCGTCGATCTCCTCCTGCAGCACGCCCATCTCGGCGAGCAGTGTGTCGAAGTCGGCGTCGGGGTCGGCCATCAGCGCGGAGATCTCGTTGAACCGGTCGAGCTTGGGCTTGATCGCCACGCCGTCCTGGATGTTCTCGAGAACGGTCTTCGTCTCGTCGAGCTCCGGCTCCTGCATGAGGATTCCGACGCTGAAGCCCGGTGAGAGCTTCGCCTCACCGTTCGAGGGAGTGTCCAGCCCCGCCATGATCTTCAGAATCGTCGACTTGCCGGCGCCGTTGGGGCCGACCATGCCGATCTTGGCGCCGGGCAGGAACGCCATCGTCACGTCGTCGAGGATGAGCTTGTCGCCGACCGCCTTGCGCGCTCGCACCATGGAATAGATGTACTCAGCCATACCTTCACCGCTCCTCTGGAAGACCTGTCTCAGCGCCCGTGGTCCGGCGCAGCGCATGCCGGGTGCCGGATGCGCGAAGTGTGTGCGGCCGATCACGGGGCGCTGCCCCGTCCGGTCGGCTCGGCTTCCCAGCCTACCGGTCGAGGCGTGCGGCCGCGCTCAGGCGCCGCGCAGGCCCCCAGAGCGGTCGATCACCAGTCGATCGGCTGGGTTCCGCCCACGAGGCAGGCACCGTCAGCCAGTCGTGGGAGCACCGCGGTGACGGGTTCGCCGGTCGACGGCCCGACCTGACCCACCAGGCACTGCGTGTCATCCCACGCGACCGAGAACTGCAGGCTCTCCGCGGCGTTGCCGACTGTGCTGCGGTCGGCAGTGACCTGCATCGAGTCCTTGGCGAAGCCCGCCTGCTCGAGCGCGTCGATGTAGGCGCGTCCCTGCGCACGCGAGTCCGATGCCCACACGCGTGCGGTGACCTCGGCGAAGGAGGCGAGCGCAGCATCCGCCCCGGTCGGTGCGGCAGAGGGTGCGACGCTGATCTCGGGTGTCGCGGACGGGTGCGACGGGGTGACGGACGGCGTGGCAGGAGCCGTCATCGAGCCACAGGCCGTCAGCGCGAGCACGAGGGCTCCCGCACCCCCGAGCAGCCAGCAGGACTGCGCGCCCCGCCGGACGGAGACGGAGGACCTGTGACGCACGCCTAGAGTCTAGGCGCTCGGATCTCCGTCCCCGTCCCGCCGGACGTCACGCGAGGGTCAGAGCGTCATCGTGGGACTCGCCGGAAGCGTCACCGGAACCCGCCTCTGCGGTCAGCCGCAGGCCCGCGCCGGCCCAGGCATCCTGATCGGCCTCGCTGGGCTCGTCGAAGACCGGTGATTCGTCGCCAGCGGGCGCGACGCTGACCTGCTCAGGGCGCGGGCGACGCACGAACGCGCTCGTGCCGCGACGCAGGTCGTGGCCGATCGCATCGGCGGTGAGCTCGACGTCGATGCCCTTCTTGCCGTTCGCCTCCCACTCCTTCTGACGCAGGCGCCCGACGACGACGACGGGATCGCCGCGGTGCAGCGACGCCCTCGCGTGCTCGGCGAGCTTGCCGAACGCCGACACCGCGTACCAGTTGGTGACGCCGTCGACCCAGGCGCCGGTGCGCTGATCGAAGTAGCCCGACGACGTCGCCACGCGGAAGTTGATCACCGCCTTGCCACTGCGCGTCTCGTTGCTGATCGGATCGTTGCCGATGTTCCCGGCGATGGTCAGGACGTCGTTGGTGATGCTCATAGGGTGCTCCTTCGTTGCCGGGACGAGCCCGGGTTCGACCAGAGTGCACGCCGACGCGGGACCTCAGGAGCCGGTTTCGCGGTGACGGTGGAGAACTCGAGGGGAAAGCGATCGGTGCAGGAACACCGGTTGTGCGGGATGCCGCCGACGCCGGGACGCGGTCAGTGCAGGAACAGCAGCAGAGCGGCGATGGCGATGAAGAGCCCGCCGAACACCGTGTTCAGGATGCGCTGGCCACGCGCGTCCTGCGTGAACCGCCGGAAGGATTTGGCAGCGGCGGCGAAGAAGAACCACATCACCAGGATGTCCACGACGACCACGGTGCCGACGAGCACGAGGTACTGCGGCAGCGGCTCTCGATCCAGTCTCACGAACTGCGGCACGAAGGCGAGGAAGAACACGACCGCCTTCGGGTTCAGGAGGTTCACCCAGAAGCCGCGCCGGAAGATCGACCAGGCTCTCTCGCGCACCCGCACGGCCGGACCGAGGTTCTGCGCCTCCGGCCGCGTGAGGATGAGCCGCACGCCGAGGTAGACCAGATACGCGGCACCCGCGTACCGGATGAGCCCGAACAGCACCGGCGACCGGGAGACGAGCAGCCCCACCCCTGCGGCCACGATCGCCACATGCACGATGAGTGCCACCTGCTGGCCGAGCACGCCCCAGAGCGAGCGACGCCAGCCCTGCACGAGGGCGTTGCTCATCGTGTTGATGGCGCCGGCCCCGGGTGTGAAGCTGATCACCACGCATGCTGCCAGCAGCGAGAGCCACACCGTCCAGGTCACCAGCACAGCGTAGTGACCCTGCGCGGTCGTCGCGCATTCTGCAGTGTCGGCGCCCACTCCTATGGTGTGGCCATGACCATTCCGCTCGATGCTCCGGCCTGGCTCACCCGCGTGGGCGTGTTCGATCTCGAGACGACCGGCGTCGACGTGACGGAGGATCGCATCGTCACCGCGCACGTCGGGGTGCTCGACAGGCACGGCAGAGAGCTCGCCGCACGTGACTGGCTGGCCGACCCCGGAGTGCCCATCCCCGACGGCGCGGCGGCCGTCCACGGGATCAGCACCGAGCATGCCAGGGCGCACGGTCGCCCCGCCGCAGAGGTGGTGGCCGAGATCGTGCACGCCCTCCGGGCGCTGTTCGCGCAGGGACTGCCGATCGTCGCATACAACGCCTCGTACGACTTCTCGCTTCTCGCGCACGAGGCGCGCCGCCACGGCATCCCGGAGCTGGAGGCTCCCTCGCCGGTCATCGACCCGCTGGTGATCGACAAGGCGTTCGACAGGTACCGCCCCGGCAAGCGCACGCTCACCGTCGTCGCAGACCATTACGCGGTTCTGCTGGATGACGCGCATCAGGCGTCAGCGGATGCCGTCGCGGCGGGGCGGGTGGCACTCGCGATCGCACGGGAGTTCGCGCTGCCCCGCTCGGCCGCCGAGCTGCACACCAGGCAGATCGGGTGGGCGCGACACCAGGCGGCGAGCCTCACCGAGTACTTCGTCAGCATCGGCCGGATCGAGCCGGACCAGCCCCTCGACGGCACCTGGCCCGTTCGCGGCTGAAGCGCCCCTTCGCGGGTGAAGCCGCGCGGGTCCGACAGCTGCCGACGACCGGATGCGGGTACGACGAAGGCCCCGCCGGAGCGGGGCCCTCGTGGTGGCTGCTTACTTGGAGGAGCCGCCGAAGTTCTTGAAGCGCTGGTTGAACTTCTCGACGCGACCGGCCGAGTCCATGATGCGCTGCTTGCCCGTGTAGAAGGGGTGCGAAGCCGACGAGATCTCGACGTCGAGGACGGGGTACTCCACACCGTCCAGCTCGATCGTCTTGTCGCTCGTGACGGTGGAGCGGGTGAGGAAGGTCTCGCCCGAGCCGAGGTCGCGGAACACGACGGCCTGGTACTCGGGGTGGATGTCAGTCTTCATGGGATTCCTTACGTGGTGCCCTGGATTCTGCCAGAGACGAGGGAAGTCTGCGGTGCGATCGCACCGAGGGTCTACTTTACACCACTCAGGCAGCGCGCGCGGCGTAGCGGCCGCCGTCCTGCGTGAGCGCGATCGGCATGCCGAACGCCTCGGTGAGCGCCTCCGCAGTCAGCGTCTCGGCGAGCGGGCCGGCCGCCACGACACCGCCGTCGCGCAGCAGCAGCACGTGAGTGAAGCCGACGGGGATCTCCTCCACGTGGTGGGTGACCATGACCATCGCCGGCGTGGTCGGCGAGGCGGCGTAGCCACCGAGCAGCTGCAGCAGCTCCTCGCGTGCGCCGAGATCGAGGCTCGCGGTGGGCTCATCGAGCAGAAGCAGCTCCGGATCGGTCATCACCGCACGCGCGATCTGCACGCGCTTCTGCTCACCATCGCTGAGCGTGCCGAACAGACGCTCCGCGAGGTGCTCCAAGCGCCAGTCGGCCAGCACGCGCCGGGCGCGACGCTCGTCGACGGCCTCGTAGTCCTCGTTCCAGCGGCCGGTCACCGAGTAGGCGGCGGTCATGACCGTGTTCAGCACGGTCTCGTCGCGCGGGATGCGGCGAGCCATCGCCGAGGAGGCGAAGCCGATCCGCGGACGCAGCTCGAACACGTCCGTGCGCCCGAGGGTCTCCCCGAGAATCGTCACGGTTCCCGACGTCGGGTGCATCAGCGTGTCGGCGAGCTGCAGCAGCGTCGTCTTGCCGGCGCCGTTGGGCCCGAGAACCACCCACCGCTGATCCTCGGACACAGACCAGGTCACCCGGTCGACGATGTTTCGGCCTTCACGACGCACGACGACATCGGTGAGATCCAGAGCGCTCGACATGATGTCAGCCTATCCGCTCAGGCCGTCAGCTCCTCGTACAGCGCGCGCGTGGTGTCGGCGATCGCGCCCCAGCTGAACTGACTGCGGGCTCGCTCTCGTCCGGCTTCGCCGTACTGCCGTGCCCGTGCGGGATCACCCGTCACCTCGGTGAGCGCGGCCGCGAGATCCGACACGTAGCGCTCGGGGTCGACGGGCGTTCCGGTGCCGTCCTGCAGCTGCTCGATCGGCACCAGCCGGCCGGTCACGCCGTCGTCGACGACCTCCGGGATGCCGCCGGTGGCGGTGCCGACGACCGCAGCACCGCACGCCATCGCCTCGAGGTTCACGATGCCCAGCGGCTCGTAGACCGACGGGCACACGAATGTGGTGGCGGCGGCGAGGATCGCAGACAGCTCGTCCCGCGGCAGCATCCGCTCGATCCAGATCACGCCCTCTCGCGTCTGCTGCAGCAGGCGAACCCCCTCCTGCACCTCGGCCATGATCTCGGGAGTGTCGGGAGCGCCGGCGCAGAGCACGAGCTGCACGTCCTTCGGCAGCAGCTGGGCTGCCCGCAGCAGATACGGCAGTCCCTTCTGCCTGGTGATGCGGCCCACGAAGACCACCGACGGACGCGACGGATCCATGCCGATGCTCGCCAGGAACTCGGCGTTCTCGACCGGACGCCAGCGCTCGACGTCGATGCCGTTGTGGATGACGCGCACGCGCTGGGGGTCGACCTGCGGGTAGCTGCGCAGGATGTCCCGGCGCATCCCGTCGCTGACCGCGACGATGGCGGCGGCGTTCTCGTAGGCCAGCCGCTCGATGCCGCTCGAGACGGCGTAGCCGCCGCCGAGCTGCTCGGCCTTCCACGGGCGCAGCGGCTCGAGGCTGTGCGCTGTGAGCACGTGCGGGATGCCGTGCAGCTGAGACGCGAGATGTCCCGCGAAGTTCGCATACCAGGTGTGACTGTGCACGAGGTCGGCGCCGGCGACGTCGCCCACCATGACCAGATCCGTGCCGAGGGTCTGCAGGGCGGGGTTCGCTCCGGCAAGCTCCGACGGCGTGCGATACGACTGCGTCCCCGGTTCTGCGCGCTCCGCCCCGAACGCCCGGACCTGCACGTCGATGCTGCTGCGCAGCGCCGCCACGAGCTCCGCGACATGCACGCCGGCACCGCCGTAGATCTCCGGCGGATATTCCTTCGTGATGATGTCGACTCGCATGTCTGCACGGTAGTACATCGGCCGCCGGGCGCTCTATGGTGGACGCATGTCGGCTCCAAAGAAGGTTTTCGGGATCATCCTCGCCGGCGGTGAGGGCAAGCGGCTCATGCCACTCACCGCAGACAGAGCCAAACCGGCGGTGCCGTTCGGCGGCCAGTACAGGCTGATCGACTTCGCGATATCCAACCTCATCAACTCGGGCCTCAGACAGGTCGTCGTGCTGACGCAGTACAAGTCGCACAGCCTTGACCGGCACGTCTCGCAGAACTGGCGCATGTCGGCGCTGCTCGACTCCTACGTCACCTCCGTGCCCGCGCAGCAGCGCCTCGGCAAGCGGTGGTTCTCGGGCTCCGCGGATGCCATCCTGCAGAGCCTCAACCTCATCAACGACGAGAAGCCCGACATCGTCGCCGTGATCGGCGCGGATCACGTCTACCGCATGGACTTCCAGCAGATGATCGACGCGCACATCGCATCCGGCGCTCCGGCGACCGTCGCGGGCATCCGTCAGCCGATCGCCCTGGCCTCGCAGTTCGGCGTGATCGACGCCGACCCCGAGACGGGACGCATCCGCGACTTCCTCGAGAAGCCGGCCGACCCCGTCGGCCTCGCCGACTCCCCCGACGAAGTCCTCGTCTCGATGGGCAACTACGTCTTCGACGCCGACGCCCTCGTGGCGGCGGTGGAGGCGGATGGCGAATCAGCCTCCTCCGGGCATGACATGGGCGGCGACATCATCCCCTACTTCGTCCAGCGCGGCGAAGCCGGCTACTACGACATGAAGCAGAACGACGTTCCCGGCTCGTCGCCGCGCGACCGCTCGTACTGGCGCGACGTCGGGACCATCGACTCGTACTTCGACGCCCACATGGACCTCATCTCGACGCTGCCGATCTTCAACCTGTACAACACCGACTGGCCGATCCGCACGCAGAACGTCAACATGCCGCCGGCGAAGTTCGTGCGAGACGCCGTCGGCCGGATCGGCAACGCGATCGACTCGATCGTCGCCGCCGGCTCGGTGCTCTCGGGCACGCACATCGAGCGAAGCGTGATCGGGCTGCGTGGCGTCGCTCTGGGAGGGTCGACGATCACGGACTCCGTGCTGCTCGACAACGTGCACATGGGACTGGGGTCGCGAGTGCGCCGGGCAGTGCTCGACAAGAACGTCATCCTCGAGGACGGCGCGACCGTCGGGGTGGATCGCGAGCGGGATCTGGAGCGCGGCTTCACCGTGACCGACTCGGGCATCACCGTCGTGGGCAAGGGCGTTCGCATCACTCGCTGACCGCTACGCTCGACGGGTGACCGCTGCGCGATTCCTCGTCGTCCTCGATGCCGATTCCACCCTCATCCGCAACGAGGTGATCGAACTGCTCGCCGACGAGGCGGGTCGCCGTGCCGAGGTGCAGGCGGCGACCGAGGCGGCGATGCGCGGCGAAGTGGACTTCGCGACGAGCCTGCGTTCTCGCGTCGAAGCACTGCGCGGCGTGCCGACGACCGCCTTCGACCGCGTGCGCGCGCGCATCGAGCCGACCCCGGGCGTGCGCGATCTGACCGCCGCGGTGCATGAGCGCGGCGGTGTGGTCGGCGTGGTGTCCGGAGGGTTCCACGAGATCCTCGACCACGTCGCGCCCGGGCTGGGCGTCGACCGCTGGCGCGCCAACCGGCTGCTGCTCGACGGAGAGCTGCTGGCCGGTGCCGTCGACGGCGAGATCGTGGATGCTGCCGCCAAGGCGTCATCGCTGCAGGAATGGGCCGCCGAGCTGGGCGTCGACTCTCGCGCCACGATCGCCATCGGCGACGGCGCGAACGACCTTCAGATGATGGCCGTCGCCGGACTCGGCATCGCGTTCAACGCCAAGCCCGCCGTGCGCGCAGCGGCGTCGCTCGTGGTCGGTCCACAGGACCTGTCCGAGATCATCCCGCTGCTGCCCTGAGTGGCGTCCGCCTGCCCGGCCGATGCTGGACGATGTCGGCGCCGGCGCGTAGCGTCTGCGCATGGACATCATCCTCGTACCCGGTCTCTGGCTCGACGCGTCCTCCTGGGATCCGGTCGTGCACGCGCTGCGCGCCGCCGGACACCGACCGCTCGCACTGACGATGCCAGGGGTGGGCGAGCCTGCCGCCGCGTCATCCGACATCGGCATGGCGGAGTGGATCGACGCGGTCGTGCGGCAGATCGACGAGGCCGAGCGTCCCGTCGTCCTCGTCGGTCACTCGGGCGGCGGCAACGTCGTCTGGGGCGCAGCCGACGCCCGCCCGGAGCGGGTGCGACGGGTCGTGTTCGTCGACACCATTCCGCCCGCGCCGGGGCGCGAGATCAGCGACTTCCCGCTCGTCGACGGCGTCGTCCCCTTCCCCGGCTGGGACTTCTTCCCCGATGAGGACGTGTACGACATCGACGACGAGACCCGCGCGCGCACGCTTCCGCTGACGCACAGCGTGCCCGCTCACGTCCCGAGCGACCCCATCGCCCTCACGCATGAGAGCCGGCACGGCATTCCGGTGACGATGCTGATGGGCTCGTACGATCAGGCGCGCGTCGACGCCGAGGCGGACGACTGGGGTGCCTTCGGCCGGGAGTACCGGGCCATCGCGAACGCCGAGGTGGTCAAGATCGGCTCCGGCCACTGGCCGCAATTCACCGTGCCGGATCGGCTGGCCGAGCTGCTGGTGGCCGCCGTCGACCGGTGACCGTCGCCCAGCGGAATGGGCTCCGGGCCGGCCTCAGTGGCCCATCCCGAGACCACCGTCGACCGGGATGACGGCTCCCGAGATGTACGCCGCGTCGTCGCCCGCGAGCCACACGACGGCGCCGGCGACCTCGTCGGGCGTCGCGAAGCGTCCGGCGGGGATGCTCGCCTTGTACTGCTTCTGCGTGTCCTCCGGCAGCTCCGCCGTCATATCGGTCTCGATGAAGCCCGGCGCGACCACGTTCGCGGTGATCCCGCGCCCGCCCAGCTCACGGGTGAGAGAGCGGGCGAAGCCGACCAGCGCGCTCTTGGATGCCGAGTAGTTGACCTGACCGGCCGAGCCGTACAGGCCGACGACGCTGGAGATGAGGATGACGCGGCCGAAGCGCGCACGCAGCATGCCCTTCGACGCCCGCTTGACGACGCGGAAGGTGCCGCCGAGGTTCGTCGCGACGACGCTGTCGAAGTCGTCCTCGCTCATGCGCATGAGAAGGGTGTCCTTGGTGATCCCGGCGTTGGCGACGACGATCTCGATCGGGCCCAGCTGCTGCTCGACCTCGGTGAACGCCGCGTCGATCGCGGCGGCGTCGGTGACGTCGGCGCGGACGGTCAGCGTGCCCTCCGGGCCCTCACCGCTGCGCGCCGTGACGGCGACGCGATATCCGTCGCGGACGAAGCGTTCGGCGATGGCACGGCCGATGCCGCGGTTTCCGCCGGTGACGAGGACGACGCGCTCAGCGCTCATGGGGGCTCCTGACTGGGTATCGGATCGCAGGCAATCCTACCGAGAGCGACCACACCGGACGGCGTCCGGCGTGCTGGGCGCGGCGTAGGCTGGAAGCACCGTGAAAGAGAAGCGCCGGGCCCCCGCTGTCACCTCCCTGCCGCAGTCGCCGCAGGCCGAGGCAGACCACCGCGTGCGCCGTTACGCGCTGACGATGGTCATCCGCACCGTGTGCTTCCTGCTCATGGTCCTCGTGCAGCCGCTCGGGTGGTGGACGTGGGCATTCGCCGTCGCGGCGATCTTCCTTCCTTACATCGCCGTGGTCTACGCCAACGCGGGCAGCGACAGCACGCCCAGCGCCGTGGAGTCGCCCACCGCACAGCTCGAAGCGCCACGCGCATCCGCCCCCGACCCGATCAGCGCAGAACCGGACGTGATCACGATCATCGAAAGACACGACGACCGCGAAGCCGGCGAGCGATGACCGCCGAACTCGAATGTGCGCGGGCCGAATGCCGTGAACCCGCAACACACCACATCGTCTGGCGGAACCCCCGCATCCACGCAGAGGATCGGCGCAAGATCTGGCTCGCGTGCGATGCGCACGTAGGATTCCTGAGCGACTACCTCAGGGCCAGGGACTTCCCGGTCGCCGTGCACGAGGGGATCCCTGCGTGAGTCGTCTGATGCGCTGGGGCGTGTATCTGCTCGTCGCCATCGGCTTCGCCATCGCGTGCGCGTTCCTGTCGCAGTGGCAGTTCGACCGCAACGAATCGCGCGCGGAGCAGATCGCGCTCGTGGAGCGCAATTACGACGCGGAACCCGTGCCCGTCGCCGATCTGCTCGATGCGGGGGGAGCACTTGCGCTGGCGGATGAATGGCATCCGGTGCTGCTGCGCGGGCAGTACCTCCCCGACGAGCAGCTTCTCGTGCGCAACAGACCGCACGGCGGCACTAGCGCGTTCGAGGTGCTCGTGCCCTTCCGCGATGAGAGCGGCCTCGTGCTGCTGGTGGATCGCGGCTGGATCTCCCCCGGCGAGGACAGCGTGCCGAAGACGGTGCCCGCTCCCCCCGACGGAGACAGCACCGTGGTGGTGCGACTGCGTCCTGGCGAGCGTCTTCCCTCGTCCGGGCGCAGCGCGCCCGAGGGCCAGGTGCCCACCATCCACCTGCCGACGATCGCCGATCGGGTCAACCCGTCGCTCGTGACGAGCGCCTACGGGCAGCTCGTCTCCGAGGACCCGGCCGCGACGTCCGCCCTGGGCGGCTTCACCTCACCCACCGACGACCCAGGCCCGCACCTGTCGTACGCGATCCAGTGGATCCTGTTCGCCATCATGGGTTTCGCGTTCATCGGCTACGTCATCCGCATCGAGATCGTGAAGGCGAAGGAGGATGCCGGAGAGCGCCCGGCACGGGAGCCGCGCCGCCGCGACCGCGATGCGGACGACGAGGACGCCCTGCTCGACGCCGCCTCTCGCTGACAGACTCGGCTCCGCGCCGGCTTTGTGTGCGGGGCCGTTCAGGCCGCCGCGGACGCGGGGCCCGCCTCCGCGGGGGCGATGGCCTCGCGCTTGGTCTTCGCCCAGCTCTTCGAGCCGGTGAGCTGACGCAGCAGCGAACGGTAGACGACCGGGTAGATCAGCCAGGAGTAGATCAGGTACAGGTGCGCGAGAAGCAGGCCGACGAAGAACTCGCCGACCCCGCTGCGCCGACGCGCGAGAAGCACCCCGATCACGCCGGGCATGGCGGAGAACACGTACGCGAGCACGACGATGAACACGGTCAGCGGCGGTCGCGAGATGCCGGTCGTGAGGAACACGATGCTCAGCACCACCGAGAGCCCGACCCACGCCTGCACGACCGGGGTGAGCAGATACCAGAGCTGATCGAGCTTCGGTCCGAAGCCGACATGCCGATTGCGCGCCGTCGGTCCGAGCAGATCGAGCACCTGCCAGCCGCCCTGCGCCCATCGCGTGCGCTGACGGTAGAGGGCGCGCAGCGAGTGCAGTCCCTGCTGCTCGATGATCACCTTCGATGACTGCGCGCCCCGCCAGCCGGCCTGGATCAGGCGGAGTCCGATGTCCTGATCCTCGGTGAGCCGTCCGGCGCGCCACGGTCCGATGCGTCCTTCCGCGTCCTCCACCGCGATGTCGTCCAGTGCTGCGAGCCGGTTGAACTGACCGTTGCCGCCCATGTTCGCCGTCCCCCAGCCGGTGCGTCCGAGCTGGAACACGGTTCCGAAGACCCCGAACTCGAGGTCCTGCGCGACGGTGACCAGACCACCGCGGTTGTAGATCCGCACCTGCGACTGCACGCCGCCGACCCGCTCGTCGTCGAAGAACCGTGCCGCGCGCCCCGCCATCCGATCCAGCCGGCCGTCGGCGTCGACGATCGTCACGATCACGCGAGCCGGGTCCCACCCACGATAGCGGCCTTCTCCGAGCACCACCCGGTGCAGGTAGCGCCAGGCGTCGTTGAGGGCTTCGGACTTGCCCTGCCGTGCGTTCGGCGCCACCCGGGTCAGCACGGTCAGGTCGGGTTCGGATATCCCCGCCAGCACTTCGCCGGTGCCGTCGTCGGACCCGTCGTTGATCACCAGGATCCGCTTGTGCGTGACCTGCACCTCGGTGAGGCGGCCCACGGAGTCGGCGATGACTGTCTCCTCGTTGAGCGCGGGCACCATGAACACCCAGAGGTACTCGTGCTCCCCCGCGAGGTCAGCACCGGATGCATCGGCTCGCGCGGCTCGACGCAGCTGCGAACTCGCCCTGATGCCCAGGATGAACAGCGAGATGGTCGAGATCGCCACGAGGACGACGGCGACGAGGAAGATCGGCAGCGCCCAGATGGGCAGTCCGTCGTAGATGTGCGAGACGAAGTCGACGATCTCGCCGAACCACTGGCTGGATGCCGCCCAGCTCACGTCAGTTCCCGGCAGCGGCGGCGGCGTCTTCGAACCCGAGCCTGCGACGCACGGCCATGCGCAGGCCGTCCCCGCTCAGCTCCTGCGGAGCCGGTCCGTCGCGCAGCACGTTCTCGAGCGCCTGCACGATGCGCTCCGAGGCCCGGCCATCACCGTAGGGGTTCGACCGAGCGGCACGGCGCGCGTGCTCGAGGTCATCGTCGATCAGCACGGTCGCCTCGCGCACGATGCGGTCGGTGTCCGTGCCGACGAGCACGAGCGTGCCCGCCTGCACGCCCTCGCCTCGTTCGGTGGTGTCCCTCGCGACGAGCACGGGTGTGCCCAGCGACGGAGCCTCCTCCTGCACTCCGCCCGAGTCGGTGATGATCAGCCGCGCGGCGACCATGAGCCGGGCGAAGTCCGCGTATTCGCGCGGTTCGACGAGGTGGACGTTGTCGCAGTCGCTGAGCGCGTCGAGCAGCGGCTGGCGGGCGACGGGATTGGGATGCATGGGAACGACGAAGCGGGCGTGCGCGTGGCTCTCCGACAGGCGGCGCACCGCTGCGGCGATCCGCGCCAGTCCCTCGCCCCAGTTCTCGCGACGGTGCGCGGTGACGAGCACGAGGGGATGCGCTTCGTCGACCTCCAGCGCTTCGAGTCCCTGCCCGAAACCGCCCTCCTGCTCGGACGCCCACTGCAGCATGTCGATCGAGGTGTTGCCCGTCACGACAATTCGGTCGTAGTCGACGCCCTCGCGCACGAGGTTCATCTTGTTCTGCGTGGTCGGGGCCAGGTGCAGTGCGGCGATGCGGGAGATCAGCTGCCGGTTGCCCTCCTCGGGGAAGGGGGAGAGCAGGTTGGACGTGCGCAGTCCGGCCTCGACGTGCACGACGGGGATCTGCAGGTTGAACGAGGCCAGTGCAGCGGCGGCGGCCGAGCTCGTGTCGCCGTGCACGAGGCACGCGACCGCGCCTCCCACGCTGCGACGTCCGTCGGCGAGGTACTCGTCGGGCACGGTATCGCTCGCCCACACCCGGTCGATTCCGACCATCACACGGGCGAACACCTTATTGAGGGTGGGGCGCACGCCGTCCACGGCCTCGGAGGCACGCAGATTGGCATCCACCCTCATCCCGACGCTGTGGATCAAAGTGTCGACGAGGTCGGTGTGCTGCCCGGTGGAGATCACCACAGGCCGGAAGGTCCCAGAATCCTGCAGCGCCCTGATCACCGGGATCATCTTGATCGCCTCTGGTCTCGTTCCGATCACCACGAGAACTCGAGTCCGCTCACTGTACGGGATCACGCGTGCCCTCCTCATCGCATGGTCTCGTCGACTGACGACACACTCACTCCACCCTAAAGGCTCACGCGAGCTCGATGAGGTCCTGGTACTCCTTGCTCCAGATGTCCTCGACGCCGTCGGGCAGGATCAGCACGCGCTCGGGGTTGAGCGACGCGACTGCTCCCGGATCGTGCGAGACGAGCACGACCGCACCCTCGTAGTGCGCGAGCGCCCCCAGGATCTCCTCGCGGGAGGCGGGGTCGAGGTTGTTCGTCGGCTCGTCGAGCAGCAGCATGTTGGCCGATGACACGACCAGCGTCGCGAGCGACAGACGCGTCTTCTCGCCACCGGAGAGCACGCCGGCGGGCTTGTGGACGTCGTCGCCGGTGAAGAGGAAGGAACCGAGCACCTTGCGCGCCTCGGTCTCGTTCAGATCGGGAGCCGCGGAGATCATGTTCTCGAGGACGGACCGCTTCACGTCGAGGTTCTCGTGCTCCTGCGCGTAGTAGCCGATCTTCAGGCCGTGACCCGGCTCGAGCTGACCCGTGTCGGGCTGGTCGACGCCGGCGAGCAGACGCAGCAGCGTGGTCTTGCCCGCGCCGTTCAACCCCAGCACCACCACCTTCGAGCCCCGGTCGATCGCGAGATCGACGTCGGTGAAGATCTCGAGCGAGCCGTACGACTTCGACAGACCGGATGCCATCAGCGGGGTCTTCCCGCACGGTGCGGGCTTGGGGAAGCGGAGCTTCGCGACGCGGTCGACCTGGCGCACCTCGTCGAGGCCCGAGAGCAGCTTCTCGGCGCGGGCGACCATCTGGTGAGCAGCGGCGGCCTTCGATGCCTTGGCGCCGAACCGCGCGGCCTGCAGCTGCAGCTGGGTGGCCTTCTTCTCGGCGTTCGCGCGCTCCTTCTTGCGGCGCTCCTCATCGGCCACCCGCTGGCGCAGGTAGTTCTTCCAGTTCATGTTGTAGATGTCGATGACCTGACGGTTCGCATCCAGGTAGAACACGCGGTTGACCGTCTCGCCGACGAGCTCGACATCGTGGCTGATGACGATGAGCCCGCCCTTGTAGTTCTTCAGGAACTCGCGCAGCCACACGACGCTGTCGGCGTCGAGGTGGTTGGTGGGCTCGTCGAGGATCATCGTGTCGGCGTCGGAGAACAGGATGCGCGCGAGTTCGATGCGCCGGCGCTGACCGCCGGAGAGGGTGCTCAGCGGCTGATCGAGGATGCGGTCCGGCAGCGAGAGGTTGTTCGCGATGGATGCCGCCTCGGCCTCCGCGGCGTAGCCGCCGAGCGCCTCGAAGCGCTCGGTGAGGGTGCCGAACTTCCGCATGGCGCGCTCGGCGATCTTGGGGTCGTCGGATGCCATGTCGTGCGAGGCCGTGGCGATGCCGAGCTGGATGGTGCCGAGACCGCGCGCGTCGAGGATGCGGGTTCTCGCGAGCATCTCGGGATCGCCGATGCGCGGATCCTGCGGGAGGTAGCCGATCTCGCCCGATCGGGCGACCTTGCCCTCGGCGGAGAGGAGGTCGCCGGCGAGCACCTTCGTCAGCGTGGTCTTGCCGGCGCCGTTGCGGCCGACGAGGCCGATCTTGTCGCCGGCGGCGACCCGGAACGAGACGTCCGACATGAGCACGCGTGCTCCGACGCGGATCTCGAGGTCATGCACGGCGAGCACAGCGGTATCCGTTCGTAGGGGGGAGAGTGGCCGAAGGGCCAGCCTCCCAGTATAGTTCGCGGGCGGCTGAGCGCCCCTCCAGGGTGGGAGGGCCTCTGATACCGCAGAGGGATGCGGAGCAGTCGGGCCTGCTCGTACCGTGGGACGATGCCTCCCCTCACCTTCCTCTGCGTCGTCCCTGTGGCCGGCCCGACCGGCGCGGCGCCGCTGAGGGCAGCGATGCGAGGATGGCGGTCATGAGTCCCATCCGCCGCCCGTCGCGGCGAGCGGTCACGCGCTGGCTGATCGGCACCGCGAGCGTCGCGCTGTACGCCGTGCTCGTGCCGATCCATGCGACGCTGTACGCGGTCGCCGTGCCGCTGGCCTTCCTCATCGGCGCCGGAGTATGCGTCGCGCCGGCGCTGGCATCCCGGTGGCCGCGCACAGCCGTGGCCGTGTTCGCGATCGCCGCATGGACGCTGCCGCTCGCAGCTCGTGCGGATGACGGCCTCATCTGGCCGTGGCCGTGGTCGGTTCCGGCGATGCTCGCCTTCACCCTGTTCGTCCTGGTGGTCGCGATGCTGCGCGGCTGGCGCTTCGGACTCGCGGCGATGCTGCTCGTGTATCTCGGGTCGCTCGCTGTGCCCCTGGTGCGCCCCGGCGCGGCAGATCCCGCGGCCGTCGAAGTCGACCTCATCGTGGCCGGATCGATCGCCGCCGCCGCCCTTCTGATCGGGTCTCTTCTCGCCGCGCGCCGCCGGCTGAACACGGCGCTCACGCATGAGCGCGAACACGCCGCGGTCGAGCAGTCCAGACGTGAGCTCGCCGAGGAGCGCACCCGCATCGCCCGGGAGCTGCACGACGTAGTGGCGCACAGCATGTCACTCATCCAGGTGCAGGCCTCCACCGCCCGCTACCGCGTGGACGGCCTGTCCGCGGGCGCGATCGAGGAGTTCGACTCGATCGGCTCATCGGCGCGCGCAGCGCTCGGCGAGATGAGGCGCATCCTCAGCATCCTGCGCACCGACGACCACACCGCCGAGCTCGCACCACAGCGCGGCATCGACGACATCCCGGCGCTCGCCGAATCGACCCGCCGTGCCGGGGCTCGAGTCGACCTCGAATACGAGGTGGAGGGCGATGTGTCGTCCGCGGCGCAGATCGCGGCGTACCGCATCGTGCAGGAGTCGCTGAGCAACGCCCTGCGTCACGCTCCCGACTCCGCGATCTCGGTGTCCGTGACCACGGATGCCGAGAGCGTCTGGATCCTCGTGCGCAACGCGGCGCGCGAGGCATCCGGCGGCGGTGGCGCAGGTCACGGCATCCGGGGCATGATCGAACGGGCCGAGCTGCTCGGCGGCGAGCTGACCGCGGGTGCGGACGCCGACGGGTGGCGCGTCAGCGCCCGCATCCCCCGCCACTTCGACCCCGCACTCACAGAGGGAGCCCGATGACGATCGACGTCCTCATCGCCGACGATCAGGCCATGGTCCGCGCCGGCTTCGCCGCGCTGCTCGACGCGCATGACGGCATCCGCGTCACCGGGCAGGCGGCCGACGGCGCCGAGGCGGTGCGGCTCTCGGCGCGGCTCGATCCGGATGTCATCCTGATGGACGTCCGGATGCCCGAGTTGGACGGCATCGAGGCCACCCGGCGCATCCTCGGTCCTGCCTACCCCGCTGCGAAGGTGCCTCGGATCCTGATGCTCACCACCTTCGACATCGACGACTACGTGTACGACGCGCTGGAAGCCGGAGCCAGCGGCTTCCTGCTCAAGGATGCCCTCGCCGACGAGCTCGTCAGCGCGGTACGCGTCGTCGCGCAGGGCGATGCCCTGCTGTCGCCGCGTGTCACCCGTCGGATGATCGAGCACTTCGCCGCTCGCCGCCCCAGGCCCCCGCATGCGCAGGCCGCTCTGCAGGAGCTGACGGAGCGCGAGCGCGACGTTCTCACCCTCATCGCCCGAGGGCGCTCGAACACCGAGATCGGCTCCGAGCTCTTCATCGCGGAGCAGACCGTCAAGACGCACGTCGGCAAGGTGTTCGCCAAGCTCGCGCTGCGCGACCGCGTGCACGCCGTGATCTTCGCGTACGACGCCGGGCTCGTCGAACCCGCCGCCTGAGCGCCCTCTCATACCGCAGTATCGAGGCGGACGGCACCACGGCGGGATGAGCGCGCGGGTACCGCCTCCCTAGCGTGCGGAGCATGACGCTCACCACTCCCCCTCCGGTTGCCACCTCCCACCGCGACCCCGCCATCGACCTCGTCCGCGCGCTCTGCATCGGCGCCGTCGTGGTCCTGCATTCGCTGATGGTGGGAGTGACGGTCACCTCCTCGGGTCCGGTCTTCGAGAACGCCGGCGACACCGGCACCTGGCTGGTGCCCGTCAGCTGGATGCTGCAGGTCATGCCCCTGTTCTTCGTCATCGGCGGGTTCTCCGGTCTCACAGCGCTGCGCGCGGCTCGCCGGCGTGGAGCGGACACGAGCTCGTTCGTCGTCGACAGGATGCGGCGGCTGCTCATCCCCGCCGTCGTCGCCGTGGCGGCGGCGGGCGCGCTCCTGTGGACGCTGCAGCGCGCCGATGTCGCGCCCGCGCTGGTCGAGATGGCGGGCTACCGCTACGGTCAGCCGCTGTGGTTCCTCGGCGTCTTCCTGCTGTGCCAGGCCCTGCTGCCGGCCATGGCCGCACTCCACGAGCGCGCGCCGCTCGGCACTCTCGCGGCTCTGACCGCAGCCGCTGCGGCAGTGGACGTGATGGGTGCGGTCAGCGGCATCGATGGAATCGGCTTCCTGAACCTGGTGTTCGTGTGGTTCGCGATGCAGCAGCTCGGCTTCGTGCTCGCCGACGGTCGCATCGACGCCCTCGGTCGCGGGGTGCGCACCGGAGCCGCGGTCGCCGCGGCCGCGCTGCTCGCCTGCTCGTTCACCGCGGGATGGTTCTCTCCGGATCTCATCGCCAACACCAACCCGCCCACCACCGCCCTGATCCTCGTGGGCGTGATCCAGACGCTCCTGTTCTCGCTGCTGCGACCGGCACTGTCGCAGGTCGCCACGCGACCGCTGGCCAGCGCCTTCACCCGGTTCGTGTCCGCGCGCGCGATGACGATCTACCTGTGGCACATGCCCGTGCTGCTCGCGCTCGCCGGCCTGTGCGCCCTGGTCGCCGGCGCGACCGGCATCGTGCTGCCCGCTCCCGACACCACCGGGTGGTGGCTCACGCGCCCTGTCTGGCTGATCTGCGCGCTGGGCGTCACCGCTCTCATCGCCCTGCCCCTCGCCCGCATGGAGCGGGTGCGCCTGACCCGCTCGTCGGCGCCGGCGGCGGTCACCGCGGCGGGCGTGCTGCTGGCCGCCGCAGCGGTGGTCGGCCTGCTCGTCGTCGGGACGTCACCCGTCACCGCCGCCCTCGCGGTCGGTGTCTGGCTGGTCGCCCTCGCGCTGACCGCAGTGCCCGCACCGGCACGCGCCGCCGCGACCGCCCTGGAGTCTCGCCTCGCGACGGCGTAGAGCCCTCACCGCCCACGGCCGGGAGCCGCCGTGTGACCCGCAAAAGGGATCGGCCGCGTCAGCGGCCGATCCCTCTTGCCGTGAGCGCGTCGCCGACGTCGTCGGCATGCTTCATCGCGAGTACGAGCAGCGGTACGGCGGCACGCACGCCGAGCCGCACTCCCCTGGCTCGCTGCGCGTCACGCACCTGCTCGAGCAGGCCGGCGAGCACGGGCACCATGGTGATGGTCAGCGAGACGGCGAGGGCCGGGGTCTCGGGGTCGACACCGAACGCGCGCAGCGGCCGGAACAGCCGGCGCAGCACGTCGAGCAGGTCGCTGGTCCTCGTCGTCCTCGTCATGGCCTCCGCCAGCAGCAGCAGCGCCACCACGCGCCCGGTGTTCTGCACCGCCGCGGCGGGGCTGACGAAGACGACGAGTGCGCCGCCCAGCACGAGGATGAGCCAGCGCAGACGCCACCAGGCGAGGAGCAGACCCCGCACCCCGGCGCCCGTGACGAGCAGCACGACCGAGGCGACGCCGAGCAGCACGAGCGTCCCTGCCGCGCCGGGACGCACGGTCGAGATCACCAGAGCGCTCAGCGCCAGAGCGAGCAGCTTCGGACCCGCAGGAATCCGATGCAGGATGCTGTCGCCGGGCTGATACAGCGAGATCATGCGCTGAGCCGGCGATACGTCTCGATCACTCCGGGGGGCGCGCCGATCGCGATCAGCCGCCCGTCGTCGAAGAGCACCGCCTCGTCGCAGCGCGCTGCGAGATCGAGATCATGTGTGACGATCACGGTGGGCACCGGAAGCCCCAGAAGCAGGTCGGCGATCCGGCGGGCGTTGCGCAGGTCGAGCAGGGTGGTCGGCTCGTCGGCGACGACGAGCTGCGGGTCGGTGCACAGCACGGCGGCCAGCGCCAGCAGCTGCCGTTGGCCACCCGACAGCTCGGAGACGGGCTGATCTCCTCGCCCCGCCAGCCCGTACTGCTCGAGGATCTGCTCGACGCGCGTCGCACGCATCGCTCGCGGCACGGAGCCGAGGGAGAGCGCCAGATCCTCGGCGGGCGTCGGCATGAGGATCTGCGCCTCGGGGTTCGTGAACACGAATCCGACACGTGATCGCACCCGCGCCCCTTCCGCGGCCGAGTCGAGCCCCAGCACGCGCACGGTGCCCGATGTGGGCTGACGCAGTCCGTTGATCATGCGAGCGAACGTCGACTTCCCCGAGCCGTTCGCGCCGATCACGGCGGTGCGGCGCGCGGTCAGCCGCGTCGTGACGCTGCGCAGGATGGGAACATCGTCGACCACGCAGGACACGTCGTCGAAGGCGATGTGCGCGTCGGTCACTGCGCGGCGACGGCGCCGGTGCCGGCAGCACCCGCGGCCGCGCGTGCGCCGGCGGCCTTCGGGAACGCGCGGGGATATGCCCGGCGCAGGGCGACCGCGAGCACGGTCGCCAGCGTCGCCTTGATCAGGTCGCCGGGCAGGAAGGCGACGCTCGACAGCGCCGTCAGGTCGAGCGGCACCCCCGTGACCGCGGCCTGCACCGGGATCCCGAAGAGATAGACGACGAGGATGCCGCCGATGAGGGCCCCGGTCGCCGCGCGCCACCACGTGAAGCGGCCGCCGTGCGCGATCAGGCCGATCACGACGGCCCCTGCGACCCAGCCCAGCATGTATCCGGCGGTCGGTCCGACGAACGAGCCGAGGCCGCCGCGACCGCCGGCCAGCACGGGCAGTCCGATGGCCGCGAGTGCCAGCACGAGCAGGATCGAAAGCGGAGCACGGCGGGCGCCCAGCACGAGTCCGGCGAGCATCACTCCCAGCGTCTGGCCCGTGATCGGAACCCCGCTCGGCAGCGGCACCATGACCGTGCCGAGCACGATCACAAGAGCCGCGAAGACGGCGATACGCGCGAGATCAGCGCTGAGGGGACGGCGGTCGGGAGTCATCGGTCCTCCGGGGTCGTGGGCTCTGTGCACCGAAACGGCGGTGACGTTGTCGATTCCCACAGTATTGAGCCCATCGCCGTCGGCGCACCACGACACCTACAGGGTGGCCGGGCAGATCTTGTCCGCCACCCCCATCGCTCGTCAGCGGACCGGAGCACCCATCCTGAGCCCCGGCACCAGGGCCACCACGGCGAGAACCGCCGCGAAGGCGTAGACGGTCGCGAAGCCGCTGCCCAGCAGCGGGAGGGCGGTGAAGCCCAGACCCGCCACGGCCACCGCCACCGCGGAGCCCGTCGCGTCCGAGATCGACAGCGCCGACGAGTTGAAGCCCTCGTCGCGGGTCGTCGAGTACGCGAGCGTGAGCACGGTCAGGCGCGGATAGAGCAACCCCATTCCAGCGCCCGCCAGGCCCCACCCGACGACGACGATCCAGGGCGCACGCCAGGCGAGTGCCACGGCCAGCACACCGGCGAGTGCCGAGACGAGGAGCGTGAACGTGATCAGCATGATGCGGTGGCTGCCCAGGCGATCGCCCCACCGTCCCTGCACTGCAGATGCGCTCGACCAGCCGAGAGCCGCGAGGGTCAGCGCCAAGCCGGCGATCGACGGAGAGAAGCCGTGCTCGTCCATCAGCAGCTTCGGGATGTACGCCTCAGCGGCGAAGAAGGCGCCCGCGATGAGTCCGCGGGTCAGCACGACGCTCGGCAGGCCGGGCGCAGCACGCAGGGTGCGCACCGGCAGCAGCGGCAGCAGCGCGGCGCCGATCACGATGATGCCGATCACGGCCAGCGGTCCGCCGACGCGGAACGGCAGCTCGACGGTGAAGCCGACGCCCACCGCGCACGCGGCCACGACGACAGCCAGCAGCATGCGCGTCGCGAACGACCCGGGGGCCCCGGTCGCGGGCTCGGCGGAGCGGGCATCCGGCTCGGCGTCACCCGCGTCCGCCTCCAGGGAGACTCCGCTCAGGCGCTGCGCGACGAGCACGAACGCGCCCGCGGTGAGCACGGCGACCCCGAGGAACGTCCAGCGCCAGTGCAGCAGCTCGGTCACGAGCCCCGCGAGGAATGGCCCGATCATCGACGGGACGACCCAGGCTGCGGCGTAGGCGGCGAAGATGCGCCCGTGCAGCTGCGGCGGGTAGACGCGCGCGACCACGACGTACAGCGCGACGGTCTGGCCGCCCGCCCCGAGCCCCTGGATGAGCCGGCCTACGAGGAAGGTGTACATGTCGGGGGCGACGCCGGAGACGACCAGTCCTACCAGGAAGAGCGCGACCGAGGTGTACAGCGCCGCCCGCGGTCCTGACCGGTCACTCCACGTCCCGGCCGCCACCATGCCGATGACGCTCGTCGCGAGCGTTCCCGAGAACGCGACCGCGTAGAGCGCCTCGCCGTGCAGATCCGCGCTGACCACGGGCATCACCGTGGTGACGGCGAGGGCCTCGATCGCGGCGAGGAAGATGAGCACGACCGAGCCGATCGTGATCCCGAGGCGGGTGGCATCCCAGATCGTCGCGGCCGGAGCGCCGGCTCTCACGCCTCCGCCTCGTCCGTCCGGACGACGAAGAGCGGGAGCACCCCTTCCGGATGCTCCCGCTGCTTCTCGCTCGTGCGCTGCCGCAGCTCCGCCGGAGGAAGAGCGACGACGTGAGCCGTCATGTCAGATCGCGAATCCGAGGGCGCGCATCATGTCGCGTCCGTCGTCGGTGATCCGCTCCGGACCCCACGGGGGCATCCACACCCAGTTGATCCGGAACTGGTCGACAACCGAATCCAGCGCCTGGGCGGTCTGCTCCTCGAGCACGTCGGTGAGCGGGCATCCGGCGCTGGTCAGCGTCATGTGGATGACCAGGGCGTCGTTCTCGTCGTCCCAGGAGAGGTCGTAGATCAGGCCGAGGTCGACGACGTTGATCCCGAGCTCCGGGTCCATGACGTCCTTGAGAGCCTCGGTGACCTCGTCGTACTTCTCGGGAGTGAGCGTCGCGGTCATGCTCCCAGCCTACGCTTCGATCGGCTCGGCGGAGTCGAGGAAGCGGTCGTAGCCCTCGTCCTCGAGACGGTCGGCCAGCTCAGAGCCGCCCTCCTCGACGATCCGACCCTTGACGATCACGTGCACGAAGTCGGGGCGGATGTAGCGCAGGATGCGGGTGTAGTGCGTGATCAGCAGCACACCGAGGTTGGTCGCCTCCTTGGCGCGGTTGACGCCCTCCGACACGATCTTCAGCGCGTCGACGTCCAGGCCCGAGTCGGTCTCGTCGAGCACCGCGAACTTGGGCTGGAGCACCTCGAGCTGCATGATCTCGTGGCGCTTCTTCTCGCCGCCCGAGAAGCCCTCGTTGACGTTGCGCTGGGCGAACTTCGGATCCATGCGGAGGTTCGACATGGCCTCCTTGACGTCCTTCGTCCACTGACGGATCGAGGGCGCCTCGCCGTCGATCGCGGTCTTCGCGGTGCGCAGGAAGTTCGTCACCGTGACGCCGGGAATCTCCACCGGGTACTGCATGGCGAGGAACAGGCCCGCGCGAGCGCGCTCGTCGACGCTCATCTCGAGCACGTCCTCGCCGTCGAAGGTGATGGTGCCCTGCGTGACGGTGTACTTGGGGTGCCCGGCGATCGTGTAGGCGAGGGTCGACTTGCCGGAGCCGTTCGGGCCCATGATGGCGTGCGTCTCACCGGTCTTGATGGTGAGGTCGATCCCGTTGAGGATCGGCGTCACGCCCTGGTCGGTCTCGACCGTTACATGAAGGTCGCGGATCTCGAGAACAGACATTCAGACTTCCTTAGTGACAGTGGGGTCGATGAGCACGTCGTCGCCGTCGATCTCGACGACGAACACCGGGACGGGCTCGTAAGCGGGGAGGTTGAGGGGGTGGCCGGTCTCCAGCGAGAACGCCGAGCCGTGGGCCCAGCACTCCAGCGTCTTGCCTTCCACGAAGCCCTCGGAGAGCGAGATGTCGCCGTGGGTGCAGCGATCGCCGATCGCGTGGATCTGGTCGTCGCTGTCCTTCACGATCGAGATGGCGATGCCGTCGAGCTCGACGCGCAGCGGCGTGTCCTGCTCGAGTTCGCTGGCGCTGCAGGCGCGCTGTGCGCTCACTTGCTCACCGCCTCGAGCTCGGCCTCGAGAGCGGCGGTCAGCTCGTCCTGCAGCGACGGGATGCCGATGCGCTGCACGACCTCGGTGAGGAAGCCGAACACGACGAGGCGACGCGCCTCCTCCTCGGAGATGCCTCGAGCCTGCAGGTAGAACAGCTGCTCGTCGTCGAAACGACCGGTGGCGCTGGCGTGGCCGGCCCCGGCGATGTCGCCGGTCTGGATCTCGAGGTTCGGGATCGAGTCGGCGCGGGCGCCCTCGGTGAGCACGAGGTTGCGGTTCGCCTCATACGAGTCGGTTCCGGTGGCGTCCGGTCCGATCAGCACGTCGCCGATCCACACGCTGTGCGCGCTCTCGCCGTGCAGAGCGCCCTTGTAGAGGACATCGCCCGTGGTGTGCGCGCCCTTGTGGTGCAGGTAGACCTGGCTCTCCAGGTGCTGCCCCGAGTCGGCGAAGGACAGACCGTACAGGTACCCGTGCGATCCGGTGCCCGCGAGCTCGACGTTCGGGTTCACGCGCACCACGCCGCCGCCGAGGCTGACAACGATGTGCGTGAGCTCGGCATCGCGGTCGACGCGCGCCTGGTGAGCGGCCGCGTGCACCGCGTCATCCTCCCAGCGTTGCACGGTGACGAGCTTCAGCTTGGCTCCGTCGCGCACGATGATCTCGACGTTCTGCGCGTACTCGGCGGTGCCGCCGTGCTGCAGCACCACCGTCGCGACGCTGTGACGTCCGGCCTCGATCACGAGGTGGGCGTCGGCGCGGCCGCCGGTGCCGTCGATCGTGACGAGGATCGGCTCGGCGACCTCCTCATCGGCGGGGATGCTGAGGTGCAGAGCCTCAGCGGCGCCCTGCCAGGCCACGGCGGAGACGACGTCCTCCGGGACGAAGAACTCGCCCCGCGGCGTCGCGCCGTGCGCGAGCGGCGTGCTCACGTACTGCTCGTGGCTGAAGGTGTACGAGACGCCGTCGTTCGCCTCGGCCGTGCCGAGCAGCGTCTTCAGCTGCGCGACGGGCGTGTGCTTCCAGTTGACCTCGCGCCCGGTCGGGGCGCCGAAGTCGTCGGGGTCGAACGACCGGGGCCGCTCCGAGCGGGTCTGCACCGGCACGAAGCCGGCGTCGGCCACCTGAGCGGCGGGGTCGATGTGCGCGTTCGTCTGCGGCGCCAGCTCGGGCGCCTGTGTGGGGGCCGTCATCAGCCGACCGATCCTTCCATGCCCATCTCGATGAGCTTGTTCAGTTCCATCGCGTACTCCATGGGCAGCTCGCGCGCGATCGGCTCGATGAAGCCGCGCACGATCATCGCCATCGCCTCGGTCTCCTCGATGCCGCGGGACTGCAGGTAGAAGAGCTGCTCCTCGCTGACCTTCGAGACCGTGGCCTCGTGACCGAGCTGCACGTCGTCGACACGGATGTCGATCGCCGGGTACGTGTCGGAGCGCGACTGGGTGTCGACGAGCAGTGCATCGCAGACCACCGAGTTGGCGGAGTGGTGCGCCGCCGCGTCGACGCGGACCTCGCCGCGGTAACCGGCTCGTCCACCGCCGCGGGCGATCGACTTCGAGACGATCGACGACTGCGTGTACGGCGCCATGTGCACCATCTTCGCGCCGGCGTCCTGGTGCTGACCGGGACCTGCGAAGGCGACCGACAGGGTCTCGCCCTTGGCGTGCTCGCCCATCAGGTAGATCGAGGGGTACTTCATCGTCACCTTGGAGCCGATGTTGCCGTCGACCCATTCCATCGTGGCGCCCTCATGGGCGACCGCGCGCTTGGTGACGAGGTTGTACACGTTGTTCGACCAGTTCTGGATCGTCGTGTAGCGCACGCGGGCGTTCTTCTTCACGATGATCTCGACCACGGCCGAGTGCAGCGAGTCCGACTTGTAGATCGGGGCGGTGCAGCCTTCGATGTAGTGGACGTAGCTGTCCTCGTCGGCGATGATCAGGGTCCGCTCGAACTGGCCCATGTTCTCGGTGTTGATGCGGAAGTACGCCTGCAGCGGGATCTCGACGTGGACGCCCTTGGGCACGTACACGAACGAGCCGCCCGACCAGACGGCCGTGTTGAGCGCGGCGAACTTGTTGTCGCCCGTCGGGATCACGGTGCCGAAGTACTCCTCGAAGAACTCGGGGTGCTCGCGCAGCGCCGTGTCGGTGTCCATGAAGATGACGCCCTGGGCCTCGAGGTCCTCACGGATCTGGTGGTAGACGACCTCGGACTCGTACTGCGCTGCCACACCGGCGACGAGACGCTGACGCTCGGCCTCGGGGATGCCGAGTCGCTCGTAGGTGTTCTTGATGTCGTCGGGAAGGTCTTCCCAGCTCTGCGCCTGCTTCTCCGTGGAGCGGACGAAGTACTTGATGTTCTCGAAGTCGATGTCGCTGAGGTCGGCGCCCCAGGTCGGCATCGGCTTGCGGCCGAAGAGCGACAGCCCCTTGAGGCGGGTCTTCAGCATCCACTCCGGCTCGCTCTTGAGAGCCGAGATGTCGCGCACGACGTCCTCGGAGAGACCGCGACGTGCGCTGGCACCCGCAGCATCTGCGTCGTGCCAGCCGAACTCGTACACCCCCAGCCCTTCGAGTTCCGGGCGGTCGATCAGGACATCCGACATGACACACTCTCCTCAACATGGCCCAGACGGTGTCATCCGCCCCGGCACACCGGTTCCCCGTCGAGTCTTCAGGGAATGGATGCCGCTCATGGGCCCTCATCTTCGGCGCAGGACTCGCGCCTAAACTGTCGGTGAGGGAATCCGCGCTGTATGCGCCCCTCATCACAATCCCGATTCTACAGGTTCCGCCTCGCGGGCGGGCCGCGCCCGCCTGTCGATTCCGCGAACCGGAGGCACCATGAACCATACCGCCGCCCCGGATACCCTGCCGGGCAGACGCACGTCCGGCGACACCCTCACGTGGCTGCCCACGACGATCGGCCGGCGGCTGCGAGTCTTCGCGTGGCTGTCGTTCATCGCCGAGGTGCTGATCATCGGCACCGGCGGCGCCGTGCGCCTGACCGGCTCGGGTCTCGGCTGCTCGGAGTGGCCGCTGTGCACCCCCGAGTCGCTCGTGCCGATCCTCGAGGTGCAGGGCGTGCACGGTGCGATCGAGTTCGGCAACCGGGTGATGACAGGCGTCGTCGGCCTGCTCGCCCTCGCTGTGCTCATGCTCACGCTGCATGTCATCAGCGGGCGCCGCCTGGTCGTGCGAGCTGTGTGGTTCGCGCTCGGCGGAATCGTGGCCGGCATCGCCGTGTACGTCGCGGCCTCCGCGCTCGACCTCCCCAGCGCGGCGCTGATGTCGGCCGTGCTGCTGCTGGCCGTGCTGGTCGGCGCGGCTGATTCGCTGCGCCAGACGACCCGGCGACGCGACCTGGCCGTGCTGGCCTGGGTGGTGCTGGTGGGCGTCATGGCTCAGGCCGTCGTGGGCGGCTTCGCGGTGATCAGCAGCCTCAACCCGTTCATCGTCGGATTCCACTACACCGTGTCGCTGCTGCTCGTCTGCGTCACCGCCCTGTTCCTCGTCCGCCTGGGTGCTGAGCCGGGGCCGCGCGCGGCCGCCGTGCCGCTGTGGTTCTCGATCACCGCGCACGTCACCGGGCTCGCGCTGGCGCTCACGATCATCTTCGGGGTGCTGACCACCGGCTCCGGCCCGCACTCGGGTGACGGCGAGATCCTGCGACAGGGCTTCGACGCCAGCATCCTCGCTCACGTCCACTCCTGGCCCGGCTACGTGCTGGCGGCTCTCGTGCTGATCCTGGCCGTCTCGGCCTGGGCCCTGAGGCTTCCGCCGCGCCGGTGGACGCTCGTGCTCATCCTGGCGATCCTCGTGCAGGTGGGCGTCGGCGTCCTGCAGGCGCGCACCGGTCTGCCGCCGGTGCTCATCGGCATCCACATGGTGCTGGCCGCGCTGTCGGCCGCGACGTACACCGTGCTCGTCACGAAGCTGAAGAAGCCCGTCGGCTGAGACGGATCGCACCTGACGCGAGAGGCCCGCACCGATCCGGTGCGGGCCTCTCAGCGTCTCGTGCTGAAGGTCAGAACGGCAGCAGCGGGTCGACCGCGACCGCGAGGAAGATCAGCGTCAGGTAGGTGATCGACGCGTGGAACACGCGCATCGGGCGCGCCTCGCCACCGTGCACGGCGCGGTTGTAGAGGCGGTGCGACTCGTAGATGAACCAGCCGCCGAAGACCAGGGCCGAGACCGTGTAGACGAGTCCCATGTGCGCGACCGGCACGAGCAGCATCGAGCAGGCCACGGTGGCCCAGGCGTACAGGATGACCTGCAGGCCAACCTGCGAGGCCGAGCGGGTGACGCCGAGCATCGGCACATCGACGTCGTCGTAGTCGTCCTTGTACTTCATCGACAGCGGCCAGTAGTGCGGCGGCGTCCAGAGGAAGACGAGCACGAACAGCACGAACGGCGGCCAGTCCAGCGAACCCGTGACGGCGCTCCAGCCGATCAGCACCGGGAAGCACCCGGCGATGCCGCCCCAGACGATGTTCTGCTCGGTGCGGCGCTTCAGCAACATCGTGTAGATCACGACGTAGAAGAAGATCGCGGTCACCGAGAGCGCCGCGGCGAGCCAGTTGGTCGTCAGCAGCAGCCAGACGGTGGATGCCACGGCCAGCAGCCACGAGAACACCAGGGCTCCGCGCGGCGAGACCTCCCCGGTCACGAGCGGCCGGTTCTCGGTCCGCTTCATGTGCACATCGATGTCGCGATCGAGGTACATGTTGAAGGAGGCCGCAGACGAAGCGCTCATCGCACCGCCGATCACCGTCGCGATGACGAGCCAGATGTCGGGCATCCCGCGCTCGGCGAGGAACATCACCGGAACGGTGGAGACGAGCAGCAGCTCCAGCACGCGGGGCTTGGTGAGGGCGATGTACCCGCGGATCTTCTGGCCGAACGAGTGATGAGTCGCGGCGGCCTGCGATGTCGTCGAGATCGCGATCCCCTCCTTATACATGGCGGACGTCCCCCATTCTATGCCACCCGGCGTGTCGTGCCGGGTTGTCGCACGTGCGACTCGGCACGGGGTCCTCAGACCCGAGGAGGGGGGGATTATCCGCCCATCCGCAGACGCACGCAACACACTCTGGTCGCGCACGTGCGCCCCGCTATGCTGAAACCCACTCGCGCACCCGCTGCTGTGCAAATTCCACTCCGTGAAGACGCGGAAGGCGCAGGAATGCGGGAGCGTCCCAAAGCGTCTTAAGGAGTATGGCTGTGGCAGAACTGCACTGGGATGAGATCGATCGGCGCGCGGTGGACACCGCCCGACTGCTGGCGGCTGATGCCGTCGAGAAGGTGGGCAACGGTCACCCCGGCACGGCGATGAGCCTCGCTCCCGCGGCGTACCTCCTCTACCAGCGCGTCATGCGCCACGATCCCGCCGACACCGACTGGCTCGGCCGCGACCGCTTCATCCTCTCGGTCGGCCACTCGTCGCTGACGCAGTACGTGCAGCTGTACCTCGGCGGCTTCGGACTCGAGCTGGAAGACCTCGAGTCGCTGCGCACGTGGGGATCGAAGACCCCCGGTCACCCCGAGTACGGGCACACCAAGGGCGTCGAGATCACCACCGGCCCGCTCGGCCAGGGCCTCGCGTCGGCCGTCGGCTTCGCCTACGCCGCTCGGTACGAGCGCGGGCTGTTCGATCCGGATGCCGCTGCCGGCACCAGCCCGTTCGACCACTTCGTCTACGTGATCGCCGGTGACGGGGACATGCAGGAGGGCATCACCAGCGAGGCGTCGTCGCTCGCCGGACACCAGGAGCTCGGCAACCTCATCGCCATCTACGACTCCAACCAGATCTCCATCGAGGACGACACCGACGTGGCGTTCACCGAGGACGTGGCCGCGCGCTATGAGGCATACGGCTGGCACGTGCAGACGGTCGACTGGAAGAAGACCGGCCAGTACGTCGAGGACGTCGCGGAGCTGCACGCCGCCATCGCCGCCGCGCAGGGCGAGCAGTCGAAGCCCTCGCTGATCATCCTGAAGACCATCATCGGCTGGCCCTCGCCCGGAAAGCAGAACAGCGGCAAGATCCACGGATCGGCGCTCGGCGCCGACGAGCTGGCCGCGACGAAGAAGGTGCTCGGCTTCGATCCCGAGCAGCACTTCGTCGTCGACGACGAGGTCATCGCGCACACCCGCGAGCTCGGACAGCGCGCAGCCGATGCGCGCGCCGAGTGGCAGAAGTCGTTCGACGCGTGGGCCGAGGCAAACCCCGAGCGCAAGGCGCTGCTCGACCGTCTCGAGGCGCACGAGCTGCCCGAGGGCATCGTCGACGCGCTGCCGGTGTTCGAGGCCGGCAAGGACGTCTCGACCCGTGCTGCGTCCGGACAGGTCATCAACGCCCTCGCCGCCCAGCTGCCCGAGCTGTGGGGCGGCTCGGCCGACCTCGCCGAGTCGAACCTCACGACCATCAAGGACGCGCCGTCGTTCATCCCGACGGAATGGTCGACCCACGAGTGGAAGGGCAACCCCTACGGTCGGGTGCTGCACTTCGGCATCCGCGAGCACGCCATGGGCGCGATCATCAACGGCATCGTGCTGCACGGCCCGACCCGCGCATTCGGCGGGACGTTCCTCATCTTCAGCGACTACATGCGCCCCGCCGTGCGCCTGGCCGCGCTGATGAACGTGCCGAGCATCTTCGTGTGGACCCACGACTCGGTGGCGCTCGGCGAGGACGGCCCGACGCACCAGCCGATCGAGCAGCTCGCCTCGCTGCGCCTGATCCCCAACTTCACCGTGGTGCGCCCCGCCGACGCCAACGAGACCGCCGCAGCCTGGCTGGAGCTGCTGCGACGCCACGGCGGCCCCGCCGGCATCGCGCTGACGCGGCAGAACATCGCCGTCTTCGAGCGCGGCGACGGCGATGCCTCCGGAGACACCTTCGCCTCTGCCGCGAACACCGCCAAGGGCGCCTACGTGCTCGTCGACGCGCCGAACGGCACGCCGGATGTGATCCTCATCGCCACCGGCTCCGAGGTGCAGCTCGCCGTCGCCGCACGCGAGACGCTCGCCGCCGAGGGCGTGGGCGCGCGCGTCGTGTCCGCCCCGTCGCTGGAGTGGTTCGCCGAGCAGGACGAGGCGTACCGCGAGTCGGTGCTGCCGGCATCCGTCACCGCACGCGTCTCGGTCGAAGCCGGATCCGTCGCCAGCTGGCGCGGCATCGTCGGAGACCGTGGCCGCTCGATCGGCATCGACCACTTCGGTGCGTCGGCCGACTACAAGACCCTGTTCGAGAAGTTCGGCGTCACCGCCGAGGCGGTCGTCGAGGCCGCCCGCGAGACCATCGCCGCGGCACGCTGAGCGCTGCAGAAGGAGAACGAGAGACATGAGCACCCCCACTGAGAACCTCGCCCAGGCCGGCGTCAGCATCTGGCTCGACGACCTGTCGCGCACCCGCATCAGCTCCGGAAACCTCAAGCAGCTGATCGACACCCGCAACGTCGTCGGCGTGACCACCAACCCCACGATCTTCGCCACGGCGCTGATGGATCAGAACGACACCTCCTACGACGAGCAGACCCACGAGCTCGCCGTCGCCGGCGCCAGCGCATCCGAGGCGATCTTCGCCGCGACCACGCAGGATGTCGCGGACGCGCTCGACGTCTTCCGCCCGGTGTGGGAGGCGACGAACCACGTCGACGGTCGCGTCTCGATCGAGGTCTCCCCCGACCTCGCGCACGACACCGAAGGCACGGTCGCGTCCGCCAAGGAGCTGTGGCAGAAGATCGACCGCCCGAACCTGCTCGTGAAGATCCCCGCCACCAAGGCCGGCCTCCCCGCTATCACCGAGGCGATCGCCACCGGCATCAGCGTGAACGTCACCCTGATCTTCAGCCTCGAGCGCTACAACGACGTCATCGACGCCTACCTGACGGGACTCGAGCGCGCTCACGCCGCCGACTTCGACCTGGCGAGCATCCACTCGGTCGCCTCGTTCTTCGTGTCGCGCGTCGACACCGAGACCGACCGGCGTCTGGAGGAGATCGGAACCGAAGAGGCGCTGGCGCTCAAGAGCAAGGCAGGACTCGCCAACGCCCGCCTCGCCTACGAGCTCTTCGAGAAGAAGTTCGCCGAGAAGCGCGCGCAGGATCTCATCGCCCTGGGCGCCAACCTGCAGCGTCCCCTGTGGGCATCCACCGGTGTCAAGGACCCGAACCTGCCGGACACGCTGTACGTGACCCAGCTCGTCGCTCCCGGTGTCGTGAACACGATGCCCGAGAAGACGCTCGAGGCGACCTTCGACCACGGAGAGGTGACCGGCGACACCATCACCTCGACCTACGCCGAGTCGCACGAGGTCATGGCGAATCTCAAGGCCGTCGGCGTCGACTTCGACGACGTCACCCGCCTGCTCGAGGAGGAGGGCGTCGCGAAGTTCATCGACTCGTGGCACGGCCTGCTCGACAGCGTCGCGAAGGTCCTGGAAGCAGCACGATGACCGTCTCGGTGCACGTGTCGCAGGCGGCGCACGCCGCCGTCGAGCAGCTCGTTTCAGGGCTGGTCGACGACCTCGTCGCGTCACGTGTCACCGCTTCGGACAGCGACCTGTGGGGAGCGGATGCCTCGGCCGAGGCATCCGTGCGCCTCGGCTGGGTGGACGCCGTCTCGAACTCCCGTCCGCTCGTCGCGGAGATCATCGCCCTGCGCGACGATCTCCGCGCGCGCGGGATCGACCGCATCGTGCTGGCCGGCATGGGCGGCTCCTCGCTCGCCCCCGAGGTCATCGCGAACACCGCCGGCGTGCCGCTGACCATCCTCGACAGCACAGCGCCCGCGCAGGTGCTGCGCGCCATCGATGAGGGCCTCGGGCGCACGGCCCTGGTCGTCTCGTCCAAGTCCGGCTCGACGATCGAGACCGACTCGCAGCGGCGCGCCTTCGAGGCTGCCTTCAGCGACCTCGGCATCGACCCGGCGGAGCGCATCGTCGTCGTCACCGACCCGGGATCTCCGCTGGAGACCTCGGCTCGGGATGCCGGATACCGGGTGTTCACCGCCGATCCGAACGTCGGCGGACGCTACTCCGCGCTCACGGCCTTCGGGCTTGTTCCCGCAGGGCTCGCCGGCGCCGACATCGGTGAGCTGCTCGACGAGGCGGAGGCCTCGCTGCTGCAGTTCGCCGTCGACTCGCCCGAGAACCCAGCGCTCCGACTGGCCGCTGCGATCGTGTGCGCCGAGCCGCGTCGCGACAAGCTCGGGCTCATCAGCGACGGCACGCACATCGAGGGCCTGCCCGACTGGATCGAGCAGCTGATCGCCGAATCGACCGGGAAGGCCGGCACCGGCATCCTCCCCGTCGTGCTGCTGCCCGTCTCCCCCGAAGTGGAGTCGCATCCGGCCGATCTGCAGATCGTGCGGCTCGTGGACGACGCCGGAGAGTTCCACCGGCGCCACCACGACGAGATCCTCGTCAGCGGAACCCTCGGCGCGCAGTTCCTGCTCTGGGAGTACGCGACAGCGATCGCCGGGCGCCTGCTCGGCATCAATCCGTTCGACCAGCCCGACGTCGAAGCGGCGAAGACCGCCGCGCGGGGGCTTCTCGACGCCCGACCCGAAGCGACCACGGCCGCCTTCGTCGAGAGCGGCATCGAGGTGCGCGCGTCCGATCCGGCGCTGCTCGGCCCGGGTACGCTGGCCGGCGTCCTCGACGCCCTCTGGACCCGCCTCGGCGCCGACGGCTACGTCGCGATCCATGCCTACGTCGACCGCACCGGCATGCCGCAGCTCCAGGGGCTGCGCGAGATGGTGGCCGCCGACTCCGGGCGGCCGACCACGTTCGGGTGGGGTCCGCGCTTCCTGCACTCGACGGGCCAGTACCACAAGGGCGGCCCGGCCCAGGGCGTGTTCCTGCAGATCACCGAGCGCACGGATGTCGATCTCGAGATCCCGGGACGGCCGTTCACGTTCGGACAGCTGATCGAGGCGCAGGCCGCCGGCGACGCGGCGGTGCTCGCAGGACTCGGTCGCCCCGTCGTCACCCTGACCATCACAGACGCCGTGGATGACGTGCTGGCGCTCTTCGAAGCCGCCCAGTGAGATCATCCTCCCGACTTGGAGATATTTTCCACCGATGACTGCCACCATCTCCCGCGGACACAATCCCCTCCGCGATCCCGATGATCGCCGGCTGAACCGGATCGCCGGTCCCAGCGCCCTGGTGATCTTCGGCGTGACCGGCGATCTGTCGCGCAAGAAGCTCATGCCCGCGGTCTACGACCTCGCGAATCGCGGTCTGCTGCCGCCCGGTTTCGCCCTCGTCGGCTTCGCCCGTCGCGACTGGGAGGACCAGGACTTCGCGAAGGTCGTGTACGACGCCGTGAAGGAGCACTCCCGCACCGAATTCAGGGAGGAGACCTGGCAGCAGCTGCTGCAGGGCATCCGGTTCGTGCAGGGAACGTTCGACGACCCGAAGTCGTTCGCGCGGCTGCGCGAGACCGTCGAGACCCTCGATGTCGAGCGCGGCACCATGGGAAACCACGCCTTCTACCTCTCGATCCCGCCGAAGGACTTCCCCACGGTCGCGCGCCAGCTGAAGGAGTCCGGCCTGGTCGGCGAGCACAGCGACGACGACACGTGCTGGCGTCGGGTCGTGATCGAGAAGCCGTTCGGCGACGACCTGGAGTCTGCTCGCGCGCTCAACAGTGCGCTCGAGGTGGCATTCCCCGCCGACTCAATCTTCCGCATCGACCACTACCTCGGCAAGGAGACGGTGCAGAACATCCTCGCGCTGCGCTTCGCGAACGAGCTGTACGAGCCGATCTGGAACCGCAACCACATCGACCACGTGCAGATCACCATGGCCGAGGACATCGGAGTGGGTGGCCGCGCCGGCTACTACGACGGCATCGGAGCGGCGCGCGACGTCATCCAGAACCATCTGCTGCAGCTTCTCGCCCTCACAGCGATGGAGGAGCCGATCAGCCTCTCCGCCGAACATCTCCGCGCAGAGAAGGAGAAGGTGCTGGCGGCCGTGAAGCTGCCCGAGGACCTGTCGCTCGCCGCAGCGCGGGGGCAGTACGCGGGCGGCTGGCAGGGCGGCGAGAAGGTGAACGGCTTCCTCGAAGAGGAGGGCATGAGGCCGGATTCGACCACCGAGACCTACGCGGCGCTCAAGCTCGAGATCGCCACCCGCCGCTGGGCGGACGTCCCGTTCTACCTGCGCACGGGCAAGCGGCTCGGGCGCCGGGTGACCGAGATCGCCGTCGTCTTCAAGCGCGCACCGCAGCAGCTCATGGGCCGCGCCTCCGAGCTCGGCCAGAACGCCCTGGTCATCCGGGTGCAGCCGAACGAGGGTGTCACGATCCGCTTCGGCTCGAAGGTGCCCGGCGCCGGTGCCGAGGTGCGCGACGTGACCATGGACTTCGGGTACGGCCACGCGTTCACCGAGGCGAGCCCCGAGGCGTACGAGCGCCTCATCCTCGACGTGCTGCTCGGCGACCCGCCGCTCTTCCCGCGGCACGAGGAGGTCGAGCTGTCGTGGAAGATCCTCGACCCCATCGAGCAGTACTGGGCATCGCTCGACGAGCAGCCCGAGCAGTACGCCCCCGGCTCGTGGGGCCCTGCCTCGGCCGATGACCTTCTTGCCCGCGACGGACGAGTCTGGAGACGCCCGTGATCATCGACATCCCCGACACGACGATCAGCCAGGTCGCCAAGCAGCTGGTCAAGGTGCGCGAAGAGGGCGGCGCTGTCGCCCTCGGCCGCGTGCTCACCCTGATCATCGCCGCGCGCAATGGTGTGGCCGAAGAGGCCATCGAGGCAGCCAACGACGCATCGCGCGAGCATCCGATGCGTGTCATCGTCCTCACCGTCGGCGACGGTGAGGCGCGTCTCGACGCGCAGATCCGCGTCGGCGGCGACGCGGGCGCGAGCGAGGTCGTGGTGCTGCGTGCCTTCGGTGACGCCGCGAGCAACGCCGAGAGCCTGGTCACCGGTCTGCTGCTGCCGGATGCTCCTGTCGTCGCGTGGTGGCCCGACCACGCGCCGGCGGATGCCGCGGACTCCCCTCTCGGCCGGATCGCACAGCGCCGCATCACCGATGCCGCGAGGAGCTCCGACGTGCGCGAGCGGCTGACACAGCTCGGCCACACGCACGCACCCGGCGACACCGACCTCGCCTGGACGCGCCTGACGCACTGGCGCGAGCAGCTCGCCGCAGTGCTGGACCAGCCTCCGTTCGAGGACGTCACCGCCGCCGAAGTGCGCGGTGCTGCCGCTTCGCCGTCCACCGCGCTGCTGGCCGCCTGGCTGCAGATGGCGCTGGAGGTGCCGGTGACGTGGTCGTACGAGGACCCGAGCGAATGGGAGGAGGGCATCAAGTCGGTGCGCCTCACCCGCGCGAGCGGCGACATCCTGCTCGAGCGCCCTTCGCCGAGCATGGCGGTGCTGACCCAGCCCGGCCAGCCGGATCACGAGCTGCACCTGCCGAGGCGCACGCTGCGCGAGTGCCTCGCCGAGGAGCTGCGCCGCCTCGACGCGGATCTGCTCTATGGTCGTGTCATCACCGAGGGCTGGTCGCGCCTCGGTCCGCCCGAGCAGGAAGCGTGATCGAATGAAGGTGCAGGGATCAGTGAAGTCCGTCGTCGTCGAGGAGACGCCCGCCGCGCTCGCGGCGCGCGTGGCTGATCGCTTCATCACCCGCCTGCAGGCTCGCACGCGCAATGGCCGCATCGCGCACGTCTGCCTCACGGGCGGCTCGATGGGTGGAGCGGTTCTCGCCGCCACCGCTGAAGACGCCCGCTCCGCGGACATCGACTGGTCACTGGTGCATTTCTGGTGGGGCGATGAGCGGTTCGTCGAGCGGGACGATCCCGATCGCAACTCGCTGCAGTCTCGCAGGGCTCTGCTCGATCACATCCCGGTGCCGGCCGAGAACGTTCACGAAGTCGCCGCTCCCAGCGACGGCGTCACCCTCGACGAGGCGGCCGAGGCGTATGCCGCGGAGCTCGCCCGCTTCGCCAGCGTGCACGGCGAGTGGCCCTCGTTCGCCGTGTGCTTCCTCGGAGTCGGCCCCGACGGGCACATCGCGTCGCTCTTCCCGGATCGCCCCGAGGTGACGGTGACGGATGCGGCGGCCCTGCCGGTGCGGAACTCCCCGAAGCCGCCGCCCGAACGCGTCACGCTGACCCGCCCGGTGCTGAACTCCTCCAAGCGCGTCTGGCTCGTGCTGACCGGTGCCGACAAGGCATCCGCCCTTGGCCTCGCCCTCGCCGGCGCGAGCTACGCCAGCGTTCCCGCTGCGGGTGCGAAGGGGCGTCGCCGCACCATCTTCTTCGTCGACGAGGCTGCTGCGGCCGAGGTCTCCCCCGAGCTCATCGATCGGGACTACTGAGCCTGCCACTCCCTGGGTCCCTGAGCCTCTTGGGTCCCTGAGCCTGCCGAAGGGCCCGGCACTCTGCCTTGGGTCCCTGAGCCTGCCGAAGGGCCCTCAGCCCTCCTGTGCCCCGGAATCCGGGGACGGGTCGCTTCCTCGGCGGATCCCGAGGTCCTGGCTGTCGCTGAGCACCTGCGGGTGATAGCGCGCCAGGCTGAAGACGCCGAAGATGGCGATCGCCCCGGCGACGACGAAGAGCACGACCACCCAGAGGGGCGCGGCGGCAGCCTCGCCGAGCACGAGCGCTCCGATGAGCACGGCGACGATCGGGTCGACCACGGTGAGCCCCGCGATGACGAGGTCGGGTGGGCCCGAGCTGTACGCGGTCTGCACGAAGTACGCGCCCACTGCAGCGGCCGCGATGAGCGCGATCACGCAGACCACGGTCAGCCACTCGAAGTTCCCCGCCTGGATGCGGCTGATGACCGCCTTGGCGAGGGTGGCGACGAAGCCGTACAGGATTCCGGCAGCGGTGACGTAGAACAGCGCGCGCATGCGGCGGCGCAGGATCAGCCAGCACGCGCCGAGCACGATGATCACGACCAGCAGGGTCGTGAGGATCATGAACAGGTCGTCGTTGCTGATCGGCCGCTCGGTCGCATAGAGCGCGGCGAGGACGACGAACAGGAATATGCCGCCGAGACACGCGCCGATCGCGATCAGCGACTGCCTGGTCGGCGAATGGCCGGAGATCCGGGCGTTCAGAAGCGTGGTGACCACGAGTGCGATCGCGCCGAGCGGCTGCACGACGATGAGCGGGGCGATGGCGATCGCGCTGAGCTGGCACGCGATGGCGAGGCCCAGCATCAGGGTCCCGATGATCCATGAGGGACGAGTGAGCAGGGCGCGCAGCTGCGCGCCGCTGAGACCCGTCGCGCCCTGCGTGCCGCTGAGCTGCTCGACCTTCTCGACGCCGCGATGCTGGTACTGGGCACCGAGAGACATGAAGACGGCTCCGGCCAGCGCCAGCGGGATGCCGAGCAGCAGGGCGGGGTTCTGGAACACCCCGACAAGCTGATCGCTCACGTTCCCTGCGAAGTCCACCCCATGCTGCACCGTCTCACCCTACCTGGCACTTCCCGCCCGTTAGGGTTGTGGCGTGGCTGTTCTTCCGATTCGCATCATGGGCGATCCTGTCCTGCACGCACCCGCGAGCGAGGTCGGCGAGGTGACCGACGAGATCCGCACGCTCGTCGCCGACATGTACGAGACGATGGACATCGCTCCTGGCGTGGGGCTGGCAGCTCCCCAGGTGGGCGTGGGCCTGCGCATCTATGTCTATTCGTACGTGGACGACGACGAGAACCCCTGGCGCGGTGAGATCATCAACCCGGTGCTGTGGATGGCACCTCTCGAGCCCGGCTCCCCCGACCCGGATGAGGAGTCCGAGGGGTGCCTGTCGTTCCCTGGTGAGCGCTTCGCGCTGCGCCGTTCCGATCGTGTGCTCGTCACGGGCACCGACCTCGAGGGCCGCGATGTGCGGATCGAGGTCGACGGCTGGCGGGCGCGCATCATGCAGCACGAGTTCGACCATCTCGACGGCGTTCTGTACGTCGACCGGCTCGACGACTCCGACTGGAAGACCGTGCAGAAGATCGCCCGCAAGCGTGGCTGGAACCGTGGCTCGCACAGCTGGATGCCCGGGGTCGACGACCTCGAGGGCTGAGCCGTGCTGAACGGCAGACCTCTCCCGCTCGGAACAGGAAGAAGCAGTATGAACGCACCTCTGCGCATCGGCATCGTCGGCTACGGCAATCTCGGACGAGGAGTCGAGCGCTCCCTCGCGCTGAACGCCGACATGCGGCTCGTCGGCGTGTTCACCCGGAGGGACCCCGCTTCTGTCTCTACGGTCTCGCCCGACGTCGCTGTGCGGCGCATCGACGAGCTCGACGCGATGCAGGACGAGGTCGACGTGCTGATCCTGTGCGGGGGCTCGAAGAGCGACCTGCCAGAGCAGACGCCGGCGCTGGCTTCGCGCTTCTCGGTCGTCGACAGCTTCGACACGCACGCGCGCATCCCCGAGCACTTCGCCGCCGTCGACACCGCCGCGCATGCCGCAGGGACGACCGCGGTGATCTCGACCGGCTGGGACCCCGGTCTGTTCTCGCTGCAGCGGCTGTACGGCGAGGCCATCCTGCCGCAGGGCGAGACCTACACCTTCTGGGGTCGCGGGCTGAGCCAGGGCCACTCCGACGCCATCCGGCGTGTTCCGGGTGTCGCCGGCGGCGTGCAGTACACGATCCCCTCCGACGAGGCCGTGTCGCGCGTGCGCGCGGGCGACCGGCCGGAGCTGAGCACTCGCGACAAGCACACCAGGGAGTGCTTCGTGGTTCTCGAGGACGGTGCGAATCCGGATGCCGTGCGCGAAGCCATCGTGAGCATGCCCGACTACTTCGAGCCGTACGACACGACGGTGCACTTCGTGTCGGCGGAGGAGCTCGCCCGCGACCATGCCGGGGCGCCGCACGGCGGCTTCGTGATCCGCAGCGGAACGACCTCGGATGGCGTCTCGCAGACCGTGGAGTTCCAGCTCGCGCTGGAGTCGAACCCGGAGTTCACCGCGAGCGTGCTCGTGGCATACGCCCGCGCCGCTGCGCGTCTCGCGGCATCCGGCGATCACGGCGCGAAGACGCCGTTCGACATCGCGCCCGGGCTGCTCTCCCCCAAGTCATCCGAGCAGCTGCGCGCCGAGCTGCTCTGACGCGCGGACTGGGCATCCGGTCCGTGATCTCCGACATCGCACCACGAGGTGGAGGCTCCAAACGGGGCGAAGCCCCGCACCAGGTGGACCTGGAGCGGGGCTTCGTGAGCTCCCCGGCTTGGACTCGAACCAAGAACCTGCCGGTTAACAGCCGGCTGCTCTGCCAATTGAGCTACCGAGGATCATTCGGTCGTTCCCCGCTGTGCGGGCAACTCCCCCAGCTTAGCAAACTCCGTGAGCGCTGCTGAACACGGGCGTCGCCCGGGCGTGGCGTGGTCAGCGACGGCGTCAGCGGGCGACGTCGCCTTCGGCGTTCGGCGCCCAGATGAGGTTCGAGCCGATCCCCCGAGCCACGACATGACCCGCTCGCAGCAGCAGCGCCTCGGCGTCGAGTTCGCGGATGAAGGCGGCGTCGTTCGTGACCAGCAGGGCCGCCATGGAGCGCTCGGTGCGCCGACGGGTGATCGCGTCGAAGACGACGGGACGCACCTCGAGGTCGAGGTTGGCGAGCGGCTCGTCGGCGATGAGCACGTGCGGCTCGAGCATGAGCGCGCGGGCGATCGCGACGCGCTGGCGCATGCCGGCGCTCAGCTCGTAGGGGAACTTCGAGGCGAGCCCGAGCGGCAGGTGCAGCTCGTCGAGCAGCGACGCCACCCGGATCGCCAGCGCCCTGCCGTTGACCTTCTTCTCACGCGAGGTGATCGGCTCGGAGATCGCCTCGCCGACCGTGAGCCGGGGTGGCAACGAGGCCCCGGCCGCCTGCGCGAGGTGACCGCTGAGGGCGGTGAGTGTGCGGCGCCTGCGCCCCGGCTTGCGGATGTTCACGCCGCACACCGTCGCCCGGCCGCCGGCGACCTTCAGAGACGCGTCACCCATCCCGGCCAGCGCGGTGACGAGGGTCGATTTGCCCGCGCCCGTCGCACCGCCGATGCACATCAGCTCACCGGGCTTCAGCGAGAACGTCACTCCATCGACGGCGCGGGTCGTCCCGCCATGCCCGATCCGGTCGATGACCAGGTCGTGGCAGTCGATCGCGAACTCGCTGTCGGCAGGCATACCGTCCATCCTGCCGGGTTCTCAGACCGAACGCGCTCAGGACTCGGCGAACCTCAGCCGCTCGACGTCCACATCGCGCAGCCGCATGCGCAGTGCGCGGCCGCCATCGGAGTCGGCGGGCACCCGCTGCACGGCGCCCAGCAGCTCCTGCTTCTCTCGTTCGATGCTGCGCAGAATCAGCCGCCGGCACAGGTCCGCAGACGAGGCCAGCGCTCCCTCGTCGTCGCGGGCCGGGAAGGGCATCATCAGCAGCTCCCCGGCAAGACTGCGGTACGGCTCGCGCACGGCATCCGCCGCTGCCGTCGCCCAGCCGACACGCGTGCGGTCCCCGTGAGATGCCACGGCGTCGCGCACCGCCTCCAGCGCCGGATGCCGGAAGGGCTCGCTCAACGCTCGAGCGAGCGTCTGCTGGTCGAGCCGGTGCCCGTACTGCAGCACGCCCATCAGCGCGTCGCGCTCGAGCGCGACCTCGGGCGTGCGCGGCAGATCCGCCAGCCGAACGCGCGAGATGGCATCGACGCCGTCACCAACCGCGGTCTGCTGACGCTGCACCGGCTGCTCGCGCTCTCCGCGGGCGGCGCGCTGCACCTGTTGGTGCACGGCCGTCGGGTCCATACCGAGCCGGCGGGCCAGCACCCGCTCGTAGCCGGGACGCAGCAGCTCATCGCGGATCTCCGCGACGATCGGCGCTGCGGCGCGCAGTGCGCCGACCTGACCCTCGACGGTGGAGAGGTCGTACCCCGAGAGCTTGCGATCGATCGCGAACTCGAACATCGGCACCTTGGCATCCATCAGCCCCCGCACCGCGGCATCCCCCCGCTGCAGACGCATGTCGCAGGGATCGAGGCCGTCGGGCGCGACGGCGACGAAGGTCTGCGCGGTGAAGCGGGAGTCCTCCGAGAAGGCCCGCAGGGCCGCCTTCTGCCCGGCCTCGTCGCCGTCGAACGTGAACACGACCTCGCCCGCCGCCGAGTCGTCGCCCATCACCCGGCGAAGCACTTTGATGTGCTCGGTGCCGAACGCGGTGCCGCAGGTCGCGATCGCGGTCGTCACCCCCGCGAGGTGGCAGGCCATGACGTCGGTGTACCCCTCGACCACGACGACGCGACGCGGGTCACCCCTGCTGATGTCGCGCTTGGCCAGGTCGAGGCCGTAGAGAACCTGCGCCTTCTTGTAGATCGGCGTCTCGGGAGTGTTCAGGTACTTCGGGCCCTGGTCGTCGTCGTAGAGCTTGCGGGCACCGAAGCCGATGGTCTGACCTGTCACGTCGCGGATGGGCCAGACGACCCGGCCGCGGAACCGGTCGTACACGCCGCGCTGGCCTGCCGAGACGAGACCGGCGGCCGTGAGCTCGTCGCGAGTGAAGCCCTTGGCGCTCAGCGCCTTGAGCATGTTGTCCCAGCCGCGTGGCGCGTAGCCGACGCCGAAGTGGGCTGCGGCTCCCGCGTCGAAGCCGCGCTCACCGAGGAAGCGCCGGGCGCTCTCGGCCTCGGGGCTCAGCAGCTGCGAGCGGAAGTACTCCCCCGCCGCCGTGTTCGCGGCGTACAGCCGGCTGCGCCCGCTGGTCTCCGGGGCCGCGCCGCCATCCTCGTAGTGCAGCGAGTAGCCCGCACGGGCAGCGAGCTTCTCGACCGCTTCGGTGAAGCTGACGTGGTCCATCTCGCGCAGGAACGAGTAGACATCCCCCGAGGCACCACACCCGAAGCAGTGGTAGTACCCGACCTGCGGGCGCACGTGGAAGCTCGGGCTCTTCTCGTCATGGAACGGGCAGAGGCCCTTGAGCGAGCCGACGCCGGCGGACTTCAGTGCGACCCGCTCGCCGACGATGTCGGCGATGTTCGTCCGGGTCTTGACCTCTTCGACGTCAGCCTGCAGGATGCGGGGCATCAGACGGCCCCTTCGACGACCACCCGCGACTCGGCGCGACGGTGCACGCCGGGGCGCGCGTGCCGCGGCGACCAGATCCCGACCTCGGCGGGATCGATCTCGCCCACCAGGCGGTTGTGCCAGTCGACGGCGGTCTGATCGGTCAGGCTCGCGATCTGGTCGACGACCACCCGTGCGCGCTGTGCATCGGTGTCAGCGGCGAGGAAGTCGGCCGAGAACGCCGGCTCGAGCACGTCGGCGCCCGCCGACCACAGCGCATCCGTCGACCACAGCGCGTCGGCCAGGCGGTGCAGCACGCGACGCTGCTCCTTGTAGACGCCCTTGCGGGCATCGATCGTGACGATCGCCTGCCCCATGATGCCCTTGAGCACCGCGATCTCCGTCTCGACCTCGCGCGGGATCACCACGTGGGCGCTGTACCGTGCGAGGGTCTCGCCCGGGTAGGCGGCCCTGGTGGCGGCAACCGAGCCGCGCGCGAAGCGGCCGATCATGTCGCTGGTGAGATTCTTCAGGCGGGCGAGGTCACGCCGCGAGCGGTCGAACGAGCGCATCCACATCGTCTCGCGAGTGAGGCGGTACAGCGCATCGGCCAGCTCGTCGCGAGTGTAGTCATAGCCGACCCACTGCTGGATGCGACCGACGAGCGGATGGTGCTCGACCGGATCCGACAGCTGCCCCACGTCGACGTAGCCGTTGACGATCGCGTCCTCGAAGTCGTGCACCGAGTAGGCGATGTCGTCGGAGAGGTCCATGATCTCGGCCTCGATGCAGCGCTCGCGGCCGGCTGCACCCTCGCGCATCCACCGGAACACCGGCTCGTCCTCGGGGTACACACCGAACTTGAGGCGGCCGCCCGGGTCGGGCACGGGCTCGTCGACGGTCCACGGGTACTTGCAGGTCGCGTCGAGGCTGGCGCGGGTCAGGTTGAGCCCGACCGAGTGGTCCTCGTCGTCGAGCACCTTCGCCTCGAGGCGGGTCAGGATGCGCAGCGACTGGGCGTTGCCCTCGAAGCCGCCGATGTCCTCCGCCCACTCGTTCAGCGCCCGTTCGCCGTTGTGTCCGAACGGCGGATGCCCGAGATCGTGGCTCAGGCAGGCCGTGTCGACCACGTCGGCCGAGACGCCCAGGGCACTCGCGAGCTCTCGTCCGACCTGCGCGACCTCGAGCGAGTGCGTGAGCCGGTTCCGCGCGAAATCGGCGGTGCTGGCGGGGCTGAGCACCTGCGTCTTCGCCGCAAGACGGCGCAGCGCGGCGGAGTGCAGCACGCGTGCGCGGTCGCGGGAGAAGTCGTCGCGCTCGGATCGATGGGTCTCCGAGAAGAAGCGCTCGGCGTCATGCTCGCCGTAACTCTGGGCTTCTGAGCGTGTCGAGCTCTGGGCTCCTGAGCGTGTCGAACTCTGGGTTCCTGAGCTTGCCGAGCTCTGGGTTCCTGAGCTTGCCGAAGGATCAGCCGCCATCGTTCTCGGTCTCCGCTCCGCGCATCATGTCGCCCACGCCCTCGCCGATCTCACGGGAGTCGAGCCACCCCTCGGGCAGGGCGGTGCGCTTGGGCGAACCGGCGCGCCCACGCTGACCCTCGGCGCCGACACCGGGGTACGGGGCATCGCCGATCGTGCCGAGCAGATCGTCGATCTCCTGCAGAGTGGATGCCCGTGCCAGCGCCGCACGCAGCTCGCCGCCCACCGGATATCCCTTGAAGTACCAGGCGACGTGCTTGCGGATGTCCTTGCAGCCGCGATCCTCGTCCTCGAAGAACTCCACGAGCAGCTCGGCATGCCGGCGGAAGGCTTCCTTGACGAACCCGAGGGTGGCGTCGACGACGGGAGCGGAATGGGTCCCTGAGCCTGCCGAAGGGCCGAGCGCGGCGGCGAGCTCGCCGAACAGCCACGGTCGGCCCAGGCATCCGCGTCCGACGACCACGCCGTCGCAGCCGGTCTCGTCCATCATCCGCACCGCATCGGCCGCCGACCAGATATCGCCGTTGCCGAGCACGGGGATGCTGGTGACCGCCTGCTTGAGCTCGCCGATGGCGCTCCAGTCGGCGTGGCCGGAGTAGTACTCCGAGGCGGTGCGCGCGTGCAGCGCGACGGCGGCGGCACCGGCATCCTCGGCCGCACGACCGGCGTCGAGGAAGGTCAGGTGGTCCTTGTTGATGCCCTTGCGCATCTTGACCGTCAGCGGGACGTCGCCGGCGGCCTTCACCGCCCGCTGGACGATGTCGGAGAACAGGCCGATCTTCCACGGCAGCGCGGCTCCCCCGCCCTTGCGGGTGACCTTGGGCACCGGGCATCCGAAGTTCAGGTCGATGTGATCTGCCCGGTCTTCGGCCACGATGATCCGCACCGCCTCGGCGATCGTCGCCGGGTCGACGCCGTACAGCTGGATCGATCGCGGCGTCTCGCTCTCGTGATGCTGGATGAGCCGCATCGTGATGGCGTTGCGTTCGACGAGCGCGCGCGAGGTGATCATCTCGCTGACGTACAGACCCGCACCGTACTCGCGGCAGAGTCGGCGGAAGGCGGTATTGGTGATGCCGGCCATCGGGGCCAGCACGACAGGCGTGTCGAGTGCGATCGGGCCGATGCGCAGAGCGGGAGCCTGCGCGGCAGTGGGTCCCTGAGCGCGTCGAAGGGCAGCGGCGATAGTCATGTCCCACCCATTCTCCCAGACGGCGGTCGCGCCCGGGCACGGCGCGCATAGGCTGTGGAGATGGCCGATGCGACCCTGCGACAGATCCCGTTCACCGATGCCGAGGGCGTCGAGAGGACCCTCGACGACACCGGCGCCGACGTGCTGCTGGTGGTCAACGTCGCCTCGAAATGCGGGCTCACCCCTCAGTACACGCAGCTCGAGCAGCTGCAGCAGCGGTACGCAGACCGCGGCTTCAGGGTGATCGGCTTCCCGTGCAACCAGTTCTTCGGCCAGGAGCCGGGGTCGGTCGAGAAGATCCTCGAGTTCTGCTCGACGAGCTACGGTGTCACCTTCCCGATCAACGACAAGATCAAAGTGAACGGCCGCAGCGCGCACGACCTCTACAAGGCACTGAAGGATGCTCCGGATGCCGATGGCAAGGCCGGCCGTGTGGAGTGGAACTTCGAGAAGTTCCTCGTCGGCGCAGACGGGTCGGTGCAGCGCTTCCGTCCGAAGCAGCTTCCCGACTCCGTCGAGGTCGTCTCGGCGATCGAGACGGCCCTCACGGAGGCGGGTCGCTGATCAGCTCACGGCGGTCTTCTGCGCCCACACGTCGCGGATGACGTTCTCGAACGCCTCCGACGGCTGGGCGCCGCTCACGCCGTACTGTCCGTCGATGACGAAGAACGGCACGCCGTTGATGCCGTAGGCGCGCGCCTGTGCCTGGTCTGCGTGGACGGCGTCGAGGTAGGCCTCGGATTCGAGCGCGGAGCGCGCCTCATCGGCATCCAGCCCCACTTCCTCGGCCAGCGCGGTCAGGTCGTCGATGCGGCCGACGTGCCTGCCCTCGGTGAAGTAGGCGGACATGAGCCGCTCCTCCATCTCGTGCTGCAGGCCCTTCTCCTTCGCGAAGTGCAGCAGTTCGTGCGCCTTGACGGTGTTCGTGTGCTGCAGCAGATCGAAGCGGTACTCCAGCCCCGCTCCCGCGGCGACGTTCGTCACGTGCCCGAGCATCTGCTCGACCTGATCGCGGGGCATGCCCTTGTGCCCGGCGAGGAAGTCGATCTCGTCGCCGTCGAAGTCGACCGGGGTGTCGGGCGAGAGCTCGAACGAGTGGAAGGTGACCTGCACCTGCGGTGCGTCGTCATCGCCTGCTGTGGCGGCGAGTCCCTTCTCGAGGTTGCGCTTGCCGATGTAGCACCAGGGGCAGGCGATGTCGGACCAGATGTCGATGGAGATGGGTTCGCTCACATGGGAGACAACCGCATGCCCCGGCGCGCATATTCCCGATCCGGTAGTGCGGGCGCGTCTCGTTCGCCGGTGAGGTGCGGCGAGCCGCGTCTTCGCCGGGATGAGTCGAGGGAGTGAATGTCGGAGGTACGTTCTACAGTTCTGGTATGGCCACCGCACCTGCTGATCCCTTCGCCCGACAGCGTGAGCTGCTGGATGAGTGGCTCGACGTGCGTGCGCAGATCAACCGGCTCGAGGCCCGGGGTGCGGCGCTGCTGGCGCAGCGGATCGAAGTGATGGATGCGGATGCCGCGACCGCTCCGGTGCATCGAGAGGCGATCCGCCGCTCGATGGTGGCGGAGTACTCCGCCGCGGGGCGGATGGCCAAAGGCAGCGTCGAGCAGGCCTTCGCGGAGGCGTGCGCGCTGCGCGACGACTTCCCGGCCCTGCGCGCGTCGTACGCGGCTGGCCGCGTCAGTGCCACGCACGTGAGGGAGATCATCCGCGCGGCTGCCCCGCTGATGGAGACAATGGGTGCGGGTACGGCGACACCGGCTGACTGGGCACTGTACGAGGCGGCTGCCCTGGAATTCGCCGAGACCGAAGCTCCCGCTCGCACCCGCGCCCATGTGCGCGAGCTCGTCGCCGCCCTCGTGCCGCAGACGGTCACCGAACGGCATCGCGCGGCGACGGCGGAGCAGGTCGTGAGCGTGCGGGAACTGGACGATGAGATGTCGATGCTGCAGGCCATCATGCCGACCTACAAGGCGGTCGCGATCCTCGACCGCCTCACGGCGATGGCCCGCGCGCAGAAGCAGCACCCCGAGAATCGCCGCCCCACCCTCCCCACTGACATCGACGCCGACATCGAGTTCGAGACCGCCCGCGCCGAAGCGGAGGCTGCAGCGAGGGCAGCTGCGGCCGCGACAACTGTGATCTTCGGCACCAGCGACACCTACACCACCGACCCGTTCGACTCGGACGACCCGTTCGATCCATTCGAGCTTCCGGGGGCGTGGGAGGCGTACGACGACGCCATGGCGCGCATCATCGCCGCAGGTCCCACCGTGATCGAGATTCCCACCGACAGCCGTGGTCTGGACGAGATCCGCACTGAACTGCTCAGTGACCTCCTGCTCAGCGCGAACCCGAGCGAGGTCATGGGCAGCGGACTCGACAACGTCCATGCCCGAATCCAGGTCACCGTCGCCGCCACCACCCTCGCCGGCGACGACGATCATCCCGGCCAACTCGACGGGCACGGAACCCTGCACCCCGACATCGCCCGCCACCTGGCCGGAGCCACCACCGGGTGGACCCGCCTGTTCCTGGATCCCACCGGGCTGGTCACCGAAACCGACACCTACACGCCCACCGAACCCATGCGCCGGTTCCTGCGCACGCGCGACCAGCACTGCCGCTTCCCCGGCTGCCGCATGCCCGTGCACCGCTGCGAGATAGATCACACCATCGACTGGGCGCTGGACGGACCCACCAGCGTCGACAACCTCGCGCACCTCTGCCTCACCCACCACGCCCTGAAGCATCCAGATGTTCCGGATGAGTTCCGCTGGACTGCGAGACAGCTGCCCGACTGGACCCTCGAATGGACCAGCCCCGCCGGGCGAACGCACCTGGATAAGCCGCCACGACGCGTCATGTTCGCGCCCAGCGACCACTCGCCCCCGGAGGCCGAGCAGGTCAGTGGTTCCGCGCCGCGTCCCCCGGACCCGCCCGGCCGCTGGACGGTCAGCGGCGAGGTGCCGCCCTGGGAGGCAAGCGCCACCTGACCAGCACCCGGCAGGCACGAGCCTCAGGAGCACACTGAAGCGTCAGGCTGAAGCGTCAGGCTGAAGCGTCAGGCGTGTCCACCGCGCCGCCGAAGCGACGATCGCGCGACAGGTAGATCTCGATCGCCCGCCACAGCTCCTCGCGGGAGAAGTCCGGCCAGAGCGTGTCGAGGAAGACCATCTCGGCGTAGGCCGCCTGCCAGAGCAGGAAGTTCGAGGTGCGCTGCTCGCCCGAGCTGCGCAGGAACAGATCCACGTCGGGCATGTCGGGCACGTACAGGTGCTTGCGGATCTGCTTCTCGGTGATCGCGCTCGGGCGCATCCGGCCCGCCTTCACCTCTTCGGCCATCGCCCGCATGGCATCGACGAGCTCGACGCGGCCGCCGTAGTTCACGCACATGGTGAGGGTGAGCACGTCGTTGTCTTTGGTGAGCTGCTCGGCGAACTGCAGCTCCTTGATGACAGACCCCCACAGACGGGGCTTGCGTCCCGCCCAGCGCACGCGCACGCCCCACTCGTTGAGCTGATCGCGCCGGCGATGCAGCACGTCGCGGTTGTAGCCCATGAGGAAGCGCACCTCCTCCGGCGAGCGGGCCCAGTTCTCCGTCGAGAAGGCGTACACCGACAGGTGCTTGACGCCCGCCTGGATCGCGCCCGCGACGACATCCAGCAGCACCTCCTCGCCGGCCTTGTGCCCCTCGACACGGTTGAGCCCGCGACGGTTCGCCCAGCGCCCGTTGCCGTCCATCACGATCGCCACGTGCTCCGGCACGGCGGGGAACGCCGGCGCGGTCTTGCCCGTCCAGTCGAGCGGGCGAAACGGCACCGCGTCCTTATGCGTGTACGGCTTCGGGGTCACCGTGCTCCAATGCTCGACGGGTGGGTGACGTGCTCGAGCGAGCGGATGCCGCGTTCGAGATGCCACTGGGCGTATGCGGCGACCGTGCCGGATGCGGCGGCCATGTCGGCGGAGGGGGCAGCATCCACCATCGTCCAGTCGCCGCCGATCAGAGCCCGAAGCAGCGACAGCGCCGACGACGAGATCCGCGGGCTGCCCGCAGGGGCGCACGCATCGCACACCGATCCGCCCAGCTGCGCACCGAAGTGCCGGTGTGGTCCCGGTGCGCCGCAGCGGGCGCAGTCGTCGAGGGCCGGCGCCCAGCCCGACAGAGCCATCACCCGAAGCAGGTAGGAATCCAGGATGCTTCGCGCGGCATGCTCGCCGCGCGAGAGCGACCGCAGTCCGCCGACGAGCAGCAGGTACTGCTCAGCGGTCGCCTCGGCCTCGTTGAGCCGGTCGGCGGTCTCGACCATCGCACTCGCAGCCGTGAAGCGGTCGTAGTCGACCGCGATGTCTGCTCCATAGGCGCCGAGGGATTCGGCCTGCTGCACGATGTCGAGCGAGCGGCCCTTGTACATCTGCACGTCGGCGACCATGAACGGCTCGAGTCGTGAGCCGAACTTCGACGATGTGCGCCGCACGCCCTTCGCGACCGCGCGGATCTTGCCGTTGCGCCGCGAGAGCATCGTGACGATGCGATCGGCCTCGCCCAGCTTGTGGGTGCGCAGGATCACCGCTTCGTCTCGATAGGTGGGCACTCAACGATTATCTCCCGGGCACGAGAGAATGGACGAGTGACGGAACCGCTCTTCACCATCCCGCTGTGGGCTGATCTTCTCGGCGTCGGGCTCGGTGGCATCCAAGGGGCCATGTTCGCCTCCGGCTTCCAGGGTCAGCGCCGCCTCGACTGGCTCGGCGTCGCGATCATCGGCGTCATGATCGGCATGGGCGGAGGTCTCATTCGCGATCTGCTGATCGGTCAGCCGCCCGCGACCCTGCAGAACGACTGGTACCTCATCACCGCCGCCGGTGCCGCGCTGCTCGGGATGCTGCTCGCCGGCGTCTTCAACCGCATCAACACCTTCATCGTCGTGCTCGATGCCGCCGTGATCGGCATGTTCGGCGCCTTCGGCGTCAGCAAGGCGATCGCGTTCGGCATCCCGCCCGTCCCCGCCGTCTTCATCGGCGTGTGCGCCGCCGTCGGCGGCGGCGTGCTGCGCGACGTGCTCATGGGATTGCCCGTCGCGATCATGCACGTCGGCTCGCTCTATGCCGTCGCAGCGGGGGTCGGATGCACGGCGATCGTGATCCTGCACGCGTTCGACGTCTCGATCACGCTCGCGGCAGTGATCGGCATCGTCGTGACGGCCGTGATCCGGGTGCTCGCCGTGGTGTTCGACGTGTCGCTTCCGGAGCAGCGCCGTCTCTACCGCCGCAAGGTGGCCACCGAGACGGGGATGATCCCGATCATCAAGCCCTGACCGGGATCATCGGAGCCGCAGTTCGCCAGGCGCGGCCCTTCGACAGGCTCAGGGACCCAGACAGGGACCCAGGCCGATTCGGATCCTGGGCCGCTGAGCCTGTCGAAGCGCGGGTCAGATCGCGACGAGCTCGCCGGCAGCCTCACGCGAGCGGATCGAGCGGTTCACGCACGAGACGATCGCCTTGAGCGACGCGGTCGAGATGTCGCCGTCGATGCCGACGCCCCACAGCCGCTGGTCGTCTACCTGCAGCTCGACGTAGGCGGCCGCCTGCGCGTCACCGCCGGTCGAGAGGGTGTGCTCGACGTAGTCGTACAGCGAGATCTCGAAGCCCCGCTCGCGCAGCACCTCGATGAAGGCCGCGATCGGGCCGTTGCCTCGGCCGGATGCCTGCTCGCTCGTCTCGCCGTCACGCAGCACGACATCGAGCGAGACCTCGCCCGACATGTCGCTGCGGGTCTGGGTGCCGAGCAGTTCGAAGCGGCCCCACTTCGCGGTGTCGTCGTCGGCGGGCAGGTACTCGTCGTGGAAGATCGACCAGATCTGCTCGCTGGTGACCTCGCCGCCCTCGGCATCCGTCTTCGCCTGCACGACTCCAGAGAACTCGATCTGCAGCTTGCGCGGCAGGTCGAGGGCGTGGTCGGTCTTCAGCAGGTAGGCGACGCCGCCCTTGCCCGACTGCGAGTTGACGCGGATCACGGCTTCGTACGAGCGGCCGAGGTCCTTGGGGTCGACGGGCAGGTAGGGCACGCCCCACTCGATCTCGTCGACCGAGACTCCCTGCTCTGCGGCCTTCGCAGCCATGGCCTCGAAGCCCTTCTTGATCGCATCCTGATGCGATCCGCTGAACGCCGTGAACACCAGGTCGCCGGCCCACGGGCTGCGCTCGGGCACGGGCAGCTGGTTGCAGTACTCGACCGTGCGCTTGACCTGGTCGATGTCGCTGAAGTCGATCTGCGGGTCGATGCCCTGCGTGAACAGGTTGATGCCCAGCGCCACCAGGTCGACGTTGCCGGTGCGCTCGCCGTTGCCGAACAGGCATCCTTCGATGCGGTCCGCGCCGGCCAGGTACCCGAGCTCGGCCGCGGCGATCGCCGTGCCACGGTCGTTGTGGGGGTGCAGCGACAGGATCACGTTCTCGCGGTGCGCCAGGTGACGGTTCATCCACTCGATGGAGTCGGCGTAGACGTTGGGCGACGCCATCTCGACGGTCGCGGGCAGGTTGATGATCACCTTGCGGTCGGGTGTCGGCTCGAGCACGTCGAGCACGGCGTTGCAGACCTCGACGGCGTACTCCAGCTCGGTGCCGGTGTAGCTCTCGGGCGAGTACTCGTAGTACACCTGCGTGTCGGGGATCCGCTTCTCGAACTGCCGGCACAGGCGCGCGCCTTCCAACGCGATCTGCTTGACACCCTCGCGGTCGGAGCGGAAGACGACCTCCCGCTGCAGGACGCTGGTCGAGTTGTAGAAGTGCACGATGGCCTGCTTGGCCCCGACGATCGACTCGTAGGTGCGCTCGATCAGGTGCTCGCGGCACTGCGTCAGCACCTGGATGGTGACGTCGTCGGGGATGAGGTCCTCTTCGATCAGCTGCCGCACGAAGTCGAAGTCGGTCTGGCTGGCCGACGGGAAGCCGACCTCGATCTCCTTGTAGCCCATGCTCACGAGCAGCTCGAACATGACTCGCTTGCGCTCGGGCGACATCGGGTCGATCAGGGCCTGGTTTCCGTCGCGGAGGTCGACGGCGCACCAGCGCGGCGCTTCGGTGATGCGCTTCGACGGCCAGGTGCGGTCTTCGAGATCGATGCGGATCTGCTCGTGGAACGGACGGTACTTGTGCACCGGCATCGAGGTGGGCTTCTGGTTGTTCTTCATGATGGGGCTGCTTCTCTTCGTCAGAAAACGTGCTCAGGCCAACACAAGCGCCGCGACGAGAGAGGCCCGATTGTCAGGACTCGTCGCGGCAGCTAAGAAGAAGCAGACCGCCCAGAGGCATGCATCGATGCTAGCACCCTGCTTGGCAGGATGCTCACCCGCGAGGCGATTCAGGGGATCAACGCGAGCTTTCCGCCCGGATGCCCCTTTGCGAGGAAAGCGAGCGCCTGCGGCGCCTGATCGAGCGGATACTCGCGGGCGACGGGCACGATGAGCTCTCCCCGCTCGGCCGCCTCGACGAGCTCGATGCGCACGGCGTCACGGTATCGGGCGGTGTCCGGATCGGAGCCGGCGCTGATCAGGAACCCGTGCTCGGCAGCGGCACGCGGGTCGACGATCGTGACGATGCGTCGGCGATCCCTCACGAGCGCGAGGGAGGTCTCTGTCGCCTCGGTGGTCCCCGCCGCGTCGAGGGCGGCGTCGATCGCCCCGATGCCGGCATCTGCCATCGCGGCACGGATGCGCGACAGCAGCCCGTCACCGTACTCGACCGGGATGCCGCCGAAGCGGCGCACTTCCTCGAAGCGCGCACGGCCGGCGGTGCCGATGACCCGGATGCCCCGCATCGCGGCCTGCTGGAGCACGCTCACGCCAACTGCGCCGGACGCGGCGTGCAGCAGCAGCGTCTCCCCCGGCTGCGCATCCACCGCGTGCAGCATGGCGGATGCGGTCGTACCCGCGAGCAGCAGGTTGGCCGCCTCCGCGTGACTGAGGGTGGCGGGCTTGCGCAGCACCTTCTGCGCCGGCACGGTGAGCTCCGTCGCGTATCCGCCGTTCACACGGAACGCGATGACCTCGTCGCCGACCGCGACGGGCCCGGTCACGATGTCGGTCCCGGGGCCCACTGCAGTGACCACGCCCGAGACCTCGTATCCGATCGGCACGGGCAGGTCGACGCCGGGCCTCGACGAGGCGACATGCTTCGCGTCGGCCGGATTCACACCGGCGGCCCGCACGCGGATGGTCAGCTCCCCGGCATCCGGAGCCGCGACCTCGTACTGCTCGAAGCTCCACCGCTCGGGCGAGCCCCACTCGCGGGCGACCCAGTGCGCGGCCATCTCAGAACCCGAGACGTCCCAGCTGCTTCGGATCGCGCTGCCATTCCTTCGCAACCTTCACATGCAGCTTGAGGAACACCCGGGTGCCGAGCAGCTCCTCGATGTCCTCCCGGGCGACCGCGCCGACGTCGCGCAGCCGGGCGCCCTTGCGCCCGATGATGATCGCCTTCTGGCTGTCGCGCTCGATGACGATCGACGCGTAGACATCGGTGAGATCGCTGTCCTCGCGGGGCGCGATGTCGTCCACGACGACCGCGATCGAGTGCGGCAGCTCGTCGCGCACGCCCTCCAGCGCCGCCTCGCGGATGATCTCGGCGATGCGGTCCTCGTCCGACTCGTCGGTGACGATGCCGTCCTCGTACAGCCGTGGGCCCACCGGCAGCAGCTGCAGCATCTCGTCGGCCAGCACGTCGAGCTGCTCGCGGGTGAGCGCCGAGAGCGGGATGACAGCAGCCCAGTCCTCGCGCAGCGAGTCGACCTCCATCAGCCGCTCGATGATCGCGTCCTTATCGGCGGCGTCGGTCTTGGTCACGATCGCGACCTTCTTCGCCCGTGAGTAGCCGTCGAGGGATGCCGCGATGCGGCGGTCGCCGGGTCCGACCTTCTCTGTGGCCGGAACGCAGAAGCCGATCACGTCGACATCGCCGAGCACCTGCTCGACCAGGTCGTTCAGCCGCTCGCCGAGCAGCGTGCGGGGCTTGTGGATGCCGGGGGTGTCGACGATCACGAGCTGGCCGTCGGGCCGGTTCAGGATGCCGCGGATCGCGCGCCTCGTGGTCTGCGGCTTCTCACTGGTGATGGCGATCTTCTCCCCCACCAGGGCGTTCGTCAGCGTCGACTTGCCGACGTTCGGTCGCCCGACGAACGTCACGAAGCCGCTGCGGGCCTTCTCCTGGTCTGCTCGTCCGGTCTGCTCAGCCATCGCCGTGTCCTCCATCGCGTTCATCGTCCCAGCCTCCCGGCGCCCGCTCCACGAACACCGTGGCGATCCCCCTGCCCCGACCGCGCGAGGCGCCGCCGGTGAGCACGAGGCCCTGCACGGTCACCGTGGCACCCGGCTGCGGGATACGGCCCAGTTCCTTCGCCAGCAATCCGCCGATCGAGTCCACGTCGTCGTCTTCGAGCTCGAGCCCGAACAGGTCGCCCACGTCCTCGAGACCCAGGCGCGAGTTGACGCGGTAGCGACCGTCGGGCAGCTCGACGACCTCGGCAGGCTGGCGGTCGTACTCGTCGGCGATCTCGCCGACCAGCTCCTCGATGAGATCCTCGAGCGTGACGAGCCCGGAGATGCCGCCGTGCTCATCGATCACCATGCACACGTGCACGGCGTCGCGCTTCATCTGCTGAAGCAGCGTCTCGGCGCGCATCGACTCGGGCACGTAGACCGCCGGACGCGCGATCGGCCGCACCGGCCGCCCGCGCCACGCGCTCTCGTCGCGATAGGCGAACTGCACGAGATCTTTGAGATAGAGCACGCCGACGACGTCATCCGCGTCATCGTCGACCACCGGCATGCGAGAGACGCCCGTGCGCAGGAAGAGCTCCATCGCCTCGGTGGTGGTCGCCTCGGCATCCACCGTCATCATCTCGGTGCGCGGCACCATCACCGCGCGCACGAATTGATCGGTGAAGTCGAACACCGAATGGATCAGGTCACGGTCGTCCTCTTCGATGAGGAGGTTCGACGCGGCTTCGTCGACCATGCTCAGCAGCTGCTCCTCGGAGGCGAAGCTGCTGCGCCCGGTCCCCGGCGTCACGCGCTGGCCGGCGGAGACGAGAGCCTGGGCGAGCGGCCCGAGCAGGATGCGCATGCCGCGCACGACCGGCGCCCAGGTTCGCAGCATCGTCGTCGCGTGCAGGCGACCGAAGGATCGCGGGCTGGACCCGACGAGCACGAACGTGATGCCGGTCATCAGCACGGCGGCCGCCAGCATCGCCCACCAGATGCTCGGCAGCAGGGCATCGAGCGCGACGGTGACGAGCACCGCCGCCGTGGTCTCGGAGAGCACGCGCATGAAGGCGACGGCGTTCACGTGCGGTGCGGGATCGGCGGCGATGCGCGCCAGCGCCTCGGCGTTGCGGCCATCGGCCGACATGTTCTCGAGGTCGCTGTTCGAGCTGACCGAGAAGGCGGCATCGACGGCGGCCATCAGGCCGCCGAAGGCGACCAGCAGCACGGCGGCTGCGAGGAGTATCGCGGGTGTCATCGACCGCGTTCGACGCGCGCGAAGCCCTCGATCAACGACTTCTGCAGCCCGAACATCTCACGCTCCTCGTCGGGTTCGGCGTGGTCGAAGCCGAGCAGGTGCAGCAGACCGTGCGTGGTGAGCAGGATGAGCTCGTCCATCAGCGCGTGTCCGGCGGTCTGCGCCTGCGCTTCGGCGACCTGCGGGCACAGCACGATGTCGCCGAGCAGGCCGGGAGCCGTGGGGTTCTCGGGGCTGCCGGGACGCAGCTCGTCCATCGGGAAGCTCAGCACGTCGGTGGGCCCCGGCTCGTCCATCCACTGCACGTGCAGCGACTCCATCGCGCCCTCGTCGACGAGCACGATCGCGACCTCGGCGTCGGGGCTGACGTTCAGCTGCGCGAGGTTGAAGTCGGTGAGCCGCTGCAGCACGGTCTCGTCGACCGCGATCGCTGATTCGTTGTTGATCTCGATCACTTCAGGCCTCGCTTCGGCATGCGGTCTCGGGGCTTCTGCGGCTGCCCGTTGCGGCGCTCGGCGCGGTTCGCGAACTGATGCGCCTGTTCGCGCTCCACGCGCGCCGCGGTGCGCTGCTCGTCGTACTCGCTGTACGCATCGACGATGCGGCCCACCAGCGAGTGCCGCACGACATCGTCGCTCGTCAGCCGCGAGAAGTGGATGTCGTCGATGTCGCCGAGCACCCGGGTCACCAGACGGAGTCCCGAGGCGCCCTGCGGCAGATCGACCTGGGTGATGTCGCCGGTGACGACCATCTTCGTGCCGAACCCGAGACGCGTGAGGAACATCTTCATCTGCTCGGGAGTCGTGTTCTGCGCCTCGTCGAGCACGACGAACGAGTCGTTGAGCGTGCGACCGCGCATGTAGGCGAGAGGCGCCACCTCGATGGTGCCGGTCGCCATCAGGCGGGGCACGACCTCGGGGTCCATCATCTCGTTGAGCGCGTCGTACAGCGGGCGCAGGTACGGGTCGATCTTGTCGGTCAGCGACCCGGGCAGAAATCCGAGGCGCTCCCCCGCCTCGACCGCGGGCCGGGTGAGGATGATGCGCTGCACCTCTTTGCGCTGCAGCGCCTGCACGGCCTTCGCCATCGCCAGGTAGGTCTTGCCCGTGCCGGCCGGTCCGATGCCGAACACGATGGTGTTCTGCTCGATCGCGTCGACGTACTCCTTCTGCCCGAGGGTCTTCGGGCGGATGACCCTGCCGCGAGTCGACAGGATCGCCTCGCCGAGCACCTCGCTGGGCCGTGGTCCGTCGTCGCGGCGCAGGATGCGCGCGGAGTGCTCGACGTCGCTGGGCGCGAGATCGTGCCCGGAGCGGGTCATCTCGATCAGCTCGTCGACGAGGCGCTTGGCCGCGGCGACATCAGCGGTGGATCCGCCGAGCGTGATCTCGTTGCCTCGCACCATCACCTGCACGCTCGGATGCTGCTTCTCGAGCATCCGCAGCAGGCGGTCCTGCGGACCGAGCAACTGCACCATGGCGATGCCGTCGGCGAAGATGCGCTCGGTGCGCTCGGGCTGTGCGGGGAACCGCGGAGGTGCGCTCTCCAGGGGTGCGCTGTCAGAGTGTGCGCTGTCAGAGTGTGCGCCGTCAGCGCGTGCGCTGTCGTCAGAAGCCAACGAGCTTGCCCTCCTCGATGTTGCCGAGCACATGCGCGTGGACGTGGAAGACCGACTGCGCGGCGCTGGCGCCGTTGTTGAAGATCAGGCGGTACTCGCCGTTGGCGTGCTTGGTGGCGACCTGCTTGGCGACGGCCACCATGTCGGCCATCAGCCCGGGGTCACCTGCGGCGAGTTCGGTGACGTCGCGGTACTGCTCGGTCTTGGGGATCACGAGCACGTGCAGCGGCGCCTGCGGATCGATGTCGCGGATCGCGAACACGCGGTCGGTCTCGGCGAGGATCTCACCGGGGATCTCCCCGTTCAGGATGCGGGTGAAGATCGAGGGTTCGCTCATGCTTCCAGCTTATCTGTGTCCCTGAGCCTGTCGCGGGGTCACCAGCGGCCCAGGTTGGCCGAGAGCACCGCGATCGCCGCGGGGCCCGCCGTCGAGGTGCGCAGCACCGTATCGCCCAAGCGGACCCGCTCCGCGCCCGCCGCCTCGAGACGCTCCAGCTCGTCCGGAGCGATCCCGCCCTCCGGCCCGACCACGAGCACGAGGTCCCGCCCGTCGGGACGGATGCTGGTGAGCGGCGTCTGCGTCCACGGATCGAGCACGAGCAGCCGGGCATCCGCCGCCCGCTCGGCGAGCTCCGCGGTGGACTGCACGGGCGCCACGTCGGGAACCCACGCACGATGCGCCTGCTTGGCGGCTTCGCGGACGATCGTCGCCCAGCGCTCCCGCCCCTTCGCCGCCTTCGACCCCTCCCAGCGCGACACGCTGCGCGCGGCCTGCCAGGGCACGATCTCGTCGACGCCCAGCTCGCACGCGGCCTGCACAGCCAGCTCGTCCCGGTCGCCCTTCGCCAGCGCCTGCGCGAGCACGATGCGCGTCTCAGGACCGTCCTGAACACGGCGGTTCGTGACCCGCACGCTCACCTGCGACGCGGTGACGTCCTCAGCCTCGCCCTCGAGCCACACGCCGCGCCCATCGCCGATGGTGATGGTCTCGCCGACGCGCACCCGACGCACCACCGAGGCGTGCTTCGCCTCCGATCCGGTCAGGCGGATGAGTTCGCCGATGGCGGCGTCGGTGCAGTCGGGTACGACGAAGTGCAGGGCCATGGGGCTCCGATCGGCTGTGGTGCGGGGGTCAGTGGCTGCGGAAGCGGTCGCGCAGCTTCGAGAAGAGCCCCTGCTGGAACTGCGCGAGTCTGGGACCCGGGGCCTTCGCCTTCTTCGCGAAGTCCTCGATGAGCTTGCGCTGCGCCCCGTCGAGCTTGGTCGGAGTGACCACCTGCACGCCCACGCGCAGGTCGCCGCGCTGGGATCCGCGCAGGGGCGTGATGCCCCGGCCGCCGATAGTGAGCACGTCGCCGGACTGCACGCCCGCGCGCAGCTCGAGGTCGACCGTGCCGTCCAGGCCCTCGATGGTCGTGGTGGTGCCGAGGATGGCATCCGTCATCGCCACCTCGAGAGTCGCCAGCAGATCGTCGCCGTCCCGGCTGAAGACCGGATGCGGCGCGACCGCGACCTCCACGTACAGGTCGCCGTTCGGGCCGCCCGCGCGGCCGACCTCTCCCGAGCCGGGCAGCTGCAGGCGAAGTCCGGTCTCGACGCCGGCGGGGATGTCGAGGGCGACCGTGCGGCGGGACCGCACGCGGCCCTGGCCGGCGCACGACCCGCACGGGTTGGGGATGACGGTGCCGTAGCCCTCGCAGGTGCCGCACGGCTGCGAGGTGACGACGTTGCCCAGCAGGCTTCGCACCTGGCGCTGCACGTGGCCGCTGCCGCCGCAGACATCGCAGGTGACGGGAGACGTGCCGGGTTGGCAGCAGCTGCCGTGGCAGGTCTCGCACAGCACCGCGGTGTCGACCTCGATGTCCCTGTGCACGCCGAACACGACGTCGCCGAGCTCGAGGTCGAGGCGCACCAGGGCATCCTGACCCCGCTCGCGGCGCGACCGCGGACGCGCCGAACGGGCGCCCCCTGCCGCGCCGAAGAACGTCTCGAAGATGTCGCCGAACCCGCCGAAGCCGCCGCCGAAGCCGCCGTTCTGGTCGCCGCCCATGTCGTAGCGGCGCCGGGAGTCCTCGTCGCTGAGCACGTCGTATGCGTGCGTGACGAGCTTGAACTTCTCAGCCGCGTCGTCCCCCGGGTTCACGTCCGGGTGCAGCTGCCTCGCGAGCTTGCGGTATGCCTTCTTGATCTCATCCTGGGAGGCGTCCTTCGACACCCCGAGGACCTCGTAGTGATCCGCCACGGTCACCTTTCTTCGTGTGCGTTCGTGTGTGTGGCCGCCCGCATCAGCGGGCCGCCTCGTCTTCTTCGAGCATCCGCGACAGGTAGCGGGCCACGGCCCGCGCCGCGGCGAGGTTGCTCGGGTAGTCCATGCGGGTCGGCCCCATCACGCCGACGCGCGCCGTGCCGCCGGGGGCGGCGTAGTTGCTGGCGACGATCGATGCCTCGCCGAGCCCGAACGGGGCGTTCTCGGTGCCGATGCTCGTGGCGAGACCGTGCTCGTCGGTCACCATCTCGCTCATCAGCCGCAGCAGGGTCACCTGCTCCTCGATCGCCTCGAGCAGAGGATGGATGCTGCCGCGGAAGTCCTGCTCACGCCGCGCGAGCGTGGCCGCACCCGCCATCACCAGCCGCTCCTGCCGGAACTCCGCCAGCTCCTCGGCGATCACCGCGGCCAGTGCCGCCAGCGCCGGCTGCAGGCGGGACCCGGCCTGCGGGTCGATTGCCGATGCGATGCGCTCGGACGCCTCTCCGACCGCCCGGCCGGTGATGAGCGCGGCGAGCTGAGCGCGCAGCACCGCCAGGTCGGCGTCGTCGATGTCGATGGGCAGCGGCGAGATGCGCTGCGACACGCCGCCGGCGTCGGTGACCAGCACGACCAGCATCCGATTCGGGGCCAGCGCGACGAGCTCGACGTGGGTGATGCTCGCGCGCGCGAACGACGGGTACTGGGCGAGGGCGACCTGGCCGGTGAGCTGGGTGAGCACCCGCACCGTGCGCGCCATGAGGTCGTCGAGGTCGCTGGGTGCGGCGAGGAACGATTCGATCGCCGTGCGCTGCGGCACGGAGAGCGGCCGAACCTGGGCGAGGTGGTTGACGAAGACTCGGTATCCCTTGTCGGTGGGCACGCGCCCCGACGAGGTGTGCGGCGCGGTGATGAGCTCTTCGTCCTCGAGCTGCGCCATGTCGTTGCGGATCGTCGCCGCGGAGACGCCGAACGCGTGGCGCTCGACGATCGACCTGCTGCCGACGGGCTCGTGCGTCGCGACATAGTCCTGCACGATCGCGCGGAGGACCTCAAGGCCTCGTTGTGTGACCATCATCCCTCCCGCTGGCACTCGAACGTTCCGAGTGCCAATCCTACCCGTTCGAACCTGGCCGTCGGCTCGCCGGCGCTGTGCGGGTCGCGCCCGCTAACCGGTGAGTGCGCGCACCACGGCATCCGCCAGCAGCCGGCCCCGCAGGGTGAGCCGCACCCGACGCTGTCGCAGAGCCGCAGCCGGATCGACGAGTCCGTCCGAGATCAGCTCAGCCACCCGGTCCCGGCGACCCTCGGCGATGTCGTCGATCGGCAGCCCCTCGGCGAGACGGCTCTGCAGCAGCACGCGCTCGAGCGTGCGCGCCTCGAGATCCGGCCGCTCGCGGCCGGCGGCGGGTGATTCGCCGAGGGCGAGCCGCTGCGCGTACGCAGCCGGATGCTTGACGTTCCACCACCGCAGACCTGCGACGTGGCTGTGCGCTCCGGGTCCGAAGCCCCACCAGTCCGACCCGCGCCAGTACGCCATGTTGTGGCGCGAGCGGTGGTCCCTTGACGCCTGGGTTCCTGAGCCTGTCGAAGGACGCGCCCAGTTGCTCACCTCGTACCACTGGAAACCCGCGGCGCCGAGCCGCTGATCGGCGGCCTCGTACATGTCGGCCTGCAGGTCGTCGTCGGGAGCCGGCACCTCCCCGCGCCGGATCTGCCTGGCGAGCTTGGTGCCGTCCTCGATGATCAGGGCGTATGCCGAGATGTGATCGGGGTCCAGGGCGAGAGCCGCGTCGAGGGACTGCTCCCAGTCAGCCAGCGTCTCCCCCGGTGCGCCGTAGATGAGGTCGACGCTCACATCGAGGCCGGCGTCGCGCGCGGCGTCGACGGCCGTGCGGACGTTCTCGGGCAGGTGCGTGCGGTCGAGAGCGGCCAGCACATGCGGCACGGCCGACTGCATCCCGATGGAGAGGCGGGTGACCCCGGCATCCACCAGAGTCCGCACCACCTCGGGTGTCACCGTGTCGGGGTTGGCCTCGACGGTCACCTCCGCGCCGTCGCGGATGCCGAACGTCGATGTCGCCGCGGCGAGCATCCGTGCCAGGTCGCCGGCGGGCAGCAGAGTGGGCGTGCCGCCGCCGAAGAAGACCGTGTCGAGCGGGCGGATGCCGCCGGCTTCGCCGAGCACCGCGCCCGCAAGCGCGATCTCGCGGATCAGCGTGTCGGCGTACTCGTCCTGCTTCGCCCCGCGCAGCTCGGTCGCCGTGTAGGTGTTGAAGTCGCAGTAGCCGCAGCGCACTCGGCAGAACGGCACGTGCAGGTACGCCGAGAACGGCATTGAGCGGTCGACCGGGAGGTCATTCGGAAGCCGGCCATCGGCCGGCGCTGGATCCCCCAGCGGAAGAGGCCCGGCCATCAGAGTGCCCGTGCCATCAGAGTGCGTGCGCCATCAGATCGGGGTCGCGTACAGCGGCGAGATCGCGCGCAGGTAGAGGGCGAACAGCTCGCGCCGGCGACGACGCACCATGCCGGGAAGGCGGTACAGCACGGCCACCGGGGCGTCGAACGCCCGCACCGTGAACCACACCTCGTCGGTGTCCTCGCGCCATTCGATGTCGAACGACTCCTCGCCGCTGACCACCGAGCCGCCGACGGTGCCGAGCACGAAGCCGATGCGACGGCGCTCCTCGGTCACTGAGATCACGCGCAGCTCGGCATCCGCCTTCATCCCCTTGACGCGGCCGTGCAGCCTGAGGGTCATGCCCGGCGCGACGAAGGGCGTCCCGTCGGCGGCGAACCGCTGCTCGACCTGCGTGCGGTTCGGGGCGATCGGCGCGCCCTCGGCATCGAAGCTGACGCCGGTGTACGCCGAGCCTGCGGCGGGGCGCACATCGCGCAGCTCGAGGCCGGCGGCGCGCTGCGCGGTCCACGACAGCAGCGATTCGCCGGCGGTGCGGAAACGGTCCTCACCGCTGCCCAGACGCCAGGATGCCTCAGCAGGAATGCTGCGTTCCGGCGGGTACTGCATGAGGTCGGGTGCGTGGGTCGCACCCACCGCGGCATAGTCCACCGTGCCTTCTCGGAAAGTCCCCCGACGCATGATCTCCAGCCTAAGCGACCTGTCTGAACAGTCTCCGAACGACACCGCGTCCCGAGCGACCTACTTCTTGTCCTTGGTCTCGACATCGCCCGACAGTGCCGCGATGAAGGCCTCCTGCGGCACCTCGACGCGACCGACCATCTTCATGCGCTTCTTGCCCTCCTTCTGCTTCTCGAGCAGCTTGCGCTTGCGGCTGATGTCACCGCCGTAGCACTTGGCGAGCACGTCCTTGCGAAGGGCGCGGATGGTCTCGCGCGCGATGATGCGCGCGCCGATGGCCGCCTGGATGGGGACCTCGAAGTTCTGCCGAGGGATGAGCTTTCGGAGGCGCTCAGCCATCATCGTCCCGTAGGCGTAGGCCTTCTCACGGTGCACGATCGCGCTGAACGCGTCGACCTTGTCGCCCTGCAGCAGAACGTCGACCTTGACCAGATCGCCCTCCTGCTGCCCGTCGGGCTCGTAGTCCAGGCTCGCGTAGCCCTGCGTCTTGGACTTCAGCTGGTCGAAGAAGTCGAACACGATCTCGCCGAGCGGCATGCGGTAGCGCAGCTCGACGCGCTCCTCGGAGAAGTACTCCATGCCCAGCAGCGTGCCTCGACGCGACTGGCAGAGCTCCATCACCGTGCCGACGTAGTCCTTGGGCAGCAGGATCGCGGTCTTCACCATGGGCTCGGACACCGACGCGACGCGCCCGTCCGGGTACTCGCTCGGATTGGTGACGATGACCTTCTCGCCGGTGTCGGTGTCGACCTCGTAGATCACGCTCGGCGCGGTGGTGATGAGGTCGAGTCCGAACTCGCGTGACAGGCGCTCGGTGATGATCTCGAGGTGCAGCAGCCCGAGGAACCCGCAGCGGAACCCGAAGCCGAGCGCGACGGACGTCTCGGGCTCGTACTGCAGCGACGCGTCCGACAGCTTCAGCTTGTCGAGCGCCTCACGCAGCTCGGCGTAGTCGCTGCCGTCGATCGGGTAGATGCCCGAGAAGACCATCGGCTTCGGGTCGGTGTATCCGGCGAGGGCCTCGGTCGCGGCTCCCCGAGCCGTCGTGATGGTGTCGCCCACCTTCGACTGGCGCACATCCTTCACGCCGGTGATCAGATAGCCCACCTCACCCACACCGAGCCCACTCGAGGGAACCGGCTCAGGGCTGGAGACGCCGATCTCGAGGAGGTCGTGGGTCGCCTTGGTCGACATCATCTGGATGCGCTCGCGCGGGTTCAGCTTGCCGTCGACCATGCGCACGTAGGTCACGACGCCGCGATACGAGTCGTACACCGAGTCGAAGATCATGGCGCGTGCCGGGGCATCCGGGTCGCCGACCGGGGCGGGGATCTCCTGCACGATGCGGTCGAGGAGGTCCTCGACGCCGACGCCGGTCTTGCCCGAGACGCGCAGCACGTCTTCGGGCCTGCCGCCGATCAGGTCGGCGAGCTCCTTGGCGAACTTCTCTGGATCGGCGGCCGGCAGGTCGATCTTGTTCAGCACGGGGATGATGTGCAGGTCGTTCTCGAGGGCCAGGTACAGGTTCGCGAGGGTCTGCGCCTCGATGCCCTGCGCCGCATCGACCAGCAGGATCGCTCCCTCGCACGCAGCCAGGGAACGGGACACCTCGTAGGTGAAGTCCACGTGTCCCGGCGTGTCGATCATGTTGAGCGCGAAGACCTCTTCGCTGGGTCCCTGACCCTGTCGAAGGGCCCAGGGCATCCGCACCGCCTGGCTCTTGATCGTGATCCCGCGCTCACGCTCGATGTCCATGCGGTCGAGGTACTGGGCGCGCATGTCGCGATCCGCCACCGAGCCCGTGACCTGCAGCATGCGGTCGGCCAGGGTCGACTTGCCGTGATCGATGTGGGCGATGATGCAGAAGTTGCGGATCTGCGTGGCGGGCGTCGCCGCAGGCGACAGCGGGGTGAGAGCGCGGGGTGACATGTGGTCCTTGGTGCGTCCGAGAGGGTTCAGGCAAGTCTACGTTCAGCCCGGCTCAATCCCCATTCGAGTGCACCGGTGATAGTCTCGCGAAGTTGCCCGGGGCGACCCAGTGAGACTGAGTTCCGCCGGCTATATGACTCCGTCACAGCCCTCCTGCACGTGTCGGCGTAGGCTTGAAGAGGAATGACGCAGAACGTCATCCCGACTCAGCGTCGCGTCGGAGATCCCGGGCAGGCTGTAGAAGAGAAAGACCCTCCACCTTGATCAAGTATCTCGTGCGCCGGACCCTCGGCTGGCTGCTCATGATCGTGGTCGCGACGAATGTCACCTACCTCCTTGCCTGGTCATTCCTCGATCCGCGAAGCAACTACGTCGGCCGCAAGCCGCCCCTCAGCTCAGAGCAGATTGAGAATCTGCTCCGCCCGCGCAATCTGGATGCGAGCGTTCCGCTGATCGAACGGTGGTGGACCTGGTTCACGGGAATCCTGCTGCGCTGGGACTGGGGCGTGAGCCCGACGGGTGGATCGGTGAACGAGCAGGTCGGGTTCCGCATGTGGGTCAGCGCCGAGCTGGTTCTCGGCGCCACGATCATCGCCACTCTCCTCGGCATCTGGATCGGCGTCTACACCGCATCCCGCCAGTACAAACTGGGCGACCGGATCTGGCAGGGCATCTCGATCATCACCATGAACGTGAACATCATCGTCGCGGGCCTCGCGGTGGTGATCCTCGCGATCAACTTCAACAACTGGGTGGGCACCCGCGTCTTCTACGTGACAGGGTCCTCCTCAGAAGGGGTGACCGGGTTCTTCCCGGTGATCATCGACGCGCTGCAGCACCTGATCCTGCCCACGATCGCGCTGGTGATCATCGGCTACGCGCAGTATCACTTCCTGCAGCGCACGCTGCTGCTCGACAACATCTCCGCCGACTATGTCCGCACGGCGCGGGCGAAGGGCCTCACCAAGCAGCAGGCCATTCGCCGGCACGCGCTGCGCACCTCGCTCATCCCCGTGGCGACGCAGGTCGCGTTCTCCATTCCGGCGATCTTCACCGGCGCGATTCTGACCGAGACGATCTTCGCCTGGCAGGGCATGGGTCGCTACTTCCTGACCACCATCAACGGAAACGACGTGCACGGCGTGGTGGCCGTCGCCGCTTTCGGCGCCGTGCTGACAGCCATCGGCGCGCTGCTCGCGGACATCGCCGTCGTGGTCCTCGACCCCCGAGTGAGGGTGAGCTGACATGAGCACCGAAATGATCGATCCCGAAGTTCAGCCGCCCGTCGGCCCTGACACGACGGCCGAGCGCATCCCCGCGAAGCAGCTGAGCAAGTGGACGCTGTACACGCGGCGCTTCATGCGCAACAAGCCGGCCGTGGTCGGCGTGATCATCTTCATCCTGATGGTGATCTACTCGATCGTCGTGCCGCTCACGTCGCCGTACGCGATCGACGATCAGGATTTCCTGAACCTCAGCACCGGCCCCTCGGCGGAGCACTGGTTCGGAACCACCACCGGCGGCAACGACACCTGGACGCTTACCGCGGTGGGCCTGCAGCGCTCCCTGATGATCGCCGTCACGGTCTCCGTCGGCGTGACCGCACTCTCCGCCATCGTCGGCACTGCGGCTGCGTACTTCCGCGGTCGCATCGAGCAGTTCACCCTGCTTCTCATCCACTTCCTCATGGTGGTGCCGACCTTCCTGATCCTGGCTCTCATCTCCAACAGCGCGGGCGGCGACTGGCGCGTGATCTCGCTGGCGATGATCTTCGTGAGCTGGTTCTTCCCCGCTCGAGTCATCTGGACGCTGGCTCTGTCGCTGCGCGAGCGCGAGTACATCGACGCTGCCCGCTACATGGGTGTCCCCGGCATGCGCATCGTGCTCCGCCACCTCATCCCGAACATCGGTTCGCTCCTGGTGATCAACTTCACCCTCGGCGTCGTGGGCGCGGTCATGACCGAGACGGGTCTGTCGTTCATCGGCTTCGGCGTGAAGCTGCCTGACGTCTCGCTCGGTTCCTTGATCGGCACCGGCGCGGCGAGCGTCACCAGCGCCCCGTGGCTGTTCTACTTCCCGGCGCTCGCCCTGACGCTTCTCACCGTGTCCATGGCGCTCGTCGCCGACGGCCTGCGCGACGCCCTCGATCCCACCTCGGCGGCAGGAGGCCGCGCATGAGCACCCCCACCTCGAAGACCGTTCTCTCCGTCCGCGACCTCAAGGTCAGCTTCGCCTCCGAGGCCGGCCGTGTGGACGCCGTCCGCGGCGTCTCCTTCGACCTCGAGGCGGGCAAGACGCTCGGCATCGTGGGCGAGTCCGGGTCGGGCAAGTCCGTCACCTCCCTCGCGATCATGGGCCTGTTGGACGAGAACGCGAAGATCACCGGCTCGATCCAGTTCGAGGGCCAGGAGCTGCTCGGCAAGAGCGACAAGCAGATGTCGATGATCCGCGGCAACGGCATGGCGATGGTCTTCCAGGACCCGCTCACCTCGCTCACCCCCGTCTTCACCGTCGGCGACCAGCTGATCGAGGCGCTGACCGTGCACCGCGGGCTCTCCAAGCAGGAGGCGTGGAACCGGTCGCTCGAGCTGCTCACCGTTGTCGGCATCAGCAACCCGGAACGACGGATGAAGTCGTTCCCGCATGAGTTCTCGGGCGGCATGCGCCAGCGGGTCGTGATCGCCATCGCCATGGCGAACAACCCGCGCCTGATCATCTGCGACGAGCCGACCACGGCTCTGGATGTGACCATCCAGGCTCAGATCCTGGACCTGATCGAGAAGGCACAGGACGAGACCGGCGCCGCGGTGATCATGATCACTCACGACATGGGCGTGGTCGCGCGCACGGCCGACGACGTCATGGTGATGTACGCGGGCAAGCCCGTCGAGCATGCCGGCGCGCATGAGCTGTTCCACAACACCCGGATGCCCTACTCCATCGGCCTGCTCGGTGCCATCCCTCGCGTCGACAAGGCGGTCAAGGAACCGCTGATCCCGATCAAGGGCAACCCGCCGCTGCTGATCGATCTGCCGGATGCCTGCCCGTTCGCATCCCGCTGCCCGATCGCCGTCGAGGCCTGCCTGACGCGTGAGCCCGACCTCGCCCCGGTGCACGGCGATCCGTCGCACCTCGCCGCGTGCATCCGCGCCGAGCAGATCGACTCGGATGGGCTCATCGGCGGGCTGCCGGTGTACCCGCCGCCCGTCATCCCCGAGAGCGAGCTGACGCGCAGGCCGCGTGAAGAGCGTCCGGTGACGCTCGAGGTGCGCAACATGGTCAAGACCTTCCCCCTGCTCAAGGGCGCGCTGTTCAAGCGCAAGGTGGGCGAGGTGCAGGCCGTGAAGGGCATCAGCTTCGACGTGCGTGAGGGCGAGACCATGGCCATCGTCGGCGAGTCCGGCTCCGGCAAGACCACCACGCTGCTGCAGATCATGGACTTCGAGAAGCAGGCGGAAGGCGACATCGTCATCGCCGGCACCAGCGTCAACGAGCTGCACGACCGGAAGGTCGAGCGCCGGCTGCGACGCGACATCCAGATCGTGTTCCAGGACCCGATGGGTGCCCTGGACCCCCGGATGACCGTTTCAGACATCATCGCGGAGCCGTTGCGTGCCATCGGCACTTCCAAGGAGGAGACGCAGGCACGCGTCCAGGAGCTGATGGATCTGGTAGGCCTGAACCCCGCGCACCGTGATCGCTTCCCCGGTGCCTTCTCGGGCGGGCAGCGTCAGCGCATCGGCATCGCCCGTGCCCTCTCGACGAACCCGAAGATCGTCGTGCTCGACGAGCCGGTCTCGGCGCTGGACGTGTCGATACAGGCAGGTGTGATCAACCTCCTCGAGGAACTCAAGGTCAAACTCGGTCTGTCATACCTGTTCGTCGCGCACGACCTGTCCGTCGTGCGCCACATCGCCGACCGCGTGGCCGTGATGTACCTCGGCGAGTTCGTCGAGCACGGCGACGTGGACGAGGTGTTCGACAACCCGAGGCATCCGTACACGCAGGCGCTGCTGTCGGCGATCCCCGTGCCGGACCCCGACGTCGAGCGCACCCGTCAGCGCGTGGTCTTCGACGCCGAGACCATGAGCACCCGGCCGGCGACGGTCTGATCCACCGATGTCGTCCGCTCCAGCGCGGCACCCGTCGGGTCACTCTCCGATAACGGTTAGTCGAGATTCACTCGCGGCCGCGTCGCCCTCCTGCAGGGCGAACTAGTCTCCCCTTATGACACGCCGAAAGGCGAAAGGAGCACCATGAAGCAGCACAAGCTGATGGGAGCGCTGGCACTGACCGGCGCTTTCGCACTCGCTCTCAGCGGGTGCGCAGCCGACTCCGGTAACAGCGGAGACGGAAGCGGCAACGGCGGCGACAAGGCCACCACCAACTTCGCGGACTACAACCCGCAGCCTCGCGAGAACCTCAAGGAAGGCGGCGTCGCCAACTTCCCGATCAACGAGGTCCCCGAGCAGCTGAACCAGTTCAACGGCGACGGCAGCGCTGACACCGCCCGCATCGCAGCCTGGTACATGCCGCAGCTCATCCTGTTCAAGGACGACGGCACCCCGTATAAGAACGACGCGTACCTCGACGAGTGGAAGACGGAGGTGAAGGACGGCAACACCGTCATCACCTTCACCTTCAACAAGGACGCGCACTGGAACGACGGCACCGACATGGACTGGACCGCCATCGACGCCACGTGGAAGGCGAACCGCTCCGACGAGGACGGCTTCGTGCCCAACGCGACCAGCGGCTACAAGGAGGTCAAGTCCGTCGAGATGGGCGACACCGCCAAGACCGCGGTCGTCACCTACGACGGCGAGTACCCCTGGATCGCCAAGGGCTTCACCATCCTGCTGCACCCGGCGATCAACACGCCTGACCTGTTCAACACGGCGTTCATCGACAACCCGCACGCCGAGTGGGGCGCCGGCCCGTTCACGATCGACAGCTTCGACGCGAACACCGACTTCGTCTCCTTCAAGCCGAACCCCGAGTGGTGGGGCGACAAGCCGCTGCTCGAGAAGGTGACGTTCCAGGGCATGGACGCCCAGGCCTCGATCAACGCCTTCAAGAACGGCCAGATCGACCAGGTGGGCGTGAACAGCAAGGACCGTCTCGCTCAGGTGTCGGACATGAAGGACATCACGATCCACCGCGCCACGCAGACGGCCAACACCCTCCTCGAGGTCGACGCCGAGAAGCCGCAGTTCGCGGACGTGGAGGTCCGTGAGGCCTTCTTCAAGGCCGTGAACATCGAGCAGCAGAAGCAGATCGCGTGGAACGGCCTGGACTACGAAGAGGCCGATGCCGGCTCCTTCGTGATGTACCCGTTCCAGCCGGGCTACAGCAACTCGCTCGAGAAGGCGGGCTGGAAGCACGACCCGAAGGCAGCCAACAAGCTCCTCGATGACGCCGGATGGGAGAAGGGCTCTGACGGCATCCGCGAGAAGGACGGCGTGAAGCTCTCGGTCACCTACCCGATCTTCAGCGACGACCCGACCCAGGCGGCTCTCGCGCAGTCGCTGCAGAAGTCCGAGAAGGAGATCGGCATCGACGTCAAGATCGATGTGCGCCCCTCCAACAAGTTCGCTGAGGACTACAACGGCAAGAACTGGGACATCGCGAGCCTGCGCTTCACCTCGTCCGACCCTTACGGCGTCGGAGACTTCTTCCAGATCTACGGTGCTGACCAGGGTCTGAACCTGTCTGGTGTCTGGAGCGACGAGACCGACGAGAAGATCCACGAGGTCGAGAAGATCAAGGACGGCGACGACCAGATCGCTGCCGCGATGAAGCTCGAGCCCGAGCTGCTGAAGGGCTGGGGCCTGATCCCGCTCTACAACGGCCCGACCATCTCGGCCGTCAAGACCGGTCTCGCCAACCTCACCCCCGAGCCCTATGTCGGCCTGGACGGCTTCGGCATCCAGCCCGTCGAGAACGTCGGCTGGGAGAAGTAAGCACTGCACGGTATGGGCGGGGCCGGTGGTTGATCCACCGGCCCCGCTTTCTTCATATCCTGGAGAGGTGACCGTCCACGTCGTCCTCGTCCACGGCATCCGCACGTCCGCGACGATGTGGCGCTCGCAGCTGGCGTGGCTCGCCGAGAACGGCATCCCGGCCACGGCGGTCGACCTTCCCGCGCACGGCACGCGAATGGATGAGGACTTCACCCTGCACGAGGCGCTGCACACGATCGATGCTGCGGTGCGCGCCGCCGCAGCCGACGGGCCCGTGCTGCTCGTGGGTCACTCGATGGGCGGGCTGCTCTCGCTCGCCTACGCCGGCGGCGAGCAGACGCCGCCGGTCGCGGGTGTCGTCGCCGTCTCCTGCACTGCTCTCCCCCGCGGGACGGCGCTGCGGGCCTACCGTGTGCTGGCCGGAGCGATGAATACGCTGCCGGGCCGCGGGCAGTGGCTCACCGATCGGGTGCTGGCTGCGACCCTCCCGATCGACACCCGCGGCGACTTCGCCGCGGGCGGGTACGCGTTCGACGCGCAGGATGCCGCGCTGAGCAGTCTCGCCGCCCTCGATCTGGAGGCCGCGCTGGCGCGCATACGCATGCCGCTGTGGTTCGTGAACGGACAGTTCGATCAGCTGCGCGTGAACGAGGCGCTGTTCCAGCGGCTGGCACCGCACGCGGAGCTGATCGTCGTGCCCCGCGCCTCGCACCTGGTGACGGCCATGCGCCCGCCGGTGTTCAACGCGGTGCTGCGGCTGGCGCTGGCGACGCTGGATGCCGGAAGCTGAGGGCACCCTCGATCAGGCGCGCCACTGACCGGTTCAGCACCTGCCCCTCGCTGCTGGTAGTATTGGTTCTTGGCTTGCGTGTGGGTTCGTCCCTCACGACCGCTGTGCGGCGTCCCTCTACCGTCGGCAGCACTCCGAATACCATCCAGACAGAAAGTGTCCACACGTGGCAAACATCAAGTCGCAGATCAAGCGCAACAAGACCAACCTGAAGGCTCAGGAGCGCAACCGCGCCGTGAAGAGCGAGCTGAAGACGCTGGTCCGCAAGACCCGTGAGGCCATCGCCTCGGGCGACAAGGAGGCCGCAGAGGGCGCTCTCAAGGTCGCGGCCGTCAAGCTCGACAAGGCCGTCAGCAAGGGCGTCGTGCACAAGAACCAGGCGAAGAACCGCAAGTCGGCCATCGCCAAGAAGGTCGCCGCTCTCTGACCCTTCGACAGGCTCAGGGGCCCAGATAGGCCCAATGCTTCGAAGGCCCGTCCCGTTCGCGGGGCGGGCCTTCTGCGTACCCGAGAGTGTGAGAGACGCGCAGGCGGCGCAGGTACTGAGCGGCGTCAGCGAGTGAAGGCATCGCGGGTGGCGATGACGGTCACCATGCGCTCGAGCGCGAAGATCGGGTCGCGCGCGGCGCCCTTGACCTCGGCGTCGGCGCGGGCTGTCGCCTGGATCGCCATGCCGAGCGAGCGCTCGTTCCACCCCGCGAGGTCTTTGCGTGCGCGGTCGATCTGCCAGTCCTTCATGCCGAGCTGCTGCGCGAGCTGTCGGCTCGGCTCACGGCGTCCGGCGACACGCGCCATGGTGCGCAGCTTCATCGCGAAGGCGGCCACCATCGGCACGGGGTCGGCTCCGGATGCCAGGGCGTGGCGCAGCGCGACGAGGGCGTCGCCGTAGCGACCGGCGATGGCCGTGTCGGCGACGACGAAGGCCGATACCTCGACGCGACCGCCGTAGTACTTGGTGATGATGTCGTCGGTGATGTCGCCTTCGACGTCGCCGATCAGCTGCTGGCAGGCGGCGGCGAGCTCGGTGAGGTCGTCGGCGAAGGCTGAGACGAGGGCGCGCAGCGCCGTGGGCTGGATGCGCTTCTTCACGGCCTTGAACTCGCCGGCGGCGAAGTCGACGCGATCGGAGTCGCGCTTGACCGCCGCACACGGGATCTCGATGCCACCGCCCGTTCCGGCTCGCACGGCGTCGAGCAGCTTCTTGCCGCGCACCGTCGCGCCCGTGTGGCGGAGGATCACCGTCGCGCCGTCCTGAGGCGCTTCGAGGTAGCGCACGGCTTCCTGCAGGAAGGCGTCGGTGCACTTCTCGACGCCCGCCACGCGCACGAGCCGCGGCTCCCCGAACAGCGAAGGAGAGGTGAGACCGAGCAGCGTGCCAGCGGCGTAGTCGTCGGCGCGGATGTCGCTGACCTCGAGCGCCGGGTCCTCGGCGCGCAGGTAGTCGCGAACACCGGCTATCGCGCGCTCGGCGAGCACCTCTTCCGGGCCCGAGACGAGCACGATCGGCGCGGGCCGCGGCTCACGCCACGACACCTGCGGAATCTTGGTCCCCTTGGCGGCCGTGCTGCGTGCCGAAGAGCGAGGAGCTGCCATGCTCTCAGCCTACCGGCGGGTGCCGACCTTCACTCCTGACGCTCAGTCCACACGACCAGTCGTCCTTCCTTCTCTCCAAGCAGCACGAGACCGCGCTGATCGGTGCGCAGAGTGCGGGAACCTGCCGCCTCCAGGATGTCCAGTGTCTCCTTCCGCGGATGCCCGTAGTCGTTGTCCTCCCCCACGCTGACCAGCGCGGCGGGCGCGGCGATCTGCGCGTACAGCGCCGGTTCCTGGTCACGGCTGCCGTGGTGGGCGACTTTGACGACGGTGTACTCGCCCCGGATGCGGCCGCTGGCCAGCAGCTGGCGCTGCGGAGCAGCCGAGAGGTCGCCGAGCATGAGCATCCGGGGCACTCCCCCGCCGGCGATGTCGACGACGATGCTGGCGTCGTTGCCGCTGGGGAAGGCCGCGGAGTCGGGTGGCGGCCAGACGACGCGCCACTCGGCGGCACCCAGCGATCCGTGTGTGCCCACGGCTCCGCCCCGCAGAGTCGCGCCACCGGCCGCCAGCTCATCGAGGATCCGCTGATCGTCGGGCTCGGCCACCGGCCCGTGCAGCACCGTGCCGACACGACCGGCGAGCGAGGTCGCCGCTCCCACGTGGTCGAGATCGAAATGCGTGAGCACGAGCAGGTCGATGCGGTCGGTTGCTGTCTGCGCGAGACACTCGCCGAGAGCATCCGGGTCTGCACCTGTGTCGACGAGCGCGGTCTGCGAACCCGCTCGCACGAGCACCGCATCGCCCTGCCCGATGTCGCAGGCGGCGATCGTCCACTCACCGGGGGTCGTCATCGATGCGAGCGGGCCGGTCAGCAGCATCCGTGCGATCGAGGCCGCCAACGCGATGACGACCACGGCTGTGGCGGCGAGGCGCAGCCGGCGCGACCGCGGCCGGACGAGAACCAGCGTCGCGGCGGCACTGAGCACGGCGACGACGGTCGCGGCCACGGGACCGGCGGGCACGGCCGCCGTCGCGCCGGGCAGGGCGGCCGAGACCGTCGCGGTCGTCTGGATCCACGCGGCGGGCAGCCAGGCGGCGGCCGCGAGCAGATCCGCCAGAGCGGGCACGGGAGAGGCGAGACAGGCCAGCAGGCCGATCACGGTCGCGATGGGGGCGGCGGGTGCGGCCAGGAGATTCGCGATGACGCCGATCACTGACTGCGTATCTGAGAACAGCGCGACGATCGGACCGCACACCAGCTGAGCGGCGAGTGGCACCGACAGTGCGAGGGCGAGCGGCACGGGCATCCAGCGGCGGAGCCCGCGCAGCAGCGGACGCGACAGCACGAGCAGCGCCGCTGTCGCGGCGGCCGACAGCGCGAAGCCCGGTGTCGCGGCCAGCCAGGGGTCGGCGATGAGCAGTCCGCAGGCGGCCAGCGACAGCATCGCCAGACCGGCGCTGGGCCGCCCGAGCAGCACGGTGAGCATTGCGAGCGCCGCCATCACCGACGCCCGGATCACGCTGGGCTCGGGCGTGACGAGCACGACGAACGCCCCCAGTGCGAGCAGCGAGAGCACGATGCGCAGCAGACGCCCGCCGCCGAGCAGCGAGACCAGCCAGAACAGGGCCGCGACGACGATCGCGCAGTTGGCGCCGCTGACGGCCGTGAGATGGCTGAGCCCCGATGCCAGCATCGCGGCGCTCACCTCCTCCGACACCGCTCGCGTGTCGCCCACCGCGAGGCCGGGGAGAAGGCCGGCACCGGGCTCGGGCAGTCCGCTCGCACGAGCGATGAAGTCGGCGCGTGTGGCCGCCGCGACGGCGAAGATCCCGGATGCCCGCTCCGTCACCTCTGCGCGCGTGCCGAAGATCACGAGAGCGGCCCGCTCGCCGGCATCCGTCCGCTTGCCCTGGCCGTTGATCCGCAGCACGGCGCCGAGATCCACCCCGTCGATCGGTTCGACGCCGGCCCGCACCGGAGCGGAGATGCGCTGCGGATGCCCGGGCGGACCGATGTCGATGGTCTGGGCGTCGAACCAGAGCCGACCGTCGCTGCCGAGCGAGGCGGATGAGGTGACCTCGACGAGCGCCTCGATCACGTGCCCGTCCTGCTCTCCGAGCGCGTCGCGGGCCGGCTGCGCACCGGCGATGGTCGTGGCGAGACCCGCACCGCACAGCAGCACGAGCACGACGAGGCCCGCTCGGCGGCGGCGGGTCGCCACGAGCAGCACGGCACCGGTGAGCGAGACCGGGATCGAGACCACGACAAGAGCCGGCACGTGGATGAGCAGCAGCGCTATCCCCCAGAGTGCCGCCGCCAGCACGGAGGTGCGCAGATCCTTCACACCCGCACCTTCTCGCGCATGCCGGCGAGCAGCTTCTCACCGATCCCCGGCACGGCCAGCAGGTCGTCGACCGATCGGAAGCGCCCGTTCTCATCACGCCAGTCGATGATCCGCTGCGCCAGCGCCGGGCCGATGCGCGGCAGAGTCTCGAGCGCGGTCTGATCCGCGGTGTTGAGGTTCACTACGCCATCTGCCCCGGCGCCGCCGCCACCTCCCCCATCCGGGGCACCTGGCGGCGCCTCCGCGCCGATCTTCGGCACGACGATCTGCTCACCGTCGCTCAGCGGACGAGCGAGGTTCACGGCCTGCAGGTCGGCGGATTCGAGGGTGCCGCCGGCGGCGGCCAGGGCATCCACCAGCCGGGCATCCGGATCGACGATGTACAGACCGGGAGTCGTCACCTCGCCGAGCACATGCACGTACAGGCCCTCAGGCGGCGCCACAGCAGAGCCGTTGCCAGAGCCATCGCCGGTGTCAGCCGACGCCGATGAGCTCCCGTCCAGCCCGATGCTCTCGGTGGGCGCTGCCTGCCCGCGCAGAATGCCCCAGCCGACCGCGGCCGACAGCACGACCAGCCCCAGTGTCACCGCGGCGCCGATGCCCAGCCTCAGGCGCGGCCGCACCCGGGCATCCGGCGGTGCGGGGTCGTCGGCTGACACCCTGTCACGCTAGGCGAGCCGGCGCAGGCCCGGCCACACGGAACCCGGCGACTGTGCACAACTCACGCCGAAGGGCGAGCTGTGCGAAATCCCCGACGGGAGCGGATCAGCCCTTGACGGCGAAGTTGACGATCTTCGGCGCGCGCACGATCACACGCACGATCTCCTTGCCCTCCAGCGCACGCTGCACCTTCTCGTCGGCGCGGGCCGCGGCCTCCAGGTCGGCCTCCGAGATGTCGGCGGCGACCTCGAGGGTCGCGCGCACCTTGCCGTTCACCTGCACCGCGGTGGTGACGGTGTCTTCCACGAGCAGCGCGGGATCGGCATCCGGCCACTGCACGGCACTGACCGACGGCTCGTGCCCGAGCCGGGCCCACATCTCCTCGCCGGTGTGGGGGGCGATGAGCTCGACGATCATCGCGACGGTCTCGGCCGCCTCGCGCACGGCGGGGTCGCCGGCGCCTGCTCCGGTGTCGATCGTCTTGCGGATGCCGTTCACCAGCTCCATCAGACGCGCGACGACGACGTTGAACTTCGTCTGCTCGACGAGCGCCGGCGCATCGGCCAGCAGGCGGTGGGTGATGCGGCGCAGGGCCGCGTCACCGGCATCCGAAGCCGTTCCGGGCTCGCTCGCAACCTCGTCGGCGACCCGCAGCGCGCGGGAGAGGAACTTCTGCGCACCCGACAGCGAGACGCCGTTCCACTCCTTGTCGTCTTCCACCGGGCCGGCGAAGGCCAGGCCCAGGCGCAGGGCGTCGGCGCCGTACTGACCGAGCAGATCGGACAGCTCGACGAGGTTGCCCTTGCTCTTCGACATCTTCGCGCCGTCCATGATGACCATGCCCTGATTCACCAGGTTCGAGAACGGCTCCTCGAAGTCGATCAGGCCCAGGTCGAACATCACCTTCGTGATGAAGCGCGCGTACAGCAGGTGCAGGATCGCGTGCTCGACGCCGCCGAAGTACCCGTCGACCGGTGCCCAGCGCTTGGCCTCGGCGGGGTCGAACGCGAACTCGGAGCTGTTCGGCGACAGGAAGCGCAGGAAGTACCACGAGCTGTCGACGAAGGTGTCCATGGTGTCGGCGTCGCGCAGCGCGGGCTCACCAGACGCGGGGTCGACCGTGCGCACCCACGACTCGGCCGCGCCCAGGGGCGAGGAGCCCTTCGGGCGCAGGTCGAGGCCGTCGACGCTGGGCAGCTGCACGGGCAGGCGGTCCTCGGGCACGGGCACGACGCTGCCGTCGTCGAGGTGCAGCATCGGGATCGGGGTGCCCCAGAAGCGCTGGCGCGAGATCAGCCAGTCGCGCAGGCGGTAGTTCTTCGCCTCGCGACCGGTGCCCGCCTCGCCGAGCTGGGCGATGGTGCGGGCGATCGCCTCGTTCTTCTCCAGGCCGTCGAGCTCACCCGACCCGGTCATCCGGCCGTTGCCCACCAGCGCGACACCGGTGGCGGCGGGGTCGAGCTCAGCGAGGTCCTCTCCCTCGTTCGCGCCGCCGGCGACGGTCGTGTCGAGCACGACGCGGATCGGCAGGTCGAAGGCGCGGGCGAAGTCGAGGTCGCGCTGGTCGTGCGCGGGCACGGCCATGACAGCGCCGTGGCCGTAGTCGGCCAGCACGTAATCGGCGGCCCAGATCGGCATCCGCTCGCCGTTGACGGGGTTGACCGCGTAGCGCTCGAGGAAGACGCCCGTCTTCGGGCGGTCGGTCGACTGGCGCTCGATCTCCGTCTGCTTCTGCACCGTCTCGAGGTAGTCCCGGAAGCGCATCCGCACGTCCGACGACGACCCGGATGCCAGTTCTGCAGCGAGGTCGGAGTCGGGGGCGATCACGAAGAAGGTCGCGCCATGCAGCGTGTCGGGACGCGTCGTGAAGACGGTCACGGGCTCGTCGCGGTCCTCGATGACGAAGTCGACGTCGGCGCCGGTGGAGCGGCCGATCCAGTTGCGCTGCATCTGCAGCACCTTGTGCGGCCAATGCCCCTCGAGCGAGTCCAGGTCATCGAGCAGGCGGTCGGCGTACTCGGTGATCTTGAAGTACCACTGCGTGAGCTTCTTCTTCACGACCTCGGCGCCGCAGCGCTCGCAGCGGCCGTCGACGACCTGCTCGTTGGCCAGCACGGTCTGGTCGTTGGGGCACCAGTTGACGGCGCTCTTCTTGCGGTACGCCAGGCCCCGCTCGTACAGCTTCAGGAACAGCCACTGGTTCCACCGGTAGTACTCGGGGTCGGAGGTGTGCAGCACGCGCGACCAGTCGTACGACATGCCGTAGCCGCGGAACCCGGCCTTGTGCTGGTCGATGTTCTTGTACGTCCACTCGCGCGGGTCTGCGCCGCGCTTGATCGCCGCGTTCTCGGCGGGCAGGCCGAACGAGTCCCAGCCGATCGGGTTGAGCACGTTGTGCCCGCGGTGGCGCCAGTACCTGGCGACGATGTCGGGGTAGAGGTAGTTGATGGCGTGCCCCATGTGCAGGTCACCGGACGGGTACGGGAACATGCCGAGGATGTACTTGCGGGGCCGCTCGTCTGCGTCGCCGCCCGCCACGAACGTCTCGTTCTCGGCCCAGTACTCCTGCCACTTGAGCTGGATGTCGTGCGCGGACATCACTTCAGGGGACTCGGCGTGGGACGCGTGCTCGGTCAAGGAACGGCCAATCTGACGATGCGGGACAGCCCGGAAATCGGGCCCTTCCAGGGTATCGCGAGTTATCGCGTTCCCCTGTCGTACAAAGGTTCACTACTACCGCTGCTTCTCCTCTTCTGCAAGCCGCTTCTCCTTCTCCTCGTTTCGCTGTTGAGTGTGCTCCGAACGCTTTCAGTGCTCAGTGATGATCGAGAGAAGGTGGATATGTCGCAACCCATGAACCGCCGGCGCCACCGCCGCACCCCTGAGGAGACGCAAGCCCGCAACGCGCGATCGGTGAAGATGCTCATCAGCGCCCGATCCCTGCCGGAGCCCGCGCGACGGCGACTGCACCAGCGTGTCGTGCTGGAGTACCTCGACGTGGCGGACGCCGTGGCCAGCAGATACCAGTCCTCCGCTCAGGACAGTCGGGATCTCCGCCAGGTGGCGTATCTCGGGCTGACGAAGGCCGTGCAGCGGTTCGAGCCGACGATGGGCGTGGACATCGTCTCCTTCGCGGTGCCCACGATCTCCGGCGAGATCAAGCGCTATCTGCGTGACAGCAGCTGGGTGGTGCGCCCGCCCCGGCAGCTGCAGGAGCTCAGCGTGGAGCTGCGCAGCGAGGTTCCCCGGATCGCGCAGAGTCTGGGCCGCGAGCCGTCGCTGGAGGAGGTGGCGGAGGAGCTGGACCTGCCCGTCGAACGGGTCGCGGAGGCCATGGCCTGCGCTCAGGGCCGGCGGCCGGTATCGCTGGACACGCCGCAGCGCGGCGACTGGGCCGACGGTCTCGCGCTCGGCGACACGCTGCGTGCCGGCCATGACGACTTCGCCCGAGCAGAGCTGAGTGTGGCGGTCGAACGAGCATGCGCCACGCTCACGCCCCGGGAGCGGAAGATCATCCACCTGCGGTTCGTGCGGGAGTACACCCAGTCCGAGATCGCACGTGAATGCGGCGTGACGCAGATGCAGATCTCGCGTCTGCTGACGAAGATCATGACCACCCTCCGCTCGCACCTGAGTCCGGAGCTGCTCGCAGCCTGACCGGCGTGCTCAGCGACGCCGCGCTCAGCGAAGCCTGGGGCTCAGCGACGCCGCACCGAAAGAGCCGCCTCGATCACCTGGTCGGCCGTGACCGCCAGCAGGGCGGGGTCGGGCTCGGATGAGAAGGTGTCGCCCTTGCGCAGCCGCGCATCGGTGAGCACGATGTGCGGACCCGCGGGCGGCCCCCACTCCTCGGGCGGAGCGGGGCCGAACACGATCGTGGACGGGGTGCCGTAGGCGGATGCGAGATGCGCGGCGCCCGTGTCGACGGAGACGAGCACCGAGGCGTGCGCGATGAGTGCGGCGAGATCCGTGAGATCATCCCGGCCAGCGCGCACCATGCTCTCGTCGAGTCCGGCCAGGCGGGCCACGGCATCCGCCCTCTCGCGATCGGCCGGGCCGCCGGTGATCACCACGACGGCACCGTCCTCCCGCAGCGCCCGCACCACCTCCGCGAAGCGCTCCACCGGCCAGGCGCGCGAGCCGTAGAAGGCTCCCACGTGCACCACGGCCGCGCCGTCCACGAGCGGGGCTCGCTCGGGTACCGCGATCGACACCTCGTCGGCGTCAGCGGGCACGCCGTGCCCGCTGACGAGGCGGGCCCAGCGCCACCGCTCCAGGATGCCGTCGAGCCAGGGCACCCCGTCCGGATCCGTCTCGGAGAGGTGCACGATCCGCCGCCGCGGCTGCAGGGCATCGATGATGGCTCGGCTCTCGGGGCCGTTGCCGTGCAGGTTCACCGCGACATCGACCGAGCCGGCCGGCAGCGGCAGCAGATCGTCGAGCCCAGGGGTGGGCAGCAGGGCATCCACCCCCGGGACGAGCTCCGCGATCGGCTGCAGCCAGCCGGGCACGGCGAGCACGAGCTCGTGATCGGGAAAGGCACGGCGCAGGCCGTGCAGTGCGGGCACCGCGACGAGAAGGTCGCCGAGTTTCAGCGCGCGCAGCGCGAGAAGGACGGGCCGGGATCCGGCTGCGGAGAACAGGCGCATGCTCTCATCCTGGCCGCCGCCGCGCTCTCCGGGAAAACCCTTGCGTGAAGGGCGGTCGAACTGACAAAGGCGCGACCGTCGAGAAGAACTTCTTCTCGAGGAGTTTGCTTCTCCGCCGAAGGGGGAAGTGCTTCTCTCATGGATGTCCTTCAGCCTCGCCTGCGTGCGATCCTCTTCGATCGCGACGACACCCTCATCGAGGATGTGCCGTACAACGGCGATCCCGACCGTGTGGTGCCGATGCCGGGCGCGCTCGACGCTCTGCAGCAGGTGCGCCGCGCCGGGCTGCGCACGGGCGTGGTGAGCAACCAGTCCGGTATCGCCCGCGGCATCCTCACCGTCGCGCAGGTGGATGCGGTGAACGCTCGCGTGGAGCGGATGCTGGGCCCGTTCGACCTGTGGCGCTACTGCCCGCACGGCAGCGAGGACGGATGCCGCTGCCGCAAACCCGAGCCCGGAATGATCCTCTCCGCGGCCGAGCAGCTGGGTGTCTCCCCCGCGGAGGTCGCGATGATCGGCGACATCGGCGCTGACGTTCAGGCGGCCGCAGCGGCCGGCGCACGGGGAGTCCTCGTGCCGACAGCCCGCACCCGCCCGGAGGAGGTGCAGGCGGCAGCGGTCGTCGCGCCCGACCTCGCGTCGGCCGTCGCACTGCTGCTCGCCGGCGCCCCGGTGGAGGTCGCGTCGTGACCCGGCGCGTGCTCGTGGCGCGGCTGGACAGCATGGGAGATGTGCTGGTATCCGGCCCCGCGGTGCGCGCAGTGGCCAGGCAGGCCGAAGTGGTGATGCTGTGCGGCCCGCGCGGCGCGGATGCCGCAGCCCTGCTGCCGGGAGTGCATGCCCGCATCGTCTGGGATGCCCCATGGATCTCGGCGCCCGCTCCACCTGTGCACGCGCACGCCGTAGCGGAGCTCGTCGCCCAGGTGCGCGCGGCCGGGGTCGACGAGGCCGTGATCCTCACCTCCTTCCACCAGTCGCCGCTGCCCCTGGCGCTGCTGCTGCGCCTCGCCGGGGTCACCCGGATCACCGGCGCCTCGGTCGACTACGCCGGCTCCCTTCTGGACGTGCGGCTGCGCCCCGGCGAGGACCTGGACGAGAGCATCCCGGAGCCCGAGCGTGCTCGGCGCATCGCGGAAGCCGCGGGCTTCCCGCGCGACGACGACGACCGGCTGCGGCTGGGTCCGCTGCCGGACACATCGACGCTCACCCGGGGCACCGGCTACGTCGTCCTGCATCCCGGCGCGGCGGTGCCCGCCCGGATGTGGACCGCCGACGGCTTCGCCCGCACTGCGCGGCTGCTCGCCGACGCCGGCCGCCGCGTCGTGATCTCCGGCGGCGACGCTGAGCGCGACCTGGCCCGCACCATCGTCTCCGCCTGCCCGGAGGCGATCGATCTGACCGGGGCGTGCGACCTGACGCACCTGGCCGGCGTGCTCGCCGGCGCGGACGCCCTCGTGTCGGGCAACACCGGTCCTGCCCACCTCGCCGCTGCCGTCGGCACGCCTGTGGTCAGCCTCTTCTCCCCCGTCGTGCCGGCGGAACGCTGGGCGCCGTACGGCGTGCCGGTGGAGCTGCTCGGCGATCAGCACGCTGCGTGCCGCGGCACGCGGGCACGCGAGTGCCCCGTGCCCGGGCATCCCTGCCTGACCTCGGTGACGGCAGAGCAGGTCGTCGCCGCGGTGCACCGGCTGAGTGCCGACCGCGGAGCAGAGATGCAGCCCGGGGCGCGAACAGAGGCGTCAGAGCGATCCAGCACACATGAAGGAGTGAGCGCATGAGGGTGATGGTGTGGATGGTCCACGGCGGGTGGATGGACGGTTTCCTCCGCGGACAGCACGAGTACATCGTGCCGTTCGCCGGCGATGAGCCTCCGCGGCTGCCCGCCGGTGTGCGGGCAGTCCCCGAGCGCGCGCTGCGCGAGGAGGACGTCGACGTCGTCGTGCTGCAGAGCAAGGCGGAGCTGGAGGCAGCCGAGCGCCTGCTGGGCCGCGTGCCTGGACGCGACGTCGCCGCGGTGTTCGTCGAGCACAACACCCCCAAGCAGCACCCGACCGAGCAGCGTCATCCGCTCGCCGATCAGGACCGCATCCCGGTCGTGCACGTCACGCACTTCAACCGCCTGGTGTGGGACAACGGCGACGCCCCGACCCGCGTGATCGAGCACGGGGTCCCCGATCCCGGACCGCTGTACAGCGGAGAAGGGCCGGCGCTGGGCGTGGTGATCAACGAGCCCGTCCGGCGCTGGCGGGTCACCGGCACGGATCTGCTGCCCCGATTCGCGCAGGTCGCGCCGCTGCACGCGTTCGGCATCGACTCGGATCTGCTGCCTGCGGCACTGGGTCTGCCCGAAGAGAGACTGCGGATCGTGGGCGATCTGCCCACCGGCCGGATGCACGCCGAGCTGGCGAAGCGACGCGCCTACCTGCATCCGTTCCGATGGACCTCTCTGGGTCTCGCTCTGCTCGAGGCGATGACGATGGGCATGCCGGTGCTCGCACTGGCGACGACCGAGGCGTCGCGGGCGGTGCCGCCCGAGGCCGGCGCCATATCGGCCGACCCCGGCGAACTCGCCACGATGGCGGCGGCGCTCCTCGCAGACCCCGACGAGGCCCGCATCCGCGGCGCACACGCTCGTGAGTTCGCGCTGGAGCATTACGGGCTGCAGCGGTTCCTGTCCGACTGGGACACCGTGCTGGATGAGCAGCACACCATGCACCTCCGCCGCAGCCGGACCGGCGCTCGCGCAGAGCATCCCGACGCGCCGCAGCCGTTCCCAGGCGGTCCCTCATCACAACTGGAAGGAGTGCGGGGATGAAGATCGCCATGGTCTCCGAGCACGCCAGTCCCCTCGCCGATCCCGGCAGCGTCGATGCCGGCGGGCAGAACGTCCACGTGGCCGCACTCTCGCGCATGCTGGCGAGAAGGGGGCACAGCGTGACCGTGTTCACCCGTCGCGACGACCCCGCGCTCGATGAGCGCGTGCAGCTCGACGAGGGCGTCGACGTCGTGCACGTCGACGCGGGCCCCGCCGCCCGCATCCCCAAGGACGACCTGCTGCCGCACATGACCGAGCTCGCAGAAGGCCTCGCGCAGCACTGGCGGGCGGATCCGCCCGATGTGGTGCACAGCCACTTCTGGATGTCCGGCCTGGCGGCCCTGGATGCGGTCGCCATGCTGGCCGACTCGGACGTCAGCGCACCGCCCGTGCTGCACACGTTCCATGCCCTCGGAGCGGTGAAGCGCCGCCATCAGGGTGCGGCTGACACCAGCCCCGCCGAGCGGGAGTGGCTGGAGCCGAGTGTGGGCCGCCGAGCCGACACCGTCATCGCCACCTGCTCGGACGAGGCGTTCGAGCTGCGTGCCCTCGGCGTGCCCTCCTCCCGCATCGCCATCGCCCCGTGCGGGGTCGACCTCGCCCATTTCGGCGTGGAGGGTGAGGTCGAGCCGAAGGGAGCCAGGCACCGGGTGCTGAGCGTCGGACGGCTGGTGCCCCGCAAGGGCGTCGATCTGGTCGTGCGCGCACTCGCCACGCTCGTGGAATCGGGCTTCGGCGACATCGAACTGGTCATCGCAGGTTGCGACGGCACCGCGGAGGCCGACCCCGAGGCAGCCCGCCTCTCGGCGCTCGCCGACGAGCTCGGCATCGCTGATCGGGTGCGGTTCCACGGAAAGGTGAGTCGCGACCGGATGCCGGCGCTGCTGCGCTCTGCGGATGCCGTGGTGTGCGCTCCGTGGTACGAGCCGTTCGGCATCGTGCCGCTGGAGGCGATGGCCTGCGGCACGCCGGTGGTCGCGGCCGCCGTCGGCGGCCTGATCGACAGCGTGACCGACGGCGTCACGGGTCTGCATGTGCCGCCGCGCGACCCGGACGCCATCGCGAGCGCGCTGCAGGAGCTCCTGGGCGACGAGGCACGGCGCCGCGCGTGGGGACGCGCCGGCCGCGCCCGCGTGGAGAGCCGCTACTCCTGGGAGCGGGTGGCAGCGCAGACCGAGCGCATCTATCGGATGGCGCAGGTCCGCCGCGTGGCGGGCCGGACGGAAGGAGCAGCACTGTGAGCATCATCGAGACCGATCAGCCGCGCACCGCGGCGGCGCGGCACGACCCGGTGCGCGAGCACCTGCAGGGGCTGCGAGCGGCGATCACCGCCACCGAGCAGCACGCGACGCGCCTGGAGCAGTGGGGACGAGAACTCGCCGCGCGCCTGAGCGACGGGCATCGTCTGCTGGTCGCGGGCAACGGCGGCTCCGCTGCCGAGGCGCAGCACCTCACCGCCGAGCTCGTCGGACGGTACCAGCACGACCGCCCCGCCTTCTCGGCGCTCGCACTGAGCTCGGAGAGCTCCAGTGTGACCGCCATCGGCAACGACTACGGCTTCGATCAGATCTTCGCGCGGCAGGTGCACGCTCACGCGCGTGCAGGCGATGTGGTGCTGCTGATCTCCACCAGCGGACGCAGCGCGAATCTGCTGCGCGCCGCCGAAGCGGCAAGGCAGGTGGGCGCGGTCGTGTGGTCGCTCACCGGGCCCGGCGCGAACCCCCTCGCAGACCTCGCCGACGAGGCGATCTGCGTGGATGCTCCCTCGCCTCACGTGCAGGAGTGCCATCTCGTCGCGATCCACGCGGTGTGCCGCGTATTCGACGAGCAGATCGAGAAAGCCGAGGACGCGGCATGAGGATCACGGTGGTGGGTGACACGCTGCTCGACGAGGACCTCGTGGGCTCCTCCTCCCGCCTGTGCCCGGATGCGCCGGTGCCCGTCGTGGACGTGACGGCGCGATCGCGACGGGCAGGCGGCGCGGGGCTGGTCGCGACCATGCTCGCCGCTGACGGCCACGAGGTCGAGCTGGTGACCGTGCTCTCCGACGATGACGCCGCGGGATCGCTGCGCGAGTGCCTGCGGAGCGTGCGGGTGGTGGCCGGCCCATCGGGCGCTCCCACACCCGTGAAGACGAGGCTGCGCTGCAACGGAGAACCCTTCGGGCGGCTCGACGAGGGCTGTGACCCCGCGCCGGTGCCGCGTGCCACCGAAGACATGCTCGCGGCGGTATCCGAGGCCGAGGTCCTCATCGTGGCCGACTACGGCCGCGGGCTGCTGGCGGGGCGCAGCCTGCGGAAGGCTCTCGAGCGGCGCGCCGCGGATGTCCCACTCATCTGGGACCCGCATCCGCGCGGCACGCCGCCCGTGCCGGCCGCCTGGCTGGTCACTCCGAACGCCGACGAGGCCTCCGCCGCGGCGGGCCTGCCCGAGCAGAGCGATGCGGCAGACATCGCCGGTGCGCTCCGTGCACGTTGGGGTTCCCGAGCGGTCGTCGTGACCCTGGGTGAAGCGGGTGCGGTGCTGCAGGAGGGCACGGCTCCGCCCCTGCAGGTCGGCGTCGACAGCGTCGCGGGCGCCGACCCCTGCGGCGCCGGTGACCGCTTCGCCGCCACCGCCGCAGTCGTGCTGGCGCGCACCGGCGATGTCGCGCTCGCGGTGCAGGAGGCCGCATCGGCGGCCGGCGCCTATCTCGCCGCGGGTGGCGTGGGCGCCCTCCCCTCACCGCGTCCTGCTCCTGCGCGCCCGGAGGAGCGCGACGCGAGGTCGGGCGCGGCCGACGATGTGCCCGCATCCGCGTTCGGAGACGCCCGCGAGCTCATCAGCGCAGTACGCGCTCGCGGCGGCACTGTGGTGGCCACCGGCGGCTGCTTCGATCTGCTGCACGCGGGCCATGTCCGCACGCTTCAGGCCGCACGCGACCTCGGCGACTGCCTCATCGTCTGCGTGAACTCCGACGACTCCGTGCGGCGGCTGAAGGGCTCCGCACGGCCGCTCATCGGCGAGCACGACCGCGCCGAGCTGCTCGGGGCCCTCGGGTGCGTCGACGCGGTGATCGTCTTCGAGGAGGACAGCCCGGAAGACGTCATCGGCCGAATCCGTCCCGACATCTGGGTGAAAGGCGGCGACTACAGCGCCGCCGCCCTGCCCGAGACGAAGCTCGTGCAGTCCTGGGGCGGTCGCACCGTGACCCTGCCCTTCCACCTCGGTCGCTCGACCACGGCCCTGGCCGCCAGACTCGCCGACGTCATCTGATCGCCGGTACTCACCTCACCCTCCCCGCAGGGGAAGACAGAAAGAGAGACAGCATGCAGTCCAGCTACCCCCGTCCCCTCGGCCGTGTCCTGATCACCGGCGGCGCGTCCGGCCTCGGTGAGGCCGTGGCGCGCGCGGTCGCCGAAGCGGGCGGCACGCCCGCGGTGATCGACCGAGACGTGTCGGCGGTGCCGTCGGGCACTCTGAGCCGCCAGGCCGACGTATCCGACCGGCAGCAGGTCGAGCAGGCGGTCGCGTCGATCGCCGCAGAGCTGGGCGGGATCGACGCGGTCGTCACCGCCGCAGGGATCGATCGGTGCGGTCGACTGGAGGACATCGCCGCCGATGAGTGGGAACGGGTCATCTCCGTCAACCTCCTCGGCACCGTCTCTGCCGTGCGCGCGGCCCTGCCGCACCTCGAGCAGGTGCACGGCCGGGTCATCACGGTCGCCTCGTCGCTGGCTCTGCGCGCACTCTCGGATGCCACGGCGTACTGCGCCTCGAAATTCGGCGTGCTCGGCTTCTCGCGCGCACTCGCGGCGGAGACTCGCGGACGCCTCGGCGTGACGACGCTGATCCCCGCCGGGATGCGCACGCGCTTCTTCGACGACCGTGACGAGCAGTACAAGCCCGGCCCCGACGCGCAGCTCAACGACCCCTCTGACGTCGCGCGCACGGTCGTGTTCGCGCTGCAGCAGCCGGAGGGATGCGAGGTTCGCGAACTGGTGGTCTGCCCCGAGGAAGAGCCCTCCTGGCCCTGATCCTCACCCGGTGCGGCTGCTGCGGGCATCCGCCAGCAGCCGCACCGCATCCTCCAGAACCGGGCCGACCTCGACATCGGCGACGAAGGAGACGTCGTGCTCGCAGCGCTCGGCGGTCCAGCCCACCTGCGTCGCATCCCGATCGCAGACCGGGCACCGCGTGGTCCACGACAGGTGCGCGCGATGCCGGCCACGTCCGAGCGGGCCGGCGTTGACGACGTTGCCGAACCAGAACACCGATACCGTGCGGGTGCCGACGGCCTGAGCGAGATGGCGCGGTCCGCTGTCGTTGCCGAGCATGATATCGGCGGCGGCGAGCACGGCGGTGAGCTCGGAAAGGGTGAGCCGGCCGGACAGGTCCACGATCCTCTCGCTCTCCTGCGCGCCGGCTTGTGCAGCGATCCGAGCGCACAGCTCGACGTCCTCGCCGTCGCCCACCAGCACCACACGCGCGCCTTCTGCCGCCAGCGCCGCTGCGACGGCGGCGAACCGCTCGGTGGGCCAGCGCCGACGCGGGTCGGTTGCCCCTGGATGCAGCACCACGAGGGCTTCTTCGTCTGAACGGTGCCGGGCGGCGAGGTCGTGCTCCTCCGGCGTCAGCGCGATGGTCGGCTCGAGGCTCACCGGCGCGGCACCGGCGAGCGCCACCACCTCCAGCGCTCGCAGCACCTCGTGCTGGTAGTACACGTACTCCAGCGAGCGCTCCAGATCGGCGGCGTCCGGCGTGCGGGTGCCGACCGTATGGCGCGCACCGAGCGCCCGCAGGAACGGGTTCGAGAAGCGCCCCCCGCCGTGCACCTGCACGGCCAGGTCGAAGCCCTCCGCGCGGCACTCGGCGAGGAATGCTGCGATCGCCTGCTCGTCGGCATCCGTCTCCGGCGACGCACCGACCCCGGGCACCGACGGCAGCACGCGGATGCGGTGCGGCGCCCCCGGCCGTCCCTCCAGCAGTCGCTCGGCCAGCGCGGTTCCCAGCAGGGTCACCTCGGCCTCAGGGTAGGCGGCGGCGAGCGCCTGCATGGCGGGCATGGCGAAGAGAAGATCTCCCAGCCCTCCGGCGCGCAGCACGGCGATGCGGCGGACCCCCGGGAATCGCGGGCTCAACGGCGCGATGACCGGTCCGCTGATCGGCTGCCCGTCAGCCGTCGTTGCGGTTGCCGATGCGGTTGCGGTTGCGGAGTCTGCAGCGCGATGCGCGGATGCCGTCATGGAGTCCTCCCTGTCACGCGAAGCCGCCTCGAGTCACGAGGGCGCTTCCCTCCCCATCCCCGGACTGATCGATCCGCAAACCTCCTCGCGGCAGCAGGTGTGAACCGCGCGTGCGATGGGTAGGGGTGGGAGTGACCGGAGAAGAACGACCCTGGCGACGAGAGGCTGCGACGATGTTCGACACGATGATCAGCACGGATACCGAGATCACCATCACCGACCCGCGCGACGGCTCGCTGGTCGGCACGCTCGTCGCGGCGGATCCGGAGGAGGTGCGTGCCGCGGTGCGCACCGCGGTCGATGCGGCTCCGACGTGGGCGCGCACCCCCGCCGCTGAGCGCGGCGCGGCCCTGCGGCAGGCGGCCGCGCTGCTCGAGCAGCGCGCCGAGGAGCTGGCCGACATCGAGCAGCGCGAGACGGGGCGGCTGCGCGAGCAGGCGCTGGGCGGCATCCACGCCGCCGTCGGCACGCTGCGCGAGCAGGCCGAGCTCGCCGCGCTGCACCGTGGCCGCAGTCTGCTGGGCGCCGGCGAAGCACTGGATGTCATGCGCCCCGAGCCGCGCGGAGTAGCCGCCGTGGTCACGCCGTGGAACGACCCGGTCGCCGTGAGCTCAGGCCTGATCGGGGCAGCGCTGGCGACGGGTAACACCGTCGTGCACAAGCCCAGTGAGCGCTGCCCGCATCTGGGAGCGCTGCTCGGCGAGATTCTGCAGCCGGCGCTGCCGCCGGGCGTGCTGAGCACGCTCACGGGCGGGGCGGAGGTCGGCGAGGTGCTGGTCAGCTGCCCGGATGTGGCCGTGGTCGCGCATGTCGGCTCGACGCTGGCGGGTGAGCGCATCGCCCGCTCGGTCGCGCTCACCGGCGCGCATCTCATTCGCGAGAACGGCGGCAATGACGCCCTCATCGTCGATGAGGATGTGGATGCAGCGTGGGCTGCGGCGCAGGCCGCTCGCGGCGCGTTCACCAACAGCGGTCAGATCTGCACGGCGGTGGAGCGCATCTTCGTGCACCGCGGCATCGCGGATGCGTTCCTCACCGCGCTGGTGCGCGAGGCGGAGGCGCTGCAGAGGGGTGAGAACGCCCTCGCACCGCTCGTCGATGAGCGGATGCGCGCGCACGTCCATGAGCACGTCGCCGATGCGGTGAGGCAGGGAGCCCGCCTGCTCACGGGCGGGCAGGTTCCGGAGGGACCGGGCAGCCACTATCCGGCCACCGTCCTCGCCGACTGCATGCCCGCGATGCGAGTGCTGCACGAGGAGACGTTCGGACCGGTGGCAGCGGTGGTCGCCGTTGACGACTTCGAGGAGGCACTCGAGCTCGCGCGGCGAGACGAGCACGGGCTCGCGGCGACCGTGCTCACCGCCGACACCGCTCACGCCCTGCGCGCGGCCGATGTTCTGCCGGTGGGCACGGTGAAGATCAACGCCGTGTTCGGCGGCGCCCCGGGCGGCGCAGCCCAGCCCCGCGGACGCAGCGGCTCCGGTTACGGGTACGGCCCCGAGCTTCTCGATGAGATGACGCGCACGAAGGTCGTCCACTTCGAGGCGGCGGTGCGGGCATGAGCACGGCAGAGCACATCGCACGGATCGGCGCGGCGCGTCCGCTGGTGACGGTCCTCGGCGACTTCCTGCTCGACGAGTGGTGGAGCGGGGCGATCGAGCGCATCGCGCGGGAGGCCCCGGCTCCGGTGGTCGACGTCGACGAGCGCCGCGCCGCCCCCGGAGGCGCGGCGAACACCGCACTGAACGCCGCACGACTGGGTGCGCGAGTGCGCGCGGTCGGCTCCGTGGGAGCCGACGCCGCGGGTGACCACGTGCGCCAGGCACTGGCGGATGCCGGTGTCGACGTGAGCCGGCTGCGGCCCGTGTCCGAGCAGCACACGATCACCAAGGTGCGGGTGAGCGCGGGCGACCAGCTGCTGCTGCGGGTGGACGAGACGCGCCCCGCGTCGTGGTCGGAGGCGGCGCTGCAGGTCTTCCTTGATGACGTGCGCGAGGCCGGCGCAGACGCCGACGCCCAGCTGATCTGCGACTACGGCTCGACCCTCACCGACGAGATCGTGCAGGCTCTCGCCGGCATGCCGCGCCCGGCGGTGCGCATCGTGGACGCGCACGACGTGCGCCGCTGGCGCGCCACCGCACCGGACGTCATCACGCCCAACGGCGCCGAGACCGAGACGCTCCTGGGCATGTCGCTCGGCGAGGGCGAGGCTCGCGCCGAGGCCGCCGGGGTCCACGCATCCGCCATCCTCGAGGCGTCCGGGGCGGATGCGGCCATCGTCACCCTCGACAGCAGCGGCGCAGTGCTGCTCGACGCGGGCGGCCAGGCGCATCGCACCCACGCGCATCCGACCCCCGAGAAGCAGGCGTCCGGCGCAGGCGACGTCTTCGTCGCCGCCTTCACCGTGGCCAGGGCGGCCGGCTCGACGGCGGTCGAGGCGGTGCAGTTCGCGCAGCAGGCCGCGGATGTCGCCGTGCGCACGCCCGGCACGTGCACCTGCTCGCTCGAGCAGCTGGACGCCTGGGCATCACGCACGAGCGGCGCGGCTCTCGACGCCGATGAGCTCTTCGAGCGGCTGGAGGAGCACCGCGCCGCCGGCGCGCGGATCGTGTTCACGAACGGATGCTTCGACGTGCTGCACCGCGGTCATACGAGTTACCTCCGCCAGGCGCGCGAGCTGGGCGACGTGCTCGTGGTCGCCGTCAACGGGGATGAGTCGGTGCGCCGGCTGAAGGGACCGGACCGCCCGGTCAACCCCGCCGGCGACAGAGCACAGCTGCTGGCCGAACTGGCGTGCGTGGACTACGTGACCGTGTTCGAGGAGGACACCCCGCGAGCCCTGATCCGGCGGCTCCGTCCGGATGTCTACGCGAAGGGCGGCGACTACACCCCCAGCATGCTCCCCGAGGCACCGGACGTCGCCGCTGTCGGCGGGCGCATCGAGATCCTCGACTATGTCTCCGATCACTCCACCACGCAGATCATCGGCCGCATCCGCGCGGCTCAGCGGAACTGATGACGAATCCGACAGCATCCGAACGACGCCGCAGCAGACGCGGCGCCGCGCACTGGGCCGTGCACGCGGATCCGCCTCCTGCCGCTGTCGATGTGCTGATCCCCACCGCCGGTCGCGGCGCCGAGCTCGCGGTGGCCCTCGCCGGCCTGGCCGCGCAGGACGACCCCGCCTTCCGCGTCGTCATCAGCGATCAGTCGCACGGTCCTGCCAGCACCGACGCCCCTGCGGTGCAGGCCATGATCCGCGTGCTGCGCGCGCAGGGCCGTGCGGTGCAGGTGCATCACCACCTGCCGCGGCGGGGCATGGCCGAGCAGCGGCAGTTCCTGCTCGAGCAGGCGAGTGCGCCGCGCGTGCTCTTCCTCGACGACGACGTCTGGCTCGAGCCCGGCGCCCTTCTGCGGCTGCACGAGGCGCTGACGGAGAGGGGCTGCGGTCTGGTCGGATACGCCGTGCAGGGCCTGTCGTACCTCGATGACGAGCGCCCGCAGGAGCGACAGGAGTTCGCCGGCTGGCGGGGCCTGGTCGAAGCCGAGACCATCCGCCGCGGCAGCCCTGGGTTCGAGCGCTGGCCGCTGCACAATGCCGCGAACATGGCGCACCAGGCCGCCGAGCTCGGTCTGGACGACGATGCTCGCTTCGCCTACCGCATCGCCTGGTGCGGCGGATGCGTGCTGTTCGAGCGCGACGCGCTGCTCGTCGTCGGCGGCTTCGACTTCTGGCCGCAGCTGCCGGCGCAGCATGCCGGCGAGGACGTCGTGGCCCAGTGGCGCGTCATGGAGCGCTTCGGCGGCGCCGGCATCCTGCCCAGCGGCGCGGTGCACCTCGAAGCGCCTACGACCATCGTCGATCGCAGGGCAGAGGCGAGCGAGATCGTCCTCGACCCCGATGTCACGTCTCCGGACCCGCCCGGGCCGGGAGCGCAAGAGAAAGGAAGCAGTCATGAGCGACAAGCCCAACCCCATCCAGATCCAGAAGTTCCTCGGCGGCATCGACTACCCCGCGAGCAAGGACGACATCATCGCCTCCGCGCGTGAGTCCGGAGCCGACGACGCGGTCCTCGATGCGCTGAACGGCATCGAGGACCGCGAGTACGACGGTCCGACCGGTGTCAGCGAGGCCGTGGCCCGCGGATGATCCTCACGGCGTGAGAGCGGCCCAGTCCACGGGAAGCGCCGCGCCGAGAGCCGCGAGCGGGGCGCGCGCCTTGGTCGCAACCTCCGCGACCTCGGCGTCGGGGCGGGAGAGCCAGGTGATCCCGCCCCCGGCGCCGACGGATGCTGTGTGAGCATCCACCACGATCGTGCGGATGACCATGGCGAGGTCCGCTCGGCCATCGAGGCCCATATAGCCGAAGCACCCGGCGTAGATGCCGCGCGGCCCCTTCTCGAGACCGTGCAGGATCGTCATCGCTGACAGCTTCGGCGCGCCGGTCATGCTCCCCGCCGGGAACGCGGCGTCGCACAGGTCGCCGAAGGTGGCGCCGTCGCGCAGCTGAACGCTGACCGTGCTGACCAGCTGATGCACCGCAGGATACGTCTCCACCTGCCAGAGGCGCTCCACCTCGACCGTGCCCGGGACGCCGACCTGCGAGAGGTCGTTGCGCATGAGGTCGACGATCATGACGTTCTCGGCGCGCTCCTTGGCATCCGTCCGCAGCTCTTCCGCGAGCCGTACGTCATCGTCGGGGGTGACGCCCCGCGGTCGGGTGCCCTTGATCGGGCTCGTCGACGCCCGTGCGTCGCGCGTGGAGAGGAACTGCTCGGGGCTGGCGCTGAGCACGTGCTGCTCCCCCACCCGCAGGTAGCCGCCGTGATGCGCCGGCGTCGCCGCGCGCAGCCGTCGGTAGACGGCGAACGGGTCGTCCGGACGCGCGGCCGTGAACCGCGTGGTCAGGCACAGCTGGTACGCATCGCCCCGCTGGATCGCCTGGCGGCACGACTCGACGAGAGCGGTGTACTCGACGGCCGTGTGCCGTGATGCTGCGGTCTGGGAGGCTGAGGCTGGCCGGACGGGCTCGAGCGGCGACGCGGCGAGCGCGTCATCCACGGCTCTCGTCCACACCTCGACGTCCGCCTCGGGGGCGAGAGCGTACAGCTCGCCCGCAGCGTGGTCGATGGCGACGGCGCGCGTGACGGCGATCCAGGTCGGCGACGCCTCGCTGTCCGCGACCGGAGCGCCGTTCGCCGCCGCTCCGTGCTCGTAAGGCAGCCACCCCACCCAGCCTCCGAGGAATGGGATCGCGGATGCCTCTCCCCGGCGACTCAGATCGATGCCGCGCACCGCCTCGGGATCGTCTTCGACGACGCCCGTGCCGATGAGGCTCCAGCCGTCGTGAGGGTCCACTCCGGCATCCAGCCAGAAGGCCTCACCTGCCTCTCCGAACAGGTGCGTGAAGAGAGCCGCCACGTCGGGACGGTGCGTGCCCGCAGGTCGCGCGAGGGCGCGGGCGATCAGCGGAACAGGTGCGGGCACCTTCACAGCGTATGGCTCTCCCGCAGGCTTTACGCTCATGGGGTGAACGACATCGTGCTCTGGGTCATCGAGGCCGTTCAGACCGTCGATCCGGTGCTGCGCACCGTGCTCGCCGGTGTGGCGATCATGCTCGAGACGAGCATTCTGATCGGGCTCGTCGTGCCGGGCGACACAGTGGTGCTCGTCGCCGCGATCGGCGTCGACGGCTGGGTGGAGGGCATCGCCCTCGGCGTCACCGTGGTCATCGGCGCGCTGATCGGCGAGTCGATCGGCTTCTGGCTCGGCACGTGGGCGGGTCCGTACATCCGCGCGTCGTGGCTCGGGCGCCGGATCGGCGAACAGCACTGGGAGCGCTCGGAGCGGTATCTGCGTCGCCGCGGCGGCCTGGCGATCTTCCTCTCCCGCTTCCTGCCCGTGCTGCACTCTCTCGTTCCCCTGACGGTGGGCATGAGCGGGTACGCGTATCGGCGGTTCATCGCCTGGACACTGCCGGCGTGTGCGCTGTGGGCGGCGCTGTACGTGGGTGTGGCGGCCACGGCGGCCGGCAGCTACCCCGAGCTGTCCGAGCGGGTGCACTATGCCGGGTACATCTTCGTCGGGGTGATCGTCGTGCTGCTCGTGGTGCTGCTCGGCGGGAAGAAGCTGCTGGCCCGGCGCGAGGAGCGGCACATGCGCCGTATCGGCGAGCCCGAAGGCGGCGAGCAGCAGAAAGGGCAGTGACCGGCGCAGGCGAACCGTGAAAGACTGGAGCAGATGTCTCCTGCCTCACCGGCGAAGATCCACTGGTTCGCCCGACTCGAACACCGCGTCCACGTCTGGCGCGAGCGCCGCGCCCGCCGACGGGGACGTTCGGCGACGGCCGTTCCGTTCCCCGGATACGGCAGCAGCGCCGGCTGGGTGCGAGTCGTCGGCCGCGCACTGATCGTTCCGGCGCCGCTGAAGCAGACCCGCGGAGAGGCCAGTGTGCGCGGGTGGCGCTCGTTCGTCAGCATCCCGGTCAGCTTCGCCTCGGTCGTCGTCGAGATCGGCGGGCGCACGCACACGGTCGTCGCCGACCGCGGCGGCGTGATCGACACCGTCGTCGAAGCGGATCTGCCGCCTGGGTGGCAGAGCTTCTCGATGTCGGTCGAGGGGCAGAAGCCGGTCGACGCCACCGCTTTCATCGTCGATGAGGACGTCGACTTCGGCGTGGTCTCCGACGTGGACGACACCGTGATGGTCACCGCGCTGCCGCGGCCGTTCATCGCCGCCTGGAACTCGTTCGTCGTCGACGAGCACGCCCGCACCCCGGTGCCCGGCATGGCCGTGCTGCTCGAGCAGCTGCGGCGCGACAACCCCGGCTCGCCGATGATCTACCTCTCCACCGGCGCGTGGAACGTTGCACCGACGCTCACGCGCTTCCTCAGCCGTCACCTGTTCCCCGAAGGGGCGATGCTGCTCACCGACTGGGGTCCCACGCACGACCGCTGGTTCCGCAGCGGTCAGGCGCACAAGACCGGCAACCTGCGCCGACTCGCCGAGGAGTTCCCCAAGGTGCGCTGGCTGCTGATCGGCGACGACGGCCAGCACGACGAGGCGATCTACTCGCAGTTCCTCGAGGAGCATCCCTCCTCCGTCGCCGCCGTCGCGATCCGTCGCCTGCTGCCGGCCGAGGCGGTTCTCGCCGGTGGTCGCGCGTCGGGTGAGCACGCGGAGGGCAGCGTGCCGTGGGTGAGCGCCGAGGACGGCGCCGGCCTGCGTGAGCGCCTTGCCGAGGTCGGCATCCTCGCCGAATGAGCGCCCCACTGGCATGAGCACCTCGCTGATCAGCACTTCTCTGACGCGCACTTCTCTGACCCGCGCCGAGTGGACCGCCCGCGCCCGGGCGCACGCCGAGCGCGCCGACCTGCTCACGGCCGCGCACCGGGACAGGCAGCAGCGCGGCGAGAAGCACCCGGTCGAGGACTTCCTGTTCACCTACTACTCGTACAAGCCCGCGCAGCTGCGGCGATGGCATCCGGGGGCCGGCGTGACGCTGCAGGATGCCGAGGAGCGAGCCGACTGGCGCTGGTACTCCCCCGGCGGCGCCGCTGGTGAGTACCAGCCCGACGCGGCGGCGTTCCGCGCCGAGAAGCCGCAGCTCGCATCGCTCGTCGAGCGGATGCTGCGGCTCACCGCCGCTCGCCCCGGACAGTTCGGATGTTTCGGACTGCACGAGTGGGCGATGGTCTACCGCGCTGACGAGCACCGCCACGCCGTGCCGCTGCGTCTCGGCCGGGCGGGAACGGACGCGGTGGTCGAGGCCGGCGACCTGCGGTGCACGCACTTCGACGCGTTCCGCTTCTTCACCGATGACGCCGTGCCGCGCAACCGCATACCGCTGAGCCGGGACAGTCAAGCCGATCTCGAGCAGCCCGGCTGCCTGCACGCGGGCATGGATGTTTACAAGTGGGCGGTCAAGCTCGGTCCGCTGGTGCCGGGCGAGCTGCTGCTGGATGCCTTCGCGCTCGCCTCCGACATCCGCCGCCTCGACATGGAGGCGGCCCCCTACGACCTCTCCGACTGGGGCGTGCAGCCGGTGCGCATCGAGACCGCAGAGGGCAAGTCCGAGTACGTGCGCCGGCAGCGGGCCTTCGCCGAGCGCGGCAACGCGCTGCGGGAGCGGATCCTGCGGGCCTGGCTGGGCGCGACGCTCGGCTCCCCCGCCGCGCGCTGATCTTCCGCGCCGCCCCTGCCTGAGTCAACCCCCGCTGAGGAGCCGTGCGCGCGGAGTATGGTCCAGCAGCATGGTCGATCGCATCGCTGACATCTGGGGCACCCGAACACCCTTCGCACGCGGAGACGCCTGGCCGGTGCGGGTGGATCAGAAGCTCGCCGACGGGGTGAGCGACGCCGACGTGGAGCGCTGGGTGCAGGCGGCCTGCGTGCTGTGCAGCAACGGCTGCGCCTGCGACATCGCGGTCAAGGACGGCGAGATGGTCGGCATCCGCGGACGCGCGGTCGACGCGGTCAACCACGGGCGGCTGGGCCCGAAGGGCCTGTTCGGCAGCTGGCAGGGCGTGCGCACCCGCGACCGGCTGACTCAGCCGCTGATCCGACGCGACGGCGAGCTGGTCCCCACTGACTGGGAGACGGCGATGAGCGCCATCGTCGAACGCAGTCAGGCCCTGCTGAAGGAGGTCGGGCCGCTCAGCCACGGCTTCTACACCTCGGGACAGCTCTTCATCGAGGAGTACTACGCGCTGGGCATCATCGGCAAGGCGGGTCTGGGCACCCCGCACATGGACGGCAACACCCGGCTGTGCACGGCTACCTCGGCGGCCGCCATGAAGGAGAGCTTCGGATCGGACGGTCAGCCCGGCAGCTACGAGGACATCGACGAGTGCGATGCGATCTTCCTCTTCGGACACAACATGGCCGAGACGCAGACCGTCCTGTGGGCGCGCGTCCTGGATCGCCTCGCCGGAGCGGACCGGCCCCTGCTCGTATGCGTCGACCCGCGCGACACCGAGGTCGCCCGCCACGCCGACGTGCATCTGGCAGTCCGGCCCGGCACGAACCTCGCGCTCATGTACGGCCTGATCCGCGAGCTGTTCGTGAACGGCTGGATCGATGAGGAATACATCGACGCGCACACGATCGGCGTCGACGAGCTGCGCCACACCGTGGAGCGGTGGACGCCGGAGGCGGTCGCTGATACCTGCGGTGTGGCGGCGGACGATGTCCGCAGTGCCGCGCGGATCTTCGGCACCACCGAGCGCATCCTCTCGACCGTGCTGCAGGGCTTCTACCAGTCGTCACAGGCCACGGCAGCGTCCTGTCAGGTCAACAATCTTCACCTGCTGCGCGGCAAGCTCGGCACGCCCGGCAACGGCATCCTGCAGATGAACGGGCAGCCGACCGCGCAGAACACCAGAGAGACCGGCGCCGACGGTGACCTGCCGGGGTTCCGCAACTGGGAGAACCCGGACCACATCGCCGAGCTCGCGCAGCTGTGGGGTGTGCACCCCGACAAGATCCCGCACTGGTCGCCGCCGACCCACGCGATGCAGATCTTCCGCTACGCCGAGCAGGGCAGCATCCAGCTGCTGTGGGTGTCGGCCACCAACCCTGCGGTGTCGATGCCGGAGGCCGATCGCATCCGGCGCATCCTCGGCAAGGACGACCTGTTCCTCGTCGTGCAGGATCTGTACCTCACCGAGACGGCGCGCTTCGCGGATGTCGTGCTGCCCGCAGCCGGATGGGGTGAGAAGCAGGGCACCTTCACCAACGTCAACCGGACGGTGCATCTGGCCGACAAGGCTGTCGACCCTCCAGGGGAGGCGAGGAGCGATCTGGACATCTTCCTCGACTACGCCCGGCGGATGGACTTCCGCAGGGAGGACGGCCGGGCGCTGCTGGACTGGAGCGGGCCGGAGGATGCCTTCGACGCCTGGCGCGAGTGCACCCGCGGCAAGCTCTGCGACTACACCGGGCTCAGCTACGAACGGCTGCGTGGCGGCAGCGGCATCCCATGGCCGTGCAGCGAGGACAACCCGGAGGGCACCAAGCGTCTGTACGGGGATGCGCACTTCCCCACCCACCCCGACCGCTGCGAGACCTATGGGCACGACCTGCTGACCGGTGCCACCGTCGGCCCCGTGGAGTACCGCGCACTCGAGGTGAACGGGCGCGCCATCCTCAAGTCCGCGCCGTATGTCGCAACGCCCGAGGAGCCGGATGACGAGTACCCGCTGCGATTCACCAACGGACGCACGGCCTATCACTTCCATACCCGCACGAAGACCGGGCGCAGCTCGCAGCTGCGCCGCGCGGCTCCCTCGGCTTGGGCGGAGATCTCCCGGGCGGATGCCGAGCGGCTGGGCGTCACCGAGGGCGACATCATCAGTGTGCGCTCCCGTCGCGGCGAGATCGTCGTTCCGGCGCGGCTGGGCGATGTGATGGAGGGCGTCGTCTTCGCCCCCTTCCATTACGGCTACTGGGACAGGGAGGCCGCCGGGCAGCAGCCGGATTCGCCGCCCACGATGGCGAACGAGCTGACGATGACGGAGTGGGACCCGGTGTCGAAGCAGCCGCTGTTCAAGAACTCTGCGGTGCAGGTGCGCAGGGTCGCGGATGCCACCGGGCCGGCGCCCGCGCCGACCACCACCGCGTCGCGGCCGGCTGACCCGGCATCCGCTCCCCCGACCCGCGGCGGTGCGGAGGCAGAGGTGCATGAGGAGGTCCGGTCGTGAAGTTCCCCGTCTACCTGGGCATGCTGCAGCGTGCGGAGGCCGTCCTGGCATCGTCGTTCCGCACGGTCGCCGACGCCCACGGCGACGAGCCGGACATCTTCGTGCTCTGCCACACACTGGCTGACCAGTGCGACGAGCACGAGCGTCTGCTGAGACCGGTGATCCACCGGTATGGCGAACAGCCCGACGACGAGCCGGAGCGTCTGCACGCGGCCGAGATGTCGGAGTCGCGAGAGGGGCCGCTCGGCATGCTCCGCGACCTGCAGGATCTGTACCTGATGGCGTCCATGGTCGAGATGACCTACACCCTGGTGCGACAGGCGGCGCTGGCCCTGCGCGATGAGGAGCTGCTGGGGATCATCGAGACCTGCTCGCATCAGACGTCGGTGCAGATCGCCTGGCTCAGCACTCGCGCCAAGCAGGCGGCCCCGCAGGCGCTCATCGCGGCGCGCTGAGCGACCGGGCGCGTGCTGCCGACGTGTGACCCGGCCGGGATTAGTGCTGGCCCGCCACCTGCATGCGCAGCCGCATGACGTGCACGGCGGCGTCCTGCAGACGATCAGCGCTGAGTCGCCCGTCGTCGACGGCGGCGACGATACCGGTCACCATCTGCGGTGCTGTCTCGGCCGTGGAACCGGCGACCATGAGCACCATGTCATTGCCCGCTTGCAGCGCCGTCACCGCGTTCGCGACGGGATCCTGATACTCGGCGATGCCGGATCCGGTGAGCATGCCCGTATCATCCGTGATCATGACGCCGTCGAAGCCGAGCTCGTCCCGCGCGATCTCGTGCCAGCGTGCCGACAGGGACGCGGGGGCCGGATCGACCGCTGTGTACGCAAGGTGGCCGAACATGAGCAGTTCGGCGCCGGCATCGATGCCGGCGATGAAGGGTCGGGCGTCGCCCGCCTGCCACTGCTGCAGCGTCATCGCCGTCGCGGGAATGCTGTGGTGGGAGTCGCCCGGCGCTGCGCCGTGACCCGGGAAGTGCTTCAGCGTCGAGAGCACGACTCCCTCCTCGCCGTCGACGGCAGCCACCACGCGCGACGAAGCGGAATCGGGGTCGGTGCCCAGTGCGCGGGAGGCGATGAACGATGAGCCGTCGGCCGGCACGTCGGCGACGATCCCGAAGTTCACGTTCGCACCGGTGCCGGCGATGAGGGCGGCACGCTGCGCGAACACCTGCTCGGTCTGTGCCACGTCGAGGGTGTGCACGCCCCGCCCGCCGGGCAGGGTGTCCCACGGCAGGCGCGTCACGACACCGCCCTCCTCATCGATGGCGATCAGCGGCGGCAGCGCAGGGTCGAGGGTGAGCGCATCGCTGACGGCACTGACCTGGGCGGCATCCGAGCCGATGTTCGCGCCCATCAGGATGAATCCGCCCAACGGTGCGCCCTGCGGCGCCGACTGCATGTAGGCGCGCAGAGCCGCCGGATCGGTGCCGGCGACGTGCCCCATCACGACACTGGCAGCCTGCTCGGTCACGCTCATCCCCGCGACGGCATCGACTGCTGGATCGGGCGGCGGGCTGGCCTCGGGAGAGGGCGCGCTGGATGACGCGTGGCGGGTGCCGGAGGGAGCGGCGGCGGGCGCGGTGGGCGCGCAGGCGGCGAGCAGGCAGGCGGTCAGGGCACCGGCCGCGCCGACACGGATGGCTCGAGCACGCATGGTGTCGACGCTACTCGGCGACTCCGACCGCCAGCTGTGCGAGGTGACGGCGAACCGCGCGCGTCGCCGTGCGCCCGGCTCGATTCGCTCCGATGGTGCTGGCTGACGGTCCGTAGCCGACGAGCTGGATCCTCGGGTCGGCGACCGCCGTCGTCCCGCGTCCGTCGCGATCGAGCCGGATGCCGCCCTGCGGGCTGCGCAGGTGCAGGGGCGCGAGATGCGCGATCGCCGGCCGGAACCCGGTCGCCCAGAGGATCACGTCGACCCGCTCGAACGAGCCGTCCGCCCAGCGCACGCCGTCTGGCTCGATCGATGAGAACATGGGCAGCCGCGCGGCGTAAGCACCGACTCGCTCGGCTTCGCGCTCCTGCGGGCGCAGCATCAGTCCGGTGACGCTGACGACGCTCTCCGGCGGCAGCCCCTGCGCGACACGCTGTTCGACCAGGGCGACGGCTGCTGCGCCCGCCTCCGGCGTGAAGTCGTCGGTGCGCCACACCGGTGGCTTCCTCGTGGCCCAGAGCACGTCGGTGAGCGGCGCGAGAGCGCCGAGGAACTGCACCGCCGATGCCCCGCCCCCGACGACGAGCACCCGCTTGCCGCGGAAGTGCTCCGGCCCCGGGTAGTCGACGGTGTGCAGCTGCTGGCCGACGAAGGTCTCGATGCCCGGGTAGTGCGGCACGAAGGGCTGCGTCCACGTGCCGGTGGCATTGATGAGCGTGCGGGTGCGCCACGAGCGCTCTCCCGCGCGGACGACGAGGATGGCCTCGTCATCGAAGACCTCGTCCACGTGCACGGGACGGATGACGGGCAGTTCATGGCTGTGCTCGTAGGCGGCGAACGTCTGCGGCACGGCGAGGTTCGCGCGCGCATGGTCGTGCACGGGAGCGTCGTCTCCCGGCAGCTCCGCGACGCGGTGCACATCGCGCATGGTCAGGGCATCCCACCGGTGCTGCCAGGCACCGCCGGGTCGCGCGTTCGCGTCGAGGACGACGTGCTCGATGCCGAGGCGCAGCAGGTGGTACGACGCCGACAGGCCCCCCTGCCCCGCTCCGATCACGACGCTCTCGAGGATGCTCACACCCTGCCCAACGTCTGCGCAGCGGTCGTTGTTCCTGCTTGCTACCCTGGTGCTGACGCGACCGCCGGGACGACCCGACGGAGAGATCACAGGTGGGGACGGCCCCGCAGATTCGGTTCGCACCGTGACCCGCTCCACCCTCCTGCGCTCTGTTCTGACCCGCACCGCCGTCGTGCGCCTCCTGCTCGGATGGGGATCCTTCGGCGCTCTGCTCGCACTCGTCCCTCTTCTCGACGCTCCTCTGCCGACGCCCCTGCTGTGGCTGATCCTGGGCGCGATCGTCGCAGTCATCGTGGTGTGCGCCTTCGGCGTCGTCACGGAGGCGGAGCATCTCGCACATCGTCTCGGCGACCCGTACGGAACGCTCGTGCTGACCCTGTCGATCGCGGCGATCGAGGTGATCCTCATCTCCGCGGTCATGCTCGGCCCCGGCCAGCACCAGACCATCGCCCGCGACTCCGTGATGGCCGTGTCGATGATCATCATGAACCTCGTGGTCGGCGTCGCGCTCGTCGTCGGCGGACTGCGGCACCCGGGCCGGCGAGCGAACCGCACCGGCGTCCTCACCTACCTCGGCACGCTGGTCGTGCTGCTCGCCGTCGCGTTCGCGTTCCCTGCCCTCCTCGGCGACGAAGGCGCATACCCGCCGGCCGCCGCGGTCACGGTGGTCGTGCTCGTCGTGCTGCTGTACGCGTTCTTCCTGCTGCGGCAGATGGGCGCACGGAAGGCGGATTTCCAGGAAGTGGGCGCAGGACCGGGTGCCAGCGAACCGGCCGCTCGTGCATCGGTCGGATCTGTGTTGACCGAGCACCGGCCTGAGCTCATCGCGCGTGCGCTCCTGCTGCTCGCACTGGCCCTGCCGATCGTGCTGCTCTCGCACGACATGGCCACTCTGCTCGATGAGGGCCTCGACCGTCTGGGCGCGCCGGTGGCGCTCTCCGGCATCCTCATCGCGATGATCGTGTTCCTCCCCGAGACCATCACCACGGTGCGCGCGGCTCTTGGCGGCGAGATGCAGCGGGTGAGCAATCTGTGCCACGGCGCCCTGGTCTCGACGGCAGGCCTGACGATCCCTGCCGTGCTGACGATCGGCCTGATCACCGGTCAGACCGTGTTGCTCGCCGAGAGTCCGGTGAACCTCGTGCTGCTGGGTCTCACCCTGCTGCTGACGCTGGCGACGTTCAGCGCCCGGCGCGTGAACCCGCTGCACGGTGCTGCGCACCTGCTACTGTTCGTGCTCTACCTGGTCAGCGTCTTCGCGTAGCCGCACCGGAGAAAGGAAGAAGTCCCGCGATCTCTCGCGGGACTTCTTGTCGGTGGACCTGAGGGGACTCGAACCCCTGACCCCCTGCATGCCATGCAGGTGCGCTACCAGCTGCGCCACAGGCCCATCTTCGCTGCCGAACTCGACAACCTGATCAGCATACTACGCACCGGCGGGAGACCGCCAAATCGGCGAGAAGGGTCGGGTGTGTCGTCCCCTCTAGCCGCTGCGGGGTGCGCCGTCAAGCGGATCCGACGGCAGACCAGACGGCGCTAGATTCGCCAGACACGACCCGCACGACGTCACCACGAAGAGGAGCGATCATGTCGAACCCCACGCCGAACATGCTGCCCGAAGACCCGGACCTCGAAGAGAACCAGGACACTCCGACCCGCGAGTTGGATGGCGAGCTCGAACTGGACCCCGACGCGGATGCCGACGGGGTCGACAGCATCGACGCCGACCGCCTGGCATCCGGCGCCGAGGACGCGGACGGCGCCTGGGGAGGCGACGAGCAGGTCGGCTGACGCGACTCAGACCGGATCTCGACCCGGCTCAGGCTGCTGAGCCGGTCGAGGTCACGGACGCCGCGAGCTCACTCCCCCGCGGCAGGGGCGGGAAGATCGATCGGGACGACCGGGCAGTCCTTCCAGAGCCGCTCGAGGCCGTAGTAGACGCGCTCCTCGGAGTGGAACACGTGCACGACGAGGTCACCGAAGTCGAGCAGCACCCAGCGCGACTCGGCGCGACCCTCCCGACGCACGCGACGGTGACCCGCCTCGAGCAGCTGGTCCTCGATCTCGTCGGCGATGGCGGCGACGTTGCGCTCGCTGTTTCCGGTCACCAGCAGGAAGATGTCGACCAGCGGCAGCGGCTCGGAGACGTTCAGGGCGATGAGGTCCTCGCCGCCCTTCGCATCCGCCGCACGAGCGGCGATCTGCAGCATCTCTGCGGCGGTTTCGGGGGATTGCATCAAGCGAGGACTCCTGTGGTGAAGGCGATGATCAACGCTGCGGCCAGCGCGAGCGCGAGACCCCCGGCGACGATCGCGAGGGTGAGAGTGAGCTTGTTGCCCTTGTCGGGCACGGGAGGACGGATGACCTCGCCGGCGGGCTTGGAGGTGCTGATCGCCGAGCTGGCGGCGATGGGGGTAGGCGACGACGACGGCGCGAGCTCGCCGTCGATGAGGACGGCGTCGATGTCCTTGCCGTCGGTGGTGCCGAGTGCGTGGCCCTGCGAGCCCATGCCCTCCGGCAGCGCATAGGTGCCGGTGATCAGCAGCTCGCCGGTGGAGGCGACCGGCCCCGAGAGCGAACCAGCGCCGGGAGAAGGTGTGAAGATCAGCGTGCTCGCGGTCTTGTGCGAACCCGCCGATCCGGTCTCGAGCAGGTCGTCGAATGCTGTGGGGATGCCCGGGCCGGCCGGCGCCCTCTTGACGCCGATGCCGAACGCTGCTCCGACCATCGGACGCTCCGGCTCAGCATCCGTCTCTGCGCCGTCTTCCTCGCCGGTCTCGGCGGGCGATGCGCTCGGGAGGTGAGCATCGGAGGATGTCGACTGAGCCGGCTGCGGAGCGAAGGCCGGAACGCTCTCCTCGGCATCGAACGCCGCGACAGCGGGCGCTTCGGCGACGGGCGCTTCGGTGACGGGCACGTCGATGATCAGCTCTTCGACCACCAGCTCTTCGACGACGGGCTCTTCGTCGACCGTGGCTTCCACGACGATCGCTTCCACGACCGGCTCATCGGCTGCGTCGTGCTGCTCGGTCGGGACGACAGGGACGGGACCGGTGCGTCCACGCTCCTGCGCGCGTGCGGCGCGCCGCGTGAGCGGGGCATCCGAAGCGGCGGACGGCGTCGCCTGCGAAGACGACGCGTCGGCTGCCTTCGGCTCGGCTGGGGCTGGTTCGATCGTGTCGGCTGACTGGGGCTCGGCGGGCGCCGTCTGCGCAGGCCCGTCGCTCGGCTTCGGGGTCTGCGCCGCCTGCGCGGCGGCCGCCTCCTCACCGCTGACGACCGGTGTCGAGCCGGTCAGGCGGAGCTCACGCAGCTGCTTGCGCGTGAGGGTGTGCCCGTCCTTTTCAGTGCTCATGCCTTGCTCCGATACAGATGATGCTTCGCGATGTACTGGACCACGCCATCCGGCACCAGGTACCAGACCGGCTGGCCGTCGGCGACTCGCTCGCGGCAGTTCGTCGACGAGATCGACAGCGCCGGCACTTCGAGCTGACTCACATCGTCGGTGGGCAGTCCGTCCGTGCTCAGCACGTGGCCCGGCCGTGAGACGGCGACGAAGTGGGCGAGATCCCACAGTTCATCATGGTCTCTCCAGCTGAGAATCTGCGCCACGGCATCCGCGCCGCTGATGAAGAAGAGCTCGGCGTCGGGACGCTGCGACTTCAGGTCGCGCAGGGTGTCGATCGTGTAGGTCGGCCCGTCCCGGTCGATGTCGACGCGACTCACGGTGAAGTCCGGGTTCGACGCCGTCGCGATCACCGTCATCAGATAGCGGTGCTCACTGGGCGAGACATGCTGCTTCTGCCACGGCTGCCCGGTCGGCACGAACACGACCTCGTCGAGGCCGAAGGAGTGCGCGACCTCGCTCGCCGCGACCAGGTGACCGTGGTGGATGGGGTCGAACGTGCCACCCATCACGCCGATGCGCGGTGCCCGAGCGCTGGAATGGTGCATGCGGTCCTAGTGGCCGTGGCCGTCCTTGCCGTGTTTCAGGGCGTACGCCTCGGCCTTGGCCGCGTGGCGGTTGGCGACGTTGCGGAAAGACAGCGTCACCAGGCCCATCGCGGCGAAGATGATCGCGGCGATGATGCCGAAGATGACGGTCTCAGCCGCCACGTTCCCGTGGTGCTCCGTCTCGGCTGCGGCCATCGCGATCTGTGCGATGAGGTTCATCCTGACTCCGTTCCTGGCCTGGCAAGCAAACGCCTGTCCATTCTAGTCCTCACCCGCGGACCTGGCCGGACCCGCGCGCGAGCCACTTCGTGCTCGTCAGTTCGCCCAGGCCCATCGGGCCCCGTGCGTGCAGCTTCTGCGTCGAGATCCCGACCTCCGCACCGAACCCGAACTCGGCCCCGTCCGTGAAGCGAGTGGAGGCGTTGACCATAACGACGGCGGAATCGACTTCGGCGAGGAACCGCTCGGCGTTGCGGGAGTCGGTGGTGATGATCGACTCGGTGTGCCCCGTGCTGTACCGGCGGATGTGGGCCAGCGCCTCATCCAGATCGTCGACGACCTTGATCGCGATCTCCAGCCCCAGGTACTCCGTCGCCCAGTCGTCCTCCGTGGCGGGGATCGTTCCTGCGACGAGCCCTACGACCATGTCGTCGCCGTGGATGGCCACACCCTCGCTCAGCAGCGCGCTGGCGATCACCGGGATGAGCTGCGGAGCCGCCTGACGGTGCACCAGCACGGTCTCGACGGCATTGCACACGCTCGGGCGCTGCACCTTGGCGTTCAGCACGATGTCGCGCGCCCAGTCCATCGGCGCCGACTCGTCGATCACGATGTGCACCACACCGGCGCCCGTCTCGATGACCGGGACGGTCGATTCGGTGACGACGGTCTCGATGAGCGATGCGCTGCCGCGCGGCACGAGCACGTCGATGAGGCCACGCGCGTGCATCATGGCCTTCGCACCGTCACGACCGAAGTCGTCCACGCTCTGGATCGCCTCGGGGTCGTGTCCAGTATCCGCCAGCGCCTGGCGCATCACCGCGACGAGCACCGTGTTCGACTCCCGGGCAGCGCTGCCGCCGCGCAGCACCACAGCGTTGCCGGCGCGCAGCGCGAGGGCGGCGATGTCGACCGTCACGTTGGGCCGGGCCTCGTAGATCGCGCCGACGACGCCGAACGGAACCCGCACCTGCTCGAGGGCGACGCCGTTCGGCATCCGGTGCCCGCCGAGCACCTGCCCGATCGGGTCGGGCAGGGTCGCGACATCGCGGACGGCGGATGCCAGCGCAGTGACCCGCCGCTCATCCAGGCGCAGCCGGTCGATGAGCGCCTCGCCGATGCCGCCCGCACGCCCGCGCTCGATGTCGAGGGCGTTGGCGTCGACGATGCGCGCGGTGCTCGACTCGATGGCCGTCGCGATCGCCTCGAGCAGATGCGCCTTGTCGGCACTGGTCAGCCGCGCGATCGACCGGGAGGCCTCCTTGGCGCGCACGAGGCGATCCTGCGCGGTGTCCGCGGGGGCGTCGGGGACGAGGGTTGTGCTCATCCGGTCAGTGTATCGACGGACGAACGCGGCCAGGGCCGCCATGACACCGGCGGTTCAGCGGGCGATCGAGGGCGCGAACCACGTGCCGATCTGCTCCCCCTCGAGAGCTCTGCCGACCAGGTCGGCACTGGTCACCAGCACGCCGATGCCGGACGCTGCGGCCATGCGCGCGGCGGAGACCTTCGTGGCCGCTCCCCCGGTGCCGACGCTGTTCACGACGGATGCACCGAACTCGAGACCGCTCAGATCGGCATCCGCCGGAATCTCCTCGATCGGCACCGCCGTCGGGTCGGTCGGCGGCTTCGTGTACAGCGATTCGACGTCGCTGAGCAGCACCAGGGCATCCGCGCCGATGAGCTGCGCGACGAGCGCGGCGAGCCGGTCGTTGTCGCCGAAGCGGATCTCCTGGGTGGCGACCGTGTCGTTCTCGTTGACGATCGGCAGGATGCGCAGCGACAGCAGCCGGTCCATCGCCCGTCGCGCATTGCTGCGCGAGGTCGGGTTCTCGAGGTCGCCGGTCGTCAGCAGCACCTGGGCGGCCACGATGCCGAACGGCCGCAGCGCCTCCTGATACCGGAAGACGAGCACGTTCTGCCCCACGGCTGCCGCCGCCTGCTGGGTCGCCAGATCGGTCGGGCGCGAGTCCAGAGCGAGGAACGGGATGCCCGTGGCGATCGCCCCCGACGAGACGAGGATGATCTCGGCACCCCGGCGGTGCGCCGACGACAGCGCCTGCACGATCATCGGGATGCGCCACGACGACTCCCCGCTGATCGAGGAGGATCCGACCTTGACGACGATGCGGCTCGCGGTGGCGAGCTCGGCGCGGCTGGCCGCGGTCACTCCTCGTCCTCGCGGGAGGCGAGGCGCTTCTCCTCGAGATCCGCGCGGGCGGCAGCCCTGGCATCCATCATGTCGTGGTACTGCTCGCGACGCTCTGCGGTGGTGCGGCGGTTGGAGCCGCCGATGCGGATGTCGGTGCCGCGCGGGCTCATCAGCTCAGCCGTCGAGGCAATCGAGGGCTCCCAGTCGAAGACGACGCTGTTGTCGCCGGTGCCGATCATGACGGTCGCGCCGGCGACGGCGCCGGCCTTGAACAGCGCGGTCTCCACACCCAGCCGCTCGAGGCGGTCGCCGAGGTAGCCCACGGCCTCCTCGTTCTGGAAGTCGGTCTGCTGCACCCAGCGCACCGGCTTCTCGCCGAGCACCCGGTAGACGTTGCCGTAGGTGCCGCCCTCGACGCGGATCGAGAACTCCTCCTTGGCGCCCCTGGGCCGGATCACCACCCGCTCGGCCGGCAGCTCGACAGCCGCCTCGGCACGGTGCTGGTCGACGACTTCCGCCAGTGCGAAGCTCAGCGGCCGCAGCCCCTCGCGTGCGACGGTGGAGATCTCGAAGACGCGGAAACCACGTGCCTCGATGTCGGGGCGCACCATCTCGGCGAGCTCGCGAGCCTCGGGCACATCGACCTTGTTCAGTGCCACGAGCTGCGGACGCTCGAGCAGCGGCGTCTGCCCCTCCGGCACCTCATAGGCGGCGAGCTCTCCGAGGATCACGTCGAGGTCGGAGAGCGGATCGCGCCCGGGTTCGAGGGTGGCGCAGTCGAGCACGTGCAGCAGAGCGCTGCAGCGCTCGACGTGTCGGAGGAACTCGAGGCCGAGACCCTTGCCCTCGCTGGCGCCCTCGATCAGTCCGGGCACATCGGCGACCGTGTAGCGGCTGTCACCGGCCTGCACCACACCGAGGTTCGGGTGCAGCGTGGTGAACGGGTAGTCGGCGATCTTCGGACGCGCCGCGGACAGCGCAGCGATCAGGCTCGACTTGCCGGCCGACGGGTAGCCGACCAGGGCCACATCAGCGACGGTCTTGAGCTCGAGCACGACCGAGCACTCCTGGCCCGGCGTGCCGAGCAGGGCGAAGCCGGGCGCCTTGCGCTTGGGCGAGGCGAGGGCCGCGTTGCCGAGCCCGCCGCGGCCGCCCTCGGCGACCACGTACTTCTCGCCGGGGATGATCATGTCGTGCAGCACGTCGCCGTCGACGCTCTTCACCACCGTGCCGAGGGGCACGGGGAGCTCGAGCGACTCGCCGTCGTATCCGGAGCGATGGTCGCCCATGCCGAAGCCGCCGTTTCCGCCGGCGCGGTGCGGCGAGTGGTGGTACGACAGCAGCGTCGTCACCTGCGGGTCGGCGACGAGGATGATGTCTCCGCCATCACCGCCCTTGCCGCCGTCGGGACCGCCGAGCGGCTTGAACTTCTCGCGGTGGACCGAGACGCAGCCGTTGCCGCCCCTTCCGGCGCGGAGGTGCAGCGTGACGGTGTCGACGAACGTGACCATGTCACTCCTTGAACTGGGTCCCTGAGCCCGCCGAAGGGCCGGGATACGAAGACGGGGCGAGCCGAAGCCCGCCCCGTCCAGGAAGTCTGCTGCTCTTACTGAGCGGCTGCGACGATGTTGACGACCTTGCGGCCGCCCTTGGTGCCGAACTCGACAGCGCCCGCCTCGAGAGCGAACAGCGTGTCGTCGCCGCCACGGCCGACGCCTGCGCCGGGGTGGAAGTGCGTGCCGCGCTGACGGACGAGGATCTCGCCGGCGTTGACGGCCTGACCGCCGAAGCGCTTCACGCCGAGTCGCTGTGCGTTGGAGTCACGACCGTTGCGGGTCGAGCTCGCGCCCTTCTTATGTGCCATGTCCTGTCCTCTTCCGTGCTTACTTGATGCCGGTGATCTTGACGCGCGTGAGCTCCTGGCGGTGGCCCTGGCGCTTCTTGTAGCCGGTCTTGTTCTTGAACTTCTGGATGACGATCTTCGGTCCGCGGAGGTTGCCGAGCACCTCAGCCGTGACCTTGACCTGCGCCAGCTTGTCGGCGTCGGTGGTCACAGAGGCACCGTCGACGAGAAGCACGGCGGGAAGCTCGATGTTCGCGCCCTGGGCAGCCTGAACACGGTCGAGCTGAACGATCGTGCCGACCTCGACCTTCTCCTGCCGGCCACCGGCGCGCACTACTGCGTAAACCACTTCATACCTGTTTCGTTGGGGAGCGGATCGCTCCGGGAATCTCACGGGAAGACTTTTGCTTGCGTACATCGCGCGGGGCGACGGATGCGGACGCAAGACTTCTCCTGCGATCGGCAAAGCCGTCAGGGGTCTCGCACCAAAGGACAACTTTACCGGATCATCGCCGATGCCGCAAAGCGAGGTTCGGCGCGCGTCACTAGGATCTCGGCATGACCGTTCTCGTCGACGACGCCATCTGGCCTGCGCACGGCAGGCTGTGGGCGCATCTCGTCAGCGACGCGAACCTCGCGGAGCTGCACGCGTTCGCTGCGCAGCAGGGCATCCCGCGCCGCGCCTTCGACCGCGACCACTACGACGTTCCCGAGGACGCGCTGCCAGGACTCCTCGCCGCCGGTGCGGTGCACGTGGGCGGCAAGGAGCTCACCAGAAGACTTATCCTGTCAGGGCTGCGAGTTCGAGCCCGCGACCGGCGCTGATCCGGTCAGGACTCCGAGTCCGAGCCCGCGACCGGCGCTGATCCGTCCGACGAGGAGTTCGGGGTCAGCATGGCGGTCGTGACCCGACGCCGATTGCGGCCCTGACCGGGCGCCTTCGGCTCGGGCAGCGCGTCGAGCACCGAGTCGAGCAGCTGCTCGGTCTGCGTCTTCGGAGCGCCCTTGCGATCGCCTCCGCGCTTCTTGCGCTTCTTCGGACGCTCGTTCTGACCGGCATCCGGCGTCGCCTGCGGCTCGGCAGCCGGCTGATCCTGTGCGGCCTCGTCGTTCACGACGATGGTCGAGGCGGCGATCGCAGCCAGGGCCGACTTGGCGACCTCGGTGATGCTGTGCGTGCCGCCGTTGACGGACTGCTGCTTCTCCGCGGCGGGGGCGGACTGCTGCTGCGAGCCGCCGCGCGAACGGCGGTTCTGCCCGCCGCCGTTCGATCCGCTGCTGCTGCTGCGGTGCTTGACGACGGGGTCGTGATGCACGATCACGCCGCGGCCGGCGCAGACGTCGCACGCCTCGCTGAAGGTCTCGAGAAGGCCGAGGCCGAGCTTCTTGCGGGTCATCTGCACGAGTCCGAGCGAGGTCACCTCGGCGACCTGGTGCTTCGTGCGGTCACGGCTCAGGCACTCCACCAGACGGCGCAGCACGAGGTCGCGGTTCGACTCGAGCACCATGTCGATGAAGTCGACGACGATGATGCCGCCGATGTCGCGCAGGCGCAGCTGGCGGACGATCTCCTCAGCGGCCTCGAGGTTGTTCTTGGTGACGGTCTCCTCGAGGTTTCCCCCTGAGCCGACGAACTTGCCGGTGTTCACGTCGACGACGGTCATCGCCTCGGTGCGGTCGATCACGAGCGAGCCTCCCGAGGGCAGCCAGACCTTGCGGTCGAGCGCCTTCTCGATCTGCTCGGTGATGCGGTACGCATCGAAGGGGTCCACGTCGTCGGTGTAGGTCTCGACGCGCTCGAGCAGGTCGGGGGCGACGCTCTCGAGGTACGCGCGGATGGTCTTCTGCGCGTCATCACCCTGAATCGTCATCCGGGTGAAGTCCTCGTTGAAGACGTCGCGGACGATCTTGACGAGCAGATCGGGCTCGGCGTGCAGCAGCGCCGGAGCCTGCTGCGTCTGCACCTGCTTCTGAATGTGCTCCCACTGCGCGGTGAGACGCTGCACGTCGCGGGTCAGCTGCTCTTCGGTGGCGCCTTCAGCCGCCGTGCGCACGATCACACCGGAGGACTCGGGCAGCACCTCCTTGAGGATGCGCTTGAGTCGGGCGCGCTCGTTGTCGGGGAGCTTCCGCGAGATGCCGTTCATCGAGCCGCCCGGAACGTACACGAGGTAACGACCGGGGAGCGAGATCTGGCTGGTCAGACGGGCGCCCTTGTGGCCGACCGGGTCCTTCGTGACCTGCACGAGCACGCGGTCGCCGGCCTTGAGCGCCAGCTCGATGCGACGGGGCTGGTTGCCGGTCTCGACACCGTCCCAGTCGACCTCGCCGGAGTAGAGGACCGCATTGCGTCCGCGGCCGATGTCGACGAAGGCCGCCTCCATACTGGGCAGCACGTTCTGCACGCGGCCGAGGTAGACGTTGCCGATCAGCGAGGCGTCCTGGTTGCGGGCCACGTAGTGCTCGACGAGAACCTGGTCCTCGAGCACCCCGATCTGCGTGCGTCCGTTCTTGGCGCGCACGACCATCATGCGGTCGACGGACTCGCGGCGGGCGAGGAACTCGGCCTCGGTCACCACCGGGCGGCGGCGACCGGCGTCGCGGCCGTCACGACGACGCTGCTTCTTGGCCTCCAGGCGGGTGGAGCCCTTGATCGCCTTCGGCTCGGTGATGTACTCGACCTGACGCTGGCGCTGACGCGGCTCGTCGCGTGTCTCGTCAGCGTCGCCGCGGCGGCGGCCACGGCCTCGACGGAACGCGCTCTCGCGGTCGTCGCCCTCGTCGTCGTCGCGGCTGCTGCGGGCGGGCAGCGGGACGATCTCGGGTGCGTAGAAGTGCAGCTGCGTGGACACCTTCGAGACGAACACCTCGGGCAGCAGTCCCAGGCCCACCGCCGTGACGGGCTTCGGAGCCTCCGGCTCGGCCGGGGTCTCGGACTCGACCGGGGTCTCGGACTCGACCGGGGCTTCCGGCTCGGCCGGGGTCTGCGGCTCGGCCGAGGTCCCGGAGGCCTCATCACTCGGCTGCTCAGCGGTCTGCTCGTCCGCGGCGGGCTGCTCCACGGCATCCGGTTCCGCGGCCACGGGCTGACCCGTCTCCGCGCCCGGGGCGTCCTCGACTACCGGCTGCGCCGGCGTCTCGTCGAAGGTGGGCTTGTTGTCATCGTTCTTCTCATCGGCCATCTCTGGCTAGCTCCCTGCGCGGGCACTGCGTGCGCCGCGAAAACTCGTGCGGCGAAACAGCGGCCGCGAACTCGATCGGCTGGTGGTCGGCTCTGCGGCACGACCGCCTGGGGCACAGGACCCCGAAGTCTTGTCGATTCGATCGCGGTTGAGCGCGACGTCGTCTTCAGTCATTATCGCACTACCGCACGCCGACGACCGCACCGCGTGCGACTCGCGTGCCGCGTTTCACCCGAGCCGCATAGCCGCCGCTGGGATAATCACGCCATGACCACCGCGCGCACCCGCCATGTCGGCTACGGAATCTGGCTCATCGTCGCCGCGATTCTCGGCTGGTGGGCGGCTTTCCAGCTCACGATCGAGAAGTTCTACGTGCTCGAGAATCCGGGCGAGACGACGAGCTGCTACGTGAGCGTCATGCTGCAGTGCGACAAGAACCTGGGGTCGTGGCAGGGCTCGGTGTTCGGCTTCCCCAACCCGCTGATCGGCGTCACAGCCTGGATGGCGGTGCTCGTGATGGGTGTCGCCCTCCTCGCCGGCGTACGGTTCCCGCGCTGGTTCTGGGCCCTGTTCGGCGTCGGCGTGCTCAGCGCGTTCATCTTCGTGTGCTGGCTGATCGGTCAGAGCATCTACAGCCTGCACACCCTGTGCCCGTGGTGCATGGCCACCTGGGCCGTGACGATCCCGACGTTCTTCGCGACCGCCGTCCATCTCGTGCGCAACGGCACCCTCGGGCGCTCCGCCGCAGCACGTGAGCGCGCCGGGCGGCTCATGGTGTGGGTGCCGCTGGCGACGATCCTCGCCTACGCGATCATCATCGCCATGGCGCAGCTCGCCGGCCTGGACCTGCTCGGCGAGGTCATCGGCATGATCTTCTGACGCCTCCGCACCTCGACATGCGACGAGGGAGGGATGCCCGTTCGGCATCCCTCCCTCGTCGTGTGCGACCTGTGCTCAGTCGAACCAGATGCCGAGCTCACGCGCGGCGGACTCCGGGCTGTCCGAGCCGTGCACGAGGTTCTGCTGCACCTTGAGACCCCAGTCGCGACCGAAGTCGCCGCGGATGGTGCCAGGGGCGGCGGTGGTCGGGTCGGTGGTTCCGGCGAGCGAGCGGAAGCCCTCGATCACGCGATTTCCGGCGAGCCGGATCGCGACCGACGGGCCCGACATCATGAACTCGAGCAGGGGCTCGTAGAAGGGCTTGCCCTCGTGCTCGGCGTAGTGCGCGGCGAGCCGGTCGCGGTCGGGCTCGACGAGACGCAGGTCGACGAGGGCGTAGCCCTTCGCCTCGATGCGGGCGAGGATGCTGCCCGTCAGGCCGCGGGCGACGCCATCGGGCTTGACGAGGACGAGGGTTTCTTCAGTGGCCATGTCATTCGCTCTCTGTGTGAGGTTCTGCCGGCGGGCCCGCCGGCCGCTTTCGGTCGATGCGGGCCCCACCGATCGTCGCATACGCCCACATGCCGCCGAAAATCAGCACGACGAACGCGATCGCGGGCACGAGCAGCGCGCCCACCGCGATGACGACCTGGAGCGCCCATCCGGCGGGGACAGCCCAGGGCTTGGCGATGGCGCCGGCGACCGCGACGAGCGCGATCGCGACGGCCACGCCGGCGACGATCCCCCACCACGACGGGATGCCCGCAGGCAGTGCGTTCAGCCCGAAGATCACGAGTCCGGCGAGCAGGGCGCCAATCGCCTCGAATCCGAGCACGATCGACCCGAGCTTCTGCACCAGGGTGCGCGGGGCACGGGCAGGCCGCGCTGCGCGGGCGCTCATGCGCGCCACCCCGACTTCCAGTCCTCCTCCTCCGAGAGGAGCAGAGCCTCGCCGGCCAGGACGATCGAGCCGGCGATGACGACCGCACGGCGGTCGGCAGAGGCCGCCCACTCGCGGGCGGCGTCGACGGCGTCGGCGAGGGTGGGATGCACGCTCGCACGGCGGTCACGCTCCTCGACGAGGTCGGCGATCGCATCCGCATCCGCAGCCCGGTCGGAATCGGGAGCCGTGGCGAACACCTCGGCGACCTGCGGGAGCAGCTGGTCGATGATGCCGGCCGCGTCCTTGTCGGCGAAGACGCCGAGCACGAGCCCCCATTCGTCGAAGTCGAAGCTGTCGTCGAGTGAGCGGGCGAGGGCGGCGGCCCCGTGCGGGTTGTGCGCCGCGTCCACGACGACGGTCGGTGCGATGCCGACCAGCTGCAGGCGCCCGGGTGATGTCGCGTTCTGCAGCCCGTCCGCGAGGATGTCGCCGACGATGCGCTGCGAGGCGCCGCCGATCAGCGACTCCACCGCGGCGACGGCGAGAGCCGCGTTGTGACCCTGATGCGCGCCGTACAGCGGCAGATACTCGTCGACGTACTCGCCGGCGAGTCCGCGGATGCCGATCAGCTGACCGCCCACGGCGAGCTTCTGCTCGCTGAGCCCGAACTCCTCGCCCTCGAACGCGATGGTCGCGTCCTTCTCCGACGCGACACGGCGCAGCACGGCCGCGACCTCGGGCTTCTGCTGTGCGGAGACGACAGCAGCGCCGTCCTTGATGATGCCGGCCTTCACCTCGGCGATCGCCTCGATGGTGTCGCCGAGACGGTCGGCGTGGTCCATGTCGATCGGCGCGAAGACCGCGACGTCGCCGTCGGCGGTGTTGGTGGAATCCCACGACCCGCCCATGCCCACCTCGAGAACGAGCACGTCGACCGGAGCATCGGACGCCGCGACGAACGCGAGCACGGTCAGCAGCTCGAAGAACGTCAGCGGGGCGTCGTCGGCAGCCTCCAGCTCGGCGTCGACGATGCCGACGAAGGGCTCGATCTCGTCCCAGGCATCCGCGATCGCGCCGTCGGCGATCGGCTCGCCGTCGATCATGATCCGCTCGGTGAAGCGCTTCAGGTGCGGGCTGGTGAACAGACCCGTGCGCAGGCCGTGCGAGCGCAGCAGGCTCTCGATCATGCGCGCGGTCGAGGTCTTGCCGTTCGTGCCCGTGATGTGCACGACGCGGTAGGTGCGCTGCGGGTCGTCGAGCAGCGTCAGGATGCGGGCCACCCGCTCCTTGCGCGGCTGCACCCACCGCTCCCCTGCCCTCTCGAGCAGCTTCTCGTAGACGATGTCCGCCCGCTGGACGTCGCTCATCGGGCCACCGCCTCTGAGATGTTCGAGTCGATGGTGACGATGATCGCCGCCTTCTCCGCTCCCAGCGCCCTGGCACTGGTGCGGTACACGCCGTCGCCGGGGCTGCTGACGCTCTCGGCCAGCTCCTCGATCTCTTCAGCGGCCTGCACCGCGAATCCGATCGCCAGCGTCTCTCCGGCGATCAGCTCGGCGTGCTGGCGGAGAGCCGCAGCGTTCGCCGCCGAGACGTTCAGCGCGAGCACGATGCGGTCGCTCACATCGAGACCGGCGTTCTTTCGGGCCTCCTGCACGACGCGGATGGCGTCTCGCGCCATCCCCTCGGCTTCCAGCTCGGGCGTGGTGACGGTGTCGAGCAGCATGAATCCGCCGCCGGGCACGAGCGCGAGAGCCTCGCCCTCGGGGCGGCCGGCGGTCTCGAGCACCAGCTCGTACTCGTGCGGTTCGAGGGCGATGCCGCCCGCGGTCACCATCCCGTTCTCCTCCGTCCAGGCGCCCTCCTTCGCCGCGCGGATGGCCTTCTGCACCTCCTTGCCCAGGCGCGGGCCGGCGGCGCGGGCGTTGACGCTGAGGCGGTGGCTGATGCCGTAGTCGGTCGCCGTGTGCTCGGCGAGCTGCACGAGCTCGACCGACTTGACGTTGAGCTCTTCACGCACGATCCCCTCGAACTGCGCGAGGTCGGCGGCCAGTGGCGACACGATGGTGAGGCGGGCGAGCGGCAGGCGCACGCGCAGCTTCTCCTTCTTTCGCAGCGCGTTGCCGACGCTGGAGAGCTCGCGCACGGCGTCCATAGCGTCCCGCACGTCGTCGGCGGCGGGGAACGCGTCGGCGTCCGGCCAGTCGGTCAGGTGCACGCTGCGCCCGCCGGTGAGACCCTGCCAGACGCGCTCGCTGATGAGCGGCACGAGCGGGGCGGCGACCCGCGACAGCGTCTCGAGCACGGTGTACAGCGTGTCGAAGCAATCGATCGGGGTCCCTGAGCCTGTCGAAGGGTCCCAGAAGCGGTCACGCGAGCGACGGATGTACCAGTTGGTGAGCACCTCGGCGAAGTCGCGCAGGCGCGCGGATGCCGTGGTGGAGTCCAGGCCCTCGAGGTCCGTGCGCACCTCGCGCACGAGGTAGCCGAGACGGGCGAGGATGTAGCGGTCGAGCACGTCGGTGCTGTCGGTGCGCCAGGTGGCCTCGTATCCTCCATCCGTCGCAGCGTTGGCGTACGTCGCGAAGAAGTACCACGAGTTCCACAGCGGCAGCAGGAACTCGCGGACGCCCGAGCGGATGCCCTCCTCGGTGACGGCGAGGTTTCCGCCGCGCAGCACCGAGCTCGACATGAGGAACCAGCGCATGGCATCCGATCCGTCGCGATCGAGCACCTCGCTGACGTCGGGGTAGTTGCGCAGCGACTTCGACATCTTGTAGCCGTCGCTGCCGAGCACGATGCCGTGGCAGCTCACGCCCGTGAACGCCGGGCGGTTGAAAAGCGCCGTCGAAAGCACGTGCATCACGTAGAACCAGCCGCGGGTCTGGCCGATGTACTCCACGATGAAGTCGGCGGGGGCGTGCGAGTCGAACCACTCCTGGTTCTCGAACGGGTAGTGCACCTGCGCGTACGGCATGGAACCCGAGTCGAACCACACGTCGAAGACGTCCTCGATGCGGCGCATCGTGCTCCGCCCCGTCGGGTCGTCGGGGTTCGGGCGCGTGAGGTCGTCGATGTACGGGCGGTGCAGGTCGATCTCGCCCTCGGGATTGCGCGGCAGCGTGCCGAAGTCGCGCTCGAGCTCCTCGAGCGACCCGTAGGCGTCGACGCGCGGGTACTCCGGGTCGTCGCTCTTCCAGATCGGGATGGGCGAGCCCCAGTAGCGGTTGCGGCTGATCGACCAGTCGCGCGCGCCCTCGAGCCACTTGCCGAACTGCCCGTGCTTGACGTTCTCGGGCACCCAGGTGATCTGCTCGTTGTTCGCGAGCAGATCGTCCTTGATGTCGGTGACCCGGATGAACCAGCTGGAGACGGCCTTGTAGATCAGGGGGTTCCGGCAGCGCCAGCAGTGCGGGTAGGAGTGCACGTAGCTCTGCTCGCGCAGCATCCGTCCCGCCGCGCGCAGCAGCCGGATCAGCGGCGTGTTGGCGTCCATCCACAGCTGACCGGCGACATCGGTGACCGAGGAGAGGAAGCGCCCGCCGTCGTCGAGGGAGATGATCGTGGGGATGCCCGCGGCGTTCGTGACGCGCTGGTCGTCCTCACCGTAGGCCGGTGCCTGGTGCACGATGCCGGTGCCGTCGGTCGTCGTGACGTAGTCGTCGACGAGGATGCGCCAGGCGTTCTCGGTGCCCCAGGTCTCGGCATCCGCGTAGTAGTCGAACAGCCGGTCATACGCGACGTCGGCCAGGTCCGCGCCGAGCACGGTCTGCTGCACCGCGGCGAGCGCATCTTCGGCGGACTCATAGCCCAGGTCCTTGGCGTAGCCGCCGAGCAGGTCGCGGGCGAGCAGGTAGCGGTGCGCGTCGCTCGTCGAAGGGTCGTCGCCCGGCACGATGTCGGCGGCGCCATTCGGCCCGCCAGGCAGCACCACGTACTCGATGTCGGGGCCGACGACGAGCGCGAGGTTGGTGGGAAGGGTCCACGGCGTGGTGGTCCACGCCAGGGCGCGGACCGCCGTCAACCCCAGCGTCTCGGCCTTGGCGCCCACCAACGGGAAGGTGACGGTGACCGACGGGTCCTGACGATCTTTGTAGACGTCGTCGTCCATGCGCAGCTCGTGCGCCGACAGCGGGGTCTCGTCGCGCCAGCAGTACGGCAGCACGCGGTAGCCCTCGTAGGCGAGGCCCTTGTCGTAGAGCGTCTTGAAGGCCCAGAGCACGCTCTCCATGTAACCCAGGTCGAGCGTCTTGTAGCCGCGCTCGAAATCGACCCAGCGCGCCTGCCGGGTGACGTAGTCCTGCCACTCGTGCGTGTAGGTGAGCACCGAGTCGCGCGCCTTCGCGTTGAAGACGTCGATGCCCATCTGCTCGATCTCGCTCTTCTCGGTGATGCCGAGCTGCTTCATCGCCTCGAGCTCTGCCGGCAGGCCGTGCGTGTCCCAGCCGAAGACCCGGTCGACCTTCTTGCCGAGCATCGTCTGGAAGCGCGGGAACACGTCCTTCGCATACCCGGTGAGCAGGTGCCCGTAGTGCGGCAGGCCGTTGGCGAACGGCGGCCCGTCGTAGAAGACCCACTCGTCGGCGCCGTCGCGCTGCGCGATCGAGGCCCGGAAGGTGTCGTCCGACTCCCAGAAGTCGAGCACGTCGCGCTCGATCTCGGGAAAGCGCGGGCTCGGCGTGACGGCGGCGGGTCCGAATGCGGACTGGGTCCCTGAGCTTGTCGCTTGTACTGAGCGAGCGTCAGCGAGTCGAAGTGAAGGGCGCGGGTAGGTCATCGTCTCTCGCAGTGGTCTGTGCTGGTGGCTGGCGGATGCTGCTGCAGGGACGACCCGTGCTCGCACGGACCGCGGTACCACCCTGCGTGCTTCTCGCGAAGCCACTCTCACTGCGGCGATGACGGGCCTGCCCCGCTCGGTTCTACTTGCCTCCCCGCTCAACAACCCCTGGGTCGCTGAGCGTGTCGAAGCGTTCTTCCGAGAGCTCCCCGGTGATGGCCGGATCAAAGCTTGTGCGCCCATTCTACGCCGAAGCACGCGGCGCGGCGATCACCGGACGGACGTCAGGACTGGCGGCGGTAGCCGTGCAGGTCGGTCTGCGCGGCGTTGATCGTGACGGCTGGCTCAGCGATGCGGATGGTGCGCGTGTACGCCTCGTCCACCACCGCAGCGTCGAAACCCGCCTGCCGAAGGCGCGCGGCCAGGGCGTCGAGGTCGCCCCGCGTCTCGAACGACAGGCCGAGCCCGGCGCCGTCACCCTCACTGCGGCCGGATGCTGAATGCAGGCCCACCGTTCCCCCGCCGTCAGCGCGCAGCTGCACCCATCCCCCGGCATCCGCCGTGATCTCTGCACGCAGACCCAGTGCCTCGAGGATCTCCCGCGCCTCGGCGATGTCGTCCTGGAACCAGATCGGCTGCACGCCCACCTCGCCTGTCGTCGCACGCGCTCCCGCGAACACGGCGAGTTCGACACCCGCGCGGCTGCGCACGGTCAGCATGGGTCCGACGCCGGCCATCTCGCCGCGGGTGACATCGTGCTCGGCGAGCGACTTCTCGGCCAGATCGAGATCGCTCACCAGCAGGTTCAGATCGACGCGATCGTCACCCGATGCGCTGTGATGCACGGCGAGCACTCCATCACCGTCGAATTCCCCCCACTCCGGCGAGGGCGGGAAGATCGCTGCAAGACCGAGCACTTCGGCCAGCGAGTGCCACCGCCCGGGCTCCGGCGTGAAGACCACCTGCTGAACGGTCACCATGGCTGTGGTCGTCATGAATCCTCCTCGATGTGCGCGCGCAGCGCCGCTTCGACGAGAGCCGACAGGCTCAGTCCGTCATCGATCGCGCGGTGCTTGACGGCCCGCACCAGATCGGACGGCAGGTACACGTTGAACTGCACCTTCTGCTGCTTTCCTTGCATGCTAGCAATCTAGCCATGAACCCGCCTCAGATCAAGCATTCGCTTCTCCACCCCTCGCGGCTGCGCGCGAGGTCAGCCGAGGGCACCCGCAGCAGGTCCGCCAGCCGCTCCAGCGCGCCTTGGCTAGTGAGTTCGCCCGGATCAGCGGCACCTCGATGACCGCGCCCATTCTGCTATGCCGTCAGCAGCGCGATCAGGAAGGCCGCATAGCTGGCTGCGGCGACCACCGCGACCGTGTCGCGCAGGCGTCGCGACGCGTCCATCGCGACGAGGATGCCGACGACAGCGAGCAGAGCCCAGCACACGGGATGCCCCCACCGGATCGCGATCTCCCTCGCACCCGTCGCAGTCCCCGCCTGCTCCGGAACCACGAACGCCCAGACAACGGCGAGCGCCGCAGCGAATACCGCGCCGCCAGCACCCAGCATCCGGTGATGTCGCCGCGCCCAACCGGGCCTGCGTCCTGAATCCGTCTCCGTCATCCGGTTCCTCCCCAGCCCAGCCCAGCCCAGCCCAGCCCAGCCTGCACCATCCTCACCCGGTGAGGAAGCCCACATAGAGTCGAGAGCATGGCCGCCCGCACCGCCCTCCGCCCGCCCCTGGTCTCGGAGCCTGATCTGCCCGACAACTTGAGGCCCGCTGCTGCCCGGCGCAGTGCCGACCTGAGAGCCGCGCTCATCGAACTGGACGGCGACGCCGACCTCGCGCATTCGACACTCGAGCAGTGCGTCATCGCCGGCAGCGGATCGGCACTCGACCTCGAAGGCGCCACGATGATGGATGTCGACGTCCGCGACCTCCGCATCGCCAAGCTGTCGGCACGGCGTTCGACTCTCCGCCGTGTGCGCATCTCAGGCGGCCGCATCGGGACTTTGGATCTCAGCGACAGCGGGATCCACGAACTCGAGCTGCGCGACGTGCGCATCGACTACCTCACACTGGCCGGCTGCAAGGCGGTCGACGTGCGCGTCGAGTCCTGCCGGATCGACGCCCTCGACCTGCCGGGCGCGACACTCTCGAGGGTGGCCTTCGCGACCACCTCCAGCGACGAGGTCGATCCGCGCGGCATGCGGGCGGAGCATCTCGACCTGCGCGGACTCGATGCGCTGGGTTTCCTCGACGTCACCGCGTTGCGCGGCGCAACGCTGACGCTGCGTCAGGTCGAGCAGCTCGCGCCGGTCTTCGCCGTGGCCGCCGGCATCATCATCAGCGACTGAGCGCCCGATTCGCTGTCGCGGTCAGAAAGCGGCGGCCAGCAGCTCCCGTGTGAAGGGATGCCGCGGCTCGGTGAACACGTCCGCGACCGCGCCCTGCTCGACGATCGCCCCGTCGCGCATCACCAGCACGTCGTCGCAGATGGACGCGATCACGGCGAGATCATGCGAGACGAAGACGACGGTGAGCTGCCGTTCACGTTGCAGACGGGCGAGAAGATCGAGCACTCGGGCGCGCACAGTGGGATCGAGAGCCGATACCGGCTCGTCGAGCACGAGCACCTGGGGATCTGCGGCGAGCGCACGCGCGATCGCCGCGCGCTGGCGCTGTCCGCCCGACAGCTGTCGCGGGCGGCGTGCGCTCAGCGCCTCCTCGAGCCCCACCTCCGCGAGCAGGGATGCCGTGGCGCGTCGGCGCTCGCCGCGGGGCACCCCTGCCGCCTGCAGCGCCTCGGTGATCGACCGCCCGATCGTCCAGCGCGGATCGAAGGCGCCGAGCGGATTCTGATGCACGAGCTGCACCCGCTGCGGAGTCGTCCACCCGATCTCGCCCCGATCGGGGCGTTCGACGCCGACCAGCATCCGGGCGAGCGTCGTCTTGCCCGAGCCCGACTCCCCGACGATGCCGAGCGTTCGTCCTGCGGCGAGGGTGAACGAGGCGCTGGCCACGGCGGGCCCGTCGAACCGCTTCGACACATCCCGCACCTGCAGCAGCACATCTCCCTTCCCTCGGTCCGGCATGCGCGGGCGAGGAGCGCTCGCCACGACCAGCGCCTGCGTATACGCCTCGCGGGGTGAGGTCAGGATCTCCGCGACCGTGCCCTGCTCGATGATCCGGCCTTCCCGCATCACCAGCACCCGGTCGGCCACCTTGCGCACGGCCGCGAAGTCGTGGCTGACGAACACCACGCCCCGTCCCTCATCGGCGATCGAGCGCAGCAGCGCGAGAATGCGCGCCTGAACCGTGGCATCGAGCGCTGTCGTCGCCTCATCGGCGACCAGCACCGCCGGCTCTGCGGCGAGCGCGGAGGCGATGAGCGCACGTTGGCGCATCCCGCCGGACAGCTCATGCGGGCGGCTGCGTGCCCGCCGCTCCGGCTCGGGCAGGGCGACGGATGCCAGCAGCTGCACGACCCGTTCATCCCGACGCCTGCGATGCAGTCGGTGGATCTCCATCGGCTCGGCGACCTCGTGTCCGATCCGGCGTAGCGGGTCGAGCGCGGCCATGGCGTCCTGCGAGACGAGGGCGATCCGCCGGCCGCGCAGGGATCGCCAGCCGGCCTCGCTCACGCCGGTGGCATCGGCGCCGTCGATCCCCAGCTCGTCCACCGTCATGCGAGCGCCGTCCGGCAGCATCCCGAGCAGCGCACGGACGGTGAGCGACTTGCCTGCGCCGGACTCGCCGACGATGGCCACGCACTCGCCCGCGGCGACATCGAGGTCGACCTCGTCGACGACGACGTGTCTGTCGATCTCGATGCGCAGCCCGCGCACGTGCACGACGCTCATGCGCGCCTCCCCTCGGCTCGCGCACGCAGGGCGCGGCCGATCACCGTCGCGCTGATCACGGTGAGCGTGATGGCGAGGCCCGGGAACACCGATATCCACCAGGCACGGCCGAGCACGTTGCGCCCGCCCGACAGCATGAGCCCCCATTCGGGGGCGGGCTCGGACGGACCGAGGCCCAGGAAGCTGAGGCCGGCGGCGGCGAGGATGCTCGATCCGATGCCGATGGTGGCGAGGACGCTCAGCGATCCGAGCACGCCGGGCATGACGTGCCGGGTGAAGGTGCGCAGCGGACCGACACCGAGGATCCGCGCGGCCTCGACATGCTCGGCGATGTGCAGCGTGCGAGTCTGCGTGCGGGCGAGACGGATGTACACCGGCACCGCGGCGATCGTCACCGCGATGGCGACGTTGACCGTGCCGGGTCCGAGCACCGCCACCACGATCAGGGCGATGAGGAACTCGGGGAACGCGAGCAGGATGTCGGTGACGCGCATCGCCGCGGCATCCACCACCCGGTGCGAGACGCCCGAGAGCGAGCCGAGCACGAGACCGGCGACCACGGCGAGCGCCGTCGCGAGCAGCCCGATGCCGACCGAGCGGCCCGCGCCGTGCACGACGCGGGAGAAGACGTCGCGCCCCGACTGGTCGGTGCCGAACAGGTGCGCCGTCCCCGGCGCCTCGAGCGCCGAGCGCACATCGGTGCGCAGCGGATCGTGCGTGGCGAGCAGATCGGGGAAGAGAGCGGCGAGCGCGACGACGACGAGGAACACCACCGCGCACCCCAGACCCACCCTGCGCGCGATCATCGGCGCTCCTCGATGGCCGGCGCCTCGAACGCGGCCGGCCGCGCGCGCAGCCTGGGGTCGAGGATCGGATGCAGCAGCTCGACGACGACGTTCACGATGACGAACACGAGCGCGCTGAGCATGATCACGCCCGCGACGACGGGCAGGTCGCGGTCGACGATGGCGGTCAGCGTCACCCGGCCCAGCCCGGGCCGGGCGAAGACGGTCTCGACGAGCACCGCTCCGCCGAGCAGCGAGCCGATGAGATAAGCGGTGAGGGTGAGCGCCCCGGCCGCACCGTGTCGCAGCGAGTGGCGCAGCACGAGGCGCGAGGATCGGGCGCCGCGGGAGCGGACTGTCTCGGCGAACGGCTGCCGCTCCGCCTGGTCGATGCCGTCGCGCAGCACCTGGCTGATCAGCGCCGCCACGGGAAGGGCGAGCGTGAGGGCGGGCAGCACGATCGTCGCCGCGCTGCGGGTGCCCGCCACGGGGAACCAGCCCAGCCCGAACGCGAAGACGGCAAGCAGCACGATGCCGATCCAGAACACGGGCGATGACAGCACGATCAGCTCTCCGGCGATCATCACCGCTCTGGCCACTCCTCGCCGTGCGAGCAGCGCCACGGCGAGCGCGATGAGCACCGCGATCAGCAGCGCCAGTGCGGTGAGCTGCAGGGTGGGGCCGAGCTGGCGACCGATGACCTCGGTCACGGGCATCCGGAGCTGATACGACGTCCCCAGATCGCCGCGCAGCACTCCGCCGATGTACGACACGTACTGCTCGAGCGGCGGGCGATCCAGACCCAGCTCGGCGCGCACGCCGGCCTTCACCGCCTCGCTGACCTTGGCCTGCGGCCCGAGCATGACCGAGACCGCGTCACCGGGGATGATCCGGAACGCCAGGAAGGCCAGCGTCGCCGCGCCCCAGAGCACCAGGGCGGCGGACGCGGCCATCCCGGCGAGCCGGATCAGGGCGCGCCGCACGTCAGCGGCTGACGCTCGCGTCGTAGAACAGCGGGCGCCCGTAGAGGTCGTACTCGAGGCCGTCGACGCCCTTCGCGGATCCGGTGATCAGCGACGAGACGTACAGCGGCACGATGGCGACGTGCTCGGCGTTCCACTGCTGCAGTTCGGTGTAGATCTGGGCACGCTCGTCGGTGTCGGAGGCGGACAGCCCTCGCTCCAGCAGGTCGTCGACGGCGGGGTCGCTCACCTGGGAGGCGTTCTGGAAGCCGTCGCTGCCCAGGTGGCTGCGCAGCAGGTCGGCATCTACGCCCGAGAAGTCCCAGTCGGTGATGTCGTACGTCTTGGGGCCGTACTGCTCGTTGTAGGCGGCCGGCTCGAGCTTCTCCCGCACGATCTCGAAACCGACGTCCTTCAGGTCGGACTGGATGGCGTTGGCGAGCGCGGTCCGGTCGTCGGAGATGGGCGTCCAGGCGATCCAGCGGGCGGAGAGGCGCTGGCCGTCCTTCATCCGGATGCCGTCGGCGCCGCGCTCGGTCCAGCCCGCCTCATCGAGGAGGGCGTTCGTCTTATCGGCATCGAAGGGCCAGCTGCCCTCGAGGCTCTTGTCGTAGCCGGGGGTGGTCGGGCCGAGGATGCTCCAGGCCCGGGGGAACTCGCCGAAGAAGATCTCGTCGACGGCGGCGTCGATGTCGATCGCGACGGAGAACGCCTGCCGCACCTTCTGGTCGGCGAACACGCCGTGCTTCTCGTTGAGGAACAGCGAGTACGGCAGCCCCGGGTACTCCTTGGCGGTGACGGTGACGTCATCGCCAAGATCGGCGACGACGTTCGGCGGCAGCTGGGTGGCGACATCCGCCTCCCCGGAGGAGAGCACGCCGGCGCGGACGGATGCCTCGGGCAGCAGCTCCACGCGCAGGGTCTTGATCTTCGGCGCCTTCGCACCATCCGGGCCCCAGGCGTAGTCGTCGTTGCGCGTGTACACGATCTCCTGATCGGCGGTGTACTCGCTGAGCACGAACGGACCGGTGCCGACGGTGACATCCGGACCACCTGCGTCGAGCTGGTCGGCCGACTTCTCGAGCACCTTCGGCGACCAGAAACCGAGCTGTGCGGTGCTCGCCGCCTGCAGGAAGGGCGCGTACGGCTGGGTGAAGCTGACCTCGACGGTGTGCTCGCCGGTGGCCTCGGTGCCGGCGTACAGCTCGCCGCCGAGCATGCTCGCGGCCTGCGCAGACTTGGTGGCCGGATCGACGATGCGGTCGAAGTTCGCCTTCACGGCTGCGGCGTCGAACGCGGTGCCGTCCGAGAAGGTGACGTCGTCGCGCAGCTCGAAGGTGTAGGTCCTGCCGTCTTCCGAGACCTCCCAGCTCTTGGCGAGCCACGGCGAGAACGACCCGTCGGCCTCCTGGAACACGAGCGAGTCGAGCACCTGACGCTGGACCATGCCCGAGACGTCGAGCTGACTGGTCTGCGGGTCCATGTGGCCGGCAGAGAGGTTGGCGCCCTCGATGGCCCACACGAGCTCGGCGTCCGAGCCGTCGGCGTCGCCGGCCGACCCCGCGCAGGAGCTGAGCAGAAGGGCGGATGTCATGGCCAGGGCTGCCAGCGGCAGGAGGCGACGCACAGGGAAGGAAGGCATACGGGAACCTCGATGAGTCCAGGAAAGGGGAACGCTCCATCGTACCGGCGATTGTTGGACGGGGTCGATCTAGGGCCCGTCACACGCTGACCGGTAGACTCGCCGGACAACCCACACTCAGGCACGCTCACACAGTGCCGCACACATCGCTCGAGGAGTCCTTCATGTCCAGCATCCCTTACAAGCCCGCGCTCGAAGGCCTCGAAGCGAAGTGGGGTGAGCGGTGGTCCGACCAGGGCACCTTCCTCTTCGATCGCGCCCAGGCCACGGCATCCGGACGCGACAGCGTCTACTCGATCGACACTCCCCCGCCGACGGCATCCGGCAGCCTGCACATCGGGCACGTGTTCTCGTACACGCACACCGACATCAAGGCGCGCTTCGAGCGCATGCGCGGCAAGAACGTCTTCTACCCCATGGGCTGGGACGACAACGGCCTGCCCACCGAGCGCCGGGTGCAGAACTACTACGGCGTGCGCTGCGACCCGACGCTGCCCTACGACCCCGACTTCACGCCTCCCTTCGAGGGCGGCGACAACAAGTCCTCGCGCGCCGCGGACCAGCAGCCCATCAGCCGCCGCAACTTCATCGAGCTGTGCGAGAAGCTGACCGTCGAGGACGAGAAGCAGTTCGAGGCGCTGTTCCGCCAGCTCGGCCTCAGCGTCGACTGGACCCAGACCTACCGCACCATCTCCGACGACACGATCCGGCAGAGCCAGCTCGCCTTCCTGCGCGGACTCGAGCGCGGCGAGGCCTATCAGTCGCTCGCGCCGACCCTGTGGGACATCGACTTCCGCTCGGCGATCGCCCAGGCCGAGCTCGAGGACCGCGACCAGCAGGCCGCCTACCACCGCGTCGCGTTCCACAAGACCGACGGTTCGGGTGACATCGAGATCCAGACGACGCGCCCCGAGCTGCTCCCCGCCTGCGTCGCACTCGTCGCCCACCCCGACGACGAGCGCTACCAGCCCTACTTCGGCAAGACGGTGCGCACCCCGATCTTCGACGTCGAGGTGCCCGTGCTGGCGCACCACCTCGCCCAGCCCGACAAGGGCTCGGGCATCGCCATGATCTGCACGTTCGGCGATGTGACCGACATCATCTGGTGGCGCGAGCTCGACCTGCCCAACCGCACGATCCTCGGCAAGGACGGCCGCGTGCTCGCGGACGCGCCAGAGGCGATCATCTCGGAGGCGGGCCGCACCGCGTACGCGGAGCTCGCCGGCAAGACCGTGTTCAGCGCCCGCAAGACGGTCGTCGAACAGCTGCAGGCCTCCGGCGACCTGCTCGAGGTCGGCAAGCCTTTCAGCCACGCCGTGAAGTTCTTCGAGAAGGGCGACCGCCCGCTCGAGATCGTCTCGACCCGCCAGTGGTACATCCGCAACGGCGCGCGCGACCCGCAGCTGCGCGAGCAGCTGCTCGAGAACGGGCGCGAGCTGAGCTGGCACCCGGACTTCATGCGCGTGCGCTACGAGAACTGGGTCGGCGGCCTCACCGGCGACTGGCTCATCTCACGCCAGCGCTTCTTCGGCGTCCCGATCCCCGTCTGGTACGCGCTCGATGAGAACGGCGAGCGCGACTATGACCGCGTGCTGACCCCGTCGCTCGAGAACCTGCCCATCGATCCCACCACCGACGTGCCGGAGGGGTACACGGAGGACCAGCGCGGGGTGCCCGGCGGGTTCGAGGCCGAGCAGGACATCTTCGACACCTGGGCGACCTCATCGCTCACCCCGCAGCTGGCCGGCGGCTGGCAGCGCGACGAGGAGCTGTGGAACACCGTGGCGCCGTTCGACCTGCGTCCGCAGGGTCAGGACATCATCCGCACCTGGCTGTTCTCGACCATGCTGCGCTCGACGCTCGAGGATCAGCGCTCGCCGTGGCGCAACGCCGCCATCTCGGGCTTCATCGTCGACCCCGACCGCAAGAAGATGTCGAAGTCGAAGGGCAACGTCGTCACGCCCGCCGACATCCTCGACAAGCACGGCTCCGACGCCGTGCGCTACTGGTCGGCGTCCAGTCGCCTCGGCATGGATGCGGCCTTCGACCCGCAGAACCCGACCCAGGTGAAGATCGGCCGCCGTCTCGCGATCAAGATCCTCAACGCGGCGAAGTTCGTGCTGTCCTTCCCCGTGCCCGAGGGCGCGCAGGTCACGCACGCCCTCGACGCATCGATGCTCACCGCTCTCGACCGGGTGGTGCGCGAGGCGACCACGGCGTACGAGAACTACGACCAGGCGAAGGCGCTCGAGGTCACCGAGGCGTTCTTCTGGACGTTCTGCGACGACTACCTGGAGCTCGTCAAGGAGCGCGCCTACGACCAGAGGGACGTGAACCAGGCCTCGGCCGCGCTCGCGCTGCGCCTGGCGCTGTCGACGCTGCTGCGCCTGCTCGCCCCGATCGTGTCGTTCGCGACCGAGGAGGCGTGGTCGTGGTTCGAGGAGGGCTCGATCCACACGGCGACCTGGCCCGAGCCGCTCGGCATCGACGGCGACGCGGCGGTGCTCTCCGCCGCCAGCGAGGCCCTGATCGGCATCCGCCGCGCGAAGACCGAGGCGAAGGCGTCGCAGAAGACCCCGGTCGCATCGGCGACGATCTCGGCTCCCGCGGCGAAGCTCGACGCGTTGCGCGCGGCGGCCGACGACCTGCGCGCGGTGGGCCGGATCGCAGAGCTGTCCTTCGGCGAGGCCGATGAGCTCTCGGTCACCGCCATCGAGCTGGCACCGGCGGAGGGCTGATCATGCAGCTCGGCACGCGGTGGGGCGTCGGCGCGGAGCCGCCAGCTTCGGTGCCCGCGGCGCTCCGGCCGGCGATCGCCGAGGTGGAGGCGCAGCTGTCGAATGGGTCCCAGAGCCTGTCGAATGGGTCCCTGAGCCTGTCGAAGGGCCATTGGACGCTGACCTGGCTCGAGGGCCGTCCGATCGCGGAGCTGGATGCCGGGTGGGAGGTCTTCCTCACGGCATCCGGCGAGGTCATCGCCCGTCCTTTCGAGGACTGACCAGCCTCTCCCCTCGTCTCGTGTGGGATCAGCGCCGCGAGAGTCCAACGGTCGCGAGAAGGCGGTCGACCTCGTGCGGGTCGTGACGTCTGGTCTGCTGCTCGCGTAGCAGGTCGTGCGCGAGCTCGCGGCGCTCGGCCCGAGCGACGATTCGCCGCTCGACGTGGCCGGCGAGGGCGGTGGCGATCCGCTGCAGCAGGCGCTCGAACCGTGTGGGCGAGACGAGGCGAAGAGTGGCTGTGGTCATGATCACTCCTGGTTCAACATGCCGCGGCTGTTCGCCGCGGGAAGGTCGAAGACCTCGGCGCGCAGCGACACGCGCCGAGTACCGGGCAGCGATTCCTGCCCGCGGTAGCGCTCGACCGCTGCGTCGACGACCGCGGTGAGCTCCTGCCTGAGCTCGGCCATCTGCTCGGGGGTGATGTCGAGCATCGTCGTCATGATGAGGCCGGCGTCCTTCCACCCCTCCGGCTGCTCGGAGTCGGGACGATTGATGTAGTCCATGAGCGTCTGATGACGCAGACGGAGGAACTCGGTCGTGACGATCTGGGCCGCAGCACGGTTCGAGGGCGACATCGCCTCCGCGGGGCCCGGCATGGTGATGCGCCCCCTGGGCCGATCCCACCATCGCTCGCGTGCTGTGCCGCGCTCCGGCACCTCCCGGATGAGGTCGTGCGCGGCCAGCGCGCGCAAGTGATAGCTGGTCGCCCCCGAGGTCTCGCCGATCAGGGCTGCCAGACTGCTCGCGGTCTGCGGACCGCGCTCGCTGAGCAGATCGTAGATCCGCACCCGCAGCGGATGTGCGAGAGCCTTCAGCGCGCTCGGTTCGAGCGTGCGACCCTGTGCGTCGTCGGTGGTCATGAGTGCAAATATACTATTGCAAGGGATACTTTGCAAAGGTATCTTTGCAAAGTGGGTTTTCAGCTCACAGCATGGCGGGCGGCGATGAACGCGGTCACGCAGCGCTCGACCTGCTCGCTCGTGTGCGCGGCGGAGAGCTGCACGCGGATGCGCGCCTTGCCACGCGGCACCACGGGGAAGCTGAAGGCTGTCACGTACACCCCCTGGCGCTGCATCTCGTCGGCGATGCGCGCGGTGAGGGCGGCGTCGCCGAACATCACGGGCACGATCGGATGCTCACCCGGAAGCAGGTCGAAGCCCTCCTCTGTCATCCGGCGGCGGAACAGCGCGGCGTTGCCGGTCAGCCGCGCGCGCAGATCGGCTGAGCCCTCGACGAGGTCGAGCGCGGTGAGGGTGCCCGCGACGATCGACGGTGCGAGCGTGTTCGAGAAGAGATAGGGCCGGGAGCGCTGGCGCAGCAGCGCGACGATGTCGCGGTGCGCGGCGACGTAGCCGCCGGACGCGCCGCCGAGCGCCTTGCCGAAGGTGCCCGTGTATATGTCGACGCGATCCGACACGCCGCACAGCTCGGGCGTGCCCCGGCCGTTCTCGCCCACGAAACCCACCGCATGCGAGTCGTCGACGAACACCAGCGCGTCGTAGCGCTCGGCGAGCTCGCAGATCTCACGCAGGGGTGCGATGTAGCCGTCCATCGAGAAGACGCCGTCGGTGACGATGACGCGGAATCTGGCATCCGCCGCCGCCTTCAGCTGCTCCTCGAGATCGGCCATGTCGCGGTTGCGGTAGCGCAGGCGGCGCGCCTTCGAGAGCCGGATGCCGTCGATGATCGATGCGTGATTCAGCTCGTCGGAGATGATCGCGTCCTCCGCGGAGAACAGCGACTCGAAGACACCGCCGTTCGCGTCGAAGCACGACGAGTACAGGATCGCGTCGTCGGTGCCGAGGAAGGCGGCGAGACGGCGCTCGAGCTCGAGATGCTGATCCTGCGTGCCGCAGATGAACCGCACGCTGGCCAGACCGTAGCCCCACTCGTCAAGCGCACGACGCGCGGCGTCGAGGATGCGCGGGTCGTCGGCGAGCCCCAGGTAGTTGTTGGCGCAGAAGTTGAGCACCTCCACCCCACCGGTGACGATCTGCGCCTTCTGAGGGCCGCGGATGCCTCGCTCCCGCTTGGTGAGGCCCGCCTCGTCGATGCCCGCGAGCTCGGCCTGCAGGTGATCCTTGAATGTCGCGTACATGACAGCTCCTTACAGCTCGGTTCTCACAGCTCGGTCCAGTCGAGGATGATCTTGCCCGTGCCTGCCGATTCGGCGGCGGCCAACCCGCGCTCCCAGTCCCGCGCGGGGATCACATCGGCGATCACACGGGTGATCGATTCACGCAGCGTGGCGCTGGTCTGCAGCATGGCACCCATGGCGTTCCAGGTCTCGAACATCTCCCGGCCGTAGATCCCCTTGATCGTGACCATGTGCGTGACGAGCTTGCCCCAGTCGATGTCGAAGCCGGCGCTGGGCAGCCCGAGCATGGCGATCTGACCGCCGTGGTTCATGTTGTCGATCATCGCAGGCAGCGCCGAGGGCGCACCGCTCATCTCAAAGCCGATGTCGAAGCCCTCACGCATCCCCAGCGCACGCTGCGCATCGCGGATGTCCTGCTGCGAGACGTCGACGACGGCATCAGCGCCCATCTGCATCGCCATCTCCAGGCGCGGTGCGCTGACGTCGGTGGCGACGATGAAGCGGGCGCCGGCGTGCCGGGCTACGGCGATGGACATCAGCCCGATCGGCCCGCATCCGGTCACCAGCACGTCCTCACCGATCACCCGGTAGGTGAGCGCGGTGTGCACGGCGTTGCCCAGCGGGTCGAAGATCGCACCGAGCTCGGGAGTCACGTCGTCGTGGTGCACCCACACGTTGGTGGCGGGAAGGGAGAGGTACTCGGCGAAGGCGCCGTCGCGCTGCAAGCCGAGTCCGATGGTGCGGATGCACATCTGCCGACGCCCCGCGCGGCAGTTGCGGCAGGTGCCGCACACGATGTGGCCCTCGCCCGAGACGCGGTCGCCGACCGCGATGTCGTGCACCATGTCGCCGACCGCGACGACCTCGCCGTAGAACTCGTGCCCGGGGATCAACGGCGTCTGGATCGCGGACGCCGCCCACTCGTCCCAGCGATGGATGTGCAGATCGGTGCCGCAGATCCCGGTGCGCAGCACGCGGATGACGACCTCGCCGGTGCCGGCCACCGGGTCCGGCCTCTCGACGAGCTCGAAGCCGGCGCGCGGTGCGCTCTTGAACAGTGCCCTCATACTTCGATCACACCGCACGGGACGTTGTAGAGCAACGACGTCTTCCTGCACGTGCGATTAAGCCGAACTGAAAAGTAGAATCGTCGGCGTGGAACTCCATCAGCTGCAGATCCTGCGAGAACTCGGTGCCCTGGGCAGCGTGACCGCTGTCGCCGATGCGCTGCACGTCACGCCGTCGGCCGTCTCGCAGCAGCTGGCTACGCTGCAGCGCGGCGTGCGCACGCCACTGACTCGGCGCCAGGGCCGCACTCTCGTGCTGACCGCCGCCGGGCAGGTTCTCGCCGAGACGGGCGGTGAGGCGCTGGATGCCATGGCAGCCGCCCGCGGTGCACTGGAGGCGTTCGAGCAGGATGCCGCGGGGGTCGTCACCGTGAGCGGCTTTCACAGCGCGGGTCAGGCTCTGTTCGGCCCGCTGCTTCGCGAGCTCGCTGGGAGCTCGCCCTCACCGAGCGTGCAGCTGACCGACGAGGACGTCGCGCAGAGCGAGTTCCCTGCGCTCACCGCCCGGTACGACCTCGTGCTCGCGCATCGGATGGAGCACTCCGAGCCCTGGCCGGCGCAGGGCGTGCGCAGCCTCACCCTCGTGCGCGAGCCGCTTGACGTGGCGGTCGCGAGATCGCATCCGCTCGCCGGTCGCTCGTCGGTGTCGTCACGGGACATCGCCGCTGAGCGGTGGGTGACGAGCCGCATCGGCTATTCCCCTGACGACGTGCTCGGCGCGATAGCCGCCGTCGCGAACGTGGCGCCCCGCGTGCAGCACCGCATCAACGACTACGGAGCGGTCGCCGCCGCCGTCGCCGCGGGCGACGTGGTCGGGCTGCTCCCCCGATTCACCTCCCGCAGCGTCGACGACAGCGAGATCGTGCGCATCCCGCTCCTGGGCGTGAGCACGCATCGCCTGATCGACGTTCTCGCGCGCCCCGAGACTCTGCGTCGTCGCAGCGTGCGGCTGGTCGTCGAGGGGCTGCAGCGGGTGATGCAGCGTCTCAGCGGCTGAAGCTGACGCCGTCGCGGGCTCAGGAGCTGGCGCTCAGGTGCTGCGGCCGATCCAGTCGAGTGCTTTGAACCACGTGAGCTGGTGATAGCTCTGGGTGAGGTGTTCTCCGAGCCCCTCCAACGGCCTCGTATACACGGCGATGGTCTCGGTGTCGTCGAGCAGCTGCGCGCCCGCCCGCACGCACCCGAGGGCGAGGAAATGATGCACCCGGTTGGTGTGATTGCCGAAGTTCGCCCACGTCGCTCCGAGATCGACCAGTCGGGATGCGATGCAGCCGGTCTCCTCTCGCAGCTCACGGCATGCGGCCTCGATCGGCGCCTCATCCTCGTCTACGGCCCCTCCGATGGTCCCGAGCGCGACGATTCCGGCACCGTGCCGGTACTCCTCGACAACGATGGCATCGCCCTCGACATCCAGGGCGAGCACCGAGACCCAATCGCCGGGTTCGAGCACGTAGTACGGAGCGATCCGGCGCCCCTGAGCGTCCTCGCAGTCGTCGGAACGCAGCCGGATCCACCGATCGGCGAGAAGGGTCTGACTGCTGACCACCCGCCAGGGACTCGGATGCGCGTCCGTCACCTGGATTAGACCACCGAAGTCAGGCGCTCTTGCGCTTGCGCGAGAGCACGACTGTGGGAGGTGCGCCCTCTTCGACGGCGGCCTTCGTGACCACGACCTTCGAGACGTCCTCCGCCGACGGGATCTCGAACATGATCGGTCCCAGCACATCCTCGAGGATCGCGCGCAGGCCGCGGGCACCGGTCTTGCGCAGCACGGCGAGGTCGGCGATCGAACGCAGCGCGTCCTCTTCGAACTCCAGCTGCACCCCGTCGATCTCGAACATGCGCTGGTACTGCTTGACGAGCGCGTTGCGGGGACCGGTGAGGATGTCGATCAGGGCATCCTGGTCGAGCGGTGACACCGAGGTGACGACCGGGAGCCGGCCGATGAACTCGGGGATCAGCCCGAACTTGTGGAGGTCCTCGGGCAGCACCTCGCTGAACAGGTCGAGGTCCTTGCCCTTGTCGTGCAGCGGAGCGCCGAATCCGACACCGTGCTTGCCCACGCGGGCGGAGATGATCTCCTCCAGGCCGGCGAAGGCACCTGCGACGATGAACAGGACGTTCGTCGTGTCGATCTGCAGGAACTCCTGGTGCGGGTGCTTGCGCCCGCCCTGCGGGGGCACAGAAGCGACGGTTCCCTCGAGGATCTTCAGCAGCGCCTGCTGCACGCCCTCACCGGACACGTCGCGGGTGATCGACGGGTTCTCGGCCTTGCGAGCGATCTTGTCGATCTCGTCGATGTAGATGATGCCGGTCTCCGCGCGCTTGGTGTCGTAATCGGCAGCCTGCAGGAGCTTGAGCAGGATGTTCTCGACATCCTCGCCCACGTAGCCCGCTTCGGTGAGTGCCGTCGCATCGGCGACCGCGAAGGGCACATTCAGTCGCTTGGCGAGCGTCTGCGCGAGATAGGTCTTGCCGCAGCCGGTCGGACCGAGCATGAGGATATTGCTCTTCGCGACCTCGATCTCCTCCGCCTTCTGCTCAGCGGACTGGATCGTGCCACGCGCGCGCACGCGCTTGTAGTGGTTGTAGACGGCCACGGCGAGCGAGCGCTTCGCGGCATCCTGACCCACCACGTACTCCTCGAGGAACGAGAAGATCTCACGAGGCTTCGGCAGCTCGAAGTCGGCGACCGGGCCGTTGCCGGCCTCGGCCATGCGCTCCTCGATGATCTCGTTGCACAGCTCGACGCATTCGTCGCAGATGTACACGCCGGGACCGGCGATCAGCTGCTGAACCTGCTTCTGGCTCTTCCCGCAGAAAGAGCATTTGAACAGATCAGCGCTTTCACCGATGCGTGCCATGCGCGTCCTCCTCGAGCATTCGGTCAGGCAGGGTCCTGATGCCGTCAATCGAGCCTAACCGCACCTGCCGACACAGGGCGGCATTGGAGCCGGTCACGTGTGACTCAGTAGCCTTCCGCTGCCTTCGCGCCATCGAGGATCGCGCGCGATGACGACAGTCCGAGCCGGGTCGCGCCCGCCTCGATCATCGCCTCCGCATCGGCGGCGGTGCGGATGCCCCCGGACGCCTTGACCTCGAGCCGGTCGCCGACCGTCTGCTTCATGAGCGACACGGCGTGCACGCTGGCGCCGCCGGCGGGGTGGAAGCCCGTGGACGTCTTCACGAAATCGGCCCCTGCGCTCTCAGCGGCGCGGCACACGGCGACGATGGCCTCGTCGGTCAATGCAGCAGACTCGATGATCACCTTCAGCACGACGGGTCGCGGAGCGGCCTCGCGCACAGCGCGTATGTCGGCCTCTACGTCGGGGTGGCGTCCTTCGACAGCCGCACCGATGTCGATGACCATGTCGAGCTCGTCAGCGCCCTGCTCCACGGCGAGAGCCGCCTCGGCCGCCTTGATCGACGAGTGGTGCTTTCCGCTGGGGAAGCCCACCACGACGGCGAGCTTCAGCTCGCCCGGCAGGTCGACGGGCAGAGCCGACGGCGACAGGCACACACTGTAGGTTCCGAGGTCGGCGGCCTCCGCGATCGCTGCGGCGATGTCTGCGCTGGTGGCCTCGGGCTTGAGCAGCGTGTGATCGATGTGCCGGGCGAGGGATGCGGACACGAAGGCCTCCAGGTCGTGGATGGTGGGAACTCCAGCGTACTCGCGGCGAAGAGCGCCCGAACACGCGAGAACGGCCCGGAACGATGTCCGGGCCGTTCTCGTCAACGGGTGTGTCAGCCGCGCTTGCGGGAGGTGAGCACCTGGTCGACGATGCCGTACTCGAGTGCTTCGTTCGCGGACAGGATGTTGTCGCGGTCGATGTCGCGGTTGACCTGCTCGACAGGCTTGCCGGTGTGGCGGGCCATGGTCTCCTCGAGCCAGGTGCGCATCCGCAGGATCTCCCGCGCCTGGATCTCGATGTCGGAGGCCTGCCCCTGCCCGGCTTCGCCCATCGCCGGCTGGTGCATGAGCACGCGGGCGTTCGGCAGCGCGAGACGCTTGCCCGGAGTTCCGGCGGCGAGAAGCACGGAGGCTGCCGAGGCGGCCTGGCCGAGCACGACCGTCTGGATGTGCGGCGCGACGTACTGCATGGTGTCGTAGATCGCCGTCATCGCCGTGAACGAGCCACCGGGCGAGTTGATGTACATGGTGATGTCGCGCTCGGCATCCTGGCTCTCGAGCACGAGCAGCTGCGCCATGACGTCGTCGGCCGACGCGTCGTCGACCTGCACGCCGAGGAAGATCACGCGGTCTTCGAACAGCTTGTTGTAGGGATCCTGGCGCTTGAAGCCGTAGGCCGTGCGCTCCTCGAACTGCGGGAGCACGTAGCGGCTGGAGGGCAGGTTTCCGGCAGCGCGGAAGGTGGGGGTGTGCATGCGTGTGTTCCTTCCTTGCTTACTGGTCTGCGCCGGTGCCGCCGCCGCCGGTGACGTCGCTGGCGTGCTCGCGGATGTGGTCGACGAAGCCGTACTCGAGAGCCTCGTCTGCGGTGAACCAGCGGTCGCGGTCACCGTCGGCGTTGATCTGCTCGACGGACTTGCCGGTCTGACCTGCGGTGATCTCGGCCAGGCGGCGCTTCATCGACAGGATCAGCTGAGCCTGGGTCTGGATGTCGCTCGCGGTGCCGCCGAAGCCGCCGTGCGGCTGGTGCAGCAGCACGCGTGCGTTCGGGGTGATGTAGCGCTTGCCCTTGGTGCCGCTGGTCAGCAGCAGCTGACCCATCGATGCGGCCATGCCGATGCCGACCGTCACGATGTCGTTGGGCACGAACTGCATGGTGTCGTAGATCGCCATGCCGGCGGTGATCGAACCACCGGGAGAGTTGATGTAGAGGTAGATGTCCTTCTCCGAGTCCTCGGCGGCGAGAAGGAGGATCTTCGCGCAGATCTCGTTCGCGTTCTCGTCGCGCACCTCAGAGCCCAGCCAGATGATGCGGTCCTTGAGCAGCCTGTCGAAGACGCTCGTCGCCATCAGGGGTTCAGCCATGTCAGCTCCTGTTTCCGTGTGTCGGTGGTTCGAATCTACCGGCGGTGGCGCGCACGCCCGGCCGTGTTCGCCGTCGGCATATCAGCGTGGCGGAGCGGCCCTCAGGCACGTGGCGGGTCGAGCATCTCGGCGGCGTACCCGGTCACCGAACGCGTGTAGCGGTTCAGGTGCGGCGCGAGGGCGGTCAGGGCGATGGATGCCGCGCGCGTCGCGTCACCGGATGAGACCAGTGCCAGCGCGTAGAACGCCGCCGCCTCGTCGGCCATCGCCTGCCCGCGGGTGCGCTCGTACTCCTCGGCGAGGAGGGCGAGCGATTCATCGACGCGTCCGAGATTGCGGATGGTGCTGGCGAGCTGGATGATCGCCCGGGTGCGCCGGTCGGGATCGAGGCCGGCGTCGAGCGCGGCTCGATAGAGCGGCTCGGCCTCGCGCTCCTCCCCTGCGCTGTCACGTGCCCCGGCGCGTTCGAAGAGCGCGACCGGATGCTCTGCGCCGAGCTCCGCGGCGAGGTCGTCGATGCGCGTGATGCGCTCAGTGTCGCTCAGGGCCTGGTCCTGCCATACCGCGTCGATGCGGTGCTGCCATTCCACCAGAAGGCTGTCCATGTCGTCTCTCCTCATACGCCGAAGGGCGGATGCCGCAGCATCCGCCCTTCGTCGATCATGCGATGATCACTCGGCCTTGTCGGCGTCGTCCTTCTTCTTGGCCGGAGCCTTCTTCGCCGGAGCCTTCTTGGCGGGCTTGTCAGCGTCACCCTCGGCCTCGGGGGCGTCCTTCTTGGCCGGAGCCTTCTTCTTCGCCGGAGCCTTCGCGGGCTTGTCCTCGGCGGCGGGAGTTTCCTCAGCCTCAGCCTCAGCCTCAGCCTCAGCCTCAGCCGCGTCCTCGTCCTCGGCGTCGCCGATGAACTCCGACAGGTCGACCTTCTTGCCGTCGCTGTCGACGATGTTCACCTTGCCAAGGGTCGCGGCGAGAGCCTTGTTGCGTGCGACCTCGCCGACGAGGGCGGGCAACTGGCCCGCTCCCTGCAGCGCCTCGACGAACTCCTGCGGCGCCATGCCGTACTGAGCGGCCGACTGGATGAGGTACTGGCTGAGCTCCTCCTGCGAGACCTGAACGTTCGCGTTCTCGGCGATCGTGTCGAGCAGGACCTGCGTGCGGAACTGCTTCTCGCTGGCCTCGGCCACCTCTGCACGGTGTTCGTCGTCCTCGAGGCGGTTCTCGTTCTCGAGGTGCGCGTGCACCTCGTCCTCGATGAGCTGAGCCGGAACGGGGATCTCGACCTGCTCGAGCAGCTTCTCGATGAGCTGGTCGCGAGCGGCGGCACCCTGGGTGAAGACACCCTGCTGTGCGACGCGCTCGGCGAGGCTGTCACGCAGCTCGGCGACGGTGTCGAACTCCGACGCCATCTGCGCGAAGTCGTCGTCAGCCTCGGGAAGCTCGCGCTCCTTGACGGCCTTGAGAGTGACGGACACCTCCGCCTCCTCGCCGGCGTGGTCGCCGCCCACGAGAGCCGAGCGGAACGTCGTCTCCTCGCCGGCGGTGAGCGAGTCGAGCGCCTCGTCGATGCCCTCGAGCAGCTCGCCCGAGCCGATCTCGTACGACACGCCCTCGGCGCGGTCGATCTCGGTGCCGTCGATGGTGGCGACGAGGTCGAGCTCGACGAAGTCGCCGGTGGCAGCCGGACGGTCGACGGGGATCAGGGTGCCGAAGCGCGCGCGCAGGCTGTCGAGCTCGGCGTCGATCGCGGCCTCGTCAGCCTCGACGGCGTCGACCGTGAGGGTGATCTCCGAGAGCTCGGGGAGCTCGATCTCGGGGCGCACGTCGACCTCGATGTCGACGAGCAGGTCACCCGAGAAGTCCTTCTCGTTCGGCCACTGCGTGATGTCGGCGGCCGGACGTCCGACGATGCGCACGTTGTGCTCGGCGGCGGCCTCGCGGAAGAATCCGTCGAGAGCCTCGTTCACGGCGTGCTCGATGACGGCGCCGCGGCCGACGCGCTGGTCGATGATCGGAGCGGGGACCTTGCCCTTTCGGAAGCCCGGGATCTGGACGTCCTGAGCGATGTGCTCATAGGCGTGCGCGATGCTCGGCTTGAGGTCCTCAGGGGTGACCGTGATGGTGAGCTTGACCCGGGTCGGGGACAGCTTCTCGACGGTGCTGTTGGCCATGCTGATGTGTCTCCTTGTGGTTTCCGCGTTGACGACGCGGTCGTGAAGTCTTCGACCGTGGTCGGGGCGACAGGATTTGAACCTGCGACCTCCCGCTCCCAAAGCGGGCGCTCTACCAAGCTGAGCTACGCCCCGGCTTGAACCCGCGCACACGGGAACGGCCCTGACGAGTCTAACGGACGGAACACCTCGCTCCGTCCGCTATGCTTTACGAGGCGCTCCGCTCGGCGAGGCGCCTGAGAGGGCGAGACACCGCCGGAATTCCGGGGATGTAGCTTAATGGTAAAGCCTTAGTCTTCCAAACTAATGACGCGGGTTCGATTCCCGTCATCCCCTCTCCTGAAAAGCTCCCACCGATCGGTGGGAGCTTTTCTCATGTCGGCGGGGCCTCCTCTGACCACCAACACGAAGAACCCCCGGAGTCGATGACTCCGGGGGTTCTTCAGGTCGAATCTCAGTTGCCGCCGCGACGCTCGCGCAGCTGCGTGAGCGCGTCCTCGAGAAGCTGCTCGGCCTCTTCGTCGGTGCGGCGCTCCTTCACGTACGCGAGGTGCGTCTTGTAGGGCTCGGGCTTGGCCAGGGCCGGCGGGTTCTCCCGGTCGCGCCCTGCAGGCAGGCCGCTCTGCGGGTGATCGATGGTGTCCGGGATCTCCTCGTCGGGGAGCCCCGCCGCGAAGTAGCGGACGGTCTCGTTGCCGAGGCCGTCCCAGTACGACACGGGGATGCGGTCGGCGTGGTAGCCGTGGTCCTGCTCGCCCATCGGACCCGAGCCGACACGTGTGCCGCGGATCGCATTTCCTCCGGTTGCCATCAGATCACCTGGAACTTCGTGATGAGACCGAGCGCGACGATCGAGATGAACCAGATCAGGGCGAGCACGATCGTGAATCGGTTGAGGTTGCGCTCGGCGAGGCCGGAAGAGCCCACTGCTGCGGACATGCCGCCGCCGAACATGTCGGAGAGGCCGCCACCGCGGCCCTTGTGAAGAAGAATGAGGAGCGTCAGCAGCACACTGGTGATGCCAGTGAGCACCTGCAGAACGAACTCGAGAACCTGCACGAGGAAAGCCTTTCGCCGGGGCCGGAATGCCCGTCTAGCGGTCAATTATAGGACGAGGCGCTCGCGCGCCCCGTCCCGACTCACACGCCGACGTGCTTCTGGAAGCGGACGATCGCTGCGAACTCGTCGACGACGAGGCTCGCGCCGCCCACCAGCGCGCCGTCGACATCCGGCTCGCGCATGAAGCTGGCGATGTTCCCTGACTTGACGGATCCGCCATACAGCACGCGCGTGCGAGCGGCCGCGTCCTCGTCGAGCACCCTGGCCAGCACCCCGCGCAGCGCCGCGCAGACATCCTGCGCCTGAGCCGGAGTGGCCGCCTGCCCCGAGCCGATGGCCCAGACGGGCTCGTAGGCCACGACGATGTCCGCGGATGCCGGAATGCCCTCGAGAGCCTTCTCGAGCTGACCGGCGGGCACGGAGCTGGCGCCGAACTTCTCGAGGTCCTCGGCGGTCTCTCCGACGCAGATGACGGGGACGAGGCCGTGCTTCAGCGCGGCCTTCACCTTGGCGTTCACGACCGCGTCGTCTTCGCGGTGGTACTCGCGTCGCTCGGAGTGCCCGATGATCACGTAGCCCACGTTCAGCTTCGACAGGAACGCACCGGACACCTCACCGGTGTACGCGCCGGAGTCATGCGCCGACAGGTCCTGCGCGCCGAGCGCGAAGGGGATCTTGTCGGCGTCGATGAGCGTCTGCACGCTGCGGATGTCGGTGAACGGGGGGAAGACCGCCACCTCGACGGAGTCGCCCTCATGCCCGGCGTCCTTCAGCGTCCAGTGCAGCTTCTGCACCGTGGCGACGGCCTGAAGGTGATCGAGGTTCATCTTCCAGTTGCCCGCGATGAGCGGTGTGCGGCGGTTCTGCGCGCTGGTCACAGGGTTCACTCCCATCCGAGGACCGTGAGGCCCGGTAGCTTCTTGCCCTCGAGGAACTCGAGGCTGGCGCCTCCGCCCGTCGAGATGTGGCCGAACTGGTCATCCGAGAATCCGAGCTGTCGCACGGCTGCGGCGGAGTCGCCACCGCCGACGACGCCGAGACCTTCGACCTCGGTCAGCGCCTGGGCGACCGCTCTGGTTCCGGCAGAGAAGGCCGGGAACTCGAACACGCCCATCGGGCCGTTCCAGAACACGGTGGCCGACGATCGCACGGCGTCCGCGAAGGCCGCTGCGGTGTCGGGCCCGATGTCGAGGCCGATTCCGGATGCTCCGAACGAGCTCTGCTCGATGGCATCCGCCGGGACGGTCTCGTGATCGGCGTCGGCGGCGAACCCGGAGGCGACCACGACGTCGGTCGGCAGCACCAGTTCGACGCCGCGTTCCTTCGCCTCGGCGATGTAGCCGCGGACGGTGTCGAGCTGATCCTTCTCGAGCAGGCTGGACGCCACAGCGTGACCCTCAGCCGCCAGGAAGGTGAAGAGCATCCCGCCGCCGACGAGCAGACGGTCGACGCGTGGCAGCAGGTGCGAGATCACGCCGAGCTTGTCGCTCACCTTCGATCCGCCGAGCACCACCGTGTACGGGCGCTCGGGGTTCTCGGTGAGCCGGTCGAGCACCTCGAGCTCGGCGGCGATCAGCAGTCCGGCGGCCGAGGGGAGCAGCTCGGCCAGGTCGTAGACGCTGGCCTGCTTGCGGTGCACGACGCCGAAGCCGTCGGAGACGAGGGCGTCGCCGAGCTCGGCGAGCTGACCGGCGAACGCCGCGCGGGTCGCGTCGTCCTTCGAGGTCTCACCGGGGTTGAAGCGCAGGTTCTCGAGGACGGCGATCCCGCCGTCCTCGAGACCTGCGACGATCTCCCGTGCGGAGTCGCCCACGGTGTCCGTCGCGAAGGCGACGGGCGCGTGAAGCAGCTCCGACAGCCGCTGCGCGACCGGCTCGAGGCTGTACTGGGGGTCCGGAGCGCCGTCAGGACGCCCCAGGTGCGAGCACACGACCACGCGCGCGCCGGCATCGGTGAGGGCCTTGAGAGTGGGCAGCGATGCCCTGACGCGACCGTCATCGGTGATGACGCCGTCCTTCAGCGGGACGTTCAGATCGCAGCGGACGATGACCCGCTTGCCCGACAGGGACCCCAGTGACTCGAGAGTGCGCAGCGCCATGGTTCAGAGACGCTCGGCGACGTACTCGGTGAGGTCGACGAGGCGGTTGGAGTAGCCCCACTCGTTGTCGTACCAGCTCGAGACCTTGACGAGGTTGCCGCTGACGTTCGTCAGCTCGGAGTCGAAGATCGACGAGTGCGGGTTCAGCTGGATGTCGCTCGAGACGATCGGGTCCTCGGTGTACTCCAGGATGCCCTGCAGGCGACCCTCGGCTGCGGCCTCGCGGTACGCGGCGTTGATCTCGTCGACCGTCAGGCCGTCGCGCTCGGCGATGATCGTGAGGTCGACGATCGAGCCGGTGGGAACCGGGACGCGGTACGACGAGCCGCTGAGCTTGCCGTTGAGCTCGGGGAGCACGAGGCCGATGGCCTTGGCGGCACCGGTCGACGCCGGCACGATGTTGATGGCGGCCGCGCGGGCACGACGCAGGTCGCTGTGCGGGCCGTCCTGCAGATTCTGGTCCGCGGTGTAGGCGTGTGCGGTCATCATGAAGCCGCGCTCGATGCCGAACTTGTCGTTGAAGACCTTGGCGAGCGGCGCCAGGCAGTTGGTGGTGCACGAGGCGTTAGAGATGACGTTCATCGTGGCGGAGTCGTAGGTGTCCTCGTTCACGCCCATGACGAAGGTGCCGTCGACGTCGGTGCCCGGTGCCGAGATGACGACCTTCTTGGCGCCGCCGGCGATGTGCTTCGACGCGTCGGCCGCCTTGGTGAAGCGACCGGTGGACTCGATGACGATGTCGACGCCGAGCTCGCCCCACGGCAGTGCTGCCGGGTCGCGCTCCTCGAACACCTTGATGTCCTTGCCGCCGACGGTGATGACGTCACCCTGGTGCGTGACGTCGACGCCGAGGGGACCGCCGACCGAGTCGTACTTGAGGAGGTGCGCCAGCGCGGCGTTGTCAGTGAGGTCGTTGACCGCGACGATCTCGATGTCAGCGTTCTGTGCGAGCGCCGCACGAAGGAAGTTACGTCCGATACGACCGAAGCCGTTGATACCGATCTTGACAGACACGAAAGTCTCCTGGTTCTTACTCGGGGAAATGCGTAATTCTTACGGAAGGAGCGGACAACGGCGTCCTGATGAGCCAGACGCCCATCAGGACGCCGGTCTTTTACGACAGTACCAGCAGACCCGAGGTCTTCTCACGCGCGATCTCGAAGCGTGACGCCACGTTCTCCCAGTTCGCGATGTTCCACGCGGCCTTGATGTAGTCGGCCTTCACGTTGAGGTAGTCGAGGTAGAAGGCGTGCTCCCACATGTCGAGCTGGAACAGCGGAATGGTGCCCTGCGCGGTGTTGCCCTGCTGGTCGAACAGCTGCTGGATGATCAGGCGAGCGCCGATCGAGTCCCAGCTGAGCACCGCCCAGCCCGACCCCTGGATGCCGGCCGCAGCGGCGGCGAAGTGGGCCTGGAACTTCTCGAACGAGCCGAAGAACTCGTCGATAGCGGCCTTGAGCTCACCCTCGGGCTGTCCGCCGCCCTCAGGCGAGAGGTTGGTCCAGAAGATGGAGTGGTTGACGTGGCCGCCGAGGTTGAACGCGAGGTCCTTCTCGAGCTTGTTCACGTTGGCGAGGTTGCCGCTCTCGCGGGCCTCAGCGAGTCCGTCCAGCGCCGCGTTGGCACCGGCGACGTATGCGGCGTGGTGCTTGTCATGGTGCAGTTCCATGATCTTGCCGCTGATGTGCGGTTCCAGTGCCGCGAAGTCGTAGGGAAGGTCGGGGAGCGTGTAGGTCGCCATGTCGATTTCATCCAATCCGCGCCGCGCCACGGCGCTTGCCGATCCTCTGCGATGCCGAAGTGCCTCGCAGAGCAGACGTTTTTCATCCTACTGACGACAACGCAGCAGGCGGCGGGATGTTCCGAATGACGACGCCGACGACTCGGCTCGGCTCGGCTCTCAGCCGTCCAGACCGGCGGGCACTGCGGCCTCGGTGCCGGGGATGCCGTCCTGCTGAGCGCGCTTGTCGGCCATGGCGAGGAGTCGTCGGATGCGGCCGGCGACGGCGTCCTTGGTGAGGGGCGGGTCTGCGTGGTGTCCGAGCTCGTCGAGGCTCGCATCGCGGTGCGCGAGCCTGAGGCTGCCCGCGGTGCGCAGGTGCTCGGGCACGTCGTCGCCCAGGATCTCCAGCGCGCGCTCGACGCGAGCGCATGCGGCCACGGCGGCCTGCGCCGACCGGCGCAGGTTGGCGTCGTCGAAGTTGACGAGGCGGTTGACGCCGGCGCGCACCTCGCGGCGCTGACGCATCTCCTCCCAGGCGATGGCCGTGCGGCGGGCGCCCATGGCGGTGAGGATGGCGCGGATCGCCTCGCCCTCGCGAACGACCACGCGCGGCAGGCCGCGCACTTCGCGGGCCTTCGCTGCGACACCCAGGCGATGCGCGGCGCCGACGAGCGCCATCGCCGCTTCGCCCGACGGGCAGGAGATCTCGAGCATGGCCGACCGACCGGGTTCGCTGAGGGATCCGGATGCCAGGAACGCGCCGCGCCAGATGCCGGCGAGCTCCTCCGGTGAGCCGGTGGTCAGACGGTTGGGCAGTCCGCGCACGGGGCGGCGACGTGCGTCGAGCAGACCCGTCTGGCGGGCCAGGGTCTCCCCCGCCGCGATGACACGCACCGCCCAGCGGGCACCGCTGGCGGCACCGCTCGTGCTCGCGACGCTGGCCTTGACCTGCGCGATCTCCGGACGCACGCCATAGATCTCCGCGAGGTCGCGGCTGACACGACGGGCCAGCAGCTCGGCATCCACCTCGGCCTCGACCGCGACCCGACCGGCGATGGAGTGCAGACCGCCCGCGAAACGCAGGATGGTCGTCACCTCAGCGACGCGCACCGTCGGGGGCGCGTTGCGCACGCTGACGAGCTCGGCCTTGACGTCGGTGGTTAGTGCCACGGGACTCCTCACGATCCAGGCGCCGGATCGCGACGCAAGGGACTAGCCTACAAGGCTCGGCGCCTGCGCACCGACCCGATCGGCTGTCATCAGGGGGGCGGGTACCCCCCGATCTCACTCCCGGCCGAGGTCGCGGTGGCGCACGTTGATGGCGACGCCGGGCACATCGGCCAGGCGCCGAGCCAGCTCCTCGCTCATGGCCACGGAGCGGTGCTTTCCGCCGGTGCACCCGATGGCCACCGTCGAGTGGCTCTTGTTCTCGCGCTGGTAGCCCTCGAGCACCGGGCGCAGCGCCGCGGCGTAGGCGTCGAGGAACTGCTCGGAACCCTCCAGCCCGAGCACATAGTCGCGCACGGACTCATCGCGTCCCGTGAAGTCGCGCAGCTCTTCGTTCCAGAACGGATTCGGCAGGAACCGCATGTCGGCCACAAGGTCGACGTCCGTGGGCAGCCCGTACTTGAACCCGAAGCTCAGGATGGTGAGGCGATGGCGGGCTGCGCCCTCCTCCGAGAACATCTCCGAGACCTGCGTGGCGAGCTGGTGGATGTTCAGTGTGGAGGTGTCGATGAGCAGGTCCGCCGATTCGCGGATCGTGGCGAGGCGCGAGCGCTCGGTGCGGATGCCGTCGAGCAGGGTGCCGTCGCCCTGTAGCGGATGCGGGCGGCGCACGGCTTCGAAGCGGCGCACGAGCACGTCATCGGACGCGTCGAGGTAGAGCACCTTGACACCGCCGCGGGAGCGCAGCACGCGGTACACGTCCGGCAGCTCGTCGAACAGTCCGCGGCCGCGGACGTCGACGACGGCGGCGATCTTCGGAAGGTTCCCGGCCCCCATGTCGGTGAGCTCGAGCAGCGGACGCAGGATCTGCGGGGGAAGGTTGTCGACCACGTACCAGCCGAGATCCTCGAGAGCGTTCGCCGCGGTGGTGCGACCTGCTCCCGACATCCCCGTGACGATAAGGAACTCGCCCTCTTGTGCGGTCGCCATGTTGCTCCCTTCGCTGAGACCAGCCTAGCGAGTCGCGGGGGCCTGTCCGCCCGCGAGGTGCGCGTGGATCGTGGACGCGAGCACCGGTCCGATGCCGGCCACCTCACTGATCTGCTCGGGACTCGACGCTCGCAGCGCTGCGACGGAGCCGAAATGCGTCAGCAGCGCCTTGATGCGGGCATCGCCGAGGCCCGGGATCTCCCGGAGCACGGTCTGGATGTCGCGACGGCGACGCTTGCGCTGGTGGGTGATCGCGAAGCGGTGCGCCTCGTCGCGCAGGCGCTGCACGAGGTACAGCGCCTCGCTGGTGCGCGGCAGGATGACCGGGAAGTCGTCGTCGGGCACCCAGATCTCCTCGAGGCGCTTGGCGATGCCGCACAGTGCGATCTCGGTGCGTCCGCTGTCGCGCAGCGCCCTTGCGGCGGCCTGCACCTGTGGCTGCCCGCCGTCCACGACCAGCAGCTGCGGCCGGTACGCGAAGCGCGGACGCCTCCTGCCCTCGCCCTCGTCTTCCCCATCGGGCTCGGGACCGGAATCCACCCGGGCGAGGCGGCGCATGAGCACCTGGTACATCGAGTCAGTGTCGTCGGTCGTCTCGGCGATGTTGAACGAGCGGTACTGGTCTTTGCGGGGCAGTCCGTCTTCGAAGACCACCATCGAGGCGACCACGTTCGTGCCGCCGAGGTGCGAGATGTCGAAGCACTCGATGCGCAGCGGGGCCTCGTCCATGCCGAGAGCCTCCTGCAGGTCGGTGAGCGCCTGCGTGCGCGCCACGTAGTCGCTGGTTCGCCGCGTCTTGTGGCGCAGCAGCGTCTGCTGGGCGTTGAGCGTGGCCGTGCGCATGAGGTCGGCACGTTGTCCGCGCTGGGCGACGGCGATCTCGACCCGCCGCCCGCGGCGCTCACGGAGCCACTCCTCGAGTTCGGCGGCATCGTCGGGCAGGGTCGGCACGAGCACGCGACGCGGGATGTCGGACGAGTCGCCGTAGACGCGCTGCAGGATCTGATCGACGAGCTCCCCGCGGCTGATGTCGAGCTCCTTGTCGACGGCGAGTGAGCGCACACCGCGCACGCGGCCGCCGCGGATCACGAAATGATGCACCGCCGCCGACAGCTCGTCCTCGGCAACGCCGAACAGATCCGCGTCCTCGTCGGACGGAAGCACGAGGGCGCTCTTGCCGAGCACGGCGTCGATCGCGGTGAGCTTGTCGCGGAACCGCGCCGCGGCCTCGTAGTCCATCGCCGCGGATGCGGCCTGCATGCGCTTGGTCAGATCGCGCGTGAAGCGCGCGTCACCGCCCGCCATGAAGGCCACGAAGTCGTCGACCATCGCGCGATGCTCTTCGATCGTGACCTTCATCGAGCACGGCCCGCCGCACTTGCCGATCTGGCCGGGGAAGCAGGGCCGCCCCGTCTGCATGGCCCGTCGGTAGCTGGAGTCGCTGCACGTGCGGATCGGGAAGGCCTTCACCATCAGGTCGATGGTCTCGTGCACGGCCCAGACCTTGGGATACGGCCCGAAGTAGCGCGCACCGGGGATGCGCCGATTGCGCGTGACCATGACCCGCGGCGCCTCGTCTCCGAGGGTGATCGCCATGAACGGATAGGACTTGTCGTCGCGGTAGCGCACGTTGAAAGGCGGATCGAACTCCTTGATCCACATGTACTCGAGCTGCAGCGAGTCGACATCGGTCGCGACGACGGTCCACTCGACGGATGCCGCGGTCGTGACCATCCGTCGAGTGCGCTCGTGCAGCGTGCGCAGCGGGGCGAAGTAGTTCGACAGGCGCTGGCGGAGGTTCTTCGCCTTGCCGACGTACAGCACCCTGCCGTCGGCGTCGCGGAAGCGATAGACCCCGGGGTCTGTCGGGATCTCCCCCGCGCGCGGCTTGTACGGGAGGACGTCCGCCATCAGCCGGCCTTGCGCGAGCCGCGCTCCTGCCCGAGGACCTCGGCGAGGAACGCGCCCGTGTGACTCTCCGCCACGTCGGCGATCTGCTCGGGGGTGCCGGTGGCGAGGATCTGCCCGCCGCCCGAGCCGCCCTCGGGACCGAGATCGATCACCCAGTCAGCCGACTTGATGACGTCGAGGTTGTGCTCGATGACGATGACCGTGTTGCCCTTGTCGACCAATCCGTTCAGCACCTCGAGCAGCTTGCGCACATCCTCGAAGTGCAGACCCGTGGTCGGCTCGTCGAGCACGTAGATGCTGCGTCCGTTGCTGCGCCGCTGGAGCTCGGTGGCGAGCTTGACGCGCTGCGCCTCGCCACCCGAGAGCGTCGTCGCAGCCTGGCCCAGCCGCACGTAGCCGAGGCCGACATCGACGAGCGTCTTCATGTACCGGTGGATCGCCTGGATCGGCTCGAAGAACTCCGCCGCCTCGGCGATCGGCATCTCGAGCACCTCGGCGATGTTCTTGCCCTTGTAGTGCACCGCCAGCGTGTCGCGGTTGTACCGCTTGCCGTGGCAGACCTCGCAGTCGACGTACACGTCCGGCAGGAAGTTCATCTCGATCTTGATCGTGCCGTCACCCGAGCATGCGTCGCAGCGACCGCCCTTCACGTTGAAGCTGAAGCGGCCCGGCTGGTAGCCGCGGACCTTCGCCTCGGGCGTCTCGCTGAAGAGGGTGCGGATGCGGTCGAAGACACCCGTGTAGGTGGCGGGGTTCGAGCGGGGCGTGCGCCCGATCGGCGCCTGATCGACGTGCACGACCTTGTCGAGGTTGTCGAGACCGGTCACCCTGGTGTGCTTGCCCGGGACGGTCCTGGCGCCGTTGAGGCGGCCGGCGAGCACCTGGTAGAGGATGTCGTTGACCAGGGACGACTTGCCCGAGCCGCTCACGCCGGTGACCGCGGTGAGCACCCCGAGCGGGAAGTCGGCGGTGACGTTCCTGAGGTTGTTGGCCTTCGCGCCGACGACGCTCAGCATCCGCTTCCTGTCGATCCTGCGGCGCTTGGCGGGCACGGCGATCTCACGGCGACCGGCGAGGTAGTCACCGGTCATCGACCCCGTCTCGGCCAGCAGCGCCGAATAGGGCCCGGAGTGCACGACCTCGCCTCCGCCCACGCCCGCGCCGGGTCCGATGTCGACGACCCAGTCGGCGGCTTCGATGGTCTCCTCGTCGTGCTCGACCACGATCAGGGTGTTGCCGAGGTCGCGCAGCCGCACCAGCGTCTCGATGAGCCGGCGGTTGTCGCGCTGGTGCAGGCCGATGGACGGCTCGTCCAGCACGTAGAGCACACCGGTGAGGCCGGAGCCGATCTGGGTCGCCAGCCGGATGCGCTGCGCTTCTCCTCCGGAGAGCGAGCCGGCCGAGCGTCCGAGGTTCAGATACGACAGTCCGACCTGCAGCAGGAACTCCAGGCGCAGCCGGATCTCACGCAGCACCTGAGCGGCGATCTTCGCCTCCCGCTCGGTGAGCGCGAGCTCGTGCATGAAGGTGCTGGCGTCCGCCAGGCTGAGGTTCGACACCTCGGCGATCGAGTGACCGTGGACCTTGACCGCGAGGACCTCGGGCTTGAGTCGCGCGCCGTCGCACACCGGGCACGGCACCTCCCGCAGGTACTCGCCCCAGCGGCTGCGCTGCGTGTCGGACTCGGCCTGCAGGTACTGCCGCTCGATGTACGGCACGACGCCCTCAAAGCCCGACGTGTAGCGCATCTCGCGCCCGTAGCGGTTCTTCCACTTGACGCTGACCTTGTAGTTGTCGCCCCGCAGCACCGCCTCGCGAACATCGGAGTGCAGCTCGCTCCAGGGGGTGTCGAGGGAGAAGTCGAGGTCGCGCGCGAGGCCCTCGAGCAGGCGCTCGTAGTACTGGAACAGCCCCTTGCCCTGGGTGGTCCACGGCAGGATGACGCCCTCGCGGATCGAGAGGTCCTCGTCGCCCAGCATGAGGTCGACGTCGACCGACATCCGCGTTCCGAGGCCCGCGCAGGCCGGGCACGCGCCGAACGGCGCGTTGAACGAGAACGTGCGCGGCTCGATCTCGGTGAGCGCGATCGGGTGGCCGTTCGGGCAGGCGAGCTTCTCGGAGAAGGACTGCCAGGCGGCGTCACCCTCCTCGTCCACGAAGTTGACCTGCATGATGCCGCCGGCAAGTCCCAGCGCCGTCTCGACGGAGTCGGTGACCCGGCCGAGGATGTCATCGGACGCCACGAGCCGGTCGACCACGACGGCGATGTCGTGCTTGTAGCTCTTCTTCAGCGTCGGCGGCTCGGCCAGCTGCACCAGCTCGCCGTCGACGATCGCACGGGAGTAGCCCTTCGCGCCGAGCTCCTTGAAGAGGTCGACGAACTCGCCCTTCTTCTGCGAGACGACCGGCGCGACGATCTGGTAGCGCGTGCGCTCGGGCAGCTCGACGAGCTGGTCGGCGATCTGCTGCACCGTCTGACGCTGGATCCGCTCGCCGCATTCAGGACAGTGCGGGATGCCGATGCGCGCCCAGAGCAGACGCATGTAGTCGTGGATCTCGGTGATGGTGCCCACCGTGGATCGCGGGTTGCGGTTGGTCGACTTCTGATCGATCGAGACCGCAGGGCTCAGCCCCTCGATGAAGTCGACATCGGGGCGGTCCACCTGACCGAGGAACTGTCGCGCGTAAGCGCTGAGCGATTCGACGTAGCGTCGCTGCCCCTCGGCGAAGATCGTGTCGAACGCGAGGCTCGACTTGCCCGACCCCGACAGTCCGGTGAAGACCACCAGCGAGTCACGGGGGATGTCGATGTCGACGTTCTTCAGGTTGTGAACGCGGGCACCGCGGACACTCAGTTTTGCGGAGGAGGCGACAGGAACGATGGGCACCGTTCAAGTGTAGGAGCGGCCACCGACACTGGGCTCCGCGTCAGCCGAGGGCGAACGCCCGGCGCCAGGGGCGAAGGCGGTGAGGCGGCTCCGAACGAGCATCCCCAGCATCCAGAGCGCCAGTGTCAGCGCGGCGACCGCGCCCGCGATCACGGCGACAGGAAGTGCGCCGGCCGACGGGATGAGCAGGCCCGCGTGCAGCGTGATCTGCCCCGCCGTCTGCATCGCCGCGAAGCGGAGCGCGGTGGGCCGCAGCGCGCGGAGCGATACACGCGCCGTCGCAGGCACGACCAGCGACAGCGACCCGAGGACGTGCAGCGCATGCACTGCCGCGACGACGATCGTGGCCCGCGCTCCGTCCGGGCTGTCCAGGAGCAGCACGATGAGCAGGACGCCCGCCGCCAGCCAGGTGCCGCCCTGGCTCGGCAGCAGCGCCCCGAACAACGCCAGCGCGGCGGCGATGCCGAGCCACACCGGCGGTGCCCCGATCGCCATCGCGGCCGCCGCCACCACGAGAGCGGTCAGCACGCGCAGCACGGCGCCCGACACGCTGGCGCCGATTCTCAGCGTCTCGTCCCTTCTCATCGCGACGCTCCGCCGGCGCGCATGCGCACCCTGGACAGTGCTGCCCATCCCGTGCTGTGCTCGGCGTCCCACCGGACGACCTCCACACCCGACTCCTCCAGTCGGCGCAGCATGTCCTGACGCTCGGCGAGCAGCACCTGCAGCGCGAGCTCGCGCTGCAGGTTGAGTCGATGCAGATCGAGTTCGGGAAGCACGTCCACGGCGACGACGCGGTGTCCGACGGCACGCCAGCGCAGCGCGATCTCAGCGGCCGCTCCGTCGAAGAACACGGAGAGCACGTGGATGATCGACCCGTGCGGCACGGGAGGAGTGCGGCGGAACCTCGAGTCGTCGCCTGCCCGACCGCTCGAGGCGATCGCGCTGAGCACCCGCGCCAGATGTCTGCTGCCTCCACCGCTGCGAACGGTCCGTCCGTCGATGGCGAGAGTGTGGAACGCGATGCGATCGCCCTGCGCGACGGTCGCCTCCGCGATGGCTCTCGCGGCGCTCCGGGCGTGGTCGAGCGAGGTGACCCCGCTGCGCCGGAGGTCCGTCGTGCCCCAGGTCGAGACCACTGATCCGAAGTCATCGGCCGTGTCCATCACGATCACGGCGGACGCGTCGCTGAGCGCGTTCGTCCGGCGGATCAGCAGCTCCCCGGGACGGCGGGCGGCTCGCGCGGTCGCCTTCCAGTCGACGCGGCGCAGTTCGTCGCCCGGCGCGAACGGATGGATGTCGCGGAAGTCGCCGCCCTGACCTGGCTTCACTCCCTCGTGAGACCCGTGCAGGCCGGTGAGGCGGGGAGCGACCGGCATCCGCGTCAGCCGCGGAGCGACGGCCGGCACCGCATGCACGACCGCGACGCTCGCCGAGGGCGGGCCGAGCCGGCCACCGTCGGCCGCGAGCGCACGCGCCGCCGCCTCCACCGACCGCAGCGGACCGGAATGCAGCGCACGGCTGGATGCCCGGAGCCGCGCACCTCCGGCGACGAACACGCGTCGCCGGCGCCGATCGGACTGGACGACAGACACCTCGACGATCTCCGCTGCGCGGCCGACCCGGATGTCATCGTGCACCCAGCCAGGCTCACCAGAGGTGCGCTTGTCGATCTCCACGTCCACGGCGGATGCGTCGACGCTGAAGGCGTGCGCGACCCACAGCGCCAGCGGCAGACCGACGGCGATCACGTCGACCCGGCCGAACAGAAGACCCGCTACCGCCGCCGTCACTGCGCCCACGGCGCCTACCAGCACCGCCGGGCTGAGCCGTGATGAAGAAGTGGCCGAGACCGTCATCCGCTCAGGTCCTGGCCGCAGAGATGCTGGGCGGCACGGCGACGCCGGCGACGACCGAACGCACGACGTCTGCGGGATCCACGCCCTGAGCCCAGGCCTGCGGCGTCAGGGTCAGCCGGTGCGCGAGCACGGGCACCGCGACCCGCTTGATGTCGTCGGGGCGCACGAAGTCCCGCCCGTCGAGCGCGGCCAGAGCACGACCGATGAGAAGCAGCGCCTGCGAACCGCGCGGCGAGGCGCCGACTGCGACGTGCTGCGCGCGACGCGTCGCAGCGGCGAGCGCGACGCAGTACGCCGCGATGTCGGGGTCGACGTGGATCCGCTCGACGGCCTGCTGCACCTCCGCGAGCCCGCCGGGCTCGAGCACGGCCGGGACGTCGGCCGCCTCCTGGCGGCGACGCACACGGGAGAGGAGGATCTCGGCCTCACCCTCCGGATCGGGATACCCGACCGCGAGACGCACCATGAATCGGTCCAGCTGGGCCTCCGGCAGTGCGTAGGTTCCCTCGTACTCGATGGGGTTGGCCGTGGCGATCACGTGGAAGGGCGTGCCCAGCGAGAAGCTGTTGCCCTCCACCGTCACCTGACGCTCCGCCATCGCCTCGAGCATCGCGGATTGCGTCTTCGGCGTGGTGCGGTTGATCTCGTCGGCGAGCAGCAGCCCCGTGAAGATCGGCCCGCGGCGGAACACGAACTCCCCCGTGTCGGGAGCATAGACGTATGACCCCGTGACATCGCCCGGCAGCAAGTCGGGCGTGCACTGCAGGCGCCGGAACGAGAGCCCGAGAGCCGATGCCAGGCTGCGCGCCGCGACGGTCTTGCCGAGCCCGGGCACGTCTTCGAAGAGCACGTGCCCGCCCGCGAGGATCGTGGCGAGAGCGAACTCGAGCGGCCCTTCCATGCCCACCACGACCGTGCCGACCGCAGCGCGGATGCGTCGGCCGGTCTCGGCGATGTCGTCGAAGTTCATCGGGTCCTCTTTCCCTGTGATGGTGACGGATCCGCGAGTGCCGGCTGATCCGCGAGTGCGGAGTGCGCGATCCGCTGCGGGCGCAGCATGGCGAGCTGCTCGACCCGCTCGGCGGCCTCCAGCCCCGCGCGGATGTCACCCACCGTCGTGCGCCGCCCGTTCAGGCGCTGCCACAGCCCGGGGCCGAGATGCCGGTCGATGGCGGCGGTCTGCGCATCGTCTTCCGCGTCGACGCCCAGCCGTCCGAGGCGACGAGCGAGCGTCGCCCGCACTCGGCGAGTGACCGCCTCGTTCACCGTGTCGGTCCGCGGGTTGATCGCCCAGGCCAGTCGGGAGACCTCCGATCCGACGTAGCGCGGATCCGGCGCTCGCCCTGGCGCATCGAAGCGGGGATCGTCCGGCATCCGGATGCCGATCAGCAGCGTGACCGTCGCTGCGGCGATCGCCCATCCCCACGCGAAGACGCTCTGCACTCCGAGCACATGGAGCACGCCGGCTGCGAGGCCGCCGATCACCATGGGGAGCACCGCCCGTCGAGCTGCTCTCATCGCCACCCACGCTCGATCTCGGCGAGGGTGCGGGCTGCGTCGTCGCGCATGGCCTCCGTCGGCTGGTGTCCCCCGAATCGAACCTGCTCGTACAGGTTCAGCAGGTTCCGTGCCGGATCATCGATTCCGGGGCGGGCGAGGAGGATCCGCAGAGTGAACTCGGCGGGAGTCTCGGCCGGGCCGCGGCCGGCGCCGGCATCGGACGCCGTCTCCTCGAGACCGAGCCATGCCGCGATGATCGCGTCGCCCGGATCCCGTCGCTCGGTCACGACCGACAGGGCGGCGGCGATGCCGCGCAGCACGGTCGGTGCGTCCACTGTCTCCTCCTGGGCGGGTTCGATCGCCGCCTCGACTGCTGTCTCCGCCGGATCCGGCAGCGCGCGCAGCCGCTGGCGGAGCGCGCCGATGAGCGCCCTGGCCAGACGAATCAGCACGATGATCAGCACGGCTGCGACGAACACGAGCAGCGCGATCCCGATGATGATGATGACCGGATTCGGCTCCGATGGCTCGGCCGGTGGCGGGGACGGGGCAGGTGTCAGCGTCTGCAGCGCGCTCGGCGCTTCCGGCCGAGCGAAGTCGAAGATGCCTCCGGTCACCACGGGGCGTCCCGCCAGAGCCGTCGCGGCGATGACGACGAGGAACAGTCCGAGCGCTCCCGCCTGCAGCAGCAGCGATCCAGCGGGTGCCCGCGGTGGCGCCGATCGTCGACCCCGTTCCGCGCTGACCGTCATGTCAGTCAGCCTAGGTGCTCGCCGCCGCCGGTGCGGAGGCGTGCGGAGTGCCGCTCAGCGATCCGCCGTCGTGCGCCCCGCGAACGGCGTCAGCGCCTCCCGGAGCGAGGCGACTTCGTCTATGCCGGTGCCGACAGCGGCCATGACGGCGCGGGGAACGTCGACCGCTCTGGTTCGCAGCGCGCGGCCGGCGTCGGTGAGGGTGATGTCCAGACGCCGCTCGTCTGCGGTGCTGCGCGCCCGTTCCACGAGGCCGTCCTTCTCGAGACGCTTGACCAGGGGCGAGGCGCTGGCCGGTTCGAGGGCGAGCTCTGCGGACAGGTCGGTGAGGGAGCGCGGCGAGCGCTCCCACAGGGCGAGCATCACGAGGTACTGCGGGTGCGTCAGCCCGAGCGGCTCGAGGATGGGCCGGTAGACGGCGACGACGTTGCGCGCCGCGGTGACCATGGCGAAGCAGAGCTGGTTCTCGAGCCGCAGCAGATCGTCGTCGGTGGTCATGTCTCCGATTGTACGCACAGAGATGTTTAGTACACTAATGGTATGGCCAAGGACTCCGATCATGTTCCGCTGCGCACCCGCATCCGCGAGGCGGGCGGACTCTACGCCTGGTTCAACACGAATCTGATCCGCCTGGCAGGACCCGCCTCGGTCGGTCCGTACGAGCCGACGCTTCCGCCGAGCGCCGCGGAGCGGGCTGAGCGCGCATGCCCGCTGTGCGGCGCGCCGATGAACCAGCACAGCATCGACCGCAGTGGCCCGAAGCCGCTGATGCACTGCCCCTGACGCCGCTCCCCGTGCCGTGCCGTGCGGTGCTCAGGCGTGCCCGGCTCGCTCCATCGCCCGCAGCTCTTTCTTCAGGTCCTGAACCTCGTCGCGCAGGCGGGCGGCGAGCTCGAACTTGAGCTCGCTCGCGGCGGCCAGCATCTGGTCGGACAGATCTGCGATCGTCTCCTCGAGCTGCGTTGCGCCCTCCGCCGCGATGCCCGTGCGAAGCATCGGCGTCGGAGACTTGCCCTTGCCGCTCTTGTTGCGCGCCGACCGCATCGCCGCGGTGTCGGCCGCCTCGCGGGCGAGCACCTCGGTGATATCCGCGATCCGCTTGCGCAGCGGCTGCGGATCGATCCCGTTCTCCTTGTTGTACGCGATCTGCTTCTCGCGACGACGCTCGGTCTCCTCGATGGCCTTCGCCATCGAGTCGGTCATGCGATCGGCGTACATGTGCACCTCGCCCGAGACGTTTCGCGCCGCACGGCCGATCGTCTGGATGAGCGACGTTCCGGAGCGCAGGAAGCCCTCCTTGTCGGCGTCGAGGATGGCGACCAGCGACACCTCGGGAAGGTCGAGTCCCTCACGCAGCAGGTTGATGCCGACCAGTACGTCGTAGACCCCGGCGCGCAGCTCGCTGAGCAGCTCGACACGGCGCAGCGTGTCGACGTCGGAATGCAGGTATCGCACGCGCACGCCGTGCTCGCCGAGGAAGTCCGTGAGCTCTTCGGCCATCTTCTTGGTGAGCGTCGTCACGAGCACCCGCTCGTCGCGGGCGACGCGCAGACGGATCTCCTCGAGGAGGTCGTCGATCTGACCCTTCGACGGCTTCACGATGATCTGCGGGTCCACGAGGCCGGTGGGACGGATGATCTGCTCGACCACGCCGTCGGCGATGCCCATCTCGTACTTGCCCGGGGTCGCCGAGAGGTACACCGTCTGACCGATGCGGTTCTTGAACTCGTCCCACCGCAGCGGTCGGTTGTCCATCGCACTGGGCAGCCGGAAGCCGTGCTCGACGAGCGTGCGCTTGCGCGACGCGTCACCCTCGTACATCGCGCCGATCTGCGGCACCGTGACGTGCGACTCGTCGATGACGAGCAGGAAGTCGTCGGGGAAGAAGTCAAGCAGGGTGTGCGGCGGATCGCCGGGGGCACGCCCGTCCATGTGCCGCGAGTAGTTCTCGATGCCCGAGCAGAAGCCGAGCTGCTGCAGCATCTCGATGTCGAAGGTGGTGCGCATGCGCAGCCGCTGCGCCTCGAGCAGCTTGCCCTGACGCTCGAACTCGGCCAGCCGCTGCTCGAGCTCGTGCTCGATGGTGCCGATCGCCCGCTGCACGACATCGGTGCCCGCGACGTAGTGCGACGCGGGGAAGATGGGCACGGAGTCGAGCTTGGCGATGACCTCGCCGGTGAGGGGATGCAGCGAGTACAGCGCTTCGATCTCGTCGCCGAACAGCTCGATCCGGATCGCGTGCTCTTCGTATACGGGGATGATCTCGATCGTGTCGCCGCGCACCCGGAAGTTGCCGCGCGAGAAGTCGACGTCATTGCGGTTGTACTGCATCGCGATGAACTGGCGGATCAGCGCGTCGCGGTCGTAGCGCTCCCCCACCTGCAGCGCGACCATGGCGCGCAGATACTCCTCCGGGGCGCCGAGGCCGTAGATGCACGACACGGTCGAGACGACCACGACGTCACGTCGGCTGAGCAGCGAGTTCGTCGTCGAGTGACGCAGCCGCTCGACCTCGGCGTTGACCGAGGAGTCCTTCTCGATGAAGGTGTCGGTCTGCGGCACGTAGGCCTCGGGCTGGTAGTAGTCGTAGTACGAGACGAAGTACTCGATCGCGTTGTTCGGCATGAGCTCGCGGAACTCGTTCGCCAGCTGCGCGGCCAGCGTCTTGTTGTGCGCCATGACCAGGGTCGGCCGCTGCACCTGCTCGATCAGCCAGGCGGTCGTCGCCGACTTTCCGGTGCCCGTCGCACCGAGCAGCACGACATCGGTCTCACCGGCGTTGATGCGTGCAGCGAGGTCGGCGATGGCCTGCGGCTGGTCGCCGGCCGGCATGTACTCGCTGACGACCTCGAAGGGGCGAACGCTGCGCGTGGGTTGCATCCCACCAGCCTACGAGCAGCCTCCGACACCGGGCTCGGGGACCGGGCTCAGCACGGGATCAGGTCGACGCCGTCAGCGAACGCCACAGCCCGTCGACCTGCTCCAGAGTGCGCTCTATGGTCCCCGACGTGTCGATGACCACGTCGGCGATCGCACGACGCTCCTCATCCGAGACCTGCGCGCCGATGCGGCGCCTGGCATCCTCCTCCGTCATGCCACGCAGCTGCATCATGCGCTGCACGCGCGCGTCGGCCGGGGCATCCGCCACGACGATGAGGTCCCACGGGTCGTCGACCCGCGCCTCGACCAGCAGCGGCACGTCGTACACGACCACCGCCGCGCGATCGGCGGCGAAGGCGGCGTCGAAGCGCCGCTGAGACTCGGCACGCACCGCGGGATGCACGATCGCGTTCAGTCGCTGCAGCGCCCCGTCGTCACCGAACACCCGCGCACCCAGTGCCGCGCGATCCAGCGATCCGTCGGAGGCGATCACGTCCGCACCGAAGGCTGCCGCGATGGCGTCGAGCACCGGGCTGCCCGGCCGCTGCACCTCGCGGACGATCGCGTCGGCATCGATCACCGTGGCGCCGTGCTCGGCGAGACGTGCGGCGATGGTCGACTTGCCCGAGGCGATGCCTCCGGTGAGCGCGATGAGTGGCATCCGCCCATCCTGTCACGCCGCGTGCGCACCTGCCGGATACGCGGAACGGGCCGCCACCCGAAGGTGACGGCCCGTTCCTGACGTGATCGGTGATCAGCTGTTGCCGCCCGAGAGCTTCTCGCGCAGAGCGGCGAGAGCCTCGTCGTCGGCCAGCGTGCCGGCACCGGTCGAGTCGGTCGAGAACGACTGAGCGCCGAAGTCGTCGCCCGCAGCAGCCTCGGCCTCGGCGGCCTTGACGACCTGAGCCTTGTGCGCCTCCCAGCGGGTCTGCGCAGCGGCGTACTCCTGCTCCCAGGCCTCGCGCTGAGCGTCGAAGCCTTCCTTCCAGGCGCCGGTCTCGGCGTCGAAGCCCTCCGGGTACTTGTACTCGCCGTTCTCGTCGTACTCGGCGAGCATGCCGTACAGAGCCGGGTCGAACTCGGTGCCGTTGGGGTCGACCGACTCGTTGGCCTGCTTCAGCGACAGCGAGATGCGGCGACGCTCGAGGTCGATGTCGATGACCTTGACGAAGACCTCTTCGCCGACGGAGACGACCTGCTCAGCCAGCTCGACGTGCTTGCTGGAGAGCTCGGAGATGTGCACGAGGCCCTCGATGCCGTCTGCGACGCGCACGAACGCACCGAACGGAACGAGCTTGGTGACCTTGCCCGGTGCGATCTGGCCGATCGCGTGGGTGCGGGCGAAGACCTGCCACGGGTCCTCCTGGGTCGCCTTCAGCGACAGCGAGACGCGCTCGCGGTCCAGGTCCACCTCGAGGATCTCGACGGTGACCTCCTGGCCGACCTCGACGACCTCGGATGCGTGCTCGATGTGCTTCCACGACAGCTCGGAGACGTGCACGAGACCGTCCACGCCACCCAGGTCGACGAACGCACCGAAGTTGACGATCGACGAGACGACGCCCTTGCGGACCTGACCCTTGTGCAGGTTGTTCAGGAACGTGGTGCGCGACTCCGACTGGGTCTGCTCGAGCAGGGCGCGGCGGCTGAGCACCACGTTGTTGCGGTTCTTGTCGAGCTCGAGGATCTTCGCCTCGAGCTCCTGACCGAGGTAGGGGGTGAGGTCGCGGACACGGCGCAGCTCGATGAGCGACGCGGGCAGGAAGCCACGCAGGCCGATGTCGACGATGAGGCCACCCTTGACGACCTCGATGACGGTGCCGGTGACGACCCCGTCGTTCTCCTTGATCTTCTCGACGTCGCCCCAGGCGCGCTCGTACTGGGCGCGCTTCTTGGAGAGGATCAGACGGCCTTCCTTGTCCTCCTTCTGGAGAACGAGGGCCTCGACCTGGTCGCCGACGGCGACGACCTCGTTGGGGTCGACGTCGTGCTTGATGGAGAGCTCGCGCGAGGGGATGACACCCTCGGTCTTGTAGCCCACGTCGAGCAGAACCTCATCGCGGTCGATCTTGACGATCGTCCCCTCGATGATGTCGCCGTCGTTGAAGAACTTCAGGGTCTTCTCGACCGCGGCCAGGAAGTCCTCAGCAGAGCCGATGTCGTTGATCGCGACCTGCTTGGTGGCCGGGGCGGTCGTTGCGCTAGTCATGTAGTGGGTAGTCCTTGTGAATGGATGATCGGGCTCAGAGGGCCGACGCGCACGTCGGGATGAATCCTCGAAGCGGTTGGATGTGGAATGCGATGCCACGAGGGCAGGCACAGGCCTGCCACGAATGACACTTCAGATTATCAGATCCGTCGGCGGCCCGCTCCCCCTCTCCTTCTAAGCTGAAGCGGTGACCGAACGACTGATGCTGCTCGATACCGCCAGCCTGTACTTCCGGGCCTTCTTCGGGGTGCCGGACAAGGTGAAGGCCCCGGACGGATCGTCGGTGAACGCCGCCCGCGGGCTGCTCGACATCATCGCGAAGCTCGTCACCCTGTATCAGCCGTCGCAGCTCGTCGCGTGCTGGGACGACGACTGGCGTCCGCAGTGGCGCGTCGATCTGATCCCGAGCTACAAGGCGCATCGCGTGGTCGAGGAAGTGGCCTCGACTCCCGACGTCGAGGAGGTTCCGGATGCCCTGGAGCAGCAGATCCCGCTGATCCGCGAGGCGCTCGGCGTTCTGGGCATCCCGATCGTCGGAGTCGCCGAGCACGAGGCGGACGACGTCATCGGCACCCTCGCCACTCGTGCGACTCTGCCCGTCGACATCGTCACCGGCGACCGCGACCTCTTCCAGCTCGTCGACGACAGCCGGGACGTGCGCGTCATCTACACAGCGCGCGGCATGAGCAACCTGGAGGTCGTGACCGATGAGACGGTCGTCGCCAAGTACGGCGTGCTCCCCTCGCAGTACGCCGACTTCGCCACGATGCGCGGCGATGCGTCCGACGGCCTGCCCGGAGTGAAGGGCGTCGGCGAGAAGACCGCGGCGACCCTGCTGCGCTCGTATGGCGATCTCGCCGGCATCCGTGAGGCCGCGGCAGCTGGAGAGCTCACGGCGACGGCCGCGACACGGTTCTCGGAAGCCTCCGACTACCTCGATGTGGCCCCGACCGTGGTGAAGGTCGCGACCGACCTCGACATCTCCGTCCCCGGGCACGCGCTGGGAGCGCTGGACGACGCGGCACGGGATGCCGCCGAAGCCCTCGCCGAGAAGTGGAACCTGGGCACCTCGATGTCGCGGGCGCTCAGCGCTCTGGCATCCGCGGCGGAGGCGGACTGATCAGCCTCGCGCCCAGGCGCGCAGGCGATCGAGTCCCCACGTGGTGACGATGCGCTCCGCCGGCACCCCTGCCGCCTCGGCGCGCTCGGCTCCGTAGTCGAGCAGCGACAGCTGCCCCGGTGCGTGGGCGTCGGAGTCGATCGAGAACAGGCAGCCCTCGTCGAGGGCGATCGCGATCAGATCGTCGGGCGGGTCCTGTCGCTCGGGTCGCGAGTTGATCTCCACCGCGACGCCGTTCTCGGCGCACGCCGCGAACACCGCCCTGGCATCGAACTGCGACTGCGGGCGGGTGCCGCGCGACCCTTCGACGAGCCGACCGGTGCAGTGCCCGAGCACGTTGACGCGCGGATCGGCGACGGCGGCGAGCATCCGCCTCGTCATGGGCGCGGAATCCATTCGCAGCTTCGAGTGCACCGACGCGACGACGATGTCGAGCTCGTCGAGCATCTCGGGCGTCTGGTCGAGAGCGCCGTCCTCGAGGATGTCCACCTCGATGCCGGCGAGCACCGTGAGCCCCTCTCCCGACTGCGCCCGCACCAGCGGGATCTGCTCGCGCAGTCGCTCCTCCGACAGACCCCGGGCCACCTTCAGCCTGGGCGAATGGTCGGTGATGGCCAGATACTCATGGCCGAGTGCGCGTGCGGCGGCCACCATCGTCTCGATCGGAGTCGTCCCGTCGGACCAGTCGGTGTGGCTGTGCAGATCGCCCTTCAGTCGCGCGCGCAGCGCGGAGCGGCGCTCAGGCTCCACCTCCCCGCGGAGCTCGACGAGGTAGTCCGGCACCCGACCCTCCTGCGCCTGCCGGATGACGGCGAAGGTGGAATCGCCGATGCCCTTCTGCGCCTTGAGCCTGGTGGGGTCGTCGAGCACGTCCGCTGGCAGCGTCGCCACGACGGCGGCCGCCTGACGGAACGCCTTCGCGCGGTAGCGGGACGCCCGCTCGCGTTCCAGCAGCGAGGCGATCTCGAGGAGGGCTTCGGCGGCATCCATGGGTGAATCAGCTCCGCTCAGGCGGGCAGCGGCTCCCGCGTGACCTCGACCCACTGGTCGAGCTTGGCGGCGGCGCGTCCGTCGTCGATCACCGCGGCGGCGCGGGCGTACGCGTCGCGGAGCCGCTCGACCATAGGAACCTGCGTCAGGGTGGAATCGTGCGAGAGCTCGTACGCGACGATGCCGGCGGCGGCGTTCAGCAGCACGATGTCGCGCACGGCTCCTCTCTCGCCTCCGAGCGTGCGCCGCAGAACGGAGGCGTTGTGCTCCGGGGAGCCGCCGACGAGGTCATCGAGGTCGGCGAGCGGGATGCCCAGGTCGCGCGGGTCGAGATCGTGCTCGTGGATGTCTCCGCGCGTCACCTCCCAGATGCGGCTGTGTCCCGTGGTGGTGAGCTCGTCGAGTCCGTCGTCGCCGCGGAAGACGAGCGCGGTCGCACCCCGGGTGCGGAAGACTCCGGTGATCAGAGGCACGCGGTCGAGCTGGGCGACGCCGACAGCGTTCGCCTCGGCGCGCGCCGGATTGCAGAGCGGGCCGAGCATGTTGAAGACGGTCGGCACCGCCAGCTCGGATCTGGCGACTCCGGCGTGCTTGAAGCCGGGGTGGAAGGCGGCGGCCCACGCGAACGTGATGCCCGTTCGGTCGAGAGCCGCAGCGACGCGCTGCGGGTCGAGGGAGATGTCGAGGCCGAGCGCGGCGAGGACGTCGGAGGACCCGGAGGACGAGCTGGCGGCTCGGTTGCCGTGCTTGACGACGGGGATGCCGGATGCCCCGATGATGACGGCCGCGGTGGTCGAGATGTTCACGGTGCCGATGCGGTCGCCGCCCGTGCCCACGATGTCGAGCACGTCCGATGAGACGGGCAGCGGGACGGCCGCCTCCAGGATGGCGTCGCGGAACCCGACGATCTCGTCGATGGTCTCGCCCTTGGCGCGCAGCGCCACGAGGAAGCCCGCCAGCTGGGCATCCGTCACCTTCCCGCGCATGACCTGGCGCATCGCCCAGGTCGACTCCCACACGCTGAGATCACGACGGTCCAGCAGGGTGGAGAGAAGATCGGGCCAGGTGAGGGTGTCAACCATGACTGCGATCCTAATCGCGCGGCGGATGATGCCGATTCGAGATGACGGGCTTGTCCGGGCACCCTTCCCAGCGCTCAGCGTGGAAGGCAGCACATTCGCAGGCACTTCTTAGGTCTTCCTTAGTCGCAGGACAGCGAGACAGGCCACGTCGGTGGGAGAATCCCCGCTCAGAATCGGCCATAATGGTCAGGTGACCACCTCAGCGACGTATGCCCCGGCGGCAAGAACCATCAAGCGCCCCAATCCGGTCGCTGTCGGCACCATCGTGTGGCTCGGCAGCGAAGTCATGTTCTTCGCGGGACTCTTCGCGATCTACTTCACGCTGCGCAGCACCTCCCCCGAGCTCTGGGCCGATCGCACCGAGCTGCTCAACGTGGTGTACGCCTTCGTGAACACCGTCATCCTGGTGGCGTCGTCGTTCACCTGCCAGATGGGCGTGTTCGCCGCTGAGGACCTGCAGCCCTACCGCATCGACAAGGGCAGGGTGAACGCCTTCGGCCGTCGCCGGCTGTTCGGCTGGGGCATGGTCGAGTGGTTCTGGCTCACCTTCATCCTCGGCGCGATCTTCGTCAGCGGCCAGGTGTGGGAGTACGCCCAGCTCGTCGCCGAGGGGATGCCCATCCAGGCTGACTCCTACGCATCGGCCTTCTACCTGACCACCGGGTTCCACGCCCTGCACGTCACCGGCGGCCTCATCGCCTTCGTGCTGGTCATCGGCCGCGCATACGCGGTGAAGAACTTCGGCCACAAGGAGGCGACCTCCTCGATCGTCGTGTCCTACTACTGGCACTTCGTCGACGTCGTCTGGGTCGCCCTGTTCGCCGTCATCTACTTCCTGAAATAAGAGCGGAGCGATTTTCCGAAATGGCACGAGAGAAGAAGCACCGCTCCCGCGGTCGCCGCAGTCCCCTCGCCGCTGCCGCCCTGATCGGCGCCGGCCTGCTGCTCACCGGCGGCGTCTACGCCGGCGCTTCGGCTGCGATGGCATCCACCGCCGACGCGCAGACCAGCGCGGCAGCTGAGCTGACCGTCGAGGACGGTCAGAAGCTGTTCAGCGCCAACTGCGCGACCTGCCACGGCATGGACATGCAGGGCACGACCGAAGGACCGAGCCTCGTCGGCGTCGGCGAGCTCTCGGTCGAGTTCCAGGTGGCCACCGGTCGCATGCCGCTGCAGATGCAGGGACCGCAGGCACCGCAGAAGCCCGCGCAGTTCACCGACGCGCAGATCCGCGCGATGGCCGCGTACGTGCAGAGCGTCGCCCCCGGCCCGAGCTACCCCGAGAAGTGGGTGACCACGGGCGAGGAGAACCCCGACAGCGCGAGCGACGAGGTCGACATCGCACACGGAGCAGAGCTCTTCCGCATCAACTGCGCGATGTGCCACAACGTCGCCGCCGCCGGTGGCGCGCTGACCGAGGGCAAGTACGCCCCGGCTCTCACCTCGACCAGCCCGCTGCACATCTACGCGGCCATGGTCACCGGCCCGCAGAACATGCCCGTCTTCGGCGACATGAACCTGAGCACCGAGGACAAGCGGGACATCATCGCCGCCCTCGTCTACCAGCAGGAGGCCGTGCAGATCGGCGGCTTCGATCTGGGCGCGCTCGGTCCGGTCTCCGAGGGCCTGTTCATCTGGATCTTCGGCATCGGCGCCCTCGTCGCGCTCACCGTGTGGATCACGGCGAAGTCCAACTGACGCACTTTCATCGAAGAGTTACGTACGAGGAGCACCATGGCATACGACGACGACACGCAGGCTCTTGACAGGGCCTACCAGCCCTCGCGGGGGCTGGGCGTCGCAGTCAGCGATCCTGCGGAGAACCCGGGACTGCCGCCACACCGTGAGCGGATGACCGACAAGGATCCGCGCGCCGAGAAGGCAGCGGTCCGCACGGTCTACACCCTGTTCTACCTGTCGCTCGCCGGCAGCATCTGGGCGGTCGCCGCGTACATGCTGTTCCCGATCGAGAGCGGCATGGCGATCGACATCCGCCACAACAACATGTACATCGGCATCGGCATCGCTTTCGCGCTGCTGGCGCTCGGCATCGGTGCGATCCACTGGGCCAAGGCGCTCATGTCCGACAAGGAGTACATCGAGCACCGCCACCCGACCCGCGGCAAGGACCTCACCCGCGCCGGCGCCGTCGAGGCGTTCTCCGCCGCGAACGAGGACTCGGGGTTCGGCCGTCGCGCGATCATCCGCAACTCGCTGATCGCCGCGGTCGTGGCTTCGATCCTCCCCGGTCTCACGCTGTTCCGCGGTCTCGCGCCGCACAACAACTCGCACGGCAACCCCATCGCCGGCGACCCGGTGGCGCTGCTGAAGCACACCATGTGGGAGAAGGGCATGCGTCTGGCCCGCGACCCGGAGGGCACGCCCATCCGCGCCGCTGATGTCACCCTCGGCTCCGCATTCCACGTGATCCCCGAGCCCCTCGCCGAACTGGGGCACAGCGAGGGCTACATGGAGGAGAAGGCGAAGGCCATCGTCCTGCTGATGCGTCTGCGCCCCGAGCAGCTCACCGAGACCGAGGAGCGCAAGGACTGGTCGTATGACGGCATCGTCGCGTACTCGAAGGTCTGCACGCACGTCGGCTGCCCGGTGGCCCTGTACGAGCAGCAGACCCACCACCTGCTGTGCCCGTGTCACCAGTCGCAGTTCGACGTCACGGACCACGCCAAGGTCATCTTCGGCCCGGCAGCGCGCCCGCTGCCGCAGCTGCCCATCGCCGTCGACGATGAGGGCTATCTCATCGCGCAGCGCGACTTCACCGAACCCGTCGGCCCGAGCTTCTGGGAGCGTCATTGAGCACCGCAACTCTTAAAGAGGACACCAAGCAGAAGCCCCTGGGCGGACGCTTCATCGGCGCGACGGCGAACTACCTCGACGAGCGCACCAGCCTGTCCGGTCTCGTCAAGGAGCTCGGTCGCAAGATCTTCCCCGACCACTGGTCGTTCATGCTGGGTGAGATCGCGCTCTGGGCGTTCGTCGCCGTGTTCCTGTCCGGCACGTTCCTGACGTTCTTCTTCCAGGCCTCGATGGCACCCACGCACTACGCCGGCGCCTACGCGCCGCTGCGTGGCGTGGAGATGACCGCGGCGTTCGAGTCGGCGCTGCGCATCTCCTGGGACATCCGCGGCGGCCTGCTGGTCCGCCAGATCCACCACTGGGCCGCGCTCGTGTTCATCGCGGGCATCGGCATCCACATGCTGCGCGTGTTCTTCACCGGCGCGTTCCGCAAGCCCCGCGAGCTCAACTGGGTGATCGGCTTCGTGCTGTTCATCCTCGCTCTCGCCGAGGGCTTCACGGGCTACTCGCTCCCCGACGACCTGCTCTCGGGCAACGGTCTGCGCATCATCGACGGCATGATCAAGGGTCTGCCGCTGATCGGCACCTGGACCTCGTTCCTCATCTTCGGAGGCGAGTTCCCGGGCGATGACATCGTCGGTCGTCTGTACACGATGCACATCCTGCTGCTGCCGCTGCTGGTGATCGCTTTCATCGTGCTGCACCTGATGCTGATGGTGATCAACAAGCACACCCAGTTCGCCGGCCCCGGCCGCACGAACGACAACGTCGTCGGCTACCCGATGATGCCGGTGTACATGTCGAAGATGGGCGGCTTCTTCTTCATCGTCTTCGGCGTGATCGTGCTGATCGCCTCGTTCTTCCAGATCCTTCCGTTCTGGGACTACGGCCCCTATGACCCGTCCCCGATCTCGGCCGGTACGCAGCCCGACTGGTACATCGGCTTCGCCGACGGCGCCCTGCGTCTGGCTCCGCCGCACCTCGATGTGATGCTCGGCAACTTCACGCTGTCGCTCGGCATCGTGATCCCGGTGCTGATCCTCGGTCTGTTCATCGTCGTCGTGGCGATCTACCCCTTCCTCGAAGCGTGGATCACGGGCGACAAGCGCGAGCACCACATCGCCGACCGTCCCCGCAACGCCCCGACCCGCACCGCGATCGGCGTCGCCGGCATGATCTTCTACGCGGTGCTGTGGGCGGCGGCTTCGTCCGACCTCATGGCCACGCACTTCATGCTCACGATGGAGGGCGTCATCCACGCCCTGCAGGCGCTGCTGTTCGTCGGACCGATCCTCGGCTACTTCGTGACCAAGCGCATCTGCATCGCGCTGCAGAAGAAGGATCGCGAGATCGTGCTGCACGGCTACGAGTCGGGCCGTATCGTCCGCCTCCCCGGTGGCGAGTTCATCGAGGTGCACCAGCCGGTCGACGTGTACGACCGCTGGAAGCTCATCGACTACACCAGCTATGAGCCTCTCGTCGTGCGTCCGAATGCGAAGGGTCGCATCCCGTGGCACGAGAACCTGCGCAGCTCGATCTCGCGCTGGTTCTACGAGGACCGCCTGCAGCCCCTCACCCAGGCCGAGATCGCGGCCGCCGATGCGCACCAGCAGCACACGCTCGCGCACGACGCGGAGATCGAGGCGGCCGAGGTCGCCGGTGCTCACGAGCGTGCAGGTGTCACCTCGGACGACCAGATCGCCGCGGCCGACCCGCACGTCGGTGAGACGCCGAACACCCCGAGCTCGGTGATCGCCAAGGAGCCGGCCAAGCCGCGCAAGAAGAAGTCGGAGGACGGCGAGTAAGCCGCACTCCCCCACGACTGAGGGCCCGTCCGATTCGGACGGGCCCTCAGTCGTCTGCGTGGCCGTCACCGGCAAGGTCGCCTGTCGACGGCGAGAGGACGGAACCCCGTTCGGTTCGGTCATAGACGCCGGTGAGCCGCGTGACGCGGAGTACCCTGACACCATGATCGACCGACACGAGTTCTTCGCCGCCAAACTGCAGTACGAGACGGATGCCAGCGACGTGTACGCCGCGCAGAAGGCGGGGTCAGAGCTCGTCGTCGTCGACGTGCGCTCGGACGAGGCGTGGGCTCAGGGCCGCGTGCCAGGGGCCGTGCACATGCACTACAGCGAGATCGCCGAGCGCGCGCCGGTCGAGATCCCCTCAGATGCCTCCGTCTTCGTGTACTGCTGGAGCCCGGGCTGCAATGCCGGCGCCAAGGGTGCTCTGGAGTTCGCCGCGCTCGGCTACTCCGTACGCGAGATGATCGGAGGATTCGAGTACTGGGTGCGCGAGGGATATCCGGTCGAGGATCACGACGGCATCCACCGCCGCACCGTCGACCCGCTGACGGGCGTGCCCCGCATCCGCACCCGGTCCTGACGCGAGGGACACCACCGGGCCCGCGGTCTTTCACCATCGCGTCGCCAGACGACGAAGGCCCCCTGGACGTATCCAGGGGGCCTTCAGGTCTGTCGACGCGTCAGCGCGCGAAGTGTCCGCGGTAGTACTCGTACACCCAGCCGACGATCGCGACGAGGAAGATCGCCACGCCGACCGGCAGGAGGAAGTGACCGACCGCGAGGCCGAGCAGGAACACGGCGGCGGAGCCGGCGAGAACCAGCGGCCACCACGACCAGGGCGAGAACTCACCGAGCTCGGGGTCACCGTCATCGATGTCCGCAGTCAGGACGTCTTCGGGCAGTTCGCCACCCTGCGCCTTGTAGGTGCGCTGCAGGTAGATGGCGATCATGGCTCCCATGAATGCCACGAAGAGCAGGGCCACCGTGCCGACCCATTCCACGTACCCGTGGAAGGGATCGACGAGGTTCCAGACGGTGTAGATGGCGGACGCGAGGGTGAAGAAGACCGCGATGATCCACCAGAGGACGACATTGCTGCGCATGACCTACTTGACCTCTCCTGCTGCGACGCCCACCGGGTGCTCTGCGGCCTCGGGGTGGTTCAGGTCGAACGCCGGACGCTCACTGCGGATGCGCGGGATCGACGTGAAGTTGTGACGCGGGGGCGGGCAGGAGGTCGCCCACTCGAGCGATGCGCCGTAGCCCCACGGGTCGTCGACGGTGACCTTCGGAGCCTTGCGAGCGGTGATCCACACGTTGAGGAAGAAGGGCAGCATCGAGGCGCCGAGGATGATGGCACCGATCGTGGAGACCTGGTTGCCCCACTCCCAGTTGTCGTATGCGGAGTAGTCCGCGTAGCGGCGGGGCATGCCGTCGACGCCCAGCCAGTGCTGCACGAGGAACGTCATGTGGAAGCCGATGAACAGCATCCAGAAGTGGATGTAGCCCAGGCGCTCGTTGAGCATGCGACCGGTCCACTTCGGCCACCAGAAGTAGAAGCCCGCGAACATCGCGAACACCACGGTGCCGAACACCACATAGTGGAAGTGGGCGACGACGAAGTACGAGTCGCTCAGGTGGAAGTCCAGCGGCGGGGCCGCGAGGATCACACCTGTCAGACCGCCGAACACGAACGAGACGAGGAAGCCGAGGGCGAAGACCATCGGGGTCTCGAAGGTGATCGAGCCGCGCCACATGGTGCCGATCCAGTTGAAGATCTTCACACCCGTCGGGACCGCGATGAGCATCGTCATCAGGGCGAAGAACGGCAGCAGCACACCGCCGGTCACGTACATGTGGTGAGCCCACACGGCGACAGAGAGCGAGGCGATCGCGATGGTCGCGTACACCAGAGTCTTGTATCCGAAGATCGGCTTGCGGCTGAAGACCGGGAAGATCTCGGAGACGATGCCGAAGAACGGCAGCGCGATGATGTAGACCTCGGGGTGTCCGAAGAACCAGAACAGGTGCTGCCACAGCAGCACGCCGCCGTTCGCGACGTCGTAGATGTGCGAGCCGAGCACGCGGTCGGCGGCAGCGGCGAGGATCGCTGCGGCGAGCACGGGGAACGCCATCAGGATCAGCAGGCTGGTGATCAGCGTGTTCCACGAGAAGATCGGCATGCGCCACATGGTCATGCCAGGCGCACGCATCGTGATGATCGTCGTGATGAAGTTCACAGCGCCGAGGATGGTGCCGAAACCGGACATGCCGAGGCCGAGCATCCAGAGGTTTCCGCCCACACCGGGCGAGAACGACGAGTTGGCGAGCGGCTGGTAGGCGAACCATCCGAACGACGCCGCGCCCTGCGGGGTGAGGAAGCCGGCGATCGCCATCACCGAGCCGAACGTGAACAGCCAGAAGGCGAACGCGTTCAGCCGCGGGAACGCGACATCGGGCGCGCCGAGCTGCAGGGGCAGGATCGCGTTGGCGAAGCCGGCGAACAGCGGCGTCGCGAACATCAGCAGCATGATCGTGCCGTGCATCGTGAACAGCTGGTTGTACTGCTCCTTGGTGGGCACGATCTGCATGCCGGGCGAGAAGAGCTCGGCACGGATGATCAGCGCCATCACGCCGCCGAGGAGGAAGAACAGCACCGACGCGATCAGGTACATGTACCCGATCGTCTTGTGGTCGGTGGAGGTCATCCACTTGACGATGATGTTGCCCTTCTGCTCCACGCGGGAGGAGGTGAGCAGGGATGCCTGACGCGGCGGCAGCGTGGTCGGGCGGGCGCCCGGCGCTGTCGTGGGTTCAGCTGTGGTGGTCATGGCTTTACTCCTCTTCCTCGGGATGCGTGCTTTCGCCGTTCCCGGGGAGATTGCTGAGTCGGTCGTAGGCGTCGGTGATGTCGCCCGTGTTGCCCTGCTCTCGCAGAGTCTCGAGGTACGCGTCGTACTCGTCCTGCTCGACGACCTTCACGTTGAAGAGCATCATCGAGTGGTACTCACCGCAGAGCTCGGCGCACTTGCCGTCGTACTCGCCGACGCGCGTGGGGATGAAGGACCACGAGTTGTCCTTGCCGATGTACATGTCCTTCTTGTACAGGAAGTCGATGATCCAGAAGGAGTGGATCACATCACGCGACTGGAGGTCGATCGTGACCTTCTTGTCGACGGGCAGCACGAGCGTCGGAAGCTTCTCGCGCTCGATGTCGCCCAGCTCGTCCGGGTCGGCCTGCACTCCCATGGTCCACACGGCGTCATCGTCGTCTTCGGCGCCGTACTGGAAGTCCCAGGCCCACTGCTTGGCGATCGCCGTGATCTCGACGTCGGGCTCATCCCACTGCGTCTCGATGTCGGCCTGATCGCGTGCGGTGAAGAAGAACATCCCGAGCACGAGGATCAGCGGGATCACCGTGTACAGGATCTCGATCGGCATGTTGTAGCGCAGCTGCACCGGAAGACCGGTCTGACCGGTGCGACGGCGGTACATGACGAGAGCCCAGCCCATCAGGGCCCAGGTGATCACGCCGACGGCCAGCAGAACCACCCAGGAGGTGACCCAGAGACCGGAGACCGTCTCGGTCTGGTTGGTGGCAGGGGTGCCGTCTTCGACGAAGCCCGGAAGGAATCCATTGAGTTCGGTGGGAGTACATCCCGCCAGGGCCACAGCTGCCGCTGCTCCCAGCGGGAGCGCGGCCCAACGAAGGCGGCGTTTCGAGGGCACGATGCACCTTTCAGATCTCGGACAGGAGCAGATTCAAGTCTAGGGCAACCTCACACGCGATTCATGCCAACCACGCAGGTGGCACGCCTCAGTGGAAGCTGTCGCCGCAGGCGCAGCTGCCGGCGGCGTTGGGGTTGTCGATCGTGAAGCCCTGCTCCGAGATGGTGTCCTTGAAGTCGATCGACGCGCCGTCCAGGTACGGGACGCTCATGTTGTCGATGATGACCTCGACCCCGTCGAAGTCGACGGTCTCGTCGCCCTCGAGGTAGCGCTCGTCGAAGTACAGCTGGTAGATCAGACCCGAGCATCCGCCGGGCTGCACGGCCACGCGCAGGCGCAGGTCGTCGCGGCCCTCCTGCTCGAGCAGGCTCTTCACCTTGAGGGCTGCGGCATCGGTCAGTGCGACGCCGTGGGCGGGGGCGTCGGTGGGCTGTGAGGTCAGGGTGGTGTCGCTCATGTCAACTCCTTGCAACGGGCAGCGCGGTCTCGCTGCTCGTGCACGATTCTACCGCCGCCGATGCCCGCAGGGCCGATCATCCGGCACCCGCGGGCAGCCCGCCGGTTCAAGAGCCGGCTGTGCGCTCGTTCATCCTGGCGAGCAGCAGCGCTTCGGTGCGCACGGCATTGCGGAAGGTCTCGAGGTGCAGGGACTCGTTGGGGCTGTGCGCACGGGAGTGCGGATCCTCGACACCTGTCACGAGGATCTGGGCGCCGGGGAACTCCCGCACGAGGTCGGCGACGAAGGGGATGGATCCGCCCACGCCGAGGTCGACGGCGTCGACGCCGTAGCCGTCGCCCATCGCCGCACGCGTGAGCTCGACGGCCCAGCCCGACGTGTCGACGAGGAAGCCGTCCCCGAGGTCGATGTCCGAGAAGGTCAGCTCTGCGCCGAACGGGGCATGCTCGCGCAGGTGCCGTTCGAGCGCCGCGTAGGCATCGGTCGCGCTCTGGCCCGGCGCGACGCGGGCGCTGATGACGAGGCTCACCTCGGGCAGGAGGGTGTTGGATGCCGCGGCGACGCTGGTCACGTCCATGCCGGTGATGGTGATGGACGGCTTGTTCCAGATCCGACCGTAGATGTCGTCGCGTCCGATCGGGCTGACACCGCCGAGGAGGCCGGCTTCGTCCCGAAGGGTCTCCTCCGTGTACTCCGGAGTCTGCCCGTCTCTGCTGGTCATGCCGTCCACGGCGACCGCGCCGTCGGCATCCCACAGCGTGGCGAGGAGCGTGACGGCGGCCATCATGGCATCCGGAACCGCTCCCCCGAACATGCCGGAGTGGGAGGCGTGCTCGAGAGTGCGCACGGTGAGCGTGAAACGGGCGTTGCCGCGCAGCGACACCGTGAGCCCCGGCGTACGGGAGTCGAGGTTGCCCGAGTCCGCCACGACGATCGCGTCGGCGCGCAGGGCGTCGGCGTTGTCGCGCAGGAAGCGGGCGAAGGAGCGGGAGCCGTACTCCTCCTCCCCCTCGATGAACAGCGAGACCCCGAGGTCGAGATCGCCGCCGAGCGTCTCGGCGACGGCGCGGAGAGCTGCGATGTGCGCCATGATGCCCGCCTTGTCATCCGCAGCGCCCCGGCCGTACAGGCGTCCGTCGCGCACGGTCGGCTCGAACGGCGGGGTCTCCCACAGCTCGTCGGCACCGGGAGGCTGCACATCGTGATGCGCGTAGAGCAGGATCGTCGGGCGCCCGTTGCGCGCCGCGCGCGTCGCGAGCACCGCGGGCTGACCGAGTTCGTCGGTGTCGTCGACGTGGGCTCGAAGCACGCGCACGTCGTCGAAGACGCCGGTGGCCCGTGCGAGCTCGGCGACGGCCTCCGCCGAACGCTCCAGCTGGGTCTGGTCGAACGCCGGCCAGGCGATGCCGGGGATGCGCACCAGCGCGCCCAGATCGGCCAGAGCGGAGGGGATGCCGAGGGCCACCGCCTCGAGGAGCGCGGTCTCCGCGGCGGATGAGGCGGGCGATGCAGGGGATGTCATGCGAGTAATCTTAAGGCGAACCCGATTCCGAACTGAGGTCGAACGTGCCCAACCCCACTCCCGCCGCCGACGACGCCCCCGAGACGCCCGCCGTGGGCAAGGGTCGCGCCACCCCCACCCGCGCCGAGCGCGAAGCGGCCAACCGCCGCCCCCTGGTCGCGAACACCAAGGAGGCCCGCGCTGCGGCGAAGGCCGACCTGCAGGCGCGCCGGCAGCGGGCGCGCATCGGCATGGAGAACGGCGAGGACAAGTACCTCCCCGCCCGCGACCGTGGCCCGCAGCGCCGCTGGGTGCGCGACTACGTGGACGCCGGATGGCACATCTCAGAGTGGCTGATGGCCGCGATGCTGCTGGTGATCGTGCTCAGCCTGGTCGACATCCCCGCGATTCAGCTGTGGGCGATGGTCGGACTGTGGGGCTACATGCTGCTCGCGGTCGGCGACATGGTGCTGCTGAGCATGCGGGTGAAGAAGAAGGTCGCGGCGAAGTTTGGCCTCGAGCGTCGCGAACGCGGGCTCGGCTGGTATGCGGCGATGCGGTCGCTGCAGATGCGCTTCATGCGTCTGCCGAAGCCCCAGGTCAGCCGCGGTCAGTACCCCGACTGACCCTTCGACAAGCTCAGGGACCCAGTTCGACAAGCTCAGGGACCCAGTTCGACAAGCTCAGGATTCAGCCGTCGTCCCGAGGCCTGTGCCGCTCAGCGGCGCAGGCCTCTGTTGATCTGCCTGGCCCACAGCGGTCCGCGGTACAGGAACGCGGTGTAGCCCTGCACGAGGGTGGCACCGGCATCCAGTCGCCGCTGCACGTCGTCTGCCGTCTCCACTCCGCCGACGGCGATCACGCAGAAGTCATCGGGCACCGCAGCCCTGACGACCGCGAGCACCTCGAGCGAGCGCTGCTTCAGCGGCGCGCCGGAGAGTCCGCCGGCGCCCGCCGCCTCGACGACCGCGGGGTCTGTGACCAGCCCCTCACGCGAGATGGTGGTGTTGTGGGCGATGATCCCGGCGAGCCCCTCCTCGACCGCCATGCGGGCGATGGCCGAGATCTCGTCATCCGGCAGGTCGGGGGCGATCTTCACGAGCAGCGGGGTCTCGCCGGCAGCCTGCTTCACGGCGCGCAGCAGCGGCGCGAGCGTCTCCACTGCCTGCAGTCCTCGAAGACCGGGGGTGTTCGGCGATGAGACGTTCACGGCCAGGTAGTCGGCGAGCGGCGCGAGCCGCGTGGCGGAGGTGACGTAGTCGCCGACTGCGTCCTCGACGGCGACCACGCGGCTCTTGCCGATGTTCACGCCGATCACGGCGCGAGGAGCACGCCGGCGCAGCGCGGTGAGCCGGCGGGCAGCGGCATCCGCCCCCTCGTTGTTGAAGCCCATGCGGTTGATGACCGCCCGGTCGTCGATGAGACGGAACAGGCGCGGCTTCGGGTTGCCCTCCTGCGCGATCGCGGTGACCGTGCCGATCTCGATGTGCCCGAAGCCCAGAGCATCCAGACCCCGCACGCCGACGGCGTTCTTGTCGAAGCCGGCGGCGACGCCGAAGGGCGAGGGGAAGACCAGGCCGAGCGCGCGCACCTGCTGCTGCGGACCCGGCGCCGTCAGCGCGCGCGCCGCCCACGAGAACGGCGGGAGGCCGAGCACGCGGATGACCGCCATCGCGGCGTGGTGCGCGAACTCGGGGTCGAAGCGCGCGAGGACGTGGCGGAAGAGCAGTGAGTACATCACTGCCCAAGGTTACCGGTCGTCTGATTCCGCTTCCGCCGTCGCGTGGTCGGCGCGCAGGTCGCCGATCGCGCGCTCGAAGTCGTCGAGCGAGTCGAACGCCTGATAGACACTGGCGAAACGCAGATAAGCGACCTCGTCGAGCTCGCGCAGCGGGCCGAGGATTGCGAGACCGATCTCATTGGTGTCGAGCTGCGAGACACCGGTCTGCCGCACGGCCTCCTCGACCTTCTGGGCGAGGAGCGCGAGGTTCGCCTCGGTGACCGGCCGACCCTGACACGCCTTGCGCACCCCCGAGATCACCTTGTCGCGGCTGAACGCCTCCATGACGCCGGAGCGCTTGATGACCATGAGGCTCGCGGTCTCGGTCGTCGAGAATCGTCCACCGCACTCCGGGCACTGGCGTCGGCGACGGATCGACAGGCCGTCGTCGCTGGTGCGGGAGTCGATGACGCGGGAGTCGGGATGCCGGCAGAAGGGGCAGTGCATGATCGGTCAGCCTACTCGCTCGGCCTCGGCTCACCGGGACGTGTCGGCGAAGCGCGCCTCGACGGCGTCTCCGTGCGCGGGCAGGATCTCGGCGTTCGCGAGTGCGACCACTCCGGCCCTGACCTCGGCGAGGGCAGCGTGGTCGTATTCGATGACCTGCTGCGGACGCAGGAACGTGTAGGCCCCGAGTCCGGCCGCGTAGCGCGCCTGTCCGCCGGTGGGCAGCACGTGATTGCTGCCGGCCATGTAATCGCCGAGGCTGACAGGCGTCTGGTCGCCGACGAACACCGCGCCGGCGCTGGTGAAGCGCTCAGCTGCGGCGGCCGCATCCGCGAGGTGCAGTTCGAGGTGCTCCGGCGCGTAGGCGTTGCTGAACGCCTCCGCCATCGCGCGGTCGTCCACGAGCACGATGGCCGACTGCGGTCCCGCGAGGGCCTCGGCGACGCGCGCGGCGTGCGTGGTGGTGGCCGCCAGCTCGGCCACCGCGGAGGCGACGTGTTCGGCGAGCTCGACGGAGTCGGTCACCAGCACGGCGGATGCCTGCTCGTCGTGCTCCGCCTGGCTGATCAGGTCTGCGGCGATGAGCGCGGCGTCAGCCGCCGCATCAGCGACGATGAGGATCTCGGTCGCGCCGGCCTCGGAATCGGTGCCGACGACGCCGGCTACGATCCGCTTCGCGGAGGCGACGTAGTTGTTGCCCGGGCCCGATACGACATCGACCGGATCGAGGCCGAGGTCGGCGACGCCGTGGGCGAGCGCGCCGATCGCGCCGGCACCGCCGATCGCGTAGATCTCGTCGACGCCAAGGAGGTCGGCGGCCGCGAGGATCGTGGGGTGCACCCGTCCGCCGTGCGCCGCCTGCGGCGGGGATGCGAGGGCGATCGAGGTGACGCCGGCTACCTGTGCGGGCACGACGTTCATCACGACGCTGGATGCCAGGGGCGCCTTGCCGCCGGGGATGTAGACGCCCGCACGTATGACGGGCTGCCACCGCTGAGTGATCTTCGCGCCGGGTCCGATCTCGGTGGTCTGCGAAGCAGGAACCTGCGCTGCGGAACCCTGGCGGACGCGTTCGATGGCTGCCTCGAGAGCGGAGCGGACGTCGGGGTCGACGGAGGCTGCGGCTTCGGCAACGTGCTCAGCGGGGACGCGGATGGCGTGATCGCTCACGCCGTCGAAGCGCTCGGCCTGCTCGCGTAGGGCGGCCTCGCCGGAGGTGCGCACGGCTTCGACGATCGCTGCGGCGGCCTCGAGCGCCTCGGCGCGCGCCTGGGTGGCGCGGGGCACGACCGCGAGCATGGCGGAGGGAGACAGCGTCTGCCCTCGGAGATCGATGGTGCGCACGCACTCAGCCTTTCGTGATGTCGGAGATGTCGTGGAGGTAGCCGATCCGGCCGTCCTCGTGTCGCACGACGAACGCTCCGCCCCGGTCCTCGAGGGCCAGCGCCCACGCGGTCGGCCCGATGCGGAACAGCGGCCGTCCGCGCTCGTCGAGCACATCGCGCTCTGTCGGCGCGAGGACCCAGAACGGCTCGGGCTGACCGAAGTGGTCGGACTCGACAGCCTGCTCACCGCGGCCGCGCCGCAGGGACTGCTCGTCGGCATCGTCGGGTTCGGTTTCCGCGGTGCCCGCCATGCCGTCGGGTGCGGTGTTGTGCTCGACGGGCCGGCCCGGGTCGCGAGCTTCGTCGGCGAAGATGCTCTGCAGCGCTTCGACGGCTGCGGTGTTGTACAGCACCTCGGTGTCGTCGTCGCGGTCGTCGGCGACGGGCTCCGGCTCTACTGCGGCCGGCTCGGAGGTCGGGAGGGGCTCAGGCTCGTGCGCGGCAGGCTCGGGCGCGGCCGCCGCCTCTTCCGGCTCCGGCGAGACCACCTCGGGCTCCGGCGAGACCGCCTCGGGCTCGGGCGAGGTGAAGTCGGGCTCGGGCGAGACCACATCGGACTCGGCGAATCCGGGCTCGGCCGGGGCCGCACTCGGCTGGATCGTCGCGGCCTCGGTCGACGCCGATTCCGCGTCCCAGGCATCCGGAGCGGAGCCGTGGTCGGATGCGGATGCCCGGTCGCGGGCATCCGGAACCGGAGTCGCGCCCGGAATGACCATCGTCAGTGCGGTCTCCACGCGCGGCTCGCCCGCTGCGGGCTGTGCTGCGGGGTCGACGTGCTCGACCGGTGCCGCTGCGGCGGCCGAATCCGCGGGCGGCGGGGCGAACTCACGCTCCGCGCGCGGACGTGAGATGACCGGGCGGACGGGATTCGCATTGCGGTGCGCGAGTGTCTCGAGGCGACCGTGGAAGTCCTCGCGCAGCCGCGGCAGCAGGGGCGCGAACACCGTGGCTGCGACGAGCACGAGCGTGGCCAGCTGGCCCACCACGGCGACCCAGCCGATGAGCAGAACACCGGTCTCGATGGTGGCGGCGATCTGCTGCCACAGCACCTGGGCCCAGGAGACGGCGGCGACCGCAGCCGTGACCGAGGCGAACTGATCGATCCCGAGCGACCCCACACGCCTGATCCCGTCCGGCGAGAGCCGGCGCAGCACGATGAGGAAGACGGCGACGGTCGGCGCTCCCATCATCAGGATCCAGTGGATTCCTGATGTCCAGACGGTGTCGCCGATCGGGCCGATCGGGAAGAACGAGACGACGAAGCCCACCAACCAGGCACCGATGATGATGAGCTCGCGGAGTGTGAAACCGAGGATGCCGTACTCCGGCTGGACCTGGTCTTCGTAGAGCACGCCGTCGTCGTCCGGATCGATGTCGTCGGGGTCCATGCCGGCCTCCGTGCGGGCATCGGCGCGCAGGCGGGCCTCGTCTGCCGAGGCGTCGTCGTGGTCGCTGCTGGGCCTGTCGAAGCTCATCGAGGGTCCTTTCGTTCGTGGTGGGTGGCCACGCGAGTCATGATCCTACTCACCGCACCCGGGAGTTCGATGCGCCGTGTCGGCGCTGCGCGCTCAGCCCAGGCAGGCGGGACCCAGCAGCGACTTGAGGTCGCCGAACAGGTCGGCGGACACCTTCACAGGCATCGGCACCTCGAACACCTTCGCGGCGCTGCCGCGGTGCACGCGCAGCAGCACCTCCGTCTCGCCGGCATGCCGGCGCAGCACGTCGGCCAGGTCGTTCATGACGCGTTCGGTCGCTCGCTGCTCGGCGACCAGCAGCGCGAGAGGGCCCGCGGCGTCGAACGATCCGACGTCGGGGGCGAACGCCGACTGCGCATGCAGGTTGAGTCCGTCATCACGGCGGGAGACGCGCCCCCGCACGGCGAGGATGGCGTCCTGCTGCAGGGTGTGCTGGAACTCGGTGTACGTCTTGCCCATGAACATGATCGTCACCTCGCCGTTGAAGTCCTCGACGGTGATCATGCCGTACGGGTTGCCGCTGGCCTTCGCCACCCGGTGCTGCACGCTGGTCACGAGCCCGGCGACGGTGACCTGGTCGCCGTCCTGCAGATCCTCCGAGGTGAGCAGATCGTTGATCGAGATCGAGGCGTGCTTGGCGAGCGGCACCTCGAGGCCGGCGAGCGGATGGTCGGAGACGTACAGGCCGAGCATTTCGCGCTCGAACGCCAGCTTGTCCTTCTTGATCCACTCGGGGCGGTCGGGCACCTTCGCGGGAGCCGCCTCCTCCATGTCGTCGTAGAGGCTGTCGAAGTCGAAGCCGATCGCGCCCTGCGCCTCGTTCCGCTTGCGGTCGACGGCGGCCTCCACCGCGTCTTCATGGATCTCCATCAGCGCACGGCGGGTGTCGCCCATCGAGTCGAACGCACCGGCCTTGATCAGCGACTCGACCGTTCGCTTGTTCGACACGTGCAGCGGCACCTTGCCGAGGAAGTCGTGGAAGGAGGTGAACGAGCCGTCCTTGCGCGAGGCGACGATCCCGTCGACGACGTTGCTGCCGACGTTGCGCACCGCGCCGAGGCCGAAGCGGATGTCCTCGCCCACGGCCGCGAAGAAATTGATCGACTCCGACACGTCCGGCGGCAGCACCCGGATGCCCATGCGCCGGCACTCATTGAGGTAGAGCGCCATCTTGTCCTTGGAGTCGCCCACGCTCGTGAGCAGAGCCGCCATGTACTCAGCCGGGTACTGGGCCTTGAGATACGCGGTCCAGTACGACACCAGACCGTACGCGGCCGAGTGCGCTTTGTTGAAGGCGTAGTCCGAGAACGGCAGCAGGATGTCCCACAGCGCCTTCACGGCGCCCTCGCCGAAGCCGCGCTCCTTCATCCCGTCCGAGAAGCCCTCGTACTGCTTGTCGAGTTCGGACTTCTTCTTCTTTCCCATCGCGCGACGCAGGATGTCGGCCTGGCCGAGGCTGAACCCGGCGACCTTCTGCGCGATGGCCATGACCTGCTCCTGGTAGATGATCAGACCGTAGGACTCCTGCAGGATGTCAGCCAGCGGCTCCTCCAGCTCGGGGTGGATGGGCGTGATCTCCTGCAGGCCGTTCTTGCGCAGGGCGTAGTTGGTGTGCGAGTTCGCACCCATCGGGCCTGGTCGGTACAGCGCGATGAGCGCCGAGATGTCGGCGAAGTTGTCGGGCTTCATCAGCCGCATCAGCGATCGCAGCGGCGGGCTGTCGAGCTGGAAGACGCCGAGCGTGTCACCGCGGGCGAGCAGGTCGTAGACAGCGCGGTCCTCGAGACCGAGGTGCTCGAGGTCGAGCTCCTCTCCCCTGTTCAGCCGGATGTTGTCGAGGGCGTCCGAGATGATCGTGAGGTTGCGCAGCCCGAGGAAGTCCATCTTGATCAGGCCGAGCGATTCGCAGGACGGGTAGTCGAACTGCGTGACGATCTGGCCGTCCTGCTCGCGCTTCATGATCGGGATGATGTCGATCAGCGGGTGCGAAGACATGATCACGCCTGCCGCGTGCACGCCCCACTGCCGCTTCAACCCCTCCAGCCCCAGCGCGCGGTCGAAGACGCGCTTCGCATCCGTGTCGGTGTCGATCAGCGCCCGGAACTCGCTCGCCTCCTTGTAGCGCGGGTGAGCGCTGTCGTACATGCCGCTGAGTGGCATGTCCTTGCCCATCACGGCGGGCGGCATGGCCTTGGTGAGGCGGTCGCCCATGCTGAACGGGTAGCCGAGCACGCGGCCCGCGTCCTTCAGCGCCTGCTTGGACTTGATCGTGCCGTAGGTGACGATCTGGGCGACTCGCTCCGACCCGTACTTCTGCGTCACGTACTCGATCACCTCGCCGCGGCGACGGTCGTCGAAGTCGACATCGAAGTCGGGCATCGAGACGCGGTCGGGGTTGAGGAAGCGCTCGAAGATGAGTCCGTGCTCGAGCGGGTCGAGATCCGTGATCTTCATCGCGTACGCGACCATCGATCCGGCTCCGGAACCGCGGCCGGGTCCGACGCGGATGCCATGATCCTTGGCCCAGTTGATGAAGTCGGCGACGACGAGGAAGTACCCCGGGAAGCCCATCTGCAGGATGATGCCGGTTTCGTACTCGGCCTGCTTGCGGACCCTGTCGGGGATGCCGTTCGGGTACCGGTAGTGCAGGCCCTTCTCGACCTCCTTGACCAGCCAGCTGTCCTCGGTCTCGCCGTCCGGCACCGGGAACCGCGGCATGTAGTTCGCCTTGGTGTCGAACTCGACCTGGCAGCGCTCCGCGATCAGCAGCGTGTTGTCGCACGCCTCGGGGTGGTCGCGGAACATCTGGCGCATCTCCTGCGCCGTCTTGATGTAGTAGCCGTCCCCGTCGAACTTGAACCGGTTCGGGTCGTCCATCGTCGAGCCGGACTGCACGCACAGCAGCGCCTCGTGCGCATCGGCCTCGTGCTGGTGCGTGTAGTGCGAGTCGTTCGTCGCGACCAGCGGGATGTTCAGGTCTTTCGACAGCCGCAGCAGATCGCTGATCACGCGTCGCTCGATGGACAGGCCGTGATCCATGATCTCGGCGAAGTAGTTCTCCTTGCCGAAGATGTCCTGGAACTCGGCGGCGGCCGCCCGTGCCGCGTCGTACTGCCCGAGCCGCAGGCGGGTCTGGATCTCGCCCGACGGGCATCCGGTGGTCGCGATGAGGCCCTTGCCGTAGGTCTGCAGCAGCTCGCGGTCCATGCGGGGCTTGAAGTAGTAGCCCTCGATGCTCGAGAGCGAGCTCAGCCGGAACAGGTTGTGCATGCCGGCGGTGGTCTCGCTCCACAGCGTGGTGTGGGTGTACGCGCCGGATCCGGAGACGTCGTCGCTCTTCTGATCCGCCGTGCCCCACGCCACCCGCGACTTGTCGCTGCGGTGCGTTCCCGGCGTCACGTACGCCTCGAGTCCGATGATCGGCTTGACTCCCGCGGCGTTCGCGGCGTTGTAGAACTCGAAGGCCGCGAAGGTGTTGCCGTGGTCGGTGACGGCGATCGCCGGCATCCCGTAATCGGCCGCCGCCTGCGTCATCGAGTTGATCTTCGCCGCGCCGTCCAGCATGGAGTACTCGCTGTGGACATGCAGGTGCACGAAGGAATCGGAGGCCATGATTCGAGTCTACGAGGCGGCCCCGACACCGGATGCCGGCGCCGGGACCGCCGCGGGAATCCGCTGCAGAATCACGGGGCGGAATCGACCGGCGGGACGGTTCACGAGATTCTCGCACCGCCCCGGATACCCTGGTGCCCATGGCCACTCCTGAGTTCGTCCTGGCTCTGCGTGAGCACATCGGCACCGCACCCCTGTCGCTGGTCGGCGCCACGGCGGTCGTCTTCCGCGATGAGAAGGTGCTGCTCGGCAAGCGCGCTGACAACGGCTCATGGCAGGCCATCTCGGGAATCGTCGAGCCGGGCGAGGAGCCGGCGGATGCCGCGGCCCGCGAGTGCATGGAGGAGGCGGGCGTCGTCGTGTCGGTGGACCGCCTCGCGCTCGTGCAGCAGATGCCCCGGGTGACCTACGACAACGGCGACCAGGTCGACTACCTCGACCTCGTCTTCCGCTGCACCTGGGTGTCGGGCGACCCGCATCCCGCCGACGGGGAGCTGACCGAGGTGGGCTTCTACGACCTGGCGGCGATGGGCGACGTCGACGATGCGCATGTCCGGAGGATCGCCCTGGCCATGGCTGAGGACGACCCGGCGACCTTCCGCGGCGGGCGCGTCAGGCGCTGAGCTCGAGTCGCATCAGCACACGCGGGAACCCGTCGAGCACGGAGCCGGTGTCGGCGGCCTTGTGGAATCCCGCACTCTCGAACAGAGCGCGGGTACCGACGTACATCATGGTCTGGTTCACCTTCTCTCCGCGGTTGTCGACCGGATACCCCTCGATCGCCGGGGCGCCGCACTCGCGCGCGTGCTCGACGGCGCCGGCTGCGAGGGCGTGCATGATGCCCTGCTTGCGATAGCCGGGCCGCACGCGGAAGCACCACAGCGACCACACGTCGCGGTAGTCCATGTGCGGGATCAGCCTGTTGCGCGCGAAGCTCGTGTCGCGTCGCGGATGCACCGCTGCCCAGCCGACGGGGTCCTCATCCAGGTAGGCGATCACTCCGGGCGGCGGATCGAGGTCGCAGAGCTCGCGCACGCGGTTCGCCCGAGCCTCGCCCCGCAGCGCCACGTTCTCCTTGTTCCCGATGCGGTAGCTGAGGCAGAAGCAGACATTGGATGCCGGGTTCTTCGGCCCGACCAGCGTGGCGACGTCGTCGAAGCGCGTCGCAGGTCTCACCAGGATGCTCACCCGCGCAGTATGACGCACGGCGCCGACATCGGCGCCGGCGACGGATCTCAGTCCGTCTCGCGTCCCGGATCCAGCACCTCGAGCGCGTGGCGGAAGTCCGCGGGGTACGGTGACTCGAACTGCACCCACTGACCGGTTCCGGGATGGGTGAAGCCGAGCTGATGCGCGTGCAGCCACTGCCTGGCGAGGCCGAGTCTCGCCGACAGCGTCGGGTCGGCGCCGTAGAGCGGATCGCCGACGCAGGGATGCCGGTGCGCGGCCATGTGCACGCGGATCTGATGCGTGCGGCCCGTCTCGAGATGGATCTCGAGCAGGGAGGCACCGGGGAACGCCTCGAGCGTCTCGTAATGGGTGACCGACGGCTTGCCGTCGGAGACGACGGCGAACTTCCAGCTGTGGTTCGGATGGCGGCCGATCGGCGCATCGATGGTGCCCGCCAGCGGATCAGGATGCCCCTGCACGACCGCGTGATAGATCTTCTCCACCGTGCGCTCCTTGAAGGCGCGCTTGAGAGCGGTGTACGCGCTCTCGGCCTTCGCCACGACCATGAGGCCGCTGGTGCCCACATCCAGGCGATGGACGACACCCTGCCGCTCGGGCGCTCCGCTGGTCGCGACACGGAAGCCCGCGGCGGCGAGGGCGCCGACGACCGTCGGCCCTTCCCAGCCGAGGGATGGATGGGCGGCCACCCCGGTCGGCTTGTCGACCACCACGATGTCGTCGTCGTCGTAGACGATGCCCAGTTCGGGCACCGGGATCGGCTCGATCCTCGGCTCCTCCTTCGGCGACCAGCTCACGTCGAGCCAGCCGCCGGCGCGCAGGCGATCAGATTTTCCGAGCGTGGCGCCGTCGAGTGTGACGCCGCCCGCTTCGGCGACCTCGGCCGCGAAGGTGCGTGAGAAGCCCAGCATCTTCGCCAGCGCCGCATCCACACGCTGGCCGTCGAGCCCGTCGGGGACGGGAAGGCTGCGGGACTGCACGATCAGGCTCCCGTGGACGCAGCGGCGCCCTCGTGCCCGTCGGCTGGGGCGTCTTCGGCGACGCTCGCGTGATCCCGCTCCCGCGTGCCGTCGAGACGCAGCCCGAAGACGACGAGCACGGCAACGGAGATCATGCCGGAGACGATGAAGATGTCGGCGACGTTGAAGATGGCGGGGATCATCCAGGGCATCGAGATCATGTCGACGACATGACCGACGGCGAAACCTGGTTCACGCAGCAGCCGGTCCGTGAGATTCCCGAGCACGCCGCCGAGCAGCAGACCGAGGACGGTGGCCCACAGTCGCGACTTCACGCTCGTCGCCTTCCACACGATGACGCCGGCGACGACGGCCATGGCGATCGTGAAGATCCACGTGACCTCCTCACCGATCGAGAAGGCGGCACCGGAGTTGCGGATGTAGTACAGCTGCAGGAACTCGCCCAGCACCGGAACGGCCTCGTGCGGGGGGAGATTCTCGATGGTGAGGTGCTTCACGAACTGATCGGCGGCCAGCACGATCGCCGCGAGAGAAGCGACGATCATGCCGGCCGCCGACCGACGAAGGGGACGTCCCGCCAAGAGTGACCTACAGGCCGATGGCGGAGACGGGCGTCGAGTCCGTCGAGGACTTCTGGTCGAGGTCGCGGAGCTGACCCTCGATCATGGCGCGCAGCTTGCCGCGGTAGTCGCGCTCGAACTCGCGGAGCTCGGTGATCCGACCCTCGAGCAGGTTGCGCTCGCGCTCGAGTCGTGCCGACTCCTCGCGCTGCTTCGCCTCGGCCTCGGTGCGGATGCGCGCGACCTCGGTCTCGGCCTCTTCGATGAGCTGCTTGCGCTTGGCTTCACCCTCGGCGACGTGCTCGTCGTGCAGACGCTGCGCGAGCTCGATGATGCCGGCGGAGGTTCCGACGGGCGAGCCTTCGGCGGCAGGAGCGGGAGCCGGCGTCGGCGCGGCCACGGGAGCCGAGGCGTTCTCGCCGGACTCGAACGCCGCGAGCTTCGCCTTCAGCTCGTTGTTCTCCTCGATGGTCTTGCGCCATTCAACGACGATCTCGTCGAGGTAGTCGTCGACCTCTTCGGGGTCGAAGCCGTCCTTGAATCGGACGTGCTGGAACTCCTTGTGGACGACGTCATCCGGGGTAAGTGCCATGGGTGGCTCCTCTTTCGATGAGTTCGGTTGCCAGTCGCTGAGAGCCGGCGATGTGGTTCAGTCGACGCGTACCCGGGGCGCGCGTCTGGGAGCCAAGCATAGCCCCCCAGCCTGAGCGGCGCGATGCGCGCGCGCTCGGGTGCTCAGGTCAGCGCGCGGATCAGCGCCATGACGATGAACACGCTGAGCATGGTCAGCATGAAGCCGAAATCGAGCGCGATCGAGCCGATGCGCAGCGGCGGGACCAGCCTGCGGAAGAAGCGGATCGGCGGATCGGTCACGGTGAAGACGATCTCCGCGGCGACCAGGCCGGCGCCTTTCGGACGCCAGGACCGGTTGAACAGCGGGATGTACTCGAGCACCAGTCTCGCGATCAGCACGAGCACGTACAGCGTCAGCACCAGCTCGGCGATGCCGCCGACGATGCTGAGGATCGCTCCCACGGATCAGGAGTCGAACGAGGCGGACTCCGCCTGCGCGAGGCCACCCTGTCCTGACACGGCGATGTTCTCGGGCGAGAGCAGGAAGACCTTGCTCGTGACTCGCTCGATGCGTCCGTACAGGCCGAGCGAGAGCCCGCTGGCGAAGTCGATGAGACGGCGCGCGTCGGCGTCGCTCATCTGCGACAGGTTGATGATCACCGGCACGCCCTCGCGGAAGTTCTCCGCGATGATCTGCGCGTCGCGGTACTGCTTGGGGTGAACGGTGAGGATCTCGTTGACCGTGCCTGCGGCCGGCTGACGCACAGCCGTGGGGCGACGCAACGGCGTGACAGGCGCGGGTGCGGTCTCGTCGCGCTCGGCCACCTCGTGCTTCTCACGTGAAGCTCGGGCCGGCGTCTGCACGGCTTCCTCCTCGTAGACCTCTTCCTCGTCGGCGAGGCCGAGATACACCATGGTCTTCTTCAGCGGGTTACCCATCGTGTCCTCCGGTTCGAACGTTCGGGCTGGTCTGGTTGAAAGGCTAACCCCGGTCGGGGCGCGGTCCTGTGATTGCGGAACCGATCCGCAGGTGTGTCGCACCGGCATCGATCGCCGCTTCGAAATCTCCGGTCATCCCGGCTGAGATCCAGGCGGCTTCGGGGGCGAGCGCGCGGATGCGATCGGCGACGTCGCGCAGTCGGGCGAAGGCGCGAGACGGCTCCTCGTCGAGCGGAGCGACCGCCATGACGCCGCGCAGTCGCAGCGAGGGCAGCGCCAGCACATGCTCCGCAAGGCTTTCGGCTTCGCTCACCGCGCTGCCGCCTCGAGCGGCGTCCTCGGTGAGGTTGACCTGCACAAGCACATCCAGCGGGTGACCGTCGGCATCTGCTCGATGCAGCGCGTCGGCGAGCTTCGCCCGGTCGACGGAGTGCACCACGTCCGCATCACGGCGGATCGAAGCGGCTTTGTTCGTCTGCGCCTGGCCGATGAAGTGCCAGCGCACGTCCAGTTTCTCGAGGGCGGCGCGCTTCGCTGTCATCTCCTGCTGGCGGTTCTCGCCGACGTCAGTCACGCCGAGCTCGTGCAGCTCGCGCACCAGGGAGGCGGGGTGGAACTTCGTCACCACGATCCGGGTGATCTCACCCGGATCCCGGCCTGCCCGGCGCGCGGCGTCGGCGATGCGCTCGTCTATCGCCGACAGCCGCGCGCTGAGCGTCACTTGAGGAACTCGGGGATGTCGATGTCGTCGTCCGAGAACGCCGGCTCGATGCTGGATGCCACCGGGGCGGGCGCCACAGCCGGCTTGACCGGCTCCGGACGCTCCTCGGCGACCTTCTCGTCCAGGCGCACCTCGGGCAGCGGGTTCGCGGCCGGGCGCTCGACGACCATCGGCTCCAGCCGCGGCGCGGGCTCGCCGCCGTCGAAGCCGGCCGCGATCACCGTCACGCGCACCTCGTCGCCGAGAGTGTCGTCGATGACCGTTCCGAAGATGATGTTCGCCTCCGGGTGCGCGGCCTCCTTGACGAGGTCGGCCGCATCGTGGATCTCGAAGATGCCGAGGTTCGACCCACCCTGGATCGACAGCAGTACGCCATGGGCGCCCTCGATGGATGCCTCGAGCAGCGGCGACTCGACCGCCAGCTCGGCGGCCTTGATGGCACGGTCGGCGCCGCGCGCGGATCCGATGCCCATGAGCGCGGAGCCCGCGCCCTGCATCACCGACTTCACGTCGGCGAAGTCGAGGTTGATGAGTCCGGGGGTCGTGATGAGGTCGGTGATGCCCTGCACACCGGCGAGCAGAACCTGGTCTGCGGTGGCGAAGGCCTCGATCATCGAGATGCCGCGATCGCTGATCTCGAGAAGTCGGTCGTTCGGCACCACGATGAGGGTGTCGACCTCTTCCTTCAGCTTGGCGACGCCGGCCTCGGCCTGGCTCTGACGGCGACGGCCCTCGAACGAGAACGGCTTGGTCACGACGCCGATGGTGAGCGCGCCGATGGACTTCGCGATCCGTGCGACGACGGGCGCGCCGCCCGTGCCGGTGCCGCCGCCCTCTCCGGCGGTGACGAACACCATGTCAGCACCCGTGAGGGCCTGCTCGATCTCCTCGGCGTGGTCTTCAGCAGCACGACGCCCCACCTCGGGGTCCGCTCCTGCGCCGAGGCCGCGAGTGAGCTCACGTCCCACGTCGAGCTTGACGTCGGCGTCGCTCATCAGCAGCGCCTGGGCGTCGGTGTTGACGGCGATGAACTCGACTCCGCGGAGTCCGAGCTCGATCATGCGGTTGACGGCGTTGACGCCGCCACCGCCGACGCCGACGACCTTGATCACGGCGAGGTAGTTCTGGTTCTGGCTCATGGCCGGCCTCCGTTATTCGAGCCTGACGAGGGATAAACCTTAAACCTCAACGAGAGGGTTAAACTGTTTCCCGGTATTGCGTTCTCGTCAACGACGGTATGCGCAACATCGACGTGCGCGTGCACCGACACGGCGTGTCGCCGCGATCTGCTCTCAGCCGACGACGGGAACGGTGGGAGACGACACGTCGAAGGTGCTGGACTGGGGCGCGGCGGCGATCAGGCGCACCAGCACGGCGGCTTTGCGCGCCGAGTCCTTCTCGCTTCCCCACACCACGGTCTTGCCGTCGGCGAGGGTGAGCGTCACGTCGTCGCCGGATGTCGCGCGCACCTGCGTCACGGTGGCGCGCAGGTCGGCGGGAAGCGACCTCATGACCAGGCCCGCACTGTGGAAGGCAGCGGAGGCGAGACCGCCGGTGATGTCGAGTTCCGGCGCTCGCTCCGGCCGCTCCGCGCTCGACGAGAGCACCACGCCCGCCGCGTCGACCACCGAGTAGGCGTCGCCGTCGCGGATCGCGCCCACCGGCGTGCGCTCCACGACGCGCACCAGCAGCTCGCGCGGTGGCCGGACCTCCAGAGCGTAGGACTCGATGATCGGGAACTCCGCCAGCGCGGACTTGACGCGGGCGGCGTCGACGAGGGCGAGCGGAGCTCCGATCTGGTCCGACAGCGACTCCTGCACGGCGGCGGGGTCGATGCTCGTCGCGCCGGCGACGGTGATCTTCTCCACGGCGAACAGCGGACTGTACGCGGCGATCACGCTGCCGAGAACGAGCGCGACGAGGGCGCCGGTCGATCCCCACACGGCAAGACGTCGCCGGCGGGAGCGGTGGGTGAAGCGCCGGATCTCCGCGCGCAGCGCCTTCCGGCGGGCGCGCGCGGCGCGCCACACCTCGCTGCTGCGCACCGCGGTGCGCGCCGCGTCCCGGTCCTCCTCCGGGATCACGGCGGTGACGGAGTATCCGTCCACGCCAGGACCCGCGGCAGTCGAACCTGCAGCATCCGGACTCTCGGCATCCGCGGCGTCGGCATCCGGTGCTCCAGCCCCACGCCCCGCGATATCCCGCTCCCCCGTCGCGCCGAAGCGCAGCAGCGGGCGACGACGGGGTTCGGGCGACGTGCCGTCCGAGCCGACGTCCGGAGTCGGCTCCTCGGGCGATGCGGGAAGCGGTGCCGGGCGCCGCATCTCAGTCCTCGACGGGGCGGCGCAGCGAGTCGAGCACCTGCGGGATGATCTGGTAGACGTTTCCGCAGCCCAGCGTCACGACGCAGTCGCCCTCGCGGGCGATGCGGGCCGTGTAGTCAGCCGCCTCCTGCCAGTCCGGCACGTAGTGCACGTTCGCCTGATCCGCGAATGCGCCGCTGACCAGCTCTCCGGTGACCCCTGGCACGGGATCCTCCCGCGCGCCGTAGACGTCCAGCATCACGGTGTGATCGGCGAGCTCCTCCAGCACCGCGGCGAACTCCCGGAACATGTGCTGCGTGCGCGAGTAGGTGTGCGGCTGCTGGATCGCGATCAGGCGCCCGGAACCGGCGACCCCGCGCATCGCCTCGAGCGCCGCGCGCACCTCGGTCGGATGGTGCGAGTAGTCGTCGTACACGTGCACTCCGCGGGCCTCGCCGTGCAGCTCGAGCCGGCGCACGGTTCCGGCGAAGCCCTCCACCGCACGCACGGCCGCGGTCAGACCGTAGCCGAGCGTGAGGAGCACGGCGACGATGCCGCCCGCGTTGATCGCGTTGTGCGCACCGGGGACGGCCAACTGCATCCGCGCCGATTCTCCGCCGTGGATCAGGGTCGCCGACGCTCCCCCGGTCGTGACGATGTCGTCGATGCGCAGGTCGGCGTCGGCCGCGCGCCCGAACGTGATGACCGTGCGGTGACTGAGACCGGCCCGCACCCGCTGCGCTCCCGGATCGTCGCTCGAGATCACCACGGCCTCGCTGGCCGCATCGCCGAAGCGGACGAAGGCGTCGTAGAACGCCTGCTCAGACCCGAAGAAGTCCAGGTGATCGGGATCGACGTTCGTGATCAGCGCGATCGACGTGTCGTACAGCAGGAAGGTGCCGTCGGACTCATCGGCCTCGATCACGAACAGCGCGTCGGCTCCGGTTCCGCTCGACACGCCGAGCTGCTCGATCACGCCGCCGTTGACGAAGCTGGGATCGGCCCCCAGCGCCTGGAGGGCCGTCACGAGCATGCCGGTCGAGCTGGTCTTGCCGTGTGCTCCCGCGACGGAGACGAGGCGGCGGCCGCCGATCAGCCAGTGCAGCGCCTGCGAGCGGTGGATCACGTGCAGGCCCCGGTGCTTGGCGGTGACGAACTCGGGGTTCTCGGGCCAGATCGCTCCGGTGTGGATCACCGTGTCGGCATCGCCGAGATGAGCGGCGTCGTGCCCGACGTGCACGGTCGCGCCGGCGGCCGCGAGTGCGCGCAGGCTGGCGCTGTCAGCACGGTCGCTGCCGGAGACGCGGATGCCCGCATCGAGGAACATCTTCGCGAGGCCGCTCATACCGGATCCGCCGATGCCGATGAAGTGCGCGGAGGTGATGGTCTCGGGGATCGGAAGGGAGAGGTCGGGTCTGATCATGTCGCTTCCAGTCTACTTTTCGGCGAGTGCGCGATCGATCAGCGCGATGAGGTCCTCGGTGCCCGTGCGAGAGCCGATGCGCTCGGCTGCCGCCGCCATCGCATCGATGCGCGCACGGTCGCCGAGCAGCGGGATGATCTTCTCGCGCACGACATCGCCGTCGAAGCTCGCGTCGTCGAGAAGCACCGCTGCTCCCGCCTCGACGGCGGATGCCGCGTTAAGACGCTGCTCGCCGTTGCCGACGGAGTACGGCACGTAGACGGCCGGGATGCCCAGCGCGCTGACCTCGCTGACGGTGGCCGAGCCCGAGCGCGAGACGATCAGGTCGGCCAGCGCGAAGGCGAGATCCATGCGGTCGATGTAGCGGCGCATGGCGTAGCCCGCCACGTTCGGGTCGGCGAGGTCGCTGCGCTCACCGGTGGCGTGCAGCAGCTGCCAGCCTGCCGCGAGCACATCCGCCCATGAGCCGGCGATCGCCTCGTTGAGTCGCAGCGCCCCCAGCGATCCGCCGAAGACCAGCAGGACGGGGCGGTCGGCGTCGAGGCCGAAGTGCGCCGCCGCCTCGGCGCGCGTCGCCTCGCGATCCAGATCCACGATCTCGCGGCGCAGGGGCATCCCGACGACCTCGCCGCGCTTGAGCGGCGTGCCCGCGAAGGCGACGCCGACGGCGGCCGCGGTGCGGGCACCGAGCACATTCGCCAGGCCCGGTCTGGCGTTCGCCTCGTGCACCACGAAGGGGACGCGCTCACGCCGGGCCGCGACGTAGGCGGGGGCGGAAGCGTAGCCGCCGAAGCCGACGACCACGTCGATGCGGTGGCGGCGGATGTGCTGCCGCACCTGCGACACCGCGCGCTGGAAGCGGGCCGGGAAGACCACCGCCGCACCGTCAGGGCGGCGCGGGAAAGGCACCTTGTCGACGATGAGCAGCTCGTAGCCACGTTCCGGGACGAGACGCGCCTCCAGTCCCTCCTTCGTGCCGAGCACCAGCACGTCGCCGTCCGCCCGCTCGCGGAGCAGGTCGGCGACGGCGAGCAGCGGATTGACGTGGCCGGCGGTGCCGCCGCCGGCGAGGAGGTAGGAATTCACCTCGCGACCATACCCTGCGCCGTCGCCACCCGTCCGCGAGTCGGCTGAGCGGGATCAGTGCCGCTCGTGGCCGGCAGCGTGCGTGCGAAGGCGAGAAGCACGCCGCATGCAGCGAGCACCGAGATCAGCGCGCTGCCGCCCTGCGACATGAACGGCAGGGGCACGCCCATCACCGGGAACACTCGCAGCACGACTCCGATGTTGATGAGCGCCTGCCCCAGGATCCACACCCCGATCCCGCCGGCGGCGACCCGCGCGAAAGGATCGGTGGAGCGACGCACGATGCGGAAGACTCCGACCGCGAACACCGCGAACAGAGCGAGCACCAGAACGCAGCCGATCAGGCCGAGCTCCTCGCCGACGATGGCGAAGATGTAGTCGTTCTCCGCGGCGGGCAGCCAGCCGTACTTCTCCTGCGAATTGCCCAGACCCACGCCGAAGATGCCGCCGTTGGCCATCCCCCACATGCCGTGCACCGCCTGGTAGCACTCCCTCGTCGGGTCGCAGGACTCGGGGTTGAACGCCGAGAGGATGCGCTTCATCCGGTTATCGCTCGTGAGGGCGTAGCCGAGCACCGCCACGATGCCGCCGATGAGAGGGAGGATGAACAGCCGGAGCTTGACCCCGGCGAAGAACAGGGCGCCCAGCACGATCAGCACGAGGACCATCGCGGTGCCGAGGTCGTCACCGCCGATCACGGTGCCGATGGCCATGATCGAGACCGGGACGACCGGGATGAACACGTGGTGCCAGATGCCCAGGCGTGCGCGCTTGCGCAGCAGGACGAACGCGATCCACAGGGCGAGGGCGAGCTTCAGGAACTCGGAGGGCTGCAGCTGGAACCCCGCGATGTTCACCCAGTTCGTGTTGCCGTATGACGACACGCGAAGGCCAGGGACGAACACGAGCAGCTGCAGCGCGGTGGCCCCGATCAGGGCCGGCCAGGCGATGCGTCCGAGGAACGTGACGGGCATCCTGCTGATGAGCAGCATCAGCGGGATGCCGAGCACGGCGAAGATCCCCTGCTTGAGCGCGCCTTCCCAGGGATCGGGTCGCGCACTGGTGGCCGAGAGCACCATGACCCATCCGAAGACGGTGAGCACGAGCGCCGTCGATGCGATGAGCACGAACTCGGTGGTCGGCGGCGTGAACAGCCTGCCGAGCGAGACACGGGCGGCGAGACCGCGGTCGCCTGCGCCCGGAGGGCTGGTCGTCTGCGTCATCCGCCCTCTCCGTCTACGATCCGGATCTGTCGATCCATGCGCGCACCGCGTGTGCGAAGCGCTCTCCTCGGTCCGCGTAGCTCGAGAACTGGTCGAAGGATGCCGCGGCAGGGGCCAGCAGCACCGTCCCCTCGCCGTCGATGATCCCCGCCGCCAGTTCCACGACGCGATCCATGACATCCCCAGTCTCGCCGGGGACGACCTCGAAGACGGGCACCTGCGATGCGTGTCGCTCGAATGCCGCGAGGACCGGCGCGCGTTCCACGCCGATGACGATCGCCGCGGCAGCCGTGCGGCCGACATCGGCGACGATTCCTGCGAGATCGACGCCCTTGAGATCACCGCCGACGATCCACACGGCGCCGGGGTGCGCACGCAGGGATGACGCCGCCGCGTGCGGATTGGTCGCCTTCGAGTCGTCGATCCAGCGGATGCCGCGATGCTCGGCGATCATCTGGATGCGGTGGGCGTCCAGGGCGAAGCCCTGCAGGGCCTCATGGATCGCCGCGGGGGCGATGTCGAGGGACCGCGCCAGGGCCGCCGCGGCGAGGACGTTCTGCACGATGTGCGGCGCGTCGAGCCCGGCGGTGCGCAGCTCGGCCACGGTCGTGAGCTCGAGCGCGCTGTTGCGACGGTCGTCATGGAAGGCGCGATCGACGAGGATGCCGTCGACGACGCCCAGGTCGCTGGGGCCGGGTGTGCCGAGGTCGAAGCCGATCGCTCTGGCGCCCTCGGTGACGTCGGCCTCCTCGACCATGCGCAGGGTCGCCGCATCGGCCTTGTTGTAGATGCACGCGACCTTCGTGTGCCGGTAGACGAAGGACTTCGCCTGGCGGTACGCATCGGCGCTGCCGTGCCAGACGAGGTGGTCGTCGGCGAGGTTGAGACAGACGGAGGCGTGCGGCACGAGCTGCCCGGCCACCGCGGACTGCCCGATGTACCAGAGCTGGTGGCTCGACAGCTCGACCACGAGCACGTCGAAGCCGCCTGGATCGCGCACGGCGTCGAGCACCGGGATGCCGATGTTGCCGCACGGCGCGGCGCGCAGACCGCCGGCCTGCAGCAGCGTCGCGGTGAGCTGCGTGGTCGTGGTCTTGCCGTTGGTGCCGGTGATGAGCATCCACTCGGCCGGCGTTCCGTCGGCGCGCGTGACCTTGTCGCGAACGCGCCAGGCCAGCTCTACGTCGCCCCAGAGCGCGATGCCGTTCTGCTGAGTCCAGCGGATCACGGGATGCGAGGGGGCGAAGCCGGGAGAGGCGACGACGACATCGGGGGCGAAATCGCTGAGCGCGCTCGGCACCTCCGACAGCGAGCCGAGTTCGAGGCGTGCGCCGATCACGGGGACCAGGCGGGCGTACTCCTCCGACGCGCTCTCGGTGAGCACGAGGACGTCGGCGCCGAGCTCGGTGAGCGTGTCGGCGGCCGAGAAGCCCGTCACCGACAGCCCGAGCACAGCGACGCGCAGCCCGGACCAGTCGGCGTGCCAGCTGGTGAGCGAGTCGAGTGGCGCGGTCATGCCTGGATCAGCCAGTCGACGTAGAAGAGGCCGACGGCCGACACCGCGAGCAGTCCGGCGATGATCCACAGCCGCACGACGATGGTCACCTCGGCCCAGCCCCGCATCTCGAGATGGTGATGGAACGGGCTCATCAGGAACAGGCGCTTGCCGCGGGTGACCTTGAAGTACAGCCGCTGCAGGATGACGGATCCCGACGAGAGCACGAAGATGCCCGCGATGATGAACAGCAGCAGCTCGGTGCGGGTGAGGATGGCCATCGCGGTCACCACTCCTCCGATGGCCATCGAGCCGACGTCGCCCATGAACACCTTGGCCTTAGGGGCGTTCCACCACAGGAATCCGACCAGTCCGCCGGCGAATGCAGCCGCGACCGTGGCCAGGTTGAGGGGCTCGCGCACCTCGTAGCATCCGGCCTGAGCCAACAGCGAGCCAACGCACGACTGCTTGAACTGCCAGAACGCGATGAGGCTGTACGCGCCGACGACGAAGACGCCGGCCCCGGCGGCCAGGCCGTCGAGCCCGTCGGTCAGATTCACGCTGTTGGAGGTGGCGACCCCGATCACCGAGACCCAGATCAGGTAGAGGATCCAGCCGAGGACGGCGCCGAAGGCGAAGAGGTTGAGCCAGGGGATGTCACGGAAGAGGGACACGTAGCCGCTGGCCGGGTACTGACCGAGGCGGTTCGGGAAGTTCAGCGCGACGATGCCGAACGGCACGAGCACGAGCAGCTGGCCGATGACCTTGCGCCACCCCGAGAGGCCCAGACTGCGCTGGCTGCGCACCTTCATGTAGTCGTCGATGAAGCCGACGACGCCGAAGCCGACCATCAGCCACAGCACGAGGATGGCCGACAGAGCGGGTGTCGTGCCGCCGAACAGGCTGCCGGCGAAGTAGCCGACGATCGTGCCGAGGATGAAGATCACGCCGCCCATCGTGGGCGTGCCGCGCTTGGCCTCGTGGCTCGGGTTGGCGATGTCCTCGGGGGTGCGGATGACCTGCCCCCAGCCGATCCGACGGAACAGCTTGAGGAAGACCGGGGTCAGGAAGAGCGAGAAGGCGAGCGAGATCGCGGTCGCCATCAACAAAGACCTCACGAGAACGATTCTCCCAGACGATCGCCGAGGTGCCGCAGCCCGGCGGAGTTGGACGACTTCACGAGCACCCGGTCACCGTCGCGCAGCTCGTCCCTCAGATATTCGAACGCCGCGTCCTGATCCGGCAGGTGCACGGCTTCGCCATCCCACGAGCCCTCGCCGACCGCAGCGAGGTACAGACGCCTCGCGTCTGCGCCGACGACCACGATGCGCTGGATGTTCAGCCGCACGGCGAGCAGCCCGATGCGGTCGTGCTCCTCCCCTGCCGTCTCGCCGAGTTCGCTCATCGCGCCGAGCACGGCGACGGTGCGCTCGCCAGGGCCGGAGATCTGCGCAAGCGTGCGGAGGGCTGCCGACATCGAGTCCGGGCTGGCGTTGTAGGCGTCGTTGATGATGCGCACGCGGTCGGATCCCATCGGCTGCATGCGCCAGCGCTCGGCGATCTGCACGGTCTCCAGACGGCTGACCGACGCGCCCACGGGCACGCCGAGCACGCGGGCGGCCGAGATCGCGGCGAGGGCGTTGTGCACGTGGTGCGCGCCCAGCACCTGAAGCCGCAGCGGAGTCTCCTCGCCGTCGGCGATGATGGCGGCGGTCGTGCCGTCGGACGCGACCTCGATGCGATCGGCTCGCACCTCGGCATCCGGATGCTGACCGAACCCGACCACCGACATGCCCCGCTCCTCGGCGATGCGGCGCATCGCCCAGACGCGGGGGTCGTCGACGTTCAGCACGGCGGTTCCGTCGGCGCGGGCAGCGGAGACCAGCTCGGACTTCGCCAGGGCTGTCTGCTCGATGCCGCCGAATCCCCCGGCGTGCGCGAGGCCGACCATCAGCACGACCGAGACGTCAGGCTCGACGAGACCGGCGAGGCGCGCGATGCTGCCGCGACCGGCGGCGCCGAACTCGCTGACCAGGTAGCGCGTGTCGTGCGTGACCCGCAGCATGGTCAGCGGCGCGCCGACCTCGTTGTTGTACGAGCGGACGGGGGCGACGGTCTCGCCCTCGTCGGAGAGGATGCGCGCGAGGAAGTTCTTGGTCGTGGTCTTGCCGTTCGACCCGGTGATGCCCACGATCCGCAGCCGGCCGGCGGCGCGCACGCGCGCGACGACGGCGCGCGCGAGGTCTGCCAGAGCGGCGACGGCATCGGCGACGATGATCTGCGTGATCGGAGCCTCGACCGGACGTTCCACGATCGCGAGCACGGCGCCGGCTGCAACAGCGGCGGCGACGAACTCGTGCCCGTCGGTCACCTCGCCGGGCTTGGCGACGAAGATCGCTCCCGGGGCCATCTCCCGGGAGTCGGTGTCGACGACCCCGTCGACGATGGTGTCAGTCGTGTCCGGGGCGTGCAGGCGCAGCTCGCCGCGGAGGATCTCGGCGATCTCGCCGAGCGGAAGGGCGATCATGTGGCATCTCCTTGCGCGGCGGAATGCCGGCTAGTCGAATTTGGGAAGCAGCTCGTCCATGGGCTGCGAAGAGGGAGCGACGCGGTAGGTCTTGAGCACCTGGGTGAGCGCCTTCTGCAGAGCAGGCGCGGTGGCCGCGGACGATGTAATCCTAGTCGGCTCATCGAGAGTGACCATCACGACGTACTGCGGATCCTCGATCGGAGCGACCCCGAGGATGCTCGTGTAGTACACCCCGGCCTTGTACCCGCCGTGCCCGTCCGGCTTCTGCGCGGTGCCGGTCTTCGAGCCGATCCGGTAGCCGGGAACGGCGATCGCGTCGGCGAGTCCGCCCTGCACGGCGACGTTCTCGAGCATGCGGCGGACCTGCGAGGCGGTGTCCGACGAGACGACCCGCTCGTGCTCGGTACGGGTCTTGTGCACCGTGCCGTCGCTGTCCGTGCAGGACTCGATCAGGCTCAGGCCGATCCGCTCGCCGTCGTTCGCGAGGGTCTGGTAGGCGCTGACCACCTGCGCGGGGGTCACAGTGAACGCCTGCCCGAAGGTGGTCGTGTACAGCGTCTGGTTGTCCCACGTCTGCGGCGCAGCCACTCCACCGGGCTCCTCCAGGTACCAGCCGACATCGGTCTTCTCGCCCACGCCGAACTTCTTCAGGTACTCGTAGCGGGTCTCGGGCGACACCATCGTGCCGAACTTCGACAGGGCCACGTTCGAGGAGTCGATGAGAGCGCCGGCGAGGGTGTAGTCGTAGCGCGGATGCGAGAAGGCATCGCCGATGTTCGCGCCGTTGGGGAAGCGCTCGCGGCTGGCCGCCGAGACGGTGGTGTCCGGCGTGACCGCCTTCTCCTCGAGCAGGGTCGAAGCGGTGATCGGCTTGAAGGTCGATCCCGGCTCGTAGGTGTGGGTGAAGACCTGCGAATTCCACAGCTTGGCCGGCACGCTGTCGACGTCGTTGGGGTCGAGCGCGGGCCACTCCGCCATGGCGCGGATCTTCCCGGTCTTCACCTCGACCACCGTGACCGTGCCGCTCTGCGCACCCTGCTTCTGCGCCTCTTCGGCGATCATCTGCTGCAGGTACCAGTTCAGGTCGCTGTTGATCGAGAGCTCCACCGTGCCGCCGTCGGCGGCCGGGGTGATCTGCTCGCTGCCGGGGATCTTCACCCCGCCCTGACCGCTGAGGTACGTCATCTCGCCGTTCTCCGGAGTGAGGCACTCGTTGGCGATGCGCTCGACGCCGTACTGGGGGGTGCCCGACCCGTCGAGGAAGCCGAGGGCGTTGCCGGCGACGGCCCCGTTCGGGTAGACCCGCACCGATCGCGGGGTCATGGTGATGTAGGCGAGCCCCTGATCGGTCTTCAGCGAGCGCAGCTCGAGGTACTGCTCGGTGCTCAGCCCGCTGGCGAGATCGAGGTACTGGGAGTCCGGATCCTCTGCGAGCTTCGCCGAGAGGCGGTCGCGCAGGCCGGCGGCGCTGAGGCCGGCGATGCGGGCGATGCGCTCGCTGGCCTCGTCCCACCCGAGCTTCGGCTTCTTCCGCTTGTCGGTCTGCTCCTCGAACTGACGGATGAGCACGGGAGAGAGCTCGGCGTCGTAGACGAGAACGCTGGATGCGAGCACGGTGCCGGCGGCGTCGGTGATGTCGCCGCGTGCTCCCGCGATGACCTGGGTCGAACCCAGGTTTCCGGTGTTCACGCCGTCGGCCACATGGTCGTCGGCGTGCACCACCTGGATGTCGACGAGGCGGAACACGAAGGCGCTGAGCACCGTGAGGATCACCGCGAGAGCGACGACCGTCCGTCGGCGCTGTGAACGAGTGGCTCGAGTCGTCATTCGCGTCTCCGTGCGGGTGGGTTATCGGGTGACGGGGGTGGGCAGGCCGTCGGTGACGACCGGAGGGGCTGCGGGCTCGGGCGGCACGACGGCAGTGTCGGACACCCCGTCGGCGAGCGTGCCGTCCTCGGGCGCGGGCGTCGTGTCGGAGGCCGGCGGCGCGGGCGGGACGAGCAGCGCGTTGCCGACGGCGGTCCCCCCGTTGGGGTTGACCGTGGACGCCCAGCTGGCGCTGTCCCCGGCGCCGAGGAGCTGCCCGTCGCTGAGGCGCAGGTACGACGCCGATCCGGCGACGACCAGCCCCATGGCATCCGCCTTCTGCGCCAGCGACTGGGGGGAGCTGATGCCGACGAGCTGCTCGTGCAGCGCCTGCTTCTGCAGTCCGAGCTCGTGCTGCTGCGTGTTCAGACCCGCGAGCACGAAGGCGTCCTGGGTGGTGGCGAGCGAGATGCCCATCTGCGCTGCGCCGATCGCCACAGCGCCGCCGACGGCGAGAGCCGCGTACGCGAGCCGAGGCCGGCGTCGGGGGGCGGGCGCGGTCACCGGCGCCAGCCGCCGCGGCGGCTCGACGTGCGGTGCGGGGCGCGGCAGGGCGCGCGCGGTCTGGAGGCTCATGCCGACTCCCTCAGCTTCTCAGCGGCGCGCAGCCGCACGGGTATCGCGCGCGGATTGCGCGCCTTCTCTTCGTCGCTCGCGAGTTCCGCGCCCTTCGTGAGCGTGCGGAAGCGGGGGGCGTGCTCCGGCAGCTCGACGGGCAGGCCGGCGGGCGCGGTCGACGAAGACGCCGCCACGAACGCCTGCTTGACGAGGCGGTCCTCCAGGGACTGGTAGGCCATGACGGCGATGCGTCCTCCGACGACCAGTGCGTCCATCGCGGCCGGAATGGCGTCGGCGAGCACGCTGAGCTCGGAGTTGACCTCGATGCGCAGCGCCTGGAAGACGCGCTTCGCGGGGTGGCCGGCGCGCTGCGCGGCGGCCGGCGTGGCGGCGATCAGCAGGTCGACGAGTTCGCCCGAGCGGGTGAGCGGATGCTCGTCTCTGGCCTCGACGATGAAGCGGGCGTAACGGCCGGCGAGCTTCTCCTCGCCGAAGCGCTCGAAGATGCGCCGCAGCTGCCCCTCGCTGTACTCGGCCAGGATGGTCGCGGCAGTGCGCCCCTTCGTCTGGTCCATGCGCATGTCCAGCGGCGCGTCCTTCGAGTACGCGAACCCGCGCTCGGCCTCATCGAGCTGGAGGGACGAGACGCCCAGGTCGAACAGGATCGCCGAGGCGCCCAGCGCATGCAGGCCGATCTCGTCGTAGACGGTGTGCACGAGAGTGACCCGATCGCCGAAGGGCGCCAGGCGCTCGCCCGCGATGCGGAGGGCGTCGGTGTCGCGGTCGAGTCCGACCAGCCGGATGCCCGGGAAGCGCTCGAGGAACGCCTCGGAGTGCCCGCCCATGCCGAGCGTGGCGTCGACGAGCACCGCACCGTCCTGCTGCAGCGCCGGTGCGAGCAGCTCGATGCAGCGCTCCAGCAGCACGGGTGTGTGGATGTCGCGGATGCTCATGATGTTCTCCCGTGACCTCCGGCTCTGATTCCTCTCCGCTCGACCCGGCACCGGGGAAGTGTGTCGGGGCGGAGCGGCGAGGCATCACAGCCGTGGTCAGAACAAGCCGGGAATCACCTCCTGTTCCAGATCGGCGTAGGTCTCTTCGTTGCTCTCGAGGTAGTCGTTCCAGGCGGCGGCGTCCCAGATCTCGGCGTGGGCGCCGACACCCGTGACGACCAGCTCCTTTTCCAGCCCCGCGTACTGCCTGAGGTGCGCGGGGATGGTGATGCGGTTCTGACTGTCGGGCATCTCGGCGCTCGCTCCGGAGAGGAACATGCGCAGAAAGCTGCGGGCCTGCTTGTCGGTGAGCGGAGCCTCGCGGATCCGCTCGTGCTTGGCCTCGAACTCGGCGGTGCTGAAGACGTACAGGCAGCGCTCCTGCCCGCGGGTGACCACGATGCCGCCGGCAAGGTCCTCGCGGAACTTCGCAGGAAGGATCACGCGGCCCTTGTCGTCGAGCTTCGGCGTGTGGGTACCCAGCAGCACTGGCCATCACCCCCTCTGCGTCCGGCCAACTCGAGGTGCGCACCACTTTACTCCACTTCACTCCACTTTCCTACGGTCAATCCTGACCGAACCGCCAGGGGAACCCGGAGATGTCGAGTACGAGGCCCGTCATTCCGCGGAATCAGGCGGGTGGGGCCATGTGGAGGGCCAGTGGAGGCCGAGTGGAGGGCAGCCGACGCAGGAACGTCGGAAGAGCATGAAAAAACCCGGATGCTCGGCATCCGGGTCATTCAGTGGGTGAGGTCGGCGGGTCAGCTCAGCGCTCGTCCTGACGCCGATCCCAGCGGTCGTTCATGCGATCCATGAACGAGGAGTCCCGCGTCTTCGCGCCGCGAGCCCTCGTCGGCGACCCGACGGGTGCGGTTCTGCGCACTGGTGTGAAAGCCAGGATCGCGCCGCCCAGCATGGCGAGGAAGGCGACCACACCGAGGATGATGCTGCCGATCGCACCGAGCCTCTCGCCCGCCGCGACGGCAGCGACGAGACCGCCGATGCCGGCGAGCAGCAGAAGCGCGCCGTAGACCAGGTTGCGGTAGCTGAGAGCACGGTCGCCGGAAGGCGCCGTGACGACATCCGCGTCGTGCTGAAGAAGATGGCGTTCCATCTCGTCGAGCATGCGCTGCTCTTGTTCTGAAAGAGGCATGTCCAACCCCCTCGGTTCGGTCAGCCAAGTCTACCCGCGTGCGAGGCGGTCGGCTAGCCGAGCGTCGCCGGATTGTCTGCATCTAGGCTGGGAATCGTGTCATCCTCCCTCGTCATCGACGCCGTCGCAGAGAGACTCGACTGCTTCGTGCAGAGCATCCGCTCGCGAAGCGCGGAATACGGTCCCGACGCTGAGCTGTTCCTGGACGCTGCTGTCACCACCCTGCAGGGCGGAAAGCGGCTCCGTGCGCGCTTCGCACACGCGGGCTGGCTCGCGGCGGCGGGCGCCAGCACGACGACGGATGCCGCCCTGTGGGGTCTCGGCGCGGCGCTGGAGGTCTTCCAGTCGGCAGCTCTCGTGCACGACGATCTGATCGACAACTCCGATACGCGCCGCGGGCGCCCGGCGTCTCACCGCGCGCTGGAGGCCGCCCATCGCGACGCCGGATGGCACGGCGATGCCGCGGCCTTCGGCCGCTCGACGGCAGTGCTGCTCGGCGACCTCCTCGTCGCCTGGAGCGACGACCTGCTCGAGGAGAGCCTCATCGGGCATCCGCATGCGGCGCCGACCCGCACCGAGTACGCCCGGATGCGACGGGACGTCACCGTCGGCCAGATGCTCGACGTGACGGAGGAGTCGGCATGGAGCGTGAACCCGCCCGCCTCTCTTCTCGAGCGCGCGCTGCGGGTGGCTTCTCTGAAGTCCGCGCGCTACAGCGTCGAGCAGCCGATCCTCCTCGGCGCGACTCTCGGGGGCGCCGACCAGCGGCTGCTGGTGCGGCTGCGAGCCTTCGGGCATCCGGTCGGCATGGCGTTCCAGCTGCGCGACGACATGCTCGGCGTCTTCGGAGACCCGGCGGTCACGGGCAAGCCGGCGGGCGACGACCTGCGCGAGGGCAAGCGCACGGCGCTCATCGCGATCGCGCGTGAGACTCTGCCGCCGGATGCCCGTGCGCACCTCGACGCGCGCATCGGCGACCCCGACCTCACCGCGGACGAGGTCGTTCAGCTTCAGGAGCTGATCCGCGAGACGGGCGCGGCAGATCGGGTCGAGCAGATGATCGCGGAGTACAGCGACGCCGCCGTGCGAGCTCTCCGCGATGCCGAGGTGGGTGCGACGGCATCTCAGGCCTTGCAGAGCGTGGCCGAGGCCGCGATCGCGCGATCGGCCTGAACCGGCGCTGCAGTCAGGGACTCGGACCGGCAGACCTCAGGCGAGAGTTCGCGCGACGCGACGGACCGCGCTCTTGTGCCCGGCGAGAAGCGCGGCGATCGGCGTGCGGCCGAGCGTCTCCTCCTCCGCGAGCAGCCAGTCGATGATCTCGTCGTCAGAGAACGAGGCGTCCTGCAGGGCCATGATCGTGCCGCGCAGCGACGAGAGCGGACGCCCGTCGACGATGAACACGGCCGGCACGGCGAATGCGCCGTTGCGACGCGAGCCGATCAGGTAGTGCTCGTCGAGCAGCCGACGCACGCGGCTGGGCGTCTCATCGAGCGCCTCCACGAGTTCGGGGATCGTCAGCCAGGCAGAGGGATCAGCAGCGTTCTCAGACACCCTCCCACTATCTCATCCGCGACGCGGCGCAGCACGTCAGACCACTCAGAACACTCCAGTCACAGACTCAACATCTGTTGACATCCGTTTACATGCGTGTCAGCGTTTCACTGGATCGAAGCGCGCTTCTGGGAATCGAGCGCCTCTGGGGACCACGGGAGAGAGACGACATGCACATCACCAATCCGCGCACCGCGACGATGCGGATCACCGCGCCGGCCGCCGTCGTCGGCACTCTGGCAGCGGCCCTGACCGCCGCACCCGCCGCTGCGGAGGAGATCCGCGCGACCGCGGTGGCGAGTCACACGCCGAGCATGCGCGCGCTCTCGTCCGTCGATCGCGCTCCGCACGCCGCCGTTCGGCCGGCCGTCGCTCTGCCCTCCGACTACACGATCCAGCCGGGCGACACGATCTCATCGGTGGCCGCACGACACGGTGTCGCCACCGCCGACCTGCTCGCCTGGAACGGGCTGGGCTGGCGATCGGTGATCTTCCCCGGCCAGACGCTGCACCTCTCCCCCGCGTCTGCACCGCAGAGCGCACCCGCCCCGGCGACTCCCGCCGCTCCCGCGACGTCGGCCTCGCACACGGTCGTCCGCGGCGACACGGTCTTCGGGATCGCGAAGAGATACGGCACGACGGTCTCGGCGATCATGTCGATCAACGGCCTGGGTGGCTCCGCCATGATCACACCGGGGCAGATCCTGCGCATCGCCGCGACCCCGGCGGCCGCCGCCCCGGCGACGCCGGCCCCCGCTCCGCCCGCCGCCGCCGCGCCGGCCGCGCACACCGTCGCCGCGGGCGACACGCTCTACGGGATCGCCCGGAAGTACGGCACCAGCGTGGGCGTCCTGCTGCAGGCGAACGGCCTCGGCGAGGGCAGCATCATCTATCCGGGGCAGGCCCTTCGACTGGCAGCACCGGCCCCGGCACCGACAGCGGCAACCACAGCGACGACCGAGCAGCGCTCGGCGGCGCTGGACGCCACCCAGGCCGCACACGCCGCTCACATCGTCCGGATCGGCCGCGAGCTCGGCGTGCCCGATCGCGGGATCGCGATCGCGCTCGCCACCGCGATGGTCGAGTCGTCGATGCGCAATCTCGACCACGGCGACCGCGACTCGCTGGGCCTCTTCCAGCAGCGTCCGAGCCAGGGCTGGGGCACGCCTGCGCAGGCGATGGATGCCGACCGCAGCATCCGCGTGTTCTACGGCGGGCCCGGCAACCCCAACGGCGCCACGACCCGCGGGCTGCTCGACATCCCCGGCTGGCAGGAGATGCCGTTCACGGTCGCGGCTCAGGCCGTGCAGGTGTCGGCCTATCCCGATCGATACGGGACGTGGGAGCTGCAGGCCACCCAATGGCTCGCCGCACTGCGATGACTCGCCCATCGTCACCGGATCGAAACCCGTCCAGGGTGCGCCGTTGCCTGTTCACCCGGCCTGTTCTTCATAGACTCGACCTGTGAACGCTCCGCAGGCCGACCCGCTCATCGGGCGGCTTGTCGACGGCCGGTACCGTGTTCGTGCGCGAATCGCGCGCGGCGGCATGGCGACCGTCTACGTGGCGACGGACATGCGCCTCGAACGGCGCATCGCGCTCAAGGTGATGCACGCGCATCTCAGTGACGACTCGGCGTTCCAGAGCCGTTTCATCCAGGAGGCCCGAGCCGCCGCGCGGCTCGCGGATCCGCATGTGGTGAACGTGTTCGATCAGGGTCAGGACGGCGAGCTCGCCTACCTGGTGATGGAGTACCTCCCCGGCATCACCCTGCGTGAGCTCATGCGCGAGCAGAAGCGGCTCACGATCACGCAGACGATCACGATCATGGACGCGATCCTCTCGGGTCTCGCCGCCGCTCACGGGGCCGGTATCGTGCACCGCGACGTGAAGCCCGAGAACGTGCTGCTGGCCGAGGACGGCCGCATCAAGATCGGGGACTTCGGACTCGCGCGGGCGACGACGGCGAACACGGCCACCGGCGCGCAGCTGCTCGGCACGATCGCCTATCTCGCCCCAGAACTCGTCACCCGCGGGACCGCCGACGCTCGCAGTGACATCTACGCCCTGGGCATCATGCTGTACGAGATGCTCGTCGGCGAGCAGCCGTACAAGGGCGAGCAGCCCATGCAGATCGCCTTCCAGCACGCCACCGAGCAGGTGCCACGGCCGAGCGCGCGCAACCCCTCCGTTCCGGAACGGCTCGACGAGCTGGTGCTGTGGGCCACTGAGAAGTCACCCGACGATCGTCCGCTCGACGCGAAAGCGATGCTCACGCGTCTGCGGGAGATCGAGCGCGAGATCGGCGTCGCACCCGCCCCGACCGCGACCGACGCGCCCTCGGGCGAGTACGACTCCGGCTCGGTCACGAAGATCCTGCCCGGCACGGCCCTGCTGCCGGCCCCGGTCGAGGACGTCGCGGAATCCGTCGACAACGCGACGCGGCTGCGTCGCCGCACGGCCCGTCGTCGTTCGACCGGCACGGCGCTGCTCACCGTCGTGCTGCTGCTCGCGGTGCTCGCGGGCGGCATCGGATGGTGGTTCGGATCGGGCCCCGGCTCGCTCATCGCCGTTCCGTCGGTCGCGGGCCAGACCTACGAGGATGCCGCTGCCGCCGTCACGGCGGAGGGCCTGATTCCCGAGAGGGCCGAGCAGTCGTCGATCGACGTCGATGCGGGGCTCATCATCGAGTCCGCGCCCGGCGAGGGAGAGCGGGTCGAGAAGGACAGCACGGTGACGCTCGTCGTCTCCACCGGCCCCGCCGAGCACGAGCTGCCGGCACTGCGCGACAAGAGCGCCGACGAGGTGCGGAGCCTGCTCGCCGAGAACCGCGTGAACGTCTCGGATGACGTCGAGGAGTACTTCGACGAGCTCGACAAGGGTCTCGTGCTCAATGTGCGCATCACGCCGCGTGACCAGGGCGAGGCGTACGGCTGCGCCGACGGCTGCACCGTGTTCGAGGACGACACAGCTCTCATCCAGCTCTCACTCGGACCTGTGCCCGAGGTCACCGGTCGACCACTCGACGAGGCGGTGCGCGAGCTCGAGGACGCAGACCTGAAGGTCGCCGATGAGCGCCCCGAGGACTGGAGCGAGTCGGTCGCCAAGGGATCGGTCATCTCGCAGAGCGCCGAGCGTCCCGACGGCGGTCCCTGGCGCCGTGGCGACACCGTGACCCTGACCGTCTCGAAGGGTCCGCAGCCGCTGCCCATCCCCGACGTCAAGGGCAAGACGGTCCGCCAGGCGGTCGATGCGCTGAAGGGCGCCGGCTTCAAGGTGAATCCCACGATCGAGGACATCGAGCTGCCGCTGGGCGGCAAGTACTGGGACGTCTACAAGGTGTGCAGCTATGACCCGAACGGCAGCGCAGCGCGCGGCACGACGGTCACGCTCACCCCAGGGTTCTTCTGCTGATAGCGCTCTTCTGCTGACAGCGCTCTTCTGCTGATTCGGCATCGCCCGCATGACGAGAGCGGCCGCCCGGTGATCCGGACGACCGCTCTCGTATGTGCGATCGAGGTCGCCGGAGAGCTCAGCGCTTCTCGAGCTCCTCCGCGACGAGGAAGGCGAGTTCGAGGCTCTGCATGTGGTTCAGGCGGGGGTCGCACAGGCTCTCGTAGCGGGTCGCGAGGCCCGCCTCATCGATCTGCTCCGAGCCGCCGAGGCACTCGGTGACGTCGTCGCCGGTCAGCTCGACATGGATGCCACCGGGGAAGGTGCCCACCGCGCGGTGAGCCTCGAAGAAGCCGCGGACCTCGTCGACGACGTCGTCGAAGCGTCGCGTCTTGTAGCCGCTGGGCGTGGTGATGCCGTTGCCGTGCATGGGGTCGGTGACCCAGAGCGGCGCGGCACCGGAGTCCTTCACCGCCTCGAGCAGCGGAGGAAGGGCATCCCGGATCTTCCCCGAGCCCATCCGAGTGATGAACGTGAGCCGACCCGGCTCGCGGTCCGGGTCGAGCTTGTCGATCAGCGCGAGCGCCGTCTCGGGAGTCGTCGTCGGACCGAGCTTGACCCCGATGGGGTTGCGGATTCGCGAGAAGTAGTCGACGTGCGCACCATCCAGCTCACGGGTGCGCTCCCCCACCCACAGGAAGTGCGCCGAGGTGTTGTAGGGAGTTCCGGTGCGCGAGTCGATGCGCGTCATCGGGCTCTCGTAGTCCATCAGCAGGCCCTCGTGACCCGTGAAGAACTCGACGCGCCTGAGCTCTTCGAAGTCGGCGCCGGCCGCCTCCATGAACTTGATGGCGCGATCGATCTCGGCCGCCATGCGCTCGTAGCGCTGGTTGGCGGGGTTCTGCGCAAAGCCCTTGTTCCACGAGTGCACCTCGCGCAGGTCGGCGAAGCCGCCCTGCGTGAACGCGCGGATGAGGTTCAGCGTCGACGCGGCCATGTGGTAGCCCTGCAGCAGGCGACCGGGGTCGGGCTGCCGGGAGTTCTCGGTGAAGTCGTAGCCGTTGACGATGTCGCCGCGGTAGGCGGGCAGCGTGACGTCGCCCCGGGTCTCGGTGTCGCTCGAACGCGGCTTGGCGAACTGACCCGCCATGCGCCCCATCTTCACGACCGGCATCGAAGCGCCGTACGTGAGCACGACCGCCATCTGCAGCACCGTCTTGATCCGGTTGCGGATCTGGTCCGCCGTGGCCCCGGCGAAGGTCTCGGCGCAGTCGCCGCCCTGCAGCAGGAAGGCGTGTCCGGATGCCGCGCGGGCGAGCCGCGCGCGGAGATTGTCGACCTCACCCGCGAACACGAGCGGCGGAAGAGCGGCCAGCTGAGTCGACACCTCGGCGGTGCGCTCGGCATCGGGCCACTGCGGCTGCTGCTTGATGGGAAGGGATCGCCACGCGTCGAGTTCGGAGTGCGAGGGAAGCATGTGCTCAAGCTTAGTGTCCGCTCACAGCGCCGATCGGCGCTGTGACGGGACGACCAAGCCGCGACGATGGAGTCGGTTGCGGCGGTCAGGGGCGACCGGGTGCACCGGCGGGCAGGCGGTCCTTCACGGTGGATGCGTACACGTCGTCGTACCGCTGGGCGCCCAGGCGCTGCAACGCGATCATGATCTCGTCGGTGACCGCTCTGAGGATGTAACGGTCGTTCTCCATGCCCTCGTAGCGCGAGAAGTCGAGCGGCTCGCCGATGACGATTCCCACGCGCATGATGTTCGGCACGCGCTGGCCGATCGGCATGGCGGTGTCGGTGTCGACCATGACCACCGGGATCACCGGGACCTTCGCCTCCAGTGCCATGCGCGCGATCCCGGTGCGCCCTCGGTAGAGCCGGCCGTCGGGACTTCGCGTGCCCTCCGGGTAGATGCCGAGCAGGTCGCCGCGGCCCAGGATCTGCAGGCCCGTGTTCAGGGATGCCTCGGAGGCCTTTCCTCCTGAGCGGTCGATGGGGATCTGACCGGTGCCCTTCATGAAGATCCTGGTCGCCCAGCCCTTCGGCCCTCGGCCGGTGAAGTAGTCGCTCTTGGCGAGGAAGGACATGGGCCGGTCGATGAGCAGCGGCAGGAAGATCGAGTCGGCGAAAGACAGATGATTGCTCGCCAGAATGGCCGCACCGCTGGTGGGGACGTTGTCTCGCCCCACGATCCAGGGTCGGAAGATCGCCTTGACCAGCGGACCGATCGCGATGTACTTCATCAGCCAGTAGAACATCGTGGGCAGTCTAGCGCCGAGGCGGCATCGGCGACCGAGTTTCTTCCAAGTTGCGACTGGGTCTCATGCCATAGACTTCAGGGATACCCGTCCGTTCGGTGCCGAAGGAGCTGCCGTGGCCCAGTTCGAAGTCCCCGCAATCGTCCCTGCCGACCCGGAGGGGAACGTCAGCGATCTGCTCGCCGAACGGGTGAAGAAGACCCCTGATCTCGCCCTGTTCAGCGTGCCCGAGGGCAGCGGATGGCGCGACATCTCGGCGAAGGACTTCGAGACTGCGGTCATCGCTCTCGCCAAGGGCTTCGTGGCCGCCGGCATCCAGCCCGGCGAGAAGGTCGGCTTCATCGCCAAGACGACCTACGACTGGACGCTCGTCGACTTCGCGCTGTTCTATGCCGGAGCCGTGATGGTGCCCGTCTATGAGACGAGCTCCCCCGCGCAGATCCAGTGGATCATGGAGGACTCCGGAGCGACCGCCCTCATCGTCGAGTCCGCCGAGCACTTCACCCGCGCCGACGAGGTGCGCGGCGACCTGCCTCTCGTGCGCGAGGTGTGGCAGCTGCACCTGGGCGCGATCGACACCCTCACCGCACGCGGCGCGGCGGTGGACGACGCGGAGATCGAGCGCCGCCGGGGCATCGCGGTGGGCTCCGACATCGCCACACTGATCTACACCTCCGGCTCGACCGGGCGTCCGAAGGGCTGCGTCCTGACGCACAGCAACTTCGTCGAGCTCTCGCGCAACTCCGGGAAGGCGCTCGACGAGGTCGTCTCGGCGCCGGGCGCCTCGACCCTGCTGTTCATCACGACTGCGCACGTGTTCGCACGGTTCATCTCGATCCTCTCCGTGCATGCGGGCGTGCGCACGGGACACCAGCCAGACACGAAGCAGCTGCTCCCGGCGCTCGGGTCGTTCAAGCCGACCTTCCTGCTGGCGGTGCCGCGCGTGTTCGAGAAGGTCTACAACTCCGCCGAGCAGAAGGCGGAGGCAGGCGGCAAGGGCAAGATCTTCCGCGCGGCGGCCGCAGCGGCGATCGAGCACTCCACCCTTCTCGAGGAGGGCAAGCCGATCCCCTTCGGGCTGCGGATGAAGTTCGCGCTCTTCAACAAGCTGGTCTACAGCAAGCTGCGTGAGGCGATGGGTGGCAACGTGTCGTACGCGGTGTCGGGTTCCGCCCCGCTCGGTGCGCGCCTCGGTCACTTCTTCCACAGCCTCGGCATCGTGATCCTGGAGGGTTACGGCCTGACCGAGACGACCGCGCCCGCGACGGTCAACCTCGCGCACAAGTCGAAGATCGGCACGGTGGGGCCCGCCCTTCCCGGAGTCGGGGTGCGCCTCGCCGATGACGGCGAGATCGAGGTCAAGGGCATCAACGTCTTCAAGGAGTACTGGAACAACCCCGAGGCCACCGAGGCGGCATTCGACGACGGCTGGTTCCGCACCGGCGATCTGGGCAGCTTCGACTCGGAGGGCTTCCTCACGATCACCGGTCGCAAGAAGGAGATCATCGTCACGGCGGGTGGCAAGAACGTCGCGCCGGCGATGCTCGAGGATCCGATCCGCTCGAACCCGATCGTCGGTCAGGTCGTCGTGCTCGGCGATCAGAAGCCGTTCATCTCGGCGCTGGTCACGCTCGACAGCGAGATGCTGCCGACGTGGCTGGCGAACAACGGCCTTCCGGCGGACATGTCGCTGAGCGAGGCGAGCCGCAACCCGGCCGTGCGTGACGAGGTGCAGCGCGCGGTGGATCGCGCCAACAAGACCGTCTCCCGCGCCGAGTCCATCCGCAAGTTCACGATCCTCCCGGTGGAGTGGACCGAGGCCAGCGGTCACCTGACCCCCAAGATGTCGATCAAGCGCAACGTCATCCTCGACGACTTCGCCGACGCGGTCGGCGAGCTCTACGACGCTCCGGTGCAGACGACCACCACGCCGCTCGGCTGACCTTCACACGTCGACGCCCCCTCTGGCTGTCCGCGCCCCCTCGGGGTGACGGAACCCAGAGGGGGCGTCGACGATGAGAGGGGGCCTCGACGTCAGAACCAGTCGCTCTCGCGCACCTGCCGCATAGCGAGCTTGCGGGTGTCACCCTCCAGGCGGCTCAGGTAGACCCGCCCGTCGAGGTGGTCGGTCTCGTGCTGCAGCGCCTGGGCAAGCAGACCGTCGCCCTCGAGCACGATCGGGTCGCCGTCGAGGTCGATGCCCTCGACGCGGGCCCACGGGTGCCGTGGAGTGTCGTGCCACAGGCCCGGCACAGACAGGCATCCCTCGCCCGTCGGCACGGGCTCGCCGCGCACTTCGGTGAGCACGGGGTTGATGACGTAGCCGATCTCGCCATCGACGTTGTAGCTGAAGGCGCGCAGGGCGAAGCCGATCTGGTTCGCGGCCACGCCTGCCCGTCCGGGCAGCTCGACGGTGTCGATCAGGTCGGCGATGAGCGCGCGCACGCCCTCGTCGATCTCGCCGATCGGTTCGCAGACGGTGCGCAGCACCGGGTCGCCGTAGAGGCGGATCTCCCGGACCGTCATCGGGCTGCCTTCGCTCGCAGGCCCTCGACGAGGGCTGCCGCCACTTCGCGAGCAGCCTGGCGGGTGGCGGGCTGCAGGCTGCCGAAATCGATCTCGCCGCCCCCGGCGATCTGCGAGTCGTACGGGATGCGGAGCACGTGCTTGGCGCGCGTCGAGAAGTGCGCTTCGAGCTCGCCCAGCCGCACGAGCGGCGCTCCGGGGTTCGACTGGTTCAGCACGACGATCGCCTCGCGGGCGAGTCCGGCATGCCCGTTCGTCTCGAGCCAGGTCAGGGTCTCGGATGCCAGGCGCGCCTCGTCGACGCTCAGGCCCGACACGATGATGAGCTGGTCGGCGAGGTCGAGCGTGGCGCCCATCACCGAGTGCACGATGCCGGTGCCGGAGTCGGTGAGCACCAGCGAGTAGTACTGCGCGGCGACCGTGGCCACATCGCGGTAGTCCGCGTCTCCGAACGCCTCCGCGATGCGCGGGTCGGCATCGGACGCGAGCACGTCGAGGCGGGTCTCGTCGCGGGCGACGAGTGCAGACACGTCGTGGAAGCCGCGGATGTCGTGCTGCGCGCGCACGAGGTCGCGGACCGACTTCGTGTGCGAGCCGACCACGCGCTCGGCGAGGGTGCCGCGGTCGGGATTGGCGTCGACGGCGATGACGCGGTCGTCGCGGGCGTCGGCCAGCGCCATGCCGAGCAGCGCGGTGACGGTGGTCTTGCCCACGCCGCCCTTGCGCGAGAGCACGGGCACGAAGCGGGCGGTGCCGGCGAGCGGAGCGGCGATGCGAGCGCTGAGCTGCTTGCGCTCACGCGCCTTGCGGCTGTCGCCGACGTTGATGCGGCCACCGGAGATCGAGTAGAGCAGGTGGCTCCAGGCGCCCTCGGGCTCGGGTCTGGTCATCCGGGCAGGGTCGAGCAGTCGGTCTGCCGTGAGCAGGTCGGCGGTCTCGCTGGTCGCAGCGGATCCGAGGTCGTCGAGCCGCTTGGAGGTCAGCGCGACCTCAGCGGGTTGGGCGACCTCAGCGGGCTGCGCGACCACCGGCCGCGACTCGGGAGCAGGGTCGTGGGATGCCACAGGATCGGTCTCCTCTGCCGGTGCGGGAGGTAGCGGTGCATCGAGCCGAACCGCTGCGTGCTCTGACGCCGGAGCGCGGTCTACCGGACCGGTACCTCCCTGTTCGCGGGCCTGGTCGTCGACGGGACCCGCCTCGACGAGCCCGTCATCATCATCTTCCTCGTCGTCGTCGAGGTCGTGCTCGTGCTCTTCCTCGATGACGTCATCGAGATCGTCATCGGCGTCGTCGGCGTCGGCGTCGTAGGCTTCGTCGTCGTCTTCGGCGTGGTCGGCGGCGGCGGCATCGGCGGCGGCGTCGGCATCGTCGTCGGCTTCTTCGTCGTCGTCGTGATCGTCGTCGGCATAGCCGGCGTCGACGTCCTGGGGATCGTCATCGACGCCCTCGGCCTCGTCATCAGCGTCGACGTCCTCGGCATCGACCTGGATGACGGTCACGTGTGACTCGGCCGCGTCGAACTCGGCCTCCGGTTCCGGCGTCGGCACCTCCCCGGAGACGGACTCGTCGACCGTGTCAGCTCCGAGCGCGTCGAAGTCGGCGGCGACGTCCTCGGAATGAGCGGCATCGTCGATCAGCTCCGCGACGATCTCGACCTCGTCCTCGGCCGGCGCGTCGCTCGCATCCGGGTCGCTCAGTGGCTCCGGATCGGCGACCGGAAGGTCCTCGGCTGGCAGCTCGATGATGATGTCCGGCGCCTCCTGCTGGATGCGCGCGAGGAGTTCGGCGTCGGCGACAGCCGACGTGTCGATGATGAGATCAGTGACCACCGAGGCAGTCTCGGCGTCGACGACCCCATCGTCGACTGCCTCGTCGTCCGCTTCGTCGTCGTATCCGCCGGTGGGCAGGATGACCTCGACGTGCGCGGTGGAGCCGGTCAGCCCGATTCCCATCGTGTCCGACGACGGGCTGTCGTCGAGGACACCCAGCGAGTCGTCATCCTCGGGATCGACGTTGTTCTTCGGGTTCACGGTTCACTCCCAGCTCGCGCCCCTGTGGGCGCCCGACAAGGTTAGTGCTCCCGCCTGATCACGAGCAAAAGGGCACCCTCGCGCAAACGCACCGCCCGACGCTGAGCGCCGCCCGAAGGAGCGCACGGTAACGTGTAGGACGTGCACGTACTCAGCGTCAGCTCCCTCAAGGGAGGCGTCGGCAAGACGACCGTGACTCTCGGTCTCGCCTCCGCCGCCTTCGCCCGTGGCATCCGGACCCTCGTCGTCGACCTCGACCCCCAGTCCGACGTGTCCACCGGCATGGACCTCCAGATCGCCGGACGGCTGAACATCGCCGACGTCCTCGGCAATCCCAAGGAGAAGGTGGTGCGCCAGGCGATCACCACCAGCGGCTGGGCCAAGGTGCACCCCGGCACGATCGACGTGCTCATCGGCAGCCCGTCCGCCATCAACTTCGACGGCCCGCACCCCAGCGTCCGCGACGTCTGGAAGCTGGAAGAGGCGCTGGCGACCGTCGAGAGCGAGTACGACCTCGTGCTGATCGACTGCGCACCGTCGCTGAACGCCCTCACGCGCACGGCCTGGGCGGCCAGCGACCGCGTGATGGTCGTCACCGAGCCCGGTCTCTTCTCGGTCGCCGCGGCCGACCGCGCACTGCGCGCCATCGAGGAGATCCGTCGCGGTCTGTCCCCGCGCCTCCAGCCGCTGGGGATCGTCGTGAACCGCGTGCGCCCCCAGTCGATCGAGCACCAGTTCCGCATCAAGGAGCTGCGCGACATGTTCGGCCCGCTCGTGCTGTCACCTCAGCTGCCCGAGCGCACCTCCCTGCAGCAGGCGCAGGGTGCCGCCAAGCCCCTGCACATCTGGCCGGGCGACTCCGCTCAGGAGCTCGCCGCCGACTTCGACGCGCTGCTCGACCGGATCATCCGCACCGGCCGGGTGCCGGTGCCCGAGAGCGGCGCCACGGCCTGAGGGCCGCGCACGTGTGCATGAGAGAAGCCGCCCCTCGGGGCGGCTTTCTTCGTTGACGCCTGCTCGCGCAGGCTGACGATCAGGCGGTGCGCTTGGAGCGGCGTGCTGCGAGCTCGTCGACGGGGTCCGGCGCCGTGGGGTCGAACTCCACCAGCGTCGACTCCACCTCGCGCAGCACCTTGCCGACGGCGATGCCGAACACGCCCTGCCCGCGGCTGACCAGGTCGATGACCTCGTCGTTCGACGTGCACAGATAGACCGATGCGCCGTCGCTCATCAGCGTGGTTCCGGCGAGATCCCGGATGCCCGCGGCACGGAGCTGCTCGACCGCGGTGCGGATCTGCTGCAGCGAGATGCCGGTGTCGAGCAGTCGCTTGACGAGCTTGAGCACGAGGATGTCGCGGAAGCCGTACAGGCGCTGCGAACCGGATCCGGAGGCGCCGCGCACGGTCGGGACGACCAGCTCGGTGCGCGCCCAGTAGTCGAGCTGACGGTAGGTGATGCCCGCAGCGCGAGCGGCGACCGCACCGCGGTACCCGACCTCGTCGTCCATCGCCGGCAGACCGTCGGTGAACAGGAGTTCGGTCACGAATCGGGGATCGCCTGCAGGCCCATCCGCACTCATAGTCTGTCCCTCCTGAACGGCTTATTCCCCACGGTAGAGCAGGACACCTGCCCCGGCAATGACATCCGACCCGCGGGGAAGGTGTGTCGCAATCCGTTCGTTACGAAAGCACGCGATCCAGCGACTGGGCCACGAGCTGACGCCGCACCTCGTCGATGTGCGTGGCGAGTTCGGGGGCGAGTTCTGCCGCTCTCCCCCGCGAGGCCGCATCGGTGCGGCGCAGCAGTGTCGCGAGCGCGGACTCGATGAGAGCGGCTTCGCGTTCGGCGTTCTGGCGCATGCTGCGCAGGTGGCGCGGCTCGATGCCGTGCCGCGCGAGCGTGACCAGGCCGGAGAGCATCGCGACCGCCTGGTCGCTGTAGTGCTCGGCCGCGACGATCAGCCCGGCACTGATCGCGTCGTTGAGCAGCTGCGGCGTCGCGCCGGTGTGCAGCAGCAGCTCATCGCGTCGACGGCGGCGGGCCGGCGGCGAGATCGAGGGAGGCGCGATGCTGCCCCACCCTTCGCCCTTCGCCTCGGCCTCATCCAGCTGCTCGCGGATGACGCTGAGCGGCAGGTAGTGATCGCGCTGAAGGGTGAGCCCGGCACGCAGACGCTCGACGTCCGAGCCGGAGAACTTCCGGTAGCCGGACTCCGTGCGCGACGGAGTGACGATGCCCTGCACCTCAAGGAAGCGGAGCTTGCTGGAGGTGAGCTGCGGGAACTCGGGGGTGAGCCGAGCCAGGACCTGACCGATGCTCAGAAGACCCGAGGATGCGGAGCGGTCCCTGGCGGCGCCAGCCGCCGCCATCAGTCGGTCGCCGTCGCGAGATCGATCGGCGACGCGAAGAAGTTCATCCGGAACTTGCCGATGCGCAGCTCGTAGCCGTTGGCCAGCTCACTGCGGTCGACCCGCTCCCCGTTGACATAGGTGCCGTTCAGCGAACGCTGATCGACGATCTCGAACGCCGTTCCCGAACGGGTGATCTCGGCGTGACGACGCGAGACGGTGACATCGTCGAAGAAGATGTCCGCCTCGGGGTGGCGACCCACGGTGGTGACGTCGGAGTCGAGCAGGTAGCGCGCACCCGCCAGCGCACCGGCGCGCACGAGCAGCAGCGCGGATCCGGACGGCAGCGCCGAGATCGCGGCCGCCTCGGGCTCGGTGAGGTCGGCTCCGAAGGGCACGAAGGAGAGATCGGAGTCATGTCCGAACGTCTGTGTCACGTCGTGGCGCTTCTCGCCGCCGCTGCGGTGTATCGCGCCTCCGGCGCCGATGCTGTCGTCTGTCACGGTTCTCCCTCCTCCGGCACTCCAGACTAGCTGATGCGCGGGTCCGGGAGGAGGCCCGATACAGCCCCGTCCATCACTTTCTGTCGGGTCCCGCGCCCGCTCGCACCATCAGCCAGGGATTAGGCTGTGGGCATGCCACACTACGATGTCGTCATCCTCGGCGCGGGCCCTGGCGGATACGTCGCCGCCGTCCGCAGCGCCCAGCTCGGCCTGTCCACCGCGATCATCGAGGAGAAGTACTGGGGCGGTGTGTGTCTGAACGTCGGATGCATCCCCTCGAAGTCGCTCCTCAAGAACGCGGAGGTCGCGCACACCTTCACGCACAAGGCCGAGTTCTTCGGCATCTCGGGGGATGTGAGCTTCGACTTCGGCGCGGCGTTCGACCGCAGCCGCAAGGTGGCGGAGACCCACGTCAAGGGCATCCACTACCTGACGAAGAAGAACAAGGTGACCGAGCACGAGGGCCGCGGCACGTTCACCGGCCCGAAGGCCATCTCGGTGGCGAAGAGCGACGGCTCCACCGAGGAGATCACCTTCGACAACGCGATCATCGCGACCGGCTCGACCGTGCGTCTGCTTCCCGGCGTGCAGCTCAGCGACAACGTCGTCACCTACGAAGAGCAGATCCTCTCGCGCGAGCTGCCTGAGTCGATCGTCATCGTCGGCGCCGGTGCCATCGGCATGGAGTTCGGCTACGTGATGACGAACTACGGCGTCAAGGTCACGATCATCGAGTTCCTGGACCGCGCGCTTCCCAACGAGGACCCCGAGGTCTCCAAGGAGATCCAGCGCCAGTACAAGAAGCTCGGCGTCGACATCCTCACCTCCACCGCGGTGAAGACGGTCACCGACAACGGCTCCTCCGTGCACGTCACCTATGAGACCCGCGACGGCAAGCCCGGCGAGATCACCGCCGACAAGGTGCTCATGTCGGTCGGCTTCGCCCCGCGGGTGGAGGGCTTCGGCCTGGACAAGACCGGTGTGAAGCTCACCGAGCGCGGCGCGATCGACATCGACGACCACATGCGCACCAATGTCGAGGGCATCTACGCGATCGGCGACGTCACCGCGAAGCTGCAGCTCGCACACGTGGCCGAGGCGCAGGCCGTCGTCGCCGCCGAAACCATCGGCAAGGCCGAGACCATGACGCTGGGCGACTACCGGATGATGCCGCGCGCCACGTTCTGCCAGCCGCAGGTGGCCAGCTTCGGCCTCACCGAGGAGCAGGCGAAGGCCGAAGGCCGCGAGATCAAGGTCGCGAAGTTCCCGTTCAGCGCGAACGGCAAGGCCAACGGCCTGGGCGAGCCGGTCGGCTTCGTCAAGCTGATCGCCGACGCCGAGCACCTCGAGCTCATCGGCGGGCACCTGATCGGACCCGACGTGTCGGAGCTGCTGCCCGAGCTGACGCTCGCGCAGAAGTGGGACCTCACCGCTCTCGAGGCCGCGCGCAACGTGCACACCCACCCGACGCTGTCGGAGGCGCTGCAGGAGGCCTTCCACGGTCTCGCCGGTCACATGATCAACATGTGACATCCCGTCTCGAGAAGGAGGCCCGGTCCGCACGGATCGGGCCTCCTTTCGTCTGCGGGCATGACCGCGGCTCAGACCCCGCGCATGGTGATCAGGGCAGCGGCTCCGAAGCGCAGCGGCGGCGCACCCAGCATCCGGATCATGCCCTCCTGCACGGCCTGACCGGCCGGCCGTCTCGAGCTGCCCATCCACATGTAGAACCGGGCGCGCCGGTGCACATCCGCGACGGCGCGGGCGCTGCGGCGCTCAAAGCCGGACAGCGCGGGCCGTCCGGTCGCGACGGATCGTCGCAGGGGGTCGGCGAGGCGCAGCGCGTCGACCCAGCCGAGGTTCATCCCCTGGCCGCCGATCGGACTGACCTCATGCGCGGCGTCGCCGAGCAGCACGATCCGCCCATCGATCACCCGCTGCGCTCGGTGCTGGGCGGCGACGAACGACTCCGGCTCCCTGTCGCCGGGCAGCTCCAGCGCGGCGCCGGTGCGCCGGCGCACCTCCGCCGTGAAGCGCTCACCCGGGAGCTCGTCGACACCGGCGGGATGGCGTACCACCCAGCGCCGTCGGCCCTGCGGCAGGGGGAAGGACTCCACGAGCCCCTCCGGCCCGCAGAACAGGCGCGCGACAGGTTCTTCGTCGGGGTCAGGCAGGTCGATCATCGAATAGCGTCCGAGACCGGGTTGGGTGAGCCAGGGGATGTCGAGCTGCGCGCGAAGATCGCTGCGCACCCCGTCGGCGGCGATGAGGAACGATGCGGATGATTCGCTCTCGGCTCCCGCGCGATCCGCATCGACCCGGCGGGTGCGCAGCACGACCTGCGCGGCGTCCTGCCGCAGGCCGACCGCTTCGCGTCCCCCGCGCACCGAGACTCCGAGCGTGCGCAGGCGGCTGCGCAGCAGCGCGTCGGTGCGCGGCTGCGGCAGGGTCAGCACCGGTCGTGCGACGCCGAAGGGGACGGATGCCAGCCTTCGCCCGCGCGCGTGCACCTCCCCCCGTACGAGCCGCACAGCCTCCTCGCGCACCTCGCTGCCCACGCCCGCGGCGTCCAGAGCTGCTAGGCCGGGAGGATGGATGCCGATCGCGCGGGTGCGCTGATCAGCATCCGCACCGTCGATGCCGTGCCGGCGTTCGCAGACCATCACGTCCAGTCCCCGCGCCGCGAGCAGGCAGCTCAGCAGCAGGCCGACGGGACCGGCGCCGACGACGATGACGTCATGATCGGGCATCCGGAGCCTCCCGCACGAGCAGAAGGCGTGCCGGCATCCGCCGCTGCACCCGCCACCCCTCGGGAGCGACGGCGGCGAGCTCGGCGGCGGTGTACGAGCGCCGGATGCTGATCAGCCCGTCCTCCCGGATGAAGGAACCGGCCAGCACATTGCGCGCCAGCGGCAGAGTCGCGGCATCGAAGAGCCGGTACGCCGTGCGACTGCGCGCGATGTCGCTGTGCACCGCGATGCCGCCCGGCGCGGTGAGGCGGGCCGAGTCGTCGAGTAGATCGGCGAGCCGGGCGGCGCTCAGGTGATGCAGCAGGTGATTCGACAGCACGACGTCGAAGAGCTCCCCCGCCGCTGCCAGCTCGCCGCTCGACGCGCAGCGCCAGTCGACCAGGCGATGCTTATCGGCCTCAGCCGCCCAGCGCACGGCTCGCGGATCGATGTCGGCGCCGACCACATCGGCGGTGAGCCCGTCCCGCTGCAGGCTGCGTGCGATCGTCCTGGAGATGTCTCCGCCGCCGCAGCCGATGTCGAGCACACGGATCCGGCCGCGGCGCGCGCGCGGGAGGATCTCTTGGCGGTACACCCCTCGCCAGCCCGACACCACGGCGTTCACCAGCGGGAAGCGCGCATAAGTGCGCTCGAGCATCGCGAGGTCGGCGTCATCGGCATCCATCAGCTCCTGCAGAGCGACGGCGCGCCGGCGCAGATCAGCGGCCATCGGCCGCTTCAGCACCGGCGACTTCAGCACCGGCGGCTCCGGCATCCGCTGCGCCGGCTCCGGCATCCGCTGCGTCGGCTGCGGCCACAGTCAGCAGCGCGCTCTCGGCCGTGAGGCCGGGACCGAACGCCATCGCCGCGACCCGCTCCCCTGGCTGCGCGCCCTCCTGCTCGAGGATGCGCTTCAGCACGAACAGCACGGTCGCGCTCGACATGTTCCCGCAGGTGCGCAGCACCTCCCGCGCCGGCCGCAGCTGCTCGTCGGTCAGCTGCATCCGCTCCTGCACCCGATCGAGGATGCTCCGGCCGCCCGGGTGGACCGCCCAGTGCCGCACCGTCTCGCCGATGGGCTGCTGCGGGAGCGTGTCCGCGATCTCCGCATCCGCAGCCCACAGCGGGCCCAGCGCGCTTTCGATGTTCGCGCCGATCCGCTGCGGCACCGCCGTCGAGAGCACCATCTCGAATCCCGTGTCGCCGATGGTCCATGCCATGTCCTGCTCGCCTTCGGGGATGATCCCGGTGTGGAACCCGTCGAGGGTGAACGCGTCGACCTCCGACGGCAGCGAGCGAGCCGTGACCAGTGCGGCGGCGGCGCCGTCGGCGAACAGCGACGAGGCGATGATCGTGTCGGGATCGTCGGAGGAGCGCAGATGCAGGGTGCACAGCTCCACGCTGGCGACGAGCACCACCGCCTGCGGGTCGGCCTGGCAGAACTGAGTGGCGGCGCGCAGCGCCGGCATGGCCGCATAGCAGCCCATGAATCCCAGGTGGTACCGGTGCACGGCGTCGGAGAGCCCCAGCCCGCGCACGATCGCGTAGTCGGGTCCAGGAGCATGGAAGCCGGTGCACGAGACGGTGATCACATGCGTGATGTCGGATGCCGAGATGTCAGGATCCGCGTCGAGGGAGCGCTGCGCGACGCCGACGAAGAGACGGTCGGCCTCTCTGGTGTAGACCTCGTTGCGCATCTGGGTGCCGGGGGCGAGCAGGGTGCCGGACTTCCGGTCGTAGAAACGCGGAGAGGGGGGCTCGGATGTGAGGTCCAATTCGTCGAGTACGGTGTGCCTGGTCTCGACGCCCGCCCCGTCGAAGGACGCCGACACCAGTCGCGTGGCGAGTCGGGACATGCCCGGCTGGGAGGCGAACACGTCGCGGACCGCGGTCTGCTCCAGCAGGGTGTCGGGGACGAGCGTCTGGATCGAACGGAGATGCACAGCGGGCTTCATGGTCAGACTCAACCATCGCGTCGGCGCAGAGTGAAAGGGGTTGCGTCGCCGGTCGTGTTCGGGTCAGAGTCCGAGCGCCCTGGCGAGCTTCGAGCCCGACGACGGCTCGCGACCGCCGGCCGCGAACACGGCCGTCTCGACGGCCGCGAAGAAGGCGCCCCGCTGAGCGGGGTCAGCGGGAGCGGCGGGTCCGAGCTCCATCTCCCACTCGCGCCATTCCCGGCGCGTGCCGGTGCGCAGGTCCGTCGCACGCACGTGGTCGTCGACGAACTCGGCGATGACGCCGTCGGCGCCGAGAAGGTGGAAGGCGGTGCGGGAGTTCTCGATGCGCGCGAGGGGGTGCAGTTCGGCATCCGTCCACTGCGCGACCGTCTCGGCAACCGCGGCGGGCAGCCGATCTGTCTCACCGAGCGGCCAGCCGAGTTCGAGCCGGCCGTCGCCCTGGCGGGGTCCCTTGATGTGCCAGCCGGCATCGGGCCCGCCGGTGCGCCGGCGCAGGGCGACGCCGTGGCGGGCGAGCGCGGCGTCCGTCGTGTCGAAGTACCGCGCGTCGAGCTCTCTCGGCTCGCCGTCGGTCACCGCGACGACGCCGGGGATCCCCGACCAGTCGGGGAGGCCGGTATCGGCATCCGCGTCGTACTTGCGCTCGATCTCGAACGTGCGCTGCGGTTCCGCGCTCACGGGCGTCGCGCGGTCAGTCGTCGCCGGGGCTGATGTCGTCGCCCGCCTCGACGAACCAGAAGGCGGTCTCGGTCGGTCCGTCGTGTTCGCCGGTGCCGGTCGCCTCGCCTTCGCGCCGATAGGTGAGCTGGGTCTCGCTGTAGGGCAGGATCAGGGAATCCTGATCCGCGTCGTCGAGCGGGATGATCTGCCCGTCGAGCGGGCCGCCGTGAAGTCGTGCGATTGCCATGTGCTCACCCTATCCCCACCCGCCGACAGCACGTCCGATGCGCTCAGGAGAGACCGATCGCCAGGGCTGCGCCGACGATCATCCACGGCCCGAACGCGATCTGCGTGTGCCGGGTGGCGCGCCGCAGGGCCATCAGGACCAGGGCGTGCAGAGCGCCGAGCAGGAATGCCGCCGCGGCTCCGAGCAGGAGGATCTGCCAGCCGTGCCAGGCGAGCACCAGCCCGATCACGGTCGCGAGCTTCACATCTCCGCCGCCCATGCCGCGTCGCGAGGCGAGGCGCAGCACCGCGAAGAACGCGCCGAGGGCGATGCCGCCGAGCAGGGCGCGCACCAGCCGCTCCGTCTCTCCGGTCGCCAGCGCCTCGACCGCCACGAGCACGAGCAGGGCGCCCAGCGTGGGCAGCACGATGCGGTTCGGCAGCCGGTGCGTGCGCGCATCGATCGCGATGAGCCACGCGCCGATCGCGGCGAGCGCGAGGTGCACGATCAGCACGGCGACGGAGTGGGATGTCACGATCGCAGGCTAGGCGATGGGCGGCGAGCGCGGTCGGCGCCTGTGGAGAACCTCGCACGTCGAGGATCTGGAGGTCGGTAGAGACGATGCCGGCGATGTCGGATGTCCGAATTAGTCTCACAGGACGACTTGAAGTGTTCGAAGATCTATTCGAGGATGGATGCATGGGGATCAGAACGACCGCGGCACTCTCCCCCGCCGATGAACGGGCAGGGGACATTCTGCGCCTGCGCCGCGAGATCGGCCGCATGCAGCGCCGTCGCAGCGACGAGGCGCATCTGCCGATGCCTGCCGCGCTGCGGGATCTGCTGCCGCAGGGCGGCCTGCAGACCGGAACGGTGTACTCGGTCTCGCCCTCGCCGAGCCTGATCTTCGCACTGATGAGCGCGCTCTCGCAGCGCGGCGGCTGGTGCGCCGCCGTCGGCATGCCCACGCTCGGTCTCGAGGCGGCGACCGCCTTCGGCATCGACCTGTCGCGGCTGATCCTCGTGCCCGAGCCGGGCGAGCGCTGGCTCGCCGTGGTCTCAGCGCTGGCCGAGGTGGTGCCGCTGATCGCGATGAATCCCGGCTCCCGCGTGCCGGATGCCGAGGCCGCACGTCTCGCGGCACGGCTGCGCGACCGCGGCTGCACGCTGCTCACCACCTCCCCCTGGCCGCAGGGCGAAGGGCTGATCACCCTGCACGACCCGCACTGGGAGGGGCTCGGCGAGGGGTGGGGCCTGCTGTCGGATCGCACGGTGACCGTCACCGCGCAGACCCGCTCCACACCGGTGCCGAAGAGCCTGCGGGTGCGACTGCCCGATGACCTCGGCCGCATCGACACCGCCGCCGAGCCCGCACTCGATCCGCGTGAGTCGCTGCCGACGCACCCGAGCTGGGCGGTGGCGTCATGAGCGCAGAGACCCCCTCCCCGAGCGAGACGATGCGCGTGCACGTGCTGTGGTTCCCCGACTGGCCGCTGCGGGCAGCGCTCGGCGCCGCTCCCCCGCATCCGCCCACCGCTCTCGTGCGCGCCGGCATCGTCTCGGCGTGCACCGACTCCGCCCGCGTGCACGGTGTGCGGGTGGGGCAACGCAAGCGGCAGGCGCAGAGCAGCCTGCCGTCGCTGCGGATCCTGCCGCACGACGAGACGGCAGACGAGCGCGCCTTCCTGCCCGTGCTGCGGCTGATCGAAGCGCACGCGCCCGGCGCGCATCTGCTGCGTCCGGGGCTCGCCGCCCTGCGCTCACGGGGCATCTCGCGCTACCACGGCGGGGAGGAGGGCGCGGCGGCCGCGCTGGTGCGGATGCTCTCGGATGCCGGATTCGGCGAAGCGCGCATCGGTGTGGGCGACGGCATGTTCACCGCCGAGCTCGCCGCTCGCGCGGCTCCGCCCGGTGGCGACGGGGCCGATCCCTGGGCGGTGATCCCGCCGGGGGCGTCCCGCGAGTTCCTCGCCCCGCTCCCCCTCCAGGTGCTCGGCGAGCCGGATCTCGCCGACCTGCTGCGACGGCTGGGGGTGTCGACCCTCGGCGAGTTCGCCGCCCTCGACGCGCTGTCGGTGCGCTCGCGGTTCGGCGAGCACGGGGCGCGGCTGCACGACCTGGCATCCGGGTCCGACTCCCGTCCGCTCACCCCGCGCCCGCCCGACCCGCAGCTGGCGAGGGAGGTGCAGTTCGAGACCCCGCTCGGGCAGTCCGATCAGATCGCGTTCGCCGTGCGGCAGACCGCGGATGCCGTGCTGCTCGCGCTCGCCGACGCCTCGGCGGTGTGCACCGAGGTGCGCATCGATCTCACCGACGATGACGGAGCCGTGTTCTCGCGCACCTGGCTGCATCCGACCTGCTTCGACGCGGGCGACCTGGTCGACCGGGTGCGCTGGCAGCTCGAGACGATCGTCGACGACGCGCCCGACGATGCCGCGCACGCCTTCCGCGGCATCATCGGCGTGCGACTCGCCCCGGTCGCCGTCGACGACGCCGCCCACCATCAGCCCGGCCTGTTCGGCTCGGGCACCGACGAGCGTCTGCACCATGCCGTCTCGCGCGTGCAGACGCTGCTCGGCCATCGCGGAGTGAGCACGGCGGCGCTGTCGGGCGGACGCATGCTGGCCGACCGGCAGGTGCTCACCCCGTGGGGCGAGCGGCCGCTCGTGCAGCGCGACCCCTCGCAGCCGTGGCCAGGCAGCCTGCCCGATCCGCTGCCGACCGAGGTGTACACGCCCATGCGCCCGGTGCGGGTCAGCGGTGCTGACGGCGCCGAGGTGCGCATCGACGAGCGCGGGGCGCTGTCGGCGCCGCCCGCGCTCATCGAGGACAGCGCAGTGGTCGGCTGGGCGGGGCCGTGGCCGGTGCACGAGCACCGGTGGGATGCCCAGCGCGCCCGCTCCGGGCATCGATTCCAGCTGCTCGATGCCGGACACCGCGCCTGGCTGGTGTTCCACTCGTCGGGCGGCTGGTGGGCCGAGGGACGGTACCGCTGATGGGCTTTCACAACCCGCCGCAGACCTGGCATGAACTCGAACGCACCCTCGACCTGGAAGGACCCGCTCCGGTGCAGGGCGAGCCGGTGCGTCCGCGCGCCGATCCTGGTCCGGTGAGCCGGCGTCGCCGGACGACGACCCACCTCGAGGTGCAGCGGCCGGCCGATGCCGTGCCCTACGCCGAGCTGCACGCGCACTCGTGGTACTCGTTCCTCGACGGCGCCTCCTCCCTCGAGGACCTGCTGGCCGAGGCCGAGCGGCTGGGACTCAGCGCCCTCGCGATCACCGATCATGACGGCTTCTACGGGGCCTCCCGCTTCGCCGAGGTGGCCGAGGCGATGGATGCCGGCGTGCAGACGGTCTACGGCGCCGAGCTCTCGCTCGGCATCGTGGATGACCCCGTTCGGCCGCTGGCCTCTGGGTCCCTGAGCCTGTCGCCTGTGCTGAGCGAGCGTCAGCGAGTCGAAGTGAAGGGCCGGGCTGGCACCCCCGACCCCGATGGCGATCATCTGCTCGTGCTGGCCCGAGGCGCCGAGGGCTATCACCGGCTCTCCGGAGCCATCTCTGCCGCCCAGCTGCGCGGCGGCGAGAAGGGCCGCCCCGTGTACGACCTCGACGAGCTCGCCGCGCGGGCAGACGGGCACTGGACGGTGCTGACCGGATGCCGCAAGGGAGCCGTCCGCCGCGGGCTGGAGGCCGGGGATGCAGAGGCCCCGCTGCAGCGGCTCGTCGACCTGTTCGGGCACGACCGGGTGGCGGTGGAGCTCTTCGATCACGGCGACCCGCTCGACACCCGCCGCAACGACGCCCTCGCCGAGCTCGCCGCGCGCATGCGGCTGCCGGTGGTCGCGACGAGCAACGCGCACTACGCCTCACCCGAGACCGCGCGTCTGGCCGAGGCGGTCTCCGCGGTGCGGGCGGTGCGCAGCATGGACGACCTCGACGGCTGGCTGCCCGCGCACGGCGGGGCGCATCTGCGCAGCGGCGCCGAGATGGCCGCCCGGTTCCGCCGCTATCCGGGGGCGATCGAGCACGGGCTGCGGCTGGCCTCCGAATGCGCCTTTCCGCTGCGATCCGCGCGTCCTGCGCTGCCGAAGCAGGAGGTGCCCGATGGGCACACGCCCATGACCTGGCTGCGCCGACTGGTCTGGGAGGCGGTGCCCGCGCGCTATCCCCGGCTCGACCAGGCCGGGCAGGCGCGGATCGCGCGGGAGCTCGATGTCATCGAAGAGAAGGACTTCCCCGGCTACTTCCTCATCGTGCACGGCATCGTGCAGGAGGCCAGGCGCCGGGGCATCCTGTGCCAGGGGCGGGGATCGGCCGCGGCGAGCGCCGTCTGCTACCTGCTGGGCATCACCGCGGTCGATCCGATCCTGTACGGGCTGCCCTTTGAGCGCTTCCTCGCCACCACCCGCACCGAAGAGCCCGACATCGACGTCGATTTCGACTCCGACCGCCGCGAGGAGATCATTCAGTGGGTGTACGAGACCTACGGCCGCGAGCGCGCCGCCCAGGTCGCGAACGTGATCCAGTACCGGCCGAAGAACGCCGTGCGCGATATGGCGCGGGCGCTGGGGTACTCCCCCGGTCAGCAGGATGCCTGGTCGAAGCAGGTCGACGGGTGGAGTTCGGGGCTGCAGCCGGTGGAGGGCCACGACATCCCCGATGACGTGCTGGGCTATGCCGATGACCTGCTGCGAGCGCCGCGGCATCTCGGCATCCACTCCGGCGGGATGGTGCTCACCGACCGTCCGGTCGGCGAGGTGGTGCCGGTCGAGCACGCCCGGATGGAGAAGCGCACGGTGATCCAGTGGGACAAGGACGACGCGGCCTCGATGGGGCTGGTGAAGTTCGATCTGCTGGGGCTCGGGATGCTCGCCGCGCTGCAGCACTGCTTCGATCTGATCCGGGCATCCACCGGCGAGCACTGGACGCTGGAGACGATCCCCAAAGAGGAGGCGGGCGTCTACGACATGCTCTGCCGTGCCGACTCGATCGGGGTGTTCCAGGTCGAGTCGCGTGCGCAGATGGGGCTGCTGCCCCGGCTGCAGCCGCGCTGCTTCTACGACCTCGCCATCCAGATCGCTCTCATCCGGCCCGGTCCCATCCAGGGCGGCGCGGTGCACCCCTTCGTGCGCCGCAAGCTCGAGAAGGACAGGGTGGATGCCGAGAACCGCGAGCGACTGCGCCGCGGCGAGCAGCCGGTGCCCTTCGACATCCCCTATCCGCACCATGATCTGGAGCCGATCCTCAAGCGCACGCTGGGGGTGCCGATCTTCCAGGAGCAGCTGATCCAGATGGCCACCGCGATCGGCGACTGCACCGCCGACGAGGCGGATCTGCTGCGCCGGGCGATGGGCTCCAAGCGCGGGCTGGAGAAGATCGAGAAGGTGAGAGCGAAGCTGTACGCCGGGATGAGACGGCGGGGACTGAGCGCGGAGGTCTCCGATCGCATCTACGCGCAGATCCAGGCGTTCTCGAACTTCGGCTTCGCCGAGTCGCATTCCCTCTCGTTCGCGCTGCTCGTCTACGCCAGCTCGTGGATCAAGCTGCACTATCCGGCGGCGTTCCTGGCCGGGCTGCTGCGGGCGCAGCCGATGGGGTTCTACTCTGCGGCCTCCCTCACGGCGGATGCCCGCCATCACGGCGTGCAGGTGCGTCGTCCCGACCTGCACGCGTCCGGCGTGATGGATGGGCTGGAGCCGGTCGGCACGACCGATGCCGGCTCGCCTCCGGATGCCGGTGCGCGACCGGATGCCGGTGCGGGGCCGACAGGACGGGAGTCCTGTACGGCATTCGACCAGCCGACTCCTCTGCGGTTCGACTTCTCCGCCCCGGACGAGTCGGCCGCGCACCGCCGCGACGGCCGGTTCGCCGTGCGGCTCGGACTGTCGGGAGTGCGCGGGATCGGCGTGAAGCTGGCTGAGCGGATCGTGGCGGCACGTGACGAGCACGGGCCGTTCCGCGATCTGCACGACCTCGTGCGTCGCACCGACGCCACGACGGCGCAGATCGAGGCGCTGGCCACGGCCGGGGCCTTCGAGTGCCTGGGGCTGAGCAGACGCGAGGGCATCTGGCTCGCGGGTGCCGCCGCCGAAGACCGCGCGCGCTTCCTGCCCGGCACGGCTCTCTCAGTCCAGCCGCCGCTGTTCTCCGATCAGTCCGGGTACGAGCGCCTGGCAGCCGACCTGTGGGCGACGGGCGTCTCGATCGACGATCACCCGATGTCGCACCTGCGAGCAGCTCTCGACGAGCGGGGCGTGCTGACCTCCGCCCGGCTGCGCACGCACGAGACCGGGCGGCGCATCGAGGTCGCCGGAGTGGTCACGCACCGGCAGCGCCCGGCGACGGCCAGCGGCGTCACCTTCCTGAATCTCGAGGACGAGCACGGCCTGGTGAACATCATCTGCACGACGGGCGTCTGGGCGCGCTATCGTCGGGTGGCCCGTGACTCCCCCGCGCTCATCGTGCGGGGCCTGCTCGAGCGCTCCCCGGAGGGCGTCACCAACGTGCTCGCCGACGCGTTCGAGGATCTGCGCACCGGCCTCGCGCACCGCTCGCGGGACTTCCGCTGAGCGTGCGCTCGCGCGAGGGTCACCAGAACCGCTCGGGCACCTCGGCCGGCGCCCTGCCGGCACCACCCCAGCGATCGGACTCCGCCTTGGCCGCGGCAGCCGCGGCATCCGCCTCGCTGAGGGCCTCCTCGGCAGCCGACACCGCATCCGAGAACCCGACGACGAGGGTCGTGCGCTGATCCCGACCGGACTCCGTCACGCGGCAGTCGCGCACCACCGCGCGCCAGACGTCGAGCCGCTCCCGGGTCACGTCTCGCACCTCGTACTGGATGCCCCGGTCGAGGTCGCGCACGGCGATGACCGTCCCGTCGACGGCCTGAGCGATCTCGACGCGATTGCCTCTCGGCACCGGAGCGGATGCCGCGATGACGAGTGTTCTCTGCATGCCCTCATGCTAGGCCTGTCAAGTCCTCCGGGGACCTTTCTGCTGGCCGCTACCGTTGTTCTGACGAGAGGACCCTCATGAAGACGCGAGCGCAGCTCCGCACCGAGCGGCAGCAGCAGCAGAAGAAGAAGCCGAGGACCCTCTGGCGGGTGCTGATCTCGGCCGCACTCATCCTGCTCTGGCTCACCGGAGCGGGGCTCGGCGGACCGCTGTTCGGCAAGATCGACGAGGTCTCCTCGAACGACAGCACGACCTACCTGCCCGACTCGGCCGACGCGACCGAGGTGCAGGCTGCTCTCGGCGACTTCCTCGGCTCCGATTCGATCCCGGCGGTGGTCGTCTTCGCCTCCGACGACGAGATCGATGATGCGCTGAAGGACGAGCTGACGTCCGCGCTCGAGGATGCGACGACCGCCGAGGGCGTGAAGGACGGCTCCTCCCCCGTGATCGTCTCCGACGACGGCCTCGCCGCACAGGCGTTCGTGCCGATCGACACCGACGCCGACATCGGCGACGTGTCGACCGCACTCTCGTCCGACCTGCGAGAGACCGTGCCCGACGGCGTGGACGTGTACATCACCGGCCCCGCCGGGTTCACGGCCGACCTCGTCGCCGGCTTCGCCGGGATCGACGGCATCCTGCTGCTCGTCGCCCTCGCGGCCGTGCTCGTCATCCTCGTGATCGTGTACCGCTCGCTGCTGCTGCCCGTCGTCGTGCTCAGCACCAGCCTGTTCGCGCTGTGCGTGGCGCTGCTGGTGGTGTGGTGGGCGGCCAAGTTCGACATCCTGCTGCTGAGCGGGCAGACGCAGGGCATCCTGTTCATCCTCGTCATCGGCGCCGCGACCGACTACTCACTGCTGATGGTCGCGCGCTTCCGCGAGGAGCTGCACGCCACACAGAACCGGTGGACGGCGGTCGCCGCAGCCTGGCGCGGCTCGTTCGAGCCGATCCTCGCCTCGGGCGGCACCGTCATCGCGGGCCTGCTGTGTCTGCTGCTGAGCGACCTGAAGTCGAACAGCACGCTGGGGCCGGTCGCCGCGATCGGCATCGTCTTCGCGATGCTCTCCGCGCTCACGCTGCTTCCCGCCCTGCTCGGCCTGTTCGGCCGCGCGGCGTTCTGGCCCAAGCGCCCGAAGTACGAGCCCGAGCGGATCGCCGACGCCAACCCGCTGGAGGGTCGCGGTCTCTGGCCGGGCCTCGCGCGCGGCATCCGGAAGCGTCCTCGCCTGATCTGGATCTCGACCGCCATCGTGCTCGCGATCGCCGCGGTCGGGGTCGTGCAGCTGGATGCCAAGGGCGTGCCGCAGTCCGATCTCGTGCTCGGCGCCTCCGAGGCTCGTGACGGACAGGCGGTGCTCGGCGAGCACTTCCCCGGCGGATCGGGCAGCCCCGCATACGTGCTCGTCGACGAGGACCGGCTGCAGGATGCCGCCGACGTGCTGCTTGGCGACGACAGCGTCGATGGCGTCAGCGTGACCGCCGAGGACTCGCCGTCGGGCAGCGCCCCGGTCACCGAAGACGGCATCACCGCGTTCGGCCCTCCCGGCACCCCCGCACCGGAGCCCACGGTCATCGACGGGCGCGTGCTGCTGCAGGGCACGCTCACCGACGCCGCCGACTCGGCGGACGCCGAGGCGACGGTCGAGCGGCTGCGCGCCGATCTCGATGCGACGGGCGCGAAGGTGGGAGGCGTGACGGCCACCGCGGTCGACACGAACACGGCGTCGATCCACGACCGCAACCTGATCATCCCGGTGATCCTGGGCGTGATCCTGGTGATCCTCATGCTGCTGCTGCGGGCGGTTCTCGCCTCCGTGCTGCTGATCCTCACCACCGTGCTGTCGTTCGGCTCGGCGATGGGTGTGGCCGCGCTGCTGTTCAACGGCGTCTTCCAGTTCCCTGGTGCCGACCCGGCGGTGCCGCTGTTCGGCTTCGTGTTCCTCGTCGCGCTGGGCATCGACTACAACATCTTCCTGATGACCCGCGTGCGGGAGGAGTCGAAGCGGCACGGCACGCGTGAGGGCATCCTGCGCGGACTGGCGGTGACCGGCGGTGTGATCACGTCCGCCGGACTGGTGCTGGCGGCGACGTTCGCGGCGCTGTCGGTGATCCCCATCCTGTTCCTCGTGCAGCTGGCGTTCATCGTCGCGTTCGGCGTGCTGCTCGACACGTTCATCGTGCGCTCGCTGCTCGTGCCGGCGCTCGGCTACGACATCGGACGCGCGATCTGGTGGCCCTCGAAGCTCAGCCGTCGTGACGCCGAGCCGGCTGTCGAGCGGGACGTCCAGTCGGCTGCCGAGCCCGCTGCCGCGAAAGCGGAGGAGCCTGGTCTCGGGTGAGGATCTGGTCGCTGCATCCCGCGCACCTGGACCGGGTAGCTCTCGTCGCCTGCTGGCGCGAGACGCTGCTCGCCCAGGCGGTGCTCGCGGGGCGCACGAAGGGGTACACCAGGCATCCGCAGCTCGAACGGTTCCGCGCACAGACCGACCCGCTGGCATCCGTCGGCTTCTACCTGGCGTCGGTCGCGGATGAGGCGGATGCCCGGGGCTACCGCTTCGATCGAACGAGGATCCTCTCACCCGGTGCGCCGGTAGCCCCCATCCCGGTCACCGACCGCCAGGTGGCGTTGGAGTGGCAGCATCTGGGTGCCAAGCTCGACCAGCGCAGTCCCGCAGATGCCGTGCGCTGGCGCGCGTCGGCGCCCACCACGCACCCGCTGTTCACCGTCGTGCCGGGCCCGGTGGAATCGTGGGAGCGGGCGGTCTGAGGCGGCGATCGAAGAACCTCTCGCCGTGCGGCGGCGACGAGCGTACCGTCGATGCATGACCATCGAGGTGTCGGACCGCGCGGCCGTCGCGCATTTCATCCGCGTGTGCGGATCGGGCGTCGTGGCGAGCATAGGAGTGGACGGCGCGCCCCAGGCGGCATACGTGGGCCTCACCGCCACCGACGCGGGCGTGCTCGTCTTCGACGCCGCTCGAGACTCGCGCAAGGTCGGCAACATCCGCGAGCGTCCGAACGTCGCCGTGGCCGTCACCGGAGCAGACACGTCGGTGCAGCTCGAGGGCAGGGCACGCATCACGCATGACGAGGAGCGCTGGCGGCTGGGCGAGGTGTACAGCGAGCGCTTCCCCGGCTCCAGGGCGCTGGATGCCGGATTCGAGGTCATCGCGGTCGATGTGCACTGGGTGCGGATGTACGACGCGGGCGAGCATCCGCCGCACGTCGTCGAGGCGGCGTGGCGGTGAGCGGATAGGACGGGGCGGCGTGCGTGTCAAGGCCGTTCGACGGGGCGGCGGCCGTGCGTATGGTCGTCCCCGAGTCGCTGACTGCGACGTCCGACGATCCGAGGAGGCGGCCATGCCGAACCAGCCAGAGCTCAAGGACGAAGAGCTGTACGAGAAGCTGCGCGATGACGGCGCATCGAAGGAGAAGGCGGCGCGCATCTCGAACGCGGCCGCCCGCGACGGACGCTCGGCGGTCGGCCGCCGAGGAGGGAAATCCGGCGACTACGACGACTGGACGGTCGAGGAGCTGAAGAAGCGCGCGAAGGAGCTCGGCATCGAGGGGTACTCCGACAAGCGCAAGGCCGAGCTGATCACGATGTTGCGCGACCACTGAGCACGCCGCGCCGGCGCCTGACCGGGCAGCCGTACGATGACGGGGTGACTGTCACCTCGCCGATCCGGACACTCGGCATCATCGGCGCCGGCCGGCTGGGGCGTGTGCTGGCCGCACTCGCGGTCGATGCCGGCTACCGGGTCGTCGTCGCGCGATCAGGCAGCCCTGCCCCGATCGCACGGGCGATGGCCGCGATCGGCGCCGAGGCGCTGACCGTCTCCGGCCTGGTGGCGGTGTCGGATGCCGTCGTGCTGGCGCTGCCGCTCGGGCGGTACCGCACGCTGCCGGCCGAGGAGATGCACGGGATGCTGGTCATCGACGCCATGAACTACTGGTGGGGCGCCGACGGAGACCGTGCCGACCTCGACGACCCGCGCACCTCGACGAGCGAGCTGGTTCAGCGGCACCTCACCGGCGCGCGAGTCGTGAAGGGGCTCGGGCACATGGGGTACCACGACATGGAGGACGAGGCCCGCCCTGCCGGGGCATCCGGACGCAAGGCCATCGCGATCGCCGGGGATTCGGCCGACGATCTTGATGTCGTGTCGAGGCTTGTGAATGATCTCGGCTTCGATCCTGTGATCGCCGGTTCGCTGGCATCCGGCATCATGCTCGAGCCGGGAGCCGACGCATTCGGCGCCGACGTCGGTGCCGATGAGCTGCGGGAGATCCTCGACGGGTTCGCGACGTCCAGGCGCGGCATCGTCGTCGCGCGGGCGAGACGGTCTGCGTCTTCCTGACCGATCGTCGCGTCGGGCTCGATGGTCGTGCTCCGGGCATCCGTCTCGATTCGACGTCTGCGGGGCCACCATGCCGAGGCGGCTGACGGCGCTTGCGATGCATGGCGGTGAGCGACCTGCTCGAGAAGGTGCACCCACCACAGGATGATCGCGAAGGCGATCGCCTCGAAGATGGTGAGCGAGATGACCTCGGCCTTCAATGCGGCGAGCGCGACGATCATCGTCACGGCGCTGACGATCGTCGCGCGGCGCAGCGCCCCCTCGAGCTGCCACAGCAGAACGCGGTGCGAGAGCAGCAGGAAGGCGAAAGACAGCACGGCGCCGTTGGTGGCTCGCTCGTGGGCGATCGGATCCACCGAGAGGGGGTAGGCGCCGATCGCGAGGAGGCTGATGCCGAGGCCGGCGATCGCCGGGGGCATCACGCGCATCGCGATGCGCGAGCGCCGGGCGAACGGCATCACGCTGGTGAGGCGGACCCTCAGCATCCACGAGGAGCCGGCGATGATCGCGCCGCTCGCGATGAGTCCTCCGTTGAAGGCGAAGCTGGAGAAGTCGCCCATCATGCCGAGGCGGCTGAAGTAGAGATGCCACCAGTCGGCGTCGGTCGTGGTCGCCGCCGAGACGAGGATGCATCCGCAGAGCAGCAGTGCGGCGCACAGCACCCACGTGAGCCGGGGCACGGCAGCACCCCGGGCGATGGGCGGATCCTCCGCATCAATCTCCGCGGCGCGCACGCCGATCACCGGTACCGTCAGCAGAGCTTGTCCACTCATCCGTCCGCCTATCACCCGCGCAGGAGAGACGCGGGTGTGAGACTCCCCCGGAAGCGCGAAACGAGTGCGGAGCGACTCGAGAAAGCTCCGCTTCTTGGAGCCTATTCGGGAAGGCGGGGTTCAAGCGACCAATCTCGCGGAATGACGCACGTTGGTGCGGTTCGCCGCGCTCTGGGTCAAGCCGATCTCGGTCGGGCGTCGCGAGTCACGCGTCGCGGTTCACCGGGATGAGCGTGACATCCAGCTCTCCGGAGTCGAGTCGCACGCTCATCATGGTGCACACCGGCTGCCGACGCCGGTCGGTGGGCGACCCGGGATTGAGCAGCCGCATGCCGCGCCGGGTGACGGTGTCCCACGGGATGTGGGAGTGGCCGAAGATCAGCACATCGGTGTCGGGGAACGCCTGATCCATGCGCTCCTCGCGCTTAGATGCAGGTCCAGTCTCGTGGATGACCGCGAAGCTGCGGTCGTCGAGGGTGAAGCGAGCGATCTCGGGGAGTCTGGCGCGCAGTTCCGGGCCGTCGTTGTTGCCGTAGACGCCGTGGAATTCTCGGGATCGCGACTGGATGAGGTCGAGCGTCGCGACATCGACCCAGTCCCCCGCGTGCACGACGATGTCTGCGGCGTCGATCGCGTCGAGAACTGCCGTCGGGAGTCGTCTCGCGCGCGCCGGGATGTGCGTGTCGGCGAGCAGGAGCAGGGAGGCGGTCATGGTGTGGCCAGTATCCCACCGACGCCAGGGCGAGCGTGTCGCCGCGGTTCACCGCATCCCCGACGACGCACCCGCGCCGAATCTCACGCGATGGCGGTCATGGTGAGATCGCGCGAGGCGCCGTCGCGGCAGGTCACGGTGACCCTCGTCGTGTCGCCGGCGGGCGTCACCGTCACGTCGTCTGCGTCGCACGACCACCGCCCGTGCAGGGTGATGCTCACCCGAGACGGGGCGCTGGCGCTGCGCCGCCATGGCCGGGAGTAGCTCGTGTTGGCCCCGACGTAGGTGCCGTCGGGGGCGAACTGGTCGGGGTCGTCTCCCTCGTACAGGTGCAGGTCGGGGTCGGTCACCGACAAGGCGAGCATCTGCTGCTCGCTCCGCCACATCAGCAAGCACGCCGCGTCGACGGCGGTGATGGTCTCGTCGATGCCTGTCGCATTCGCGAAGACGACGGCGCCGGTGACGCTGGTGTCTCGATGGTGCACCACGTGCGCCGTGGCGTCCTTGCGCACGACCGCGTAGGGCGCATTATCCGAACCCATTCGCTTTGTGAAGTCGGCGGTGCGCTGCTCCCCCGCGCCCACGAGCAGGGCGTACTCGTATCCGGCGCCCGTGGGCGCCGTGCCGTGGTCGATCAGCGCGGTGGTGTAGGGAACGGATGCCGTCGTGGTGTCCTTCTCGTCGGGAGCGCTCTGCACCGCGCTGATGCGGCGCAGCCGCTGCCCGGCGGGCAGGTGGAATCCGTTGCCGAGGGGGTCGACGATGCCGGTGGGCTCGGCCAGCTGTGCCGCGCCGTCGGTGCCGTCGGCCGCCGGCACGGCGACCTGGAACAGAGTCGTCTCGGTGGTGTGGCGCGTGTCGTCGTTAGCGATGTCGCTGCCCAGACACACGATGACGTCGTCGAAGCTGAATCGCGACACCTTCGCCGTGTGGGTGGGGTCGAACTTCGGATGCTCGATCAGGTGCATTCCGAAGATGCCGTGCTCGCCCTGGAACGCGCCCGCCCCGCCGAACGCCGAGCGCGTCAAGGGCATGATCTCGATCGTGTCGCTCAGGTCGCCCTTGAGCATCTCCCAGGGCAGGTGCTTGGTCGTCGCGCCGGGGATGCGGTTCCAATCCCAGCCGGGGTGGACGTAGCCGTTCGCGGGGTGCGTGATCTGCCCGGTGCCGTCAGCCTGCGCGAGCACCTCGACCGACGCGTACGCGAGGTAGCGGCCGTAGAGATTGTCGGTCGCGTAGATCTCGCTCGACCACAGGTAGCGGTTGTGTCCCCGCAACGCGACCAGCCATTCATCGCGGCGATGGAGTCCGCAGGCGGCATAGCCCAAGGCCCAGTGTCCGTTCGGCGCGGGCTCGGCCTCGATTCCCGCCTCACGTAGATCGGCGGCGAGGCTGCGCTGCGCGGCGGAGGGGTTCGGCGGCAGCAGCCGCAGGAACGCCGCTCCGACCATCGGGTCGAATGCGCCGCCATCTCCCGGCATCGGCGTCGCCGCGAGCGCAGCGAACGGATTCAGCGAGAGCCCCTGCTCACCGTCGGGGTGACGACCGGTCAGCGCGATCGGCCACTGGGTGGTGTTCGCGTGCAGCCGCTGGGTGAGCAGGGCCCGACGAAGCGACGCGCGGGCGGGCGCGCCGAGGCGGAAGGCGGTGCCGTGCAGCAGCGCGACGACCGGAGCCATCCCGACCAGCGCATCGCGGCCGTAGTCCGGGTAGGGGCCCATGTGGTGGAAGATCGTGCCGTCGGGCTTGAGCCCGCCCTCGATGCCGGGCGAGGTGCTCAGCGAGCGCTCCGTGAAGCGGGTGAGGGCGGCCAGCAGCCGGCACTGCTCGTCGTCGGTCTCGGCGCCGACGGCGCAGATCGCCATCGGCTTCAGCAGTGTGTTCTGCACGTCGATGATGCCGCCGTACTCGGCCGGGTCGCTGAAGTCGTGCGTGAGCCGGCCCAGCCCGACGAACCAGGCGAGGTTGTCCATGGCGCGTCGCCACAACCCGGCTTCGGTGAGCAGCGGCTGCGCGACGAGGAACGAGTCGGCTGCCTCGCGGTACTGGTAGCCGATGTGGTGGATCGTGCCCTGCGCGCTGCCCTTCGCGAAGCCCTGGTCTTCGAGGTGGGCGTACATGCGCAGGTAGAGCTCGTCGAACTCTGCGGACGTCGCGGCCCCGGCGCTGCGCGCTTTCGCCGAGGCTGCGGCGATCGCGCGCATCCGGGTACCGTACGCGCGCAGCGCCACCGCGGATGCGAGGGTCATCACGTCGGCGCGGATGTCAGCCGGAAGGATCGCCGACTGGTAGCCATTGATATACGAGCCGGGGCCGACAGGGGCACCAGATGCCCGTTCCGGCACGCCGAGCTCGGCGACCTGCTCCTTCGCCTTCGCCAGCCCGGCGGGCGTCACGTCGGCGGCGACCGTCGCCGACTTCAGCAGAGCCGCGCGGATGCCGGCGAGATCACCGGCGCCGTCGGCTGCCGGGAGGGTTGCGGCGGCGAGGTCGTCGTCGAAGCGCATCAGATCGAGCCAGTGGCGATTGTCGGCCTCGGCGATCTCCGGCTGCACGAAGGGGGCCTGGCGGTCGGGAGTCGGGTGATCGGGGCGCATCTCGGTGTTCAGCACCACCTGGTCGATGAACAGAGTGCCCGAACGCCGCGGCGCGATGAAGCGCACCCGGTTCATCGCGTGATGCGCAGTGCCCTCGGTGTCATAGCCCAGGCGCACCCAGCAGGTTCGCCAGCCGGTGAAGTCGAGCCCGAACTCGAAGGCCGTGTCGGTGGTCGCACCACGGCCGAACTCGACGCGCAGGCGCTCGGTGGTGGGCTCCGCGTTGTACACCCACATCGAGAACGTGTCGACCGTGCCCATCAGTGCCTGGTCCATGCCCGCGGTGTAGCGGCTGGCCTGATACCGCAGCGGCTCTTTGATGGTGAGCACGCCGCCGGGCGCGTGCTCCCACTTCAGACTGTGCGCGCCGACCTTGCCGCGCTCGCCGCTGATCGAGATCGCGCTGGCCTTGCCGGTCGAGAACTGGCGCGGCACATGGGTCTCGAGCAGGAAGACCGACGGCGACAGGGCGAGTGCGCGCGCCTCGACATCCGCCGGGTCGAGCGCGCTCGCGATGCGCGCGCCGGATGCCAGGGCCGGCTGCGCACTTCCCGCGATCAGCGCCGCGCTGCCGAATGCTGCGCCCGCCACCAAGAACCCGCGTCGTGAGATCTGCATTGACACTCCTCTGATCGAACTTCGATGTCGTCTCGGAGGTGACGATCCCAGCGTGCGAGGAGGGCATTCAAGATGCATTGCGACACCGGTTACACTTCTCACCACAAGGGGAGTACTCCCGCGCGGTGGCTCGTCACCACGGATGCACTCGCATCCCGGTCCACCGGTTCCCGACTCGGGGATGGAGAAGACCTTGGCGTCGATTCGTTCGCCTCAGGTCAGGAGACCCCTTGGAAGTCACGCCCCTCGTCTGGATCATCACGGTCGCGGTGACCGTCGCGTTCTTCGTCTACGAGTTCTTCACGCACGTCCGCAGACCCCATGAGCCGACTGTCGCGGAGTCGGCACGCTGGTCGGCGTTCTACATCGGTCTCGCGCTGCTCTTCGGCGTCGGGGTCGGAGTGGTCTCGGGCTGGACGTTCGGCGGTGAGTACTTCGCGGGCTACCTGACCGAGAAGGCGCTGTCGATCGACAACCTGTTCGTGTTCCTGATCGTGATGTCGGGCTTCGCCGTGCCGAAGATCTACCAGCAGAAGGCTGATGATCGGCATCGTGATCGCGCTCATCCTGCGCGGCGTCTTCATCGCGGTCGGTGCGGCGCTGATCGAGAACTTCACGTGGGTCTTCTACCTCTTCGGAGCGCTGCTGCTGGTGCTGGCCTGGCACCAGGCCTTCTCGCACGGCGACTCGAAGGTCGTCGACGGCAGGTTCATGCGCTTCGTTCGCAGGCATCTGCCGGTGACGGACGAGTACCACGAAGACAAGCTCACCGTGCGCAAGGAGGGCCGCCGCTGGGTCACGCCGATGTTGCTGACCATCGTCGCCATCGGCTTCGTCGACCTCATCTTCGCCGTCGACTCCATCCCCGCGATCTACGGGCTGACCGAGGAGGCGTACCTCGTCTTCACCGCCAACGTCTTCGCGCTGATGGGGCTACGGCAGCTCTTCTTCCTGATCGGCGGCCTGCTCGAGCGCCTCGTGTACCTCGCCCAGGGCCTGGCCGTGATCCTCGCCTTCATCGGTGTGAAGCTGCTCATTCACGCGCTGCACAAGAACGAGCTGCCGTTCATCAACGGCGGCGAGCCGATCACGGTGATCCCGGAGATCCCGATCTGGCTGTCGCTGCTGTTCATCGCGGGGACGGTCGCCGTGGTGACGGTTGCGAGCCTGCGGAAGACGCGTGTCAGCGAGGAGGCGGTGGGGCGGGGCTGAGCGCGGGGACGGCGCACCGATCGCGGAAGCGGTGGAGATCCGCCGTCGGCAAGCGCACCATTGCCTCATGAGCGCGTTCACTCCGGAGCGGGTCTTCAGCGGCTTCAGCGTCGATGATCTCGACGCCGCGGTCAAGTCCCGGGACGTGGTGTAGCGGTCGGTGATCCTTCTGGTGGTTAGGCGCTGAGTTCGAGGGCGGTGTCGGTGTTCACCTCGTTTTCGGTGTCTGTGACGAGGGTGAGGCGGCTCTTGGCGAGGATGTCGAGGCCGAGGTAGCGGCGTCCTTCTGCCCATTCGTCGGTCTGTTCGGCGAGGACGGCGCCGACGAGGCGGATGATCGCGTCGCGGTTGGGGAAGATGCCGACGGAGTCGGTGCGGCAGCGGATCTCACGGTTCAATCTCTCGTTGGGGCTGTTGGACCAGATCTGCTGCCAGAGGCCTTCGGGGAACCCGGCGAACGCGAGGATGTCCGCCCGAGCGTTGTCGAGGTGGTCGTGCGCGTCGGGGAGTTTGCCGTCGGCGTAGTCCAGGAGCCGGTCGAACTGGGCGTTCACGGCCTTCGCGTCGGGCTGGTCATAGACCGAGTGCAGCATGGCTTTGACCGCTGGCCACATGCTCTTCGGTGTCACGGACATCAGGTTCGCGGCGTAGTGGGTGCGGCAGCGTTGCCAGACCGCGCCGGGCAGGTTCGCCGCGATGGCTTCCACGAGGCCTTGGTGGGCGTCGGAGGTGACGAGGCGGACGCCGCTGAGGCCGCGGGCGACGAGGTCGGCGAAGAAGCTGTTCCAGGCCGCCCCGGTCTCACTCGTCGCGACACGAAGTCCGAGGACTTCGCGGCGTCCGTCGGCGTTGACGCCGGTCGCGACCAGCACGACCGCGTTGATGACTCGGCCGCCTTCGCGGACCTTCATGGTGAGAGCGTCCGCGGCGACGAATGTGGACGGGCCCGCATCGCCGAGAGGGCGGTGGCGGAACTGGTCGACGTGCTCATCGAGCTCAGCCGCCATCCGCGAGACCCGCGATTTCGAGAGGGAGTGGATCCCGCGGGTCTTCACCAGCTTGTCGATCCGTCTCGTGGAGACGCCGGCGAGGTAGCAGTCCGCGACGACGGTGATCAGTGCTGTCTCGGCTCGTTTGCGCCGCTCGAGCAGCCATTCCGGAAAGTACGTCCCCTGGCGGAGCTTGGGGATGGCGACGTCGATGGTCCCGACACGGGTATCGAGGTCGCGGTGTCGGTAGCCGTTGCGTTGCGCGATGCGGTCAGGGCTGGGCTTGCCCCATTCCGCGCCGGCGACGGCGTCCACGTCGGCGGACAGGAGCGTGTTGATCGTGGTTTGCAGCCGGCTGCGCATCAGATCCGGCGACGCGTCGGTCAGGGCTTCAGCGAGCACGCTCGCAGGGTCGACAATGTGAAGTGCGGTCATCGTGATGATGCCTTTCGAGTGGAGGTAAGAGACTTCTCGAAGGATCACACGGTGACCGCGCTCACGTCGCGAACGACGAGCCGGCCACCGCGGGCTACACCACGTTACGGGGCACTACTCCCCACGACGCGACGCAGGTCGATTGAGGTCAGTAGTCAGCGTCATGTCGAACCGGTCTGCTCCCGGGATGAAATAGCGCACGTCCTCCCTCGTAACGAAGTGCGCCGGCTCCACGGACTGATCTGACAGCAGCAGCCAGCGAGTTAAACGGCCGGTACCAGGGGACATCGCGCCGCACCCCAAGCTGACGCTCGACCTCCCGAGCGACTGATGAGATCGGCACAGGTTCCTTCTGCTCTAGAAGCACTTTGCGAAGCACCTGCAACTCGGCGCTCTCAGGGGGCAACGATCGTGGGTCTCGGGGGCGAGTGTTCCGCGCCCGGTCACTGTGCTGTGGCCCCTGATGACCCAACGGGCTTTGGCCCGACGACTGCGCGTCATGGTCGAATCGCCGAGCAAGATCGCGAAGTTCCTGATCCTCGCCAAACTCGTCCGCAAACCTCACCCGTACGATAGAATAAACCGCGGTCCAATCTCGTTCGACGCGACCAACGTCTTCGCCTACATCGCCCTCAGAGGACCGATACTCGCGGAGCAGCGGGAGAAGTTTCAGGCTTCCCCGAAGGAAGGCCATTCGCGCCACGCGACCTGGCCCTGATCCAGCCGCTCGTTCCAACGATGCATAGCCGTCCTCGTAATATCTTTCCCAACGCGCGTCACCAACACGAGCAAACTCGATCGCCCGATCTATCTGGATCGCGCCGAGCGTAGTTTGAGTGAACGCATCATCCTGGATGACTGCCGCGCGCAACGCGAATGCTTCGGCCTGCGCGAGTTCGCCGCCGATACGACGATCGATGGCGCGCTGTTCCCAGTACCGAGCGTTCCAGTGCCCAAACTGCGGAAGCAGCTTCTCGTAGAAGGCACTCAACGATTTCAGTTGAAACGCGCTACGGAGCATTCGAGCCCCCATCAGACTCGCCACGAGAATGGACACGCGGTTCCGGTTCTTATGACTGCTTCGGGTATACAGCGGCGAGAGGGAAATAAGCATGTTGGCGAGGCGGTCAAGCTGCGCGCTGCGATCGGTGACGCCGACGAGATCAGCACCCCGCTGCCTGTGCCGAGGGAAAATCAAGTCATCGAGGACCTCGATGAGAGCGTTCAAGTGATCGTCTCGAGCTACCGAGTCGGCGATCAGCGAGGCCGGTCTTTGAACTGCGAAAGCGGCCTCCGTCAGCGAGACTTGTGCTCCAGCCGAAGATGCCAGCGAGACCAACAGTAGTAGGTCTCGCTGCCAGAGTTCCTTCAGGCTTTCGACCTCAGCAGAAAACCGCCGCGTGAAGCCGGGCGCATTCGACAGCTCACCCATCGCAGCAAAAATATCGCGATCAGCGAAGTGTCTTGCCTGCTCTTGCTCGGGCTGTCCCTCGAGAGAGCCGAGGCGTCCTTCGCGTTCGAGCACCTGCGCGATGCGCCTGCCATCGCTCGTTGTACGTCGGAGGTCAATCCGGACCGATTCCTTCGGGTACCGACCCGCCAGCGCGTCTTCGGTAAGGGTCTGATGGTTCTTCCGTTCGAATAGAACGAAGACGATGGAAACGTCCGAGCGCCCGGTCAGGAGAGTCAATGCTCGGTCGACATCGTTGGCGAAACGGTGTGCACCGTCAACTATGACGACAACGCCGCCCCGACCTGAGCAATACTCTATGAGATCGTCGACGTCGAATCTGGTCGATTTGTCGAACCATAGAACGTGGAGATTCGCGCGATGCAGATCGTAAGCGATCTTGAACGCGCCTGCTGTTGCCCCCGCGAGCCTGTCTGCGATAAGCAACAGGACGCCACTTTGCCCGCCTTCCCGCAGTGTCCAGCCAAGAACCTTGTCGCGCGCCGAAGCGATCCACTTGAACTCGGCAATGAGATCGCGCCGCGCATCGACCCATTGGGGCTCGCTCCCGCCAAGCAGGTCATGACTAGCGGGTCGCTCCTGATCTGCTGACTCGTCAAGGACCCGCATCTGCGGCAAGGCAATTGCGCTCTGCTCGTACAGCGAGCGGAGCTCACCGTCGCTAAACGAGTGCAGCTCCCGCCAAACGGACGTGAACGTCTCCGCCGTCGTGCGAAGCACCACGTACCCCTTGTGCTGCAGCTCCCAGGCGTAGTCGTCCGAGATGTAAGGATCGACGAAGATCGAAGGCGCATCACGCGGCACTCGGTCAGCCAAGAATGTCGTTTCCACGTCCGGGTCATCTAGTATTTTTGCCCCCACGACCACCACGGGATCGGAAGCAACAGTCCCGCGAAACACTTGGTGCCAGACCGGATTAATGCGACTTGCAATCTGATAGTCAGAAAATGAGAACACAATGGGACTAGGGATCGCTCCAGAGATACTCCCATGAAGATGAATCAGCTCAAAACTACCTCGATCAGCATATTCATCTGTCCAGTTCACTACACGAAGTGGCTGGGTCGGCGCCCGCAATCCATCGCGATACGCGTTCTCGAAAGCATCGTCGATGTTCAGAGTCCAAGCACGGCGCCACGGTAGGGACACGAGCCCAGTGAACCAATCCTCGTGGCGACATCCGCCGAAGACTCCTTGCAGGAACTTCCAGACGACCTGGTCGCTTGTCGTTGACACCGCGCGCTGATAGGCACGCGGCAAGGAGGTGCCCGGGGGGATAGGCGCCGAGCTAAACTCGCCAGCAAGCATCTCAACGAGCCGCTCCGCCATTGGGATGCTACGCTTTCGCCCATTCATCGCTCCGAATGACGCGCCCGCGCCGAGAACCAAGTGGTACTTTCCGTTCCGCGCCGCGGATCGGATCCGGGGCATGAGCGGAGTCAACTTGGTTATTACCTCGTCCGCGGTGAGGGCATCGATCGTCATCACACCAAGATGACGCATCGTGGACGCTCCTGCAAGGATCCGTCAGCCACTAGCGCGATCCAACAACGAAAGGTGTGCCCTGAGGAGCTGAGGCGACGTCACCTTCAAACGGCGCACTCTGACGTGGGCTAGGCCCGCGCATTCCTTACGAGCGCGCTGGGGAAGGGCGCCTGCTCCAAGCAGGCGCCCTTCCCTTTCATCCAGCTGTTCTGCAATCAGTATTGCCAACAACCCTCTACGTCGGGCTGCATCCCCACGGCGCCCTCCACGCGCCGCTCGTCATCGAGATCAACATGAGTTGGGCGGTACGGCGGCGCGCGGAGCCTCTCGGCGCCGCGTGGTCCCGCTTTACGGGCGCGAGTAGACGCAAGAGGAGGGGGTTCCGATCCTCGCGGATCGGAACCCCCTCCTCTTGCGTCTGCGTCGGGCTGACAGGATTTGAACCTGCGACCCCCTGACCCCCAGTCAGGTGCGCTACCAAGCTGCGCCACAGCCCGTGGCAGTCCGCACCGGAGCGCGGGCAACTCCACTATCCTAACCGACGGATTCGGCTGCCGCGAACCGGTGCCGCCGGGCGTGGCGGAAGCCGACCCGCGCAAGCAACCGTTGCCGATGTCCGGGCCCCGGCGTAGCGTGCCGCCATGGCGACGATCATCACAGAACCGGCGACGATCACCCGGTGGGGCGACGTGCAGCACTCGCTCTCCGGCGGCGGCGACGGTGCCGACTGCCAGTGCATCTGGCCGGTCGTGCGCAACAAGGTCTGGCAGACGACCACCGTCGAGCAGCGCCGCGACATGCTGCACGGCGAGATCGCCGCCGGCCCTCCCCCTGGGCTCATCGCGTATGTCGACGGCGAGGCTGCCGGATGGATCCGCGTCGGGCCGCGCACCGTCCAGCAGCGCATCCTGCACACCCGCGCCATCGCATCCACCACCACCGAAGCGCTCGACGATGAGTCGGTCTGGGCGGTCACCTGCTTCGTCGTCCGGCAGGAGCACCGCGCTCAGGGGCTGAACGCCAGATTGCTGGCATCCGCTCTCGACTATGCCCGCGAATCGGACGCACGCATGATCGAGGCGTACCCGGTCGACACATCCACCGGCTCGCACCGGTCAAACGACCTGTACCACGGCACCGTCTCCACCTTCCTCGCCGCCGGATTCGAGCGCGGTCCTGACCTCACCGCAGGGCGAGTCCTGATGACGCGCGGCCTGGCCGACTGATCGCGGGGCACTCAGGCGCTACGGTAACCGCATGAGCACCCAGCATCCGACCATCGAAGATCCGGAACTCGGCACCCTCTCGCGCGCCGAGACCACGCTCGACGATGGCGACGTCGTCACGCACGACTGGTTCTCGGGCGCGCTGACGATCGACGGCCGTGAACTGGAGCTGATGATCGACGGAGCCGACGTCGAAGCCGTGCGCACGCTCGTCCCCCGCGCCCACGCTGTGGTCGAAGATCTCGATGAGATCCGGCGCCGGGCATCCGACGCTGTCATCACCCACTTCAGCGACAGGACCCCATCCCCAAGCGAGCTCGACGAGGGCGCAGACGATCTCGTGCTCGACACCCTCGAGATCACCGACGACGCGACCGTGCTGCACTTCACCGACTCGTGCGGGCAGCACTTCCCCGAGGGGTACTGGCCCGCCGTGCACCTCGGCGTCGACGGCAGCATCGGCGAGGTCACCGTCGAGGGCTGACCGTTTCATCCGACGGGTGGACGCCCCGCGGCATCCGCTCGACGTCGCCGTCGCTGATCGCGTTCTGGAGAAGGGCAGATGATGGATGCCATGAAACCCGTACGCGTCGACAGCTGGCTCTGGGCGATCCGCATCTACAAGACCCGCTCCGCCGCCACGGCGGCCTGCCGGGCCGGGCACGTGCGCGTCGGAGGCGAGCGGACCAAGGCCGCGCAGACCGTGAAGCCGGGCGATGAGGTGCGGGTGAGGATGTCGGGGTTCGACCGCATCCTCATCGTGAAGCAGACGCTGTCGAAGCGCGTCGGCGCGCCCGTCGCGGTGACGGCGTACGAAGACCGCACTCCCCCTCGCGAGCCGTCGGCCATGCTCGCCGTGCGCGACCGCGGCGCCGGGCGGCCAACCAAACGCGAGAGGCGCGAGATCGACCGGCTGCGCGGTCGGGATCCGTACGAGTGATGTTCGTGCCGTCAATCGAGCTTCCCGACCCGCCTGGTTCGCCACACGCTGCCGGTCCAGATCCGACGGAGCGACCACCGTTCTGACTGGAAGCGATCGGGTCAGCCGCGGGCATCCATCTGGCGCAGCAGCCAGCCGGCCGACTCGACTTTCGCGTCGACCTCCTCGAGTCGGGCGGCGAGGCCGCGGTCGCTGGTCACGGTTATCACCTCTGAACCGTCTGCGCCGAGGCGGCGGGCCTCCTCGACGATCGCTTCGTCTCCGGCGCCCGCGGCGCGCACGATGGCGACCCGGGCGCCGTGAGTCTGCTGCCCGGCATCCGGGATGGCCCGCGCCGCACCCTCGACGACCATCGTCACCGGCGGGAACCAGCGGTCGGCCTCGAGACCCAGCGATCCGGCATCCACGCCGTCTGCTGCCCACTTCGAGAGCCGCTCATGAAGGCGCGTCGCGGCTCCCGCCCGGTCCTTCCACCACCCATCCGGCACCGAGCCGACGACGTTCGCCGCGTCGACGACGATCACCGGGTGCACCATCAGCAGCGAACGCAGCAGCGGCCACGATGCCGCGAAGCCGGGATGCAGCGGCCGCTGATCGACCTCGTCGACCGGCACCCACTCCAGAGCGAGGCTCTCGGGGTCGCTGATCACCGGATCGAAGGGCGCGAGCACATCGGCGACGACGGTGGTGTACGACCAGATCTGCAGATCCAGCACGCGCGCGAACCTCGCGTGCAACGCGCCGTCCGGGATTCCCGCCTCTTCCTGCGCCTCCCGCAGCGCGCCGTCGAGGGGCGACTCATCTTTGTGCAGGGCGCCGCCCGGAATGCCCCAGGTACCGCCGAAGTGACTCCAGCCGACGCGATGCTGCAGCAGCACCCCGCGCTGAGGATCGAAGGCGAGTACGCCAGCAGCTCCGAACCGGCCCCAGTACTTCTCCCCGGTCGGCGCGATCACCCAGGCATCACCCGGGTCCTGCGGACCGAGCGGACGTCGCGGCTCATCGGGGGCGGGAGGAACGATCGTCACTCCCCCAGCCTTTCATGCCGCGACGCCCTTCGGCACGACGACCGCAGGAACAGGCGACCGCCACGGCGAGGCGACCGCCGGGAAGACTCGAGCGGCCAGAGAGTCAGCGCGCGCCGACGGCTGCTCCGGCACGCAGGCGCGCCGCTGCGAGCTCCTCCGCGGCGAGCAGCGGTGTCACACCGCGAGCCTCCGCGTCATCGAGAATCCGGCGCACCGTGTCGCCTATCCCCGCCACACGCTGCATGATCTCGTCGCTGGAGCCGATGCGCTTCGCCTCGAGGTCGAGATAGATCACTCCGCCGGCGTTCACGACGAAGTCGGGCGCGTACAGCACGCCGCGCTGCGCGAGACGGTCGGCTCCCGACCGGTCGGCGAGCGGGTTGTTCGCCGGGCCGCACACGGCCTTCACGTCCAGCGCGTCGATGACCTCGTCGGTCAGCACGCCGCCGATGCCGGCCGGCACGAACACGTCGCCGGCGATCAGATGCTCGGTGCCCGGCTCCGCCCAGGTCGCTCCGATCTCGTCAGCGAACGAGCGGCGTGCGGGGTTGATGTCGGTCACGGTCAGCTGCGCGCCCTGCTCGGCGAGGCGCGATGCCAGCCGTCCGCCGACCTGCCCGAGACCGGAGATCGTGATGCGGCGACCCGCGGCATCCGCCGACCCGGTCACACGCTCGAGCACGGCCTGCAGCGACGCGTACACGCCGACGCTGGTCGGCCCTGCCGGCTCACCGGAACCGCCCACGGCGGACGGCAGTCCGACGACGTGCTGTGTGCGCTCGCTGACCGTGAGCATGTCGTCGGTGGTCGATCCGACATCCTCCGCCGTGCGGTACAGGCCGCCCATCAGCTCGACGGCGTCGCCGAGGTCGAGGAACGCGTCCCTCCGCCGATCGGCGTCGAGGGTCTCACCGGGCGCCAGCCCGATCACCGACTTGCCGCCACCGGCATCCAAACCCGCGGCCGCGTTCTTCAGCGTCATCGCCGCCGACAGCCGCAGCGCGTCGCCGAGAGCGTCGCTCCAGTGCGGGTACGTCCACAGGCGAGCTCCGCCCAGGGCCGAGCCGAGCACGGACGAGTGCAGCGCGACGGCGATGAACAGCCCGCTGCGTCGCCCGGTCGTCACCTCCACGCGCTCGTGGGTGAGGTCGGGCAGGGGCAGGGTGTGCGACATTGCATCCTCGTATCGTGCGGGGCCTCGTGGGCAGTGCGTCGGATGCCGCGGTGTTGCGGCATCCGACGCCATTATCCCTTCGACAGGCTCAGGGACCCAAAGGGGCGCGCTCAGGGACCCAAAGGGGCGCGCTCAGGGACCCAATGGGGCCCTTCGACAGGCTCGGGTCCTTCGACAGGCTCAGGAACCCAGCCGGTCAGCGCTGGCGACGCTCGCGCACCCGCATGTTGATGACGATCGGCGTTCCCTCGAACTGGTACAGCTCGCGCAGGCGTCGCTGCACGAAGCGGCGGTAGCCGGGGTCGAGGAATCCGGTCGTGAAGAGCACGAACGTCGGCGGACGGGTCGACGCCTGCGTGCCGAACAGGATGCGCGGCTGCTTGCCACCGCGCAGGGGGTGCGGGTGGGCGGCGACGAGCTCGGTGATGAACGCGTTGAACTTTCCGGTCGGGATGCGACGGTCCCAGTTCTCCAGAGCCTGCTCGAGCGCGGGGACGAGCTTGTCGAAGTGCCTGCCGGTCTTCGCCGAGATGTTGACCCGGGGAGCCCATGCGACGTGCGCGAGATCCTGCTCGATCTCCCGCTCGAGGTAGCGGCGACGGTCAGAGTTCTCCATGTCGTCGTCCGACAGGCGGTCCCACTTGTTGAACGCGAGCACGAGCGCGCGTCCCGACTCGAGCACCATGTCGATGATGTTCAGGTCCTGCACGCTGATCGGCTGCGAGACGTCGAGCACGACGACGGCGACCTCGGCCTTCTCGAGCGCGGCGGAGGTGCGCAGCGACGCGTAGAAGTCCGCGCCCTGCTGCAGGTGCACCCGGCGGCGGATGCCCGCGGTGTCGACCAGACGCCACATCTTCCCGCCCAGCTCGACGATCTCGTCGACCGGGTCGCGGGTGGTGCCGGCGAGGTCGTTCACGACCACGCGCTCCTCGCCCGCCGCCTTGTTCAGCAGCGACGACTTGCCCACGTTCGGGCGCCCGATGATGGCGACGCGGCGCGGGCCGCCGATCTCCGCCTTCGCGACAGCCGACACCTCGGGCAGCTTGGCGATGACCATGTCGAGCAGATCGGCCACACCGCGACCGTGGATGGCCGAGACCGGATGCGGCTCACCCAGTCCCAGGTTCCACAGGGCCGCGGCCTCGGGCTCCTGGCGGGCGTCATCGATCTTGTTCGCGACGAGGAACACGGGCTTGCCGCTCTTGCGCAGCAGCTTCACGACGTGCTCGTCGGTGGAGGTGGCGCCGACCTTCGCGTCGACGACGAACAGCACCATGTCGGCGAGGTCGATCGCGACCTCGGCCTGAGCGGCGACCGAGCGGTCGATGCCCTTGGCATCCGGCTCCCAGCCACCGGTGTCGACCAGCGAGAAGCGACGGTCATTCCACTCGGCCTTGTAGGTGACGCGGTCACGCGTGACGCCAGGGGTGTCCTCGACGACGGCCTCGCGGCGGCCGAGGATGCGGTTCACGAGCGCCGACTTGCCCACGTTCGGACGGCCGACGATCGCCACCACCGGCAGGGCCGGCGAGTACTCGATGCCGTCCTCGCCGAGGGCGATGCCCTCCAACAGCGCGGTGTCGTCCTCTTCCAGCTCGTAGTCGCTGAGCGATGCGCGCATCGCGGTGGCGCGCTGTTCGGCGAAGTCCTCGTCGAGCGAGGCCATCTTCTCGGCGAGATCGTCGGGGGCGCCGGTGTACTCTTCATCGGCCATGTTCAAGCTCCTCTGTCAGCGTCGCGCCGCTGGGCGATCACCGCGAGCACGGCGTCGATGGTCTGCGCGAAATCAAGTTCGGTGGAGTCGACCACGTCAACGCCTTCGGCGGCGTTGAGGAAGTCGACGACGGTGCTGTCAGATGCGTCGCGCTTGTGCAGCGCTTCCGCGACAGCGGCGGCGTTCTCGCCTGCGAGCTCGCCGGCGCGGCGGGCGGCGCGCACCTCGGGCGCTGCGGTGAGCAGGATCCGCACGGGCGCGTCGGGCGCGACGACGGTGGTGATGTCCCGTCCTTCGACGATCACGGCCGGGTAGTCCGACTCGGCGACGATGCGACGGAACATCTCGTTCACCTGCACGCGGACCTCGGGTACGCGAGCGACGCCGCTGACCGCGCCCGACACCCGCGGCTCGCGGATGGCGGCCGTCACGTCCACGTCGCCGACGCGCACGATCCGGTCATCCGGGTCGAGTCCCTGCGAGAACGGGAAATCGGATGCCGCGGCGCGAACCGCATCGGCGTCAGCTGTGTCGTCCCCGAGGTCGAGCACGTGCCACGCCAGCGCCCGGTAGGCGGCTCCCGTGTCGAGGTAGCCGTAGCGCTCGCGGCGCGCGATCTCCTTCGAGACGCTGGACTTGCCGGAGCCGGCGGGCCCGTCGATCGCGATGAACTTCGCGGCACCAACCGCGTGGGTGCCTGTCCCCTGGGTCCCTGAGCCTGTCGAAGGGCTAGTCATTGGTGTTCCCCGCAATCCGCCAGCCGCGCTCTTCCAGTCCTTCGATCGCACCGCGCAGTGCGGCCGGCGCCAGGCTAATCTCGGCGAGACCGAACTGGGCGCCAGGAGAGTGCTCGAGACGCAGGTCCTCGACGTTGACGCCCAGTTCGCCGAGCTCGCCGAACAGGCGGCCCAGCTGGCCCGGGGTGTCGTCGACCATGACGACCATCGTCTCGAAGCGTCGGTTCTGACCGTGCTTGCCCGGCAGGCGCTCCACGCCCTCGTTGCCCTGGCGGATGGCATCCGCGACCGTTCTGCGGGCACCGGGAGCGTCCGGCTCGCGCAGAGCGTCGGCGACCTCCTTGAGGTCCAGGGCCAGGGCATCCAGCAGCTCGACGACCGGGGCGGCGTTCGCCCCGAGGATCTGCACCCACAGCTCCGGCGCCGAGGCGGCGATGCGGGTCGTGTCGCGCACGCCCTGACCGGCGAGACGCAGCGAGCCCTCGTCCGCCTCGGCCAGGCGCCCGGCGAGCAGGCTCGCGACCACCTGCGGCACGTGGGAGGTGAGCGCGACCGAGCGGTCGTGCTCGTCGGGAGTCATCTCCAGTGGCATCGCGCCGACGTCGAGCGCGAGCGCTTCGACCAAGGCGAGATCGGCGGCGCGGGTCTGCTCATCGCGGCAGACCACCCACGGACGGCCGATGAACAGGTCGGCGCGCGCCGAGATCGCTCCCCCGCGCTCACGTCCGGCGAGCGGGTGCGAGCCGATGTAACGGGTCAAGTCGATGCCGCGGCGGCGCAGCTCGTCGAAGGGGTCGAGCTTCACGCTCGCGACGTCGGTGACGACGGCATCCGGGTAGGCGCTCAGCTCGGCCTCGATGACGTCCGCGGTGACATCCGGCGGGACGGCCACGACGATCAGCCGCGGTGCGTCGTCGTGGCGCGCGGCGCGTCCCGCGCCGTAGTCGATGGCGAGACGCAGCTGCGACGGCGATGCGTCGGCGAGCACGACGTCGATGCCCTTGGCGCTGAGGGCATGCCCGATGCTCGAGCCGAGAAGCCCCGCTCCGACGACGCGCACCGTCCCCGAGAGCCGCGCGGCATGCTGAGCCGCGCGCGCACTGTGGGAATCGGTCACTCGTTCTCCTGAGGGCTGTCATGCGCTCGTCGCTGCTCGGTGGCAGCGGGCGCCGGGGAATCCTGGCGCGACAGAGTCAGCAGCGCGCCTCGTTCGATTTTAGTCAGCTCGCGCGCCTTGCCGACCGCGAGAGTTCCCAGGTGCAGCGGCCCGAACTGGCGGCGCACCAGCTCGTCGACCGGATGCCCGACCGCGGCCATCATGCGCCGGACGATTCGGTTGCGTCCGGAGTGCAGCGTGAGCTCGACCAAACTCGACCCGCGCGAGACATCCAGGAGCCGAGCCTTGTCGGCCTTGATCGGTCCGTCCTCGAGTTCGATCCCGCGAGTCAGCTGAGCGATGGTCTGCGCCGTGACCGTGCCGGACACCTTCGCGATGTAGACCTTGGTGACGCCGAACGACGGGTGCGCGAGCACGTGGGCGAGGCCGCCGTCGTTGGTGAGGATGAGCAGGCCGCTGGTCTCGGCATCCAGTCGCCCGACGTTGTACAGCCGCTCGGGCCAGTCCTTCGTGAAGCGGCGCAGGTCGGGCCGGCCGTTCTCGTCTTTCATCGTGCTGACGACGCCCGTCGGCTTGTTCAGCATCACGTACCGCTTCGAGACGTCGAGCTGCACGGCTGTGCCGTCGACGTCGATGAGGTCGGTCTCGGGGTCGATGCGGGTGCCGAGCTCGGTGGCCGTCCTGCCGTTGACGCGGATGCGCCCCTCGACGATGTACTGCTCGATGACGCGGCGGGATGCCACGCCGGCGTTCGCGAGCGCCTTCTGCAGGCGGATGCCCTCGGGCGGGTCCATCTGGGGTCGTTCAGTGCTCATCAGATCATTCCCTCGTCGAATCCGTCGGCGCCGTCATCGAGCAGCGGCGAGATGGGCGGCAGATCATCGATCGAGTTGATGCCGAGGTGCTGCAGCAGCTGATCGGTGGTGCCGTAGTTGATCGCGCCGGTCTCGGAGTCGGCGAACAGCTCGGTGATGAGCCCGCGCGCGAGCAGGGTGCGCACGACCGAGTCGACGTTGACAGCGCGGATGGATGCCACCTGCCCTCGGGTCACGGGCTGCTTGTAGGCGATCACGGCGAGCGTCTCGAGCGCCGCCTGGGAGAGCCGGGCCGGGGCCTGTCCGCCGATGAAGTCCGCCACCAGGTCGTCGTGGTCATCGCGTACGTACAGTCGCCAGCCGCCGCCGACCTCGCGCAGCTCGAAGCCGCGGCGCGGGCCGCGGCCACGCCCGTCGTAGTCCTCCACCAGCTGCTCGAGCACCTGTCGCACCGCATGCACCGGCGCGTGCACGGCAGCGGCCAGGGCGACGAGTGCGATGGGCTCATCGATGATCAGCAGGATCGCCTCGACGCGCTCGGTGAGCGGCGACTCGAGCGGTGACTCGGGGGCCGCTTCGAGGGTCACCTGCTGATTCCCGGAGGTCGGCACGGTACGGGCATCCGTCTCATCGGTCATAGTCTGCTCCCAACGTGGCCAGCTGCTCGTCCGACCAGCTCTCCGCCGACCAGCGCAGGGTCAGCTCGCCGAGTGGCTCGAGCTGCTCGAACGACAGCGCCGCGTGGCGGTACAGCTCGAGCACCGAGATGAAGCGCGCCACGACGATGCCGGGCTCGCTGACGCCGGCGACGAGCTCGCGGAAGGTCAGCGACTCCGTGCTGCGCAGCAGCGTGACGACGATCGCGGCCTGCTCGCGGATGCTCACCAGCGGCGCGTGCAGGTGGTCGAGTCCGACGCTCGGCAGCTCCTTGGGGGTGAAGGCCATCAGTGCCAGCGCGGCGAAATCGGCGGGGGTCAGCGTCCACACCAGCTCGGGAGTGCGGCTGCGGTGCTTCTCGTCGAGCGGCACGGCGCGCACGTGACGGCGGTCCTCCCGCTGCAGGCAGCGCGCGAACCAGCTCGAGACCTCCTTGAACGCGCGGTACTGCAGCAGCCGGGCGAACAGCAGGTCTCGGGCCTCCAGCAGCGCCACCGACTCGGCATCCACCAGCTCACCCTGGGGCAGGAGGCCTGCGATCTTCATGTCGAGCAGGGTGGCCGCGACGACCAGGAACTCCGATGCCTGATCGAGCTCGGCGTCGCCGTCGAGCTCCTTCAGGTACGAGATGAACTCGTCTGTGACCCGGCTCAGCGAGACCTCGGTGATGTCGAGCTCGTGCTTGGAGATGAGGTTCAGCAGCAGGTCGAACGGGCCGTCAAAGTTCGACAGCGAGACGCGAAACGCTTCGACCGGCTCAGCGCGAGGCCCGGTCTCGTCGACGACAGCGTGGTTCTCAGGCGACGGCGCCACGGGCGACCAGCTCCCGCGCCAGTCGCAGGTACGCCTGTGCTGCGGCGTGCTCGGGCGCGAACTCGGTGATGGGAACGCCCGACACCGACGCGTCGGGGAACTTCACGGTGCGACCGATGACGGTCTCGAGGACGTCATCGCCGAAGGCCTCGACGACGCGCTCCAGCACCTCGCGCGAGTGCAGCGTGCGCGGGTCGTACATCGTGGCGAGCAGGCCGTCGAGCTCGATGGCGGGGTTGAGCCGGTCGCGCACCTTGTCGATGGTCTCGATCAGCAGCGCCACACCGCGCAGGGCGAAGAACTCGCACTCCAGCGGAATGAGCACGCCATGCGCGGCGGTCAGCGCATTCACCGTGAGCAGGCCGAGCGACGGCTGGCAGTCGATGAGGATGACGTCGTACTCGCCCGACACGTGCCGCAGCACCCGGGAGAGGATCGTCTCCCGAGCCACCTCGTTGACGAGGTGCACCTCGGCGGCCGACAGGTCGATGTTCGCCGGCAGCACGTCGAGGTTGTGGACGGACGAGTGCACGATCGCCTCGCGGGGGTCGCGCTTGGTGTCGAGCAGCAGGTCGTACACGGTGGGCACGTCGTGCGTCTGGATGCCCAGACCCGCAGACAGCGCACCCTGGGGGTCGAAGTCCACCGCGAGCACGCGGCGGCCGTACTCGGCGAGCGAGGCTGCGAGGTTGATCGAGGTGGTCGTCTTGCCGACGCCGCCCTTCTGGTTGCACAGGGCGATGATGCGCGCCGGGCCGTGCGAGGCGAGCGGCGCAGGGGTCGGGAACCCCTGGTAGGGACGACCGGTCGGGCCGATGGGGGTGTCGTCACCCTTCGTCGCCTTCGACCTGCTCTTCGTCACCTTGTCCGCCATCCTGCTCCTTCGTGCTCGCTCGATTGTATCCGCAGGGCGCGACTGCGCCGGGGTCGGCACGCGGCAGAGGCTCAGCGCGCCCGGGGGTGCGACGTCGCGTACACATCGCGCAGGGCATCCACCGACACATGCGTGTAGATCTGCGTCGTCGCGACGGACGCGTGGCCGAGCAGCTCCTGCACCACGCGCACGTCGGCACCGCCCTGCAGCAGGTGCGTCGCGAAGCTGTGCCGCAGTGTGTGCGGAGACACCTCGGCGGTGATCTGCGCGCGTTCGGCGGCGGCGCGGATCACCAGCCAGGCGCTCTGCCGTGACAGCGGCGCTCCGCGTGCGCCCAGGAACAGCCGGGCCGTCGCGCGCCCCTTGGTCGCCAGCCCCGGGCGGGCCCGCGTGAGGTAGGCGTCGACGGCCGCCCGCGCGTAGGACCCGACAGGCACGATTCGCTCCTTGTCGCCCTTGCCCCGCAGGCGGAGCACGTCGCCGTAGGAGAGGTCGTCGACGTCGAGCGTGACCGCCTCCGAGACACGCGCCCCCGTCGCGTACAGCAGCTCGAGCAATGCCCGGTCGCGCATCCCGATCGGCTCGTCGGCCGAGGGCGCGGCGAGGAGGCGCTCGACCTGCTCGATGGTGAGCGCCTTCGGCAGGCGCTGCGGCGCCTTCGGCGGCCGCAGCCGCCCGGTGGGATCGGCGGTCTCGATCCCCTCGCGTACGAGGAAGCGGTGCCAGCCGCGCACGGCCGACTGCAGCCGGGCGAGGCTCGTCGCCGCGGGTGGCGGGTCGGCGCCCGCGCGATCGGCGATGAACGCCGCCACGGTGCGCGGGTCGATCGCATCCGTCGTCTCGATGCCCTGCTCCCCCAGCCATGCGGCGTAGCCGGACAGATCGCGACGGTAGGCGGCGACCGTGTGCTCGGAGAGCCCGCGCTCGATCGTGACGTGACGCAGGTACGCGTCGAGCGCCCGGTCGAGCCGCACGTCAGGGCTCTTCGTGCGACCGCTGCTCGCGGAGGCGGCGCTCGGCCGCGAGAACCCCGATGGCCAGGATGCCGTTGTGCAGACGCCCCGCGAGCACGCCATCCGCCACCTCGGCGAGCGGCACCCACTCGACGCGGATGTCGGCCTCCTCGTCCTCGCGCTCGTGCCGGTCGGAATCGCTGAGGCCGGTGGCGAGGTAGATGTGGATCATCTCGTCGTTGCCGCCTGGCGTCGTCCACGCCGAGACGAGGTGCTCCCAGTGCTCGGCGACGATGTCGGCTTCCTCGCCGAGCTCGCGCTGGGCGGCGTGCATCGGCTCCTCACCCGGCACGTCGAGCAGGCCGGCGGGCAGCTCCCAGTCGCGGTGGCGGATCGGATGCCGGTACTGCTGGATCAGCAGCACCCGCTCGTGCTCGTCCAGCGCGACGACGGCGACCGCACCGGTGTGCGCGACGTACTGGCGGCGGATCTCGCCGTCGCCGTAGCGCACCCGATCGTCGCGTACGTTCCAGACCGCGCCACGGTAGGCGACGTCACTGGAGATGACCTCGGGCTCGAACGGCTCGTCCTGCAGCATGATCAGGCGTCCTCGGTGAACAGCTCGCTGGCGCGGTGGCGCTCGATGGCGGCGCCGACCAGACCGCGGAAGAGCGGGTGCGGCGCGGTGGGACGCGAGCTGAGCTCGGGGTGGGCCTGGGTGGCGATGTAGAACGGATGCACGTCCCGGGGCAGCTCGACGTACTCGACGAGGTCGAGGTCGGGGTTCACGCCCGAGAACACCAGACCGGCGTCGGTGAGACGCGGACGGTAGGCGTTGTTCACCTCGTAGCGGTGGCGGTGCCGCTCAGAGGCCGTCGGCGCGTCGTACAGGTCGCTGGCGAGCGAGCCGTCGGCGAGAGCCGCTTCGTAGAGGCCGAGGCGCATGGTGCCGCCCAGGTCGCCGCCGTCGAGGATCTCGATCTGCTCGGCCATGGTCGCGATGACGGGCTCTGCGGTGTCCGGGTCGAACTCGGTCGACGAGGCATCCTCGATGCCGGCGACGTCACGGGCGTACTCGATGACCATGCACTGCAGGCCGAGGCACAGGCCGAGCGTCGGGATGCCCTGCTCACGGGCGAACTTCAGCGCGCCGAGCTTGCCCTCGATGCCGCGGATGCCGAAGCCGCCGGGCACGCAGATGCCATCGACCTCGCCGAGAGCCTTCGCCGCCCCCTCCGGGGTCTCGCATGAGTCGGACGGAATCCAGCGGATGTTGACCTTCGTCTCCTGAGCGAAGCCGCCGGCCTTGAGGGCTTCGGTGACCGAGAGGTACGCGTCGGGCAGATCGATGTACTTGCCGACGAGACCGATGGTGACCTCGTGCTTGGGGTTGTGCACCGCGTGCAGCACCGTGTTCCAGCGGGTCCAGTCGACCTCGCCGGCGTGGTCGAGGCCGAGACGGCGGATGATGTAGGCGTCGAGGCCCTGATCGTTGAGCGTCGACGGGATGTCGTAGATGCTCGGCAGGTCGACCGTGTTGATCACGCCTTCGGCATCGACGTCGCACATCAGGGCGATCTTGTTGCGGTTGCTCGCGCTGACCGGACGATCGCTGCGCAGCACCAGCGCGTCGGGCTGGATGCCGACCTGGCGCAGGGCTGCGACGGAGTGCTGGGTGGGCTTGGTCTTCTGCTCGCCGGAGGCGCCCATGAACGGCACGAGGGACACGTGCACGAAGAACACGTTGTCGCGGCCCAGCTCGTGACGCAGCTGACGCGCGGCCTCGAGGAACGGCTGCGACTCGATGTCGCCGACGGTGCCGCCGACCTCGGTGATGATGATGTCGGGCTGAGGCTGCTCGGTGGCCTGCAGGCGCATGCGGCGCTTGATCTCGTCGGTGATGTGCGGGATGACCTGCACGGTCGCGCCGAGATAGTCACCGCGACGCTCGTTGGCGATCACGTCGGAGTAGATCTGCCCGGTGGTGACGTTCGCCGCACGAGACAGGTTGATGCCGAGGAAGCGCTCGTAGTGCCCGATGTCGAGGTCGGTCTCCGCGCCGTCGTCGGTGACGAAGACCTCACCGTGCTCGAACGGGTTCATGGTGCCGGGGTCGACGTTGAGGTACGGGTCGAGCTTCTGCATCACGACGCGCACACCGCGCGCGGTGAGCAGATTGCCCAGGCTGGCTGCGGTGAGCCCCTTGCCCAACGAGGAAACGACACCGCCCGTCACGAAGATGTGCTTCGTGGTGAAGGAGCTGGTGTCGTTGTCAGGCGCCGCAACAGAAGAGTTCATCACGGGCTTTTATCCTATCAGTCGATCGCGGAGCCGAGGCTCAGCAGTTCGCGGGCGTGGGTGAGTGCGGCATCGGAATCGGTGAGTCCGGAGAGCAGGCGCGCCATCTCGGCCTCGCGGTCGGCGCCCTCGAGCCTGGTGACGCTCGACGCGGTCACCGCGCCGTCGTTCGACTTGACCACCGAGAGGTGGTTGTTCGCGAACGCGGCCACCTGAGCGAGGTGCGTGACGGCGATGACCTGCGAGGTGCGGGCGAGCTGCGCGAGCCTGCGGCCGACCTCGATGGCCGCGGCTCCGCCGATCCCGGCATCCACCTCGTCGAAGACGAACGTCGGCACCGGGTCCGTGCCGGCGATGACGACCTCGATCGCGAGCATGACCCGCGAGAGCTCGCCGCCGGATGCCCCCTTCGAGACCGTCCGCGGCTCGGCGCCCGGGTGCGGTGCGAGCAGGATGGCGACGTCGTCGCGTCCGCGCGCGGATTCGGCGCCCGCGGACACGCGCACCTCGAGGGTGGCATCGGGCATGGCGAGGGCGTGCAGCTCGTCGGTCACGGCCGCCGACAGCCGCACGGCGGCCGCTGTGCGCACCTCGGTGAGGGCGTCGGCTGCATCGTCGAGGGCGTCGCGGGCACTGCCCGCCTCCGCGGTCAGCCGCTCGATGCGGTCGCCGTCGTCGTCGAGCTCAGCGAGGCGCAGCGACCCCGTCTGCCAGATGCGCAGGGCGTCGTCGAGCGAGCCGTGCTGGCGGATCAGTCCGCCGAGCGCGGCGCGACGCTCCTCGACGGCGGCGAGTTCGTGCGGGCCCGACTCGTCGAGGTCGGCGAGGTATCCCGAGAGCTGCTGCGCGAGATCGGCGGCGCGATAGCCGAGGTCGGCGAGCGTCTCCGAGATCTCGGTGAGCTTCGGGTCGGCGCTGCGCTCGAGAGAGCGGCGGGCCTCGGCGAGCAGAGCGGCGACGTCCGGGTCGCCCTCGTCGCTCGAAAGCGCCGAGCGGGCGACGGAGGCCGACAGCCGCAGCTCCTCGGAGTTGGCGAGTCGCTCGGCGCGCTGGTTCAGCTCGACGTCCTCCCCCGGCTGCGGCTCGAGCTGCTCGATCTCGGCGAGCTGCTCACGCAGCAGCGCGGCTTCTGCCATGCGACGGTCGCGGTTCTCGGTGAGCTCGGTGATCTCGGCATCCAGCTCCCGCCATCGGGCGAAGCGGTCACGGTAGGTCGCAACGGCTGAGGCGATCTGCTCGCCTCCGAAGCGGTCGAGCGCATCCCGCTGCGCGGCGCCCGAGCGCAGGCGCAGCTGGTCGGACTGTCCGTGCACGACCACGAGCTCCTCGGCCAGAGAGGCGAGCACGCCCGCCGGAGCGGGGCGGCCGCCGACGCTCGCCCGACTGCGGCCCTCGGCGCTCAGAGTGCGCGAGACGTAGAGCTCTGCTGCGTTGCCGGCCGGCTCGAGCTCACCCCCGGCGTCGGTGACGATGTCGGCGACGGGTCCCTGCGGGGGCACCATCCAGACTCCGGCGACGGATGCCTGAGCGGCGCCGGCACGGATCGCCGACGAGTCGGCACGGGCGCCCAGCAGCAGCCCGAGGCCGGTGACGACCATGGTCTTGCCTGCGCCGGTCTCTCCGGTCACGGCGGTGAATCCTGCCCCGAGCGGCAGCACGGCGTCGTCGATCACGCCGAGACCGCGGATGCGCATCTCGTCGATCACGGAGCACCTCGCCATCCGGCGACGGGGAGCTGGAACTTGCGCACGAGGCGGTTGGTGAACGCGGTCGGATGAAGCCGCGCCAGTCGCACCGGGCGTGACGAGCGCCGCACGACGACGCGTGCCCCGGGCGGCAGCTCGTGCGAGCGGCGTCCGTCGCACCAGAGGATCCCGCTGCCGTCGGTGCGCTCGAGCATCTCGATCGCGACCGACGCCTCCGGCCCGACGACCAGAGGCTTCGCGAAGAGCGCGTGCGCCGAGAGCGGCACGACCGCGATGGCCTCGACGGTCGGCCAGATGACCGGCCCGCCAGCGGAGAAGTTGTACGCGGTGGAGCCCGTCGGAGTGGAGACGACCATGCCGTCACATCCGAAACTCGACAGCGGCCGGCCGTCGATCTCGATGACGACCTCGATCATCCGCTCCCGGCTGGCCTTCTCGACGGTCGCCTCGTTGAGCGCCCAGGTCTCGTACACGACCGCGCCGTGGGCATCCTTCACCCGGACGGACAGCGCGAGGCGCTCCTCGACCTCGTAGTCGCGATCGATGACGCGGGCCACGGCGGCATCCATGTCATCTCGATCGATCTCGGCGAGGAATCCGACGTGGCCCATGTTGATGCCCAGCACCGGCGCGCCCGACCCGCGCACGAGCTCGGCTGCGCGCAGGATCGTGCCGTCGCCGCCGAGCACGATGGCGAGCTCGAGGTCGTCGATCGCGGCGTCCGTTCCCAGAAGTCCGACCTCGGCGAAGCGCTCATCGAGGGCCACGAACTCATGGTGATCGTCCGCTGGCAGCACAGGGGTTGCGCCGGCGCCCCGCAGCGCGTCGACGACACGAAGCGCTGCGGCGACCGTGTCCTCGCGTTTGGCGTGGGCGACGACCAGGATGGGGCGCGCGTTCATCGTCCTCCTGCCACGTGTGCGATCTGCTCAGACCATTCTGACGGATCCGTCCCGCGGCCGGGCGCGAGGTGCGCGAGGTACTCGGCGTTGCCGTGCGTGCCGAGGATCGGCGAGGGCAGGATGCCGAGCATCCCGAGGCCCGCGTCGTGTGCGCTCCACAGCGTGCGCTCGACCGCGTCGACCCTGGCGTCGATGCTGGTGACGAGCCCGCCCTTCACCGCGGTGCGGCCCACCTCGAACTGGGGCTTGATGAGCAGGATGACGTCCGCGTCGGATGCGATCGTCGCGGCGATCGCCGGCAGCACGAGGTCGAGGGAGATGAACGACAGGTCGCCGACCGCGAGTTCGGGGCGCTGCGCCTCGCCGGTCGCATCCGCGAGCGACCGCGCGCTCATGTGCCGGACGTTGAAACCTTCGACGGCTGTCACGGCCGGGTCCGCGGCGACCTGCGGCGACAGCTGGCCGTGGCCGACGTCGACGGCGAGCACGCGGCGTGCGCCGCGCTCGCGCAGCACCTGAGTGAATCCACCGGTCGATGCCCCCATGTCGAGCGCGAGACGCCCCTCGACGGGGATCCCGAAGCCGTCGAGCGCGGCGAGCAGCTTGTGCGCGGCGCGGCTGACGTAGTGGTCGCCGCCGTCGACGCGGAGCTCGGCTTCGTCGGCGACGGGGGTGGATGCCTTGATGATCGTGCGTCCGTCGACGCTCACCAGTCCGTCGGCGATGAGAGACGCCGCGTGAGTCCGCGAACGAGCGAGACCCCGTGCCGCGAGAGCAGCGTCGAGGCGGGTCATCGGGCGCCGTGCGCCGAGTCGCCCGTGCGCGGGGTGCTCTCGAGACGCTTCATCAGCTCGTCATGCATCGCGCCGTACGCGTCGGCCCGGTCGGCGAGCGGCTGACTCTCGATCAGGCGCAGTCTGCTCCAGAGCGCATCGGTCGGCTCGTCTCGCGTGTGCTCCATCCGTCAACTGTAGCCCGGGGTGCGGACGGGGCAGCCGCGACTCTCAGGGCCTGTGGAAAGGATCGGCGTAGAGCTTCTCGGGCACGCGGAATGCGTAGATCGCGAGCCCCGTCGCCCAGATCGCTGCGGCGCCGGCGCGCAGCAGGTCGATCTGCGCCGAGCCCTCCGAGATGATCTGGACATCGCCGTTGACGATGCGCACCGACGCGCCGCCGACGGTGAAGACGCCGTCCTTCTCGGTCGTCTCGGGGTACGGAGCGTGCAGGTCGCGCAGGTCGGCGAGGATGTAGTCCGGCCGCGACCCCTGCGGGGCTGCGAGCACGTGCTTCGGCCGATCGATGCCCGTGAGCACGAGCGCCGAGTCGATGCCGGCGCGCGCGGCGCCCATGATGTCGGTGTCGAGGCGGTCGCCGAGGAACAGTGGACGCTGCGCACCGAAGCGCGCGATGGCCTCTTCGAAGATGGGCGTCTCCGGCTTGCCCGCCACCGTCGACAGTCGGCCGATCGCGGTGTGCACGGCCGACACCAGCGTGCCGTTGCCGGGCGCCACGCCTCGCTCGCGCGGGATGGTCCAGTCGGTGTTGGTCGAGATCCATGGGATCCCGCCCTCGTCCTCGGGCACCTTGAGCGCGAAAGCCGCCTCGGCGAGGTCGGTCCACGCGACGTCGGGGCTGAAGCCCTGCACGACGGCTGCCGGGGAGTCCTCCGCGCTGCGCGTGACCGTGTATCCGGCCTTCTCGGCCTCGACGACCAGGCCCTCTCCCCCGACGATCAGGATCGTGGCGGGGGCGGGCACCATCGTCGCGAGCAGGCGCATGGCCGCCTGCGGGCTGGTGACGACATCCTCGGCCGCGACCCTCAGCCCCAGACCGGTGAGATGCTCGGCGACCGACGCGTCGGTGCGCGCGGCGTTGTTGGTGATGTAGCCGAGCCGCATCGACTGCGCAGCGCGGTTGAGGCTGTCGACCGCGTGCGGCAGCGCGTTCGGCCCGGCGTACACGACCCCGTCGAGATCAGCGAGGATCGCGTCGCGTCCGGTCAGCGGAGTGGATGCCTGCTTGGCGCGGCGGAACAGAGCCATCAGCGATCGGACTCCAGATCATCGAATGCGGAGGAGCTGTCGGCCTCGGGCTCGGGCTGCGCCGAGTCGCCCTCGGTGCCGGATGCTGCGACCGCAGCGTCCCCGTCGAGCGCTTCCTCAAATGCGCCGGTGTCGGCGTCTTCCTCGGCTGCTGCGGGTTCCTCGGCAGCTCCGGTTTCATCGGCATCCGCGCCGTCGATCGGTGCGTGGTGCTGCTCGACAGCATCCGCCTCGTCGTACTCGTCGGCGTCGTCGAAGTCCTCGACGAGGCCGTCCTCGACAATGATCTCGTCGAACTCGCCATCGTGACCGAGCGCGGAAGCGGCGACCTCGGCGCGCTGCGCCCAGAAGTTCGCTTCCTCGGTACGACCGAGGTCTTCGAGCACGGCCGCACGGGCCGAGAACAGCGCGGGGCTCCACTCGAAGGCACGGTCGGGGTCGAGCTCCGGGATCTCGAGCTCGCCCAGCGCGAGTTCGGTCTCGCCTCGATCGAGGCGCGCGCCGGACATCGCGATGGCCAGAGCCACGCGCACGGCCGGAGCCAGAGAGGCGCGATCGACTCCACGGCCCTCCTCGAGAGCGCGGTCGGGCCGGCCTACGCCGCGCTCGCTGTCGACGATGAGGGCGATCTGATCGTCGTTTCCGGAGATGCGACGGTACGTGCGCAGCTCGCGCAGCGCGAGGGCGAAGTCGCCGATACCGTATGCCGTGATCGCCAGGGTCTCGCGCACGACGGCTACGCGGCCGGCGCGGCGCGAGGCCGCGAGAGCATGCTCGTGCGCGCGTTCCGGGTCATCGTCGATGAGCTGCGCGACCATCGCGAGATGACGCGCGACCTGCTCGGCGTTCTCCTTGCTGAGGGTCTTCAGCTCGTTGCGCGCAGCCGGGTGCAGATCACGCGCGGTGATCTCGTCCGGCAGCGGCGGCTCCGGGATGCGCTCGCGAACCGGCGCGTACTCGTTGTGCGGACGGTCGACGCCGCCGCGCGGACGGTCGCGGAACGAAGACCGCTCGCCTCCATCGCGATCCTGACGCGGGCGGTCGCCATATGAGCGACGCTCACCGGACTGGCCGCGATCCCCGTACGAAGGACGCTCGCCCTGGTTGCGGTCGCCATAGGGGCGACGCTCACCGGACTGGTTCCGGTCACCGTACGGGCGACGCTCGCCACCCTGGTTGCGGTCACCGGACGGTCGACGCTCACCGGACTGGTTGCGGTCGCCATAGGGGCGACGCTCACCGGACTGGTTGCGATCACCGTACGGACGACGCTCGCCACCCTGGTTGCGATCACCATAGGGACGGCGCTCGGCACCCTGGTTGCGATCACCATAGGGCCGGCGCTCGCCACCCTGGTTGCGGTCACCGCCCTGGTTGCGGTCACCATACGGACGACGCTCACCGCCCTGGTTCCGGTCGCCATAGGGACGACGCTCACCGGACTGGTTGCGATCACCATAGGGACGGCGCTCGGCACCCTGGTTGCGATCACCGTAGGGACGACGCTCACCGCCCTGGCTGCGATCACCATAGGGACGGCGCTCGGCACCCTGGTTGCGATCACCGTAGGGACGACGCTCGCCACCCTGGTTCCGGTCACCATAGGGACGACGCTCACCGGACTGGTTGCGATCACCGTACGGACGGCGCTCAACGGACTGGTTGCGGTCACCGCCCTGGTTGCGGTCACCGCCCTGGTTGCGGTCACCATACGGACGACGCTCACCGGACTGGTTCCGGTCACCATACGGACGACGCTCACCGGACTGGTTCCGGTCACCATACGGACGACGCTC